>NZ_JBITDB010000005.1:919751-1001985 GCF_044453825.1 Kribbella sp. NPDC051620
TGCAAGAGCAACAGACAGTCCCGGCTGCTGCTGTGGTTCACGCGGTGCCGGGCGCCAGGTTTGTCTGGCCTGCTGGAACGACAGATGTCGATCGATTGCGGCTTGACCGAACAACTGGCTTGGTGGCGGTCGTACGGGGCGTGGCCGTGCACCTGCGTGCATACGGTGGCGGATCCGGACGGGGTGCTCTGGCGTGATGTGCCGCTCGGGTAGGCCGAGCGGTAGCCGCCTGCGGCTCTGTCCGGCGCCGGCAGCGGGGTGGGCTAGAGGCATCCTCAAACAGCTCCGGGGTCAAGGCGACGCCGATGGCTCATCGGCTGGGGCGTCAGCGTCCTGACCAGTGCTTTAGCTGTCTCGGGCTTGCCAGGTGGTTATGCAGGCTTCGTTGTCTTCGGGGTCGGCTAGGACCCAGAAGGCGGGGGCTCGGTGGTCGGAGAGTAGGCGGCCGCCGGCTGCTAGGGCGGCTTTGAGGCGGTGGGGGGCTTCGTCGTGGGGGACGGAGATGTCGAGGTGGATGCGGTTGCGTTGGGGGCGGGGGTGGTCCATTTGCTGGAACCAGATGGCGGGGCCTTGGCCTAGGGGGTCGACCAGCGGGTCCGTGGGGCCGTCGGCTCCTGCTTCGGCGGTGTAGCCCAGCGCTGCCTTCCAGAAGGGGCGGATCGCGGCGATGTCGAGGGCGTCGATGCCGAGTTCCACGAGTTGGACCGATCGTGGGGCTTCCGTGTTGATGTCAGGTTTGGTTTGTGAGCCGGCTTCGTGGACAGCGGCGGAGATCTGGTGCGCGAGGGCGGTGTCGCGGGTGGTTACGGCGGCGTGGTCCAGCGACTGGAGGGTGAGGATCACCCGGCTGGGGCGGAGGTCGACTCGAAGATGCTGGTCGGCGTCGTCGCCACACGCCTCGACCGCGCGTGAGGTGATCTCGGCCGCCTGGGTCAGTGATCCGACCGGTACCGATGTTCGCAGTGTGCCGAGGAGGAAGCGCCACCCCGCGTCGCTGACAGCTTCCGAGGCATCCGTTCGGCTCAGCTTCTGCTCCATGGCTCCATCCTCGCAGCCTCGGCAGTCCACGCGGTGCCAGGTGAACTAGCGGAAGGCGGCGATGATCTCCGCCGCGGTTTCGAGAGGGGCGAGGTCGTCATCGAGGTCGGGGAGGCTGAGCATCACCTCGGTGGCACCCGCCTCGGACAGTTCGCGGAAGCGGCCGATCTGGTCGGGGATGGTGGCTGCGTTGACGGAGGCGGCGTACTTGGCTGGGTCCTGGTTGCGGGGGCGGAGACGGTCGATCAGTTCGGTGAGGTGCTGGGGGTTCTTGCCGATGAGGGTGGTCGAGAGTTGGGTCAGCCGTGGCGGTTCTTTGCCGGGAGGGGTGTTTGCCTGGAGATAGGCGGCCTTCTCCCGGACCTTGTCCGCGGGGCCGAAGACGTTGACGGCATCGGCGTACCGGGCTGCCAGGCGCAGAGTGCGGTTGCCGCTGCCGCCGAGCAGGATCGGTAGTGGGTCCTGCAGCGGGCGCGGGTAGCAAGCAGTCTCCGGTACGTCGAGAACCTTGCCTCGCCACGGTTTGTTGCCTGGTCCCCACAACACGGGCAGCAACTGCAAAGCGTCCTGCAGCAAGGCATACCGATCGCCGACCGACGGAAACTCCCACCCGTATGCCTTGTGTTCGGCCTCGAACCACGCCAACCCGAGCCCACACACCGCCCGACCACCACTCAGCACGTCGAGCGTCGCCACGATCTTCCCGAGGTGAGCGACGTTGCGATAGGTGATCCCGCTGACGAGCGTCCCAAGGTGCACCCGCGACGTACAGGCTGCCAGATACGCGAGCGTCGTCCAGCTCTCCAGGAAGTCCTCCCACGCCCGCCCCACCTGCGGAATCTGCCGGAAGTGATCCATCACGTAGATCGCATCGAACCCAGCCGTCTCAGCAGCAGCGCCGATCTCCTTGACCCATTGCCCCGTCGTCTTCCGCCCCGCCTTGTGCGTATAGCTGCTCAACTGCAACCCGAACCGCAACCGCGCCGGCGCCTCCCGTTGCCGCCGCGCCGCTTCCCCCGCCCCCACAAACGCCTCCGGTACTACGCGTACCGCCGTAGGCGCGAGCACGTCGTCATACCCTTCGCCCGGCAACTCCTTCTTGACCGCCGCCCAAGCCTTGAGCTGCCCAGTCAGCACATCCGCCGGGATCCGCTTGGCCCGCTCCCGATTCCGCCGCCGGCACTCCTCCGCCGGCGTATCGAACCCAACCGCCACACACGCGATCCCTTGCGCCCGAGCCATCGCCAGCCAGTTGAGCCGCCGCTCCCGATCCAGCCCGAGCGTGTCGATCACCGTGGTCAACCGCCGCCCGATCCGCTGCCGAACCACTTCCTCCAGCAACGCGAACGCATCCGTACTCGCCGCCAGATCGTCTTCCCCCGCCCCCACCAGCGCCCGCAGCCGATCGCTGGACACCACCAGATCAGCCGCGAACGTCTCCGCGGCCCAAGTCGACTTCCCCGCCGCCCCCGGCCCCACCAACACCACCACACAAGGCGCCGGCAAATTCCGCCCCTCGATCTCCATACCCCAGTCTCACCCCGCGAATCGGAAACGCGCGAACTGGATGGGGACTTTCGGCGTCTCATCTTCTGCAAGGCCCTGGAAGTGGGGCCGTCTGGTCAATGAGGAGTCGTCATGTCCCGCAAGCTCGGTGCCTTCATCAACTTCGGCATCGGTGTGTCGGCGGTCTTTGTGATCGTCGGGGCGGTGGCTTTCGGGATGGGGCAGGCCAACCAGGCGGCGGCGAGTGCGCCGGACAAGACGGTTTCCTCCGCGAAAGCCCCGGCCAAGGTGCCGGCGAAGACGCCGACGACCACGCCGAGCCCGACCACCCCGAGCCCGAGTACGCCGGTCAAGCCGGCCGGCAACCGGACTGCTGGTGCCGAAGGCAACAAGGTGTTGTTCTTCACCTTCGACGACGGGCCGGATCCGGTGTGGACGCCGCAGGTGCTCGAGGTGCTGGCGAAGTACAACGCTCACGCCACCTTCTTCGAGTTGGGTAGTATGCAGGAGCAGCACCCGAGCCTCAAGGAGCAGGTACTTGCTGCTGGCAACAGCATTGGGAGTCACTCGATCTCGCATCCGCAGCTGACGAAGGTGTCGGCGGCCAAGCGGCATCACGAGATCTTCGACGGGCCGGCCTCGAAGTGTTTCCGGCCGCCGTACGGTGCGGAGAACGCGAAGGTCAAGGCGGACATCAAGGCGGCCGGGATGAAGCCGGTGCTGTGGGACGTCGACACCCTCGACTGGCAGCGGCCGGGGACCCAGGCGATCGTGAACAGCATCCTCAAGGGCGCCCACAATCAAAGCGTGATCCTGATGCACGACGCCGGCGGCGATCGCAGTCAGTCCGTGGCGGCGCTCGACCAGGCGCTGGAGACGTTGACGGCCCAGGGATATGCCTTCGCCGCGATGGACTGCTGACCTCTAAAGTCGTGGGATGCGACTGTTTGTGGCGGTCATCCCGCCGATGGAGGTTGTCGAGCATCTGGCCGAGTTCGTCGGCCCCCGAAGAGATCACCCGGATGAGGACATCCGCTGGGCGTCGGACGAGAACTGGCACATCACGCTCGCGTTCCTGGGCGACGTACCGGAGTACAAGACCGAAGACCTGGCTGAAGGGCTCGAGCGGGTGGCGAACCGGCAGAAGCCGTTCGACCTCCGGCTGAAGGGATCAGGAGCGTTCCCGAGCGTGGCGGACGCCCGGGTGCTGTTCACCGGCGTCCAGGACGAGTCGGACGCTCTGCCGCACCTGGCGATGACGACGCGGTCAGCTGCGAACAAGGCGGGGGTGACCGTGGACGGGCGCAAATTCACCCCGCACCTCACGCTGGCGCGTTTGAAACAGCCGATGGACGTGGTCCGGTGGGTGCGGATCTTCGACACCTACGAGGGACCATCCTGGACAGCGGAGAGTATCGAGTTGGTCTCATCGCGTCTAGGGGAGGGTCCGAGCCATGGTGCGGCGTACGACACAGTGGGCGAATGGAGCTTCTTAGGCTAACCTTCGGAAGGTTAGCCGTACCTAATACCTGGAGTTCCCGCCATGCTCGCCAACTACCTGATCGGTCTTCGTGAAGGTCTCGAAGCCTCGTTGGTGGTCAGCATTCTCGCCACCTTCCTGGTCAAGGCCGGACGGCGGGACAAGCTCAAACTGGTCTGGGCCGGAGTGGTCGCGGCGCTCGCCGTCGCGGCCGTCGGCTGGGGTCTGCTGCAGTTCGTCACCGCGCTGACCGCCAAGTCGTTCACCACCCAGGAGACGATCGGCGGGGTGATGTCGATCGTCGCGGTCGGCTTCGTCACCTGGATGATCTTCTGGATGCGCAAGGCCTCCCGCAGCATCGCCCGGGAGTTGCGCGAGCGGATGGGGCAGGCGCTGGAGCTCGGCTCCGGCGCCGTCGTCCTGCTCGCCTTCCTGGCGGTCTTCCGGGAGAGCATCGAGACGGCCTTCATCGTCTACGCCTCGGCCGCGACCGCGACGACGGCCGCGCCGCTCACCGGCGTAATGCTCGGCCTGATCACCTCGGTCGTGCTCGGCTTCGCGATCTACCGCGGCGCGGTCAAGATCAACCTGGCCGTCTTCTTCAAGTGGACCGGCGCGCTGCTGGTGCTGGTCGCGGCCGGCATCTTCGCCTACGGCTTCCACGACCTGCAGGAGGCGAACATCCTGCCCGGCCTGCAGAACCTCGCCTTCGACATCTCGCAGGTGATCCCGCCGGACAGCTGGTACGGCGTACTGCTGAAGGGCATCTTCAACTTCAGCCCGGCCCCGACGGTGCTCGAGGCGACCGCCTGGCTGGTCTACCTCGTCCCGGTCCTGTTCCTGTACTTCCGCCCGATCAAGTCGACGCCGTCGCCCGCGGTGCCCGTCCGAACTGCCCAGGAGAACTCATGATCACCACCCGCCGAGCCGCCGCCGTCGGCGCAGTACTGCTGCTGGCCGGCCTGACCGGTTGCGCGGACGACAAGCCCGCCGCCGGTGCCGACGACGGGACGGGTCCGGTCAACGTCAAGGCGACCGACTCCGAGTGCGGCCTGAGCCGTACGGACGTGAAGTCCGGGACGAGCACCTTCTCGGTCTCCAACGGCGGCAGCAAGGTCACCGAGTTCTACGTGTACGCCGAGGGCGACCGGGTGATGGGTGAGGTCGAGAACATTGGCCCAGGCCTCAAGCGGGACCTGATCGTGGAGCTGCCGACCGGGAAGTACCAGGCCGTCTGCAAGCCGGGCATGGTCGGCGACGGCATCCGGGGCGACCTCACCGTCACCGGCGCCGCAGCGGCCCAGGTGGACGAGGACACCGCACTCAAGCAGGCCACCGAGAGCTACCAGCGCTACGTGAACTCGCAGGCGATCGCGCTGGAGCAGAAGACCATCGAGTTCGTCACCGCGGTCAAGGCCGGCGACGTCGCCAAAGCCAAGGCGCTGTTCCCGGTCTCCCGCACCTACTGGGAGCGGATCGAGCCGGTCGCGGAGTCGTTCGGCGACCTCGACCCGAAGATCGACGCCCGCGTCAACGACGTCGAGCCCGGCACCGAGTGGACCGGGTACCACCGCATTGAGCAGGCCCTGTGGGAGAAGAACACCACCGCGGGGATGGCGAAGTACGCCGACCAGCTGCTGACCGACGTGAAGACGGTGGTCGCCAAGGCCAAGGTCGTGAAGCTCAACCCGCTGCAGCTGGCCAACGGCGCCAAGGAGCTGCTCGACGAGGTTGCCACCGGCAAGGTCACCGGTGAGGAAGACCGCTACTCGCACACCGACCTGTGGGACTTCCAGGCCAACGTCGAGGGCTCGCAAGCCGCGGTACAGGCCCTGCGTCCGGCGCTGCAGCAGCGCGACCCCGCACTGGTCACCACGCTGGACACCAACTTCAAGGCAGTCTTCGCCGCGCTGGACAAGTACCGCGTCGGTGACGGCTTCAAGCCCTACACCGCGAGCGAGGCCGAGAAGAAGGAACTCGGCGCGGTCGTGGACGCGCTGGCCGAACCGGTCAGCAAGGTCGCCGGCGTGATCGCGAAGAAATGACCGAGAACACGAACGACGCCCAGCAGCGTCGAGGGATCTCCCGTCGCGGTCTCTTTGGCGCGGCGGGGGCCGCGGTCGCCACCGGCGTCGCCGGGTACGCCGCCCACTCAGCGCTGACGACCGAGGAGTCCCAGGCCGCCGACAACAGCGGCCCGGTCGAGTTCCACGGGACCCATCAGGCCGGGATCGTCACGCCTGCGCAGGACCGGCTGCACTTCGCCACCTTCGACGTGACGACCGACAAGCGCGACGCCGTCATCTCCTTGCTGAAGGAGTGGACAGCAGCGGCGGCGTTGATGACGGCGGGCCGCGACATCGGCCAGTACGGTGCGGTGAACGGCCCGGGCGAGGCTCCACCCGAGGACACCGGCGAGGCTGTCGGCCTGCCGCCGGCCCGGCTCACTCTGACCATCGGCTTCGGGCCGAGCTTCTTCGTCGATGCCAAGGGCAACGACCGGTTCGGGCTGAAGGGAAACCGCCCGGCCGCGCTGGTCGACCTGCCGCACTTCATCGGTGACAACCTGGATCCGGCTCGCAGCGGTGGCGACATCGCGATCCAGGCGTGCTCGGACGACCCGCAGGTCGCGGTGCACGCGATCCGCAACCTGGCCAGGATCGGCTTCGGGACGACGGTCGTGCGGTACTCGCAGCTCGGGTTCGGGCGGACGTCCTCCACGTCGAGGGCGCAGACCACGCCGCGCAACCTGTTCGGCTTCAAGGACGGTACGAACAACCTCAAGCTGGAAGACACCGCGAAGCTCGAGGAGCAGCTGTGGGTCCAGCCCGAGGACGGCCCGGACTGGATGGTCGGCGGCTCGTACCTGGTGTCGCGGCGGATCCGGATGACGATCGAGATCTGGGACCGCACGTCGCTCGGCGAGCAGGAGCAGATCATCGGCCGCGGCAAGGGCACCGGCGCTCCGCTGGGCAAGGCCGACGAGTTCGACCCGATCGACTTCAACGCCAAGACCTCGGACGGTACGCCGAAGGTGGCCAAGGACTCGCACGTCCGGCTGGCGCATCCGCAGTTCAACAAGGGTGCGGAGCTGTTGCGGCGTGGGTACAACTTCGTCGACGGCTCGGACGGCCTCGGCCGGCTCGACGCGGGGCTGTTCTTCCTCGCGTACCAGCGCGATCCGCGCAAGCAGTTCGTACCGATCCAGCAGCAGCTGTCCCGCTCCGACGCCATGAACGAGTACATCCGCCACGTCGGCTCAGGCATCTTCGCCTGCCCACCAGGAGTCACCCCCGGCTCCTTCTGGGGCGAGAAGCTTTTCAGTTAGATCCCAACAGTTAGACCTCCGTCTAACTGTTGGGCCGCGGCGCCCAGCTCAACCACCAAACCCATTGCGCCTCCGGCCTGCCGCGGGTGCATCCCCGGCCTCAGCGTTGACGTGATCACCAAGCGGCTCAAGGCCAAGGGCTTCAGTTGCAAGGACGACCGCATCCTCGGGATGCGCTGCGAGAAGGGCGGGCTGGAGGTCGGCCTCAGCCGCGTCTACAAGACGAAGAACCAGGTCGAGAGCATCGACGTGGGCGGGCGCGCCTCCGGCAGCGGGAGTTATCCGCAAGGCCCGAAGAAGGCGTGGGCGTCGCTGCAGGCCGGCCTGCCCGGGATTCTGCCGCTGTTCATTCCCGATGCCGCGGCCCGGCGGCAGATCGTCGCCTTCGCCGCCAAGAACACCAACCACGCGGCGACCGGTCCCGACGCCGTGAAAGAGACGAGGCTCGACAACTACCGCCTCTCCTGCCACGGAATCAGCGGCGCCACCGTCGGCAAGAACGGCCGGAGCTCGTCCAGCTACTCCACCTCGGTGGACATCTACGGTTCGTCGCCCTACTGAACGACGACGCGCGGGGTCACCTGACCCCGCGCGCCACGTCATTGCTACTTGACGGCTCCAGCGGTTACTCCGGCGACGAAGTGGCGTTGGGCCAGGAGGAAGCCGATGACGACCGGGATGCTGACCACGAGGGCAGCGGCCATGATCTGGTTCCAGTAGATGTTGGTCTGGGTCGAGTACTGCCGTAGTCCGACCGACAAGGTGCGGTTGGACTCGGTCGTCATCACCGAGGCGAACAACACCTCACCCCAAGCGGTCATGAACGAGTAGATCGCGACCGCGATGACGCCCGGCCGGGCAGCCGGGAGTACGACCCTGGCAAGCGCGCCCATCGGACCGCAGCCGTCGACCAGTGCCGCCTCGTCGAGTTCGCGGGGGATGCTGTCGAAGTACCCGGCGAGCATCCAGATCGAGAACGGCAGGCTGAACGTCAGGTACGTGATGATCAGCCCGAGCCGGGTGCCGACCAGTTGCAGCCCGAGCGAGTTGTTGATGTTCACGAAGATCAGGAACAACGGCAGCAGGAACAGCACGCCGGGGAACATCTGCGTCGACAGCACCGTGGTGGTGAAGACGCTGCGGCCGCGGAACCGGAACCGGGAGACCGCGAACGCCGCCAGGATCGCGATCGCGACCGAGCAGACGGTGGCGACCACCGAGACGATCGTGGAGTTCACGAAGTACCGGGCCAGCGGCACCGTCTTCCACATGTCCACGAACGGGTCGAGGGTGAGCTTCGACGGCCACCAGGTGAAGGCGCCCTGGACGTCGCTCAGCGGTTTCAGCGACGAGGTCACCATCACGTAGAGCGGGACGAGCACGAACAGCCCCAGCACGGTCAGCACGACCGCGCGATAGGCCTTGAATCCCTTGGTGTCACGCACGACGAGACCTCCGGCCGGTGACGATCAGGTAGGCGCCGGTGACGATCATCAAGAAGATCAGCAGCAGCACGGACATCGCCGCGCCGGAGCCGAAGTTCCAGGTCAGGAACGACGCGTTGTAGATGTGGAAGGTGATCAGGTCACCCGCCGGCGGCTGCGCGTTGCCGAACAGCACGTACGGCGTGTTGAAGTCGCTGAACGTCCACAGGAACAGCACCAGCACGAGCACCAGGTTGACCGGCCGCAAGGCAGGCAGCGTGATGTTGCGCCACTGCCGGACCGACCCGGCGCCGTCCACCGCGGCCGCCTCGTAGACGTCGCGCGGGATGCTCTGCAGCCCGGCCATCAAGGTCAGGAACGCGAACGGCCACAGCTTCCAGACCGCGACCGTGATCAGTGAGACGAGCGCGTTGCCGCCGATCAGCCAGAACGGGCGGTCGCTGGTGAGCCCGAGGTTGTCGACGATCACATGGTTCACCGCGCCGGTGTCGCGCTGGAGCATGAAGTTCCAGGTCAGGATTCCGGCGTACGCGGGGAGCGCATACGGCACCAGGAACAACGTCCGTACTACGCTCCGCCCCTTGAACGGTGGTTGCAATGCGACCGCCGCCGCCATCCCGAGAATCCACGAGAGGGCCAGCGTGATCAGCGAGAAGGCGACCGTGACGCCGAAGGACTTGAGCAGGCCTTCGCCGACCGCGTTGTGGAAGTCGACGGCCACCCGGTAGTTGTTGAAGCCGGCCCACGGCGCGGCCGACCAGTTCGAGATGAAGAACTTGGTCAGCTTCACGAAGCTCATCCAGATGCCGACCAGCATCGGCACGATGTGGATCAGCAACTCCAGCAGGACCGCCGGGGCGAGCAGCAGATAGGGGAGCTTCCGGCTCAGACCGGGCCGGTGGTCGAGCCCCCGCCGCGGCGGCTTGGCAGCCGTCGCGGCAGGGGCATCCTCGGTGACTACGGACATCAGCTGCCGGCCGCCACTTGGTCCTGGGCCGTCTGGAGGACCGACTTCACGTCATCGGCGGTGACCGTGCCACCGGTGGCGATCTTGGCGAACAGGCCGTTCATCGCCTTGCCGACGGTGCTCTCGAACTGGTCCTCGGCCGGTACCAGCGGCAGCGGCTTCGACTTGGTGTTGTAGACGTCCTGGAAGGTCGCCGCCTCGGCCGCGTCGGTGGTGAAGACCGGCTTGGCGTCCTTGAGCACCGGCAGCGAGGAGAACGGCTTGCCCAGCGTGGCCTGGGTGGTCGCGTCCGTCATGTACTTGACGAACTTCAGCGCCGCGTCCTTGTGCTTGGTGTTCTTGAAGATCGACAGGTTGATGCCGGCCACGTGGCTGGCGGTCTGGTTCGGCGAGCCCTGCGGCGCGGGGAACGGCACGACGCCGTACTCGCCGGCCTTCATCCCGTTGGCCACGATCGAGGAGTCGGCGTTGTTCTGGTTGATCACCATCGCCACCTTCTTGGTGGCGAAGTCGTTCACCGACTTGGTGCCGTTGTCGTACTGCGCGTTCGACGGGTTGGCGACCTTGTCCTTCTGCATCAGGTCGAGGTACCGCAGCACGCCCTGCACGTTGCCGTCGCTGGTGAAGGTCGGCTTGCCGTCCTTGTCGAACCAGTCGGCGCCGTTCTGGGCGCCGTTGATGAAGGCGAAGTGCACGTTCTCGGTGTAGCTGCCGGCCGCCAGCGCCATTCCCCAGGTCTTCTTCGCCGGGTCGGTCAGCTTCTGCGCGGCCGACACCATCTCTTCCCAGGTCTTCGGCGGCTGCAGCCCGGCCGCGGCGAACATCGCCTTGTTGTAGTACAGGCCGTAGGCCAGCCCGTAGAGCGGGACCGAGGTCGGGTCCTCGCCTTCCTTGCCGCCGGTCGCCAGAGCCGTCGGCACGAACTTGTCCTTGCCCCCGATCGCGTTCATCGCATCGTCGTCGAACGGCAGGAACGCGCCGGTCGCCTGCAGGGACGCGGCCCAGGTGTTGCCGATGTTGAGCACGTCGGGGCCCTGGCCGGAGGTGGTCGCGGTCTGGATCCGGGTCTGCAGGTCGTTCCAGCCGATCACCTCGAGGTTGACCTTGATGCCGGTGTCCGCGGTGAACTTCTGCAGGACCGGTGTCAGCACCTCTTTGTCGTTGTCCAGGCTGGTGCCCTGGTTGCTGGCCCAGTAGGTCAGCGTCTGGTCTCCACCACTACCGCCGTCGGAGCCGCCTGAATCGCTGCCACCGCAGGCGGCCAGGCTGATTCCCAGGGCGGTCACCGCTGCTGCGGCTACAAACGAACGCAGTCTCACGTCGGACTCCCTCGTCCCGTCGAGCCTCCGGCAGGAGAGCGGAGGCTGGTGCGGCCATAGTGGCCTAACCGGTTAAGCTGCGGAACCCTAACCGGTTCAGTTGACCCGGTTTCGTTATTTCACCGTGATCTTTCAGGCTGGTGCGGTCGAGTCCCGCACGCGTAGTACCCCAGAAGGGGTCTCCCAATGCAGCCCCGACTCGCCGGCCGCGATCCGGAACAGCAGATCGGCCGCCATCCGGCCGCGCTCCATCGTCTGCTGGTCGACGGCGGTGATGCCCGGGAGCGCGAGCTCGCACAGCGGTGAGTCGTCCCAGGCGATGATCGAGAGCTCGTCCGGTACCGCGGTCCCGAGCTCGACGGCGACGCGGAGAGCAGCGACAGCCATCAGATCGTTGCCCAGGATGAGGGCGGTCGGCCGGTTCTTGCTGGTGAGGAGCTTGCGCGTGATCGCCGCGCCGTCGGCGTACTGGTAGCTGCCTTCGAGGTGGGTGACCCGGATGCCGCGTGCTTCGGCGTGCTCCTTGAGGAGTGTCACCCGCAACTGCTCGTGGACGAAGGTGAACGGGCCGCTGACATGTGCGACGTTCTTGTGGCCAAGCTCTTCCAGGTGCCCGACCAGCAGTTGCACCGTCTGCTCCGGCGAGCTGACCAGCCGGCCGACGCCGTCGTCGGGCGCGTTGGAGCTGACCACGACGCAGGGGACGCCGAGCTCCTTGAGCAACGGGATCCGGGGGTCGTCGTTGTGCTCGTCGAACAGGATGAATCCGTCGACCCGGCCCTGCCGGCTCCAACGGCGGAGTACGTCGAGATCCTGGCCCTGCTCGCCGGTCAGCCGGAGAAGGAGCGAGGAGTCGACCTCGTTCAGGTACTGCTCGATGCCGACCAGGGTGCGCATGTAGAACGCCTCGGTCGAGATCAGCGCCGGGTCGCGGGCGATCACGATGCCGATCGTCCTGGTACGGCTCGCGGACAGCGCGACGGCGGCGGAGTTCGGGTGGAAGCCGAGCTCGGCGGCGAGGCTGAGCACGCGTTGCCGGGTCTCCTCGCTGACGCCGGAGCGGCCGTTCAGCGCGTACGAGACCGAGGCCTTGGAGATGTCGAGCCGGCGCGCGAGGTCGCTGATCGTCACGCGCTGACTGCGCTGCCCCCCACCGCTCCCTCCTTGCATGGGCCGAACGTTAGCAGCGCAGTTTTCTGGATAGCGTTATCCCATGACCTCGTCCGGTATGACCTCCGCCGCTCACCGTCTGGATTTCCTTCCGTGGGAGTACGCCCGCGCATCGCCCGCTGAGCGCGAACGGCAGGCCGAGCGGCACCGCGAACTGAAGGGCTCGGCGGGGCCGGCCGGTTCGGTGGAGCTGGCCGCCGACGCGTATGTCGCGGAGAGCGCCGCGGTCTTCTGCGAGGTGCTCCGGATGGGGTCGCGGTCCTACATAGCCGCCCACGCCTACGTCACCGGCGAGATCCGGCTCGGCGCCGACACCACCATCAACCCGTTCACCACGGTCCGCGGCAAGGTCGTCCTGGGCGACGGCGTCCGCATCGGCGCCCACACCTCGATCCTCGCCTTCAACCACGGCACCGCCCCCGACCAGCCGATCCACCGCCAACCCCACACCTCCGCCGGCATCACCGTCGGCGACGACGTCTGGATCGGCTCCAACGCGGTAATCCTCGACGGCGTAACCATCGGCCCCCACAGCATCATCGGCGCCGGCGCGGTAGTAACAAAGAACGTCGACGAGTGGTCCGTAGTAGCCGGCAACCCCGCCCGCAAACTCCGCGACCGCCGCGAGCCTAGAAGGCCGGTTGCAGAACTTTCGGCACCTGCCGCAGCCTTTGCTGTCAAAGCGCGGTCGCAGGCGGACGCCTTGCTGGCAAGGTGTTTTGATGGTGAGAAGTTTGTCGATCAGCCTGGGGGTGAGTCTGCGGTCCGGCCTTGGTGTGATGCCATCGAGATCGCTGATCTGCTCCTTCGACGTGCACCCGCTGGCCACTCGACAGCTGACCTGGTACGTCGGTTGCGGGCGGCTGAGGTGTCTGTGCTCGACGGGCCCGGGAGCTATCACGTGCTCTGCGTCGGCTACGCCCTTCAGTTGCTGGGTAGTTGCTTCGAGCACCCAATCTCACTCGACCTGGAACCGGCCCGCTTCGACGAGTTGCCGTGGGCAAGGAATGCGTGGAGCGCGGGTGCGGCGATCGACTCCGTCGGTACGGCGATCGCCCGGAACCTCAAGGATCATGGGGATTCCACCATGCTCTACCCGCTGATGGGCTGGCTGACCACCCACGCCGATCCCGAGACCGGCATGTGGGGCCAGCCTCACCCCGACGACGGTTGGCTGCAAGTGGTCAACGGCTTCTATCGCCTGACGCGCGGCACCTATGCGCAGTACGGGCTCCCGCTGCCGTACCCCGAAGCGGCGATCCGCACCCTCCTGGTCCACTCGCAAGACCAGCGCGTCGAGTTCAACGCCTGCAACGTACTCGACGTCATCCACCCGCTCTGGCTGGCCGGCAAGCAAACCGACTACGGCCGCGCACAAGGCCGTGAATGGGCCGAGCAGACGCTGGCCATCATCCTCACCCGCTGGGTCGACAACGAAGGTTTCGCCTTCGCCCCCGACGCCACCGACGCCCGCGCAACCCCTGGCCTGCAGGGCACCGAGATGTGGCTGGCCATCATCTGGCTCCTCACCGACTACCTCGGCTTCTCCGACGTACTCGGCTACCGCCCCCGCGGAGTACACCGCCCCGAACCGCTCATCACCCTCAACCGTTGAACCAGCCGTCAGTGTGCAGCGTGCGGCCGAGTCGGCCGGCGTACTGGCTGAAGAAGATGCGGGAGGAGAGTTCCCGGCGGCTGGAGACGCCTACCTTTTCGAAGATGACCTTGAGGTGGTCCTGGACCGTGTAGGGGGACAGGTGGAGGGCCGCGGCGATCTGGTTCGTACTGTCGCCCAGGAGGACGTGCTGGACCACGTCTCGCTCGCGATCGGTCAGCCCGTACGCCTCCACGATGAGCGGGATGACCTTGGCCGCGCCGGCGGCGGACACGACAGTGGTGATCGACGAGGGCAGCATGCCCCACAGGTCGCCACCGAGCTCGGCGATCCGCTCCTGCGCGGTAGCGCTGGCCGAGATGACCTCATTGGTGCCGTCGAAGATCACCACGGCCGCAGACGTGTCCCGCCCGGTCTGGCCGACGTTTGCCGCGACCAGGCCGCGCCGGAGGCCCAGTGCCATCGTGGCCTCGATCCAGTGCATGAACTGCGCCTCGGCCGGGGAGAAGCCGACCCGGTCGCCAGGCTCGGGGAGATCAAGCAGCGGGTGGATCCGCTGGGCGTATTGGTCGGCAACTACCTACTGGTCTGAGCTGGTCGGCAGGGGTCCACTAACCTGGGCCGGTGGACCCCCGGACCCGACGGCTCGTCACCTCAGTCGTACTAGCGGCGCTGGTCGCGATCGTGGTGATCGCGGCGCTGGTGAAATGACCACCAGGTCGTCGTACCTGCTTCGGGCCGGACTGGTCCGCAACGTGCGGACCGGGGAGCACCTGACCACCTTCGTGGTGTCGGGGGTCTCGACCGTCCTCATCACTCGCCTGATCCTGGGGCTGAGTGGTTACCCGCAGATCGGCGGCAAGGGACTGCACATCGCGCATGTCCTGCCCGGCGGACTGCTGATGCTGCTCGCCATCTACCTGCTGCTGTCGTACGTCGGACCGGTGGTCCGGCCGGCGGCGGCGCTGGTGGGCGGCGTCGGCTTCGGGCTGTTCATCGACGAGGTCGGCAAGTTCATCACCTCGGACAACAACTACTTCTACCAACCGACCGCGGCGATCGTGTACGTCATCTTCGTGCTGATCGTGCTGGGCTCGAGGTACGTCAGCAACCGGCGGCCGATCGACGAGCGGGAGCAGTTGGCCAATGTGGTCGACAACGCGGTCGAGGGAGTCGCCGGTGGGCTGTCCCGGCGTCGGCTGGCACAGGCGTCCGCGCAGTTGAGGGTGGTGGGGCCGGAGGTCGTCGGGCGGCGGGAGACCCGAGCGCTGCTGGCTGCTTGTCCGCCTGACGAGGTGGAGCTCGCTGCGCCGATCGACGCCGCGTGGAAGAAGCTGCACCGGGGCTTCGACCGGCTGGCGACCCATCCGCTCGCGCCGGCCGTGGCGGTCTTCGTGCTGACCCTGCAGGCGCTCGGTGCTCCTGTCATCGCGGCCGGCCTCCGGTTGGATGACGGGCGGTTGCTGACCGACCTGCCGGTGGTCGGAGTGGCTGCGGGGAGTCTGCTGTCGGCAACCTTCACGATCCGGGGCGGGCTGCGGTTGCGGGCTCGCGATCGGGCGCGTGCGGTGCGGCTGTTCGAGCTCGCAGTACTGGTGTCGCTGCTAGTGACCCAGGTGTTCCAGTTCGCCGGTACGCAGTTCGCCGCGGTCGGCGGGATGACCCTCGACCTCGTCCTACTCGGCTTGCTCGGCGCCGAGAGCGAACGACTGCGGCAAGCAGCCGCCCCAGTTCTCATCGCGGCCGAAGAGGACCGCGGCGATGGCGGCTAGTAGACCAGCGGGCCGGTTGGGTTGTCCACAGGTCTGAAATTCGTCTCTGGATCGCGGTGGGATCGCGGCATCTTCTCTGGTGAGAACCCGTTTCGACACGAAGGAGAAGACACATGGTCCGGGTGATGCTCGAGGACGCCGACTACTGCGACGTCCCGTCCGACCTGATGACATTCGACGACGGCGTGGTCGTCTTCTGGCGCGATGGCGAGGAGGTCGGCCGGCACCGACTGCTCCGGATCAGAGCCCTGGAGCTGCCGGCCGGCCGCTCCTACGGCCGTCGCGTGGAGGAGGCCCGCAAGACGTATCCCAATGCCTTCCGGCTGTGGACGGCAGAGCAGGAGGAGTTGCTCACCCAGATGTTCCAGGACGGTGCCGGCAAGGACGCGCTGGTGACCGCCCTGGGGCGCCAACCCGGCGGTATCGAGACCAGGCTGAAGGCCCTCAATCTGCTCCCCGAGGACGGCAAGCTGGTGTAGCCCTGGTGTAGCCGAGGCGAGACCCTTTTGTGATCTCGCGGAGCGGTCGGCGACAATGGCGCGATGCAGGCTGACCAGGAAGCGGTTGAGCGGACCGGCGACGCGAGTGAAGACTCCGTCGCGGGTGCCGTACGCGACGAGTCTGCCGGAGGTGCCGCAGGCGACGATCCTGCCCGGGTTGCGGCGGGTGAGCCGTATGCCGGGGGTGCCGCGGGCCAGGCGTCTGCCGGGGGTGCTGCGGGTGAGGAGTCTGTTGCGCGGGCTGCGGTTCGGGAGGCGCTGCTCGAGCCGGGGGCGTTGGTGCGGGCGGTCGGGTCCGGGCGGCGGCGTGGGGCGGAGGCGCCTCAGTACCAGCGGGTGGAGTTGCGGTATGTGGACCTCAAGGGGGTTCGGCGACTCCAGGTGACTGAGTTCGACGAGCGGCAGGCGCATACCCGCAACGCGGACGCCGGTGGCGCGGGTGAGGTCGTGGATGAACTGCTCGGGCTTCCGTACGGGAACTGGCATGTCGAGACGACCTCCGAGACGCTCCGGCTGCGATACACCAAGAAGGGCCGGCCGCTGCTGCACCGGCAGGCCGAGCAGCACGAGCAGGAGACCTCACACGACCGGGCCAAACACCGGCTGCTCGATCCTGCCGCGGCGTTCCTGGTCGAGTTGGGGATCAGTGACCATCTCGGGCGGGTGAAGCCGTCGCGGCAGGCGAAGTACAAGCAGATCGAGGAGTTCTGCAAGCTGCTGCTGCCGGCCGTGGAGGACGCGGTGTCCGCGGGCCGGATCGGGACCGGCCGGCCGTTGCACGTGGTCGACCTCGGCTGCGGGAGCGCCTACCTGACGCTCGCGGCGTACCACTTGCTGACCGATGCCGGGCATGACGTGCGGATGACCGGCATCGATCACAACCCGGCCGCCCGGAAGCGGAACACCCAGCGTGTCACCGCGCTGGGCTGGCAGGACCACCTGGAGTTCGTGGACGCGACCATCGCGGACGCGCGGCTCGACACGCCCCCGGACGTCGTGCTCGCGCTGCACGCCTGCGACACGGCGACCGACGACGCGCTGGCCCGGGCGGTCGGCTGGGAGGCGCCGCTGATCCTCGCGGCGCCTTGCTGCCACCATGACATCCAGAAACAACTCAAGAGCGTCGAACCACCGGCGCCTTATGCGCTTCTCACCAGATATGGCATCGTTCGGGAGCGGTTCGCCGACGTCCTCACGGATTCGCTCCGGGCGGCGGTGCTCCGACAAGTCGGCTACCGGGTAGAGGTGGTGCAGTTCGTGGACAGTGAGCACACGCCGCGCAACCTGCTGCTCCGTGCTGCCCGGACGGGCGCGGCTGCCGGCCCGGAGGTGCGCGCGGAGTACGACACGCTGACCGCGGAGTGGCAGGTCACGCCACATCTCGCGACACTGGTGCTCGCCCCCGACCGCGAGGCGGTGCTTTGAGCTTGCTGCGCAATGCCCTGACCCTGACTGCCGTGGCTCTGCTGAGTTTGGCCGGGGTCGCGATCCCGGCGGGTGCCGCTGACGCGGCCGATCCGACCCCCGGGGCGCCGAAGAAGCTGTTCACCATCGACGACTCCCGGGTGGACGAGTCGTCCGGGCTGGCGAAGAGCTCGCGCTACGAGGGCATCTGGTGGACGGTGAACGACTCCGGCGACACTGCCCGGGTGTTCGGCGTCGACAAGACCGGCAAGGTCCGGGTCCAGCTCAAGTTCAAGGCGCCGGTCAAGGACGTCGAGGCGATCGCGGTCGACAATGACGGCACCATCTACATCGCCGACATCGGCGACAACAACAAGGTCCGGGATCAGATCTACGTGTACACGATCCCCGAGCCCAACCAGCTCGAGGACGAGGATGACGTCAAGTTCCACCGGTACGACTTCGAGTATCCCGACGGCGCGCACGACGCCGAGACGCTGCTGATCGAGCCGGCCAGCAAGCGGCTGTACTTCGTCACGAAGGTCAAGAAGAAGGCCGGTGCCATCTACGCCGCGCCCGAGGACGCGTCCCGTGAGGGCACCAACAAGCTGACCAAGCTCGCCGACGCGCCCGCCTCGGAGTACGGGGTGACCGACGGCACCTTCATGCCGGACGGCAAGACGGTCGTGCTGCGGACGTACCTCGACGTCGCGACCGTGGCTTGGGGCGATACGCCGACGCTGGTCGCACGGTCGGCCACGCCGGTCGCGCAAGGCGAGTCGGTCGCGGTGGGACCGACCGGCAGCGACATCCTGGTCGGCAGCGAGGGCAAGAACTCGCCCGTCTACGAGATGGCCGCGCCGGCCAAGAAGACCGCCGCGAAGCCGCCGGCGGCCACCAACCCGGCCGCCACGCCGAAGCCGGCCGCGAACACCAGCTCGACGGAGCCGAAGAAGAGCCACAGCCTGCGCTGGATCGTCGTCGGCGCCGCTCTGCTGGCGCTCATCATCACCTTCGTCACGTTCCCGGCCGGCCGCCGCGAACGCCTCGACCGAATGGCAGAGAACGCCCGCCTCACCGGCCAGCCCCCACCCAACCCCCACGGCCGGCGCCGCTCCAACGCCTAGTACGGCTAGTTGCTTCCGGTCGGTGGAACCGGTTTTGCGAAGTGGACCCGGCGATGGCCGTGCTGTTCCTCGCGATGGGTCTCGGTGTAGCCGTGGCGTGGGTAGTAGGCGAGGTTCTCGGTCATCTTCTCGTGGGTGTAGAGCACGATCCGGGAGTACCCGCGGGCCCGAGCCTGCTCTTCGGCGAACGCGAGCAAAGTGCTGCCCACGCCCTGCCCCTGCGCATCCGGAGCCACCGCGACGACATCGAGCAGCAGCGCATCCGCCTGCTCCTCGAGCAACACGAACCCGAGCGGTGGTCCGCCTGCGGGGGTGAGCGCGAGGGGCGGCGGCTCGGCGTCAGCGACGGCGGGCGGAGGCTCGACTTCGGCGAGCCAGACCTTGTGGTCAGCGATCGCGGTGGCGTAGTCCAGCGTCATCGGCATCGCGGGACGGCCGATTCGCTCGGTGTACCGCTCGAAGGCGGCGATCGCGAGGCTGGTCACCGCCGCCGAGTCCGTGGCGACTGCGGGACGGATCGAGGTCATGCCCCCATCGTCACTCCCCAGCGAACCGGCGCAAAGCAACCGGCCGCCGTCCCCTGTGGGAGCGGCGGCCGGTCGGGTGGTCGGGCGGGTCAGCGGAGCTTTTCGACGGTGTAGTCGATGGCTTGGGTGAGCTTCTCGACGTCGTCGGGGTCGACGGCGGGGAACATCGCGACCCGGAGCTGGTTGCGGCCGAGCTTGCGGTAGGGCTCGGTGTCGACGATGCCGTTGGCGCGCAGCACCTTGGCGACGGCCGCGGCGTCGATCGAGTCGTCCAGGTCGATGGTGCCGATCACCAGCGAGCGGGCTTCGGCGTCCTCGACGTACGGGGTGGCGTAGTCGGACTTCTCGGCCCAGGTGTAGAGCCGGTTGCTGGAGTCGGTGGTGCGGCTGACGCTCCACTCCAGGCCGCCCTGGCTGTTGATCCAGTCGGTCTGCTCGGCCATCAGGAACAGCGTGGACAGCGACGGGGTGTTGTACGTCTGGTTCTTGCTGGAGTTGTCGACCGCCGTCGCCAGGTCCAGGAACGCGGGGATCCAGCGGCCGGACGCGGTGATCTCCTCGACCCGGGCCAGCGCCGCCGGCGACATCAGGGCGATCCACAGACCGCCGTCGGAGGCGAAGCACTTCTGCGGCGCGAAGTAGTAGACGTCGACCTCGTTGATGTCGACCGGGAGGCCGCCGGCGCCGGAGGTGGCGTCGATCGCGACCAGCGCGCCGTCGTCGGCGCCCTCGACCCGCTTGATCGGGGCCATCACGCCGGTGGAGGTCTCGTTGTGCGGCCAGGCGTACAGGTCCACGCCGGCCTCGGCGACCGCGGCCGGGCGGGTGCCCGGGTCGGCCTTGATCACGGTCGGGTCGCCCAGGTGCGGCGCGAGCTGGGCGGCCTTGGCGAACTTGGACGAGAACTCGCCGAAGCTCAGGTGCTGGCTCTTCTCCCGGATCAGGCCGAAGGTCGCGATGTCCCAGAACGCGGTCGAGCCGCCGTTGCCGAGTACGACCTGGTAGCCGTCGGGCAGCTGGAAGAGGTCGGAGACACCCTGCTGGACGCGGGCGACCAGGTTCTTCACCGGCGCCTGGCGGTGCGAGGTGCCGAGCAGCTTGGCCCCTTCGGTCGCCAGGGCCGCGACGGCCTCCGGGCGCACCTTGGACGGACCGGCGCCGAACCGTCCGTCAACCGGCTTGAGCTCTGCGGGGATGATGATGTCGCTGGTCACCAGCGGTTCCCTTCGTCGTCTGGCTGAATCCTGCCGACGACGCTGTCAGCACTTCACAGTCTTCCACATCTCCCCACGCCGTCTGCCGCGGGTCTCAACAGGCCGCTACTCGTGCTTTCGGGTGACCTTCTCATGCCCGGTCATCACAGCCACCGGCCCGTCCTCGCCAGGCACCCACTCACCGCAGGCGCCGCCGCCCTCGGCGACCCCCAGCTCCAGTGGAGTCCCGTCCATCCGCAGTGCCGGGTGGTAGTACTCAGCGACCTGGTCGGCCTCGCCCTGGATGTAGTGCCCGATCAGTGCCCGCCGGAAGCGGTCTGTACTCACGTTAGGCGCGCTGCCATGGACGAGAGCGCCATGGAAGAACAGCACGTCACCAGGAGCCATCTCAACCGGTACTGCCGCCTCCTGCGACGGCAGCGGGACAGTGACGTCCGTGAAGCTCACCTTGGTGTCGGCCTTCTCAGTGCACAGGATCGGCCACCGGTGGCTGCCCGGCACGACCTCCAGACACCCGTTCTCCACATCGACCGTGTCGAGCGCCATCCACGCCGCTATGCAAGTGCCCGGCTCGGCCTTCAGATAGAAGTTGTCCTGGTGCAGAGCCTGGCCTCGCGACCCCGGCGGCTTGAAGTAGATCATCGTCTGTACTGCGTAAGGCGACCGCCCGAGCAACCCCGTCATCACCTCGTCCAGCCGCCGGTCGATCAACCACTGCAGCGACAACTCGTCCCACCGATGCATCTGCGCCATCCGCGGATACCGCCGCAACGGATCCCGGCTGCCGGCCTGTACGCCGACCACATCGCCCGGGTAGGACCCTCGCCCGCGCAACTCCATGTAGTGGTCCCGCAGCCGCCCCACCTCGTCCGCCGCGAACAACCCGCGCACCAGCGTGTACCCCGCACTGTCGAACTCCTGCTTGTACGAAACGCTCACCACTGGCTCCTCACGGATTAGGCTGACATCAATATCCTCCCCGTCCACAAAGGCTACGGCGACGGATGATCGACGCAAGGAGTTGACCTTTTGACGCATCAGCCCGTCCTCGCTACGCCGGTCGCCCTCGAACTCCATTCGCCGCCGACCTTCTGGCGGTGCGAGCCGTCCTGGTCGTGGGTGTCGCCGCCGCAGCAGGATCACCTGCTCTGGTGCGTGCTGGACGGCATCGGCCGGCTGGAGCTCAACGGCAGCACCCGCGAGCTGGGACCGGGCGTCTGCGCGGTGTTCGCGCCAGGGGATGCGCCCACGGCCAGCCACGATCCACGGCGTCGGCTGCTGGTGTTCGGGATGCACTTCGCTGTCGACCCGCAGGGCGTAGTACCGGCGACGCGGTGGGCCGAGGTGCAGGACCGGGTGCTGCTCGGTGCGCTCGCCCGGAGCAGCGATACGGCGTACAGGCGGGGTGATCCGCTAGGGCGACGGCAGGCCGAGCTCTGCCTGGAGCAGTTGCTCGGTCTGATCTGGGACGCGGCACACAGTCCGCAGCCCAGTGCGACCGACACTGCTGTGCAGGAGGTCGCGCAGGCGATCAGGCAAGACCCCAGCCGGGACTGGAGCGTCGCAGAGATGGCCGCCCAGGCGCTGCTCTCCAGAGCTCAGTTCACCCGGAGATTCGTCGCCCAGCACGGCACCTCACCTGCCCAGTACCTGATCCAGGCCAGGGTGGAGCGAGCGCACCAGCTCCTGACCGAGACTGCCATGACAGTCACCCAGGTCGCTGCCGCGCTCGGCTACACCGATGTCGCCTACTTCAGCCGCCAGTACAAGTTCCGCACCGGCAGCTCACCGAGCCAGACCCGCTAGTTGGCCCACTTCTCGTTCCAGCCCTCGATTTCTGTGGCGGGGCGGGACGCGGGGCCCGAGTAGATGGCAGAGGGACGGATCAGGCGGCCGGTGCGCTTCTGCTCGAGGACGTGGGCGCTCCAGCCGGCCGTGCGGGCGCAGGTGAACATGGAGGTGAACATGGGCGGCGGGACCTCGGCGAAGTCGAGCACGATCGCTGCCCAGAACTCGACGTTGGTCTCGAGGACCCGGTCCGGGCGGCGCTCGCGCAACTCGGTGAGGGCGGCCTGTTCCAGTGCCTGGGCTACCTCGTAGCGGGGTGCGTCCAGCTCTTGCGCCGTACGGCGAAGTACCCGGGCGCGGGGGTCCTCGGCCCGGTACACGCGATGGCCGAAGCCCATCAGGCGCTCGCCGGCGTCCAGCAGGCCCTTCACGTAGGAGCGGGCGTCACCACTCTTCTCGACGCCCTCGATCATCGTCAGTACCCGAGCAGGAGCGCCACCGTGCAGCGGGCCTGACATCGCGCCGACAGCACCGGACAGGGCCGCGGCGACGTCGGCGCCGGTGGAGGCGATCACCCGGGCGGTGAAGGTGGAGGCGTTCATGCCGTGCTCGGCGGCAGAGGTCCAGTACGCGTCGACTGCCTTGACGTGCTTGGGATCGGGCTCGCCGCGCCAGCGGATCATGAAGCGCTCGGTGA
Source organism: Kribbella sp. NPDC051620 (assembly GCF_044453825.1). NCBI lineage: Bacteria > Bacillati > Actinomycetota > Actinomycetes > Propionibacteriales > Kribbellaceae > Kribbella > Kribbella sp. NPDC051620. The sequence continues at coordinate 942,649 of NZ_JBITDB010000005.1, forward strand.
TCGTGCTCGCCTTGTCGACCTCGCGCTGGGGGACCATCGGTTGCCCGATGCCACGAGCGGCCTGGGCGACGTACGACAGCGCCATCACGGCCGCGCGGGACAGGTCGTCGCGTGCCTGAACATCGTCGATGTCGTAGAGCTGCCTCAGACCCCAGGCCGGGGCGAGCATCGCCAGCGCGGACTGCACGTCGACCCGGACATCACCAGTGTGCACGGGCAGCGGGAAAGGCTCCGCGGGCGGCAGGCCCGGGGTGAAAGCGCCGTCGACGAGGAGGCCCCAGACGTTCTCGAACGGCACCCGGCCGACCAGATCCTCGATGTCCACCCCGCGATAGCGAAGCGCCGAACCTTCCTTGTCCGGCTCCGCGATCTGGGTGTCGAAAGCGACCACACCCTCTAGACCGTGCTGAACATCGACCTTTGGATCTGACATCCCCTGAGACTCCCTTGTCCGGCTGTTCGATCTAGGCGCTCAGGCAGCATAGTTCTCCGCCTGACCGCGCGGACAGATCTGTGACCGGTTCGGCGTGAACCTCTGGCTGTGCCAGACTCTGGGCGCAGACCATGCTGCCCACTGGTCTGGTACTGATCCGACATCTCGCCGGGATGCAACTTTTCCGGCCCCGATCGCATCTGGCAGGGCATGGAAACTGTTGTGGCATACGCCTTCGACCGCTTCGCGGGTCCGGAGAAGGCGGCGGCCGGCGTACGACGCGTCGAGGCGTACTACGGCGAGCTTTGGCAGGGCCAGGCTCGACGGGACGGTTGTGACGCCGGAACCGTCGGACTGCACAGCTGGAGCCGGCGCGAGCCGGACTACCACTGGCCGGCCTGGCGTGACGACGACGACCTCTGCGTCGCCAGTCTGCACGTGCCACTCGGCTACCAGCAGATCGTCGGCGACCTGGCGCCGCAACGAGCCGCGACGCCATTGGCCCGTGCAGTGCTCGCCGATCCGGCCCGCATGGCGGAGCTGGCGCCTCCCTTCCTCTTGTCGGTGCTCGACCCGGCGGACGAGCGACTGGAGCTGTTCACCGACTCCGTTGGTCTCGGGCGGCTGTTCCAGCTCCGTACTACCGATGGCTGGGTGTGGAGCAACCGTGCGGCCGCCGCATGCCTGTTCGCCGACGTGCCTGCTGAAGCTTCGGATCGGGGCTGGCGTTACGCCGCCGGCTGCGGCTGGTTCATGGGCGACACCACCCCGTACGACCGGGTGCTGACTGTGCCGGGCGCCACCCACATCGTGACCGAGGGACGGCGCAACCGCCGTACTGTCACGCGGATCGAGGCAACGAGCATCTGGTCCGGGCCTAGCGGCGGCGAGTTGCCGCAGCGGCTGATCGAGGAGACCGCCGAGGCCCTGCGTGGCGTCGCCCGGTCCGTGAGCAAGCTGTGGCCCGGTACCCCGACAGTGGATCTCAGTGGAGGCAGGGATTCCCGCGTTGTCGCCGCGGCGTTCCTGTCGGCCGGGGTGGACCTCAAGCTCAACAGCTACGACGCCGTACCGGGGGAGCTGGCCGTAGCCGAGCAGCTGGTGGCAGCCCTTCCCTACAAGGTGGAGCACATCGTCACCGGCAAGCCCGCACCGGTGACCACTGCTGCACCAGCACCGGTACCGCCGCCGATGACGCCCGTGATCGAGCGGATCCGGCGCTGGCATCGGTTCGCCGAGGGACTGCGTCCGGCGAGCTACATCTTCCACAACCCACCGGAGGGGCTGAGTGACGTCGCGCACCTGGCGATCGGTGGCGCAGGTGGCGAGATCGCTCACGGGCACTTCTACCCACCGGACGTGCTGAAGCTCGACCAGAGCCCGCTGGAGGAGAAGCTGGAGCTGTTCAACGCGCGTCTCCAGAAGCGGCTCATCCCTGCAGTTGGCCCGTCGGACGCGACGAGGGGCGCAGTGGCCGGGCAGATCGACCACGTGTTCCGCGAGGCGATCCAGGGCGGCTTCGAGGACGCCACGATGCTCGACTACTTCTATGTGGTCGAGCGACTGCGTCGCTGGGGCAGTGCGGGGGAGCGGACCGGCATCGTGTCGCCGCTGCTCGTACCGGCGTTCGTTCGAGGAGCCTTCTCGATGAGTGCGCCGCAGCGGCTCGAGAACGCGCTGCACCGAGCACTGGTACGCGAGCTGGTGCCGCAGTGGGCGGACATCCCGTTCTTCAAGGCGCAGCCCGTCGCCGGGGCGACGCCTCGCCCGCCGGCACCGGTGAAGCGGCTGGGCGCGGCGCCTGATCGCGACCTGATCGGCGAGCTGCTCACGACCGACCAGACCGGAGACTTCGATCCGGCGGAGGTGCAGCAGCTCTGGGCTGCGTCACTGGCCGGTGAAAGCACGGTCGGTCAGGAGGTGGCACTCCGCCAGCTCCTCTGGCGAGCCGTCTTCGACGACCACCTCGCCGAGGTCAACAAACACCTGACGAACCCACCCAAGCCCAAACCGAAGCGCGCGCCTGCACCAGCACCAGCGCCGACAACCAGCGCAGCGCCGCCGACCGGGGCAGTACCGGCGACCGGGGCAGCGTCGACCGGGGCAGCGTCGACCGGGACAGCGTCGGCAACCGGGGCAGCGCCGGCCACCGGGGCCGCGCCGGCAGTCAAGGCAGCCTCGGCTGCCGGGGAAGTAGCGGCTGCCGCCGCCGAGCCAGCGCCCGCTGCACCGCAGGCGACAGCGCCGGTGGTGAAGCAACGCAGCTCGTTCAAGACCAAGCTGCGCCGCAACCCGACCGTACGCAGACTCGCCCGCAGCTCCGCCGGACGCGCCGTCCGCAAGCTACTGCGCTCCCGCTAGGCCCGTTGAGCCACTGGACCGACATGCGCCCGAAGAGCCTCGCCAGGTCGATGGAGAACTGAGCGCCTCGTACCCTCGACCCGTGGACCTTCAAGACATGCGGGAGACGTACGGCCTGGGTGAGCTGCTCGAGGAGCAGGTGGACGCCGACCCGCTGAAGCAGTTCGGGTTGTGGCTGGCCCAGGCCGTCGACGCGGGCCTGCACGAGCCGAACGCGATGGTGCTGGCGACTGCCGATCAGGAGGGCAAGCCGTCGGCGCGGATCGTACTGCTCAAGGGTCTCGACGAGCGCGGGTTCGTCTTCTACACCAACCAGCAGTCCCGCAAGGCCGACGACCTGGCAGCCAACCCCGCCTGCGCCCTCGTCTTCCCCTGGCACGCGATGGAGCGCCAGGTCCGGGTCGAGGGCACCGCCGGCAAACTCCCGGCAGACGAGGTCGACGCGTACTTCGCCAGCCGCCCGCGCGGCTCCCAGCTGGGCGCCTGGGCCTCGCAGCAGAGCCAGCCGGTCGAGTCCCGCGCGGAGCTGGACCTGCAGTACGAGTCGTACGAGCGCCAGTGGCCCGAGGGCACCGAGATCTCCACCCCGTACTTCTGGGGCGGCTACCGGATCGTCCCGGCAACCATCGAGTTCTGGCAGGGCCGCACCGGCCGGCTCCACGACCGCCTCCAGTACCAGCGATCCGGCACGGACTGGCAGCTCCGACGCCTGCAGCCCTAGAACAGAAAAAAGACCCGCAGGCACTTCCTGGGACACGACCGGGTGGTCGAACCAAGGGTCAGGCGGACTTTCCTGACTACCTGCGGGCCCGGTGACTGGCGTGAAACTGGCTAGCCACATGCCCACCACACATAGATGTGGTTGACGGGACTCAGCCCGCCATCACCTCACGAGTCCGATTGCAATTCATGCGTTGGACCACCTCCCTTCGCGTGTACTCAGAACCTACGTCGGCAACTTCCGCCGTTCAACCAGTTTTCGTGATCCCATGTGAGCCATGTCGGTACTGCCCTCGCACCTGGAGCTGGTCCAGGGCATCGTGCTGCCGAAACCGGTCGGCGCCGACCCGGTCCTGGACTTCCTCAACACCCGCTCCGACTTCGCCGGCCGGGGGCTCGCGGTGAACGAGTGGCTCACCTCGTACGAGGCGTTCGTGATCTGGAACGGGTACGTCGGGCTGCTGTCCGACGCGAGCGTGTTCCGGCTGATCGAGCAGGCCTCGGTCAGGCCGACGGACGCGACCCGGCGGCTGGACGCGGCCCGCGAGTTCAGGGCCGACCTGTACGACGTACTGACCGACGAAGCCGCATCGGGTTCATTCGAAGCGGTTGCCCGGGCGGTCGACCGTGCCCTGGCGAGGCGGCACCTGAGCGCAGTACCGGCTGATGGGCCTGGAGTGCGGGCGTCCTGGGAGCTGCCGGAGGACCTGGGGCTCCCACTGGACCAGTTGGCCCTGCTTGCGTCGGAGTTGCTGACCGGTGCGTCGCGGGACCACATCCGGCTGTGCCCGGGAGACAACTGTGGCTGGCTGTTCATGGACCCACGTGGCCGTCGCCGCTGGTGCTCGATGGCGACCTGTGGCAACCGCGCCAAGGTCAGGGCACACGCCGCCCGCTCCCGCTAGCTCTTGCAGCTAGCTGCAATTGTCGGCTGAACCCCAACATTCCAGACCGCCAACGCGTGTAACAGGTATGGAGAACTGGGGCGGGGTGTCGCGGCGGGTGTTGCTCGCTGGGGCGTTGGGGGTGGTCGCGGTCGGGACCCCGCTCGGCTGGCAGGAGGTCGGCTCGGGGAAGCCGTCACGAAAGCCGGAGCCGGTGGCTTCCGTTGGCTTCGGCTCTGGCAGCCCGGCGGACTGGAAGAACTACAGCCGGTTGATCTCCAGCCGGCAGCAGATCGAGCGGGTGGTCCGGACGGACGGCGTGTTCATGTTCGGGGACAGCCTCGGGGTGACCGGCGGCCCTGTCTTGGCAGAGCGGCTCGTGGCCCGCACTCACGACGCGCTCGCCATGGACGCCTGGTCGGGCCGGCCGACCGCACCGGCCGCGGATGCTCTCGCACTCTGGGCCCGGACCTACGGACTGCCCGGCCGGATCCTGATCGAGACCGGAAGCAACGACATCTTCAACCCGCCGGCGGTCACTGCCCAGATCGACCGGGTCATGCAGATCGTCGGCCGGACCAGGACCGTCATCTGGGTGAACGTGTGGGTCGCGCGCCGCAGTACGGCCGCCGCGGACCGCTCCAACAGCGCCTGGATCAACCGGCAACTGGCAGCAGCCACCCGTCGCCATGCCAACCTGCAACTGGTCCACTGGGCCGAGTTCATCAACGCAGACCCGAGGCGGGAGCGCCGGTACCTCCACGACGGCGTCCACACCACCCCGCTGGGCCGGGATGCCCGCAACGAGCTGATCATCCGGGCGCTGGCAGCGACGAAGGTCAGTTGAAGAGCGCTGGGTCGACCAGGATCCAGGTGTGGCGGGCGCGAGCCAGTACGCGGCCATCGGAGTCGTACAGGGTGCTGGCCGTATGCGTCTTGCGGCCGTCCTCGCCGAGCACCCGGCCCATGAGGACGCAGGGCTCGCCTGCTCGCGGGCGGGCGTCGATGCAGGTGGTCATCTGGCCGAGTACCGACGGGCGGCCCTCCATGTCGATCGCCCAGCCGCCAGGGCAGTCGAGTGCCGACCAGATGTAGACCGGGTCGACCAGACGGTCGCTAGCGGCCAAGTCAGCCCCCGGATGCCAGGTACAGGCCGTCCTGCCGTCGCCCAGCGGCCCTGGCTTCAACTGCAGCCCCTCGTGGTTCTCCGGGCCACAGACGAAGCAACTGGGGAACGGGTGGTCTACAAGACCCTTGTACTCCGCTTCGGCCGCCAGCGCCTCGTCCGGCCCGACCGGCTCCACCGTGGCGTCGGCCAAGGTGGCCACACTCACCGGGACACCCTCGGCGACGGGAGCAGTCCCGGCCAGCCTGGCGCCGGACGGATCTACCGAGAGCTCCAGGTCGGTTTCCATCGGCGGAGGTACCAGTAGACGTACCCGAGGCACCGTGTCCGCGGGGATCGCCGCAGCGAGCGCAGTACCGACCAGACCTGCGACATAGCCGCCGTTGCCTGACTTGGCGGGCCCCCGGAAGCGCGGCGCGATCCGCATCGTGGTCATGCGCAGAGACCTTAGTACGCGCCGATTGCGCCCCGGATCGCGGGGATTCCCGTGTTTTCTGAGCTTCTTTCCAGATTTACTGCCCTGACCACTCTCATTCAAACGTCCGTTTGAACTATGCTGTGGCCAGGCTACGGCGCGTAAGCAGGTGGGGTGCCTGAGCGAGCGGTAGCCGGGGGGAAGGAGAACTCTGTGGAGACACCCGTGGAATCCACCCGGGAGAGATTGCTCAACATCGCCGAGCAGAGGTTCGGCGAGGGGGGTTACGAAGGAACCTCGCTGCGCGCCATCACGGTCGCGGCGGCCGCCAACATCGCGGCGGTGAACTATCACTTCGGCTCGAAGGAAGCATTGTTGCGCGCGGCGGTGGCGCGCGCGATGGCACCGGTCAACACCGAGCGCCGGCGCCGGCTGGACCAATTGGAGGCGAAGGGCGAGCCGAACGCCGAGCAACTGATCCGGGCCTTCATCGAGCCCGGCCTGGATCTCGTACTGCGCCGAGGCGAGCGCGGCCCGGTGGTGGCCCGCTTCATCGGGCGGGTCGCGTTCGACCCGAGCCAGCGGATCCGGGAGCTCTACGCGGCCGAGTCCGATCCGGTCGAGGCGCGCTATCTGGCCGCGCTGCAACGGGCGTTGCCGGACGCGTCGCCGGAGTCGGTCGCCTTCGGCTACGTGAACATGCTCGGACTGCTCGCCCTGCATCAGTCGCAGGCGCTGACCAGACCGCCGGGCGCGGAGCCGCCTGGCATCGACGAAGGGGAAGATCCGGGCAAGCTGGCCGAGGATCTGATCGCCTTTCTGGTAGCGGCCTTCGACCGGGGACTGCGCTGACCGGGCTCCTCGAAGTTGTCCAGAAACTGCTCATGGATGTTCGAACCGGCAGGTAACGCTGCATAATGGCGCTCCGTGGACCCCTGTGAAGTCGTGGTTGCCGTCGATCTCGGTGGAACCCGGATGAAATGCGGCCTGGTCGCCGCCGACGGTGCCGTGCTGCACCGGGAGACCAGGCCTACTCCCCGTGAGTCCGGGGGCCACGCAGTGCTCAGCGGTCTGCTCGAAACCGTCGTCGAGCTGGCCCAGAAGGCCGCCGCCGACGGTCACCGCGTCCGCGCGGTCGGGGTGGTCGTGCCTGGCATCATCAACGCCGAGCGGGGAACAGTCAGCGCGGAGAACCTCGCCTGGTCGGATACGCCGGTGCTCGCCGAACTACAGGCCGCGATCGGGCTCGACCAGAAGGTCCTGCTCGCCCACGACGTGCGCGCGGGCGGTTACGCGGAGCTACGCCAGGGAGCGCTCACCGGTACGACGAACTCGCTGTTCCTCCCGCTCGGCACCGGCATCGCCGCCGCGATGGTCGTCGACGGCAAGCTGGTCAGCGGCGACGGGTACGCCGGTGAGCTCGGCCACACCAGATTCGTCCACGGCTCGGCGGCCGAGCAATGTGCCTGCGGCCAGTGGGGGTGTCTGGAGACGATCGCCTCCGCTGCCGCGCTGGCCCGTCGCTATGCCGTCCGCACCGGCCGGGTGGTCGACGGAGCGCGTGAGGTGATCGAGCTGCTGGCGCAGGGCGACGCTGACGCCGCAGTGGTCTGGCGTGAGGCCCTGGCCGCGTTGACCGACGCCCTGGTCATGTACACGACTCTGGTCGCACCGACCCGGATCGCGATCGGCGGCGGCCTGGTCGGTGCGGGGGAGACCCTGCTGGCGCCGCTGCGCGAAGGTGTGCACGCGCGACTGACGTTCCAGCGCGAGCCGGAGATCGTGGCCGCGGAACTGGGCGAAGAGGCCGGCATGCTCGGCGCCGCGTGGATGGCGTGGGACCGGGTGGCTGCCGAGGAGAGCGGAGAAGAGACGGTATGACGACGTACAAGGTGGCGCGGCTCGTCACCCCCGACGATGTCCTCGAGAACGCCTGGCTGCAGGTCTCCGGCGGCGACATCCTCGCCTTCGGGCGGCGGTCCGACGGGATGCCGGCCGACGGTCAGCGGCCGGAGGATCTCGGCGACGTGACCGTCGTGCCGGGGTTCGTCGACATCCACACCCACGGCGGCGGCGGGTCTACGTACTCGACCACCGATCCCGAGGAGGCGCGCAAGGTCGTGGCCTTCCACGCCAAGCACGGCACCACCACGACGATGGCCAGCCTGGTGACCGCGCCGCTCGACGAGCTCGTCTCGCAGACGGCCTGCCTGGCCGACCTGGTCACCGACGGCGTGATCGCGGGTGTGCACCTCGAAGGGCCGTTCCTGTCGGCCGCGCGGTGTGGCGCTCACGAGCCGACGCTGCTGCGCGATCCGGTCGAGGGCGACGTGGCCAAGGTGCTCAGCGACGCGGTGGCGATGGTGACGATCGCGCCGGAGTTGCCGAGTGGGCTGGACGCGATCCGGCAGGTCGTCGACGCGGGTAAGGTCGCGGCGCTCGGGCACACGGACGCGACGTACGAGCAGATGATCGCGGGTGCCGACGCCGGCGCGACGGTGGCTACGCACTTGTTCAACGGGATGCGGCCGTTCCATCACCGTGATCCCGGTCCGGTGGGCGCCGCGCTGAACGATCCCCGGCTGCTGCTCGAGGTCATCAACGACGGCATGCATCTGGACCCGCAGGTGGTCCGGGTTGCCCTCGCCGCAGCGGGCGTCGACCGGATCGCGCTGATCACGGATGCGATGGTGGCGACCGGGATGCCCAACGGGCGTTACATGTTGGGCAGCCTCGAGGTGGACGTGAAGGACGGGCTGGCGACGCTTGCCCACGGCACCCATTCGATCGCGGGCAGCACCTTGACGATGGATGTCGCCTACCGCAATGCCGTCAAGGCCGGGGTGTCGCTGGTCGATGCGTCGCGGATGGCGTCGACGACGCCGGCCGGTGCGTTCGGCTGGTACAACGTCGGCGCGATCGAGACCGGCAAGCGGGCCGATCTCGTGCTGCTGGACGAGGACTACCAAGTCCAGAAGGTGATGCGGGCCGGCTCGTGGCTGGACTGATCGGGACGGTCACCCTCAACCTGGCGCTCGACGTCACGTACGGCGTCGACGAGTTGGTGGTGGGCGGCAGCCATCGCGTCAACGCGCCGCAGCAGCGGGCCGGAGGCAAGGGCGTCAACGTCGCCCGGGTCGCCGCGACGCTGGGGCATCAGGTGCTCGCCCTCGGGTTCGTGGGCGGGCTGACCGGCGAGATCGTCGCCGAGGAGTTGTTCGACGCGGGGCTGACCGCGTTGCTCACGCCGATCCGGGGCGAGACGCGGCGAACCGTTGCCATCGTCAACGGTGTCGACGGCGACGCGACGATCTTCAACGAGGCCGGGCCGTCGGTGTCCGAGGACGAGTGGCGCGCCTTCCATGACCGGATGCCGTGGGCGCGGCTCGATGTCCTGGCATGCTCGGGGAGTTTGCCGCCCGGGCTTCCCGCGGATGCTTATGCGGAGCTGGCGGTGCGCGCGCGGCATCACGATGTGCTGTCGGTGATCGACGTCGGCGGAGATGCCTTGGTGGCGGCCGCGAAGGCCGGTGCGGTGGTTCGCTCGAACGCCGCCGAGCTTCGCGAAGCGTTGGGAGAGCTCAGCGTCGAAGAGGGCGCTCGGCAGTTGATTGCGGCCGGTGCGACCGCGGCGGTGATCACGGACGGCGCCCGCGGAATGGTTGCTGCTAGCAAGCAAGGCGCGTGGCGTGCGCTGCCGGTCGAGAGGGTTGCCGGCAACCCGACGGGTGCCGGAGATGCCTGTACCGCGGTCGTCGCGGCCGCCGTGGCGGCGTCGGCCGAGCCCGACTGGCCTGTGGTACTCAAGTCGGCCGTTGCCGCATCTGCGGCTGCCGTGCTGACCCCCGTCGCCGGGGACATCGATCTCGAGGCGTACCGACGGTGGCAGCCGCAGGTCGTCGTACAAACGCTTTAGAACAAGGGAGTTCGTCATGCCGCTCGTATCCGGGGCCGAGGTTGTGCTGGGTGCCGCCAAGGACGGTCGTGGGGTCGGCGCGTTCAACGTGATCCAGCTGGAGCACGCGACCGCGCTGATCGCCGGTGCCGAGCAGCTCGGCGCGCCCGTCATCCTGCAGATCAGCGAGAACGCGGTGAAGTACCACGGCTCGCTCAAGCCGATCGCCGTCGCCATGCTGGCCGCCGCGGCCGCCGCCGAGGTGCCGGTCGTCGTGCACCTCGACCACGCGATGGACCGCGACCTGGTCACCGAGGCTGTCTCGCTCGGCTTCACCTCGGTGATGTACGACGCGTCGAAGCTCGACTACGCCGACAACGTCGCGGCCACCACCGAGGTGACGAACTTCTGCCACGACCACGGTGTTTTCGTCGAGGCGGAGATCGGCGAGGTCGGCGGCAAGGACGGCGTGCACGCTCCCGGAGCGCGGACCAAGCCGGAGGAGGCGCTGGCGTTCGCCGAGGCCACCGGGGTCGACGCACTGGCCGTCGCGGTCGGCTCGTCCCACGCGATGACCGAGCGGACGGCCGAACTCGACTTCGACCTGATCGCCGCGCTGCGCGCCGCAGTACCGGTTCCTCTTGTTCTGCACGGTTCTTCCGGGGTCGCGGATGCGGACCTGACTCGCGCGGTCGAGGCCGGTATGACGAAGGTCAACATCGCCACCCACCTCAACAACGTCTTCACCGCGACCGTGCGTCAGGTGCTCAATGACCAGCCGAACCTGGTCGACACCCGCAAGTACCTCGGCCCCGCCCGTACTGCCGTCGCCACCGAAGTCACCCGGCTGCTCACCTTGCTGAAGGCGGTCTAGAGGGAGCAGTTGCCGCGGATCCAGCCGGCGCGGAGCTCATCGCGGGCGGTCTGGACCTGGCCGCGGGCGACCGGGTCCGGGACCTCGTAGTCGTCGATCAGCCGGGTCAGGGCCAACTCGATCGCGGCCACCACAGCGTCCTCCTGGGAGACCTCCGCCTCGTTCACGCCGGACACCCCGGCCGTCAGCGCGACCACTCCCGCCAGCTCCTGCGGGGTCAGCCGGAGCAGGAAATCTGTTCTGGTCGGCACGGATCCTCCCTGGGACGTTGATAGAGTCATCCTGCAATGCAACGGCCATGTTTCACAAGGGGAGTCCGATGACGGCAGCGGCGGTGGACGAGACCCTGCGCGCGGCCACGGTCGCGGTGCTGGCCGAGCACGGCTGGGAAGGCGTCACCCTCGAGCGGGTCGCCGAGCGGGTCGGCCGGTCGCGGGTCACGCTGTGGCGCCAGGGGCTGACCGTCGAGGGCCTGCTGAACGCGCTGCTGGACGAGCTGGCCGAGGACTACCGGGACACGATGTGGCCGGTACTGACCGCGACGGGGACCGGGCGGGAGCTGCTGGTCCGGTCGCTGAACGCGCTCTTCGACGTGATCGACCGGCATGTCCCGCTGATGCTGTCGTCCGACCTGGTCTTCCACCGGGAGCAGGAGCGCAACGGCTCGGTGTCCTTCATCGACCCGTTCGAGCGGTTCCTGCGCGAGGGCGAGGCGGACGGTTCGCTGCATCCGCACGGCCGGATCAGCGACGTCGCCGAGGTGCTGATGGTGGCCGCCGCCTTCACCTACGTGCACATGCGCGGCCGGCACCACTGGTCGCGCTCCCGGGGCCGGACGCTGACCCTCGACCTGGTCCTGCGCGGCATCGTCGATCCCTGACCCGAATGCAACATAGGTGTTGCACAAATCGCAACGAGGGCGTTACATGGTTCCCATCAGTCGCAGCGCAAGAGGGGACAATCCGATGACCTTGCCGTACGCCGAACCGCTGACCCGTGTCGAGTTGGGACCACGAGTGATCCCGGAGCCGCCGCGGGTCGGCGAGCCGGGTGGGGAACCGTGTGGCCTGTGCAAGTGGTTCGCCGACTTCGACGAGTCCGAGCACACGCCGATCTGGAGCAACGACGAGTGGGTGCTGTGCCGGGCCACCGAGGTGACCATCCCCGGCGTGGTGTGGCTGGCCAGTCGCAGCCATCACGACTCCTTCGCCGACCTGCCGGACAAGCTCGCCGCCTCCTACGGCCCGGTCGTGGCCCGGATCGAACGAGCGATCCTGAGCGTCGGCGACATCGCCCGCGTCCACGTCTACCGCTGGGGTGACGGCTCCTCCCACTTCCACATCTGGTTCTTCCCCCGCCCACTCGGAATGCTCGAGGCACGGCGCGAGATGCTCCCGCTGTGGGCGGACCTGCTGCCGGAGGCTCCGAAGGGCGAGGTAGCCGAAGCCGAACAGAAGATCGCCACAGCGATGGCCGCCGGTGACTGAGAATAAGGCCGACGAACCCCAGCCGGCGCTTGCGCGGCGGTTGGGGGTTGGGGATGCGGCGGTGGTCGGGCTCGGGTCGATGGTCGGTGCTGGGGTCTTCGCGGTCTGGGCGCCGGCTGCCCGTGCCGCGGGCGGGCTGCTGCTGGTCTCGCTCGTGATCGCCGGGTTCGTCGCCTACTGCAACGCGGCGGCCTCGGCCCAGCTCGCGGCCGTCTACCCGGTCTCGGGTGGCACCTACGCCTACGGTCGGGAGCGGCTGGGGGAGTGGTGGGGATACACGGCAGGTTGCGCGTTCGTCCTCGGAAAGACCGCGTCCTGTGCCGCGATGGCGCTGACCTTCGCGACGTACGTAGTACCGGGCCACGAATGGGTACGCCGCTTGGTCGCCTTGGCAGCCGTGATCGTGCTGGCCGTCGTCAACTACCGCGGCGTCACCAGAACCGCCGCCCTCACCCGCATCCTCGTCGCCTGCTCGCTGCTGGTTCTCGCCATCGTCGTGGTCCTGCTGCTGTCGGCGGATCACGTCACCGACTGGACCACCGACACCGGCCCGTACGGCGTATTGCAGGCTGCCGGCCTGCTCTTCTTCGCCTTCGCCGGCTACGCCCGGATCGCCACCATGGGCGAGGAGGTCCGCGACCCGGCGAAGACCATCCCGCGAGCCATCCTGATCGCGCTCTTCGTTGCCGTAGGCATCTACTTGGTGATCGGCATCAGCTTGCTGCTGGCCCTCGGCCCGGACCGGATCGCTTCGGCCTCGGCCCCGCTTGCCACCGCAGTGCAAGCGGTCGACGCCGCCTGGGCTCAGCCCATCGTCCGGATAGGCGCCGCTCTCGCCAGTCTCGGCGCTCTTCTCGCACTGATCGCCGGTATCGGTCGTACCAGTCTCGCGATGGCCCGCAACCGCGATCTGCCGACCTGGCTGGCGGCGGTCCACCCGCGTTTCCAGGTGCCGCATCACGCGGAGATCGCGCTGGCGGCGGTGGTCGGCGTCCTGGTGCTGACCACCGACCTCCGCGGCGTGATCGGGTTCTCGTCGTTCGGGGTGCTGCTGTACTACGCGATCGCCAACGCCTCGGCGTACACGCAACCGGCCGAGCAGCGGCGGTGGCCGCGAGTCCTCAACATCCTCGGACTGCTGGGATGCGTCGTCCTCGCGGTCACCCTGCCGCTGACCTCGGCCGTCACCTGCGCCGTACTGCTGGCGATCGCCTTGTTCGCCAGGTGGCTCAGGCTCAGGACAGGTCGCGCTTGATCCGCCAGAAGCTGAAGCCGGTCAGGGCCGCGGCCAGGAAGAGGAAGAGGCCGGTCTCGCGCCACTGCAGGTCCCAGAACCGGTTGGCCGGGAAGTACTTGATCTCTTGCCGGTAGCCCTCGTCCGCAAGCCGCTGGAAGCAGCTGCTCATCGGCGGACGCGGGGCGGTCTCCTCCACATTCGGCGGGGGCGGGCCGCAGGCCGCGAGGTAGCTCGGCAAGGTCTTCTGAACCGCGCCGGCCGAGTTCACCGTGTGCTCGGAGATCTTCCAGAAGCCTTCGCCGGGGAGCTTCGCCTCGATCCGCATGACCTCGGCATTGTCTTCGGGGCCGGAGAGCTGCAGACCGCGCATGTTCTCGGTGGTGACGATGATGGTGGACTCGTCCGGGGTCATCAGATGCGGCCGCAGCAGCATCGGTGACAGCACCTCCACGGCGACCACGGCCGCCAGCGTGACGGCGATCGCGACGATGCTGCGCCGGGCGACGAGCCCGATGGCCACCCCGAGCGCGAAGGCGAAGGCCGTGTAGCCGATCGGCACCACCCCTCGGGCGCCGAACACACCCGGCCACAGCCGGGGAAGCTCGTACGGGCCGGCGGTCTGGCCGCCGTTGATGGCGTCGTCGATCGGGTCGGCCCACCACGTCACCGCGAGGGTGAGCAGGCCGGTCGCGGCCATCGCTCCCAGCCCGGTGATCGCGAGCTTGACGGCCAGCCAGCGCATCCGGCTGATGCTCTGGTTCCAGACCAGCCGGTGCGTACCGGCCTCCAGCTCGCGGGCGATCAGGGGTGCGCCCCAGAAGGCTCCGATGATCGGGGGAGCGGCGTACAAGGCCACCATGCCGCCGTTGTACAGGTACTGGTTGATCTTGTCGAAGCGGATCCGGTCGAGGAAGTTTTCGTGGGCGAGGTTGTAGTCGTGCAGCAGGCCGGGGCCGGTCGCGGCGAGGAAGGCGACGAGGACCGCGACCGCTGCCGCGATCACGAGTGCCTGGACGCGGAACTGCCGCCAGGTGAGCCAGATCATCGCTGCACCTCCAGTACGGGCCGGTCGTTGTGCCGGGACGGATGGGAGCGGCCCATGTAGGCCAGGACGAGGTCTTCGAGGGTGAGCTGGGAGACCGTCCAGGCCGGGTCGAGGATGCGCTCGTCGGTCCGGATCAGGAAGGTCGATTGGCGATCGGTGTGGCTCGCGGAGATGACGTGCTGGCCGCTGGGCAACGACTTCTCGTCGCGACGCGGTCCGACCAGGCGGTGGTGGGTGGCGAGCAGGGTGTCGATCTCGCCGCTGACCTGCACGCGTGAGTCGACCAGTACGACGAGGTAGTCGCACGAGCGCTCGACGTCGGAGACCAGGTGCGAGGACAGTACGACGCTCAGCTCCTGTTCGGCGACGGCCTCCATCAGGTCCTGCAGGAACTCCCGCCGGGCCAGCGGATCGAGCGCCGCGACGGGCTCGTCGAGGATCAGCAATTCGGGCCGCTTGGCAACGCCGAGGGTCAGGGCGAGTTGTGCGCGCTGACCGCCGGACAGCTTGCCGGCGCGCTGCTTCGGGTCGAGCCCGAGCCGCTCGATCCGGCCGTCCGCGATCGACTGGTCCCAGCCGGGGTTGAGCCGGGCACCGAGCTTGAGGTGGTCGGCGATGCTCAGCCGTGCGTACGTCGGGGTGTCCTGCGCGACGAACCCGATCTTGGCCTGCTGCGTGGTGCCGGCCGGGTTGCCGAGCACCTCGATCGAGCCGGTCGTCGGGGTCAGCATGCCGACCGCGAGATTGAGCAGCGTGCTTTTGCCGGCGCCGTTCGGGCCGACCAGACCGACCACGCGGCCGGCCGGAACCTCCAGGGTGCAGTCGATCAGAGCCTGCTTGCGGCCGTACTTCTTGCCCAGACCACGGGCCTGTAGGGCGGCGCTCATGCTATTTCCTCCTGAGCGCCGGACCGAAAGGTAGTGGCGAACAACGCCTCGATACTGTCGTCGTCCAGCCCCGCTTTACGGGCCTTCAGCAACCATTGCTGCAGGTCCCGGCGGAGCGGGCCGTGGGCGGCCAGGCTGTGGTCGGTGAGCGTCCGGGTCACGAAGGTGCCGCGCCCCGGCCGGGCCGCGACCAGGTCCTCGTGCTCCAGTTCGCGGTACGCCTTCAGCACCGTGTTCGGGTTGATCGCCAGCTGCCCGACGACGTCCTTCACCGTCGGCAACTGGTCCCCCTCCCGCAACAGCCCCAGCCGCAGCCCGTTCTTCACCTGCTGAACGATCTGCTGGTACGGCGACACCCCCGAGCGGCCGTCCAGATGGAACTCGATCATCCCCATCTCCATTCATCTAGTTAACTAGTACAATACCCAGATGAGGGAGAAGGTCAAGAGTCAGCGGATCGCGTCGTACCGGCGCAGCGCCTCGAGTCGGGCCTCGGCATGGTCGACGATCGGCTCGGGATAGTCGGAGGTGCCGAGCTCGGGGACCCAGCGACGCTGGTAGACACCGTCGGGGTCGAACTTCTTCGCCTGCGTCGCCGGATTGAAGACCCGGAAGTACGGCGAGGCGTCGGCGCCGCAGCCGGCCACCCACTGCCAGTTCAGCGAGTTCGAGGCGAGATCGCCGTCGACCAGGTGCTGCATGAACCAGCGGGCGCCGAACTTCCAGTGCACATGAAGGTCCTTGACCAGGAACGACGCCACCACCATCCGCATCCGGTTGTGCATGAAGCCGGTCGCCCCCAACTCCCGCATCCCTGCGTCCACGATCGGGTAGCCGGTCATCCCGTGGCACCAGGCGTCAAAGGCTTCGCCCGGTTCGTCGTACTCCATCTTGTCGAACTCAGGTCGCAGCGGCTTCCACGCCGCGTCCGGATGTCCGGCCAGCAGGTCCGCGCAGAACTCCCGCCAGGCAAGCTCGCGCCGGTACCCCTCGGCGCCGGCGCCGCGCTTCGCGGCAAGATCCGCGAGCATCGTCCGCGGGTGGATCTCCCCGTACTTGAGTGGCACCGACATCCGCGAGGTCGCATCGAGATCCGGCCGATCGCGGACCGCCCCGTACTCCGCGACTTCGTCGAGGTACGCCGCCCACTGTTCGCGGGCGGGCCCTTCTCCCGCGACCACTTTGCTCGACGGAAGCCGGTCGCCCTTGGCCTCGACCCATTCGACGTCCGTCGGCGCGTCTACGGGCTGTCGCCAGCCGTGTTCGAGCCAGGCCCGGAAGTACGGCGTGAAGACCCGGTACGACGACCCCTGTTGCGTCAGGACCCGCCCTGGCGCAACGGCGTACGGGGGCCGGTACTGACGAGCGGACACCCGAGCGCCTTGCCGACTGCCGCGTCGCGCCGACCACCGTACGGTCCGTAGTCCGCCGAGATGTGCACACTCCCGGCGCCGACCTCGGCCGCCAGCGCGGGCACCACCTCGACCGGATCCCCGCGCCGCACGACCAGCCGCCCACCGAGCGACTCGGAAAGACTCCGCAAGGATCCCGCCAGATGCGCCCGCCGCGGCCCACCTGCCTGATCCCACAACAAAGGATCGAGCACGAACACCCCGGCCACCTTCCCGCCACCCGCCGCGACCGCGTCGAGCAGCGCCGGATTGTCGTGCAGCCGAAGATCCCGCCGGAACCAGATCACCGCAGAAGTCATCTCTAGATCCTCGGGGATGCACAACTTTCCACGACACTTCGCGAGATTCGAACACACGATTGGGTAAGGCTTGCCTCAGTAGGTGAGAATGGATGTCGTGAGCGAGCTGATCGATACCACCGAGATGTACCTGCGGACCGTCTACGAGCTGGAAGAAGAAGGCATCCTGCCGCTGCGCGCGCGGATCGCCGAGCGGCTCCACCAATCCGGACCGACGGTCAGCCAGACGGTGGCCCGGATGGAGCGCGACGGGCTCGTCACGGTCGAGGGTGATCGGCACCTCGAGCTCACCGCGGTCGGACGGATGCAGGCCACCCGGGTGATGCGCAAGCACCGGCTGGCCGAGCGGCTGCTGGTCGACGTGATCGGGCTGGAGTGGGAGGACGTGCACGCGGAGGCCTGCCGCTGGGAGCACGTGATGAGCGACGCGGTCGAGCTGCGGCTGCTGAAGATCCTCGACAACCCGACCGAGTCGCCGTACGGCAACCCGATCCCGGGCCTGGAGGAGCTGCAGAAGGAGAGCCTCGCGACCCCGATCGGCGAGTTCCGGATCGGCGTCGAGCCGCTCGACAAGGTGCTCGACCAGGCCACCGGCGACAGTGTCCGGGTGCTGGTCCGGCGGATCGCCGAGCCGGTGCAGAGCGACGACGACGCGATGTCGGTGCTGCGCCGCGCGGGCGCGCTGCCCGGCCGCGAGGTCGACTCGATGCTCGACGCGGAGGGTGTCCTGATGGGCAGCCGCGAGGCCGGCGGCGTGATCAGCGACGAGACCGCGGGCCACATCTTCGTCAGCGTGGTTTAAGACTGCACCAAGAATCCGCACGCAAAGCTCTCAATGCTGTACTGACAGTGTTCAGGCAGTAACGTCTGTCCGCGATGCCTGAGAACGATATCGACTGGCCGGGCTACCTGCGGGAGTTCCACACCGCGGCCCCGGGCAGCACTGAAGCCCTGTTGTCACGAGCGGTGGCCGGGGACCACACGCCCTATCGCTGGCTGGTCCGCGCCGTCTCCGGCGAGGCGCGCCGCGTCCTCGACCTGGCCTGCGGCAACGGCCCGGTCGCCCGTGAGCTGTACGGGCGGTGGGTGGTCGGAGTCGACAACAACGCCGCCCAGCTCGCCGGCGCCCCCGGCCCGAAGGTCCAGGCGGACGCGCTGCACCTGCCCTTCGCCAACGAGGCCTTCGACGTCGTCACCTGCTCGATGGGCCTGGCGGTGCTGCAGCCGCTACCCGAAGTACTGGCCGAGGCCGCCCGCGTACTGCGACGTGGCGGTGTGCTCGCTGCCACGGTCCCCGCGGTGCGACCGCTGCGGCGCAGCGACCTCCGCACGCTCACCAGCCTGACCACGCGGCTGCGTTCGACGCCGCAGTTCCCCGGCGGCGGCGAGATCAAGGACCTCAAGGACCAGTTGCGCGCGGCCGGCTTCGACGTGATGGAGTCCCAGCGCGAGCGGTACGCCTACACGGTCCGCTCCCTCGACGACGCCCGCCGCCTGGTCGGCGCGCTCTACCTGCCCGGTACGTCGGACGCGCGCCGCGAAGCCGCCGCCGTCTGGCTGGCCGAACGCAGCGAGACCAAGGCCGGCCTCGAGGTCGCCATCCCAGTCCGCCGCATCACCGCAATGCGCACCAAGGTCGCCCTCGCCTGAGTCGCGGGTACCGTTCATGCTGTGTCTGCTCTGATCTGGTCGATCCGTGTACTGGATCGTGTGCTGGACGGCGAGCGGTTCTACCGCGAGCTGCTGGCGGACGAGCCGGCCGCGTTCTGGCTGGACGGCAGCCTGACCGACCGCGGTGTCCGCCGGGTTTCGGTGCTCGGCACCTCGGCCGGCGCCGACGCGGAGGTCGTCGTCCGGGACGTCGCCGACGGGGACGTCTTCGCCGAGCTGCAGGACCTGCTCGGCTCCCGATCGGCTCAGCTGGGCGAAGTACCGGCTGTGCTGCAGGACGTCTTCAGCGGCGGCTACGTCGGGTATTTCGGGTATGAGCTGAAGGCCCTCACCGGTGGCGCCGCCGCGCACGAAGCGCCGACTCCGGATGCGTTGTGGATGTGGGCCAACCGCTTCGTGATCCTCGATCACGACGAGGACCGGGCCCTGCTGGTCGCCGTGCACGCCCCGGACGACACATCGGCCGGCGCCTGGCTCGACCGCGCCGAATCAGCGGCCGCCAGTTGGTACATGGGTTGGCGGGAAGCGCCACCGGTCGCCGAGCTCGACCTCGAAGCGCATCTGGAGCAGGACCGCGCGACGTACCTGGCCGGGATCGACGCCTGTATGGCCGCGCTCGAAGCTGGTGAGACCTACGAGGTCTGCCTCACGAACCGGGTCCGGCTGCCCGCCATCGAGGACCCCTTCGAGTTCTACCTCTGGCAACGGCAGAGCAACCCGGCTCCGTACTCCGCCTTCCTCAGGTACGGCGACCTGGCCGTGGCCAGCTCCTCGCCCGAGCGGTTCCTCACCGTCGACGGCGACGGCTGGGCCGAATGCCGTCCGATCAAGGGGACCGCGCCGCGGGTCGAGGACCCGGCACAGGATCAACTCGTCGCCAAGGCGCTGGCCGAGGACGAGAAGACCCGCGCCGAGAACCTGATGATCGTCGACCTGATCCGCAACGACCTCGGCCGGGTCAGCCGGCCGGGCACCGTACAGGTCCCGCAACTGATGGCGGTCGAGAGCTACCAGACCGTGCACCAACTCGTCACGACCGTCCGTGGGCAACTGCGTGATGGTGTGGACGCGGTGGACGCAGTACGGGCGTGCTTCCCGCCCGGCTCGATGACCGGGGCGCCGAAGATCCGCACGATGGAGCTGCTCGACGAGTTCGAGTGGTCGGCGCGTGGGGTGTACTCGGGCGCGCTCGGCTACCTCACGGTCGACGGCCGGGCGGATCTCAGCGTGGTGATCCGGACCGCGGTGATGACTCCGGGGGAGACCGTGGTCGGGGCGGGTGGGGCGATCGTGCTCGACTCGGACCCGGTGGCGGAGTACGACGAGATGGTGCTCAAGGCAACAGCAACGATCCAGGGGCGGGCATGAGTTCTACTTCTATTTCTTCTTTGCGGGTGGCGGATTCCTTCTTGGTGGCCAATGGCAAGATCCGCGGCCTGGACCTGCATCGGCGGCGTTTCACCACGTCCTGCGCAGCGGCTGGAATCGATGCCGGAAGCTACTTCGACGACCAGGTCAAGCGGCTGCCCGGCTTCGGCCGCTGGTTCCCGCGCTTCGAACTGGACACCGACGGCAAGCTTTCCGTCCAGCTCCGCCCGGCGCCACCGCAAGGCGGCCGCATCCGCGTGGTGGTCCACGACGGCCCCGACCCGCGCACCCAACCGCTGGTGAAGGGCCCCGACCTCGAAGCCCTCGGTGACCTGAAAGCCCAAGCCGCCAAGGCCTTCCACGCCGACGAGGTCCTCCTCACCGACCCCGACGGCGTTGTCGTCGAAGCGGCGTACTCGGCCGTCCTCTGGTGGGAAGACGACACCCTCTGCATCCCGCCCACCGACCGCCCGTACCTTCCCTCGGTCACCTCAGAACTCGTACGCCGAATCGCCGCCGCCCAAGACATCGAGGTCGCCGAACGCCCCCGCACCGCCACCGACCTCGCCGACACCGAAGTCTGGCTGGTCAACGCCCTCCACGGCATCCGCCCAGTAGAAGCCTGGAACCACGACCCGATCGACCCCCTCCCTTTCACCCGCTCCACCACCTGGCAACAACTCCTGCTCTCCTCCGCTACCTAAAACTGATATCACTATGCTACCTTCGGGATATGACTACAGAGACAGCTGTGCTGGTGGAGATGCCCAAGCCGAAGGTGAGTGAGCGGTCGGCGGGGGATCTGGGTGGGTGGCCGATGCTCGGGGTGGCGTTTGTGCTCGGGGTCGTCGGAGTCGTGTTGTTCGTGCTGGGGACCAGTGGTGATCAGATCGCGCTCGTCGTCGTGGGTGTCGTCGCCTTCGTCGCCGCGCTGATCGTCGCGGCCGGTCTTACGCCGGTGGCGCCGGGGCGGGCGCGGGTGCTGCAGATCCTCGGTCGGTACGCCGGAACGATCCGTACCGACGGGCTGCGCTGGGTGAACCCGATCTCCGCCCGTAAGGAGATCTCCACCCGGATCCGCAACCACGAAACGGCCGTTGCCAAGGTCAACGATGCCGACGGCAATCCGATCGAGATCGCCGCAGTGGTGGTCTGGCAGGTCGAGGACACCGCGCAGGCGATGTTCGAGGTCGACGACTTCGTCCGGTTCGTCGCGATCCAGACCGAGACGGCTGTCCGGCACATCGCGAACAGCTACCCGTACGACGTTCACGACGAGACCGACCGGATGTCGTTGCGGGACAGTACCGACGAGATCACCCAGAAGCTGTCGACCGAGATCGGCGCCCGGGTGCATGCGGCCGGCGTGCACGTGATCGAGTCGCGGATCACTCACCTGGCCTACGCGCCCGAGATCGCGCAGGCGATGCTTCGTCGCCAGCAGGCCGGCGCTGTCGTCGCTGCCCGGCAGCAGATCGTCGAGGGTGCTGTCGGGATGGTCGAGCTCGCGCTGGCGCGGTTGTCCGAGCGTCAGGTGGTCGAGCTGGACGAGGAGCGCAAGGCGACGATGGTCAGCAACCTGCTCGTCGTGCTCTGCGGTGATCGCGACGCCCAGCCCGTGGTCAACGCCGGTTCGCTCTACCAGTAGGGCGCGCTCGTGGCCGTTGAACGCAAGAAGATCCTGCTCCGGCTGGATCCCGTGGTCCACGACGCGCTGGCCCGGTGGGCAGGCGACGACCTGCGCAGTACCAACGCGCAGATCGAGTTTCTGCTCCGCCGCGCCCTCGCCGACGCCGGCCGGCTCCCCGGCAATGTCGGCAAGATGCGCGGCCCCGGCCGCCCGGCCAAGGAGGAGGACTCCTAGCTACTCGCCGAGCTCGGTGAACAAGGTCAGCTGTACGCCTCCCGGTCCTTCGAGGCGGGCGTTCAGGGAGTTCCAGGGTGTCCGGGTCGGCTCGGCCACCACCTCGGCTCCGGCGGCCGCCAGTTTGACGGTCGTCGCCGCCGAGTCGTCCACTTCGAAGGCGACCCGGTACTTCCCTGCCACCCGCCGTCCGACCTCGACCCGGTCGATGAAGTCGGCCTGGTTCGGGTCCGCGATCTCCAGCGTCGCCCGCCCTGCCTCCAGGATCGTCACCCGCCCGTCCGCCGACTCGTAGGCCTCCCGCTCGGTCAGCCCCAGTACGTCGCGGTAGAACCCGACCGCCGCCTCGTAGTCGTCGACCGTCACCACCAGCCGCAGTTCCCGCACTCCGTCCGCCACGATCCGCTCCTTGATCCACTTCGCCGAATTGTCCGATTGCACCGTACCGATCCAGGGTGCTACGGTTCATTAGTCAAGTAATGAACCTATGAACCGAAGAACCCGAAGAACCTAGCGGCAGGGTGGAGGTGAGCGCGGTGTTCGACGATCGCAGCCCGATCTATCTGCAGATCGCGGAGCAGATCAAGAACGACATCGTCAGCGGCGCGCTCGCCGAGGACGAGCAGGTGATGTCGACCAACCAGTACGCGGCGTTCTACCGGATCAACCCCGCCACCGCCGCCAAGGGTTTCGCCCAGCTGGTCGACGAGGGCGTGCTCTACAAGAAGCGCGGCATCGGCATGTTCGTCAGCCCGAATGCCCGCGACCTTCTCCGGACCGGCCGGCGCGACTCGTTCTTCGCCGACGTGGTCGACCCGATGATTCGTGAGGCCAAGGCGATCGGCGTACCGCTGGCCGACGTCGTGAAGCACATTCAGAAAGCTGGTGAGCAGTGAGCGGCCTGGGAGTCAGAACCGAGAACCTGACCGTCGCGTTCGCCGGTGTACCGGCCCTGGACGGGCTGGACCTCCGGCTCGCGCCGGACAAGATCCACGGTCTGCTCGGCCGCAACGGCTCGGGCAAGAGCACCTTGGCCGCGGTCCTGGCCGGTTTCCGGCAGCCCGACGACGGCCGGGTGTTGATCGAGGGCGACGAGCTGGGTGCACTGCCACCGTACGAGGACGCCGTCGTGACCAGCCGGATCTGCCTGATCCGCGAGTCGGGTGACCTGATCGACTCCGCGCCTGTCCGCCATGTGCTCGGGCTGGCGAGCAGCCTGCGACCGTACTGGAACGATGACCTGGCCGGTGAGCTGCTCGACAAGTTCGAGGTACCGACGAAGAAGAAGGTGCAGAAGCTCTCCCGCGGCAAGAAGTCGGCGCTCGGCGTGGTGCTGGGACTGGCCAGCCGGGCGCCGCTGACGATTTTCGACGAGAGCTACCTCGGGATGGACGTGCCGTCGCGCAACCTCTTCTACGACGCGCTGCTCGCCGACTACACCGAAGTACCGCGGACGATCATCTTGTCCACCCACCTGGTCAGCGAGGTCAGTGCGTTGCTCGAGGAGGTCGTCATCCTCGACAACGGCCGCCTCGTCACCCAGTCACCGGTCGACTCGCTACGCGGTCGCGGCGCCTCGATCGTCGGCCCGGCGCTCGCTGTCGACGAGTTGACCGCGGACCTGACCGTGCTCGCCGAGCAGCGGCTCGGCGGTACCAAATCGTCAACGGTGCTTGGCGATCTGGACGATGCGCTGCTCGCGAGGGCGCACTCGGCCGGCCTGGAGATCGGCCCGGTCGGCCTGCAGGAACTGTTCGTCCACCTGACCGGTACGACGCGCTCGAAGGAGGGCTCCGCATGACCACCCAGTCGATGGCCCGTACCGCGACCCTGCCCAACGGCGCCACCTCCTCCAGCCGGCTCAAGCGCGTGGTCAGCTCGATGATGATCGGCCTGCGCCCGATGATCGTCGGCTACTGGCTCGTGATGACCGGCTCGTTCCTGATCGGCGGGCTGATCTCGCAGCTGATCGGCGGCGGTCTCGACCACAGCATCTGGGACTACGGCACCCAGTCGCCGAAGTACTTCTCCTCGGCGATCGGCATCACCCTGGCGCCCGCGTTGTTCAACCTCCTGATCGCGCACGGCGTCACCCGGCGGATGTTCTCCGTTGCCGCCGGCATCATTCTGACCGGCGCGGCGGCCGCGACCGCGTTGCTGTGGGTGGTCGCCTATCAGGTCGAGCGCGTCATCTACGACTGGGCCGGGCTGACCCAGACACTGGCCAACCCGCATCTGTTCACCAAGACCTCGCAGGTGGGGCTCATCTTCGCCGAGTTCTTCCTGCTGATCATCGCGCACGAGGCCGCCGGCTGGCTGATCGGCATCAGCTTCTACCGGTTCGGCTTCTGGAAGGGTCTCCTGTTGCTGCCGCTCGGCATCCTGCCGGCCGCCGCCGCGGAACTCCTGCTGGTCGCGCAATGGCTCGCCGAGGCGCTGCGCAGTACCGGCTATCACCGTCCACCGCTGGCGATCGGCGTACCGGGAGTGCTCGCGGTCAGCGCGCTCGGCCTGTACTTCGGTTACCTGATGCTCCGCCCGATGGCGCTCAAACCCGCTAAGGGCTGACCCCACTCCACTCTTCCGCAGCAGTAGGAAGGCTCCGCCATGCCCAGAAACAGCCTTGATGACGACTTGGTGGTCGTCAACTTCCTCCACAAGACCTACGGCGCCACCGTCGCCGTCGACAACGTCTCGCTGACCGTTCGCGAGGGTGAGATCTTCGGCATCCTCGGCCCGAACGGCGCCGGCAAGACCACCACGGTCGAATCGATCGCCGGGCTCCGCCGGCCGGACTCCGGTACGGTCCGCGTCGCCGGCCTCAATCCGTACAAGCGGCGTAGTCAGATCACGTCGCTGATCGGCGTCCAGTTGCAGGCGGGCGAACTGCCAGACCGGATCAAGGCCCGCGAGGCGCTGGAGCTGTACGCGTCGTTCTACCCGAACCCTGCCGACCCGGCGGAGCTGCTCGAGCGGCTCGGGTTGACCAAGGTACGGGACACCGCGTTCGGCAAGCTGTCGGGCGGGCAGAAGCAGCGGCTGTCGATCGCCTTGGCGTTGATCGGCAACCCGAGGATCGCCATCCTCGACGAGCTGACCACCGGCCTCGACCCGCAGGCGCGGCGCGACACCTGGGAGCTGGTCAAGCAGATCCGCGACTCGGGCGTCACCATCATCCTGGTCACCCATTTCATGGAGGAGGCCGAGTACCTCTGCGACCGGATCGCCATCATCGATGCCGGCAAGGTCGTCGCGCTGGACACCCCGGCCGGCCTGGTCGATGCGGCCCGTGCCGAGCAGCGGATCACTTTCCGGGTCCCCGGCACGCTGGACGACGCGATCCTGAAGGCCTTGCCGGCTGTCGGCTCGGTGATCCGCGACGGCGACCGCATCGTTGTCACCGGCAACGACGACCTGCTGGTCGCGGTCGTCACCGAACTCGCGGGCCGGGGCCAGGCACCCATCGACCTACACACCGAACAGACCACTCTGGACGACGCCTTCCTGGCGCTGGCCGGCCGGAACTTCGAAGGAGCGGACCGATGAGCCAGACCCTTACCCTCACCCGGATCGAGAGCAAGCTGTTCCTGCGCGAGTGGACCGGGCTGTTCTTCGTCTTCGTGCTGCCGGTCGGCCTGCTGACGATCTTCTCGCTGATCGACGACGGCAGCGGGTCGAGCGACGGTGTACCGGCGAGCTTCCTGCCGACGATGGCGATCGGGATCGGGATCGGCATCCTCGGGATGGCCACGCTGCCGATGATCCTGGCCGGCTATCGCGAGAAGGGCATCCTGCGCCGGATGTCGACCACGCCGGTACGTCCGGTGAAGTTGCTGATCGCCCAGCTGCTGCTCCATCTCGCCGCGGGCATCGTCGTGATCGCTCTCATCCTCGGGCTGGGCTCCGCGGTCTTCGGCGCCGACCTCCCGGCGGCGCCGCTGCCGTTCGCGCTCTCCGCGGTTCTCTACACGGTCGCCGAGTTGTCGATCGGAGTCCTGATCGCCGGGCTGGTCTCGACCGCCAAGGGTGCGAGTATCGTCGGCAACATCCTGTTCTTCCCGAGCATGTTCTTCGCCGGTGTCTGGACGCCCGGCGATCTGATGCCGCATGCCATCCGCTGGGTCCGTGACATCACTCCGATGGGCGCCGGGATGACCAGCATGCAGGGCGCCTGGTCGGGTCACTGGCCGGGCCTGGAACACCTCGTCGCGTTGCTCGCGGTCACCATCGCTTGTGTTGCAATGGCCGCTCGATTCTTCCGCTGGGAATGAAGGTTATACACAGGGGGTGTGCATAACATCGGTCGTTTCTGTGGACGGCCGCGTACTCGCTGTGGACGACACGCTGGCAGTGGCAGATTCGCGGATTCTCTTTGCCAGAAAGGGTTGTGCGGGCACCGCCGGGGAAGGTAGAAATGTCGACACGCTGTTCCTCCGGGAACGGCGGGTCGGACGGATACCGAGGACCCTCGCGGTGGGGATCCCCACTGAGGTAGACCGGTGACGGGGTCTGCCGGACCCGACGGACCCGTCCGGGAAGCTGGAGACGTCACCTTCCTTCAGCTCTTGTGGGCCCCTCCGACTCATACTCGGAGGGGCCTGCTTCTTTGTGCTCGACGCGGTGAAAACGAAACCGGCCGGTGCACGAATGCGCACCGGCCGGCTGTTTGGTAGAGCGTTCAGCTGAGAGTGACCCTCAGCGTCGAGTGGCTCCCATGGGCGGCCACCTGTACCTCGGTTCCGCGTGCCGTAGTGACCAGCTTGTACTTCGCCACGCGACCGTCGAGGCTCACCGCCTGTACCTTCGCGCCCGCAGGCAGCACCGCGCCGATCGTAACGGTTGCTGACAGCCCCTTGCTGTGAACCTCGGTCCGAATTTCCTTGCCTGCAAGGGATGCCGAGACATCAACCGATCCACGACCGAGCCGGATGTTGCTGCCGGCCACCTTCCGCTGCCCACCCGGGATCTGCGGTACGACGGCCAGCTTGCCGTGGCCGAGATCCGGATCGACACCGAGCTGCTGGTGCACGACCGGCCAGAGGATGCCGTACGCGCCCCACGCCTGCAGCGTCATCGAGCGGTCGGTGAACGCCCGGTCGATGTTCGCCGGCGAGTCCGGTGACGGCGCGATCTCCGGCATGGCGCCCGGCGTTTCCCAGACGTTCGGGTCGAGCTGGATCCGCGCGTTGCCGGTCGTGTAGACCTGCTGCTGGCTCTTGCCCAGCCTGCCGAAGTTGCCCTCGGCAACCGCCATGATGGAGGTGTTCAGCGAGAAGATGCTCCGCTCGCTCTTCACCGCCGAGACGACGGTGTCGCAGGATGGCCCGGGATTGCCCGCCGGATCCGAGGTCGGCCCGGTGCCCGTGTGGAACAAACCGAATTCTCCTGTGTAGCAAGGCTTCTCACGCTGATCGAGTGCCGTCTTGGCGTGGTCGGCCGAAGCCAGGGGAGTGGTCGGCTGACCCGGCCGGACCAGCTCGGCCTCCATCGGGGTGACGCCGGTCCAGTGCCGCTGGAAGATCGGGGTGTTGTCGTTGGCCGGATTCTTGGGGTCGTCGATCGAGTCGGCGTACCCGAAGGCCTGGTCGACCCACCACTGGCTCTCGAACCGCTTCTCCAGGTCGGCCGCCTTGGCCGTCGCCCACTGCTGGGTCGCCCGGTCGTGCTTCGACGCCGCGAGATCAGCCAGGTCGCGCAGTCCGCGGGCCAGGTACACGGTGCTGTCGAGCTTCTCCGAACCCATGCCGTTGCGCTCGACGTTGGCCAGACCCTCGAGCCAGCCGTCGCCGTCCTGGTCGAGTTCGCGGTAGACGTACTTGAGGTTGCGCACGCTGAAGTCGTACATCTCGTCGCGGAACCGGTCGTCGCCCGTCCACCGCCACAGCAGCGCGACGATGCTGGGGAACTTGACCGTCTCGTCGGTGTTGCCGGCGCTGGTGTTCGAGCCGAAGTACACGTCGCCGGTCGGCGTCACCTCATGGGCGACCTTTCCGCTGCGGTTGTTGAGCAGGTCGCTCACATCGCGAAGTGCGCGCAGATGGGCTTTCACCGTGTCGAACTGACCGGCCGCGACCGCGGCGTACGAGGTGTACTCGCCATCCGTCGCGAACAGCCACGGGTAGTCGGGGAAGCCGGCGCCGAACCAGCGGGCGACGTCGACGGTGCCGCTCGGTGCCGGGTAGGCCTTGCCCTCGTTGACGTCGCGGATCTGCAGGTTGTGCGCCTCCTGGACGGAGTCGGCGAGGTTCTGCTTGCTCCACTCGACGCTCTGCTGCAGCAGCCGGTCACCAGGCAGGTCCACTGCGGACATCGCGTCGATCGCGGCGCGGCTCTTCTTCTTTGCCTGCAGCAACTTCTCCGGGTTGCTGATGGCGCGCTTGTACTCCTTCTGCGCTGCGCTCTTGCCTTCGTCCGATCCCGCGACGGCGAACCACACCGTCGTCGTCCGGCCGGGCTTCAGATCGACGCTGTAGGTCAGTCGGCCGCCGGTGCCCTTGCCGAAGGCGGTGTCATCGCAGTGTTTGGGCGCGTCACCGTCGGCCGGGCAGATGACGGCTGGGTCCTGCGGGCCGCGGTGGTCGGCGCCGAGGGCGTGATTCGCCGGTCTGAGCGTCGAGCCGACGATCGCGGTGTAGTCGTGCTTGGCGGCGTTGGTTATCGGGGGAGTGCCTTGCTCGCGGAATTGCAGGGTGCCATCGCTGTACGACCCGCTGTCCGGAAGGTTCATCTGCGCGGCGTTGGGAGTGGTCCAACCCCAGGGGTAGGACTGCATCAGCTCGGAGTGTGCGTCCACGTCGAGCGCGACCGTCTTGGCGGTGGCCGACTTGAAGGTCAGCCCGACCAGCGTCGCGCGGACACCGTCGGGGACGAAGTCGGTCCGCTCGACGCTGACCGCGCCCGGATAACTGATCCGCTGGTAGCCCTGTCCGCTCGTGTACTTCGCAGCCGCGGTGTCCTTGCCCAGCCACGACCCGTCCACGCCGAACCAGATCCCGTCCAGCAACTTCAACGGCGCGGACCAGATCCCACCCATCTCGCCGCGGGTATGCCAGCCGGTCGCGGGGTAGAGCCCGTTCTCGTCGCCCATCGCATAGGCCCGGTCGCCGACGACCAACGACCGCCGATCCGCCAGCCGGGTCGACTCTGACAATTCGCTCGCTTCTCCACCGCCGCCCCGCACCCTTCCGGCCCGGACGCCGGGAGCCGCCTGAGCACCGGCACCGCCAGCCCGCGCATCGGGGGCCGCCTGCGGTTCGGTACGGGCACCCGCCGATACTCCCGCGGTTGCGATGGAGGGGATCCCGCTGAGGGCGAGGACCGTGGCGGAGGCGAGTAGGCCGGCCGTACCGGCGTACCGTCTGCCTCTTGGTCTGGTAGTTGATCTGCTTCGTCCGACAGGGCGGGGTGTCATGACGTGTTCCTCCTTCTGGTGGCGTCTGAGCGCCACCTGCGTCAGCCCGGGGCCGTGCTGCCCCTGACCACTAGCTCGGGTTGCAGGAGTCGTTCGGTATGCCCAGCAGGTGTGGTGAGAATGTCGATCAGCTCGCCGGCGATCTCGTCCATCGGCTGCCGGATGCTCGTCAACGCCGGCGACACCACCGACGCCAGCGGCGAGTCGTCGAAGCCGGTCACCGCGACGTCGACGCCGGCGACCAGTCCACGCCGGCCGAGCTCCCGCAGCGCGCCCAGCGCGAGAATGTCGCTGATGGCAACGATCGCGTCGATCGTCGGGTCGGCGTCAAGCAGTTCCGCCGTACCGCGAGCGCCTTCGTCGATGGTGTCTTCGCGACACCGGACGGCCAGCTCGTCGTGGCTCGGCAACCCGAGCTCCCTGCACCTGCCCTGCCATCCGCTCAGCCGGTTCTCCGCCAGACCCGAGGTCTGCGGCCAGCTGAGGAAGCCGATCCGCCGCCGCCCGGTCTCGTACAGATGCTGAACCGCGATCGCGCACCCGCCGGCGCCGTCGACATCAACCCAAGGGCCGGGCTGGGTGGACTCCTCCCACACCCGCCCGAACGACACGAACGGGATCTGCTGCTCCTTCAGCCACGCGTGCCGCGGGTCATGCGTCTCGGTCTGCGACAACACGAACCCGTCGACCAGCCGCCGGGCGTGCAGATCCTCGTAGACCGGCATCCCCTCGACGCCGACCGGTGCCGTGAACAACAGAATGTGCCGCCCGCTGCTCTCCGCCGAGGTGCACAGCGCGTGCAGGAACTGGTCCATCACCAAGTGGACCTGCCCGTGCGGCCAGCTCGGTACGCAGTACCCGATCAGCTCGACGGCGCTCGTCCGGAGGCTGCGCGCGATACGATTGGGCCGGTAGTTGAGCAACTCGATCGATCGAGTCACCCGCTGCAGGGTGTCCGGCCGCAGTCGATGAGGCGCGTTGAGGGCGTTGGAAACGGTCTGCACCGAGACCTCCGCGTGAGCGGCAACCTGCTTCAACGTAGCCACGAACCAACCTCCCACCACACCAGAAGCCACCCGTTTTAACGTTCAAATCCCCCAGCAGTCTCACCGCCGAACCCCTTCCGTGTCAACGGCTGACCCGGTACTTGCTCAGTGAACGCGAGGCGGTCCGGCGCGGAGGACCTCTTGTGCTTCTGCCACTGGTCCAGGTGCGATCCATCGTCCCTGCCAAGTGGCACCGGCGTGGATGAACGCTTGCGGGTCGCCGTCGCTGATTTTCACCTTCACGTCGAAGCCATCCGTCTGCTCACGCTCGGCGAGTAGTTGGCGGATGTCTTCTGGGGTGGTTTGTTGAGGGGTTGTGGTGGTGCCTTTGTAGGCGCAGGAGCCGTCCCAGCGGAGGATTCGGCGGCGGACGGACGGGACGAGGAAGTTGCCGCCGACCCAGATGGGGATGCGTGGACGCTGGAGGGGGACGGCGCTGAGTTGGGCGCCGTCGAGTTGGTAGTGCTTGCCGGCGTACCGGACGGGCTTGCCGGTCCACAGCGCGGTGATGATCTCCAGCGACTCGTCGAGCTTCTCGGCCAGTTCGCGGGGCGTGCCGGTGAGGAACGGGTCGCCCGGGTCGCCGATCCCGACGCCGAGGATCAGCCGCCCGTTCGACAGGTGATCCAAGGCAACGGTCTCGGCGGCGAGTTGCCAAGGATGGCGACGGGGGACCGGCGTCACCGTCGTACCGATTCTGATCGTCGACGTCGCACAAGCCATCGCCGCCAAACAGATCCACGGATCGTACGTCGGTTCCGCCGCGTCCCCCTGGTAGACGAGATAGTCCTCCAGAAACACCCCGTCCCACCCACAGTCCTCCGCCATCCGCGCCAACTCAGCCAGCCCGCGCGGATCCCGCCCCACCCCCACCGCCCCAAACGTCACCGAAAACCGCATCCCCAGAAGCTAACGCCCCCCACCGACAGAATCAGGCGGCGTGGCCGCCGTCGACGTTCAGTTCGGTGCCGGTGACGTAGGAGCCGCCCGGGCCGGCGAGGTAGAGGACCGCGGCGGCGACGTCCTCAACTGTGCCGAAGCGATCTAGGGCCAGGAAGGAACGCTGGGCTTCGGCGAACGGGCCGTCGGCTGGGTTCATCGCGGTGTCTGTCGGGCCGGGTTGGACGACGTTCGACGTGATGCCGCGGGCGCCGAGCTCGCGCGCCAGCCCTCGGTTCATCCCGACGACGGCCGACTTGCTCATCGCGTACAGGCTCATCCCCGGTCCGGTGTTCCGATCGGCGATGCAACTGCCGATGTGGATCATCCGCCCGCCATCAGCCAGCACGCCGGCCGCGGCCTGCGCTGCGACGTACAGACCGCGCACGTTCACCGCGAGCACCCGATCCAGTTCCCCGAGCGTCACATCGCCGATCATCCCCATCGTCCCGACGCCGGCGTTGTTGACGAACACATCCAACCCACCCAGTACTTCGTACGCCGTACCGACCGCCTCCCGCACCGCCCCCGCGTCAGCCGCATTCGCCGGAATCGCGAACCCACGACGCCCAGCCGCCTCGATCTCCTTCACCACCGCCGCCGCGTCATCCGGCGAACGGTGATAGGTGATGGCGACATCCGCCCCACCCACCGCCAGCGCGACCGCCACCGCGGCCCCGATCCCCCGACTGCCACCGGTCACCAATGCCATCTTGTCCTTGAGCTCTGTCATGCCTTCAGTCCACCCGCTCGGCGTCGGCCGAGCTGGCGAAAATACGACCCCGGATCCTGACGTCGTTTTTCCGCCGAACCTCGACCGGGGCGGTGGGGGGGAAATGTATTTGATGGCGCAAAACCGCTAGAAACTGTCGGTGCCGCCATGGATGCTGGAGCACGTGTACGAATGTGTCGAGCGGTGCGTGCGAGCGGTCCAGTCGAAGGATGCCCGCTTCGACGGCTGGTTCTTCACGGCCGTACAGACCACCAAGATCTACTGCCGCCCGAGCTGCCCGGTCGTCCCGCCCAAGGTCAAGAACATGCGGTTCTACCCGAGCGCCGCAGCCGCCCAGCAGGCCGGCTTCCGTGCCTGCAAGCGCTGCCGCCCCGACGCCAGCCCGGGCTCCCCGGAGTGGAACGATCGCGCCGACCTGGTCGCCCGCGCGATGCGGCTGATCGGCGACGGAGTGGTCGACCGCGACGGCGTACCAGGCCTCGCGACCCAGCTCGGCTACTCGGTCCGTCAGGTCCAGCGCCAACTGCAGGCCGAGCTCGGCGCCGGACCACTCGCGCTGGCCCGGGCGCAACGAGCCCAGACCGCGCGGCTGCTCATCGAGACCAGCTCGCTGCAGATGGCCGACGTCGCGTTCGCCGCGGGATTCTCCAGCGTGCGGACGTTCAACGAGACCGTGCAAGAGGTGTTCGCGCTGTCACCCAGCGAACTGCGCACCCGAGCCAAACGAGGCGACGCGACCGCCGCACCGGGCACGATCTCGCTGCGTCTCCCGTTCCGCCAGCCGCTGACGCCGGACAACCTCTTCGGGCACCTGATCGCCACCGGCGTACCGGGTGTCGAGGAGTGGCACGGCGGTGCGTACCGGCGGACCCTTCGACTCCCGCACGGTCATGGCGTCGTGGCGCTTCGCCCGATGCCCGACCACATCGCGTGCCAGCTCTCGCTCACCGACCAGCGTGACCTCTCGATCGCGATCAGCCGCTGTCGCCGGATGCTCGACCTCGATGCGGATCCGATCGCGGTCGACGACCTGCTCAAGACAGATCCTGTACTGGCCCCGCTGATCGAGAAGGCGCCCGGGCGACGGGTGCCGCACACGGTCGACGGCGCGGAGTTCGCCGTCCGGGCGGTGCTCGGTCAACAGGTGTCGACGGCTGCCGCGCGGACTCATGCGAGTCGTCTCGTGCAGGCGTACGGGGAACCGATCGACGACCCGCTGGGCAATCTGACCCACCTCTTCCCGACGATGCAGGCGCTGGCCGGGCTCGATCCCGAGACGCTCGCCTTTCCGAAGTCACGGCGTACGACGCTCACGACGTTGATCGCGACGCTGGCGGCCGGTGAGATCGATCTCGGCGCGGGCAGCGACTGGGACAAGGCGCGCGAGCAGCTCGCGGCGCTGCCCGGTATCGGGCCGTGGACGGTCGAGTCGATCGCGATGCGTGCGCTGGGTGACCCGGATGCCTTTGTGGCAAGCGATCTGGGCATCAAGTATGCGGCTCGCGATCTGGGGTTGCCGGAGGCCCCCAAAGCGCTGATCGCGCATGCGCGGGCTTGGCGGCCTTGGCGGGCGTATGCCGTGCAGTACCTGTGGGCGACCGGCGACCACGCCATCAACAAGATCCCACCCGTCGAGAATGTGGAGTGAGATGGAGTACCTGACCACTGACCGCCTGCTGATCCGCCCGTGGAAGGACAGCGACTACGAACCGTTCGCGGCGCTGAACGCCGACCCGGCGGTGATGGAGTACTTCCCGAGCACGATGACCCGCGCGGAGAGTGACGCGATGGTCGACCGGATCAGCGCGGCGATCGATGAGCGCGGCTTCGGGTTCTGGGCGGTGGAGGTACGGGAGACCGGGCAGTTCATCGGCATGACCGGGTTGTCGGTGCCGAGCTTCGAGGCGCCCTTCGAGACGCCGTGTGTCGAGATCGGCTGGCGGCTCGCGAAGGATGCCTGGGGCAACGGTTATGCCACCGAGGCGGCGCGGGCCTCGCTGGCGTACGGGTTCGGGGAGGCGGGGCTCGACGAGGTGATCTCGTTCACGGCGACCACGAACAAGCCGTCCCAGCGGGTGATGGAGCGGATCGGCATGACACACGACCCGGCCGACGACTTCGACCACCCGCGGCTGCCCGACGGACATCCGTTGCAGCGGCACGTGTTCTATCGGATCACCAGGGCGCAATGGGAGGCGGCGCGGTGACGTACGCAGTCATCGACAGTCCGCTCGGTGCGCTCACGCTGGTCGCGGCCGACACTGGTGAGCTGGCGGGTCTCTACATGGAGCAGCACCGGCATCGGCCGCCGCTGGAGACCTTCGGCCTGCGCGACGACTCGATCCTGCCGGAGGTACAGCAGCAGTTGAAGGAGTACTTCGCCGGGGAGCGGGTGGCTTTCGACGTACCGCTGAAGCTGACCGGGACCGCTTTCCAGCAACGGGTGTGGGAGGCGCTGAAAGGCATCCCGTACGGCGAAGTCACCACCTATGGCCAACTGGCCGTCACCCTCGGCCTGGTCCCAGGCGCCTCCCGCGCTGTCGGCCTGGCCAACGGCAAGAATCCGGTCAGCATCATCGTGCCCTGCCACCGAGTCATCGGCTCGACCGGCAGCCTCACCGGCTACGGCGGCGGCCTCGACCGCAAGCAACGCCTCCTCGACCACGAACGGGCCGACGTACTCTTCTGAACAAAGTGCTCACTTGGTGAGCACTTATCTGCCGCATGCTGGTGGCATGAAGACCAAGCAGGTAGTCACCGACGACGAGGCATTCGCTCCCGCGACGGTCGAGGAATGGCGCGACTGGCTGGCCACGAACGGCCGGACCGAGCGTTCGGTCTGGCTGATCGTCCGCCGCGACGGCACCGGCGTCGATCTGGCCGAGGCCGTCGAGCACGCCCTCTGCTTCGGATGGATCGACAGCAAAACTCTCCGCCGCGACGCCTCCAGCACGTACCAGACCTTCACCCCCCGCAACCCCCGCAGCACCTGGAGCCAGGTCAACCGCGACCGCGCCGAACGCCTCCTGGCCGCCGGCCTGATGGAGCCGCCCGGCCAAGAACTGCTCGACCTGGCGCACCAAACAGGCACCTGGGACTCCCTGGCCGAAGCCCAGAACGGCGTAATCCCCACAGACCTCCAACTCGAACTCGACCGCAACCCGCGAGCAGCCACCCACTTCGCCGCCTTCCCCCCATCCTCCAAACGCCGAATCCTCGAATGGATAGCCCAAGCCAAACGCCCAGAAACCCGCACCAACCGCATCACCCAAACAGTCACCCTCGCCGCAGCCAACGAGCGTGCCAACCACCCCCACTGACCACGGCCTGACCCGGCCGGTGCCTACACTGCCGACCTCCGAGCCCGCGGCGACCTGCGCTACCGCCGCACACCGAACTCGGCGCGGCGCACTGCGCCTTCCCTTGCAGCCGTGAGGCTGCGCCGTGTGTAGGCGACGGCCGGCGCCTACACTGCCGACCTCCGAGCCCACGGCGACCTGCGCCACCGCCGCACACCGAACTCGGCACACTGCGCCTTCCCTTGCAGCCGTCAGGCTGCGCCGTAAGGCGGTGGTCAGCTGTTGGAGTTGGCGGGGTCGTCCAGGCGTTCCGCGAGGGGTGGGCCGATGGGTTCGGGTTTCTTGCGGAGGTTGGTCAGCTTGCGGGTGACCGGTTCGGTGAAGCGGGCGGTGATGGGGCCGAGGATTACGAGAATGAGGACGTAAGCGGTTGCCAGCGGGCCGAGGCGGGGTTCGACTCCGACTGCGAGGCCGGCGATGACGATCGAGAACTCGCCGCGCGCGACGAGCGTGCCGCCCGCGCGCCAGCGGCCGGCGGACTTGACGCCCGCCTTGCGAGCGGCGTACCAGCCGGTGGCGATCTTCGTCAGCGAGGTCAGTACTGCGAGCGCCAACGCGACTCCCAGCACCGGCGGAATGTCGGCCGGGTCGGTGCTCAAGCCGAAGAAAACAAAGAAGACGGCGGCAAACAAATCCCGCAGCGGGCTGAGCAGATTGCGCGCGCCCTTCGCCACCTCGCCCGACAACGCGATCCCGACCAGGAACGCCCCGACCGCCGCCGACACCTGCAACTTCTGCGCGACCCCGGCGACAAGCAGCGTCAAACCCAGTACGACGAGGAGCAACATCTCCGGGTTGTCGGACGAGACGGCCCGGCTGATCACCCGCCCGTAGCGCAAGGCGACGAACAGTACGACGCTCACCGTCCCCAGCGAGATCAGCAACGTCACACTGCCACCCGCCAGCCCGACACCGGCGAGCAACGCCGTCAGGATCGGCAGATAGACCGCCATCGACAGATCCTCGAGCACCAGGATCCCCAGCACGATCGGTGTCTCGCGATTACCGAGCCGCCCGAGATCGCCGACCACCTTCGCGATCACCCCCGACGACGAGATCCAGGTGACGCCGGCCAGCGCGACCGCCGCCACCGGTCCCCAGCCGAGCAGCAGCGCAACGGCGGCACCCGGCAACGCGTTCAGCAGGAAGTCGACCACGCCGGACAGGTACTGCGTCTTCAGCGTTCCCACCAGATCCGCCGCCGTGTACTCGAGCCCGAGCAGCAACAGCAGCAGGATCACCCCGATCTCGGCGCCGGTGGCAACGAACTCCTCCGATGCATCCAGCGGCAGCAGCCCACCGTGGCCGAAGGCGAGTCCGGCCAGCAAGTACAGCGGAATCGGCGAGAAGCCGACCCGCCCGGCGATCCGGCCAAGGATGCCAAGGGCAAGCAACACGCCCCCCAGCTCGATCAGCAAGCCAGTCGTCTCGTGCATATCAGCCTCCCGCGATCGGCTCGACGGCGGTGGGGCGCAGGAGAGTGGGCTGGTGCATGTGAGTCGATCCCGTGATCGGCTTGGCGGTGGTGGGGCGCGGGGGAGTGGGATGGTGCATCTCAGCCTCCCGTGATCAGTTCGGCGACGGCGTCGACGCCTTCGCGGGTGCCGACTACGACGATCGTGTCCCCGGTGGCGAACCTGAAGTCGGGTGTTGGTGAGGGCACGGCGCCGGTACGGCGTAGTACCGCGACAATCGACGCGCCGGTCCGGGTGCGGGCCTGGGTGTCGCCGAGCGTGCGGCCGGAGTACGGGGAGCGGCTGGTGATCGGGATCTGCTCGGTGACCAGGTCGATCTCGATGTCACCGCGCAGCGGCTCGATCGGCGCGGGGATCAGGAGCTGACCGAGCGCGCTCGCCTCGGCCGGGCCGAGCGGGACGCTGCCCAGGCAGCTGTCGTCGTCCTCCGGATCGTGGAACCCCAGGAACCGCCGGCCGTCCGTGTGCACCACCACCGAGACGTGCTTGCCGCCGTCGGTGATGAGGTCGTACCGGGTGCCGATCCCGGGCAACGTGGTCCTGGTCGGGTGCTCCATGGAAGTCTCTCCGCTCCGCAATAGCTGGCGTCTGCAACCATTCTCCCTCATCCGACCAACCGGTTGGATGTCCGCGGCCGGGGTGTGAGCTGCACTGCAATCAGGTGCAGTGCAACTCGTTGCATAGGTATGGTCGGCGGTATGACCCTCGAACACGCGATTCTCGTCTCGCTCACCGAGCGCGCCGGGTCCGGCTACGAGCTGGCCAGGCGGTTCGACCGGTCGATCGGCTTCTTCTGGCCCGCGACCCATCAGCAGATCTACCGGGTGCTGCGCC
The DNA here is from genome assembly GCF_044453825.1 of Kribbella sp. NPDC051620. NCBI lineage: Bacteria > Bacillati > Actinomycetota > Actinomycetes > Propionibacteriales > Kribbellaceae > Kribbella > Kribbella sp. NPDC051620. The sequence continues at coordinate 980,424 of NZ_JBITDB010000005.1, forward strand.
GGATGGATGACGCCGGCTGGATCACGCATACCGACGTGGCCCAGGACGGCCGCCCGGACAAGAAGGTCTACGAGGTGTCCTCGGATGGCCGCGATGAGCTCACGCGCTGGCTGGCCGAGCCCGTCGATCCGGCTCTTCTGCGTGACGGGTTGGCGGTCAAGCTCCGCGGCGCCTCGCTGGGCGACACTTCGGCGGTACTGCGTGAAGTCGAGCGCCACCGTGCCGAGCACGCGACCCGGCTGGAGACCTACCGCGCCATCCAGCAGCGCGACTTCCCCAAGCCGGACAAGCTCAATGGCCGGGAACTACACCAGTACCTCGTACTCCGCGGCGGCGTCCGCGCCGAGGAGTCGTTCCTCGGCTGGTGCGACGAAGTCATCCAGGCGATGCGATCGGAAGGCACCTCATGAGCGAGTACCCGAACCTGCTGGCCCCGCTCGACCTCGGCCACGTCACCCTGAAGAACCGGGTGATCATGGGGTCGATGCACACCGGTCTCGAGGACCGTGCCAAGGACCTGCCGAAGCTCGCCGCGTACTTCGCCGAGCGCGCTCGCGGCGGCGTCGGCCTCATCGTCACGGGCGGCTACGCGCCGAACCGGACCGGCTGGCTGACCCCCTTTGCCTCGAAGCTGACGACGCGCCGTGAGGCTCGCGGACATCGGGTGGTTACCGATGCGGTGCACGCCGAGGGCGGGTTGATCGCGTTGCAGATCCTGCATGCGGGGCGGTACGCGTATCACCCGTTCAGTGTCTCGGCATCGGCGGTGAAGGCGCCGATCAACCCGTTCAAGCCGCGTGCGCTGTCGGATCGGGGTGTGCGACGGCAGATCGCGGCGTACGTCGACTGTGCCGCGCTGGCTCGCGAGGGCGGGTACGACGGGGTCGAGGTGATGGGGTCCGAGGGGTACTTCATCAACCAGTTCCTGGCCGAGCGGACGAACAAGCGGCGCGATCGCTGGGGTGGCAGCGCGGAGAACCGTCGCCGGGTCGCGGTCGAGATCGTCCGGGGGATTCGCGAACGCGTCGGGCCGGACTTCCTGATCATCTACCGGCTGTCGATGGCGGACCTGGTCGAGGGCGGCCAGGAATGGTCCGAGGTCATTGCTCTGGGCAAGGAGATTGAGGCAGCGGGCGCGTCGATCATCAACACTGGGATCGGCTGGCATGAAGCGCGGGTGCCGACGATCGTGACGTCGGTGCCCCGGGCCGCGTTCACGTCGATCACGGCGTCGTTCCGGCCTCATGTCTCCATCCCGGTCGTGACCTCGAACCGGATCAACCTGCCGCAGGTGGGCGAGGAGGTACTGGCTCGCGGTGACGCCGATCTGATCAGTATGGCCCGCCCGTTCCTGGCCGATCCGGAATGGGTGCTCAAGGCAACTTCTGGCCGGGCGGATGAGATCAACGTCTGCATCGCCTGCAATCAGGCCTGTCTGGACCACGTGTTCGCCAGGCGGCACGCGAGTTGCATGGTCAATCCACGCGCCGCTCGGGAGACCGAATTGGTGCTGCTGCCGACTCGGCGTACACGTCGTATCGCGGTGGTCGGCGCTGGGCCGGCCGGGCTGTCGGCGGCTGTCACTGCCGCTGAACGCGGGCATGATGTCGAGCTTTTCGAAGCAGACAACGAGATCGGCGGGCAATTCGGGATCGCCCGGCGGATCCCCGGCAAGGAAGAATTCGCCGAGACCATCCGGTACTACGAACGCCGGCTCGAATTGACCGGCGTCAAACTCCACCTCGGCCACCGCGCCGTCGCCGCCGACCTCGAAGGCTTCGACGACGTCATCCTCGCGACTGGTGTCGTGCCGCGCATTCCGTCCATCCCCGGCATCGACCACGAGAAGGTCCTCTCGTACGTCGACGTAGTCCGCCACGGCCGTCCCGTCGGCAAGTCGGTCGCCGTCATCGGCGCCGGCGGCATCGGCGTGGACGTCACCGAATTCCTCACCACCGTTGACTCCCCGACCCTCGACCTGGCCGCCTGGAAGGCCGAATGGGGCGTCGCCGACCCCCGGACAACCCGCGGCGCCCTCACCAAACCCCACCCCGAGCCGTCGCCCCGCCAGATCTACCTACTCCAACGCAAGCCCGGCAAAATCGGCGCCACCCTGGGCAAAACCACCGGCTGGGTCCACCGAGCCGCGCTGAAGAACAAGCAGGTCGAGCTCCTCACCAACGTCAACTACGAACGCATAGACGACGAAGGCCTCCACCTGACCTTCGGCCCCAACCACGAAAACCCCCGCGTACTACCAGTCGACACGGTAGTCATCTGCGCCGGCCAAGAACCGGTCCGCGACCTCGCCACCCCCACCGCCCACCTGATCGGCGGCGCCCACCAAGCCACCGAACTAGACGCCAAACAAGCCATCCTCCAAGGCACCGAACTAGCCGCCACCTTGTAGAAACAAGAGCAAAGAACAGGAGCAAAGAACATTATAAATGTGGGCACGGGTGGGCTGGTAGCTTCGGCTGAGCGTTGGCTTCGGCCAGCAGTTGCTTCGAGCGGGCTGGCAACCCGGCAGGTGGTGCCGTGGGCCGCTGGTCCGTAGCGGATGGAGCGGCACGAGGGCATGCTGAAGGGAGGGGCGGATCTGCTGCGACGCCCTGGGTGCAGGCGTTAGCGCCGGGAGAGGCGGCCGCTCACGCTTCGGTGGCGTGGCGGACAGCACAGGTCCTCCAGCGTTTGTGGACGGCTCAGTGGGTGGCCGGGAGAGCAGGGTGTGCGCGCGTTGGGGGACAGCCGGTGATTCACCGGGCTGACCGCAACGGACGATGGCATCGAGGAAGTACGCCGGCGCCATCGCCGGTGCGATCGCGGGTTTCGGGCCGGCCACGACAGGGTCCTGAGGTGTCTGAGTGCGGCTGCCTTGCCGCCGATCCAGCGGGGGTGGGCGGCTGGCCGTTGAGTTGCAACAACCCCGGCCGGAAACCCGGTCGGGGTTGTTGGTTTGTTGAGGTGCTGGCTGGTGCGGGCGAGGTGGACAGTCGCCTGCGCGAGCGTGGGTTAGAGCTTGGGTTTGCCGGGTTGGTAGAGCCAGGTGTTGAAGAACGGGGTCAGGTCGCGGTGGGTTTGGTGTTCTACGTAGGTGATGAAGTCTTGGGTTGAGACGTTGGAGTGGCGGTGGGTTGTGGGCCAGGACTTCAGGAGGGTGAAGAAGGCTTTGTCGCCTATTTTGAGGCGGAGGGCGTGGAGGGTGAGGGCGCCTCGGGTGTAGACGAGGTCGTCGAAGATCTGGTCTCGGCCGGGGTCGGCCACTTTGCCGGTCCAGTCCTTCTCGCCGGCGTAGGCCTCGTTGAAGCTTTGCTGGACGGGGACGCCGTTGAACTTCTCCTGGTAGAGCCATTCGGAGTACGTGGCGAAGCCCTCGTTGAGCCAGATGTCCGACCAGCGGGCGGGGGTGAGGCTGTCGCCGAACCATTGGTGACCCAGCTCGTGGGCGAGCAGGTCGCCGCTGACCTTGCTGCTGCGCTGGTCGTAGACCGGCCGGCCCTGCGTCTCCAGCGCATAGTGCACGCCGACGTCGCCGATGATGCCGCCCGTGGACGCGAACGGGTAGCGGCCGTACAGCGTCTGCTCCCACTCGACAACCTGCGCGGTGGTCTTATTGAGCACCTTGCCCTGGCCGGCCACAGTGTCGATCGACTGGCCGATCGCGGTGATGTTCGGCCGGCCGTCGCGCAGCACCCCGCGAGTGACGTTGTACTTCCCGATCGCAAGCATGCTGAGTTCGCTGGCCATCGGCTGGTTCATCTTCCACCGGAAGGTGGTCCTGCCGCCGCGCTTGGTGACGGGACCAGGCTCGCCGTTCGCCAGTACCGTCAGGCCGTTCGGCACGTTGACGGTCTGGCTGTACGTCGCCTTGTCGCGGGTCGTGTCGTTCACCGGGTAGTAGGTCGCCGCGCCGATCGGCTGGTTGAGCGCGACCGCGCCGTCCTTGGTGGCGACCCAGCCGGAGATCCCCAGTGCCGGGTCATCGATCTTCGACGGTACGCCCGCATACGACACCGACACGACGAACTTGCTCCCTCGCCGCAGCCCGTGCGGTGGGGTGATCACCAACTCCTGCGCACCGGTCCGCTTGAAGGCCGCCCGCCGCCCGTTGACCGAGAGCTTGCTGATCTTCAACGGCCCCAGGAAGTCCAGGTCGAACCGGGACAGATTCTGCGTCGCACGGGCGGAGATCGTCGTCGTCGCGCTGATCGCATGAGTCGTGGGACTGAATGCGAGCTTGATGTCGTAGTGACTCACGTCATAGCCACCATTGCCCATGTCCGGGAAGTACGGATCCCCGTCCCCGGCCGCACCGGGGGAGAACACCGAGACCGGCGCCGCAGTGGCGGCCGGACTCACCGCCGCCATCAACCCAAGAGCCACTGCGCCGACGATCAACGAGTGGCGGACCGCACGTCCCATAACTCCTCCTTGGCAATGCTCAACGACGACTCGCACGGCGTGCGGCAACCAAACTAGTCGGCAGGGCGTCTACCTTCGGGGCAGGGGTGCCGGGGGCCTACGGAGGATGACGTGGCATTAGAGGTATCGCTGCTGAGCGGTTGGCTGCCATGGACCCTTGAGAGCGTCGCTGTCGTCGCGCTGCTCGTCGCGGTGGGATGGCGTGACGCGCGGTGGCGGACCCGGAAGCTGCCGGTCATTGTGGTGGGGTCTGCGGCGATCGCGGCTCTGATGGCTTGGGTGGTGGTACCGGCGGCAGGCGTGACTGATCCGCTGCCCGTTGCGGTGTGGTTGTGGCTCGGGGTCGTGGTCGGCGCGTTGCTGGTCTTGGTCGTCGGCTGGAACTCGCCCCGGCGGGCGACTGGGCACGCGGCGATGTCGCGGACGGTGAACTGGCGGCATCGAGGGGCGGCGGTTGTTGCTGCCACCCTGGCTGCGGTCGTCTGCGTCAACGGAGTCAACCGGTTCGTCGGGTACTTCCCGACCGTCGGCGACGCGGTGGCCGGGATCGAGAACAAGCAGGTACCGGGCGAGGTCTCGCTCCACCAGCTGACCACCAAGCCGGATCCGGTTGCCCAGAGGACGGGCAAGCTGGTCAAGGTCACCATCCCGGCGACGCCGAGCGGGTTCAAGCACCGGCCCGAGCTGGTCTGGCTGCCACCGGCGTGGTTCCAGAAGACGCGGCCGGCCTTGCCGGCGGTGGAGATGATCGCCGCCGAGCACTCCAAGCCCGAGAACTGGATCCGCATCGGACAAGCCGTCCAGACCGCGGAGAAGTACGCGGCAAGACATCACGGCGCCGGCCCGATCCTGATCTTCGTCGACCCGACGGGCGGGTTTGGCAACGACACCGAGTGCGTCAACGGGCCGCACGGGCAAGCGGAGGATCACCTCGTTCTCGACGTACCGCAGTACGTCGAGAAGCACTTCGGCGCCTCGACGGATCCGCGCAAATGGGCGATCGCCGGCTTCTCGATGGGCGGTACCTGCGCCATCGGACTCGTCACCGAGCACCCCGAGGCGTTCCGGCACTTCATCGACATCTCCGGCGACGAGGCCCCGAACACCGGCGACGAGGCTCAGACGATCGCCAGCCTGTTCGGCGGCTCGCAGGCGGCGTACAACGCTCACGCCCCGCTGACCGTGATGGCCAAGCACGGCCCGTACCCGCCAATCACCGGCCAGTACCTCGACGGCAACGAGGAACTCACCCACATCCGGGTAGCCAAGGAGTTCATCACCGCCGGCAAGAAGGTCGGCATCACCTCGACCCTGACCATCCAACCCGGCAGCCACAACTGGCAGTTCGCCACCCAGGCCTTCACCTACACCTACCCCTGGCTAGCCGACCAACTCCTCAACACCTGATCCGTATCCGAGTTCAGTGCGTCCATCCTTGACCACATCACGCCTCAACGCGTCGACCGATCTGGCGGAATGTCCAGGGGTTGTCCGGCCCGATCCGTGGCCGCTGTCAGCAAGCCCGTTAGCACGGGGAAGAACCGCTCGGATCAGGATTCGACGTCGACCCAGCCTTTGGAGAGCGCGAGCTGACCTGCTTGATGGACGCGGCGCTGCTTCATTAGCCAGCGCTGCAGGTCGTCGACGGATTGTGCGATGGATCGTCCCGTGGTGTCGAGCAGGTACGTGTCCCACCGGGGATCCTGCTTGGCCCACCCTGACCATCGACCCCAGGCCATATCCGGCCAGCTGCCGTCAATGATCACGTCAGGCCGGTAGCGAGGGTCTTCCGCGTGCCCAAGGTGCCAGGCGCCCCAACCGACGAAGGAGTCCAGGACTGCCGGTGGCCACCGACCATCGTCACGTTGATCGAGTCGCCGCCGTCGCTCCTCGTCGGCGACGTGAACTAGGCACACTGCGATGCCATCTAGTTGAGGGGCCGAGGGCGAAGCCAAGATCTCCCCGAGCGGTGACTGCCCGGTGAGGAGAACATCCACCCCGCGGTTTTGGTACTCCAGGGCGCGGCCGATCCATTGTTCTGTCGTCCGGTTTCGCCACTGCTTGTCAGCATCCTCCGGCACCCCGATCTCGTCGTGGTCATGAATAGCGACACCCGACATCCGGTTGCCCAACGCGCGGGCCAGCGTGGTCTTACCTGAGCAACTCGAACCGGTCAGTATCAGCAGCATCTGACCAACCTGGCAGTCGAAGTCATTCCGGGCCACTGATTTAGACCCTGCAACGGGTACGTCGCGGCTCCACTCCCCGACGACAAGACGTCCCCTGCCGGAGGCGGTTGTTGTTGCTCAGGAAAGACCCCGAGAGCGGGTGCGGACGGTGAACGGCCGGAGGCCGCATGCGCACCCGCGCTCCGCGCGCCGAAGGCGCGAGTTGATCCCATAAGAGGTGAACTCGGCAGCGGCAGGACGCAGGGCTCCGTCCTCCGTCGACTGATGTATGTAGCCCGTCCGCTATGTGTCTGCGGCAGTCGAAAGCACGGATCGCGGTAGGTGCGGACGGTCTCGAAGGCCACGCGGCCGACCCCAAGACCCGCTCATTGTGGTGGCGGTGGAAGTACGTATCCTTCGTCGCCCCGGACGACGTGCCAGCCTTCGCCCAGCTCGTCGAGGCGCTGGTTCACCCAAGCGATCGGGACCGCGTCGATGCCGGCCAGAATGTAGGGCGCGTCCTCGGCGAACCTGTCCAGGTACTCCTGTCGAATCTGGGTCAAGACCTCTAATCTGCGGGTGTACTCACGTGTATCCGGGCCGCGTCCTCCGCGGCCGTATCCCCACGTCGAGGTGTCGAACCCGTATCGCTCGGTCGGCCCCCTAGCTCCGCGGCCGCCGCGGCCGTCGCCACCGATGACTAGCGCGTCGTCACCGACGACGGTGCCGCTGCCGCCATGGCCACCGCTGCCGCCCGTACCGCCGCGCCCCGCGTTGCCTCCGATGACAGTTCCGCGGTTTCCGAGGATGGTGCCGCTTCCGCCGTCGCCGCCGCGGCCACTCGGCTCATCGTCGATGTTGAGGAACTGGGCACGGATGCCGGCGAGCGTTGGCTGGTCGAGAAGGCTGGTCACACGTTCGAGGTGATACAAAGTCACGTGGTCCGGCCATGCGGCCTTGAGGGTCTTTCGCTCCGCGAGCCGCAACTCCTGGTTCGTGACGAACACGAAAGCCTCGGCCTCCTTGCGGTCTCGCGCAGATTCGAGATCAGCGGTGAACTTGGACTCGATGGCGGCGAATGACTGCTGCCCCCGGGGAAAGTAGAACCCCCCGATGTAGCGGACACCGTCGCGCACGCAGACAACGTCCATACCACCGTCTTTTCCGCCGAGCGGGTGACTCGGGTCGACGTCCTCGAAACCTGCGGCCAGCAAAATCTGGACTGCGAGACGCTCAGCTGGACCTTGCCCTGAGGTCCACTCGCGGAGCCGGTGCCAGGTCTCATCCCATCGCTTGCTCACGAGGGCAATCCTGACAGGTAGCCGATCGACTTATACACCGGACATCAACGTGTACGTACGTTGGTCGGCGCTCCGGTGGTTGCCGAACCTTAGCCTGTCGCGGATCAGTTGGCGGACAGGTGTCGCGTGGCTGCGGAGGTTTCGTCCGACACCGCTTGTTGGCGAGTTCTGACACCGCCGGGCACGTGTCGGTGCCGCGGATGTTGGTTTGCGTCGACACCGCTTCCGCGCCCGACGGGTGTCAGGTTGTCCGCTGCTTTGTGGCTTGGGCCAGACGGTAGGAGTCGGTGCCGGTCTCGAGGATGGTGCCGCCGAAGGTGAGTCGGTCGACGATGGCTGCGCATAGCCGGGGGTCGGTGAAGGTCTTGGTCCAGCCGCCGAAGGACTCATTGGACGCGATCGCGACCGAGGCCTTCTCCTCACGCTCGGTGAGGACCTGGAAGAGGAGTTCCGCGCCGCGGCGGTCGAGTTGCATGTAGCCGAGTTCGTCGATGCACAGCAGGTCGACGCGGCCGTAGCGGGCGATGGCTTCGCCAACGTCATCTCGTCGGCGGCCTCGACGAGCTCGTTGGCAAGCTGGGTCGCCAGGGTGTACTTGACCCGGTTGCCGGCCATGGCGGCCTCGGTGCCGAGTGCGATCAGCAGATGGGACTTGCCGGTGCCGGAGTCCCCGATCAGACACAGCGGCTGTCCCTTCTGGACCCATTCGCACTTGGCGAGGGTGTGGATCACGGCGGGATCGATGTTGGGGTTGGCGTCGAAGTCGAAGGCCCGCAGGGACTTCTCGCGGGGGAACTTGGCGGCCTTGATCCGGCGTTCGGACCGGCGTCGGGCGCGATCGTCGCACTCGGCAAGCAATAGTTCGGCGAGGAACCCGCGGTAAGACATCTGCTCACGCCCTGCCCGGTCGGCGTAGTCGGTGAAGGAGTTGCGGATGGTGGGCATTCGCAGCATCCGGCACGCTTGGTCGATCGCGGCGTCGGCTGCTTCTTCGGTCATTCCACGGCGCTTGGTGGTCACGGTGCGGCTCCTTCGCTCGGGGTGTCACGTCGGCTGGCCAACAGCTGGTCGTACTTCTCCACGCTCGGCAGCGGCCGAGTGTCGGCCGGGATGTGGGCGCGGAGCCGGCGCTCGGTCAGCGGTCGCACGGCAGGGATCTCGCCTTCTCCGCGTGCCCTGTCGCCGCTCATCAGGGACTGGTGGTCCGCTGTCGTGTCGTCGGCTCCGCCATCTGCTGTGTCGTTGTACTTGCGCGCTTCCAACGCGACAGCGTCCGCGGTGAGCGCGCCTGCACGCAGCGCCGTCGCGAGTCCGGCGACGACGTGGTCGTGTGGAAGGTGCCGGTGCAGCATGAGGACCTCAATGAGGGCACGGGTGCCGTCGGCGTCAGGACGAGGTGGTTGCGTCGGAACCAGCCGATCTGCCCCTCGACGCCACCCTTCTCGTGCGCACCTTGGATTCCGGGCTGGCAATAGAAGGCGTCGATGCCGTCGTGGGAACGGACGGCGGTCCACCTGTCGGCCTCGACCCGCTGGCGGGAGAACCCGATCACGCTCGCGACGGCGGCCTTGAGGTTGTCGTAGCGGATCCTCCCGGTCGGCACCCCGCCGAGCACGTTGAAGGTGTGGACGTGACCCTCGAAGAAGGCTTCCTGCCCAGCCGAGGCACTGACCCTGTGCACGGCCTTGCCCGAGCAGGAGAGCCGAAGGCTGAACAGCGCGCAGGTTACGAGCTCGCCGCACAGGCGGATGGCGACGTCGCCGAAGTCAACCTCGGCCTCGTGGCCCGGGAGGTGCTCTTGTGGGATGAACGCGTTGGCAGGTTCCCGTCCGACCTCGACGCGAATCTCACGGCGTCGGGTGGCGACGTACTCGCGGACCATCCAGTACGACACCACCCCGGCCCCGTCATGTTCGTCAAAGCAGTCGATCGAAGATCCGCTTCGCCGTGTGTCGCTGCTTCCGCGGCGCGTCGAGGTCCGAGCGCAGCCAGTCGTCGATCACCACTCGGTACGCGTCAAGCCGTGAGCCGCGTTTGGGCGGTTGCTTTCTCTCCTTCGGCCATGCAGATTCCAGCGCCGCCGTCACGCTTCGGAAGCCGACGCCGTGCTTGCGCTGCAGCGCGCGGTTGGACATCCCAGATCGGGCATCCCGTCGGATCGCCGCGTACAGGTCGACCCGGGAACGCGGCTGCGTCATCGGTGGCACTCCTGACGTGAGCACGCCGTGGGCACGACTTTCGGCACCGGGCCACCGCCCGGGAACGGTGACCGCAGGCGACCACAGCCCGGAATCACTGGCCCTGCCGAGGTGACTGGTCATGTGCTGCGCAGGGGTTCGGTGGGCGGTTCTGAGGCGGCCCGGAGTGCGGGGTACGACCGATGACGGAGCCTATGAGCCGCGAGTAGGCCAGGTCGAGTCCCACTGAAGCCCAGGTCAGTACGACGGCCCGGCCTTGCGTGGCGACGAAGACGTTGGTGACGAGCACGCCCAGGATCAGGCCTGTGATGCCGCCGACGACATCAACCTCGGCACCACCTGTCCGCCCCGTGTCCCTGGCGCGACGAAGATCTGCTTGCGCGGTGCCTAATCGGTCTTCCCGCACCACCTCGCGGGCCTCTCAGTGTTCGCTGCTGAAGAACCGTAGCAACAGTGGGCCGATGGTCTGTGGGTCGACGACGTGATCCGGCCCGTCGAGGGTCTCCCGTTGAGCGTGGGGTAGTAGGTCTGCAAGCTCGTCGGCTGCGCGGTCGAAGAAGTCCGAGGGCAGGCCTGCCATGTAGGGGACCGTGATCGGTCCTCCGGTGGTGACCAGGACCGGTTGGGTGACCGTTGCCAGTCGATCGGTCGGCAATTGGTAGCGGTTGTGGAAGACGCTGTCGTGGACCAGCGTGGGCGCGAGGGCGACCGAATCCGCCCAATGCGACGTCTGCTTGCCTGCCGCTTTCCTGGCCGCGATGTTGTCGTCGGAAGCGCCGGACAGGCGCATGAACAGTTCGAGTACCTCCTCGTCTCGCCCGGCGTCGAAGGCGCGTCGGGTGTCCGCGACGTACTCCTCGAATCGCGGGCGTATGTCGTCCCCGACCGCGTAGGGCACCTCCCACACGGCGATCGTGTCGATGGCTGACCCGGCCGCGGCGGCTTCCAGCGCCAGCGCGCCACCAGAGGACGCCCCGAACAGGTGTGCCGAGCCGCCCGCCTCCGCGATCAACGCATCCAGGTCCTCGATCTCCCTTTCCACGGCGTAGGGCTCGGTGAAGCCGCTCGCGCCGCGTCCCCGACGGGCATAGTTGTAGACCGTGAAGTGCTCGGCGAGAGCAGGTACCAAGGGAGCGTTCTCGGCTCCGTCGTCCAGCGCGCCGCCTACCAGGACGACAGCCGGGCCGCTTCCCTTCCGGTCGTAGGCGATGGTGGTGCCATCGTTTGATGTCACGCGAAAGGCCATCTCGTTCATCTCACATCTCCGTTCGAGAGGTTTGTCTCAGCGCCTGAGCAGCGTGCCGACGACGGCCTCGGTGCGCGACCACCGCGCCCTTGCGATCACGGCCGCCACGACGAGAAGGGCGAGCGGCAGCCAAGAGCTCTGCTCGAGCACGAACTGATCGGTGATGACAGCACCGGTCAGCAATGCCGCCAACCCGAGACTGGCCAGGCCCGCCAGAGCCGGGATCAGGAGTCCAACCCCTCCCGCGACTCGCCCGCCCGGGCGTGTGCGCGACGGTTTCCGAGTTGTTCTTGGGGATGGTGCTCATTCGGCTCTCCTTGTCGTGTCCGGGCCTGGTACCGGTGATGGCGTTGGCCGAGTGGGCCGGGTTGTCGGAGCTGATTTCGACCAAGTGCTCGCGGTAGCGGCATCTACTTCTTGTTGCGGTAGAGGACCATGGTGATGGGACCGAAGACCGCGACGAGAAGTACGGACGAGACGAGCACCCAGCCGATTTCCCCGGCGGGCACCGAGCCGTCCATCAGGCCGCGTACCACGGTCGCCAGGTGGCTGATCGGGTTGACCTCGACGACCGCCTGCATCCACCCGGGCATCGTCTTCGGGTCCACGAAGATGTTGCTCACGAACGTCAGCGGGAACATCACCATCATGCTGACCCCCGCCACCGAGTTCGGCGTGCGCAGGATCAGGCTGAGCATCGTCCACAGCCACGACAGGCAGAACGAGAACACCAGCAGCAGCGCGACCGACAGCACCACGCCGACGGCGCCACCCTCCGGCCGGAACCCTAGGACCAGTCCGAGCGTGATCACGATCGCCGACCCGATCGAGTAGCGCATCACATCGCCGAGCAGGGCGCCGACCAGCGGCGACGGTCGCCACACCGGAAGTGACCTGAACCTGTCGAACATCCCCTTCTGGATGTCGGTGTTCAGCGTTATGCCGGTGTTCATGGTGATCATGACGTTCGCCTGCACCAGGATGCCCGGCAGCAGGAACTGCAGGTACTCCTGAGTCGACCCGGCGAGCGCGCCACCGAACAGGTAGGTGAACATCAGCGTGAACATGATCGGGAACAGGGTCACGTCGACGAGCTGCTCGGGCACGTGTTTGATCTTCAGCAAAGCGCGCCAGCCGAACGTCAGCGAGGTGAGCACCGGGCCGGGGCGCGACGGCCGCTCGCCGGCCAACAGCACACTGCGCAGCGCGTCCTCGGTGACCGGCGCCGAGGCCTGTTCCGCGGTCGTGGCATTCATGCGGCGTCCTCCTCGGCGGCGTGTCCGGTCAGGGTGAGGAACACCTCGTCCAGGCTCGGCTGACCGAGCGCGAACTCGGTGACGTCGATGCCGCTGCGGGACAGCTCGGCCAGGGCGCGGGCGACCCGCTCGGGGTCGGAGATCCGCGCGGACAGCTCGGCCGGGTCGGCGGACGGCTCGGCCGGCACCTCGAGGACGCCGGCGAGGACCCGTTCGGCCTCGGCCCGCTGCTCGGGCGCACGTAGCCGTACGTGCAGCGAGCCGGCACCGACCGATGCCTTGAGCTCGCCACTCGAGCCCTCGGCGATCACCTTCCCGTGGTCGATCACCGCGATCCGGTCGGCCAGCTGGTCGGCCTCGTCGAGGTACTGCGTGGTCAGCAACACGGTGGCGCCCTCGGCGACCATGCCCCTGACGATCTCCCAGACCTGGTTCCTGCTGCGCGGGTCGAGCCCGGTCGTGGGCTCGTCGAGGAAGATCAGTTCGGGGGTGACGACCAGGCTCGCCGCGATGTCGATGCGCCTGCGCATCCCGCCGGAGTACTTCTTCACCTGCCGGTCGGCCGCCTCGGCAAGACCGAACGCGTCGAGCAGGTCGGCCGCCCGCTCCCTGCCTCGGCGGCGTGAGTAGCCGAGCAACCTGGCGAGCAGCAACAGGTTCTCCACCCCGGTGAGGTCCTCGTCGACCGACGCGAACTGCCCGGTGAGGCCCACCCTGCTCTGCACCGCCCGGGCGTCACGCACGACGTCGTAGCCGAGCACTTGCGCCTCTCCGGCATCGGGGCGCAGGAGCGTGGCCAGCATGCGGATCGTGGTGGTCTTGCCCGCCCCGTTCGGACCGAGCACGCCGTACACGCCCCCGGCGCTCACGGCCAGGTCCACACCGGCGACCGCGTGGGTCTTGCCGAAGCTTTTCTTCAACCCTCTCGTCTCGATCGCGAGCTTTCCCATGGGTTCGAGTCCTTCTCTCGGTGATGCGAACCGATTGGTTCAGCGCTAGTCAAATTTGATTACTTGACCAGAGTGCACGAGGAAGAACGTCTAGTCAAGTTTGTTTAGAAGCGCATCTTGAGGGGATCGGGGACCGTTCGCCACGAACCCGGATCATCGGCCATGGTGTAGGCACCCTCAGACAGTCGTTTGCTCAAGCTCTTCGCCCACTCCAGTTCGGTGCGTGCGTGTCCCGCCCACAGTTCGGCCTGATCGCGGACGTGTTCGGGAATGTCGGGGTTCGGGTTCTCCCGCCACTTGGCCTGCTCTACGAGCTCCGCTTCCAGGCGCGCGACCCGCTCGTTGACGTGCGCGATGGCATCTGTCCTGGTCAGCATGGGCAACATGGCGATGGACGCGTCGAGCATGGTGGGGTCATGGGTGCGCCGCAGACCGTCGCGGACCAGTTCGACTATCTCGTCGCGTCCCCGAGCTGTCACGTGGTACAGAACGCGCTCCGGCCCGAAGTTGCCCGGCTCGGCGTGTTCGGTGAGGAGGCCATCAGCCGCCGCCTTCTTCAGCGCGTGATAAACCGAGCCGGGCTTGATCTTGGCCCAAGTCTCCGCACCCCAGCTCTGCAGTTCGGACCGCACCTGGTAGCCATGCGCGCCGCCGGAGAGGTGCACGATACCGAGCACCAGGAGCTTCGTCGCCGACATGCGCCCCCTCCGCTCAATCTGCTCGGACTCGCTCCGCTTGCGCGCCCGCCAGGGTGGTGTCAACTCCCACCAATACTAGGGTGCCCTCCTGGTCCGGTGGTGTCAGCACTGACCTGCAAACGGTGCTGGTGGAGACCTCCAAAGCCACCTGAGTCATCCCGGAGTCCTGAGGCCCCTTGCCGGGCAACTCGGCAACCGAGCGCCGCCGCTTACAGCGACTCCCAGCGCCGACGAAGCTCGGCCGCGCTCGCCCCGGACAGAAATTCGTCCCTGACCTTCACCACGGCCTCATCGGTCAGGCCATCTACAGGTAGTCCCATCTCGCTCAAGATTCCGGGCGCACCCTCGATGAAAACCGCCAACTCAGCATCCGGCACGACGCCGAGCGGAAAGTACTGCGGGCGCGGATTGGGCCAGCAGCGACGTACGACCGGTGCATTGAACATCGGCGGAACCATGAACCCGGCGAGCGCTTCGTCTCCGTCTGGCAACGCGCGAAGCCCTTCGATCACCTCGCTTGACAGGAGAAGCATCGCCATCACGACGCCAGCAACGGCTACGTATCCGTACGCCGTGTTGTTCGGCGTCTTCTCTGGTTCGGGCGGATGAAACCAGTGCAGCGTCCACCAGATCGCCATGGCGACATGGGCACGAGGTTCGGCGGAGTGCATCAGCCACACCTGACTGCGGTTGAGTGGCGCGGCAGAATCCGCCATCGCTCGGTACTCGACCTCAGTGAACGGATTTTGCTGAGGCGCGAGCGTTAGGGCATATGCCATCCAAGATTTCCTGGCCTACGTGGTCAATGTGCGCAGGTCGTCCACCGAAAGTCTCGTTGTAGTGCCGTCGAAGATCCTTGCGGACAACTCGATGCTCTCGGGGAATCCGCTCACCATGCGTGCCTTCCGGCAGAGCCTTTGCGCCTGCGGTTTCGTGCAGCCACTGCGCCCAGACGTGCTCCAGATGACTGCGCTGAGGACGGCCTAGCAGGCCGTTCACTGCCGGCAAAGACAGCCGACGGCCAGTACCGCCACGGTGGACGAGTTCGTCATCGGCAGGGTCTTCACATCTGCCGGCATCGACTGAGTGATAGCGAAGCAGTGGGCCAAGGAGTTCGATGCGCTGGGTGTCTCCGACGAGCTCTTGAGAAACCCGATCGGCATCTCCGGGTGGTCTCGACAGGCTGGGCCAAGGGTACCGGCAGACGCACAGATGGGGTCTGCCCCGGGCTGAATCGTCCAACACGTCGCGTCGGCAGAACGTGACTGGTAACGCCCTGAGATGACGGTGACGGTCGTCAAGAATGTGCCCTGATTCGGTCAAGGTTGCGCGGGTGAGGACGACGTTCTCCCATATGTTGGTTGCCTGGGTTTCGATGAATATCGCGTCGCCGGAGTCGCCCAACTCGAGAGCAGTGGTCGGTAAGCACCCGTCCGATTCATAGGGAGTCGCAGGGCCGCCAGCACATAGCCGTGGGTTGGGGGTCGATCACCAAGCCACGAGGTGACGGGCTGCGTGGGGGAACCCCAGTCGCCTTGGTCTGTAGTCGTCCGGTCGCTGGTTGTGAGGATGACGGTGGTACTTAGGTGAGGCTATCCTTCGGGCCATGCGGGAGTCAGTGGGGCTGGCCGGGAGTGGGCTGTCTCTCGGTTATCACGGTAAGCAGGTGGTCGACGGGGCGTCGCTGGAGATCGCGGCCGCCGAGGTCACCGCGCTGGTCGGGCCGAACGGTAGCGGCAAGTCGACGTTGTTGCGCGCCCTGGCTCGCCTGCACAAGCCCGACGCCGGCGAGATCACCTTTCCCGACGGGGAGTCGGCGCTGAGCTTGACCGCGAAGGACTTCGCCCGGCGGGTGACCTTGCTCTCACAGTCCCGTCCGACGCCCAACGGCGTCAGCGTGAGGGACGTCGTCGGGTACGGCAGACACCCGTACCGCGGTCGCTGGCGTCATGACGACCCGGACGGCAATCGCGCCATCATCCACGCGATGGACGTCACCGGCGTCGCCGCGATGGCCGAGCGCGCCGTCGACGAGCTGTCCGGCGGTGAGCTGCAACGCGTCTGGCTCGCCACCTGTCTGGCCCAGGACACCGGCGTCCTGCTGCTCGACGAGCCGACCACGTTCCTCGACCTGCGGTACCAGATCGAGATCCTCGACCTGATGCGCGACCTCGCCGACGATCACGGTGTCGCGGTCGGCGTCGTCCTGCACGACCTGAACCAAGCTGCCGCCGTGGCCGACCGGATCGCCCTGCTCGACCAGGGGCGGATCCGCAGCACCGGTACGCCGGCCGAGGTCCTGCAGGCGGATGCGCTGTCGGAGACGTACGGGATCCGGATCGAGGTCGGTACCGACCCCGCAACAGGCCTCGTCACCACCCGGCCGGTCGGCAAACACCTGCAACGCCAAACCCTCCAGCAAACCAACTGAGGTCATTGATGAAGAGATTCACCGCCCTAGCCGCCGCAGCCCTGGCCGCGGCCCTGGCCCTGACCGCCTGCGGCAGCAGCGAGAACGTCACCCCGGAGGCGAACAGCTCGAGCGCCCACCAGGCCGTCTCCGTCACCGACGCGCGGAACAAGAAGGTCGACCTCAAAACGCCCGCCACCAAAGTGGTCGGCCTGGAGTGGGGCATCGTCGAGAACCTGATCACCCTCGGCGTGCAGCCGGTCGGCGTCGCGGACGTGAAGGGTTACACCGCCTGGGTGAGCGCGGGCAAACTCGACGGCTCGGCCAAGGATGTCGGCACCCGCGGCGAGGCCAGCGTGGACGCGATCGTCGCGCTCACCCCCGACCTGATCATCACCACCACGGACGAGTCGCCGGCCACCATCGCCCAGCTGGAGAAGGCCGCGCCGGTCCTGGTCATCCGGGGCGCCGACGCCAAGAACGCGATCCCGCAGATGCGGACCAACCTCGAGCTGATCGCCCAGGCGGTCGGCAAGACCGACCAGGCGAAGACGGCGCTGGCCGACTTCGACAAGAAGCTTGCCGAGGGCAAGCAGAAGATCGCCGACGCGGGCAAGGCCGGTACGCCGTACACGATGGCCGACGGTTACAAGCAGGGCAGCACGATCTCGATCCGGATGTACACCGCGGGCTCCCTGCTCGGCGCCGTCACCAACGAGCTCGGCCTGAAGAACGCCTGGACCGGCGCCGGTGATCCCGACTACGGCCTCGCGCAGACCGACATCGAGGGCCTGACCAAGCTGAAGGACGGCGAGTTCCTCTACATCGCCAACAACGGCGACGGCGGTGACGTGTTCGGCGGCGACCTGGCCAAGAACGCGATCTGGAAGAACCTGCCGTTCGTGAAGAGCGGCAACGTGCACCGGCTGGCCGACGGCATCTGGATGTTCGGCGGTCCGAAGTCGACCGAGCAGTTCATCGACGCGACGGTGCAGGCAGTCACCTCTTGACCCAGCTGACCGCCCAGCGGCCCGACCTCGCCACCGCGCCCCTGGAGCCTGTACGCCGGGTGCGCGTGGCGGGCGTCTTCGCGATCGCGATCGTCGCGGTCGTGGCGCTGGCGGCGGTCCACCTGACCCAGGGCACGTCCTCGGTGAACGCCGGGGACCTGCTCAAGCTGGTGATCGGCCAGGGCACGGACAACTCGGCGAACGTGCTGGTCGCGTCACGGCTGCCTCGGCTGCTGGCCGGAGTACTGGTCGGGCTTGCGCTGGGTGTCGCTGGTGCAGGTCTGCAGTCGCTGGCCAGGAACCCGCTCGCCTCGCCGGACACGCTCGGCGTCAACGCGGGCGCCTACCTGGCGGTGGTCATCTTCGCCGCCTTCGGGATCTCGCTCCCGACCCTTCCGTCGGGTGGGATCGCGTTCGTCGGCGGGTTGGCGGCCGCAGTACTGGTACTTGGGTTGTCAGCCGGTGGTACCGCCGGACCGACGCGGTTGATCCTGGCCGGGTCGGCGGTCGCGATGGCGCTCGCCGGGCTGACCACGTTGTTGTTGCTGCTGTATCGCGAGGAGACGATCGGCACCTTCGCGTGGGGCGCCGGGACGCTCGTCCAGACCGATCTCGTCGCGGTCAAACAGATGGCGCCGGTTGTTGCCCTCGGCATCTTCGGCGCGATGATGCTGGCCTCGAAGCTGGACATCCTTGCCCTGGGCGACGATACGGCTTCCGTATTAGGTGTCCGGGTACGCCGTACGAGGGTGTGGATCACGCTCGTGACGGTACTGCTGTCCGCCGCGGCGGTCACCGTCGCCGGCCCCGTCGGGTTCGTCGGACTGGTCGCGCCGGTGCTCGTCAGGCTGATCGCTCCGCTCGTCCCGGGCCTCATGCGGCACCGGGTGCTGCTGCCGTTGTCCGGACTGGCCGGCATCCTGGTGGTGATCGCGTCCGACGTCGTCCTGCGCGCGATCCTCGGCGGCCAGGCAGGAGTGGAGATCCCGACCGGCATCATGACGATGCTCGTCGGCGCGATCGTGCTGGTCTGGCTGGCCCGCCGGTTCCGCGACTCCGGGCCGAGCCGGCAACAGGCCGGTGGAGTCGGTGGCGGGCTGCGGTCCGTACGCACGTTCTGGATCGTCGTGGTCGCGCTGGTCGTGCTGCTGGTGGCGGCGCTTGTCTTCGCGATGCTGGCGGGTGATGCCTTCCTCCGTACCGGCGACATCGTCAACTGGCTCAACGGCCGGTCCGGGCGGGCGATCACGTTCGTCCTCGACACACGCTTCCCGCGGGTCCTGTCGGCCGTCCTCTGCGGAGCGGCGCTCGCGATCGCGGGAGCGACCGTGCAGGCCGTCTGCCGCAATCCGCTGGCAGAGCCGGGCATCCTCGGCATCACGGGGGGTGCCGGCGTCGGCGCTGTCGTCGTCCTGATGGCGGTACCGACGGCCGGGATCTGGCTTCTGTCCGGCGTCGCCGCAACGGCCGCACTGGCCACCTTTGCGCTGGTCTATCTGGTCTCCTGGAGGGGTGGGCTCAGTTCGGACCGGCTGGTGCTGATCGGGGTCGGCGTCTCGTCGGCGACGACCGCGATCATCACCTTCGTCATCGTCTACACCGACCCGTGGAACCTCAGCCTCGCGATGACCTGGCTGTCCGGCAGCACGTACGGACGTACGCTGCCGCAGGTGATCCCGGTGGCGATCGCGTTGCTCGTCCTCACCCCGGTGATCGTGCTGGCCCGCCGCGAGCTGGACCTGCTGTCGCTGGACGACGACATCCCGCGCATTCTCGGCGTACGCCTGGAGCGGACCCGTCTGGTCGCGCTGGTCGGTGCGGCGTTGATGACCGCCGCGGCCGTGTCTGCGATTGGAGTGGTGGGCTTCGTCGGCTTGGTCGCTCCCCATGCGGCCCGGGCGCTCGTGGGTGGACGGCATGCGCGGTTGCTTCCGGTCGCGGCTCTGCTGGGCGCCGTACTGGTAAGTGTCGCGGACAGCCTCGGGCGGACGCTGCTGGCGCCGGCGCAGATCCCGGCCGGGCTGCTGACGGCGCTGATCGGGGCGCCGTACTTCGTCTATCTGCTGTGGCGGACGCGCACCGTAAAACTCTGAACAGTCCGCCGGAAAACGGGTTCCGGGGTCTGCTTCACGCGGTGTTCATTCAGTGAACATCGGGTAGTGCTTTCTGGGGTGGTTGCTGATTGTGTTCAGCCCGCTACTTTGCTGTTCACCCCCTACCGCCCGAGGTGGAACCATGCTGAACAGACCGTCCCGACGTACCACGATCGCGGCCCTCGTCACCGGTGGACTGCTCGCCGGCGCCCTGACCGTCGTCGTCACCACCAGCCCGGAAGGCGACGCCCGACCGGTCGCCGCCACGCTGCAACCCCAGCAGGATGTCACCCAGCAGCAGGACACGATCGTCGCCGGTGAGCAGCTCCAGCTCGCCGAGAGCGGCGCGAAGACAGTGGCAGTCACGACCGCTCTGGCCAAGGCCGGGACGAGTCAGCAAGTCTGTGCGGCCTCGGACTCTCGGTGGGTCCGGGTTCGCTTCAAGGAGCTGACGCTGACCGGCAAGGACACGGTCACGGTGGCCGGCTCGGCCGGCGGAAAGTACACGCTCAAGGCAACGAACTGGCAAGGGAAGGCCTTCTACACCAGGGCTTTCCAGGGCAACTGCGTGACCGTCACGCCGAACTTCGCGTCGTCGGCCAGCAGCTATAGGGTCGATGCCTACCAGGCGGGGATCCTGGCGACCGTCACGGTCGCGGCCGCTGGTGACATCTGCGGGTCGGCGTGCAATCAGACCCGGCCGCTGGTGGAGGCGATGAACCCGACGGCGGTGATCACTGCCGGGGACAACGCGTACGAGAGCGGCACGCTTTCGGAGTACAACAACAACTACAACCCGCAGTGGGGCGTCTTCAAGAGCAAGACGTTCCCGACGCCGGGCAACCACGAGTACGTCACGGCCGGCGCCAAGGGGTACTTCGACTACTTCAACGGTGTTGGGCAGGCGACCGGTCGCGCGGGTGATCGGACCAAGGGCTACTACAGCTACGACGTCGGCGACTGGCACTTCGTCGCGCTCAACTCGAACATCGCCAAGACCTCCACGAGCGCCCAGGTCCAGTGGTTGCGCGCGGATCTCGCCGCCAGTACCAAGCCTTGTACTGCGGCGTACTGGCATCACTCGCGCTTCGCTGCCGGCAACTACAGCGACAACACGTCGGTACAGCCGTTCTTCCAGGCGCTCTACGACTACCACGCCGACCTGGTGATCAGCGGCCACGACCACAACTACATCCGCTTCGCCCAGTCGAAGCCGGACGGCACCAAGGACACCACCAACGGTGTCCGCGAGCTCCTGATCGGCACCGGCGGCCGTGCCCTCTACGGCGCCGGCGGCACCACCAAGGCGACGATCGAGAAGAAGGACTACAACACCTTCGGCGTCGGCAAACTAACCCTCACCGCCACCGGCTACACCGCCGCCTTCGTCCCGGTAGCAGGCCGAACCTTCACCGACACAGTCCAAAGCACCTGCCACCCCAAATGATGTACCTCTCCAACACCCGGGCGGCCGACACCGCCGCCCGGGCAGCCGCCCAACCCACCGCCACCACCCAGCCGGCTACCTCCACCGACGCCCAGCCAGCTACGTCCACCGATGCCCAGCTGGCTACATCCGCCGGTGCCCATCCGGCCACCTCCACCGCTAGCCACGGTGCGGCCGCCTCCTCTCCTCCGACGAGCCGCGGGGGGGGGCGGGGGGGGGGGGGGGGGGGCGGGGGGGGGGTGGGGGGGGGGGGGGGGGGGGGGGGGGGGGGGGGTTGGTGGGGGGGGGGGGGGGGGGGCGGGGGGGGTGGGCGCCGGGTCGGTTGGAGTCGTTGGAGTTCGGCGGGGAATCGCTCGTCGAGTG
>NZ_JBITDB010000006.1:0-238152 GCF_044453825.1 Kribbella sp. NPDC051620
AGCGTTCGTCCTGAGCCAGGATCAAACTCTCCGTTGAAATCTATATGTCAACCATCCGAAGACAGTGAACAGACAAAACGAAAAACGATCCATTGCAATCAGAAACAAATCAAACTGACTTGAATCCAGAAAAATTACAAAGGAATCCAACACGAATCAACGATGAACCAGACCCGCAAACCTCGAAGAGGCAAGCAAGCCTACTCACACCGAGACCCGTGAAGGGGGTTAATGCTAAATTTCGGCATTGACTTTCGGCACGCTGTTGAGTTCTCAAGAATCGGACGCTCACCGCGTCACAGACCTTGCGGCCAGGACTCCGGGGCAACCTGCGTTACTTTACCGGACCAGGACGACCGAGTCAAGACCCAGTTTTTTCTGATCCGCACCCCGCATCTGAAGCTACCGACCCGGATCAAAGACACGGTGCGGCTCAGCTAGTCTTGGGGGGTTCGGAGCGACCGGCCGCTCTCGCGTCCCGCACTCGCTCCAACAAGAAGAACATTACGTGGCTGCCAGGTGGCCGTCAAATCGGTTCCCGGTGGGCCGAATCACAGGGCTGTAATTTGCCTCCGGCACCGGCCACGTGCGATACGTCAGCCCTCGGCCGGCGAGGCCAGAACCCCTGCGAATGAACGCTTCCCGCGCCGGAGCACGAGCGCTCCCCCGGGCAGCATGTCCTCGCCACTCGGGACGTACTCGGGATCGCTGACCTTCACGTTGTTCAGGTACGCGCCACCTTCGGCGATCGTCCGCCGCGCCGCGGACTTGCTGGCGACCAGCTCGGAGAGCACCAGCAGGTCCGTGATGGTCGGCATCTGCTCGTCCGGCTTGAGCTCGTAGTGCGGCGCCTCCCGCAACGCTGCCACCAGCGTCGACCCCTGCAGAGCTTGCAGCTCCGACTGGCCGAACAGCGCCTTGGCCGCGAGCTTCACCTGCTCTGTCTCCCCCGCACCGTGCACCAGGGTCGTGACGTCCTCCGCCAGCAACCGCTGCGCCTCACGAGCATGTGGGCGCTCAGTAGTGGCCTCCTCGAGCGCAACGATCTCCTCCGCGGTACGGAACGTGTAGAACCGCACCAGTTGCATCACGTCGCGGTCATCGGTGTTGAACCAGAACTGGTAGAACGCGTACGGCGACGTCAGCTCCCGGTCGAGCCAGATGGTCCCCGACTCGGTCTTGCCGAACTTGGTGCCGTCCGCCTTGGTCACCAGCGGAGTGGCCAGCGCATGCGCCTTCCCCGCGTCCGACCGCCGGATCAGCTCGACCCCTGCGGTCAGGTTCCCCCACTGGTCGCTTCCACCGGTCTGCAAGGTGCACCCGTGGCGCCGGTACAGCTCCAGGTAGTCCAGCGACTGCAGCAGTACGTAGCTGAACTCGGTGTAGCTGATCCCCTGCTCCAGGCGGGCCTTCACTACCTCCCGGCCGAGCATCCGGTTCACCGGGAAGTGCTTGCCGATGTCCCGGAGGAAGTCGAGCGTGTTGAGGTCCTTGGTCCAGTCGTAGTTGTTGACCATCCGCGCCGGGTTCGGCAGCGACTCGTCGAAGTCGACGAACCGCTCCACCTGGCTGCGGACCTTCTCCACCCACTGCTGCACTAGGTCCTTGGGGTTCAGCACCCGCTCGGAGGACTCCTTGGGGTCACCGATCAGTCCGGTGGCGCCGCCGACCAGCCCGATCGGGTTGTGGCCGGCCAGCTGCAGCCGCCGGAGCGTCAGGAGTTGCAGCAGGTTCCCCATGTGCAGGCTGGGCGCGGTCGGGTCGAACCCGACGTACGAGGTGATCGGTCCGGCGGCCATCGACGCACGGAGCGCGTCCGGGTCGGTGGAGTGCGCGATCAGGCCACGGCTCTCCAGGTCGTCGAGCACCTGGGTGCGGCGTGCGGTCTCGCTGTCGGTCACTTGGTCTCTCCTCGAGTCACGTCAGATCACCACAAGTGTCCTGTACCTGCTCCGGCGAGCGGGCGTCGGGTCAGCTCGCCTCGGGCCGGGACAGTACTGCGCGCAACTGCGCGACCAGCGCGTGTCCATCCGGCCCGTGCACGGTAGCGGCCGTCGGACGGTGGGGATCGTGAGCACCGGGGTCCTGGTTAGGTACCGGCAGACCGTGGGACAGCACCTGCTCGGCAGGGGTCAGCTGGCGGATGCCGATGGCCCGTACGTGATCTGGATGCGTCTGGGCGAAGTCGCCGTACAGCTGCGGGTCGTGCTGGCCGTCGTCCCCCACCAGCACCCACTTCACGTTCGGGAACTCGGTGGCCAGCCGGCGCAGCGCAGTGCGCTTGTGCTCCTGACCGCTGCGGAACCAGCCGGTGTTGGTCGGCCCCCAGTCGGTCATCAGCAGCGGGCCGGCTGGGTAGCCGTGCCGTTGGAGGAAGCGAGTCAGGGTCGGGGCTGTGTTCCAGGCGCCGGTAGACAGGTAGAACATCGGCGCACCCGAGTGGTCTGCCAGCAACTCGGCGTACATCTCCGCCATGCCCGGCACGACCCGGCGGGCCTGCTCCTCGCGGACGAAGGTGTTCCAGGCGGCGATCAGTGGTCGCGGCAGCATCGTCAGCATCACGGTGTCGTCGATGTCGCTGACCAGGCCGAAGGTGGCGTCCGGGTCGGGCACCACCACCTTCCCGCGCGCCTGCCGCTCGCCGTGCACGCCCAGGCTGATCTCATGCCAGCCAGGCGGCAGCGCCACCGGCACTGTCAGGTCGATGAAGCCGCCGCGGTCGGTAGTCGCCTCGAAGGTCTCGCCGGCCACAGTGATCGACACCTGTACGCCGGTAGCCGGCGCGGTGACGAATACGCGCCAGCCGCGCACCACCTGGTCCTCGTCGTACCGGGGCTGGTTGCGCGGGTCCCGGCTCAGCACGACGCGGGCCAGCACCCGGGTGAACTCCTGGGTGCCGTAGCCGACGTGCGGGATGATCCGCTCCCGCCAGCCGCGGCGGCGCAGGAGGACCCCGACGCCGACGTTGAACCAGTCCTCCAGACGGGAGGAGTAGTGCGGACGGGCCATGTCCGAAACCTACCCGCAGACGGGGCCTGTACGCGCACCAGGAGGACTGTCCCCGGCGACCTTTACAGTCTCGATATGACCCAGACCTCCGCTGCTCTCGGAATGTGCTTCCCCCGGACCTTCCCCGCCGCCCTGGTGGCCGATGTCGCCCGCCGTCTCGACGCCGGTGGCGCGGACGAGCTGTGGCTGATCGAGGACTGCTTCTACACAGCCGGCCCGTCCCTGGTCGCGACCGCACTGGCCAGTACCGAGCGGCTGACCTGTGGGCTCGGCATCGTGCCGGCAGTAGCCCGTACTGCCGCTGTCACGGCGATGGAGTTCGCCACTCTCGACGCACTGGCGCCTGGGCGGTTCCTGCCTGGCATCGGGCATGGTGTGCAGGAGTGGATGGGACAGATGGGCGTCCGGCCCAAGTCGCCGATGACTGCGCTCGAGGAGGTGACTACTGCGGTCACCCGGCTGCTGGCGGGCGAGAAGGTGACGATGGAGGGGCAGTACGTCGTACTGAAGGACGTGCAGCTGGATGCGCCGCCGACCACGCCGCCGCCGATCCTACTCGGGGTGCGGGGGCCCAAGTCGATGGCGCTGGCTGGACGTGTCGCGGGCGGGGTGGTGCTCGCTGAGCCTGCTACGCCGTCGTACGTGCGGGCCGCTGTCGAGCAGGCCGGGTCACCGGATGGGTTCGTGGTGGCTGTCTTCAGTGCGCTGTGTGTGCGGGCGGACCGGAAGTCGGCGTACGAGTGGTCGGCGCCGTGGCTGGAGTGGCAGATCGGGGACAAGAACCCGGCGCTCGCGACGATGCCGTTCTACGACGACCTGATCAAGCTGCACGCGGAGAAGGGCGTCGAGGGTCTGGTCGGGATGCCGCAGGACTGGTGGGCGGAGATCGGGCCGATCGGCACGCTGGACGATGCCGCGGCTCACATCGAGGCGCTGGAGGCGGCCGGAGTCCACCACATCGGGCTGTTCCCGGACCCTGAGGTTGAGCACGGGCTGCCTCAGCTGGACTACGTGCTGGAGCTCGCCAACCGCTAGCCGGTACTACGCTGCGCCGGGCTTGCCACGCTTCTTCGGCACGTGGGGTTTGTACGGCGAGACGGTGGGGTCGCCTGGGATCCAGAACCGCCAGGGCCGGTCGGCTGCTTCGCGGAGGCCGACCCGGGGGCCGCTGGCGACCTCACCGTCGTAGCCGTCCCCGGGTAGTAGCTGGATCGCTGAGCCACGGGCCAGCAGGTCCGTGTCGTTGTCGGCCCGGTCGATGCCCAATGCAACACAGAGCCGGGCAGGACCGCGAGCTAGATCGCGGTCCTGCTTTGCACGAGAAGCCGCCGGACGGGCTCGCGGCTCCGCCGCCTCGCCCCCGAGAGGGAAAGCGGAGGTGCCGGGCGTGGTGGTCGCGCTGCCGGAGGCGGGGGCTGGGGTGGTGGCGGGGGCTGGGATGGTGGCGGGCGCTGGGATGGTGGCGGGCGCTGGGATGGTGGCGGGCGCTGAGGTGGTGGCGGGCGCCGGGGTGGTGGCGGGGGCTGAGGTGGTGGCGGGGGCTGGAGTGGTGGCGGTGAGAGTGGGGGTGGTGAAGCCTCGGCGTTGGCGGGCGAGGTCGATGCCTTCGATGACTTCGCCGGCCCGGAACAAGACCGCGGACGGTTGGCCTTCTGGTCCTACGGCGATGTTCATGCAGTAGTGCATGCCGTACGTGAAGTAGACGTAGAGGTGGCCGGGTGGGCCGAACATGACTGCGTTGCGGGGGGTTTGGCCTCGGTAGGAGTGGGAGCCGGGGTCGTTGGGGCCGTCGTAGGCCTCGACCTCGGTGATCCGGACCGCGACCGTGCCCTCAGGAGTTGTCCGGCGGAGGATCATGCCAAGCAGCTTCGGCGCTACGTCCAGGACCGGGCCGGCCAGCAGAGTACGGCGTACAGGCATGGCGTGAACTCTAGGTCAGGGCCGCCCGTCAAGGTCCTGCCCTCCTAGGGCCGAAAGCCCCTGTCCGGTCTGTCGGTGACCGATGAGTATGCAGGGAGCTGGGACCGTTCGGGCCTGGCGGAAGCAAGTACAACCCACGGGGGCTTGTCCTATGGCATACGTACCGCAATCACCGCAGCTGGCTCAGCCACCGCTCGGTCCGCCACCCGGGCCGCCGAAGAAGAAGCACACCGCCCGCACCGTTGCGATCGTGATCGGATCCGTGTTCGTCCTGCTGGTCGGGATCGCGATGGCCTCGGGCGGCGGTGACAAGACCGACAGCGGGGCCACCAACCCGGCCAGTGCCGCCCCGAAGCCCGGCGCAGCCAAAGCCACCGCGCCGAAACCCCTCGCATCGGCCCCGGCCGCGAAGATCGCCTGCGCCGACCAGGACGACCGGTCGGCGCCGTGCACCGTGACGGTCGGCGCCGCGTTCGCGCTCGGCAAGCACCAGGTCCTGGCCGGGTGGACGATCCACGACTCCGGCTTCGGGATGACGATCAACGGCAAGGCGAAGAACATCAGCGACGACGCCTCCACCATGTTCGTCACGATCAAGTTCCTGCGCGGTGACGAGGTGATGGCGAACGTCATGTGTAACACCGGCGAGCTCGCCGCGGGACAGATCGAGGCGATGAACTGTCTGCCGGACGGTACCTACACGAAGAAGTTCGACAAGGTGACGGCCGAGGCCGCGTTCTAGTCATCTGCGGTGGCGCCCGCGGAGGGGCGGGCGCCGGTGCAGGTAGAGGGCTAGGCGAGGCGGTCCGCGTGCTCGAGGGCGCGGGAGCGGAGCTCGGCCAGTTGTTCGGTGACGCGGGCGGTTGCGGTGCCGCCGCGGCCGTTGCGGGAGGCAACCGATCCCTCGACGCTCAGTACGGTCCGAACCTCAGGGGTCAGCGCAGGGGAGATCGCGGCGAGGTCCTCGTCGGACAGGTCCCACAGTTCGATGCCGCGCTTCTCGCACTCCTGTACGCACGCGCCGGCCAGCTCGTGCGCGACACGGAACGGCACCTTCTGCTTCACCAGCCACTCGGCGATGTCGGTCGCCAGCGAGAAGCCCTGTGGCGCCAGCTCCTCCAGCCGCTCGGTGTTGAAGCGCAGCGTCCGGATCATCCCGGTGAACGCCGGCAGCAGCACCTCGAGCGTGTCCACGGAGTCGAAAACCGGCTCCTTGTCCTCCTGCAGGTCCCGGTTGTACGCGAGCGGCTGCGCCTTCAGCGTCGCGAGCAACCCGGTCAGGTTGCCGATCAGCCGGCCGGACTTGCCCCGCGCAAGCTCGGCGATATCCGGGTTCTTCTTCTGCGGCATGATCGAGGACCCGGTCGAGTACGCGTCGTCGAGCTGGACGAAACCGAACTCCTTCGTCGCCCAGATGATCACCTCTTCGGCCTGCCGCGACAGGTCGATGCCGATCTGCGCACATACGAAAGCGAATTCCGCGACGAAGTCCCGAGCCGCCGTCCCGTCGATCGAGTTCGCCGACGAGTTCGTGAAACCCAGCTCGTGAGCCACGAAAACAGGATCCAACCCGAGCGTGCTGCCGGCCAGCGCGCCTGACCCGTACGGCGAGTCGGCCGCAACCCGGCGATCCCAGTCGGCCAGCCGGTCGAGGTCGCGGATCAGCGGCCAGGCATGCGCCAGTAGGTGATGCGACAACAGCACCGGCTGCGCGTGCTGGAAGTGGGTCCGGCCCGGCATGGCCACACCGAGGTGCTTCTCGGCCTGCTCGGCCAGAGTGTTCACCTGGTCGAGCACGAGTCCACTGATGATCCGCCCGTGGTCGCGCAGGAAGCTCTTGAACAGCGTGGCCACCTGGTCGTTCCGCGACCGCCCGGCCCGCAGCCGCCCACCCAGCTCGGCGCCGAGCCGCTCCACCAGCCCGCGCTCGAGCGCCGTGTGCACGTCCTCGTCCGCCTCGGCCGCGACAAAAGCACCGGACAGTACGTCAGCCAGCAGCTCGTCGAGCCCGGCGAGCATCTTGGTGAGATCCTCGTCGGTTAGCAGCCCCGCGCGGTGCAGCACCTTCGCGTGCGCCTTCGACCCGGCGATGTCGTAGGGCGCCAGCACCCAGTCGAACTGCGTCGACTTGCTCAACGCCGCCAGCGCGTCAGCCGGCCCACCCGCGAACCGCCCGCCCCACAGGGCCGCGCTCTCACCTTTATCCGTGCTCACATCAACATCCTCTCAACAGATCTCATTTGCCGAAGGTCCCGGCCCACTCGCGAGCCGTCCCCTCGTTGTAGGGGCGACTGAACCCACAGCTCCACGCGGTCTGTACGCCGCCAATCACCTGACCACTGACCAGCAACCGGCTGCCTACCTCGAAGTACAGGCCTTCCTCGGTACTGCCCGCTGCTGTCTGCGGATCAACCGGCCCAGGCACCAAGATCTGCACCTGTTCGGCAGGGCCGGCCTTGTACCAGTGGCCCACCTTGAAGGTCACCAGCGTGTAGTGCTGGCGGATGAACAGACTAGGCCCGTCCCCTGGCTCCTCGATGGTCAGCACTGTTCCGTCGAAGGCGAAGGCTTGCTTCCGTAGCCACTCCCCCTCGGGCGCGGCTACGCAAGACGCCGCTCCACCGCTGCGATAGCTAGGCGTCGGCGCAGTTGGCTGGTTGCCTGCCACCGGCGGCGTCTCCTGCTGCGAACCTGAGACCACTGCACCAACTACTGCAAGCACTGCCACCCCGGCGGCTATGCCCATCGCCATCACAGGAGTCCGGCGCCGCGTCGGGGCGGCCTGCCGTACTGCCGCCTGGGCGCGGGCCAGTGTCTCCGCGCTAGGTGGCGGTACTTCGCCAGCAGCAACAAGTGTGTCCAGGTAGTCGGTCATGAGTCGGCTCCAAGCTTGTGGTCGGTGGTCTCGTCCACTACTTGCGTCGAGTCACCCAGCCGTTCGTCCATTCGTTGCCGTGCGCGGTGGAGGCGGGAGCGGGCGGTCCCTGCAGGGATACCGAGCACCTGCCCAGCTTCGGACGGGGTCAGCTGCTCCCAGGCGACCAGGAGCAGCAGTTCGCGCTCCACCGCGGGCAGTGAGCGGAGAGCCTCTCGTAAAGCAGGGACCAGAGCAGCAGCATCCAGGCGAGCGTCCACTGCGGCTGTCTCATCAACAGCACGGTCAGCCCGCGTCAGTACGGTCCGCAGCCGGCGCCGCCGGTAGTAGCTGTGCAGTACGTGCCGTGCGATCCCGAAGAGCCAGCCGCGCACACTGCCCAGCTCCGGGTCAAAACCGCTCCGCCCACTGAAAGCCGCCAGCCACACGTCGGCCAGCAGGTCGTCTGCGACCTGTGTCGTCGAGCGCCGACTCAGGTAGGCGTGTAGGTCGGCACTGTGCTGATCCACCAACCTCTCGAAATCCATCCCGCCCCCTCCTGAGCCGCCCGCCGCGGACCGCTCGCCAGTACTTCGCACGAGGGGCTGGAGCGTTCGCGGCTACTTGGCCTCGCTGCGGGCGGCCAGGCTTAGGAACCGGGCTGCCAGGGCCTCTCCCCCGGTCGGGTGGCGCGAGACGACCATGACGGTGTCGTCGCCGGCGATGGTGCCGAGTACGTCGTCCAGTCCCACGTGGTCGATCGCCGACGCGAAGTACTGGGCCGCACCCGGCGGGGTTCGCAGGATGACCAGGTTGGCGCTGCCCTCGGCCGAGACGAGCAGCTCGGAGGCTACCCGGCCGAGCCGCTGCTCGAAGGCTGCGGCCTCCCCGGCTCGCGGCGTACGGTCGCCGCCTTCGCCTGGTACGGCGTAGACGAGCTGGCCGGCCGAGTCGCGGACCTTGACCGCGCCGATCTCCACCAGGTCACGCGACAAGGTGGCCTGGCCGACGACGAGCCCGGCGTCGGCGAGCAGGTCGGCCAGCTCGGTCTGCGAGCGGACCGGTTGCCGGCCGAGCAGGTCGACGATCCGCTGCTGACGCGCGGTCTTGGTGGTCGGTACGGCGAGATTCATGCGCTGAAGTTCCTTGCCAGCAGCCACGACAGCAGCGCCTTCTGCGCGTGCAGCCGATTCTCTGCCTCGTCCCAGACGACAGATTGTGGCCCATCGAGCACCGCCGCCTCGATCTCCTTGCCCCGGTACGCCGGCAGACAATGCAACACGATCGCGTCGCTGGCCGCCTTGGCAAGAAGTTGCTCGGTCACCGCATACGGTACGAAAGGCGCCTCCCGCAGGGCTGCCTCGGCCTCCTGCCCCATCGAGACCCAGGTGTCGGTGGCAACGACATCGGCACCCGCCACAGCCTCCGACGGATCGGAGGTCCACAAAGCAGAACCACCCGTGACCGACCCGATCTCCACCGCCTTGGCGAGCACAGCGGCATCAGGCTGGTACTCCGCCGGCGAGCCGATCACCACCTGCATGCCGGCCGTCACCCCGCCGAGCAGGTAGGAGTGAGCCATGTTGTTGGAGCCATCACCGAAGTAGGCAAGCTTCAGTCCGGCGGTCGACCCCTTGTGCTGCCGGACGGTCAACAGGTCGGCGAGGATCTGGCACGGGTGGAACTCGTCGGTCAGCGCATTGATCACCGGCACCCGCGAGGCAGCCGCCATCTCCTCGATCCGGGTCTGCCCGGACGTCCGCCAGACGATCGCGCCGACCTGCCGATCGAGCACCCGGGCCGTGTCGGCGATCGGCTCGCCGCGACCCAGCTGCGAGGACTGCGCGTCGATGATCAGCGGCACGCCACCGAGCTCGGCGATCCCGACCGCGAACGAGATCCGGGTCCGGGTCGAAGCCTTGTCGAAGATCACCGCGACGGTCTGCGGACCGCTCAGCGGCTGATGCCCAAAACGATCGGTGGTCAACTGCTGAGCCAGGGTCAGAACCTCGTCCTGCTCGACTGGGCTCAGGTCGTCGTCGCGCAGGAAATGCCTGGTCACGGGACCTCCACCTGGTCAAGCAGCGCGGGCAGGGCCGCGACGAAGCTGTCGGCGTCAGCTTTGCTCAGGATGTACGGCGGTGCCAAGCGCAACGCGTCGGGGATCGGGTTGTTGATGATGAACCCGGCCTCCAGTGCCAGCGCGGCGATCTGGTCGGACACCGGCGCCGTCAGCTCGATCGCGAGCAGCAGCCCGCGGCCGCGTACCCCGGCGATCAGCGGATGCCCGAGCGCCTCGACCGACGACGCGAGATGGTTGCCGATGGCACTGACATTGGCGAGCAGCCCGTCGCGCTCGATCACCGTCAGCACCGCGAGCCCGGCGATCGCGGCGACCGGGTTGCCACCGAAAGTCGTACCGTGGTTGCCCGGCTGCAGCAGATCGGCAGCAGCACCGAAGCCGAGACAGGCGCCGATCGGTATGCCCGCGCCAAGCCCCTTCGCCACCGTGACGATGTCGGGCGAGATCCCCTCGGCCTGGAAGGCGAACCAGTCGCCCGTCCGCCCGACGCCGGTCTGGATCTCGTCGATCCAGAGCAGCGCGCCATGCTCGGAGGTGATCCGTCGCGCCTCGGCCAGGTAGCCGGCAGGCGGTACGACGACGCCGTTCTCGCCCTGGATCGGTTCGAGCACCACGGCCGCGGTCTGGTCGTCGACCGCAGCGGCGAGCGCGGCCGCGTCGCCGTACGGGACGAAAGTGACGTCACCCGGCAGCGGCGCGAACTGCTCCCGGTACGCCGGCTTCCAGGTGATCGCGAGCGCGCCCATCGTCCGCCCGTGGAAGGCCCCGACCGTCGAGACGATCTTGGTCCGGCCGGTCTTGCGGGTGATCTTGAAGGCCGCCTCGTTCGCCTCGGTGCCCGAGTTGGTGAAGAAGACCTTGCCCGGAGCATCGAAGAGCGACAGCAGCCTCTCGGCCAGCGCGACCTGCGGCGCGGAGGCGAAGAAGTTGGAGACGTGACCGAGGGTCGCGAGCTGACTGGTGACGGCCGAGACGACGAACGGGTGCGCGTGGCCGAGGCAGTTCACCGCGAGCCCGCCGAGCAGGTCGAGATACTTCTTGCCGTCCGCATCCCACAGGTAAGCGCCTTCGCCGCGGACGAGCACGCGCTTGGGAGCGCCGAAGGTGTTCATCAGGGACTGCGAGTAGCGCTCGGCGAGGGCGCTCTGCGTGCCGTCGACGGTGAGCAGTTCGGTCATGAGGGGATCACCTGGGTTCCACTTCCGGCGTCGGTGAAGATCTCGAGCAACAGCGAGTGCGGCACCCGGCCGTCGATGACGGTCGCCCGGGAGACGCCGGACTGGACCGCGCGCAGGCAGGCCTCCATCTTCGGCACCATTCCGGACGCCAGCGACGGCAGCAGCTCGGCCAGTTCGGCGGCGTCGATCTGGGTGATGATCTCCTCGCTCTCCGGCCAGTTCCGGTAGAGGCCGGCGACATCGGTCAGTACGACGAGCTTGGACGCCCCCAGCGCGACCGCCAGGGCCGAGGCCGCGGTGTCGGCGTTCACGTTGTGCGCCAGGCCGTCCTCGTCCGGAGCGATCGTGGAGACGACCGGGATCCGGCCGGCGTCGATCAGGTCGATGACCGCTTCGGGCCGGACGTCGACGACGTCCCCGACCAGGCCGATGTCGACCGACTCACCGTCGACGATCGCGCCCCGCCGCTCCGCGGTGAACAGCCCCGCGTCCTCGCCGGACATCCCGACCGCGAACGGCCCGTGCGCGTTCAGCAGCCCGACAAGCTCACGGCCGACCTTGCCCACCAGGACCATGCCGACCACGTCCATCGCCTCGGGTGTTGTCACCCGCAGCCCGCCGCGGAACTCGCTGTCGATGCCGAGCCGCTGCAGCATGTCGCTGATCTGCGGCCCGCCGCCGTGCACGACGACCACCCGTACGCCGCAGTGCCGAAGAAAAACGATGTCGGAGGCGAACGCCTGCTTCAGCTCGTCGTCGACCATGGCGTTGCCGCCGTACTTGACCACGATCGTCTTGCCGTGGAACTCCTTCAGCCAGGGCAGCGCCTCGGTCAGTACGGCGGCCTTCTCGACCGCATGCGCCTGGCTGGTCTCGATCAAACGTGTCGTCATGGTCATGAGGAGTACGCCGAGTTCTCTTCTACGTACGCGTGCGACAAATCCGTCGTCAGTACCGTCGCCGACGCCGACCCCGCGTGCAGGTCGATCACCACGTCGATCTCCAGGCCGCTGAGGTCGGCCTCGGACCGGTCGACGCCCTTGCCGCCGGCGACGCAGATCGCCGCGCCGTTCAGGGTGATGTCGAGCAGCGCCGGGTCGAAGGCGGTCGGCGCGTTGCCGACGGCCATCGCGATCCGGCCCCAGTTCGGGTCGGAGGCGAAGAAGGCGGTCTTGCAGAGGTTGTCCTCGGCAACGACCTTGGCGGCGGCGACCGCCTCGGCCTCGGTGGCCGCGTTCTGCACGGTGATGCTGACGTGCTTGGTGACGCCCTCGGCATCGGCCTGCAGTTGCTTGACGAGATCCGCGGCAAGTGCGGTGAGCGCCACCTCGAACTCGTCGGCCGGCACCTTGACGCCGGACGCGCCCGAGCTGAGCAGCAGGACGGTGTCGTTGGTCGACGTGCCGCCGTCCACGTCCAGCCGGTTGAAGGTCTTGCCGACCGCGTTGCGGAGTACGTGGTCGAGGTGCGGCTGGTCGACGATCGCGTCGGTGGTGATGACCGAGAGCATGGTCGCCATGTTCGGCGCGCACATGCCGGCGCCCTTGGCGAAGCCGCCGATGCTCCAGCCGTCCGCGTGCTTGAGGACAGCCTGCTTCGGCACGTTGTCCGTCGTCATCACCGCAGTCGCGGCCGACAGGCTGTGCTCAGGCGTGTCGCCCAAGGCATCGACCACGGACTTCAGCCCGGGCAGCAGCTTGTCCATCGGCAGCCGCTCGCCGATCAGACCGGTCGAGCAGACGCCGATCTCACCGGCGCCGACTCCGAGGATCGCGGCCAGTTCCTCGGCGGTCTTGTGGGTGTCCTGGAATCCCTCCGGGCCGGTGCACGCGTTGGCGCCGCCCGAGTTGAGCACGACGGCCTTGAGCTTCCCAGCGGTCAGCACCTGCTGTGACCACAGGACCGGCGCGGCCTTCACTTTGTTCGTGGTGAAGACGCCGGCGGCAGCGTCGTACGGGCCGTCGTTGACGACCACGGTGAGGTCCGGCTTGCCGGCGGGCTTGATGCCCGCGATCACCCCGGCCGCGCGGAAGCCGGCCGGCGCGGTGACTCCGGCGCTCCGATCGACTTGGTGCTGCACGGTTGCGGTCACGGGGCTACTCCTACGAGGGGAAGGGCCAGCGTCTCGTCGAGACCGGCGGCCAGGTTCATGCACTGCACGGCGGCGCCGGCAGTGCCCTTGGTGAGGTTGTCCATCGCGGCCACGATCACAGCGCGGCCGGTCCGCTGGTCCAGCGTGACCTGCAGCTGAACGGTGTTGGCGCCGAGGGTCGCCTGCGTCTGCGGCCACTGCCCCTCCGGCATCAGGTAGATGAATGGCTCGTCCTTGTATGCCGCTTCGTAGGCTGCGCGCAACTGCTCAGCCGTGGTGCCCGAGGTGACCGGCGCGCTGCAGGTAGCGAGGATGCCGCGAGCCATCGGCGCTAGTACCGGCGTGAAGGAAACAGAGACCGCTGCGTCGGTGACCGCGCTGAGGTTCTGCTCGATCTCGGGCGTGTGCCGGTGGACGCCGCCGACGCCGTACGCCGCCGCCGAACCCATCACTTCCGCGCCATGCAGATTCGGCTTCGGCGCCTTGCCCGCTCCCGACGTCCCGCTCACCGCGACCACCACCAGTTGGCCCGGGTCGACAAGACCGCCCTGTACTGCGGGAAGCAGGGCAAGGGTCGAAACGGTGGGATAACACCCCGGTACCGCGACCCGGTTCGTCCCGCGGAGCTTCTCCCGTTGACCGGGCAGCTCGGGCAGACCGTAGGGCCAGTGACCGGCGTGCTTGCCACCGTAGAACTCCACCCACGCCTCCGCCTCGACCAACCGGAAGTCCGCGCCGCAGTCGATCACGGTGACTGTGTTGTCAAGAGCGCCGAGCTGCGCTGAGATCTCGGCGGACTGCCCATGTGGAAGGGCCAGAAACACCACGTCGTGACCCGCCAGCGTCTCCGCGGAGGTCTCGAGCAGGATGCGCCCGGCCAAAGGCAGGAGGTGTGGGTGGTGGACGCCCAGCGCGGTACCGGCGCTGCCGCCCGCCGTGAGTGCGCCGATCTCGACTTCTGGATGCACCGAGAGCAGCCTCAGCAGCTCTCCCCCGGCGTACCCACTGGCTCCAGCCACCGCGACCGTCAAACTCATGTGAATGAGTATGTCAGATACCGCATTATTATCCAACCCTGAAGATCGGTAGTTCCACTCAAGCGCACCGGGCCGCGGCTGGCCAGGATCATCGGTATGAACAGTGACCGAGGGTCAGCGGTACGCGAGATGGAGGATCGCCGGACGGCGAACAGCTTCCTGGTCTTCCTCGGCTGGGTCGGCATCCAACTGGCCGGCTATGCACTGCTGGTGCTGTCGGCCTCCGACGCCTCCCCGGTGAACTGCAGCGGCCTGTGCTTCAGCTCGCGCGGCAGCCTGGTGCTGATCGGCGTGGTGTACGTCTTCCCGCTGGTACTCGGCCAGGTGATCGTCGGGATGCTGCTCACGGTCGCGTACAACCGCAAGCAGCTGAGCTCGCTCGCCACGGGCAGCGCCTCGTTCTTCACCACCTTCGCGGTCGTCCTGCTCATCTGCGGTGCGCTGGCCGTGGCGAACCTGTCCCACATGTGACTGGGTCATGTCACGAACCATCCGCCGTCCCGTGTCCGGAGGGATGACACGGAAACGAGGAAGGATGGCCCGCGTGAGGACTGATGAGGAGTTGGCGGCGGAGTTCGACGAGCATCGGGCGGTGCTGGTCGGGGCGGCGTACCGGGTGGTGGGGAGTGTCGTCGACGCGGAGGACGTCGTCCAGGAGACGTGGTTGCGGTGGTCTGCCGCGGACCGGGAGGACGTACGGGATGTCCGCGCCTACCTGATCCGGATCACGTCCCGGCTCGCGCTCAATCGGTTGCGGCAGCAGAAGACCCGGCGGGAGCAGTACGTCGGGCCGTGGCTGCCCGAGCCGATCATGTCGACCCGCGACGCGGACGACCCGGCAGTCGTGGCGGAGGTCGCCGACTCGGTGTCGATGGCGATGCTCGTCGTACTGGAGACGCTTTCACCGTTGGAGCGGGCGGCGTTCGTACTGCGCGAGGTGTTCGACCTGCCGTTCGGGGAGATCGCCAACACGCTGGGCCGGTCCGAGGCGGCGGTACGGCAGCTCGCTCATCGGGCGCGGGAACATGTGAGCGCCCGGCAGCCCCGGCATCAGGTCGACAAGGCCCGGCATCTGGAGGTGACCAATCAGTTCCTCTCGGCGGCCTGGTCGGGTGATCTCGACGGGATGGTCTCGTTGCTCGCACCGGACGTCGTGCTGGTCAGCGACGGCGGCGGCAAGAAGCAGGCCGCGATCCGGCCGCTGCGCACCCCGGACAAGATCTCCCGGTGGACGATCGCGCTGCTCGCGCCCGGTCAGCCCGCGCGGGATTTCGTGCTCCGGATGATGGTGCTCAACGGCGAGAACGCGTTCGTCTTCTACGACGGCGACGAGGTCGACAGCGCCGGCTTCTTCGACTTCGACGAGACCGGCCGGATCAGCCAGATCTACATCGTCCGCAACCCCGACAAACTCACCGACATCCCCCGCCTCAGCGAGCTCGGCTGATCGCGGGGGTTGACTTTCTGACTACGTAGACACATTCTGACTACGCAGTCAGACCGGCTGCCTGGCATACCGTGAGGGCTCTATGAGCGAGGCGAAACCGGCACCGGAGGGCAGTCGTACGCGCCGTCCCGGCAGCACGGACGTCGCCCGGCTGGCCGGGGTCTCGCAGAAGACCGTCTCCCGGGTGCTGAACGACGAGCCGTACGTCAAGGAAGAGGTCCGGCTCCGGGTGCAGGCCGCCATGCGCGAGCTCGGCTACCGCCGCAACGACGCGGCCCGCGCCCTCAACTCCGGCAAGACCCGGCGGATCGGCGTGGTCAGCCTCGGTACGGCGCTGTTCGGCCCGTCGACCCAGCTGGTGACCATCGAACGTGCACTGCGTGGTACCGGCTACTCGCTGAGCATGGTCAACACCTTCGAAGGCGACGCCGGGGGTGTCGTCGGCGCCATCGACGTCCTGCTCGCGCAGGGCGTGGACGGCCTCATCCTCGCCGAGCCGATCGACGAGGGTGACGACCAGCTGATCGAGCTCGAGATCCCGGTCCTCACCTTCGGGCGCTTCCCCGGACTCAGCGCCCGGCCGTTGATGTCCACCGGCGGTGACGGAGTTCGCGCCGCCCGGGAGGCGACCGAGCACCTGCTCGGCCTCGGGCACCGGACCGTCTGGCATGTCGCCGGCCCGCAACGCTGGTGGGCCGCGCAGGACCGACTCAAGGGTTGGCGGCAGGCTCTGGCCGCTGCCGGCGCCCCCGAACCACCTGTCCTGCAAGGCGACTGGCTACCGGCCTCCGGCTATGCGGCCGGGCGGGAACTGGCCGGCAACGACGAGGTGACTGCGATCTTCGTCGCCAACGACGAGATGGCCATCGGTGTGCTGCGCGCGCTCACCGAGGCCGGCCGCGCAGTGCCTGACGACGTCAGCATCGTCGGCTTCGACGACATCCCGACCGCGGCGTTCCTGACGCCACCGCTCACCACCATCCCGCAGGACTTCGACGTGCACGTCGCCCGCGGGATCACGAACCTCATCACGGAGATCGAGTCGCCCACCGGTGACCGCTCCCCCGCTCCGGAGCCACCACCGCTCCGGCTGGTCACCCGTCACTCCACCGGCCCCGCCCGCACGGCGTCCTGACCGTCCCGCACTCACCACACCGCAGTACCTAACCCACTGAGCCTTCCGGGCGCTGGGCCGATGCTCCGCGCCCAGGCACCCTCCTTCTACCATTGGAGAAACCACCGTGCAGAAGCGTGTGCTCTTCGGAGCTGCGTACTACCACGAGTACCAGCCGCACGAGCGGCTCGAGCAGGATCTCGACCTGATGGCCGCGGCCCGGTTCTCGGTGATCCGGGTCGGCGAGTCGGTCTGGTCCACCTGGGAGCCGGAGAACGGGCGGTTCGACCTCGACTGGCTGCAGCCGGTCCTCGACGGCGCGCACGCCCGTGGCATCGGCGTACTGCTGGGCACCCCGACGTACGCCGTACCGCCGTGGCTGGTCCGGCTCTACCCGGAGATCGCGGGTGAGCGGAAGACCGGGCAGCGGATCGGTTGGGGTGCCCGGCAGGAGGTCGACTTCACCCACCCGGGCTTCCTCTTCCACGCGGAGCGGGTGATCCGCCAGATCATCGGCCGCTACGCCGACCACCCGGCGGTGCTCGGCTTCCAGGTCGACAACGAGCCGGGCAACGAGTTGCTCCACAACCACGGGGTGTTCCAGCGGTTCGTGGACCGGCTGCGGCACAAGTACGGCGACGTCCAGACGCTCAACGACGAATGGGGCCTCGTCTACTGGTCACACCGGCTGTCGGACTGGGCGGACCTGTGGACACCGGACGGCAATGTCCAGCCGCAGTACGACGTCGCCTGGCGGCAGTTCCAGGCCGATCTGACGACCGAGTTCATCGGCTGGCAGGCCGACATCGTCCGCGAGTACGCCCGCCCGGACCAGTTCGTCACCACCTGCATCTCCTATGACCGTCCTGCCGTGGCCGACGACGACCTGGTCCGCCGGCTCGACGTGACAGCGGGCAACCCGTACTACGCGATGCAGGACGGGCTCCTCCAACCCCCGGCGAGTTCGGCCTACCAGAGCTGGCCCACCACAGGGACCTGGGCGCTCTACCTCAGCGCGGACCGGCTGTACTCGTCCCAGCAACGCCCGTTCCTCGTCACCGAGACGAACGCGAACTCCATCGGCGCCCCCTGGGACAACCAGCCGGCGTACGACGGTCAATGGCGGCAGGCGGCGTGGGCACTCATCTCACGCGGGGCGAAGATGATCGAGTACTGGCACTGGCACACCCTGCACTTCGGGACGGAGACGTACTGGGGTGGCGTCCTCCCCCACAGTGGTCTCCCCGGCCGTACGTACCAGGAGGTCGCCCAGTTGGGCGCCGAGTTGGAGGCGGCCGGCTCGCTGGTGGTCGACCTGACGCCTGACAGCGACGTGACGATGCTGTACTCGCTGCCGAGCAAGTGGCTGATGCAGAAGTACCCGCCGCTGTCGCGGGAGGACGGCGGCCCGGATCACAGCTCGTACCACGGTCTCTTCGATCCCTTCTATCGTGGAGCGTTCGAGGCGGGTCTGCAGGTGCGTGTGCTCCATGCCAGCCAGTTCACCGGCGCCGATGCGGTCGCACAGCACCCAGTGCTCGTCGTACCGGGGCTATATCTGGCTGACGACGCCTTGCTGGAGCAGTTGGTCGCGTACGCCGCAGCCGGTGGCCACCTGGTCGTCGGGCCGCGCACTGGGTACGCCGACGAGGAGGCGCGGGCCCGCACCGCCACCATGCCCGCCGGTCTCGCACAAGCGGCAGGAGTCGCGTACGACGAGTACAGCAACCTCAGCGCAGATCTGCCCGTGACGGGCGTAGGTCTGGAGCTTGGCGACGACGCTGCGGCCACTCGATGGGCGGATGGATTACGGGTCGACGGTGCCGAGGTACTGGCGGGCTACGACCATCCCCACTTCGGACGATGGCCTGCGATAACCACCCGCGCGCACGGCTCCGGCCGGATCACCTACGTGGGTACGGTTCCCAACCCCGCGCTGGCCGCTGCCCTGTTCCGGTGGATCCAGCCCGCGGCTTGGACCGGACTGCCGGCCAGTGTGAGCGTCACCTCCGCCACCACCGCGGACGGGCAACGTCTCGTGTTCGTCCACAACTGGTCGTGGGACGCCGTCACCATCGACCTACCGCATGCCGTTCACGACGTACTCGCGGCCGCCACGACAGAGGACAAACTCACTCTCGGGCCCTGGGACGTCCGGGTTCTGCTCGACCCGCCGCACTGACGGCAACTCTCGACACTGGCTCCCAGGTCCCCCGCCTCAGCCAACTGCCCGGGTGACGGGTTGTTCCGGTGAGCGGAACGCGCGCTGGTCATGACAGGAACCCGCTCCTAGGTTTCCCGGCATGACCAGCACAGACAGTTCCGGGCCACGCATCCTGATCGGCGCCAGCGGTTCGGCCGCCGTGATGATGCTGCCGCTGTACCTCGGCGCGCTGCGGGCTCACCTCGGCGGCACCTATACCGTGCTCATGACGCACACCGCGGCCACCTTCCTCCCGCCGGACAGCGTGCGGCTGCTCGCCGAGCGGGTGGTGAGCGGGGAGGCCCCCGCCGACTGGCCGGCCGACAATCACGCCCGTCTGGCGGCCGAGCACGACATCTTGGCGGTGCTGCCGGCCACGGCGAACATCCTGTCCCTCGCCGCCGCCGGCGCCGCCCCGAACCGGCTGGCCGCCACCATCCTGGCCGCCGAGTTCCCGATCGTTCACTTCCCGTCGATGAACAGCGCCATGTGGGCCAAACCCGCCGTGGCCCGCAACATCGCGCAACTCCGCGCGGACGGCCAGCACGTGATCGACCCGGTCAGGACCGACCGGTACGACGTCGGCGCGGCCCGCACGCTGAACGATCCGGGTCTGCCGCCTCCCCCTGCGGTGGCCCAGAAGGTCGCGGAGCTGCTCGGCTAGCACTGGGTACGCTCGGTCAGGTGAAACCTGCCGGGGTGATCCACCATGCCTTCGCCCTCCTCCGGGCGCTGAACGACGGCCCACAGCCCGTCGGCGTCTCGGAGCTGGCCCAACGGGCGGGCCTGCCGAAGACGACCGCCCACCGGCTGCTGCTGCAGCTCGAGGCCGAGGGCGCGGTCGAACGGCACGGCCGCCAATGGGGCACGGGTGCTGCGCTGCACGGGCTGGCCAGGCGAACCGGCCCACCGCCGGCGTTCGTGGACTTCCTCCACCCGCGCCTGCAGATGCTTGCCGAGGGCACCGGTGCTTCACTGTTCCTGTCGGTCGCCAGTGCTGGAACCGTCCAGGTCGTCGATCAGTTCAACGGCTCGCAGCTGATCGATCGCGTTCCCGCGCAGACATCCAGCCAGCCGCTGCAACACCCCGGATCGGTGATCTGGAAGGCGCTGCGGGAAGGCCTGGCGACCACCGAGCGCGGGGCGGTTCACCCGGCCGTCTCCTGTATCGGAACGGTCCTCGGGCTGCCCTCCGGCGAGACCGCCGTACTTTCTCTCGCGTTGCCGAGTGACCGGGCGATCGACCGCTTCAAGCCGGCCCTCGACCGCTGCGCTTCGGCCATCGGCAGAGAAGCTCTGAAGATCTCCCGCCGGCAGTACTGGGCCGCCTGGTCACCGCAGGTAGCCGGCGATCGCCTTCGCGCAGGCAAGTGACTCGGTACTTCCGGTGTCGACCTCGACGTCATAGCTGACTCCTCGGTGCACCAGCTCTGCCTGCGAGGCTGCCATCCCACCGACCCGATCACCCCGCGCGATCTCGCGGCCCGCGGCGATCTCGGGGGCGCAGCGCACGCCGACCCACAGCACTTCCAGGCCGGCCAGCTGGGTGCGCACCCGCTGCTGCGAGGCGGCTCCGCTGAGGAAGACGTCGTCGAAGATGATGCGTGCTCCGGCTCGTGCCATCGCGGCGACGCCGGCCATCCACGCCGCCTCGATCTCGCGGAAGCCGGCGCCGACCTCGACCTCGCCGCCCGAGCCGAACGCGATCCCCGAGCCCGAATCCAGCAGCCCGGGCGGCAGCGCGTCGACCAGGTCGTCGACGCCGAGGCTGATCCACGGCTGCGGCAGGACCGCCTTCAGACAACGCGCGATCCCGGTCTTCCCGGAGCTGGACCCGCCGTTCAACACGATGACTTGAGTGGACACCCGGCCGATTGTGCCAGCTAGGCTTCCTGCAAGTCAGTCGCATTTAGGGAGGCAGTGGTGGAGTACAGGGTGATCGATCCGGAAGCGGTCTCGGACCCGGAGTTGCGGGCCGATCTGCTGGACACGTGGATCGCTGCCACCGACGCGGGCGGGAGCGTCGGGTTCACCGCGCCGGCTCCGGTGCACCTGGTCGCCGAGACGCTCGACCTCGCGCTCGAGCGAGTTGCCGCGGGCAAGGACCTGCTCGGTGTCCTGCACAACGGCGACCGGCACGTCGGCATGGGACTGCTCGTGAGCAAGGACAGCGCGCTCAACCTCCACTGGCGCACGGTGCTCCGCGTCATGGTGCATCCGAAGTACCAGGGTGATGGCGCGGGCCGCCTGCTGATGAACGGGCTACGGCAATCCGCAGTCGAGCTCGGGCTGGAGCAGTTGCAGCTGACCATCCGCGACGGGAACAGCCTGGAGGAGTTCTACGGCAAGCTCGGCTACCGGGTCGTCGGCAGCCACCCGCGCGCAGTACGGGTCGCCGACGACGACTACCGCGACGAACTGATGCTGGTCACCGACCTGTAGTAGAGCCGGGCCACGCTAGAGCACTAGCGGGGCCCGGCTCCTTCCCCACTATTTTTGGCGGCCCCGGCGGGCTATGCCCAGCAACGTGACGCCCAACCCGACCAGCAACAGCGCCAGCGTGAGGAGCAGGACCGACGGGCCACCGGTGTCCGGTAGTGCGGTTCTGTCCTGGCTGAGCTGCGCGGCCGGCCGAGCCCCGATGGTCACCTTCACCTGCGAGTCCACTGTCACGCCATCCGTGTCAGTGACCCGGTACGACTGCTTCGCCGTACCGATGAAGCCCCGCTCCGGAACGAGCCTGATCGTCCCGTCGGTACCGACCGTCCACTCTCCGACGTCCGGTACGACCACCCGCTTCCCACAGGTGGCCGGCCCGGTGGCCAGGCAGACACTGCCCGGGTCCCAGGCCGCGCCCTGAGTCGCGGCGTCGTTCAGGAGGGGGTTGACGACCACCGGGTTGCCAGGGCTGCCGGTACCGGTGTCCGGGATGGCCTTCGACGCGCTGGGAGCACCGACGGTGATCTCCAGGCGTGCCGTGTCCGACGTCCCGTTCGCATCGGTCACCCGATAGGTGAGCGATCTGGTGGTACCGGCGAAGCCCTTCACCGGGGTGTATCCGACGGTGCCGTCCGGCCGGGCGGTGAAGCTGCCCGAGTCCGGGATCGTCACCGAAGTCTTGTCCTTGCCGTCCGCCGGGTCGCGCAGCACGACCGAGGAGACGACCAGGGGCGCCGACGGATCGCCGGCCTTGTCGTTGCCGAGCACCGGCACGCTGACCCCTTGTCCGTACTGCGTAGTCGCGCTGTCGTCGACCGCGACCGGCCGGACCGGCAGCACGGTCACCGAGACCGTCGAGCGGGCCGCGTTGCGATTGCTGTCCTTCACCTCGTACGCCGCCGGCCGTGCACTGCCCACGAAGGCCTTGCCGGGACTGAAGGTCACCTTGCCGTCGGCAACCGCATAGGTGCCTTGATCAAGGACCGTCACCTTGTCGACCAGGTTGCCCGAGGCATTGACCAGCAGGAGCGTGGCAGGGTCGAGCGTCGCGCCGGCGCCTGGCTTGTCGTTGGCCAGCGGGTCGAAGGTAACCGCGACGTGCTGCTTGGTCTTCGCCACGTCGGGCAGTGCCACCGGCTTCGCGCCGACGGACACCACGAGGGTCGCAGTACCGGCGGTGCCGTTCCCGTCGCTGACTTGGTACGTCACCGGCGTCGTTTGGCCGACCCAACCGCCCCGGGGCAGTAGCCGGATCCCACCGTCGGGCTGGACCGTGTAGGTGCCTTGGCCTTCGACTCGCAGACTCGTCACCGGGTCGCCGGTCGCGAAGTCGATCAGCCGGACGCTGGCCGGGACGAGTGGTGCGCTGGCGTCGCCGGGCTTGTCGTTGGTCAGTACCGGCACCGTGATCGGGGTGTCGAAGGCGGTCGTCGCCGCGTCGTTCGCCGGAGCGGGGGTGATCGGGTCGACCGTGACGGTGACGGTCGACATCGCCTTGTTCTTGGCCGTGTCCGCCACCTGGTAGGCGATCGAGCTCGGGCCGCGGAAGGCAGGCACCGGGTCGAAGGAGATCTTGCCCGTCACCCCGTCGACTTTGTACGTGCCCTGGCCGGTGATGGTCGCGGTTTTGGCCCAGACCT
The DNA here is from genome assembly GCF_044453825.1 of Kribbella sp. NPDC051620. NCBI lineage: Bacteria > Bacillati > Actinomycetota > Actinomycetes > Propionibacteriales > Kribbellaceae > Kribbella > Kribbella sp. NPDC051620. The sequence continues at coordinate 23,017 of NZ_JBITDB010000006.1, forward strand.
TGCCGTCGTAGAGCTGAACCGAGGTCTTCTCGAGTTCGGCCTGGGTGCCGGGCTGGTCGTTGGCCAGTGGGTCGAGTTGGGTGTCGACGTTCTGCTTCGTAGTACCGGTGTCCGGTTTTGCCTGGGGGCCCTTGCCGACGGTGATGAAGAGCAGGCCGTCGGCCGGGGTGCCGTTGGTGTCGCTGACCCGGTAGGTCGCCGGAGTGGTCAGGCCCTGGAAGTCCTTCACCGGCGCGAACGTGATCGAGCCGTCGGGCTTGGCCGTGTAGGTGCCTTCGCCGGGTTGGGTCACTGTCTGCTGGTACTTCGTCGCGTCGGCCGGGTCCTGCAGCAGCAGACTCTTCGGCACCAGCGGCGCGCTCGGGTCGCCGGGCTTGTCGTTGGTCAGCACGTTCAGCGTGATCGGCTGGTTGAACGGGGTGATCGCGGAGTCGTCGACAGTGAACGGCTGGATCCCGGTGACCTCGACCCCGAGCGTCGAGGACGCCGTGTTGCGCTGCGAGTCGGTGACCTTGTACTGGATGAAGCGGGTGTGTCCGTCGAAGGCCGGGACGGGATCGAACCGGATCGCGCCGCTCTTCTCGACTGTGTACGTGCCCTGGCCGGGAACGGTCAGCGTCTTGCGGAAGACGGCCGGCGGGGCCTGTTTCGTGGGCAGTTCGGGCGCGGCGATGACCACCGAGCCTGGGTCGAGCTTGGCGCCCGTGCCGGGTTCGTCATTGGCGAGCACGTCGATCGTGACGGTGATGTTCTGCAGGGTGAAGGCGTTGTCGGGCTGGGCGACCGGCGGGAGGCCGACGGTGATCCACACGGTGGCTTGGGTGGTGGTTCCGTTGTCGTCGGCGACTTGGTACGTCAGCGCAGTACCGGGTCCGCTGAACCCGGCGACCGGTTCGAACACGACGACGCCGGCTCGCGCGGTGTAGACGCCCTCTTCCTTGATGGTCACTGTCGGCTTGAACAGCCCGTCGGCTGGGTCTTTGAGTTGCAGGCTGCCGATGACGAGCGGGGCGCTGAGGTCGCCGGGCTTGTCGTTGGCGAGCACCTTGACCGTTGCGGTGACGCCGTACGGCGTGGTCGCGGTGTCGTCCTCGGCCTTGGGAACGATCGGCGTCACCGCGATGGTGATGGTCGATCGCGTCGCCTGGTCGAACCAGTCCGAGACCCGGTACGTCAGCGTGGTCGCCGTCCCGGTGAAGGCCGACAGCGGGTCGAAGCCGACGGTGCCGTCGGGGTTCACGTGGTACGTGCCCTGATCCGCGACCGTGACGACCTTCTTCAGCGAGCCGTCGGCCGGATCGATCAGCACGACGCTCAGCGGGTCGAGGCCGGTGCCTTGCCCGGACTCGTCGTTGGCGAGCGGGTCGATGGTCACCGGGTCGTCCTGCTTGGTGGTCGCGGTGTCCGGCTTCGCGGTCGGTGGCGGCGGCTTGGCGACCGTGACCGTGATCGTGGCGGTCGCGAGGGTGCCGTTGACGTCCGAGACCGTGTACGTGAGCGCTGTCGCAACACCGGTGTACGTCGGCAGCGGGTCGAACTGGACCTCGCCATCGGCCACCACCGTGAAGGTCGCCTCGCCGTCGACGACGACCGTCGTCTTCGGCTGGTGCGTCATCGGGTCGATCAGCTTCACGCTGCTCGGCACCAGCGGAACGGCGGGGTCGCCGGCACTGTCGTTCGCGAGGACATCCACGGTCACGTTCTGGTCGTACGCCGTACTGGCGCTGTCGTCCGTCGCGTCCGGCTGCACCTTGGTGACCTCGAGCGTCAGCGTCGCCTTGCCGATCGCGCCGTTGCCGTCGGCCACCTGGTAGGTGATCGGGGTGGCGTGGCCGCTGAAGGTGGGGACCGACTCGAACAGCACCCGGCCGTCTGGTTTCACCGTGTACTTGCCTTGGCCGGCGACGACGATGCTGGTGGCCGGGTCGCCGCCCACCGTCGCAGCGGGCATCGGCAACGGGGTCGCGGGTACGGGCGGCTTGGAAGGTGCCGAGCTGGTTGCCGTGATCGTGGCCGGGGTCGGCGGGATCAGGCGGACGGTGCCTGGTACCAGCGCTGAGCCGGTCGGGCCGGGCTTGTCGTTGCCGAGCACCGGCACGAAGATCGAGCCGCCCTGCAGCAGTACCGCCTGGTCGGGGTTGGCGACGGGCGGGCCGGGGGCATCGACGGAGACCGTGAGCTGGGCGCGGGCGGGTGTGCCGTTCTTGTCTGATACCTGGTAGGTCAGTGGGGTCGTGACGCCCTGGAAACCCTGGACGGACTCGAAGGCGACCTTGCCGTCGGCAACCGCATAGCTGCCCTGGTTCGGCACCGTCACCTGGTCGACGAGTTTGCCGTCGGCCGGATCGACCAGCTTGAGGGTCTGTGGGTTGAGCGGCGCCTCGGGTGAGCCGGGCAGGTCGTTGTCGAGGACCGGGATCACGACGTTGGTGTCGAAGGGCGTGGTGACCGAGTCGCCGAGCGCCTTCGGGGTGATCGGGGTGACGGTGACCGCCATCGTCGACTCCGCGACCTGATGGGTGCTGTCGGTGACGCGGTAGCTGAGGGTGGTCGCGACGCCGGTGAACTGGGGCAGCGGCAGGAAGTCGACCGTGCCGTCGGGCTTCACGACGTACGTGCCTTCGCCGGGGACGATCACCTTCTTCTTGAAGGTGTCGGCGGCTGCTGTGGTGAAGGCTGCGTCTGCGGGGTCGCGCAGTACTACGGAGCTCGGGTCGAGCGTGACGCCTGGCGCCGGGCGGTCGTTGGCGAGCGGGGTGAGGGCGATGCTGACGTTTTGCTGGGTGGTCGCCTTGTCGGGGACGGCTACCGGCTTCGCGGGGAGGGCGACGGTGATGGTCAGCTTCGCGGTGGCGGTGGTGCCGTTGGTGTCGGCGATTCGGTAGGTGACCGGTTTGCCTTGGCCGACGAAACCTGGGACGGGTTCGAAGGCGATCTTGCCGTCGGGCTTGGCGACGTACTTGCCCTGGGCCACGACGTTGACCATCACGCCACACTTGTCTGCTTCGAGGAGGCAGAGGGAGCCGGGCTTCAGGGGGCTGGCCGGGTCGCCGGGGCGGTCGTTGCTGAGGACGTCGGTGGTCAGGTCTTCGTTGTACGGGGTGGTCGCGGTGTCGTCGATTGCGATCGGTGGGGGTGGGGGCGCGATCGCTAGTACGTAGTCCTCTACTTCGCCGCTGTCGGCGGGGCCGGTTGGCTTGTCTGCCTGGGCTGTCGTGTAGGCGGTTCGGATGCGGGCGTACGTAGTACCGGCGGTCAGTTTGGGGAGTGCTGACCAGGTGAGGGTGACGGCGCTTTGGCCTGCGGTGAAGGTGGCACAGGATCGCTCGGTCGGGTCGAACTTGCCGCTCTTGTCGAGGTCCAGCCAGCCGCAGACTTTGCCGGGTTTGCTCGCGCCGGTGAGGGCGACGGTGGCGGCGTAGTCCTTGGCTGTGGTTGCCAGCGGTTTGAGGGTCGCGCCATCGTCGGCCTGGTCTTGGGCTTTGGGACCGGTGGTGCCGTTGGCGATGGTTGCGTTGTCTTCGGTTGCGTCGTCGCCGAGGCGCAGGTCGGTGAGGACCGACCAGGCTGCGCCGTACGACGTGGGCGCGTCGCCGAAGTCTTCGCCGGTGGAGGCGACGAGGGAGAACACGTCGGCGGAGGACGGGGTGTTGAAGGCGGGGAGCTTGGCGTTTTTGGTGAAGACGGCGGTGAGGTCGAAGGTGATCGACTTGGCGACGCCGTTGACCTTGACCGAGCCGCAGGCCGCGGTGGCGGCCGCGTCGGGGCCTTCGCCGGTGTCGGTATTGATGCAGTTCGGGCCGGCGTCGGGGTTGAGCGCGGTGATCGTGTCGCTGCTGATGGCCAGGTTGTTGCCCTGGCCGAGCTTCGTGAGGCTGAGGCCGGCGGTCGTCAGTTTGAGGACCGAGTGGAGCTCGGACTGACCGCTGGTCGTGCCGTTGGTCGTTTCGGTGGCCGCGCCGCCGATGCCGGCCAGGTGCAGGATCGGGTCGCGGACAGGTTGCGAGAAGGTGATCGTCAGGGAGCCTCGGCTGCCGCAGGTGCCGATCGCGGCGCAGGTGCCGGTGTTGACGAGCAGGTCCTGGGCGGGTGTGGTGCGCGCTATGGCCGGTTCGTAGGTCTTGGCGGTGCTGCCGCGGACGCCGACGGTGGTTGCGTCGAGCAACTCGGTCTGGCCGGTGACGGTGATCGACTGGATGAGCCCGGATCCCGGCATCGTCGCGGTCGCCGTGTTGCCCTGGGCAAAGGGGGCCGCCGGCACCTGGTACGCCGAAGCCGTGCCGGAAGCCAGCACGGTGAGACTGAGAGCGGTGACGACGGCGGGCAACCGATGACCGGACCTCGTCATACCCACGCCCTCCCGAGCACTCACGTTTCCGCATGCGTCGGCCTCGGGGCGAGCGGGCCAGCGTAGAGCTAACGCGCTACGCCAGTCCGATGTTACGCGGGATCAGCCGGTGAGTTCGTAGATCCGCACGTGCTGCCAGGAGTGTCGGAGTACCGCGAGCTTGCCGAGGTCGGGCGACACGGGACCGCCGAAGAGGTCGGCGTACACCCAGCGGACGTGGTACTGGTCGCGCAGCTTGCGCAGTACGTCGGCAGTCGGCTCGTAGATCGCCTGATTCGTCAGCTCGACGCGGTCGGGCCAAGGGGAGGGCTGCTGGTTGTAGCGCAGGCCGCCGTCGCCGTGGTGGGCCATCGCCTGGGAGGTGTAGCCCCAGCCTTCCAGGAACGTCCGGCGACCGGCGATCCCGCTGACGATGTAGCCGCGAGCATCACACCCCGGCCCCTGCTTGCCCGCTGGCCGGCACCAGGTGTTGCTGACGACGACGTCGGTGGTTTTGGAGTTCTTCGCCAGCCAGAGCGCGGCGGCTTCCTCGTCGGGGTAGACCCACCAGGTCGCCGAGGTGAACTCCTGCGCCTGCTTGCCGCCATTGAGATGCAGATTCTGCTCAAAGGTCCTTGCCGACGGCACCACCAGCAAGGTCAACAACACCAGCAACCCACCCAGCCCAGCCAGCTTCGGAACTCGCTTCACCAGCAACAACCACACAAACATCAGCCCCGCACCAACCGCCACAACAACAACCAACGGCCGAGCCACCAACGCGATCCGCCGAAGGTGCGAGCCGCTGGGCAGAGCATCAGTCGTCAACAAGATGAAGGCGAACAACGCCCCAAGAACCACCGCCACAACAGCAACCCCCACAAGCACCCCGCGCCGCCCTGCGGGCGGCGCGTAGGTTCTGGTGAGTGTTGCGGCTAGGCAGCCGGCGGCGGCCAGGCTGAAGGGGACTGTGCTGTGGACGAAGTAGGCCTCGCTGATGGAGGGGTGGTCGACCAAGAGGAAGCCGGCCCAGCCTGCTATCAGGGCTCCGAGCAAGAACCAGGCGATGGGGTCGCGGCGGAGGGTGCGGTTGGCCAGGAAGGCGTAGCCCGTTGCGGCTAGCAGTTGGCCTGTTAGGAGGAGGACGCAGAGAACTAGGACGCCGGCGATGGAGAGTAGGTGGCCGGAGGTCAGGGCCGGGAGGATCAGGCCGCCTTCGCCTGCGGGAGTTTTGTCGCGGGTGGCTGCCGTGTAGCCGCCTTGGGTTTTCAGGACTGCCAGGAATTGGAGGCCTGAACCGCTGGTGCTACCGGCGACGGTGACCATCGTGCCGATTGCGGCTGCGACCAGCAGTGAGCCGGCAGCCAGGAAGCGGGCTGGTAGGCGGCGGTCGCGGATCAGGAGGAAGAGCGCGGGGAGGCCGACTGCGCCGACCAGGATCGGCAGGGTGGTTGGTTTGGAGCCACCGCCGACGACTGCGACGGTAAATGCCAGTAACCACAGCCCCTTGCTGGACTCGTCTTTGAAGAGCAGGTGGATCAGGAAGACGGCGGCCGCAGTACCGGCGACCATGCCGAACGTCTGGGATGGGCTGAGCAGGCTCAGCGGCGGCGACAGGTTCACCGCGGTGTCGATGAACAGGAACAGCTGCGGCCCCGCCAACGCGAGAGCGGCCAGTACGCCGGTCCACCACGCGCGGCTGACCGTCCTGGCCAGGGTCGCGCACACCAGCAGGGCGACGAGCAACTGCGGCAGCAACCACAACCGGTAGAGCACGATGATCGGCGAGAGCTTGGTGATGTCCACTGCCGCGGCCATGTCAGCATTCGCGAACCAGTGGTACTCCAGCGACTCCCCCGATACCTGCGGCAGCTGCGGCGGTACAGAGCGAGTCAGCTCGTTCAGCATCGACAGGTGGTACAGCAGGTCTTGGTAGTACGACGTGCCGTCCGGTGGCGCCGGGTGGTACTTCATCGCCCCGAGCACCGCCCCGCCGAGCAGTACGGTCGAGGCGATCACCATCCCCCACGTCCAGAGCAACGGCAGCGGTTTGGGGTCGTGGATCCGCCAGTGCTGCCTCAGCTTCGGCACAGCGGCGAAGGCGACGAGCACCAGCGCAGGCCAGATCACCAGCACGCGTTGCCAGCCGAGTGCGGTGAAGATCGCCCAGCCGGCCAGCTGGTACGTCGCGCCGACCGCTGATCCGAGTCCGAGGTCCTCGGCCCAGTTGCCGGTACTACGCCAGAGCGCGCGCAGGATCAGGATGCCCGGCAATGCGAGCGCCAGAGCGAAGTACAGGCTGTACTTGGCGATCGGGACGACCGGGACGTCGAGGGAGATCAGCGCGAGGATCGTGACGACATACGGAATCAACCACGGCACCAGCCGCGGCAGCGAACGCGTCATCTAGCGGAGACCTCGTCAAGGGGTTGATGTCCGGCGTCTTCGAGGCTGTCGTAGCCGACCAGGAACTGTGGGCGCCGTTGGCTTGACTGGAACAGCCGGGCGACGTATTCCCCCAGCAACCCGAGGCACAGCAACTGGATCGCGCCGATGACGCTGACCGCGAGCACCGTCGACGTCCAGCCGGGAACGCTGTTGCCGGACAGCTTGATCACCAGCGCGCCAACCGCGAACAGCCCCGACAACATGCCGCCGAGCAGCCCGAACCACGTGGCCAGCCGCAGCGGCGCCGCCGAGAACGCGGTCACACTGTCGAACGCCAGCCGGAACATCTTCGACCAGTTGTACTTCGTGACGCCGGCCGCTCGCTCCGCGCGGACATACGGGACCTCGGCACTCGGAAAGCCGAGCCACGGGATCACCAACCGGAAGACCCGGCCGTCCTCGGGCAGCGAGTTGACCGCGTCGATGACCCGGCGCGAGACGAGCCGGAAGTCCGCCGCGTCGAACGGAATGTCCTTGCCCACCAGGTGACACATCAGCCGGTAGTACATCCGGGCAGTCGTCCGCTTCGGCCACGAGTCGCTCGAACGGTCGGAGCGCACGCCATACACGACATCGACGTCCCTCTCCCGCGCCGTCGCGAGCAACTCGGCGATCACCTCGGGCGGATCCTGCAGATCGGCATCGATGGTGACCAGGTACTTCCCCCTGGCGCGACGGAATCCCGCCGACTGGGCGGCCTGGTGACCGGAGTTGCGGAGCAGCCGGACGACCCGGAGCTGATGCCAGTCGACGGCCGCTTCGAGCAGCATCGAGGCGGTCGCGTCCCGGCTGCCGTCGTCGACGACGAGCACCTCGTAGCTGATGCCGAGGCCGTCCAGCAGCGGACGCATCCGCTCGAAGAAGATCGGCAGCACCTCTTCCTCGTCGTACATCGGCACGACGACGGAGAGTTCGGGATCCGGCATGTCCGGTGGTCCTCCACGACTGATCTGGCTGAGCCCCGTTCAGGCGGATCGGGCGGCCGGCGGAAAGTACAGACGCCGAAACTAGCAGGCCCCGGGCCCGGTCAGGTGGATGGGGAGACTGCGGTGGCGCCGGTGCGGCGAGGGTCGCCTACTGCTTGGAGGCCTTTGGTGGGGTCCCAGAAGGCTGCGGCTACGCCGCCGAAGTACATGGAATGGGGTGGCATCGGGCGGGTGGGGAGGTTGGTTGCGAAGCCGGAGACGGCGAGGTCGTCTTCGTAGTCGACGACGACGTCTTCGCGAACGCGGACGTGGAGGCGGGGGTACTCGACTGCTTCTTCGAGCGACAGGCCGCCGTGGGTGTAGAGCGCGTAGACCTGGGCGATCGCGGTCGGGATCCGGTCGGAGCCGGGTGAGCTGATCGCGAGTACGGCTCCGTCGCTGTCTCTTCGCGCGACGCTCGGCGCCATGTTGGAGGTGAGTCGGGTGCCGGGCGCGAGGCTGTGCGGGCCGCCGTGGACGAGTTCCTGTTCGCCGAGGGCGTTGTTGAGCCAGATGCCGGTACCGGGCGTCATCACGCCGGAGCCGTAGCCGGACGAGACGGTGATCGCGCAGGCGTCGCCCTCGTCGTCGACGACCGAGACTGTCGCGGTACTGGGTGAGCTGAGCGCGCGCAGATCACCGGCGTTCGCCAGATCGAGCAGCTTCTGGCCTTCGAGTTGGCGAACATCTTCCTGGTCGAGCTCTGCCAGTCGACGACCGAGCACAGCGTGCTGTACTTCGATCAGCCGCTCCAGCTCGGCCGGATTCCAGGCACCTTGGCCCGGTACTCCGTCGAGCAGCGCGAGGATCGCGGCCGCCGCGACTCCGCCGACGGCCGGCGGCGGGTTGGTCGCCAGCCGCCATCCGTTCTGGCGGATCATCAAGGCCGGCCGGACGATCGCCTCGTACGCCGCGAGGTCCTGCGCGGTCAGGATGCCCTCGTTGTCGGCCATGTCGCGGACGAGCAACTCCGCGAGCGCGCCGGTATAGAGGGTCTCCGCGCCTTCGCTGGCAATCAGCTCGAGCGCCTCGGCCAGCTCGGGGATCACGACCGTACTGCCCGCCTTGATCACCACGCCGTCGTCGTCATGCACGACCCCGTGGCTCGGCTGATGCCAGCCGAAGATGATCTCGTGGGTGTACCCGAGGTAGTACCCGGACGTCCGGCTGAGCGGGAACCCGTTCCGCGCGACCTCGATCGCCGGCCGGACCACCTCACTCCACGGCGCCTTCCCGGACCGCTCGTGCGCCAGCGCCAGCGCCTTCATCCCACCCGGCGTCGCGACGGACCCATGCCCGACGGTGGTCGTCGTACCACCGCCGTACTCGGTCGTGATGTCCCAAACACCTTGCCCGAACTTGTGCTCCGGCAGCCCACGCCCAGGCATCTCCACCCAGCCGTCGATGGTGACCGCCTCGCCACCCTGCACCTGCAAGGTCACAAACCCACCCGAGGCCGGCGACACCACGCCGATCTCGTTCACCATCGTCACCAGCGTCGCGGCAATAGCAGCATCAACCGCATTGCCCCCCTCGGCAGCCAACCGCACCCCCGCATCGGCAGCAGCCTCGTTAGGCGCCGCCACCGCAACCCGCGGGTGGCCTGTCACCCCACACCACCCGCGCACACACCGCGTGCGCCGCTCGCTCTTCCGGCCGTACGCACCCCGTGTGCGCCGATCGCTCTTCCACCCGCACGCACACCGCGTGCGCCGGTCGCTCTTCCGTCCGCGCTGTCTTCCGCCGGAACGGCGGAAGACAGCGCGGTGAAGTTTCCGGAGGGCTTCGCAGCCGGGGGCATCGGAGATCAGCCCACTCGTTGGACTGCGCCGAAGCGGTCGACTGTTACCTGGACGGCTGCTTGGCGGGCGGCGCTGACCTCGGTTTCGGTGAGGGTTCGGTCGGGGGCGCGGAAGCGGAGGGCGAAGGCGAGCGACTTCTTGCCTTCGCCGATCTGCTCGCCGGTGTACAGGTCGAACAGCCGGATCGACTCCAGCAGCTCCCCCGCACCTTCGACCAGCGCCGCCTCGACGTCCGCCGCGGCCACCTCGGCCCCGACGATCAGCGCGACGTCTTCCTTCGCGACCGGGTACGACGAGAACGGGTGCGCCGTCACCGACGCCGGAGCCGCCGCCATCAGTGCGTCGAGGTCCAGCTCGACCGCACCCGACCGGGCCGGCAACCCGAACGCCTGACACACCTTCGGATGCAGCTCACCGGCGTGACCGATGACCGTGCCATCGACCGACACCTCGGCACACCGACCCGGATGCCACGGCGCCAGCTCGACGTTCCGTAGTACCGGCTCGACGCCGACAACAGCGGCAACAGACCGAGCAACCTGTACTGCGTCCGCCCAGCTCGTCGGCTGGCCCTTGCCCCACCAGCCGGTCGCCGTGCGCGAACCGGTCAGCACGACCCCGAGGTGGAGCGGCTGGCTCGGGAGCGCGTCGTACAGCGCCTGGATCTCCTCGTCGCTCGGCCGCTGTGCGACGGACGGCAGCGGCGCGGGCTTCGACTCCGGGCGAGGCAGGAACACCAGCCCGGTCTGGAAGATCGCGAGATCGGTGGCACCGCGACCGACGTTGCGTTCGGCGGCCCGGAGCAGGGTCGGCAGCAGCATCGTCTGCATCGACGGCTCTTCGTCCGAGATCGGGTTGGCCAGCTTCACCGTCGTACGCCGGGAGTCGTCGGCCGGCAGCCCCATCGCGTCGAAGTCGGCCTCACCGGTGAACGGGTACGACACAACCTCAGTCAGCCCCGCTCCAACCAGCGCGGTGGCAATCCGCCGACGCCGACGCTGCGAACTCGTCAGCCCCTGCCCACCCGGCGCCTTCGGCAGGATCGACGGCACGTTGTCGAACCCGAACAGCCGAATGACCTCTTCGGCATAGTCATTGGGATCCCGCAGATCCGGCCGCCACGACGGCGGAGTGAGCATGAGCAACCCGCCGCCGGACGCCTCGCCTGCGAGGTCATCCGACCCGCCGCTAGCGGGGGTTGTGGTGGCATCCCCGGGGGTTGCGGCGGCGGTCGCGCCGGCCGCCGTGGCGCTTGCCTCGGCCCCGGCGGTGCTCGCGTCGCCCACAGCCAGCGGAGCGCCGCTGAGCGCAACCGCCTCGGCGAGCAGGCTCGCTCCCACGCCCTGCGGCGCCGGTCCACCTTCGTTGCCTTGGGCAACCTCGCAGCCGACCGCGCGGAGGTGACGGATCGTCTCCTCCACCGAGATCGGTGCACCTGCCACTCGGGCGGCGTGGTCGGCGCGGATTGTCAGGCGCTTCGGCAGGAGGTGGGTGTCGATGACGGTTTCGTCGGGTTGGATGGTGCCGCCGGCGAGCTCGGCCAGGAGGTCGGCGACGCGCTGGGCGGCGTACCGCGGAAGTTGTGGGTCTACCTCGCGCTCGAACCGGCGGGATGCTTCGGAGGACAGCTTGTGGCGGCGCGACGAGCGGGCGATCACGATCGGGTCGAAGTGCGCCGCCTCGATCACCACGTCGGTGGTCGACGCGGAGATCTCGGTGGAGGCGCCACCCATCACGCCGGCGATACCGATCGGGCCGGAGTCGTCGGTGATCAGCAGATCCTCGGCGTCGAGTTCGCGGGTCTGATCGTCGAGCGTCATCAGCTTCTCGCCAGGCGCGGCGCGGCGTACGACGATCTCGCCGGTCAGCCGGGCCTTGTCGTAGCCGTGGATCGGCTGGCCCAGCTCGAGCATCACGTAGTTGGTGACGTCGACGCCGATCGAGATCGGCCGCATGCCGGACATGACGAGCCGCTGCTGCAGCCAACGCGGCGACGGCGCCGCCGGATCGATCCCGGTGACCGTCCGCGTCACGAAGACACTGCACGCCTCGGCATCGTCGACCCGCACCGGATAGCCACCCGTTTGCGTGCCGGTGACAGTCAACGCGGCCGGGTCCTTCAGCGACACCCCGTACGCCGTGGCTGCCTCGCGGGCGACGCCACGGATCGACAGGCAGTACCCGCGATCCGGGGTCACCGCGATGTCGAGCACGTCGTCGCGCAGCCCGAGCAACTCGATCGCGTCGGTACCGACCTCGGCCTCGCCTGGCTCCAGTACGACGATGCCGTGCGTACCGTCGTCGCCCAGGCCGAGCTCCGCCGACGAGCAGATCATCCCGCTGGAGACGTGCCCGTAGGTCTTGCGCGCGGAGATCGCGAACCCGCCGGGCAGGACCGCGCCCGGCAGCACGACGACGACCAGGTCGCCGACCTCGAAGTTGCTCGCGCCGCAGACGACCCACTGCGGCTCGTCGTTGCCGATGTCGAGCGAGCACCAGCGGATGGTCTTGCCGTTCTTCTGCGGCTCGGGCTCGTAGCTGAGCACCTTGCCGACGACGAGCGGACCGGTCAGGCCGCCGCCCGCCTCGTCGACGGTCTCCACCTCGAGGCCGGCGCGGACCAGCTTCTCGCCGACGTCGCGACCGGTCACGCCGGCCGGCAGCTCGACGTACTCACGAAGCCATGACAGTGGGACCCGCATCAGATCTCCATCCCGAACTGGCGGCTGAACCGCACGTCACCCTCGACCATGTCCCGCATGTCCTCGACCCCGTTGCGGAACATCAGCGTCCGCTCCAGGCCCATTCCGAACGCGAATCCGGAGTACCGGTCGGTGTCGATCCCGCAGGCCTGCAGCACGCGCGGGTTGACCACACCGCAGCCGCCCCACTCGATCCAGCCCTCGCTGCTACATGTCCGGCACGGGCGGTCGGGGTTGCCGACCGAGGCGCCGCGGCAGACGAAGCACTTGAGGTCGACCTCGGCCGACGGCTCGGTGAACGGGAAGAAGTTCGGCCGCAGCCGCGCTTCCAGCCCCTCGCCGAACATCGAGACGACGAAGTGGTCGAGGGTGCCCTTGAGGTGCGCGAGCGTGATGCCTTCGTCCACGACCAGGCCCTCGACCTGGTAGAAGACGGGCGTGTGAGTCGCGTCCAGCTCGTCGGTGCGGAACACCCGGCCGGGGCAGATCACGTAGATCGGCGGCTTGCGGGTGAGCATGGATCGCGCTTGGACGGGGGACGTGTGCGTACGCAGTACCGTGCCGGAACCGGGCGGGTCGATGAAGAACGTGTCCTGCATCTGCCGGGCCGGGTGGTCGGGCTGGAAGTTCAGCGCGTCGAAGTTCAGCCACTCGGCCTCGACCTCGGGTCCCTCGGCGACATCCCAGCCGAGCGCGGTGAACACGTCGGCGACCTGCTCGGAGATCAGGCTCAGCGGATGCCGCGCGCCGAGCTCCGGGCTGTGCCACGGCAGCGTCACGTCGAGGCGCTCGGTGGCCAGCATCCGCTCCTCGTGCTCGGCCTCCAGTACCGCGAGCCGCCCCGCGAACGCCTCGTTGATCGCCTTGCGCGCCGACCCGATCCGCTGCCCGGCCTCCTTGCGCCCCTGCGGCGGCAGCGCACCGATCTCCCGGTTGGCCAGCGCGATCGGCGACCGCTCCCCCAGATGCGCGACCTTCGCCTCCTGCAACGCGCTCAGATCGCCCGCCTTCGCGAAGGCGTCCAGAGCCTCATCGCGCGTCCGTTCGACCTCGTCGGCATGCAAGGGTGTGACCTCGACGGGGTCATAATTCTGGTTCGGACCGGACATGGCTCTCTTCCCGGGGTAGCTGAAACCTGAAACTGCTCAAAGCAGTCTAGGAACCCCGGGCCCCCGAGCGTGAATCGGTCGTCCACAACCACTCCCCCCACGCAGCCTCCGACGCCCGCTCGTACCTCGCGTGCTCGTTCGACTGCTCCCACCCGCCCGTTACTGAACGCTCCTCCGTCGCGCGAATCCGACCACACTGCGCCGACCCGGCTCGCGAAGGTACTCCCGTGGACCGTCCGCAGGCCCCGTCGACGGTAGTTGGGCCCTATCGGTCGCGCCAGGCGAGCCCCTTGCCGAAGTCGGTCTTGACCTTGGACCGGGTACTGGCCACCGCACACCCCGACGCCTTCCTCCCCAATCTCGCCTCGACGCCGAACAACCTGTCGATCCGGCTGAGTGTCGGGCGGCGCAAAAAAATGCTGGCCACGAGCAGCGATGCCGTCAGGATCCGGGCACAAACTGGCCTTGGCGCATTCCGACCTATACGCGAGTGGACTCGAATCAGTGGAGCTTCTCGCGATCCCGAGTAAACACGACGACGCGATTGACTTGCCGGGCACCCGTGGCCCGTATCAGATCGGTGAACACTCGAAGGACGCGATCATCCGCGCACTAGGTTCCGAGCTATCCTCCGGGCCCATCGCGCTGGAACCGCCCCACCGCTACGGCCATATTTTCGGGCGTCGACGACCGCCGACTACCCACTATCCCGATATGACCGCGCGAGACTCGCCCCTACCTAGGAACCTGCGGTCGGCCTGTGTGGTTGCAGCATCGGTGGATAGAGCAGGGGTGCAGGACCTCGCTTGTACAACGCAGCCGGACGACCGCGTTGATCCGTCCGCTTCTGGCCGGTATTCACCAGGAACTTTTCAGCCTTCTTCGCCTTGCGGTGAAAGTTCTGGGCGTTGAGTTCGGTCCCCCACACCGCCTCGTAGACCTCCCGGAGTTCGGTGACGGTGAACACTTCCCCGCAGAAGGAGGCCGCGATGGTCTGATACTCCAGCAGGGCGCGCGCTCGTTCGACCGTCTCGCGGAGAATCTGGTCATGATCGAAGGCGAGACGATTTCCCAAAGTTTCCTCGACCTCGACCCAGTCGGCTCGGCGCGCATCCGTTCCGCCACGAGCGTTCGGAAGATTCGGGGCTATCGCGAGGAAAGCCGTCGTCACGATCCGTCCACGAGGGTCTCTATCTGGCCCCGAGAAGGTGCGAACCTGTTGCAGTGTGAGAGTATCCGCATCCAGACCGGTCTCCTCGACGAGCTCTCTTTTTGCCGTGTCCTCCAATGACTCCCCCGGCCGAACGAATCCCCCAGGGAGTGCGAGCTTTCCTCGATGTGGCTCGGTGCCGCGAGTGACCAGCAAGACGTTGAGCCGCCTATCACGGATTGTGAGCACGACCAGGTCGGCAGTCGGCAATGCAGCCACACGTGGTCGTCTAATCGCGTCGACCGAGCAGTCGAGTACAACCCTAGCCAGACTATCCGCGCTCAATACCGCGCCGTCCGGGATCTCGATCGGCAGATCCTTCGGTTCCTCAGCGAAAAATACCGCCATGCCACGCTCCCGGATGCGCCCAAGTTCATACGCTGTCGTGCGCCCGATGTATCCACCAGGGTTGACTACATAAACCACGTCCGATCTGAAGATCTTCTCGAGAGTCGCTTCTTGAATCTGATGATCCAAGGCTGAATGCGGATCCGACTCGAATCGCACGAAGTTTTCGCCGAGATCCCTGATCGGCAGAATTGGAGGTGATGTGATTGTGGCACCTGCGGTCGAGAGTGAGCGTGCGGCCTCAACAACCTCGTCATAGTGTTTTCGGAAGCTTCCAATGAGCGCTACCGTGGGCCGACTCAAGACCCCACCTCCCTCTGGTCGTCCGACCTGCCCTGTCGCGCACTGACACTCTGGAGCCGGCGGACGAGCTCAGCGGCTGCCAAGCTCATCCCAGTAACGACTGTGATGATCACGGCTGGATCATATTGCTTCAAGATCATCAGCACGACGAGCCCGAACACGATCGCAACCACGACCAGACTCGCGATCTGCCGACTGAATGAGGATCTCCCTGATCTGCTCATACACAGAGGTTGCCAGGCAGCGTCCATAATTCCCATCGCCTTAGTGGCACTCTGACGAGAACAACGCTCCTCCAACGGTCACCGATAATTAGCGTCGTAGTGATGGAATATCTACGACTTATGGCCCGGCGCAAGTCGTTACGAGCTGCGCAGCGGCTGACAATTGCAGCGAGGATGGTCGATCTGCGCGCAGTGGCAGCGGGACCTCTGTGGTCGAGAATCGTTCGATCTCAGATCAGGCGCCTAGATCTGAGATGTCTTCTGAGCTTGCGGGCAGTGGGTTCTGAGTCGCCGAAGGAGTCGCCCCGATGGAAGGCGACGGATGAGCCCGCGGGAGGTATGCGGAGGGCTCGTCCCAGCCTGTCATCGGGGTGGGGCAACGGGGCGGCGGAGGAGGCATGAGTTGCCCCTCGGCCAGGGTTGGGTGGCCGAGGGGCGGGCTTGTTGGTTTGGCGCGTTAGAGGTGGTGGGGCGCGTTGTGGTTGAACAGCGCGACGGAGGAGCGCGCACCTGGGTGGGTGGGAGCACTCGAACGAGCACGCGAGGGACGAGCGGGCGTCGGAGAGTGCGTGGGGTTTAGTCGGTGAGGCCGAACCAGGGGTCTTTGGACATTTCGGTTTCGAGGACTTGTCTGTCGCCGGGGTTGGCTACTAGGGCTGTTAGTTCGAGGGCGCGGGTTCGCTCCGCCAGGGCAGCGGGGAAGGAGCCGGTGGCGGCTAGGGCTCGGGATAGGGCTTCTCGGGCGAAGGGTTCGTCCCAGTCGGACATAATGGTGGGGTGGGCTAGGACTAGGGATAGGCAGCGTTGGGCGTGTTCTAGACCGAGGGAAGCCCGGCCTATGCGGAGGGCGGCTCTCGCGATCATGTACTCGCCTCGGGCGTGGTTGGCTTCGTTGCCGGCTTCGAGCCAGTGGAGGCAGGCCGCGTAGGCGCCGTAGAGGAGGCGTTCCTGGTCGGCCAGGGGGCTGGTTTCGTCGATCTGGTCCATCAGGTCCCAGGTCTCGTTGTTGAGTTCGACGCCGAAGTACCGGTGCAGTTCGCGGCCTTCGACCAGCTCGGTGGCGACCTTCTCCATCAGTTCGGGCCAGCTGGGCAGGCCGTGTTCGCGGGCGATCGTGAGTTGGGCGTCGCGCAGGGTGAAGGCAAGCGGGTCGACCGTGGTTCCCCGGTACTCCGGGTGGTGCGCCCGGACTCGGGCGATCGCGTCCGGGCGGCCCTTGGCGACGGCCTTGCGGAGGTCCTTCGCGCGGGTGCGGAGCTGGCTGAGGCTCGCCTTGGCGGGCAGTTCGGTGGTCATCGACTGATCCTTCCGGGCAGCCCGCTCCGCTGAACCAGGCCATCCCGAAGGGTTCGTCGGCCATCGCTCACAACCACAAGATCCCAGGTGCACTCGGTGCTTGCCGCGGAGAAGAGGCGCCCTGGCGCGCGCTGCGGCCTACGCTGACACGCCTTGCTCCCTCTCGTCAATCCGCACCGAGTCGTCAGTACGCCGGCCAGGCAGCACCACCAGAGCGACCACGGCACCCGCCGCAGCACCGACGAGTCCGACAGTCATCGCGATCGACATCGCGTCGGTGAACGCGACTCGTGCGGCTGGGGCGAAGGCCGGGCCGAGGGCCAGCGTCTCGGCGATCGAGTCCCGCCCGGCGACGGGTACCGAGTCCGGCAAAGCAGACGTGTACGCCGCCGCCAGCACACTCCCCAGTACGGCGACCGACAGCGCCGCACCCGTCTGCTGCACGGTGTCGTTCATCGCCGACCCGACCCCACGATGCTCGGCCGGTACCGCCTGCATGAGCAACGTGTACGCCGCCGGCCCGGCCAGCCCGCCACCGACCCCCATCACCAGCAGGCCGACGATCAGCAACCCGTACCCCGAAGCCGACGACACCTGCGCCAAGACCGCGAAGCTCACCGCGATCACCGCCAGCCCGATCACGATCAGCGTCCGATCAGTCAGCTTCTTGCCCAGCGTGGCCCCCAACCCGTTGAAGACCGTCGCGGCCACGGCGTACGGGATCAGCGCCAGCCCCGCCTTCAGCGGGCTGTACCCGAGTACGAACTGCAGGTACTGCGTCAACGCCAGCAGCAACCCGCCCGCGGTGAACGACAGCAGCACGATCGAGAAGCTCGTCCCACTGAAGTTGCGATCGCGGAACAGCGCCAGCGGGACCATCGGATGCGCACTTCTCTTCTCCCACAGCGCAAAACCAACAAGCCCTGCGACCCCGACCAGCAGTCCGCCGAGCACCCGAGCAGAACTGAACCCGGCCGCGGGAATCGAGATGATCGCCCACACGACAGCGCCCATCCCGATGATCGAGAGCACCGCCCCGACCGGATCCACAGCCCGCGCGGGACCGCGCGACTCGGGGACGAAGGCCAGCGTCCCCACGATCGCGACCACCGCGATCGGCACGTTCAGCCAGAAGATCGAACCCCACCAGAAATGGTTCAGCAGCACGCCGCCGACCGTCGGCCCGGCCACGACGCCGAGCATCGCGACCGCCGACCAGCCGGCCATCGCCTTGCGCTGCTCCTCCGGCGGGAACACGGTGAACAGCAGCGACAACGTGCTCGGCATCAGCAACGATCCGCCGACGCCCATCAGCCCACGGCACGCGATCAGTTGCCAGGGGCTCGCAGCCAAGGTCGCGAGCAGCGACGCCGCGCCGAAGATCACCAGCCCGAGCAGCAGCAGCCTCCGCCGGCCGAACCGGTCGGACAGGCTTCCAGCCGTCAGCAGCAGGCCGGCGAACGCCAGGATGTAGGCGTCGATCACCCATTGGATGTCCGCCGGGGTCGCGCCCAGATCGCGCATCAGCGACGGGATCGCCAGGTTGAGCACGGTGTTGTCGACCACCAGAACCATCAGGCTCAGGCAGAGAATCAGCAGGATCCACCAGCGGCGCGGGTGTCCCGTAGCGGTTGACTCGAACGCTGTACTAGTCACTCGCACACTGTACGACAGACTCGTACGCCGTACCAGCGCGAGCTAGGATCAAGCCATGGACTCGATCTGGAGCCGCGAACGCCGCGCACCGGCGCGCGAGACGCTCAGCCGGACCCAGATCGTCCGGGCGGCGATCGAACTGCTGGACAGTCAGGGCCTGGCCGGCCTGAGCATGCGCAAGCTCGCCGCCCGCCTCGACTCGGGCGCGACCAGCCTCTACTGGCACGTCCAGACCAAGGACGACCTGATCGAACTGGCCATCGACGAGATCTACGGCGAGGTCGACCTGCCGGAACCCGAACTGGCCGGCTGGCGGCCCGGCGCGGTCCTGTTCGCCCACAGCCTCCGGGCGGCCATCATGCGGCACTCCTGGCTACCCGAGGTCATCTACACCCGCCCCAGCCTCGGCCCCAAGGCACTGTCACTCGGCTCACGCGGACGCATCCTGTTCGGCGCCGCCGGTTTCGCCGATCGTCAGGTCGACTACGCGATGGGCTCAGTGATGTCGTACGTGATCGGCGCATCCCGCCGCGCCGGCGACATGATGCACAACGAGGCCTTCGCCTTCGGCCTCGACAGCCTCCTCGACGGGCTACAGGCCAGGTCAGTGCGTTGAGTTGTCCACAGGGGGCAGGTGGATCGGGTTGGTCCAGGCGCGGCCGCCGGTCGCGTTCTCGATCGTGATGCGGCAGTGAGTGCCGCGGAAGAGAGTCAGTGGCAGCGAGCACTCGGTCAGATCGGTGCCCTGGGCAACTTCTGCGCCGGGATGGCCGCCGGTCAGCAGGATCTTCGTCGCCGGGGAGCAGCGAACCACCACCACCTCTGCTTCGAGACGTACGTCGTACAACTCCGGGCCGGTACTGGAATAGAAGTGACCGGCCTTCAACGCTGTCAGCAGCGTGTCCGGATCGAGGGTCTCCGCGCGGACGTGGACCCAGGCTTGGCACGGCGGCGGGTCCTGGGGTTGCAGGTGGGCGTCGTCCGCGGCGTACGTCGAAAACCGGTGACCGCGGTTCAGCAGGACGTCGGTAAGGTGCCAGCTGTCGCCGCGGTTCTCCCGGTCGGCGAGTGCGTTGTAGACCTCGACCGAGTGGGCCGCGTCCAGGCTCTCGGCATCAACTGCCGTCAGCAGTGAGGCGGACGGATGGGCCATCCCGACGAAGGCCCCCGCGGCGCGGGCCCGGCGCGCGAGCTCAGGCCCGGTCTCGGCCTCCCCCGGAGGCTGGAAATCCAGTGGCAGGCCAACGGCCACGATGTGCCAGTGCTGCCCCGCCTCGGTGCGGGGCGCGTGCAACTCGGCGCCGATCAGCGTGGTGAATCCGTCCGAACGCAACCTCCGGGTGTCCGTGACCGGAAACCCGTACTCCGGCCGGAAGTGATCGGTGATCGCCACGAAGTCGTAGCCGGCCTCCCGGTACACCCGCGCGGTCTCGTCCGGCGAGAGCGCTCCGTCGGAGACGTCCGAGTGCGTATGCAGATTTCCTCGCCAGAACCGTCCCGGAGCCTCGAACGGCAGCCCGGTCATTTGCGTTGTGCTCGGGCGGACGCGTAGAGGCACACCGCTGCCGCCGTTGCCAGGTTGAGGGACTCGGCGCGGCCGTAGATGGGGACCTTCACCGAGCGGTCGACGATGGCGTCGAACCCATCGGGCAAGCCGTGCGCCTCGTTGCCGAACAGCCAGACGGACGGCTTGGCGAGGGTGCCGTCGTCGATGCACTCGTCGAGGTCGGAGGAGCCGTAGCCGTCGGCGGCGAGGACCTGTAGCCCCTGCTCCCGCCAGGACTTGGCGGCCGTGACGATATCGGCTTCGACCGAGATCGGCAGGTGGAAGAGGCTGCCGACGCTGGCGCGGACGGCCTTCGGGTTGTGCGGGTCGACCGACTCGGCCGACAGTACGACGGCATCCGCGCCGGCCGCGTCCGCCGTGCGGATCAGCGTGCCGACGTTGCCGGGGTCGCGGACCTGGACGCCGACGGCAACGAGCCGCGCGGTGCGCAGTACGGCGTCATCCAGCGGTACGTCGACCAGTTGGCAGACCGCGACGACGCCTTGCGACGTGACGGTCTCGCTCAGCGCCTCGATCGCGGCGCGGTTCACGTCGTACCAGGGGACGTCGGCGATCTGGGCGAGATCGCGCAGATCGCGATGCCGGGTGGCGACGTCGGGCTCGGCGTACACCTCGACCACCAGTTCGCGGTGTTCGAGGGCTTCGCGGACGGCCTGAGGTCCTTCGGCCAGGAAGCGTCCGGTCTTGCGCCGGAACGCGCGAGTGGCGAGCCTGCGGGCCTGTTTGATCCGCACGGATTGCGCGGTCAGCAGACCTGGGCTCGCCACTCGGGGTGCTATCGCAGAGATGCTGCGGCTCAGGCCGCGGCGTCGCTCTTGGCGTTGACGTCGGCCGGCAGGGCCGCCTTCGCCAGCGCGACCAGGGCCGAGAACGCCGGAGCGTCGTTGACCGCCAGGTCGGCGAGGATCTTGCGGTCTACCTCGATCTCAGCCAGGCGAAGACCCTGGATGAGACGGTTGTAGGTCAGGCCTTCGGCGCGGGCCGCGGCGTTGATCCGCTGGATCCACAGCTTGCGGAAGTCGCCCTTGCGCGCCTTGCGGTCGCGGTAGGCGTAGACGAGCGAGTGGGTGACCTGCTCCTTGGCCTTGCGGTACAGCCGCGAGCGCTGGCCGCGGTAGCCGCTGGCCTGCTCGAGGACGACGCGGCGCTTCTTGTGGGCGTTGACTGCCCGCTTCACGCGTGCCATGAGGTGTTACTCCTTGTATCTGCGCCGAGAAGGTGGTCCACCCGGCGGGGGTGTTCGGGGTGGGAAGGACTTCAGATGCCGAGCAGCTTCTTGGCCTTCTTGACGTGCGACGAAGCAACCTCGACGGTGCCCGACAGGCGGCGCTTGCGCTTGGTCGACTTCGCCTCGGCGAGGTGACGCTTGCCGGTCTGCTCGCGACGCAGCTTGCCCGAACCGGTCACCCGGACGCGCTTCTTCATCCCCGAGTGGGTCTTCATCTTCGGCATGGCTTATGTACTCCTGATTTTCTTTCGTTGACTCGATCGGGGTGATGGCTCCGGCCTCGCGACCGGAGCGTCACGTCACTCCGGGTCGAGGTTGTCTGCCGGACCCTTCGGCTTCTTGGTGGCGCCGGCGGCCTTCTCGGCCTCGTAGGCCTTCAGCTGCTCGGCCCGCTCCAGCCGCTCGGCCTCGAGCTCGGCCTCGTGCTCGGCCTGCTTCTTGGCCTTCTCGGCTTCCACGTCCACGCGCGCTTCGGACTTCTTCTTGTGCGGTCCGAGCACCATGATCATGTTCCGGCCGTCCTGACGCGGCGACGACTCGACGAAGCCGAGCTCGCTGACGTCCTCGGCCAGCCGCTGCAGCAGCCGGAACCCCAGCTCGGGGCGGGACTGCTCACGACCGCGGAACATGATGGTGATCTTGACCTTGTCACCGGCACGGAGGAAGCGGACGACGTGACCCTTCTTGGTCTCGTAGTCGTGCGGGTCGATCTTCGGCCGCAGCTTCATCTCTTTGATGACGGTGTTGGTCTGGTTCCGGCGAGACTCCCGCGCCTTCTGGGCGGTCTCGTACTTGTACTTGCCGAAATCCATCAGTTTGCAGACCGGCGGGCGTGCCGTGGCCGCAACCTCGACCAGGTCGAGATCGGCTTCCTGTGCCAACCGAAGTGCGTCCTCGATCCGGACGATGCCTACCTGCTCACCGTTCGGTCCGACCAGGCGCACCTCAGGAACGCGGATGCGCTCGTTGACGCGCAGTTCAATGGTGATGGGTCCTCCTGGGTTGTTCGTGTACTGGGGTACCACCTTGCGTCCGCACCGGGGCCCAGGAACAGCAAAAGGCCCTCGTGCGTCCACACGAAGGCCCAATTCCCAGATCGACGGCTCCGCAACCCGTTGCCGGGAACACGAGCCGTACAATCCGCCGAGATCGTCCGGCCGGAGCCGTGGAACCTCGACGTGACCGGGACCCGCCGACTCTTCGTCGACTGGGTGGGAGGTGGCCCTCCGCTTAGACCTGAACCTCTGGAGTCCCTCGAGTATTCCGCTCAGGGGTCACCGTCGGACCGGGTCGGTCGCCATGTAAGAGTAACAGCATGACCGACCAAGTCTCCACTCCGCCGGACACCACCCCCGCACCGCCCACTGAGGAGCAGTCCACGGTGGACCCGTTGTCGACGGTATCGCGCGACATCGCCGAGGTACCGAGCGTGGAGATCATCTCGACCGCCGCCCTGCACCTGATGAGCGCTGCCGCGGTCCACCTCGGCCTGGCCGAGGACCTGCCCGAGCACCGCGACCTCGACGAGGCCCGCTCCCTGATCGACTCGCTGGCCGGCCTGCTCGACGCTGCCGCGCCGTCGCTGGGTCACCACCACGCCGCTCCCCTGCGCGACGGCCTCCGCTCGCTGCAGCTGGCCTTCAAGGAGGCTTCCAGCATTCCCGACGAGCCCGGCACGGGACCCGGCGAGAAGTACACCGGCGCGGTCCACCCGTCCGCGGCCCGGCGCTGACCACCCAGGGCTGACCAGCCGACGGTGACCCATCCCGCGCTGACCGGCCGGGCCGCTACGCTCTTGCGACAACCGAACAGCGGCACGGAAGGCGGAGCGCCGATGGAACCGCAGGGTGTAGTGCACACGCAATTCAGTCAGTCCGATGCCGAGGCCCCGGCCTGGAGCGACATCGTCGGGCTGCTCGAGGCGGCGGAGATGTCCTGGCTCTCGACCGTACGCCGCGACGGTCGCCCGCACGTGACGCCGCTGCCCGCCATCTGGCTCGACGGCGCGTTGCACTTCTGCACCGGCCCGGCTGAGCAGAAGGCCAGGAATCTCGAGCACAACCCGAACTGCATCCTCACCACCGGCGTCAACGAGTACCGCCGCGGAACCGATGTCGTGATCGAAGGTCAGGCCCGCCGGGTCACCGATCCGGAGACGCTGACCGCCCTGGCTCGCCGGTGGAAGGAAAAGCTCGACTGGAACTACAAGGTCGGCGACGGCGGTTTCATCAACGGCGACTACCACGACGTCGACGTACTGGTCTTCGAGCTGCGGCCGGCCAAGGTGCTCGCCTTCACCAAGAACCCTTACTCCCAGACCCGTTACACGCCGCCGAGCTGAGCAACCTACTCCGGACGGACCTGAGCAAAGAAGTCCAGGATGCCCTGCGGGCTGTCCGGCGCGAAGGAGATCCTCAGGTTGGCGGCCGACTCCCTGGCCGCCGACTCGCTGCGCGGGAACAGGTCCGCCTCGTACTCCGCCAGCGCCGTCTCGCGATCGGCGTTGCGGGCGATCGCCTCGGCCAGCTCCGCACCATCGAGCATCGCGAGGTTGGCGCCCTCACCGGCGAAGGGCGACATCAGGTGCGCCGCGTCGCCGAGCAGGGTTACTCCCGGGAGGCGGTCCCAGCGATGACCGATCAGCAGGGCATGGATCGGGCGGCCGACCAGTGCCGTGTCAGCCTCGGTGACCAGGGCGCGCAGGCCGTCGCTCCAGCCTTCGAAGTTCTCCAGCAGAGTGCGCTTGGCCTTCTCCGTGTCCGTGAAGTCGATCGAGGTCGACCAGTCGGCCGGGACCATCAGCGCGGAGTAGATGTGCAGCGACCCGTCGGTCTCGCGGTGAGCGAGGAAGCCGCGGCTGTCGCCGAGCGCCATCATCATGCCCGGGCCGACCAGCGCGGCGGCCGCCGGATGACGCTCATCGGCCTCTTCGAGACTGAACTCGACGAAGGACAGACCGGTGTACTCCGGCACGGCAGCCGACACCAGCGGCCGTACCCGCGACCAGGCGCCGTCCGCGCCGATCAGCAGGTCCGTGGTGAAACTGTTGCCATCGGCAAGCGTCACCTCCTGCCTCCCATCGCCGAGCGGCAGCGCACCGGTCACCTTCGCGTCCCAATGCACCACGCCAGAAGGCAGTGAGTAGAGCAGCAGGTCCCGCAGGTCGCGCCGGTTGATCTCCGGACGATCGCGCTGGCCACCCTCGTCGGCGGCATCGTCTTCGTCTTCGGCGAACCGCACGACACCTTGGCGGTCGATGATGCGCATCGCCTGCCCGCCCTGGTGGACGAGCTTTCGGAAGTCGTCGTAGAGCCCAGCCGCTCGCAACGCTGCCTGACCGGATTCGACGTGTATGTCGAGCATGCCGCCCTGGCCGCGGGCAGTCGCCGAGGCGTCCAGATCGAAGACAGCGGACTCGATGCCGTTGACGTGCAGGACACGGGCGAGCGTGAGGCCGCCGAGTCCCGCACCGATGATCGCAATGGGGTGATGAGTGGTCATGACAGCTCTCCTCCGGGTCGCGGGGTGCTCAGCACCCCGTTGATCAGTACTTGGAACCCCCAGCGCAGTCGCGCCTCACCCGGCCCACTCAGCAAGTCACCGCCATGGGCAGCCAACTGGGGTCTGTTCTCCGACGCCCGCAATGCCCGCACCAGCGGCCCGGCGTCGGCCTCGGGTGTGCCCTGCCGTGGATCGGTCGGCGCATGCTCGGCAGCAGTCGACGTGGCGAAGTGCAGCAGGATGTCCACACCCCATGCCGCCTGCGCCGCCGGTACACCGCCCTCTGCGAGCAGTGCGAGCACCCCCTCGAGCAGGTCGAGGTAGTGCTCCCCGGCAGGCCGGGCCACCAGAGCCGCCTGCGCCAGACCCGGGTACTCGAAGAGCAACCCTGAGTACGACGTCAGCACCTGCTCCAACCGCTCCCGCCAGTCCCCCGACACCGTCACCGGCCCCAGGTCGACAGCCCCGAGCAGCTCATCCAGTACTGCGGCATGCAACTCGGCCGTATTGCGCACGTACACGTAAAGCGACGCAGCGCCCGTGTCGAGCTCCTGCGCCAGCCGGCGCATGGTGACGCGCCCAAGCCCCTCGGCCCGGACCAACTCGACAGCAGTGGCCACAATCCCGTCCCGGGTCAGGGCCGGCTTGGCGGGCCGCTCTCGCCGGCTCCTCGCTTCGCTGTTCATGGCTCCGACCATACACGAACATGTTCGTTACGAACATGCTCGTCAGCTCACAAAAAGCAAAGCCCGCGCCGAGGAAAGGAGGCTCGGCGCGGGCTTGCTGGTCCCTAGGTCAGGCGAAGACCTTCAGCTCGTAGATCCGGGCTGCAGGATCGGTGCCTTGGGTGGGAGTGGTGATGTTGAGGCGGACGTACCGTGCCGAGACACCGGCTACCGAGTGCGTGGTGACGCCCGCGGTGTTGCTCGTGACGGTGGCGCGGGTGGTCCAGGTGGAGCCGTCGGTGGAGGTCTGCAGGGTGAAGGCTCGGGTGTTGTAGGAGGCGGACTCGCCACCGGCCGAGGCGTGCGAGATTTCGACTGACCCGAGCGCTTGCGAAGTACCGAGGTCTACCTGGAGGAACTTGGTGGCGACCAGCGAGCAGAACTTGTCGGAGTTGCCACCGGAGACGCTGCCGTTGAAGGCCTTGGCGGGGCCTTCGGTGGAGGCGCAGGAGGCCGAGCCGGTGGCCGGTTTGTTGAGAGCCAGGTTCGCCGGACCGCTGGAGCCGCCCGACATCGCCGAGGTCATCTCGCGTGCCCATTGCCACGGCGCCGACGTGCCACCCGGGTCGGAGTTGAAGTACTCCCACCCGTCGACGCCGCCGAAGGTCGGGTACTTCGCGACGAGCGCCGCCAGCGTGCTCTTCAGCGTCGGCAACGCGACGTACCCACTGCAGTTGGCCGAGTTCGTCACCACTCCGGCGACCACCTTCGACGCCGGGATCAGCCCGCGGTTGATGATGTTGTCGTAGCCGGTGGTGTTGGCCATCGAGCCCCAGCCGCAGTAGAACTGCGCGTTGTACCAGTCGATCTTGGCGCCGCGATCGCGTTCCAGCGTCTCGTAGTTGAAGCCCGACAGGTTGCCGCCACCGGTCAGCGCGGGCGCGACCGGCGCCAGCGTGATGATGAAGCCCGTGCCGAAGTCCGTGGTCAGCTGGTCGATCAGCCGGTTGATGCCGGCCTGCGACATGCTCTCCTCGACGTCCAGGTCGAGGCCGTCCAGCCCGTACGTCGTGACCAGGTTCTTGAGCCTTGGGTAGTACGTGTTGAAGTCGGTGTCGAGTCGCTGGAAGCTGCCCTGCGCGGCACCGCCGACGAAGGCCGAAACCTTGACGCCGGCCGCCTGCATCGCGTGCAGGTCGGCCCACATCTGGGTGAACTTCGCGGCGTCCGGCGGATCGTCGTTGAGGTGCACGACGTCCGGGTCGAGGTGGATCGCCCCGACCAGTACGTTCGTGACGCCGGTGTTGTTGTCGGTCAGCGCCTTGGGCGAGACGTAGACGCCGTTGACGTACTGGGTCTGGTAGTACACGACGACCCGCTTGCTGTCGGCCGTCGTACCGGCCTGGGCCGTGCCGGTCGACAGCAGAGCGCCGCCGAGCAGCACGGCGGCCGCCAAGGTAATTGCCTTACGCAACCAAGGGAAGCGAGGGGTAGGGGACATCACGGGCTCCTTTGCAATGGGCGGATTGCAAACACTCGAACTAACCCTTCACGGCGCCCTCCTCGACGCCCTTGAAGAAGAAGCGCTGCAGGGTCGCGAACACGATCACGATCGGGATGAACGCGATCATCGTGCCCGCGGCGATCAGCCGGGGATCGTTGCTGAAGGTGCCGGACAGGTATTGCAGCCCGACGGTCAGCGTGTACTTGTCCGGGTCGGTCAGCACGATCAGCGGCCAGAGGAAGTCGTCCCAGGCGCCGATGAAGGAGAAGATCGCCACCACGCTGAGGGTTCCGCGGACACTCGGCAGCGCGATGTAGACGAACCGCTGCCACACGTTCGCGCCGTCCACCACCGCCGCCTGGTCCACCTCGAGCGGCAGCGACCGGAACGCGTTGTACATCAGCAGCACGTTCAGCGCGCCGATCATGCCGGGCAGCGCCACCCCGAACAGAGTGTTCGCCAGTCCGAGCTCCCGCACAGTGACGTACTGCGAAATGATCGTCACCTCGCCCGGCAGCACCAGCGTCGCCAGAAACAGCCCGAGCACGACCTTGCGGAACCGGAACTCCAGCCGCGACAGCGCGAACCCGGCCAGCGACGAGCCGACGATGTTGCCGCCGATCACCAGGAAGGCGACCTCGATCGAGTTCCGCATGTAGTTCCACACCGGGATGGTGTCGGCGACCTTGCCGTAGTGCGACAACGTCGGCTGGGACGGCAGCAACCGCGGGATCCGGGTGTAGATGTCCTCCCCCGAACCCTTCAGCGAGGTGGACAGCTGCCACAGGAACGGGCCGATCGTGATGATCAGGACGAACACCAGCAGCAGGTACCGGACGACCTTCTCCGTCGGCGACAACGAGTTGAAGCTGAAGGTCCCCCGCTTGCGCTTGCGCGGCGGAGTACCGGAAGCATCCGGTACCGCGACCGGCCGGGCCGGATCGGTCACGACACTCATGCGTCAGCCGCCTTTCGGTTCATCCGGGCGAGCACCAGCATTGGCACGACGGTGACGAAGAACAGCACGATCGACAGCGCGGACGCGTAGCCGAGGTTGCCCTCGAAGCCTTGGCTGTACTGCTGGATCAGCATCACCACCGAGTTGTCCCGGCCGCCCGGGCCGCCCTTGCCACCGCTGAGGATGAACAGCTCGGAAAAGACCCGCAGGGCCGACACCGAGATCAGGATCGAGATCAGCACCATCGTTCCCCGGACGCCCGGGATGGTCACGTTGAGGAACCGGCGGAAGGCCGACGCGCCGTCGACCGCGGCGGCCTCGTGCAGCTCACGGCCGACGTTCCCGAGGGCGGCCAGGTAGATGATCATGTAGTACCCGAGCCCCTTCCAGATCGTCAGACTGATTGCGCTGAGCAGCAACAGCCACTGATCGGACAGGAACGGCAGCGGCCCGGAGATCACGCCGAGCTTCTCGGCCAGGCCGTTGACCAGGCCGCGATCGTCCAGGATCCACTGCCAGATCAGCGCCACCACCACCGCCGAGGCGACCACCGGGGTGTAGAAGGCGGTCCGGAAGAAGGTGATCCCGGGCAGCTTCTTCTCCACCAGCACGGCGAGCAGCAGCGGCAGGATGGTCAGGAACGGCAGGCAGACCACCATGTAGATGACGCTGTTCAGCAGCGCCCAGCGCAACTGCTCGTCGTGCAGCAGGGCCTCGAAGTTCTTCAGCCCGACGAAGGTGCCGCCGCCGATCGGCTTGGCGTTGGTGAACGACAAGATGACGGTGTTGATCGACGGCCAGAGGTTGAACACCAGCAACCAGGCGAGTGCCGGGATCACCAGCACCCACGGCGTGAACCAGCGGTGGTAGCGCATCGATCAGGAGGCGAGCAGCTGGTTGGCCTTGGCGACCGCTGCGTCGAGGGCCTGCTTGGACGTCACCTTGCCGGAGATCGCGAGCGAGATCTGCTGGTTGATGAAGTCGTTGGTCGCGCCGCTGATCACCGGCGGCTGCAGCACCTTTGCCTTGGCCAGCGACTCGAACGCCAGCACCTTCGCGTCCGATTCCGGCGTACCGTCGCTCTTGGAGAAGTACGGGTCCTGAGCAGACGCCTTGGTGGACGGGAAGATGTTCACGATCTTGGCGAACGCGGCCTGGTTCTCGGCGTTGGTGACGAAGCGGGCCAGCGCGATCGCGGCCGCCTGGTTCTTGGTCTTGGCCGAGACCGACAGCCCCTGCACGTACAGCGGCGGGGTGTCCAGCGCCGGAGAGGCGACGATCTTGCCCTTCAGCGACGGGTTGTCCTTCTCCGCGTCGACGATGTAGTTGCCGCCCCCGGTGGTCCAGGCGACCTTGTTCTGGGTGAAGAGCTTGGAGTTGCCCAGGTACTCCTGGGTCAGGATGTCGCGCGGCAGATAGCCGGCCTTGTAGGCGTCGCGGTACTTGTCCAGCAGTGCGGCGGCCTCGGGGGTGTTGAAGGTGAACGACTTGCCGTCGTCGGACAGCACCTTGATGCCGGCGTTGGTGAAGTCGCCGATGCCGGGCAGCCGGCTCATCAGGTACTCCTTGCCGCCGGTCTTGTCGTGCATCACCTTGGCGGCCGCGAGCAGCTCGTCGAAGGTCTTCGGCGGGTTCTTCACGTCCAGACCGGCCGCGGCGAACTTGGTCGCGTTCCAATAGTCGATGTCGGTGTTCAGGTACCACGGGTAGCCGAAGGTACCGGTCTGGCCCTGGTATTGGTACGCCTGTACGCCGCCCTCGACGTACTCCTCGGCGATCTTCGGGTCGGCCGCGCCGACGTCGAGCAGCATCGACTGCTTGGCCAGCGGCAGCGCGAAGTCCGGCGGCAGGTTGACGACGTCAGGCAGATCGCCGGCGGACGCCTGGCTCAGCACCTTCTTGTCGTAGCCGTCACCCGGCTGGTCGAGCCAGGTGACCTTGGTGCCCGGGTACTTCGCCTCGAAGGCTTTGATCACGCCTTCGACGTAAGAGGTGAACTTGGGCTTGAGGGCCCAGGTCTGGAAGCTGACGGCGCCCGTCACCTGGGCGTTGGCGTCAACGGTCGGCTTGCTCCCGGACGACGTGTCGTCGGAGGATCCGAGGCCACAACCAGTGAGAGTGAGTGCCGCGGCGGCAAGAGCTGCCACTCCGGTCAGACGACGACTACGCATGGAATTCTCCTGAGGTGATAAACCGGTATAGCTCCTGCACTATCCACATCGTAGAATCCGCTGTCAAGGGGACAATGAGGTGAGGGAGGCTCCGATGGCACGACCGACCATTGCGGACATCGCCAGCAAGGCAGGGGTCTCCAAGGGCGCGGTGTCGTTCGCCCTCAACGGGCGGCCCGGGGTGAGCGACGCGACCCGGGCCCGGATCCTGCAGATCGCCGAGCAGATGAGCTGGCGCCCGCACAGCGCCGCCCGCGCGCTGGGCGCCTCCCGGGTGGACTCCGTCGGACTGGTGATCGCCCGGCCGGCCCGCACGCTCGGCGTCGAGCCGTTCTTTGCCCACCTGCTGTCCGGCCTGCAGTCCGGGCTGTCGGCGCACTCGATCTCGCTGCAGCTGCTGATCGTCGAGAACACCGAGGCGGAGATCGAGGTCTACAAGCGCTGGAACTCCGAGCACCGAGTCGACGGCGTGATCCTGGTCGACCTGACCGTGCGGGATCCGCGGATCGACGCTCTGCGCGCGCTGGAACTGCCTGCGGTGGTGATCGGCGGCCGCGGCGGCAAGGGCGCGCTCGCCTCGGTGTGGGCCGACGACCGGGACGCGATGCTCTCGATCGTCGACTACCTGGCCGCGCTCGGCCACCGCCGGATCGCCCACGTGGCCGGTACGCCGAACTTCCAGCACACCCAGCGTCGGATCAGGGCCGTCCGCGACGCCGCCCCCCGCCTGGGTCTGATCGACGCGCCATCGCTGACCACCGACTTCAGCGACGCCGAGGGTGCCGCCACCACGCGCAAACTGCTCTCCCAGGCGGATCGCCCGACGGCGATCGTCTACGACAGCGACGTGATGGCCGTGGCCGGCCTGGGGGTCGCGATGGAGATGGGCGTCTCCGTCCCCGGCGACCTGTCGATCGTCGCCTTCGACGACTCGATCCTCACCCAGCTGATGCATCCCGCGCTGACGGCGCTGTCCCGCGACACCTTCGAGTTCGGCCGGCAGGCCGCCGAAGTACTACTCGAAGTGATCGCCGATCCCACCAACGTGATCAACCTGCGGACCGCCGACCCGGTCCTCACGGTCCGCGAGTCGACCGCGCCGCCCAGCTCCTGAGCGCGCGGCTGGCGGTTTTTGCTAAACCGATTTAGCATCCTTCTCATGCTCTCGGATCCCGCCACGCCCCGGTTCGGCGCGAACTACGTCCCGTCGTCGGGGTGGTTCTACAGCTGGCTCGACTACGATCCGGCCGCGGTCCGCCGGGACTTCGCCGATCTGGCCGGGCTCGGCCTGGACCACGTCCGGGTGTTCCCGATCTGGCCGTGGATCCAGCCGAACCGGGCGATCATCCGCGAGCGCGCGATCGACGACCTGCTCGACCTGATCGACGCCGCCGCCGAGCACGACCTGACGGTCGCGGTCGACCTGATCCAGGGACACCTGTCGAGCTTCGACTTCCTGCCGTCCTGGGTGCTCACCTGGCACAAGAGCAGCCTGTTCGAGAGCGAGATCGTCCGGGACGGACTGACCGCGTACGTCGACGCCGTGGCCCGGGCGGTCGCCACCAAGCCCAACGTCTTCGCGATCACGCTGGGCAACGAGGTCAACAACCTCTGGCCGGACAGCTCGACGACACCGGAAGCCTCCACCCGCTGGGCCCACGACCTGCTGCTGACGCTGAAGAAGGCCGCGCCTGACCTCCTCGCGCTGCACTCGGTCTTCGACGACGCCTGGTACAAGCCCGACCACCCCTTCCTCCCGGCCGACGTCGTCGACCTGGGTGATCTGAGCACCGTCCACTCGTGGGTTTTCAACGGGGTCTCACGGGTGGACGGCCCGCTCGGTCCGGCGACGCTGACGCATGCCGACTACCTGGTCGAGCTCGCGGCCGCCACCTCGCTGGACAGCTCTCGACCCGTGTGGTTGCAGGAGATCGGCGTACCGGGCCCGGACATCCCGGTCGACCTGCAGGCCGAATTCACCCGGCGCACGGTCGACCTGGTCGTCCACAACCCCGCCCTCTGGGGCATCACCTGGTGGTCCTCCCACGACATCGACCGCCGCCTGCTCGACTTCCCGGATCGCGAGTACGACCTGGGCCTCTTCACCGTCGACCACCACCGCAAGCCGGCCGCCCAGGCCCTGGCCGACATCATCACGGAGGTCCGCGCCAACGGCGTCCACCCCCAACCGGCCACCACCCTGAAGAGCCCGGTCAACCCACGCACCGCGCCGAACCGTCGCGCAGAGCTGGCCCCCGGCAGCGACTTCCATCGCGCCTGGGTAGCAGCCCGCGCATCCAGCCCGGTTCGCATCGAACTGCCCTGACGACCCGGTGCTGACGAGATCCCGTTCCCTGCCCTGCAGCTCCTTCCTGCGCGGGTGACGACCTTCCTGACCGTCAGCGGCTGGCGGCGCGCAGAGCGGCGAGGAGTTCGGCGCCGGTACGGCAGTGCGGATCGAGGCGGGCGACCAGGGCGCTCTTGTCGGTGTTCTCCGGCTCACCGAGCCGGCTCTCGACCAGGATGATCTTGCGGGACAGCTCGTCGCGACGGTCCGACAGCAGTTCGATCGCGCGGTCGATCACCTCGTGCCCACGCGCCGCAGCGGCGACCACGAACGCCTCGCGGTAGTTCTTCGCCGTGTCGTCGAGACCGCTGACCCACTCCTCCCGGAGCAGGTCGAGCGCGGTGGTCCGGCTCCTGCGGTTCCGGATCCCGGCGTAGACCACCCCGGCGAGCAGGCTGACGCCGGCCGGTACGGCGAGGAACGGCCCGGCGATCACCCCCGCGCTGGCCGCGACCGCCGCGGCCACCGGTGTGGAGAGGCTGACGAACCCGGAGATCTTCTGGATCATGTCCTGGGTTCCGGTCCGATACCGCGCCGACGGCTGGACGGTCAGCTCCTTGAGATCGACCCGGGCGCTGATCGTGCCGAGGTCCTGGGCCGGCTCGGTGTCGCGCAGCAGCGAGCGGACCGTGTTCAGCACGTTCTCGGTGTAGCTGGCGAACTCGGCGCTCCAGAACTCGGCCGGTCCCTTGGCCACCCAGCCCTCGAGCACCCGCGCCTTCTCGTTCTCCAGCCGGATCGCTTCCTTCTCCTTGGTCAGGTTGGCCGTCCGGATCGGCTCGTCCAGTTCCTCGTGCAGGTACCCGGCCAGCCCGTCGAAGGTCTGGCCGGTGCGCTTCACGTGGTACCGCAGGGTGCCTTCGAGCTGGTCGCGGACGACGGCGATCGCCTTGGTCAGCTGGTTCAGCCGGCGGCTGAGGTCCTCACGCTCGGAGGAGAGCTGCTCGAGCGGCAGCCGGGCGGAGTCGAGCAGCTCGGTCAGCACCTGCTGGCGGGGCGCGAGGATGCTGTGCGCCTCGACCGCGACCCGGGCCAGATGCTCGTGCCCGGTCCCGGACTCGATCATGTCGATCAGCGTCCGGCGCAGCCGTCCCATCCGGCTGGCGGCAAGCAGCTTCTTCGCCTGCAGTTCGTTGCCCTTGCTCTGATGCCACCGGCCGAGCGCCTCCCAGGCCGCCGAGACCGGGATGAACCCCTCGACGGGGAAGAAGGAATCGATGCCGTCGGTTCCGGGCGGGAAGTTGTCCCGCATGTACTGGTTGGTCTCCTCGAGCAGGTCCTCCCATTCGGGCTTGCCGTCGTAGTTCGCGGTGGCCGCGCGGTCGATCCCGGTCAGCACCCAGATCACCCGCTTGCCGGACGAGGACAGATGGTGCTGGTACAACCGGTTGATGATCGCGTCGTCGGCCATCGTCAGGCCGTGGGTCGCCTGGGTGGCGAAGATGAAGCAGTCGGCCTCGGCCCAGGCGTTGTTCGCGATCTCGTCGTGGATCGGATGCAGCGACCCGTGCCCGGGCAGGTCGTACAGCTTCGCCGGCAGTACCGGCTCGGCCAGCGAGATCTCCAGCTGGGCGACCGTCCGCCGGTGGTGCGCCGACGGTCGTCCGCGCGCGATCGCCCGGGCGTCCTGGGTCGTGTACGCCTTGACGACGTACGGTGCCGGGGAATTACCCAGATCGACCCAGTCCCTGGCGTCGGCGTCGGTGAACCGGACCCGGTAGAAGCCCTTCCCGGAGGCGTCCTCGATGTCGTCCTGCACCGGGACGACCGAGGCGGGGCAGGCGGTGGTCGCCTTGGCGGCGGAATGCAGCAGGCCGATGTACTGGTCGGAGGTGACTCCGTAGTCGTCGCTGACCTGCGCGTAGTCCAGCCGCTCCTGCAGTCCGCCGATCAGGAAGCTCTTGCCGGAGGAGAACGAGCCGAGCATCGCCACCGTGATCAGCGAGGAGGACGCCCTGGTCCGTAGCTGGTGGATCGTGCGGAGATCTTCGTCCAGATGCTCCCGCTGGTCGAGCTCCGGGCTCAGGCCCAGACTCCTTCCTGCTGTCAGCCACTTGTCCGCCCCGTTCAGCGCGTGGCGGAGTTCGTACTTGTGCCCATCGATCTCACTCACGCGGTAAGTCTGTCGGTGCCGGGGGTCCCTCGCGAGCGAGGTCCGCGTGCCGCCGGCCTGCTCACCGGCGGTCGATGAGTACCTGGATGCCGTCGAGGATGCGGTCGAGGCCGAAGTCGAAGTCGTCGTCGAGGGTGTCCTCGTACTCCTGATTCGTGTACATCGCCAGCAACCGGTGGTAGCCGGCTGATTGGAGACGTGGGACCAGGAAGGCGCCGACGGCGGCCGACTCGACCGGGGCCGAGTCGCTGGCTCCCAGTTGGCGGGCGAGGTTGGCGTAGCTGCGCGCGTAGCCGTCGAAGAGGACAGCGCAGCCGAGGGCGTCGTGCTGGCTCAGGCCGGTGTCTTCCATCACCGTCAGCAGGGTCTCCACCCAATGCAGCAGGTTGGGTGTGGCCGGGGCGCCGCGGATGGGGACGTCGAGCAGCCACGGGCGTTCGGCGTACCGGTCGACCTGCGCCTTGACCCACGCGCGGGCTCCTTCACGCCAGCCTGATGCCTGCATGATGTGCTCCGGTGCGCGGCCCCAGGCCTTCTCAGCGACGAGCACGATCAGCTCGTCCTTGGAGGACAGGTAGCGGTACATCGCGTTGGTGGAGACGCCGAGGTGCGCCGCGATCTTCTGCAGCGAGATGGCCTCGAAGCCCTGCGCGTCGCCGAACTCGATCCCGGTGGCGACGATCTGGTCGACCGTGAGCGCGGGTTTCGGGCCGCGGCGCTGAACCGGGTGCACGCCCCAGGACAGGGCGAGGCCGGGCGGTAGCTGCGCCGGCTCCTCAGTCATACCCCCATCTTTCCGCACTCGGCCGCTGGAGACAGGAAGGCCAGGCACCCGGCGCGCAGGGGACCTAGCACCACCGGTGAAACGGGTTCCAAGACCATCCAAAGTGAAACTGTTCAACCCATACGCTATTTGCCATGAACACATTGACGGCAACCCTCGGCCCGCTGGTCTCACCCGACGAGCAGGAGCTCAGTTACACCGACAAGCAGGCGGCGCACGCCAAGATCGAGAGCGCCGCCCGGCAAGGAATCGTGTCCGCGCAGCAGGCTGCCGACCGGCACCGGCTGCTGAATGCGTCCCACCGTCGCGGCGAGCTGCGGGAGGTACTGGCCGGTCTGCACGACGCGGTACCGCCGACCGGCCTGACCCTCGCGCTGCGGATCGCGGCGGTCGGCTGGCTCGCGGTCTGCGCGATCCAGTTCGTGATCTGGGTCGTGCTCGCCGCCTTCGGCCACCTCGACTGGCCGTGGTGGCTCTGGTCCGACGTCGGCCTCGGGCTGGCGGTCGGCGTCTTGTGGTGGAGCAACGAGTCGTACCACCGCAGGTCCCAGCTCGACCTTCGGGTCGCCCGATGAATGCTCCGGTTGAGCTGAGCGAAGTACAGAAGGTGTACGGCTCCGGGCCCAGCGCGGTCACCGCGCTGGGCGGGGTGAGCTACTCCTTTGCCCAAGGCACCTTTACCGCGGTGATGGGTCCGTCCGGTTCCGGGAAGAGCACGCTGCTGCACTGCGCCGCCGGACTGGACGAGCCCAGCTCGGGCGAGGTCCATCTGGCCGGTACGCCGTTGCGCGGCCTCGACGAGACCGCGCTGACCGAACTCCGGCGTGAGCACGTCGCCTTCGTGTTCCAGGCGTTCAACCTGATGCCGGCGCTGACCGTCCGGCAGAACATCGTGTTGCCGCAGACGCTCGCCGGCCGGACACCGGACGAGGGGTGGGTGACCGAGGTCATCCGGCGGGTCGGGCTGAGCGAGCGCGCCAAGCACCGGCCGAGCGAGCTGTCAGGTGGCCAGCAGCAGCGGGTCGCCATCGCTCGCGCGCTGGCCGGTTCGGCGGCGATCACCTTCGCGGATGAGCCGACCGGTGCGCTGGACACCCAGACCGCGCTGGAAGTGCTGTCGCTGCTGCGCGACCAGGCTCGCGCCTCCGGACAGACGATCGTGATGGTCACGCACGACCCGGTCGCGGCCTCGTACGCCGACAACGTGGTCTTCCTCGTCGACGGCCACATCGTCTCCGAGTCTCCCGCCCCGACCGCCGAGACCGTCGCTGCGGAACTCGCCAAGCTGTCCCGCTCCGCCCGCCCGGACGGCCGCAGCCCAGGCCGCTCCGGCGATGCTCTGGCCAGCCGGTCGCCGGCTCCGCCTACTGACTCCCGGGGGCTCCGATGATCCGGCTCGCGTTGTCCAGCTTGCGGTTCCGTACCGCGGCCTTTCTCGCGATCTTCGTCGCGGTGCTGCTCGGCAGTTCGCTGATGTCGGCCGCGGGCGGGCTGCTCGAGACCGGGCTGCGGCTCGACGCCGCACCTCAACGCCTGGCGAACGCGCCGATCATCGTGACCGGCCGGCCCGCCTACCACCCGCCGAACGGCTCGGGGTCCGTCGCGTACCCCGAGCGCCACGGCGTCGACCCGTCCCTGGTCGCCAAGCTCGCCGGGGTCGAAGGAGTCGCACAAGCGATCCCGGACGTCTCATTCCCGGCAGTCGTTGCCTCCAGCAAGAGCCTCGCCACATCCGGCATCGCTGTGCTGGCCGGCCACCCATGGACTGCTGCCGCGCTTACGCCGTACAAGCTGATCTCCGGTACTGCCCCCGCGGCCGGGCAGGTCATCCTCGACAACCGACTGACGCGCGGCGCCAAGCCCGGTGACAAGGTGAAAGTCATCGTGGATGGCACGGCTCGGGACTTCGTCCTGGCTGGGGTTGCCTCGGCTCAACACCACGTCGACATACCGTCCATCTTCTTCGCCGTTGTCGACTCTCCGGCTCGGGTCGACGCTATCGGGGTGTTTCCAGCAGCCGGTACTTCGGCGGCAGAGCTCGTCAAGCGGCTGGAGTTGCCGGCGGGTGTGTCGGCGTTGACCGGGGACGAGCGGGGCGCGGCGGAGTTCGCCGGGATCGCGACCAGTCTTCCGCTCATCATCTTGTCGGGCGTGTTCGGTGGCATGGTCGCCGTGGTGATGGCGCTGGTCGTGTCCGCGACGATCGGGTTGTCCGTCCGGCAGCGGCGCCGGGAGCTCGCGTTGCTGCGGACCAGTGGCGCGACGCCTGGCCAGGTGCGCAAGATGGTCGTCGCCGAGACGATGCTGGTGGCGATCCTCGCGCTGGTCGGCGGGTTGCTGCTGGGTCGGACGATGGGTCGCTGGATCTTCGGGATGCTGAGCGGGAACGGCGTCGTACCGTCGGCGCTGCGGTTCGATCAGGGACCGCTGCCGTTCGCGGGGGCGGCCGTGCTGACGTTGGTGATCCTCCGGCTGACGGTTGGGTTCGCTGCTGGACGGGCGGCCCGGATCAGGCCGATTCAAGCGCTGACGGAGGCTGCGGTACCGCCGGTTGTGATCGCTCGGGTGCGGCTGATCATCGGGGCGGTGTTCGCCGCGGCGAGGTCGGGGTCGGGATGTCGACGATCTTCATGAGTCCGACGAACGCCGCCGCGATCGGTGGGCCGGCGGTGCTCACCGGGTCGATCGCGGTCGCCGTGCTCGGTCCGCTGGTGATTCGAGCGATGCTCACCCCTCGGATCACGGCGTTCCTCGAGCGGCGGGCCGGGACGAACGGCGTACTGGCTGCGATCAACCTACGGGTCCGGGCCGTGCAGTTCGCGGCGATTCTGGTGCCGATCACGCTGGCCACGGCGATTGCGCTGGGCAACATCTACTCGCAGACGACGCAGCAGAAGGCGGCGGTCGAGGCGTACACGGACAATCTGATCGCCGATACCGTCATCACGGGCGATGTGGGCGGGATTCCGGCGGGGCTGTTCGAGCAGGTGCGGAGTGCGCCGGGGGTTACGGCGGCGTCGGAGCTGGTTCGGAGCAAAGGGTGGATCGAGGAGCCGTACGACACCACTCACACGAGCGATCCGTGGCCGTTGCTCGGGCTGAACGGGCCTGTCTACAAGGGGAAAGTCCGTGCTGGGTCGCTGGATCAACTCACCGGTGACACGGTCGCGCTGCCGCCGGGTGCGGCCAAGCACTTGAAGGTTGGTCTCGGGGATCAGATCGGTGTGCGGCTGGGTGACGATGCGCTGGTCAAGGTGAAGATCGTGGCGCTGGTCGACGGTACTTCGGGATACGAGTCGATCTTGTTGCCGTCGGCCCTGTTGGCGGCGCACACCACGGCTGGGTTGCCTTCACAGGTCCTGCTGAGGACCTCTGAGCCTGTGGATCTGCAGGGATGGCCGGGGATCACGGTGGGCGGGCGGTCGTTGCTCTCCGCGGAGTACGACGCCGGGCTCGGGATCGACGCTTGGATCGCCTACCTGCTGGCGGCGATCGCGATTGCCTACACGGCGATCGCCTCGATCAACACGATCGCCGTCGCGGTGCTGGATCGGCGGCGTGAGTTCGGGTTGCAGCGGTTGACCGGGTCGACGCGCAAGCAGGTGTCGAAGATGCTCTACCTGGAGAACCTGGTGATCGCGGCTCTCGGGCTGGTACTCGGGCTGGTCGCCGCCTGTTTCAGCGTCTTCCCGATCGCCATCGCAACCCGCGGCTGGCCGATCCCGTCCGGCCCGATCTGGGTTCTGCTCGGCTGGATCGTCCTCGTCCTGCTCCTGGTCCTCCCAGTCACCGGCATCGCCGGCCGTCTGGCAATGCGCCCCAAGCCCATGGAAGCCGTCAACTCCCCCGCCGGCTGATCAGTCGCCGGTTGAGATCCAGCCGTAGCCGCCGTCTTCCAGTCTGACCACCTGGAGGCCGGCGGCTATCCGGCGTACGTCGTCTGTTTCCACCACGGCGGGCGCCGGGCCGGCGACGTCGAGGACGATCGCGGCGGCGCCCTCCTGGATCGCGGCGGTCGCCACCAGCTGCGCCAGCGCGGGCATCGGCCGGGCCTCAGGGCTCCACAGCTTCAGGCTCTCGGTGCTCGTGAACGCCAGCAGCGCGTTTCGCCCGTCCTGCCCCTTGAGCAGCGCCACGGCCATGTCGGAAGTCTTGTCATGCGCCAGCCCGCGCTCGTCGTACTCGACCTCCCCCAGCATCGCCACCACCGGCACCAGCAACCGCGCCTTCGTCAACGCCGCCAGAATCGCCCCGTGATCCCGGTCCATCAGCGCCTGACCCAGCGCAGGATCAGCCGACCCGTCATCATCATCGAACCCGGTGAAGGCAAGCTTGCGTTCTGGTTGCACCCGCCCATTGTCCCCCGCGCCTTACCGAGCAACGGGCAGCGGCCCCTGGCGCAGTTAGATTCTCCGGTATGGGACCCGCCACGTTGGCCAAGCACTTGATCGACAGCAATCGGTACCTGGTTCTCGGAACCGTGGACCCCGACGGTCGCCCGCGGGTGTCTCCGCTGTACTTCTCGCCGGATGGCTACTCGATCGTCTACTGGGTGTCGTCCTTCGAATCACACCATTCACGCAACCTTGCCGAGCGCCCCGACGTCAGCATGGTGGTGTTCGACTCCGCGGCGGAGATCGGCAGCGGGGAGGCGGTCTACTTGATCGCCCGGGCAGAGGTGGTCCCGGACGACGAGTTGGAGGGATGCCTCGACACGGTTGTCTGGA
Organism: Kribbella sp. NPDC051620; assembly: GCF_044453825.1. Classification (NCBI taxonomy): domain Bacteria; kingdom Bacillati; phylum Actinomycetota; class Actinomycetes; order Propionibacteriales; family Kribbellaceae; genus Kribbella; species Kribbella sp. NPDC051620. The sequence goes on from NZ_JBITDB010000006.1 coordinate 62,972, forward strand.
CCCGGTTCCCGGGACTCAAGCAGTTCACCGCGGCGGAACTGCGTGATCCAGAGGTCCGGCGGCTGTACCGGGCCCGGATCAGCGAGCACTCCATCCACATCCCCGGCCGGCACCCGGAGTACGGAACAGGCACTGACCGGCGAATGACAGTGGACCTCAGCTAGACCTCAGTGATCACCGGCCTGGGCCGTTGCGGCGATCGGCTCGAGCCATCCGACCAGCTCGTCGAGTTCGTCGACGCTGAGTACTTCGTACGCCGGCGCCGCCAGCTCATCGGTGAGGGCGTCGATCCGCTCCCGGGTCTCCCGGCCGGCGTCGGTGAATCCGCCGGCGGCGTCCACGAGGCCGCGGTCGCGCAGCCCGTCGATGACAGCGGCGAGCTGCGCCTTCGGCAGATGATGGAGCCGGTCGAACTCCTCCGGCCTCATCCCGAGGGAGAGAGCCATCAGGACGTGAGCTTCGGTGCCACCGATTCCGTGAGCGGCAAGGGCAGCATTGTGGCCGTCCCCGCGGTGCTCCCGGAGCAGCGTCGCCGCGTGCCAGAGCCTGGCCACCGGCTCCTCAGGTACTGCGAGCGCGTAGGCCGGCGTACAGGACCCGGCCTTCGGTGGGCGCGCTGATCGCTGCCCGGGTGGCGAGGTCGGTGGCCCGCACCAGTCCGGGCGAGTCGGCGAGCTGCCCCATCCGTTGCCTCAGTGTGGTGGCGCTGCCCTGCTCGCGAACGGCTATCGCCTCCTCCGGGGTGGTCTTCGCCCACACCCAGGGGATGTGCCGGGCCACCTCGCCGTCAGCGAAGTTGTAGAAGGCCGCGTGCACCACCTCGGCCGGCGCCAGGCCCAGCGGCGCGGCGCGGCGCGGCCTGCGAAGTACCCGTCCCAGTAGTTGCGCAGACCGAGGGCCCGGAACGCCTCGGTCACCACGTCGGAGAAGCTGACCGTGGCGAGCGGCTCGACGAGCTCGAACATGCGATGGACCTTGGTCAGCGGGTGCGACGTCATCGGCATCTCCCGTCGTGGTGACCCACTCGTCGTGGACGAACAGCAAACCCGTACCCCGGGACGGTACGCAACCCCGGGGCCGCTCCGCACGGGAGTCGGCCGGGGGGCGTTTCAGGGTGGTGTCAGGGCCTTTCCCCCCTTGGATCCGGGCGGACTTGTGCGAGCCTGGAGATGTGCCTGACTTCAACGATCTGACGCTGCTGCCGTTCTGTGTCGGCCTCACGCTGCTCGGCCTGATCGGTTCGTGGGCCGCCTGGCGGCGCCGCGGACTCGCTTCGGGTGTCCGTGGCGTGGCTTGGTCGCTGCTCCCGGTCTCGCTGTACCTGACCGGGCTGCTCGAGCTGCTCTGGGACGTGGTGAAGTCTGTCAGCAGCTGGGTCGCGCACCTGATCTTCTCCCCCACCGTATGGGCGGGCGTGGCGCTGTTCGGCGTCTCGGTCGTGCTCTACGTCGTCTCCGGCTTGGCCAAGGGCCGGAGTGGGAACAGGGAGAAGGCACCCAAGCCCCAGTCGGCCACCCGGCCGGCCTCTGACGCGATCGGTGAACTGACCGCCAGCGGCCCCGCCCCGGCCACCGCCGGCGGGCCCGCCAAGACCCAGAAGCCTTCCAAAGCCCCCAGGGCGGCGAAGGGTCAGGAATCGTCGGAGTTCGACGAGATCGAGGACATCCTGAAGCGCCATGGAATCAACTAATCGCCTGACCAGCGACTCCCTCAACACCTTGCCCCTGACCAACCAGACGGCCGGCCAGCCGCGGCCCGACCGGCCCTCTGACGGGCGGCCGGTGACCATCGACAGCCTGCTCGACCACGTCCAGGCGGCTCCTGCCCGACTCGGGAAGACCCGGCTGATCAGCATCGACGGCCCGGCTGGATCCGGCAAGAGCACCCTGGCCGACCGCTTCGCCGCGCGTGCGGAGGCGCGCGGCCTGCGGACCGGGGTGCTCCACATGGACGACCTGTACGCCGGCTGGGACGGCGCAGTACAGGGTTTCGCGCTCCTGCGGGACCACGTGCTCAGCCGCCTCGCCGACGGCCGCGAGGGACGGTACCGGCGCTACGACTGGGCTGTCGGTGCATACGCGGAGCTGCATCTGGTACCGGCGACCGTCGAGCTCCTGATCGTCGAAGGCGTCACCTCCTGCGACCGCGACGCCGACCGCTGGCAGTCGCTGAAGATCTGGATCGAGACGACCAACGAGATCCGCCTCGACCGTGGCATCGAACGCGACGGCGAGGCACTGCGCGACCGCTGGCTCGACTGGATGCGCTGGGAACGCGATCACTTCGCCACCGAGAACACCCGTACCCGCGCCAACCTGATCGTCGACGGCAACCCCACCCTCCCCCACGACCCAGCCCTCGAGCTCATCACCAAGTCCGTCAATCTCCCCCATGACTCCGCCGCCTCCTGAGCACGGCGCGTGCGGGAAGATGGGGGTATGAGCGTTCTGCCGTCGGGTGAGCAGTGGACCATTCGCGCCGGGGAGTACTCCGGGACCGTGGTGAGCGTGGGAGGTGGGTTGCGGGGACTCTCGTACGCCGGGCGCGAAGTGCTACTCGGCTATCCAGAGGACCAACCCGCGCGAGCGGGCATCGGCCAGCACCTGTTCCCCTGGCCGAACCGGATCACGGATGGGAAGTACACGTTCCAGGGCGTCGACCAGCAGCTGTACCTGACCGAGCCGGCCCGCCAGAACGCGATCCACGGCCTGACCCGCTGGGCCAACTGGGAGCGCGCCGACGACGGCAGCGACGAGTCGGTCGTCGAGACGAGCTACCGGTTGCACGGGCAGCCGGGGTACCCGCATCAGCTGGACCTGACCCTCACCTACCAGCTCGACGCGACCAACGGCCTGACCGTCACGGCTCGGGCGGTCAACGTGGGCGCCGGCGACGCGCCGTACGGGTACGGCTGCCATCCATACCTCACCGTCGGCGTCCAGATCGACCAGTGCGAGCTCGAATTCACAGCCGGCGACTGGCTCCAGGTCACCCCGGATCGGCTGAGCCCGGTCGGACTCGCGCCGGTCGCCGGGTCGCGGTACGACTTCGGTCAGGCTCGGGAAGTACAGGATTTTGACATCGACAACGCCTTCACCAACCTGCCGGCGACCTGGGAAGTCCGCCTCACCGACCCTGCCACCGGCAACTCCGCCCGCCTGACCAGCGATACCAGGTGGATGCAGCTCTACACGGCCAACGCCCTCGACCGCGTCGGCCTGGCCGTCGAGCCGATGACTTGTCCGCCCGACGCCTTCATCAGCGGCGACGACCTCGTCGTGCTGAAGCCGGGCGACGAACACTCCACCAGCTTCAGGGTGAGTATCTAGCCGGCTCCGTGCGAGCGGGCCACGGCCGCCAGCTCCTTGGCGGCCCGGCCTGCCCGGGCGCCTTCGGAGGCTTGGACCGCGAGGATGCCCAGGCGGTTGCCTTCGGTGTCGAAGAGCTGGAGCCACGGGTCGCCCGCGCGGAAACGCAACGCCTTCACGTCCTTCCACGGGTAGCGGTAGGTGCGGAAGACGTTGCGGACCCGCAGGCTGTCCTCGTACGCCGTGACGCGGACCGTCGCCATCCGGTACAGCAGGTAGAGCACCGTGCCGAAGAACGCGAGCAGGGTGAGCTGCTGGAAGAGGCTGAAGGTGTCGCGGGACTCGGGCGACAGACGGAACCAGATCACCCCGAAGACGGCGACGATCGACAGTCCCATCACGCCGGCCATCACGGCGATGGCCCAGGGATGGAACGTCCACAGCACCTTCGGCGCCGGGGCCTTCGGGGTCATCGCGCTCAGATCCGGCAGGCGTGGATGTCGGTGGTCAGGATCGCGCGCGCCCCGACCTCCCAGAGCTGGTCCATGATCCGCTGTGCGTCGGCCCGGAGCACCATCACCCGGACCGCGACCCAGCCTTCGCGATGAAGCGGCGAGACCGTCGGCGACTCGAGTCCGGGCGCGACCGCGTTCGCGGCCTCGACGGCTTCGGCGCGGATGTCGTAGTCCATCATCACGTAGTTGCGCGCGACCAGGACGCCTTCGAGCCGGCGGACGAGCTGCTCCAGCCCGGCCGGCTGCTCGACCCCGTGACGGCGGATCAGCACGGCCTCGGACTTGAGGATCACGTCGCCGAACACTTCGAGGCCGGCCTGGCGCAGCGTGGTACCGGTCTCGACGACGTCGGCGATCACGTCGGCGACGCCGAGCTGTACCGCGGACTCGACCGCGCCGTCGAGCTTGACGACGGACGCGTCGACGCCGTTCTCGGTCAGGTGGTCGCCGAGGATGCCGGCGAAGCTGGTGGCGATCCGCTTGCCCTGCAGGTCCTTGACCGACTGCGCCACGCCGGGGCGGCCGGCGAACCGGAAGGTGGAGCCGCCGAAGCCGAGCTCGAGGATGGTGTCGGCGTCGGCGTGCGAGTCGAGCACCAGGTCGCGGCCGGAGATGCCGACGTCGAGGGTGCCCTCACCGACGTACACGGCGATGTCGCGCGGGCGCAGGTAGTAGAACTCGACGCCGTTGTCCGGGTCGGTCAGCGACAGGTCCTTGGTGGACCGGCGCTGCCGGTAGCCTGCCTCGGACAGGATGGAGATGGCGGCTTCGCTCAGCGAGCCTTTGTTGGGTACTGCGACGCGCAGCATGACTAGGCCAATCTGTGAGAGGTGAACCGGCTCTGTGCGGGACTCCTACAGATGTCGGTACACGTCGTCGAGGGTCAGGCCGAGCGCGTGCATCATCACCTGCGCGTGGTAGAGCAGCTGGCTCAGCTCCTCCGCGGCCCGTTCCTTGCCCTCGTGCTCGGCGGCCATCCAGGACTCGGCGGCCTCTTCGACCAGCTTCTTCCCGATCGTGTGCACGCCGGCATCCAGCGCGGCCACCGTCCCGGAGCCCTCCGGTCGGTTCAGCGCCTTCTCGCCCAGCTCGGCGAAGAGTTCATCAAAGGTCTTCATCGCCCCACCACCCTAGAGGTCGCCCCCACACCCCTCCCGCCCAGGTCTCGCCCTCCGGACTTTCCGGTACTACGGGACGCCGGTCTGCCCGACGATGGCGGCATGAGAATCCGCGCCCTGGGCGTCGTCCCCGGCTCCTTGCCGCCTGGTCCGCTGAACGCGATCACCGACGTTCCCGGCGTACTGGTCGGCCACAGCACGCTGGTCGGCGGATCGGTGAACACGGGGGTCACGGCGGTCGTGCCGCCTGGGTATACAGATGGGCAGCCTGGGTATGCCGGGGGGCTGCCGGGCGCGATTGCTGTTGGGAATGGGTATGGGAAGTTGGTGGGGTCGACGCAGGTGGAGGAGCTTGGGGTTTTGGAGACGCCGGTACTTCTGACCGGCACGCTCTCGGTGTTTCGGGTGGCCGATGCGCTCGTCAGTTGGCTGCTGGCTCGGGATCCGGCGGCGATCAGCCTCAATCCGGTCGTCGGTGAGACCAACGACGGGTACCTGTCGGATATCCGCTCCCGTCCGATCACCCCCGAGCACGTCTTCGCGGCCCTCGACTCCGCCTCGGCAGAGCTTCCTGCCGAGGGGAACGTCGGAGCGGGAACCGGCACGGTTGCCTTGGGCTTCAAGGCAGGTATCGGTACTGCGTCTCGCCAGGTCGCAGATGGGGTGGTTGGGGTGCTGGTGCAGGCGAACTTTTCGGGGACTTTGACTGTGCTTGGGACTCCGGTGGTGCCGCCGGTGGAGATGCCGGTGCCGGAGGGGAATTCTTGCGTGATCATCGTCGCCACCGATCTGCCGCTCGACGCCCGGCAACTGGGTCGTGTCGCTCGGCGGGCGGTGTTTGGGATGGGGCGGGTGGGGTCGGACTTTTCGCCGGGGAGTGGGGATTATGCGATCGCGTTCAGCACCAGTCGGGCGCCGGCGATGCGGGAGTACGAGTTGAAGGGGGTGTTCCAGGCGACGATGGAAGCGGTGGAAGAGGCGTTGCTCAACTCGTTGACGATGGCGACGACGGTGACCGGCTACAACGGGAACACGCAGTACGCCGTACCGCACGAGCTGGTCAGTAGAGCGCGGCGACCGACTCCGCCAGTCGTTTGAGTTCGGCGCGCAACTCGGCGGGCTCCAGCACCTCCAGCGAGCTGCCGAAGCGGATCAGTTGAGTCGCGGCGTTGGGTACCGATTCGATCGGGACCGCGACGGTGATGCTGCCGTCGGCGGCCGGCTGGGCGTCGGTGTCGGCGATCGCCTTCAGGAGAAGGGTTGCGGAGAGGTCGGCGAGACTGGCGACGAGGCGGGGTGAGAGGCGGATCAGGGCTTCGCCGGTGAGGCGTTCGGACTCGAAGCGGTCCAGATGCTCCTGCCAGCGCTTCGCCAGGTCGAAGCCGTCAGGGCGAGTGAAGGTTTCGTCGGTCGGGGCCAGTTGCAGGATGTTGGAGACGCGGTACGTCCGCACGCCGCCGGGTGCCGCGGCGACGACGTACCAGGTGCCGTTCTTGAGGACCAGCCCGTACGGTTCCAGCGTCCGCTCGACCTCGCGCGGCGCCTCCCACCGGCGGTACAGCACCTTGATCCGCCGGTCCTCCATCACCGCCGACGCGACCGCGGACAGGTACGGCGACTCCTCGGCATCCCGGTACCACGCGGGCATGTCGAGGTGGAACCGGTTCTTCAGCCGCCCGGCGCGATCCCGCTGATCCGGAGCCAGCGCCGCGAGCAGCTTCAACTCGGCCGAACTCGTCTGCTCGGTCAACCCGAGCGCCGCCGCCGGCCCGGGCATCCCCACCAGGAACAGCGCCGCCGCCTCCCCCTCGTTGAGTCCGGTGAGCTTGGTGCGATACCCGTCGACCAGCCGGTACCCGCCCGCGCGCCCCTGATCGGCGTAGACCGGTACGCCGGCCGCCGCGAGCGCCTCGACGTCGCGGTAGATCGTCCGGAGCGACACCTCCAGCTCCTCGGCGAGCTCGCGCGCGGTCAACTGCCGCCGCGTCTGCAGCAGCAGAAGGATCTGGAGAAGCCGGCTCGAGCGCATATCGAGAGGTTAGTCCTAATCACTGCCACTCACTGTCAGGTATAGGCGAGAGGCTTTGGACATGAGCACACTCACCAAGGTCACCGGCGACTTCGACTTCCTCAACGGCCACTTCGACGTAGTCCATCGCGTCCTCACCTCGAGCGGCGAGTGGGACGAGTTCGCCGGCACGCACACCGGCCGCACCCACCACGGCGGTGCGGTGAGTGTCGACGAGGCGCGGTTCCCGGGCAAGGCGGCGTACGGGATGTCACTTCGCCTGTACGACCCGGCCGAGAAGATCTGGACGGTCTACTGGGTCAGCAGCAAGACGGGCAAGCTCCAGCCGCCGGTCCGCGGCGGTTGGTCGGACGGGGTCTGCACCCTGTACGGCGAGGACGACCTCGGCGACCGGATGATCCCCGTCCGGCTGCGCTGGTCCGACGTCACGGAGACGACCGCGCACTGGGAGCAGGCGTACTCCGAAGACGACGGCGAGACCTGGCAGACCAACTGGACGATGGACCTGACCCGCCGATCGACCGAGCCGCCGGCGCTCGACGCCCCCAAGGTCACCGGCGACTTCGACTTCCTCGTCGGCTCCTGGAAGGTGCAGCATCGCCAGCTCATCTCCCCGCTGACCGGCAGCGACGAGTGGCGCGAGTACGCGGGTACGGCCGAGGCGTACACGCTGTTCGACGGCGCCGTCTGCATCGACGAGACCTTCTTCCCGACCGAGGACTTCGACGGGATGACGGTTCGCCTGTACGACGTGGAGGCCGGCGCGTGGGCGATCCATTGGATCAACAGCAAGCGCGGCGTGCTGGAGCCGCCCGTGTACGGCGGCTTCGGGGCGGACGGCGTCGGCATCCTTGAGGGCCCGGACACGCATGACGGGCAGCCCGTGGATGTCCGGTTCCGGTGGACGAAGGGCGAGGTGCCGGTCTGGGAGCAGGCCTTCTCCGTCGACGGCGGCGCGACCTGGGAGAGCAACTGGTCGATGACCTTCAGCCGGATGTTTCCGAAGCTGACGAGCGACTTCGACTTCCTCGACGGGTACTTCGATGTCCGGCATCAGACCTTGAACAAAGTCTTCGTCGGAAGCGACGACTGGCAAAGTTACGAGGGCACGTGTACCGCGCGGACCCACTTCGACGGGGCGATCAGCATCGACGAGATGCAGTTCCCGGGCAAAGCGTCGTACGGGATGTCCGTGCGGTTGTTCGACCCTTTGACCAAGGCTTGGACCATCTACTGGATCAACAGCACGACGATGGAGCTGTATCCGCCGGTGAAGGGGCGCTGGGCCGAGGACGGCAAGTCCTGCTGGCTGACCGGCGAGGAGGAGCTCGACGGCAAGCCGATCCTGGTCAGCTACGCCTGGTCGGACATCACCGAGACGACCGCGCACTGGGAGCAGTCGTTCTCCGAGGACGGCGGGGTGACCTGGGAGGTGAACTGGAGGATGGACTTCACCCGGCGCTCGACCGAGCCGCCGCGGGTCGACATCCCCAAGCCCACCAGCGATTTCGACTTCCTGGTCGGCGAGTGGGACATGCACAACGAACGCCGCCGGCCGGCCTTGGGCGAGTCCGCGTCGTGGTACGAGGTCGACTCGAAGATGAAGGTCTACTCGTACTTCGACGGCGCGGTGAGCTTCGACGAAGGCTGGTTCCCGACCGAGGGTTTCCGCGGCGCGACGCTGCGCCTCTACAACCCGACTGCGGGGACCTGGTCCATCCACTGGATCAACAGCCTCCGTGGCACCCTGGAGACTCCCGTGATCGGTGCCTTCAGCAACGATGGCCTCGGAGTCTTCGAAGGCCCCGACGAATGGAACGGCCAACCGATCGACGTCCGCTTCGTCTGGACCCCAGGCGCCACCCACGCCGCCTGGGAACAACTCTTCTCCACCGACAACGGCGAAACCTGGGTAAGCAACTGGAAAATGCGCCACACCCGCACCGCCTGACCCGCCAGCGTCAGCGGCGTCAGCGGGGTCGGGCGGGGTCAGCGTGGTCAGCGGGGTCGGGCGGGGTCGGGCGGGATCAGGGGGCGGGCGGGGCCGGGCGGGGTCGGCGGGGTCAGGCGAGTTGGCCTGGTTGGTAGTTGCCTACGGGTTGCCGAACCAGGACGTTGAGGCGGTTGGCCGAGTTGATCAGGCTGATCAGGCACACCAGCGAGGCGAGTTGGTCCTCGTCGTAGTACTTGGCGGCGTTCGCCCACACCTCGTCGCTCACGCCGCCGGCCGCGTCAGCGATCCGGGTGCCCTGCTCGGCCAGTTCAAGCGCCGCGCGCTCGGCCTCGCTGAACACGCCTGCCTCCCGCCAGGCCGCGACCAGGTTGATCCGGTCCTGGGTTTCACCGCCATGAAACGCGTCCTTCGCGTGCATGTCGGTGCAGACGCTGCAGCCGTTGATCTGACTGGCGCGCAGCGTCACCAGGTGCTGGGTGGCGGCCGGCAACGGCGAGTCCGTGAGGATCCGGTGCATGGCGATGAAGTGCTTCATCAGCTTCCCCGAGACGGGGTTGGCGGCGAGGTCAACGCGAGCTTGTTTCATCGTGCACGCTCCAAAGTGGTTGTCTTGTCGGACACAAGGCACCGCCGGGGTGGTCTGCTGTGACGGTATGGGGACGTGACGTGGACCACTGGGTGGACGTGTCACAGCGCGGTACCGGGCGGTGTCCTGTGGCTGACCCCGACCGGCCAGAACAGACAGGAGTACGCCGATGGACTCCGCCACCGAGGCGTTCGTTGCCCACCGCAACCTGCTTTTCACCGTCGCGTACGAGATGCTCGGCTCGGCGACGGACGCGGAGGACGTGCTGCAGGAGACCTGGCTGCGCTGGGCAGCGGTCGACCACGAGACGGTGCGGGAGCCGCGCGCGTACCTGGTCCGGATCACCACCCGCCAGGCACTCAACAGACTGCGCGCGATGGGCCGCCGCAAGGAGTCGTACGTCGGTTCCTGGCTGCCCGAGCCGCTCCTGACCAGCCCCGACGTCGCCGAGGACGTCGAACTGTCCGACAGCGTCTCGATGGCGATGCTGCTGGTCCTGGAGACGCTGACGCCGACCGAGCGAGCGGTCTTCGTCCTGCGCGACGTGTTCGATCTCGAGTACGCCGAGATCGCGGAAGCCGTCGGCAAGACCCAGGTCGCGGTCCGCCAGATCGCCCACCGCGCCCGCAACCACGTCGCCGCCCGCCGGCCCCGCGGCGCGGTCTCCCAGGCTGAGTCACGCAGCGCCATCGAGGCGTTCCAGCGGGCGATCGCGACCGGCGATCTGCAGGACCTGGTCGACATTCTCGCCCCCGACGTCGTCCTGCTCGGCGACGGCGGTGGGATCAAGCAGGCCGTTCCGAAGCCGGTTCTGGGAGCCGACAAGGTCGCCCGTCTGCTCACCGCCGGCCTGGGCCGCGTCGGTCACCAGATCTCAACCGAACCGGTCTACGTCAACGGCAGCCCGGCAATGGTTCTGCGGCTCGACGGCGAGCTGGACGGAGTGATGGCGCTGTGCATCGAGGACGGCCTCATCGCCGGGCTGTACTACGTCCGCAACCCCGACAAGCTGTCGTGGATGCGGACCGAAACCATTGTCAGCCGCTAGTGCGCCAACGCCCGGGTCGCGAGCAACGTGGACAACGCGGCCTGGGCCGACTCGTACCCCTTGTCCTCGCGGCTGTCCGGCAAACCGGCCCGGTCCAGCGCCTGCGGGTCGTTGTCACACGTGAGCAACCCGAACCCGACCGGTACGCCGGTATCCACGGCGACCCGCATGAGGCCCTCGGTCGCCGCCTGGCAAACGTACTCGAAGTGCGGGGTGTCGCCACGGATGACGACGCCCAGCGCGACCACCGCGTCGTACCCGGCCTTGGCCGCGTGCAACGCCGCGACCGGCAGCTCGAACGACCCGGGCACCCGGATCACCTTGAAATCGGTCACTCCCGAGTCGGCGAGCGCTCGCTCCGCGCCCGCGACCAGGGAATCGGTCACCTTCGGGTGCCACTGCGCCGCGACGATCGCGACCCGGACCCCCTCAGCCTGCGGGATCTCGATGGTGGGTGCTCCACTGCCCGACATCAGCCGGCTCCGTTCTCGTCAGTACCAGTGGGCTGGTGTCCGTCGCTGCCGTCCGGCAGGTGATGGCCCATCCGGTCACGCTTGGTCGACAGGTACCGCAGGTTGTGCTCGGTCGGGTCGATCGTGATGCCGCGGCGCTCGACGACGTCGATGCCGTAGCCCTGTACGCCCGACAGCTTGGCCGGGTTGTTCGTCAGCAGCTTCACCGAGGTGATGCCCAGGTCGGCCAGGATCTGCGCGCCGGTCCCGTAGTCGCGGGCGTCGGCGGGCAAGCCGAGATCCAGGTTGGCGTCGACCGTGTCCCGGCCGGCGTCCTGCAACTCGTACGCCTGCAGCTTGTGCAGCAGCCCGATGCCACGCCCTTCGTGCCCACGCAGGTACACGACGACGCCACCCTCGGCCGCCACCTGGCGCATCGCCTCGTCGAGCTGCGGACCACAGTCACACCGCTGCGAGCCGAACACGTCACCCGTCAGGCACTCCGAGTGCAACCGCACCAGGACCGGCCCGTCGCCGATCTCGCCACGGACCAGCGCCAGTTGCTCGGTACCGTCGATCGTGTTCCGGTAGCCGTGGGCAACGAAATCGCCGTACCGCGTCGGCAGCGTCGTCGTCGCTACCCGCTGGATCTGGCTCTCGGTCCGCCGCCGGTAACGGATCAGGTCTTCTATCGAGACGAGAACCAAGCCATGTTCATCAGCGAAGGTCCGCAGGTCCCCGCCACGCTTCATGGTGCCGTCGTCGTTGACCAGCTCGGCGATCACCGCGGCCGGCCGCATCCCGGCGAGCCGGGCGAGATCCAGCGACGCCTCGGTGTGCCCGGGACGGACCAGTACGCCGCCCTCGCGCGCCCGCAGCGGGAAGATGTGGCCCGGCTGTACCAGGTCGTACGACTCGGAGGCCGAGTCGGCCAGCACGCGAATGGTGCGCGCCCGGTCCGCCGCCGAGATGCCGGTCGTGACGTTGTCGCGGGCATCCACCGAGATCGTGTACGCCGTGCGCAGCCGCTCGCGGTTGTGGGGCGTCATCAACGGGATGCCTAGCCGGTCGAGCTCGGCGGCCTCCATCGGGACGCAGACCACGCCGGAGCTGTACCGGATCAGGAACGCCAGCAGCTCCGGCGTCGCCTTGGAGGCCGCGAAGATCAGGTCGCCCTCGTTCTCGCGGTCCTCGTCGTCGACCACGATCACCGGCCGTCCGGCCCGGATCTCGTCGATCGCATGCTCGATCGTGTCGAGCTTCAGTACCTCGCCCATCGGTCAGCCCACCGTCACTGGCTCAGGAGTGGCCGCAGCGGCCGTCTCACGATTCTGGATCCGCCACCAAGAGACGAATCCGAGGACACAGAAGAGCCCGTAGACGACGTACATCGTCGCGGACGGGTAGAACTTCGCCTGCACCAGCAGCGGTACGCCGACCACGTCGACGAGGATCCAGATCAGCCAGAACTCGACGTACCCGCGCGCCATCCCGTACGTCGCCAGGATCGACCCGGTGAGGATCCACGCGTCCCACTGCGGTCCCCACGAGCCCAGCGCCTTCAGTACCGGGTAGGCGATCGCGTAGAGCACGACTGCCACGCCGAGCAACTCGATCCGCTGACGGGTTGTCGCCCACTTCGGTTGCACACCCTTCGCGGCGCCTGCGTGGCGGGTCTGGTACCACCGGTACCAGCCGTAGAGGCTCACCAGCGCGAAGAACACCTGGCGGCCGGCCTGGCCCCAGAGGTCCTTGTCCTGCGGGGTGTCGAACAGCCCGCCGACGAAAACCGTGAACAGCAAGACGTTGCCGATGATGCCCACCGGCCACGCCGAGACGAGCCGGCGCATCCCGAACAGGGCGCTGGCCAGGCCGAACACGTTGCCGACGATCTCGCGGACCAGCACCGGCGAGCCGCCGATCGTGACCTGCGAGTGCAGTAACCAGTCGAAGAAGTTCATTCGTTGCCTCCAGCAAGCTCTGCCGCCGACCGGGGTTGCGAGACGCGGCCGGCGGTGAGCAGGCGCTCGACATACTTGGCGATCACGTCGACCTCGAGGTTGACGGTGTCGCCGATCTTGTTGGTGCCGAGCACGGTCAGCTCGAGCGTGGTCGGGATCAGGCTGATCCCGAAGGTGCCGGTGCTGTCGTCCACGTCGGTGACGGTCAGCGAGACGCCGTCGACGGCGATCGAGCCCTTCTCCGCGACGTACCGGAGAATCTCCGCGGGCGCCGCGATCCGGACGACCTCCCAGTGCTCCGCCGGCTCGCGGCTGGCGATCGTACCGGTGCCGTCGACATGTCCCTGGACGATGTGTCCGCCGAGCCGGGCGTGGGCGGTGACCGCGCGCTCCAGGTTGACCCGGGAGCCCTTCTCGGCACCGCCCAGGCTGGTGCGCTGCAGGGTCTCGCGCATCACGTCCGCGGTGAACGTGCCGTCGCCGTGCTCGACCACCGTGAGGCAACAGCCGTTCACCGAGATCGAGTCGCCGTGGCCGGCGTCCTCGGTCACCTTCGGCCCACGGATGGTCAGCCGGGCGGCGTCGCCGTCCAACAGGTCGAGCGCCTCGACCGTACCGAGCTCTTCGATGATGCCGGTGAACATGGTTATTTCCCTCCCAGGGGAGTCAAGGTGAGCCGGACGTCGTCACCCAGGCGAGTCACGTCCGCAAGGTTGAAGCGTTTTAGCTGGTCGATCGATTCCGCGCCCAGGTCGCCGATGGCGGAGAAGCCGGAGCCGAGCAGCGCCGGTGCGACGTACGCGACGATCTGGTCGACCCAGCCGGCGCGTAGGAAGGCAGCCGCGAGGGTCGGGCCGCCTTCGAGCCAGAGGTGCCGGATCTGGTGGTCGTCCAGCTGGCGGAGTACCTCGGCGGGGTCGTGGGTGGGCAGGATCAGGGTCTCGGCGCGGTCGTTGCGGACCTTCGCGGTCAGCGGGATCTCGCGGTCGCCGACGACGACTCGCAGCGGTTGCCGGGCGGCGGGCTTGTCCTGCTCGTCGCGGACGGTCAGTTCGGGGTCGTCGGTCAGTACGGTCTGGGTGCCGACCGCGATCGCGTCGCATTCCGCGCGCTTCTTGTGCACGTCGGCGCGGGCTAGCGGGCCGGTGATCCACTTGCTGGAGCGGTCCTTGGCGGCTGAGCGCCCGTCGAGGGTGGTGGCGAACTTCCAGGTGACGAACGGGCGGCCCTGGCGGACGCTGTGCAGCCAGACGTGGTTGACCGCTTCGGCCTCGTCCTGGAGCACGCCCTGCTCGACCTGGATGTTCTTGGCCCGGAGCTTCTCCGCGCCGCCGGCTGCCTGCTTGTTCGGGTCCGGTACGGCGTACACGACGCGCGCTATGCCGGCCGCGATCAGTGCATCGGAGCACGGCCCGGTGCGGCCGGTGTGGTTGCAGGGCTCGAGCGTCACGTACGCCGTACCGCCGCGAGCGCGATCACCGGCCATCCGGAGCGCCTCGACCTCGGCATGCGGACCGCCCGGGTAGGCGTGGAAGCCCTCGCCGACCGGGTGACCGTCACGGCCGGTGATGACACAACCGACGACCGGGTTCGGATGGGTGCTGCCGACGCCACGCGCGGCGAGCTCGACGGCACGACGCATCCAGGCGATGTCGATCGGCGAAGCGTTCTTCACTGACGGGTCCCTCGTTGTCACGGACGCACACCGGGGCCATGACAACCGGCGCACGCGCGGACCCGTCGCTCGGGAGCGGCTGAAATTTCAGCCGCGACCGGACGTCGGAGCGCACCCGCCGACCGCGTGCGCCTCCCATCCGGACTTTCACCGTCGGTCCTGGAATTCCACCAGGTCAACCGGCCGAGATACAGCTTCGACCGGGTCGCGGACTATAACCGCCGGCTCGGAATTACACCGACCCCGGAGCACGCGAGTGGGTTCACTCGTACTACGAGTGTGCCACGGCCCCGAAACTCCACCAGGATCTGGGTCACATCCTGATACCCGTAGATGCCCCACCCCGACTCCGCCCAACCGGCGCCTGCTTCGGTGGTGGCATCAGAGTTCGGAGTCGCGTATTGCTTTGGCCGTCGCGGCGGTGAACCCGGCCAGCAGGCACACCAAGGCGCATCCGGCGAAGAAGACGCCTGTTCCCCAGGCAGCCGCGATGAGGCCGCTGACCGGGTAGAGCAGGGGGCTTAGGCCGAGGGTGCACAGCGAAGTTACCGAGCCGACCCTGCCGAGATAGCGAGGTTCGGTCGTGCGTTGGAGTAAGGCGTTGCCGATAGCCATCGCCGCGCCGCTGATCGTTCCGAGCGCGGCGGAACCGACGATCAGAGCGCTGGCCGCAGTGACCTGGCCTAGGGCGCCGATCAGAACGGCGGTAGCTGTCAGCGCGCCCACGAGCGCGACCCCCGCTCGCGGGACGTGAGCCAGGGCGGTTAGCAGAATTCCGGTGACTGCACCTCCGATGCTGAACACGCTCAGGGCCCAGCCGAGGATGGCCGGACCCCAGTGTCGTTCGGCGGTCAGTAGGACCAGACCGATTCCTACCGGACCGCTGAAGCACAACTCGCTCAGCCCGACCACCACGACGAGGCGCGCCAGTTGGCGGTTTCTCCGTAGGTACCGCAGCCCGTCTCGAAGATCGTCCAACGGTGAGCCGGTCGAACGCTCGGCGGTCTGTCCGCGGTTCAGGCGGACGGCAAGGAGGAGACCGAAGGACAGACTGAACAGCAGCCCGGCCAGACCGAAGCCGGCGGCGACTCCGGCGGCAGTCAACACGATCGCGGCGATCATTGGACCGACCGCGTTGCTGACCCGGACCGCCAGCACGCGCAGTCCCTGCACCCGGCCGAGTTGTCCTGGATCGGTGAGCCGGCCGGCCAGAGCGCCTACGGCAGGCATGAACAGCGCGTCGATCACGCCGAAGACCAGCGCAACGGCGTACAGGATTGGCAGCCCGCCCGCAGTGAACTGGATCAACGCTGCAGTGCAGGCGATGATCACGCATCGGGCGAAGTCGCTGCCGATCACGACTCGGCGCGGACCGTAGCGGTCGGCGATCACGCCGCCGACCAGCATCAGTAGTGCCCGGGGAACGGCTCCGACGGCCAGCACCGCGCCGACCTGGGCCGGGCCGGCAATCCGGGTCACGGCCCAGGACAGGGTCAGGAAGAAGACGACGTCGCCACTGACTGATGCGGTGTAGGCCGACGCCCAGCGCAGAACATTGCTGTCGCGGTAGGCAGCCGTGGGGGTGGTGCCGCTAGGCGTCATCGTCCGGCTCGAGCAGGGGAAACCCGTGCAGCTGAAGGGCTACTGGCGTTCCAGCTTCGTCGTGGTGGCGGTACTTGTTGACGACCGCAGCCAGCTCTGCCTTCAGTTCGTTGAGCTCGGCCGGGGTCAATCGCAGCGTGTAGTTGCTGAACGTTGACGCCTCATACCACTCGTCGGGCAGCAGCGGTGCGGTGTACGCCAACCGGCGCAACTGTTCGCTGTACGCAAGCAGTACCGCGTGCAGGTAACCGCGACTGTCGTCTCGCTCCTCAGGACCACCGCGTGCAGGATCGTGTACCGATGACCGATGCCGGGCCTGCCACCAGCGGTCGCGCCTGGTACCACGCTGGGTGTCCTCTTCGATCAGACCCCCGTCGGCCAACTGCCGCAGGTGGTAGCTCGCTGCACCAGAGTCGATCTGGTAATGCTCCGCGAGCTGTCGCGCCGTCGCAGGACCACGCTGCCGTAGGTGCTCCAGCAAAGTCAGCCGCATCGGGTGAGCGAGCACCCGCAAGGCAGCCACATCCAGAACGATGTCGCCCGCCGGCGTCTGATCACTCATGAGGCACAGCCTAACCCAGAAGAGTTCTTCGCGAAGAACTCTTCTGGGTTTGGCCGGTCAGTCGCGGAGGAAGTCCAGGGCTTGCTGAACGAAGAGGGCGTGGTGCTGGAAGATCGCGCCGTGGCCGGCGTCCGGGTAGATGCTCAACGTGGCGTTGGGCAGCAGTTGCGCGAGGTTGAACGAGCTGATCGTCGGCACCAGGACGTCGTTGTCGCCGTTGACGACCAGGACGGGCTGGTCCACGTCGGCCAGGCCGGCCGGCGAGGTGCCCTGCTCCCATTTCGTGGCCGCGGTCAGCTGGGCACCGATCGTCTCGTCCGTCACGGGCGTGTCGAGGTTCTCGGTACGCTCGTCCAGGCGAGCGAGAAACGCGTCCGCGGCGGCCTGGCTGCGGGACGTCGGCGAGAAGAACAGGTAGTGCTTGGGGTGCTTGCCTTCAGTTGCCGACTTCCCGAAAGCGCTTTGCAGCCCGGCGCCCCAGCCGGCGGGCCCTTCGTCACCGGCGGGCGAGGTGCCGGCCAGGACGATCCGCCGGACCAGATCGGGTCGCTGCTGGACAACCGCCTGAGCCACCATGCCACCCAGGGAGAAGCCCAGCAGATCGACGGAGGCCAGCCCGAGGGACTCCAGGAAGGCCATCGTGTCGGCGGCCATCGCCTCGATGCTGTCGGGGGTGGTGCCGCCGGAACCGCCGACGCCCCTCAGATCCACCGCGATGACGCGTCGCTCAGCCGCGAAGCCGTCGACCACGGCGGGGTCCCAGTCGTCCAGCACCGCGGTGATGTGGTTCAGCAACACCAGCGGCACGCCGCCGGCCGGACCCACCTCGCGGTACGCGAACGGCGTTCCGCCGACGTCCACCGTCTCGCCCGGTGTTTGCCCGAAACTCGCTGCCATGTCTGGCCTTTCTTGCGCGATGACTCCGCGCTCTTCGAGAGGAATTCGCCTTCTGGCGCTCTTCGACAGCCTCATCGAAATCACCGGGGAGCCGCTTCTGTCGGAAGACCATCCGATTCGTGGTCTCACTGACAGTCGTTCGACTTATACGGACGGATTCCGTCACGCCGACACTGATGGGACAGCCGGAAGAGCAGCGAGGAGCCCCATGTCTCAGATCGTCCTTGTTACCGGGGCTTCCAGCGACCTCGGAGCTGCCACCGTCAACGCGCTGGCAGAGTCAGGCCACACCGTGTACGCCGGGCTCAACCCGGCCGACCGAGCCGAGCCGAGCGACCACGGCCCACGCCCCATTCCGCTGGACGTGGCCGACCAGCGCTCAGTCTCGACCGCGGTCGCCAACATCTTGACGCAGAGCGGAAGAATCGACGCGGTCGTCCACACCGTCGGCCCCGTACCCCGCGGACCACTCGAATCCTTCACCCCCTACCAACTGGCCCAGATCTACGACGCCCACGTGCTCTCCACCCAGCGCATCAACCGCTCCGTACTACCCCAGATGCGCGAACGACACGAAGGACTCCTGATCTGGGTAGTACCGACCAACCACCAAGCCGAAAGCGCGCCCTACCTCGCCCTGCACACCGAAGCAATCACGATGATCGACCACCTCGCCGCCACCTACGCCCAAGAACTGACCGAGTTCGGCATCGAAACCACGATCATCGTCCCCGGCTTCCTGCTCCCCCAGACCGGCCCGCACGTTCACACCATCCACCCCGACGACGCCCAGACAGTTCAAGCCTACGAAGACCGATACCCCGGCCTGATCCACAGCGTCGACGCCAAGCTGGCCGAACACGAACTCACAGCCGCCGAGGTCGCCCTCGCAGCCCAAGCCATCGCGGCCGCCGTCAACAGCCCCAAAGGCACCCGCCCACTGAGACTCGCTCCCGGCCCGGTCACTTCTCCAGCGCCGCGAGCGCATCGCGAAGTGCGGCCCTGGAGTTGACCCCGAGCTTGGGAAAGATCTGGTACAGGTGCGCGCCGATGGTCCGGTGCGAGAGGTACAAGCGCTCGGCGATCTGTTTGTTGCTCAAGCCGGACGCCGCGAGATCCGCGATCTGCCGTTCCTGGGGCGTGAGCACTTCTCCGCTCGCGGTGGTTTTGGGTGTCCCCCATCCGGTGGCCCGCAGTTCCTTGGCGGCCCGGTCTGCCCAGGGCTCGGCGCCGAGCAGCCTGAAGGCCTCGTACGCCAGACGCAGCGGCTCCCGGGAGTCGGCGTTGGCCCGGGCGCGTCGCAGCCGTTCCCCGTACGCGAGTTGCACCCGGGCCAGATCGAACGGCCACCTTTCGATGCCTGGTCTGTCCAGCGCCTCCTCGAACCGGCGCACCGCCTCGTCGTCGTCGGTGGCGCACAACGCCGCCGAACCGGCGGCAAGCAGGCCGAGCCGCGGAGACAGCGCGCCGATGCCGGCCTCCTGCATGGCCCGTACGTGAGCGGCGGCCTCGCTGTGCCGGTCGGTCCGTACCGCGGCTTCGGCGACGTCCAACGCCACCCACAACGCATGCGGCACGTGGGAGGCGAACGTACCGGCGGGGCCCAGAGCCGTCGCGTTCCGATATGCGCTTTCGAAGTCACCGCGGCCGGATTCGGCGACGGTGCGGACGTGCCGGGCGTAGTGCAGTGCCGCCCCCACTCCCCTGGGTGTCGCCCAGCGAACGATCCGGTCGGTCAAGCAGTCGACCGTTTCGTCGTCGCCGCGGGCCGCGGCGACGACAGCTTTGCAGTACCAGAAGTACCAAGTGAAGAAGGGGTATCCGGATTCCTGGCACACCTGGATTCCCTCGTCGGCCAGTTCCAGGCATTCGTCCCACCTGCCAGTGAGGTAGTCATCCAGGCACAGGTGCATCAGCCCGCCGATGTGCCGGCGCGGCGGACCGCCGTCTCGCCCTTGGAGAACAACTCGCCACGACGGCTCCCGGACGGCTGCCAGTCGATCGACGTAGAGCGCGCCGGTGCCGGCCCGAACGATCCAGCCGGGATCGGTCTCCGTCTGCAGGTCACTGAGAACCGATTCCAGCTGGTTCAGGGCTCCGGCACCGGAACGGACCGGGTCGGAGAAGGTCTTGGCAGCCACTGAGAGCAGGGCGGGCGGCTCCGGTCGCAGCCGTCGGAGCGCTGCGTACAAAGGCTCCCACAGCTCCGCGCGACCACTGAAGAAGCAGAGCAGCAGTAGCAGGTGGAGCGCGTCGATGAGGGCGCCGTCCTGGGCGTCGTAGTCGTGGGTGCCGGCCTCGATGGCGCCGACCAGCAGCCGGTGGGCGGTGTCGATGTCTCCGTCGCCGTTGATGATCAAGAAGACGGCGGCGGCCGCGAAGTGGAGGGAGCCCATCAGGCCCGGATCGGCCAAACGGGCGCCTTCGAGCAGTTCTGAGGAGTTGCGGAGCTGCCCGGTCGCATCGGCGCCGATGTAGGCGGCCTCGGCGAGCCGGCGGGCGCGATCGGTGTCGTGGGGGCTCAGGTCGGCAGCCCTCACCAGTGCCGCCACCGCACCGACGGCGTCTCCGCGGGCCGCGATCCGCCGCGCCGCTTGTTCGAGCAGTCCGGCCACCTGCTCGTCCGGCTCGACGGAAGCTTCGCCGAGATGCCACGCCCGCCGCTCGGGGTGGCTCACCAGCACCTGGGCCAACGCTCGATGTGCCGCCCGGCGCTCAGTACTGGTGCAGGCACTCACGACCGCCGAGCGGATCAAGGGGTGCCGGAAGACGAGCCGGCGGGTGCCCTCGTCGAAAGACACCAGCCGATCCTGCTCGGCCGAGGCGAGGTCTTCGAGGTCGGATTCATAGCCGGCCTGCCGCGCTGACGCCTGCAGGATCGCGAGATCGCCGGTTCCCTCCAGCGTCGCGAGCAACAGCAGCCGCCGTGCGGCGAGGGACAGGGTGGACACCCGGGACACGAACAGCGCCTGGAGGCGTTGGCTGAGTGGAAGTACCGCGGGAAGGGTTTCCAGGGCCGAACGCTGCTCCCCGCTCAGCGCGGTGGGCAATTCGAGCAGCGCCAGCGGGTTCCCCTCGGCCACCGACAGCAGGCGCTGACGCACTCGAGCGGCCAGTGCCGGAAATCGGCTGTGGAGCAGCAACTGTGCGGACTCTCCATCCAGAGGCGGCACCTCGTACTCGGGCAGGCCACCGCCGTTGAAGAAGGTCTCACTTCCCGAGCGCATGGCGCCGAGAAAGGTGACCCGGGTGCCATTGAGCCGGCGTGCGACGAAGCCCAGTACGGCGGCGCTGGCCCGATCGAGCCACGGCAGGTCGTCGACGATCAGCAGCAACGGGCTGGCCTTGGCCGCGGAGCGCAGGAGCATGAGCGTCGCGTTCGACACGACGAGCCGTTCCGGCGGCGCTCCGCTGCCGAAGCCCAAAGCGACCTGCAGCGCATCGGCATGCGGCTTCTCGAGGTCCCCGAACGCTTCGTAGAGAGGGAAAAGGATCTGGTTCAGTCCCGAATAGCTGACGTCGGCCTCGAACTCGACGCCGGAGGCACGCAGGACCCGCGAGCCGTTCGCGACCGCCACCTCCGCCACCGCATCGAGCAGCACGGTCTTGCCCACCCCCGCCGCTCCTGACAACAGCAGCGCTCCACCACGGTCTGTGGCATCGAGGAAGGCACGGATGCGTTCGAGCGCCACACCACGTCCGACGAGGAGATCGACACCAGTGTGCTCAAAAAGTTCGCCCACTGGATCACACTCCCCCCGGGCTGTCATTGATCGTGGACGATGCTCCACAGCATCGCGTGGAATTTCGCGTGGTCGCGGGCGGGGATCGAGGACAGCCGGCGCATGATCGCTGTCTCTCGAGCGATGGCGACCTGGTCCTTCACCTCGATGCCCTTCGCGGTTGCCTGGGGGATGCGCACGCGCCGGTCATGGGCGGAAAGGTTGCGGACGACGAGCCCGTCGCGTTCCATCCGGTCGAGGATCGACACCAAGGTGGTCTTGTCGACCCCGAGTTCGGCCGCGATCTCCAGCTGCGTCCGCTCCGGACCCGTGCTGATCAGTTCGAGCACAAGCCAGTCGCGCAGATCGGTCAGCCCCGCATCCCGCGAGACCGCGTTGAACGCTTCGCCGAGCGCTGCTGCCGCCCGGTGGGCCAGCCAGGTCAGGTCCCCGCTCGCCGAGCCGGCGTCGGGTAGCGGCGACGCGCCGCGGTGGTCGCTCTTCGAAGACACCGGCCAACCGTACCATCCGCAACTGGATCATCCGAGGATGGATCGTATAAGGTGAAATGATCCGATGTCATCTGGTCCTGGCTCCTCGGTCCTGAGCGTTGAGGCCGCTCGTGCGGAACTGTTCACGCATCCTGTGTCGCAGCCTAGAAGGAGGATGGACCGAAAACATGGCCGAAGATCCGGAAGACTTTGCCGATTCTCCACAGCCGCCGGCGTACGGTGCGCACGATGCGCTCTCGGACGTGCTGCAGGCGATTCACCTGCAGGGTGGCGAGGTGCTGCGCCAATCGAGCAGCTGTGAGCGGCACCCGGTCGGGGCCAGGTTGCTGCATCTCGTCGAGGAAGGCGGGATCAGTGTCGAGGTCGCGGGCGAAAAAACCGTAGAACTGGGTGCTGGGGACCTGGTGCTGCTCGCACGAGGTGATGCCCACATCGTCCGGGCGACACCGACAGCCAGCTGGGTGACCGGGGAGTTCCTCGTCGAGTCGGTTGTCGCCGCGCCGCTGCTGGGCGTTCTGCCGCCGGCGATCGTGATCCGCGGCGACGCGGAATCCAAGGCCTGGCTCCGGCCGATCAGCGAGCTGCTCGTGTCCGAGGTGATCCGCTCGGCACCCGGCGCCCGCGTGATGGTGTCCCGAGCCCTCGACCTGCTCTTCATCTGGACGCTGCGGTCGTGGGCCGCGTCCGGCGAGGTGCGCCACGCCGGCTGGTTGACGGCAGCGATGGACCCGGTGCTCGCGCCGGTCCTCACCGCGGTCCACCGAGACCCTGGTCGTGACTGGTCCGTCGACGAGCTGGCGCGGCTCGCGTCGCTGTCACGTTCGGCGTTCGCGACGCGGTTCGCCGAGTCGGTCGGGGAAACGCCCGGTTCGTACGTTCAGCGCTGCCGGCTTGGCCACGCGGCGCACCTGCTCCGCGGCACGGCCGACCCGGTCGGCCGGATCGCGGCCCGCGTGGGCTACATCTCCGAGGCCGCCTTCAGCCGGGCCTTCTCCCGCGCCTATGGCAGCTCGCCCAGCGCGTGGCGCGGCGGACCTGATGCTGATTCCTTCGATCGGACACCGGAACGACCGGGCGGTTCGCGACCTGGTCGGTGATCGCCGGAACGGGCCGGATGACACCGCCGGGGTCGACCGGCGATGTCGTCCGGTGGAGGTCACCGGGTGGCTCTGGCGGCCCGTTCGATGAGGCTGACGACGATGCCCGGGTTGGTCACCTGTGCCGCGTGCGGCGTGTTGGCCTCGACGACGTGGGAGTGCGCGCGGGCGGCCATGAAGCGCTCGGCGGCCGGCGGGATCAGGTGGTCGGCGGTGGAGACGAGGTACCACGAGGGGATCTTCTCCCAGGCCGGCTCCCCGGAGGTGGTCTCGCCCAGTGCCGTCAAGGCGATCGGGCTCTGCGTGGCGGCGAGTTCCGCGGCAGCGGCCACGGTGACGCGGTCACTCAGGAACAGGTCCCGGTACTGAGCCGCCTTGGCGTACAGGACGATCTCGGGCTTGTTGTCGGGTGTGAGGAAGGGGACGGGGACGGGGCTGAGAGCCGTGGGAAGCTGCGCGTTGGGATCGTTGCTGATGTGGCTGCCCGGGAATCGCGCAGTCAGGCTCCCGGCGCTCTCACCGGTGTCCGGCGCGAAGGCCGAGATGTAGACCAGCGCCTTGACGTTCGGGTTGCCCGTGGCGGCACTGGTGATGACGGATCCGCCGTAGGACTGCCCGACCAGGACGATCGGGCCCTGGACGGTCTTGAGGTAGGAAGCCAGGTAGGCGGAATCGCCCGAGAGACTGCGCAGAGCCGTCGGCGGGGCGACGACCGGGTAGCCGGCAGCCTGGAGAGGCTTGATCACCCTGCCCCAGCTGGCCGCGTCCGACCAGGCCCCGTTGACGAGGACGATCGTCGGCTTCGGGCCCCGGACCGGGTACGAGACCGCGGCGGCCGCCGCGGTCTGGGGGGACGGTGCGGCCGATGCCAGCGTGGTCACGCCGGCGATGACGGCGATCCCGGTCGCGCCGAGAACGGCGGCCTGGAAGATACGACGTTTGCGCATGGTTTCTCCTTGTTTTGAACGGTTGTCGTTGTGCGGTACGAGCGCAGGGGTCGGTCTCACACCCGGGCGGAGAGGTGCTCCTCGGCCCAGTAGCAGGCCTGACGGGCCCTCCTCGAAATCGCCTCGGTACGTGTCGAGCACGCATCCCGCGGCAGGCTCCAGGATTCGGTGCGGCTCGGCCCGTCCGCTTCCGTCGGATGGCCACGGGATCGGCGCCGTCGTGTCGCTTCGGACAGTCGTTCGACAGGTTTCGGTCTTTGCCCAGCTCGGCCGCGGTCGACCGGAGCCGCGGTCGTCCGCACAGTCAGTTGACCTACCCCGGGCATGGCAACCGCTCGGAGCCCGCCTTGCTGTTACCTGTTAAACCGGTAACATCGACGGCATGACGATCAAGGTGGCTGTGCTGGGTGCGGGTGGCGTTGGTGGCTACTTCGGGGGGCGGTTGGCGCAGGCCGGCCATGAGGTGCGGTTCATTGCGCGCGGCGAGCACCTTGCGGCGCTGCGGGAGAACGGCCTCGCGGTCGAGAGCGTTGCGGGTGATTTCGCGCTGGAGACGGTGATGGCGACTGATGATCCGGCGGAGATCGGGCAGGTCGACTATGTGTTGCTGGGGGTGAAGACCTGGCAGCTTGAAGGGGCGATTGCGTCGTTGGGGCCGCTGGTGGGGCCGAATACGGCGGTGGTGACGACGCAGAACGGGGTGGAGGCGCCGCAGCAGGTTGCTGATGTCGTCGGGCGGGAGGCGGTGCTGCCGGGCGCGGTTGAGGTGGTCGCGTTTCTGGATGGGCCGGGGCGGGTGCGGCATATCGGTGGGCTGGGCAAGCTGACGTTCGGCGAGTGGGACAACAAGCAGAGCCAGCGGGTCGAGCGGTTGCGGGATGCGCTGCAGGAGTCGGGCCTCACCGCGGTAGTACCGGACGATGTCTGGGTCGCGCTCTGGAGCAAGTTTCTGGCGCTCGGGTCGTTCGGCGCGGTCGCGACGCTCGCCGATGCGCCGTACGGGGTACTGCGCAGCCGCCCGGGCATCCGGCACGTGATCGTCGACAGCATGAACGAGATCAAGCAGGTCGCGAAGGCGACCGGTGTGGAACTGCCGGGCGATGCCGTCGACAACACGCTCGCGTTCCTCGACAGTCTGCCGGAGGCGGGAACGACCTCATTGCAGCGCGACATCAACTCTGGCAAGCCGTCGGAGCTGGAGGCGTGGACCGGTGCGGTCGTGCGGCTCGGGCGGTCGACGGGGACGCCGACCCCTATCAACAGCCTCCTGTACGAGCTCGCGAGCGTGCGCGCCCAGGCGAGCTGATGGCCGACGCCTTCCCGTTCATCGGCGGACGGATCGCACTCAACTTCGTCGGTACGCTCGGCAAGCGGAGTACGGAGAAGCTGGAACGCCTCCGTACCCCGGACGACCTCGCGCGCTGGGTGGAGCTGGCCGGTCTGGGCTCGATCTCCACCGACGAGGCAGATCTGGAAGCAGCCCGCGTACTACGGGAAGCCCTGTACGTGTTGACGATGGCAACCCTCGACCGCGGCCCCTTGCGCCGAGCGGACGTCGAACTCGTCAACGAACGGGCAGCCCACGAGACCCCCGCCCCGGCGCTCGCGATCACTCGGGCTACAGCCCTCGATCCGAAAGCGTTGGGTCGACGGGATCCACAGCCGTCGGCTTCGGAAGTACTGGCTGTTGTTGCTCGGGATGGGATCGAGTTGTTGTCCGGTCCTGATGCGGGGTCGATTCGTGAGTGTGAGGACCCCGACTGCACCCTGCTGTTCGTCGACACCAGCCGCAGCCAGCGGCGCCGCTGGTGCTCGATGAACAACTGCGGCGCCCGCGCCAAGATGCGCACCCTCCGTGCCGCCCACTGAGAGTGTGATCTTCCGCACGGCCACCACCAGTAGTTGCCTGGCGCAAGGATTCCCGGGCAGCACATATACCACGCCGAAGCTAGACATTCCGGTCCTGTCTCATCCCGTGTCAGCGTGGAATTCGCCGGTCGCCGGCGGCGTTAGCGTCGTGCAGTGGGCCAACCCCACAAGTTCCCGACCGTTCTAAGGAGACACCCCGTGCGCGCCACCAGCGCCTTCCGCCGCCTCGCCGCCGTCGGTACAGCCATCACCCTGGCCATCGCACTCGCGGCCTGTGGCAGCGACGACAAGTCCGATGCCTCCGGCCCCGATCTGGGCCTGCTCCAGAAGGGCACGCTGCGGATCGGCACGCTCACCGACGCGCCGCCGAACGTCTACGTCAAGGACGGCAAGTTCACCGGCTTCGACAACGACCTGATCACCGCGGTCGCGGCGAAGCTGAACCTCAAGCCCGAGTTCGTCGGGACCGACTTCTCGGCGCTGCTCTCGCAGGTCAACGGCGGCCAGTTCGACCTCGGCAGCTCGTCCATCACGATCACCGAGGCGCGCAAGAAGACGGTTGCCTTCAGCAATGGCTACGACTTCGGCTACCTCGGCCTGAACACCACCAAGAACTCCGGCATCACGAAGTTCGACCAGCTCGAGGGCAAGCGGGTGGTCGTCGTCCAGGGCACCGTGCAGGACGACTACGCGACCCAGAAGAACCTCAACCCGGTCCGCGTCCCGAACTACAACGCGGCCGTCGGCCAGCTGAAGGCCGGTACCGCGGACGCCTGGATCTCCCCCGCCGAGATCGGCGAGAAGATGGCCAAGGAGCAGGGCGGCGGCGTGGTCATCCTGGCCGCCAAGGAGCTCAGCTCCGCGCCGACCGCGTTCGCCGTGGCCAAGAGCAACGACAAGCTGCGCGAGGCGGTCAACAAGGCGCTCGACGAGGTCATCGCCGACGGCACCTGGACGAAGCTGGTCGAGCAGTACTACCCCGGCCGCGCAGTACCGGCGACCTTCAAGCCTGGCAGCGGGACCGTCAAGTTCACCGCCCCAGCAGCTAGCTGATGGACATCTGGTCCACCCTGAACGACACCTTCCTCGACTGGGGGTCGATGAAGGCAGTCCTGCCCGAGATGCTGAAGGTCGGGCTGGTCAACACGCTCATCTTCGCGGCCGCCTCGGTCGTGCTGGGCACTGTGCTCGGCATGGTCGTGGCGGTCATGGGGCTGTCCCGCAGGTGGTGGCTGCGGTGGCCGGCGAAGATCTACACAGACATCTTCCGCGGCCTGCCGGCGATTCTCACCATCCTGCTGATCGGCCAGGGCCTGTCCCCGATCACCCGGCACTGGTGGGGCCCGAACCCGTACCCGCTGGGCATTCTCGCGCTGTCGCTGATCGCGGCCGCGTACATCGGCGAGATCTTCCGCTCCGGCATCCAGAGCGTCGAGAAAGGGCAACTCGAAGCAGCGCGGGCGCTCGGCTTCACGCACAGCTCCGGCATGTGGCTGGTCGTCATCCCGCAAGGCGTCCGGCGAGTGTTGCCAGCGTTGGTCAACCAGTTCATTGCCTTGATCAAGGAATCAAGCCTGGTGTACTTCCTGGGCCTGCTCGCCAGCCAGCGAGAGCTGTTCCGGATCGGCCAGGACGCCGCGGCGACCAACGGCAACCTGTCGCCGTTGCTGCTGGCCGGCATCTTCTACCTGATCATCACCGTGCCGTTGACCCACCTGGTCAACTATTTCGACAAGCGGCTGCGCGAAGGCCGTCCCGCCGATCTCGAGGTCGAGGAGCTCGCCCATGCCGACATTCGCTGAGGCCGCGGCGAGCCTGGAGCTCACCGGCATCGAGCTCGCCTTCGGCAACAACAAGGTACTGCGCGGCGTCGACCTCGCCGTACCGGCCGGCCAGACCGCCTGCGTGATCGGCCCGTCCGGCTCCGGCAAGTCGACCCTGCTTCGGGCCACCAACCGGCTGCTCGAACCGGCTGCCGGCGACATCAAGCTCGGCGGCGAGTCGGTACTGCGGAGCAACCCCGACGAGCTGCGGCGGCGGATCGGGATGGTGTTCCAGCACTTCAACCTGTTCCCGCACAAGACGGTGCTGGAGAACATCACCCTGCCGCTGCGCAAGATCAAGAAGCTGACCGCCGACGGCGCGGTCGAGGCGGCCCGGGTGCAGCTCGAACTGGTCGGGCTGAAGGAGAAGGAGTCGGCACGACCGGGCAACCTTTCCGGTGGCCAGCAGCAGCGGGTCGCGATCGCCCGGGCGCTGGCGATGAAGCCTGAAGTGATGCTGTTCGACGAGGCGACGTCGGCGCTCGACCCGGAGTTGGTGAAGGGTGTCCTCGGGCTGATGGCCGACCTCGCCGGCGCGGGGATGACGATGATCGTGGTGACCCACGAGATGGGGTTCGCGCGCCAGGTGGCTGACCAGGTGGCGTTCATGGATCGCGGGGTCGTGGTCGAGTCCGGAGTACCGGAGAAGCTGTTCACGGCGGCTGAGTCGCCGCGGTTGCAGCAGTTCCTTTCGCAGGTGCTCTAGCCAAATCCACTCCGGCGGCCCATGGTGGAGACATACGACGCCTGGGGGTTCGGATGGCTGCCTGGCCCGGTCGGATGACCCGATTGCTGCTGGCGGTCGGGCTGATCGCGATGCTGGGGATCACGACGGGGTGCGGTCCGCAGTCCGAGGCCCGGCAACCCGGGGTCGGGGCTCAGGCGGCGTCCCGGGGCGCGGTAGGGACGAAGTACGTGTACATCACCTTCGACGACGGGCCGGGGCCGACGTACACGCCTCAGATTCTCGCGATCCTGCGGCGGTACGGAGTGAAGGCGACGTTCTTCGAGATCGGGCAGAACGTGCGGAAGTACCCGGCCGTCACGCGCAAGGTTCATCAGCAGGGGCACAGCGTCCAGAACCATACCTATTCGCACCCGGATCTGCGCAAGGTGCCTGCGGCAACTTTCCGGTCCCAGGTGCAGAGCGCGGACCGCTACATCCGGGCTCAGACCAAGTCGCAGCCACGCTGCCTCAGGCCGCCGTACGGTGGCGTGAACACCACGGTCAGGCGACGGGCGGCCGCGCTCGGCAAGACGATCAAGCTGTGGACGGTGGATCCCCGCGACTGGTCCCGGCCGGGCGCCAAGGTGATCAGTCGTCGCGTCCTCGCATCGGTCCGCAACGGCTCGACCATTCTGCTGCATGACGGCGGCGGGAATCGCAGCCAGACGGTTGCCGCGCTGCCGACCATCCTGCGGACGCTGAAGGCTCGTGGCTACACGTTCCGGCTGGTGTCCTGCTCAGGACATTGAGGCGATCAGCGGTACGACGTCGGCGATCGACTCGACGATCCGGGTCGGGCGGTAGGGAAAGCGCTCGACCTCGTGCTCGCCGGTGGAGCCGGACAGCACCAGGATGCTGCGCAGGCCGGCTTCGAGACCGCTGATGATGTCGGTGTCCATCCGGTCGCCGATCATCACCGAGGTCTCGGAGTGCGCCTCGATCCGGTTCAGGGCGCTGCGCATCATCAGCGGATTCGGCTTGCCGACGAAGTACGGTGCGACACCGGTCGCCCGGGTGATCAGCGCGGCGACCGATCCGGTGGCCGGCAACGGCCCTTCGGTCGACGGGCCGGTCGGGTCGGGGTTGGTCGCCAGGAACCGCGCGCCGTCGGCGATCAGCCGGATCGCCCGGGTGATCGCCTCGAACGAGTACGTCCGCGTCTCCCCCAGTACGACGTAGTCCGGCGCGCGCTCGGTCAGTACATAGCCGACCTCGTGCAAGGCGGTCGTCAACCCCGCTTCACCGATCACGTACGCCGTACCGCCGGGCCGCTGATCGTCGAGGAACTGAGCCGTGGCCAGCGCTGACGTCCAGATGGCCTGCTCCGGCACATCGATGCCCCCGGCAAGCAACCGCGCCCGGAGATCCCGCGGCGTGAAGATCGAGTTGTTGGTCAGTACCAGAAACTTCTTCCCCGAAGCCTGCAACGACCCGATGAACTCACTGGCCCCCGGAATAGCCCGCTCCTCATGAACCAGCACCCCGTCCATGTCGGTCAACCAGCTCTCCACCGGCTTGTGCTCACTCATCCCTGCACTCCTCGCTAGACACCTGGCAACCACTCCGCATCGTAGACGAGCGGTTCTCCTACACGGGCAAAAGCCGCACCACACCGACGTCTGCACTCTCCCCGCTGACGTCGACGGCCCACACCCGCCACCGCCCCGCCTCCACGAGCACCGAGGCCTCGGACGGCGTACCTCGGCCGTCTGGATAGGGCACTCCGAGGTCGGCACCGGCTTCGGCGGAGTCCATCAGCACGGCCGGGCCGTCGCATTCCCACACACCGCAGTCGACCCACGGCGTACTCTCGTCAGCCAGCACCGCCGCAGCAGCCTCGAACAACGCCGACTCGGAACCGGCAGCGTTCCACCGGATGAAGGCCCGATGCTCAGGCAGGTAACAGCTGGTGTAGGAGGCGTCGCCCAGGACCAACGCCTGTCGCTCGCCAACCGCGATCACCCCAGCCCAGTCGTCGATCCCGCAAGCACGGTCGTAGTCGTCGACCACCGATCCATCGCCGATGATCGCCCCCTGCTCGGTGCAGCCACGCCAGCTGTCCAGAGCAGACACCGGTACGACGATCAGCGGGCCGCCCATGGAGTCGACCCAGTTGGCGGTGGTACCTGGTCGTCGCTGCACGAAGTACAGGCCCCTCAGTGGTTAGAGACGCTGGTGGCCAGGGTGCGGAGTTTTTCGACCATGGTGTTGGGGTCGTCGGCGTTGTAGACGGCTGAGCCGGCTACGAAGACGTCGGCGCCGGCTTCGGCGCAGCGCTCGATGGTTTCGGTGGAGATGCCGCCGTCGATCTCGATCCAGAGGTCCAGGCCGTGCTTGGCGGCCAGGTCGCGGGTGCGGCGGATCTTCGGGACGCAGACGTCGAGGAACTTCTGGCCGCCGAAGCCGGGCTCCACCGTCATGATCAGGATCATGTCGAACTCGGCGAGGATGTCCTCGTAGGGCTCGATCGGGGTGGCGGGCTTGAGCGCCATCGCGGCGCGGCCGCCCTTGGCACGGATCTCCCGGGCGGTACGGATCGGGGCGCGGCAGGCCTCGATGTGGAAGGTGACGCTGGACGCGCCGGCCTCGACGTAACCGGGGGCCCAGCGGTCGGGGTCCTCGATCATCAGGTGGCAGTCGAGCGGTTGCGCGACGGACTTGGCAAGCGACTCGACGACGGGCAGACCCAGCGTCAGGTTCGGGACGAAGTGGTTGTCCATCACGTCCACGTGCAGCCAGTCCGCGTTCGACACCGCCGCCGCCTCGTCAGCCAGGTGGGCGAAGTCGGCAGTGAGGATGCTCGGCGCGATCTGGATTCCCATGAAACGACAATCTACCGGCGGCCCTGGCCCAGGCTGATCACTGGGCGAGCCAGGCCCGCACCTCGTCTGTCGTCTCCGCCACAGCGATACCGGGTGGGAGGGGTGGGCGTTCGATCAGTACGACTGGGATGCCGAGGTCGCGCGCTGCAGTCAGCTTGGCGGCTGTCATGTCGCCTCCGCTGTTCTTGGTGACCAGTACGTCGATGCGCCGCGACTGTAGTAGCTCTAGCTCGGCGGCCAGCACGTACGGGCCTCGGTCCAGCAGCAACTCGCACCAGGTGGGCAGCGGGTCAGGCGGGTCTACACAGCGCGCCAGCGTCCAGAGGCCGGTATCAGCGAAGGCAGCCAGGCCCTGCCGCCCGATGGTGAGGAAGACTCGTTGACCGAGCTCAGGGAGACGGGTTGCGGCAGCCGCAGCGTCGCCGGCCCAGTGCCAGGTGTCGCCGGGCTGCTCGCGCCAGCCGGGGCGGCGTAGTACGAGCAGAGGAAGGTCTAGGGCGCTGGTGGCTGCTACTGCGTGGGCAGTCATCGTTGCGGCGAAGGGATGCGTCGCATCGACCACCGCCTCCACGCCGTGCTCGGCCAACCACGCAGTAAGCCCCTCCACCCCGCCGAACCCACCCTGCCGCACCTCCCCCACCGGCAGCCGCGCATCCCCGGTCCGCCCCGCCAGCGACGACACCACGTCGTGTTCGGCAGCCAGTACCTCCGCGAGCCGCCGTGCCTCGCCGGTACCGCCCAGCAGCAGGACCTTCACCTGGCCGGGCCTTTGGCATCAAGGCGGAGGTGATCAGGCACGGTCTCGGGTGGTCGAGTACAGGTGGCTGTCGCGGAAGGCTGTTGCTGCGAGCACCTTGCCGACCAGGATGACGGCGGTTCGGCGGATGTCGGCGGTGTGGACCTGGGCGGCGATGGTGGCGAGGGTGCCGCGGAGGATGAGTTCGTCGTCGCGGGAGGCTCGGGCTACTACGGCGACCGGGCAGTCGGCGCCGTAGTTGGGGGTCAGTTCGTCGACTACGCGGTCGATCTGCTGGACGGCCAGGTGCAGGACGAGGGTTGCTTGGCTCGCGCCGAGAGTGGCGAGGTCTTCGCCGGGCGGCATGGCGGTGGCTCGGCCGCCGATGCGGGTGAGGATGACGGTTTGGCCGACCTCGGGGACGGTCAACTCACGGGCCAGGGAGGCGGCGGCGGCCGCGTACGCCGGTACGCCGGGCGTCACGTCGTACGGGATCTCCAAGGCGTCGAGGCGGCGCATCTGCTCGGCCATGGCGCTGAAGACGGAGGGGTCGCCGGAGTGGAGGCGGGCCACGTCGGCGCCGGACTCGTGGGCGGCGGCGAGTTCGGCGATGATCTGGTCGAGGTTCAGGTCGGCCGTGTCGATTTTGCGGGCGCCGGGCGGGCAGTGGTCGAGCAATTCGAGAGGGACCAGCGCACCGGCGTACAGGCAGACGGGTGAGGCGGCGATCAGGTCGCGCCCGCGCACTGTGATCAGATCGGCGGCCCCCGGCCCGGCACCGATGAAATGCACAGTCACGTAGCCACGCTCCTGCATGCACGGGATGGCGATGTCGCGCTGCGGGGGTGGGCGGTCATTTGGTCACGCTCCAGATGGTGACGGGCATTGCGGGGCGCCAGCCGGTCATCGTACCTACCGCGGAGGCTCGCTGGACGGCCAGGCGGACGAGGTCGCCGCCCAGTTCGGCGTACCAGCGGGCGATCAGCGCCTCGGTCTCCAGCGTCACGCCGTTGACCACGAGGCGGCCGCCGGGGCGCAGGGCCTGCCAGCAGGTCTCGATCACGCCGGGGACGGTCGCGCCGCCGCCGACGAACACGGCGTCCGGTGACTCCAGGGTTTCCAAAGCGGCAGGGGCGGCGCCGACGACGGTACGGACGGCGACTCCGAGGGTTGCTGCGTTGCGGTCGAGGCGTTTGGCGCGGTCGGGGTTCTGTTCGATCGCTACCGCGCGGCAGGCCGGGTGATGCCGCAGCCACTCGATCGCGATGCTGCCCGCGCCGCCGCCGACGTCCCACAGCAACTGCCCCGGTACCGGCGCCAGCCGCGACAACGTCACCGCGCGGACCTCGCGCTTGGTCAACTGCCCATCACTCTCGTACGCCGAATCAGGCAACCCCGGCGCCGTCGACAACAACTCCACCCCGGCATCCGCCTCGCAGAGCACCCCGATGACGTTGAGCGCGTCGACCTCGCCGCTCCATTCAGCTGCCCTGGTATTACGTATGCGCTCCTCCCCCGACCCCAACTGCTCGAGCACCGTGAACGCGCTCCGGCTGTACCCGCGTTGGACCAGCAACTCGGCAACCTCGGCCGGCGTCTGCGCACCCCAACTCAGGATGACGAGCCGGCGTCCCGGCTGAACGTGCGGCTGGACGAGTTCGAGCGGGTGCCCGACGAGGCTGATCACCTGTACCTGATCCTGCGGCCACCCCAACCGCGCACAAGCCAGCGAAACACTCGACGGATGCGGAATCACCCGCACCGCGTCAGCCCCCAGCATCCTGGTCAGAGTCGTCCCGATCCCATGAAACGTCGGATCCCCACTGGCCAACACACAGATCCGCCGCCCCCGATGAGTCGCCAGCAACCCAGTCAAAGACTCCGACAACGGCGAACTCCAAGCCACCCGCACCTGCCCCCCGCTAGTGGTGATGGTGGGGATCAGGGCTAGTTGGCGGGTGCTGCCTAGGAGGACTTCGGCGGTGGTGATGGTTTGTTGGGCGGTGGGTGAGAGGCCGGGCCAGCCGTCGGCGCCGATGCCTACGACGGTGAGGGGGTCAGGCATTGCCGAGGACCTTTGTGATGGTGATTTCCAGGACTACACGTTCCGGGTTGACGCGAGGTTGGCGGTAGCGCTCGGCGTACCGGCGTACGGCGTCGGCGACCCGCTCGGGGTCGTCGCTCACCACGGCGCGGCCCTCGAGGGTCGACCAGCGCCGGCCCTCGAACTGGGTGACCGCGACCGCCGCGCCCTCCGATCCGGCCGCCCGGATCTGCCGCGCCTTGTGCGAACCGCCCGAGCAGATCACCCGCGCGATCCCCGTCTTGAGATCGACCGTCACCCCGACCGGCGTCGCGTGCACGGTACCGTCCCTGCGCACCGTGCTGAGCACGCACAGATGCCGCTCGGTCCAGAAGTCCACGAACGATCCGGACCGTTCACTCAGCGCCAGTTCCACCCCGTGATCGTAGACGCGCGAAGAAGGCCCGCCCCGGGGAGTACCCCAGGGCGGGCCGCTGGCGCTGAACCCCTCAGACCAGCGCCAAGCCTCAGCCGATGTCTCGGCGGCGGAAGGTGGTCGCGCCGGTCAGCAGAAGAGCGGCGGCTATCGCAGCAAGGACAACGACGGGAGTAGCCGAGAAGTCGCCGCCCGGGAGACGAGGAGTATGGGCGTACGGCGAGACGTCCATCAGGCCTTGGGGCAGGTCGAACAACGGACCGAACTGGCCGATCAGCACGAAGGCGCCGAAGAGAGCCCACGCTCCGATGACCAACTTCGGGGCCAGGCCGAAGAGCAGGACAACCAGGGCAGTGACCAGCCAGATGGCGGGGAGCTGGACGGCTGCCGCGGCCAGCATGCGCGGCACCTGCCGGCCCATGTTGCCTAGTGAGGCGCCGCTGGAGATACCGGAGCCGAGGCCGCCTACGAGGACCAGTACTCCGGTACCGAGCAGTGCCATCAGTACATGGCTGGCCAGCCACTGGTAGCGGCTGACACCCGTTGCCAGCAAGGGCTCCGCGCGCAGGGCTGTCTCCTCGGAGCGGAGCCGGAGCGCCGCCTGGATGCCGAAGGCTGAAGCCAGCAGGCCGAGCATACCCATCTCGGTCGAGAGGAAGGCGTCGGTGATCCCGTTCACGCCACCGAGCTTCTCCACCATGTCGCGGGCGCTGTCGCTGGTGACGAAGCCCTCGACGTTCGAGGCGATGTTGCCGACCACGAAGCCGAGCAGCAGGAAGCCGGCTCCCCAGGCGTACAGCGAACCGCGATGCAGCCGCCACGCCAGCGCGAGCGGTGACCGCAGGGACGCCGCACCCGTCGCAGGCCCCGGCCGCGGCCGGACCAGGCCGGCGCCGACGTCGCGTCTGCGCAGTAACGCGAACGCAGCGGTGACCAGCAGGCCCAGCAAGGCCAGCGGAAGCAGCGCGACCAGCCACCGGTCGCCGGCGTACGCGCGGATCTGCTGGGCCCAGCCGATCGGCGACAACCAGGAGATCCAGGCAGTACCGCCGTCGGAGGCCGAGTCGCCGGCCGCCCGGAGGATGTAGCTGACGCCCAGCACGACCGCAGTGATGCCGTTGGCCGTACGGGCGCCTTCGGTCAGCTGCGCCGCCAATGCGCCCACGCCGGCGAAGGCGAGCCCGGCAACGATCCAGGTGAGCCCGAAGGCGAAGGAGCCGGCGGCCGGGAGGCCGGTACCGATCAGGCTGAGCGCGGTCAGCAGGCCGAGCACGACTACGGTTCCCGCCGAGACGACCAGCGCTGAGGTCAACGCGGCGTACCGGCCGAGCACTCCGGCGCTGAGCAACTCGAGCCGGCCGCTCTCCTCCTCGGCCCGGGTGTGCCGGACCACCAGCATCGCCCCGAGCAGTCCGACCAGCAGGGCACCGAACGCGGTCAGCTTGAACAGCGACAGCTCGCCGAGCGACGAGGGGTCGAAAATCCTTCCGTACAAGGAGACCAGGGCCGGCGAGGAGTTCGAGGTGTTGGCTGCCTCGACGCGCGAGGCGACGTCCGGGTAGAGGTCGATCGATGCCTTGGCCGAACCCGCGGCCATCGAGACGAAGACCAGGATCCAGACCGGAAGGAGCACTCGGTCCCGCCGCAGCGCGAGCCGGATCAGGGTCGAAGTACCAGCGAAGTCGTTCATCGCGACGCCGCCACAGGGTCCTGCGAGGGGGCCGCGTCGTCTTCGTAGTGCCGCAGGAAGAGCTCCTCCAGCGTCGGCGGCTGGGCGACGAGGCTCTTGATCCCGCTCGCCGCGAGCTGCTTCATCAACCCGTCGAGCTGCGCGGTGTCGACCTCACAGCGCACCCGATTGGCTTCGACATCAAGGCTGTGTACTCCGGGCAGCTTGGCCAGCCCGTTCGGCGACGAGGCCAGCTCGGCCTGGATCGACGTCCGGGTGAGGTGCCGCAGGTCGCCGAGCGTGCCGGTCTCGACGACCTTGCCGCGCCGGATGATGCTGATCCGGTCGCAGAGCGCCTCGACCTCCGACAGGATGTGGCTCGACAGCAGCACGGTGCGATCGCGGTGCCGCTCCTCCTCGATGCACTGCCGGAACACCTCCTCCATCAGCGGGTCGAGACCGGAGGTGGGCTCGTCGAGGATCAGCAACTCGACGTCCGAGGCGAGGGCCGCGACCAGCGCGACCTTCTGCCGGTTGCCCTTCGAGTAGGTCCGGCCCTTCTTGGTCGGATCCAGGTCGAAGCGGCGGAGCAGGTCGTCGCGCTTCTTCGGGTCCAGCCCGCCGCGGAGCCGGCCGAGCAGGTCGATCACCTCGCCGCCGGTCAGGTTCGGCCACAGGTTCACGTCACCAGGGACGTACGCGAGCCGCCGGTGCAGCTTCGCGGCGTCGTGCCACGGGTCGCCGCCGAGCAGCGACACGTCCCCCTCGTCGCCCTTCAGCAGGCCGAGCAGGACCCTGATGGTGGTCGACTTCCCGGCGCCGTTCGGGCCGAGGAAGCCATGCACCTCACCGGTCGCGACATCGAGGTCGAGACCGTCGAGGGCGTGCGTGCTGCCGTACGACTTGTGCAGTCCGGAGACCACTATGGCTGATGTCATGATTCATAACGTACACTTCATTCAGAAGTTTGTGAATCTTACTAACAGGATTCTCACGCGTCAGGTTTTTGGGTGCCGGGAGGAGATGATGGGGCGGTGAGTGCAGCGATGGAGCGAGACGAAGCGGCTGTCCAGCGGTACGCCGAGCAGTTCGGCAACACCCTGGCCGAGCAGGGCTGGCCGCGGATGTCGGCCAGGGCCTTCACCGCCATCCTGGCCAGCGAGGACGGCCGGCTGACCGCCGCCGAGCTGGCCGAGCGCCTCAAGGCGAGCCCTGCCGCCATCTCCGGCGCGGTGAACTACCTGCTGCAACTCCGGCTGGCCAGCCGCGAGCGGGAGCCGGGCAGCCGGCGCGACGTCTACGTGGTGATGGACGACTTCTGGTACCAGTCGATGATGAGCCAGGACCGCGGCCTCAGCCGCTGGGAGGAGATCCTGCGCCAGATGCTCCCGTACGTCGGCGCCCGCACCGAAGCGAGCCGCCGAATCCGCGCGACCATCGGCTTCGTCGAGTTCATCCAGGAAGAGGTCGAAGGCCTCAGCGACCGCTGGATCAAACGCAAGGCAGAAATCGACGCCGAAATAGAAGCAGAAGACAACAGCTGAACTGCCGGGCACCTCGTACTACGAGATGCCCGGCAGCTAGTACTCCGTACTTACCGCAGTGTGCTGGCTGCGACGGTATCCATTACCTGCTGGAGCAGTGGGTTTGCCTTGGGGCCGGTCGTCTTTGACTTCGGGAGGTGGACTGACTTGCCGTCTACTGGGCCCTTGACGGGGTAGACGGAGAGGTCGCCCGGTAGCGGGGTGGTGCCGCAGAACTGGTCTTTGGCGGGGAGTTCGCCGGTGAAGATGTAGCGGTCGCCGATCTGCTCGGCGCAGGAGGAGCGGTTGCCGAGGATGTACTGGCCGTGCTGGCCTTCGTCGTCGATCGCCACGAAGCGGGTGGCGTTCTTGGTGTCGTTGTGGGTGCGCAGGGAACCCTCATAGGCGGTCGCCGGGTCCATCTCGCTCTGGACGATCAGGATTCGCGGCGACCCGGTCAGGTCGAGCTTGCGGTCCTGCGGGGCGTACTTCCAGAAGGCGCACATCGGGACGCCGTTCAGATAGCCGAAGAAGTCGTACTTCTTCGCCATCCGATCGGCTTCCTTGAGGTAGAAGCTGGTGTCCTTGCTCCACGCCGTGTCGTTGCAGCGAACCGTCGTGCTGATCGCTCCGACGTTGACCAGCTCGTCACCCGACTTGGCGCGAGCCGCCGAGACCTTGGCGTCCGCGATGATCGACCGCAAGGTGTCAACCTGCGTCGCCGCGACAGCACTCGCCGTGGGAGCCGGCGTCACGCCGTACCGGGTCCGCAGTGCCGCCAGCGTGTCGAACTTCTGCAGTTCGGGCGACAGCCGCGCCCACGCCGCGTCGACCTGCGCCAGCTCGATCTTGCCCGACGCCGTCGGCGCCTTCGTGAACTCGTCGTGCACCAGAACGTCCAGCGTCGCCCGGATGAAACGCGTGTTGTTGTAGATCGCGCTGTAGATCAACCCGTCGAGATTGTCCCCGCGGACCGAGCTCTCCCCCGCCTTCACCAGCGTGGTCAGCGAGGCGCGGATTCCGTTGTACTTCGCAGTGACCTGAGCCGGCGTACTGCCCAACCCGCTGATCTGGTCGGCGTGCCGGGCGATCCACGGGAAGAACTGGGTGTCGCGGCGACGCTGGCCGGAGAACGGGTCGAAGTTCACGTTGTCCCACTGGGTGTGGGTCCAGTCCATGTTCGAGTCGAGCACGAACCGGCCGACCTTCGACGGGTAGGTGTCGGCGTACCAGCCGCCGAGCCAGGTGCCGTAGCTGTACCCGATGAAGTTCAGCTGCCGGGCTTTGAACAAGGCCCGAAGAAAGTCCATGTCGTAGACGGTCTGCTGGCTGCTGACGAACTGGCCGAACTCGGTCGCGGAGCAGGCGTCGGCGTAGAACTTCGCCTCGGCGACCTCCACCTGGTGGGTCAGCTTGGTGCGTTCCTTGTAGTCGGGAGTCACCGGCAGCGCCGCGATGTCCTCGGCCGAGGCCAGGCACCGCAGCGGCGTGCTCGTGCCGAAGCCACGGGGGTCGAAGCCGAACAGGTCGAAGTCGCTGAACAGTTGCGGCTTCGAGACGCCCAGGCTGGCGGTCAGGTTGAGGCCGGCGCCACCGGGTCCGCCGGGGTTGCTGGTCAGCAGGCCTTTCGAAGTACCGGTGGCCTTGCTGTACGAGATGGCGACCTGGATGTCGGGGTGCGCGTCCGGGTGCGCCCAGTCCATCGGCACGTTGACCTTGGCGCAGTTGGTGGTCGGGGCCTGCGGGTAGTTCCGCTTGATGGTGGCGTCGAACGCGCAGACCGACCAGTTGATCGGCTGGTCGAGATAACGCTGCGGGATCGCCGGCACGGCCGGATCCTTGGGCCCGGAGGCGGCGGTGGCGGTGGCGGCGGTAGTGGCCGTCAGCAACGGAGCAAGCAATGCGACGGCAACGGCGGCCGCGAGTTTGCGGGGGCTGGGCACGCTGAGATCTCCCTGTGTCAGGCGGACGGGAAGTCGTCAACGTATTCGGCCCGGCACCGTCGGCGACACCCATTGGCCCAACCTCAAGGGCAAACACGCAAGAACAAAGTGGTGAGGTGGGAGGTAACAAGGTGGTGAGGTGGGAGCTACAACTCGTAGACGGTGAAAATCGTGCAGTACACCGGCGGGGATTCCAGGCCTGGGTAATAGAGCCGGCCGGCTTCGTCGGTGACCTTGAAATAAGCCGTGGACGCGCCGACCTGGGACGGCGCCTGCAGCCGCATTCGCACCGTCACGACCTCACCCGGTACGGCGTCCGGCAGTCGGGCGCGTGACGGCGAGCGGAGCCACCCCGGCGTACCGGCTGCTCCTTGTCTCGTGAGCCAGCGGTCGTGCCAGTTGCTCTCGCCGCTGTTGCGGATCTCCCAGGTCTTCTCGAACTCCTCATCGCGGATCACCCGGGTGCCGTCCGGCACGGTCTCGCCGACGAGCTCCGCCCGGTCCTCGGGATGATGGTCGGCCGGTACCGACCCACCCAGCAGCGTCGGGTGTGGGAGCGAGTCGCGACGGCGCAGGTCGCGCATCGACATGTCCTTGCCGGCCCGTACGGCCGCATCGAGCTCCATCAGCTGGTTGACCAGGGCACGGCCGGCGCCGAAGGAATCGTCGTACCACTCGATCAGTTCACGGCTGGGCTTGGTGTGGCCGCGTTCGACCCTCGACAGATGGCCCTTGTCCCAGCCGGACAACACCGCCGCGCGGGTGAGCGGCACCCCGGCAGCCTCTCGCAGCTCTCGCATCCGGCTGCCGATCACGTACCTCGCCTGCGCTGGCCTCACGGCGAACTCCCCAGTGTCACTAGTTCACGGAGACTACCTGGTTTCGGTTACTCGCTTTCGTTGCCTACTGCGACAACTCCGTGACGCTCTGATTCTGTGGGGTGCAGTGCCAGATCGCCAAGGATCCGCCCACTCCGAGCGACAGATCACTCCCAGAAAGGCCACGACCATGCGGACCGCCCTCACCCGTACCTTCGCCAGGCTCACAGTTACCACTCTTCTCGGCGGTGTCGCCGTCCTCGGCGGCGCGGCGCTGCCGGCCCAGGCCGCCACCGGCACCGTCGTCACCGATTCAGGGCTCGGGGTGACGATTCGCTCCGGCAACGCGACCACCTTCGGCTCGGTCGGCACCCAGCCCAACGGCGCTGTCCAGATCGACTGCCAGCTCTACGGCGAGCCGGTCACCGGCAAGTACGGCCGGAGCCTGGTCTGGGATCACGTCCCCGGCAAGGGTTTCATCTCCGACTCGTACGTCAACACCGGCAGCAGCGGCCTGGTCGCCCCGCTGTGCGCGAGCAACCCGCGCGCCGACAACGCGATCAACTGGTACTCCGCTCGCAACGGCTCGACCGCCTTCCAGGGCTACTGCGAAATGGCCGCCGAGAACTCCTACGGCAAGACCGGCATCTGGGCCTCGGCCAAGGCCGACTGGAACGACGCGGTCGCCCGCGGCGTCGCCCACCGCGACCTGAACGCACCCAAGGGCGCCCTGGTCTTCTGGGACCTGGCCGCCCCCTACGGCCACGTCGGCGTCTCCCGCGGCGACGGCTACTTCTGGGCCACCAGCGTCAACGGCAAGATCGGCCTGGCCAAACTCCCCTACTTCAACTCCTACCTCGGCTGGGCCTGGCCCAACTTCTGATCCATCCGAGTCAGCCAGTCGTCGACCAGGGCTTGGTACAAGCCGTGGTCGTCGATGGGGAGATCATGATCGGCCCGATCCAGTACTGCGTACGTCGCGCGTGGGTAGTCCTCCAGGAGGCCCCACGCGTCGGCGTAGCCGGTCATCACGTCCTGGCGGCCGGTGACGATAAGCGTCGGCGCATCCAGCCGGGTCCGGGGGTCGATGCTCAGGCTGTACTTCGCCACGTCGGTCTGGATGGCGGCGAGGAACTGCAGGTCGGCCATGGCTTCGGCCACGTCGTAATACAAGGCTTGTTTTCGTTGGTTGGCGGCGCGGTAGTCGTCGTCCCAGACCGACGGGTCGTCAGCCGGAAGGGTCCGCTTGGCGCGATCCACGATCACGCCGGGCACGCGGAGAAGCAGGCCGAGGATCCGGGTCGGGTCGCGGTGGACGATTCCCCGCGCGTGAAGCGCGCCCGCCGACGTGCCGGCCAAAGCGAACGACGGCGCAGCCGACGGGTCGCCGGTTGCAGGAGCCGGGTCGCCTGTTGCAGGAGCCGGGTCGGCGGTTGCAGGAGCCGGGTCGGCGGCCACGATGTCGTCGACTGCTCGGGCGAGGACATCCAGCATGTCGTCCTGGTTCTTGATCCAGGGGCGGGACGGGGTCTGGCCGGTGCCGGGTGGGTCGAGGTAGATGCGGCGCCAGCCGGGATGGCTGGCGAAGATGGGCTCGTGGACGTCGCGGCCTTCGCCATTGGCGTTGCCCCAGCCGGGGAGGAACACGATCGGGCGGCCGGCGCCGAAGGACTCGTAGTACACGGGCAGGTCATCGACGAGGCTGATCACCTCGCCGACGCTACTCAATCCGCCAGCTGAACGGGCCTACTTTTTGCCGGTGGCAGAACGCTCGCCGGAGCCCCGCTGGATCAGCTGGCAAGGCAGGACGATGCGCTGTGGTGGGCGGGTGTCCGCTTTCGCGGCCCGATCCAGCAGCAGGCGCGCCGCGATCCGGCCGAGTTCGGCGATGTCGGAGGCGACGACGGTGACCGGGGTGGGGAGCATGTCGGCCAGCCTGAAGTCGTCGAAGCCGACGACCGCGGGCTCGGCGTCGACCTCGCGGAGAGCGCGGAGTACGCCTTCGGTGAGGAAGTTGGTGGAGGCAAACAACGCGGTGGGCGGGTCGGGGCGGTGCATGAGCTCGCGGGTCGCCTTCTCAGCAGCTTCCGCGGTGCCCTCCGGGAGCTGGATGACGAGGCTTTCGTCGACCTCGACGCCGGCCGCCCGGCAAGCCCGCCGG
Organism: Kribbella sp. NPDC051620; assembly: GCF_044453825.1. Taxonomy (NCBI): domain Bacteria; kingdom Bacillati; phylum Actinomycetota; class Actinomycetes; order Propionibacteriales; family Kribbellaceae; genus Kribbella; species Kribbella sp. NPDC051620. Next base: position 105,507 of record NZ_JBITDB010000006.1, read on the forward strand.
TATCCGCGCAACCGCCGCCCGGTCGTGTAGTACGAGGGAGCGAGCAGGATCGCGATCCGCTCATGCCCTTGCTGCAGCAGGTGATCCGTGGCGAGCTTGCCACCACCCTCGTTGTCGACCATCACGATGTCGGCCTCGATCCCGTGCGCCGGCCGGTCCACGAACACCACCGGTACGCCGGCGCCCGACAGGAACGAATGGTCGCCCTGATCAGGGACGATCATCAACCCGGCGACCTGCCGCCCGACCAGCTCCTGGATCGCCCGCCGCTCCCCCTCGGGGTCCTCGTCGACCGAGCCGAGCACGACCGCGAACCCGTCCTGCCCGGCGACCTCGAGCGACGCCTTGGCAATCGTCGCGTAGAACGGGTTGGTCAGGTCACCGAGTACCAGCGCCAGGCTCGACGACTTCTTGCCCGGCCGCAGCGCCCGGGCGACCTCGTTGCGCTGGAACCCCAGTTCGTCGATCGCCGCGCGGACCCGGCTGGCGGTCTCGTCCCGCACACCGGCTCCGCCGTTGACCACCCGGGAGACCGTGCCCAACCCGACACCGGCCCGCTTGGCCACGTCGATCATCGTCGGCCGGGCGGACTCGGCTGGTCTTGGAAACGTTTCGGACACAGGGTTGACTTCCCTCTCAGGGCACGGCATCGTCACCTCACAGTAAACTTTGGAAACGTTACCGTCCAGGAGGCAGGATGAATCGTGACGGACGGAGTCGCGGCGGGCGCGGTGGATTCAGCCGCAACGCCGGCTCGGACGTCAAGGCCGCCTATCTGTTCATCGCACCGGCGATCATCGGTTTCACGGTCTTCGTCGTCTATCCGCTGGTCCGCTCGTTCTACCTGTCGCTGACCAAGTACAACGGCCTGACCGATCCCGTCTTCGTCGGGCTGGCCAACTTCCGCCGGCTGTTCACCGTCGATCCGGCGTTCTGGCCGTCGCTGCGGGCAACGGGGTACCTGGTGGTCCTCTACGTGCCGCTGTCGCTGGCCCTCGGCCTGGCGCTCGCGATGTTCTGCAACCAGCGCTTCGCCGGCGTCCGGATCGTCCGGACCCTGGCGTACCTGCCGGTGGTACTGCCGGCCGTCGCGACGATCACGCTGTGGAAGTTCATCCTCAATCCCCAAGTGGGCTTGGCGAACACGATCCTCGACAAGCTGCATCTGCCGACCAGCCTGTGGCTGCAGAGCCCCTCGATGTCGATGCCGTCGATCGTGATCGTGATGCTGTGGGGCGTCGGCGGGACGATGATCATCTTCCTGGCCGCGCTCCAGGCGGTACCGACCGAGCTCTACGAGGCGGCCCGCGTCGACGGCGCCGGACCGTACTCGGTGTTCTTCCGGATCACCTTGCCGATGATCAGCCCGATCATGCTGCTCCAGGTGATCCTGCAGACCACGGCCGCGCTGCAGACCTTCAACCAGCCCAAGATCCTCACCAACGGTGGGCCCGGCTTCAGTACCAGCGTCTTGATGCTGTCGATCTACAACAACGGATTCTCCAACCTGGGCAGGGTTCCGCAGCTCGGCTACGCCTCCGCGCAGGTCTGGGTGCTGTTCATCGTCATCATCGCCGTGATCGCCCTGACCGCGAAGTTCTCCTCGCTCTGGACGTACAGTGACAACACTCCCGACTGACCCCGCCGAGACCGTCGCGCCCGCCCTGACCCGCGCCGTCGACCGGCCACGGCGTAGTACCGGCAGAAGGCCGTTGCGCACTACAACGTGGTACGCGACCGCGCTCTTCATCTGCGCGGTGATGATCGTCCCGCTGCTGTGGATGATCACGATCGGCCTGAAGAGCCGCAACGCCGTCTTCGAGGTGCCGCCGAGGCTGCTGCCGCACGACTTCCACTGGCGCAACTTCCTCGACGGCCCGCAGGCGATCCACTTCCCGCGGCTGTTGCTCAACTCAACGATCATCACCGTGCTGAGCGTGCTCGGCGGCGTCATGACCGCGATGATGGCGGGCTACGCGCTGGCGCGGCTGCGGTTCCCCGGCCGGAAGGTGTGGTTCTACCTGTTCGTCGGCAGCATGCTGCTGCCCGGCGTGGTCGGCCTGATCCCGCTGTTCCAGTTGTACAAGTCGATCGGCTGGTACGACACCTGGCTGCCGCTGATCGTGCCGGCCTTCTTCGGCGGCAACCCGCTGTTCATCTTCCTGGCCCGGCAGTACTTCCTGGCCATCCCCTACTCGATCGACGAGGCGGCCAAGATCGACGGCGCCGGGCACCTGCGGATCTTCGTCAGCGTGATGCTGCCGTTGACCCGGCCGGCCTGGATCACGATGGCGATCCTCGCCTTCCAGGCGTCCTGGAACGACTTCCTCAATCCGCTGGTCTACCTGTACTCCGCCGACAAGTGGCCGTTGTCGGTCGGAATGGCGCAGTTCGTCTCACCGTTCGCCGGGCAGACGCCGAACTGGAGCTACTACATGGCCACCAACCTGCTCTACATGCTGCCGCCGCTGATCCTCTTCTTCGCCGCGCAGCGCTATTTCATCCAGGGCCTCGGCTCGCTGGGCAGCACGACGCAGAAGTGACTCACCCCCTGAGGAGCACAACAGTGAAAGCGATCATCGGCACCACCCTCGCCTGCGCCGGGTTGCTGACGGCAACGGCTGCCTGCAGCGGCTCGGACTCCGGCGGCAAGTCCGACGGGCCGGTCACCGTGACCGTGATGACGTGGGAGTCCCCCGAGACGAACACCGCCATCAAGAAGGCACTCGAAGGATTCAAGGACGACAACGTCAAGGTGCAGCTCGTCGACACCCCGAGCGGCGGGTACGGCGACAAGCTCGCGTCGCTGACCCAGGCCAAGAAGCTGCCCGATCTGTTCTGGTGCGGCAACGACACCGAGCAGCAGTACACATCGCAGGGCCTGCTGGTCGACTGGTCGAAGCGGGTCGACAGCGGTGACGGCGGCCTCAAGGCGGACGACTTCGTCGGCTCGGCGATGAAGAACTGGAAGACGAGCGACGGGCAGATGGGCGGCCTGCCGTCGCTGATGAACACGTACGGCGTCTGGTACAACGCCGACGCGTTCAAGGCGGCCGGCATCCCGGAGCCCAAGTCGGGCTGGACCTGGGACGACATGTACTCGGCGGCCGGCAAGCTCGCCGGGAAGAACGGAGCGAAGTACGGGCTGGTCGCGGATCAGCTGACCTCGGCGGACGCGCCGTTCACGATGTCGATGTACGCGGTGTCCGCTGGTGGCGCACCGTTCACCGACGACGTGAACCACCCGACCAAGGCGGAGGCCGACGGCAAGTACGTCGAGGGCGTGGAGAAGCTCGCCGCGGCGATCAAGTCCGGCGCGGTGGCGCCGCCCGGGTACGACGCGTCGAACGTGCCGGCGCTGTTCTCCGGCGGCAAGGTGCCGATGATGTTCGGCGGGCAGTGGCTGGCGGCCGGGTTCCAGACGGACAAGCCGAAGATCAAGTACGGGTTCGCGCCGTTCCCGCAGGTGACGACGCCGGCCACGCTGTACGACTCGGTGGGGATCTGCACGCCGCAGTACACGGCTGACGAGGACGCGACGTACAAGGTGCTGCAGTACTTCAACACCAAGGTGTGGGACGCCGTACTGCCGGCCTCGCCGGTCGCTCCGCCGGCCTACACGCCGGCGCAGGAGAGTTATTTCAACGCATTGACCAAGGCAAATCAGAGCACTGTCGTGGACACGGTCAAAGCGGATCTCTCAGCAGAGAAGACGGTCGGCGTTCGCTTCACTACCCAGTGGGCCTCGCAGGTCGGCGACCTGACGACGGCGATGTACCAGCCGATCCTGAGCGGGAAGAAGCCGGTCTCCGATCTGCAGGCCTATGTCGGGAAGATCAACGACCTGATCAAGTCGCAGGGCTGATCAGGCAGGGTTGATCAGGCGGGGCTAGACGGTCACCAGCGGAGGAGGCCCGGCGAGAAGGTGCAACTTCTCCCGGGTCTCCTCGTCGACGGGGGTGTAGGTGACGAGGCGCGGACGGTTGGCGCCGGGCTCGGTCCAGAGACTGGTCGCCGACAGGCGCAGTACGCCGGCCAGCGGGTGGTGGTAGACCTTCAGCTGGTTGCCGGGGCGCAGTACCTCGTGGTCGTCCCAGTACTTGCTGAACTCCGGTGACTCGGTCTGGAGTCGCTTGAGCAGAGCCTTCCAGCTGGGGTCGCCGAGGCTCTCCACCATCGAGGCGCGGAACTTGGCGACCATCGCGCGCTGCGTCTGCTCCAGGTTGGGCAGGGTCGCCTTCCACTGCTCGTTCATGAACCCGAGCCAGATCACGTTGCGATCCTCGGGCGGGACCGCGTCGAGGTCGCACATCAGCCGGCTGAACGGGCGGTTGTAGGCGAGCAGGTCGTACCGGCCGTTCTGTACGCAGGCCGGCAGCGGCTCAAGCTGATCCAGCAGGTCGCGCAGGGCGTCGGTGACCGGCGTGAAGGCGCCGGCCGGGCTTGGATCGATTGCCCCAGCCAGTGCGAACAGATGCTCCCGCTCGCTCTGGTCGAGCCGCAGCGTCCGGGCGATCGCGTCCAGCACCTCGGCGGAGACCTGGATGTCGCGACCCTGCTCGAGCCAGGTGTACCAAGTCGTCCCGATCGCCGCGAGCTGAGAGACCTCCTCCCGCCGCAACCCCGGAGTCCGACGCCGCCGCCCCCGCGGCAACCCGACCTCCTCCGGCGCGATCCGCTCCCGCCGGCTCCGCAGGAAGCTCGCCAGCTCCTCCCGCCGCTGATCCGTCATGACTACCACGATGCCGCATCAAGAATCCTGGTACAAGGTACTTCTTGTACCAGGATAAAGACGCTCTGGTACCACCCTGACAACCAAGCGATCGTCAACCACATGACCGATGTTGCCGAACGCCCGACCTCTGTAATTCCCACCATTCTCTCGGGTGGCGGGCTGCTGGCCTTGCTGCTCTGTGCAGCGCTGCCGATTCTCGACTTCTTCATCGTCAACGTCGCGCTGCCCTCGATGGGTAGCGAGTTGCGGGCTGGTCCGGCTCTGCTGGAACTGGTGGTGGCTGGGTATGGCGTGGCCTTCGCCGTGTTGCTGGTGCTTGGTGGACGCCTTGGCGACAGCTTCGGGCGACGGAGGTTGTTGCTGATCGCGATGACTGCCTTCACTGCAAGCTCGATCGCTTGTGGACTCGCGCCGAACGCATCCGTGCTCGTCGGAGCCCGCATCCTGCAAGGCGCGTCGGCCGCGCTTCTCAACCCACAGGTCCTCGCGACCCTCCACGCGACCACCGCCGGCGACCGCCGCAACCGCGCCCTCAGCCTGTACGGCGCGATGGCAGGACTCGCGATGGTGGCCGGTCAGATCCTCGGCGGCCTGCTCGTCGCCGCCGACATCGGTGGAGCGGGCTGGCGGGCCGTCTTCCTCGTCAACGGTCCCGTCGGCCTGATCGCGTTCGTCCTCGCCTGGCGCACGGTCCCCGCCACCCGTTCCGACCGCCCCGCACCCGTCGACCTCGCCGGTACCGTCCTCCTCGCCATCACCCTGACCGCTCTCCTGGTACCACTCAGCGAAGGCCGGGCAGCAGGCTGGCCACTCTGGTCCTGGCTCTGCCTGGCCGTCTGCCCGGTCGCCGCCATCACCCTGCTCTTCGTCGAGCGCCGGCAAGAACGAGCCGGCCGGCTCCCGTTGCTCCCACCGAGTCTGTTCGGCTTCAGCGGAGTACGGCTCGGTCTCGGACTCCTCGTGCCGTTCTCGATCAACTTCGGCGGCTTCATGTTCGTGATGGCGATCGCCCTGCAACAGGCCTTGCGCTTCGGCCCGATCCAGGCCGGTCTCACCCTGGCGCCGCTCGCGGTCACCCACCTGCTCGCCTCGCTCATCAGCCCGCGCCTGATCGGCCGCTTCGGCAGCCGGGTCATCCACGTGGCCGCGTCCATCCACCTGATCGCGCTGGTCGTGCTCGGCTTCACCGTCCTGCGCGGCTGGCCGAACCTCACGGCGCTCGACTTCGCGCCCGCACTCGCCCTGTGGGGAATCGCCTCGGGTTCACAGATCCCGGTGTTCTTCCGGATCGTGCTGGCCGACCTCCCCGGTGACCGGGCCGGCGTCGGCAGCGGCGTACTGGTCACCTTTCAGCAGGCCTCGTTGGCGCTCGGCGCAGCCGTGGTCGGCACCTTGTTCCTGTCCCTGGAGACGGCACAGGGCGACCCGGGCAAGGCGCTGGCCGAGACCGTCGCCGCCCTAGTCGCCCTGGTCCTCCTGAACCTGACGATCAGCACCCGCCTGCCGAGGCGGCTGTGATCAGACCGCCTGCCACAGGGAGAGGGCGAAGCGGTCCTCGGAGTCGGTCCACCAGGCGCCGTTCGTGAAGCCGGCCTTGTCGAGCTCCGCCTCGACGCCGTCGCGGCGGAACTTGGCGGAGACCTCGGTGCTGAGCTCCTCGCCTTCGGCGAAGTCCACCTCGAGGCCGATCTCGGGGATGAGCACCTTCATCGCGCGGTCGGCCCGGAGGTGCATCTCGATCCACTCGTTCTCCGGGTCCCAGATCGCGCGGTGGCTGAACGAGTCCACGTCGAAGTCCGCGCCGAGCTGGCGGTTCAGCACCCGCAGAACGTTCCGGTTGAACTCGGCCGTCACGCCGGCGCTGTCGTCGTACGCCGCGACGAGGGTGGCTGGGTCCTTCACCAGATCGGTGCCGAGCAGCAGCCACTCCCCTGGCTCGAGTACGTCGCGGACAGACTGGTAGAAGTCCGCGCGCTCGTCGGGCAGAAGGTTGCCGATCGTCCCGCCGAGGAACGCCACCACGCGTGGCGCCTCGCCGGGAAGCTTGTCGAGGTGCTCGGTGAAGTCGCCGACGACGCCGTGCACGGTGAGGCTCGGGTAGTCGGTGTTGATCGCGGCGGCGGCCTCGCGCAGCGCCGACTCGGAGACGTCCAGCGGTACGAACGTGGTCAGCGTGCCGTGGTCGCGCAAGCCGTCAAGCAGCAAGCGCGTCTTCTCCGAGGAGCCCGAGCCGAGCTCGACCAGCGTGTGCGCGCCGGTCAGCTCGGCGATCTCGCCAGAGCGGGCGTCGAGGATCTCCCGCTCGGCGCGGGTCGGGTAGTACTCCGGCAGCCGGGTGATCTCCTCGAACAGCTCGCTGCCCCGCGCGTCGTAGAACCATTTCGGCGCGAGCCACTTCGGCTCGGCCGTCAGTCCGTCCCGGGCATCCTCCCGCAGAGCACGAGCGGCGTAGTCCGGAGTCAGGTGGATGTCTATTGAAGTCCCCTGTCCGGGGTGGTGGGGTGGGGTCAGCGATGTCACTGTCGTCCTTCCAGCAATGGGGTGACGGCTAGCGTGCTTTTAGTTGCCAAGAGCAAAGACCGGTCCGGGATCTCTTCCCAGCCTTCGGTGGTCCAGGGCTCGGAGCTGACGGCTACGGAGTCTGTGGTGCGGCGGACCCAGAGCGAATGCGTCCAGGTGGTGGCGACAATCTGCTCCCCATCGGTCAGCAGCAGATTGAGCCTGCTGTCAGGCGCCACGGCGGCGACATCCCGTACCACCGACGCCACCGCCTCCGGCGCCCCGAGGTGCAGGCGGTCCTGTACGAGCGCCCACAGCAGCGCGGAGTCCATCGGCGCATCGAGGGTCAGCAGCTCGGATACCGGCAAAGCTTCTGCCAGCTTGGACACCGATCCCGGCCAACCGCTGATCAGCCCGTTGTGACTGAACAACCATTGGTCTTTCGTGTACGGCGCAACGGCGCTCTCCGTCAGCGGCGACCCCACCGTCCCGTTCCGTACCGCCGCCAGCACCGCCCCCGAACTGATCGACGCAGCCAACCCCGGCAACGACTCATCAGCCCAAATCGGCACACTCCGCCGATACCGCACAGGCGCCGGTACGGCGGGGCCGCGGCCGGCGTCAGGTTCGGCGTACCAGCCGATGCCGAAGCCGTCGGCGTTCACCGAGCCGCCGCCGCGCATGTCTGAAGGCGACCAGCTCTGGCGGTAAAGAGAATGCGGTGGTTCCAGTACCAGCGATGCCAACGAGACGGGCGGCCCCAGGTAGGCCAGGTGCCGGCACATCAGCGCAGTTCCTCCGGACGGGGGTCCCGGGCGCAGCGGAAGCCGGCGAAGATTTGGCGGCGGATGGGGTAGTCCCAGTTGCGGAAGGTGCCGCGGGCGACGATCTCGTCGGTGCCGAACGAGCCGCCGCGCAGCATCTTGTAGTCGTTGCCGAAGAAGACCAGCGAGTACTCGTCGTAGGGGAACGCGCGGAAGCCCGGGTACGGCTTGAAGTCGCTGCTCGTCCACTCCCAGACGTCACCGATCAGCTGCTCGACGCCAAGCGGCGACGCACCGGCCGGATACGCCCCGATCGGCGCTGGGCGCAGATGCCGTTGACCGAGGTTCGCGTGCTGCGGACCCGGGCTCTCATCGCCCCAAGGGAAGCGGCGCGTCCGCCCGGTCGCCGGGTCGAAGCGAGCAGCGAACTCCCACTCCTCCTCGGTCGGCAGCCGCTTGCCGGCCCACTTCGCATAGGCCTCGGCCTCGTAGAAGCAGACGTGCATCACCGGCTCGTCGAGCGGCAGCAACTCCCGATGCCCGAACCGTGTCCGCACCCAGTTGCCGTCCTCGCGCTCCCAGAACCGCGGCGCGACGAGCGATGCCTTCTGCACATGCGCCCACCCGGCCTCCGACCACCACTGCGGATCCTGATACCCACCACCAGTGACGAACTTGAGGTAGTCGCCGTTGCTCACCGGCGCAGTGTCGATCACATACGGATCGACGTGCACCGGATGGGCAGGCCGCTCGTTGTCGAGAGCCCACGGCTCGATCGAAGTACCCATCTCGAAGACGCCACCGGGCACGAGCACCTCGGCCTTGGCCAGTCGTCGTCCGGGCGGTGGAGCCGGCGCATCGAGCACCGGCGCGCCGGTGCGGAGCTGGTGCGTCGCGAGCATCGTCTCGTCGTGCTGCTGCTCGTGTTGCACGATCATGCCGAAGGCGAAGCCGTTGTCGACCAGCTCCCGGTCGCCGCCGAACTTCACGTGGTCGAGCACGTCGAGGACCTTGTCGCGCACCTCGACGACGTACTGCCGGGTCTCGGCCGGGCCGAGCAACGGCAGCGACGGGCGATCGGCCCGGGCGTGCATGAACGCGTCGTACAGCTCGTCGATGTCCTGCCGGACCGGGTCGCGGCCGCCGACGTCGCGGACCAGCCAGAGCTCTTCCTGGTTGCCGATGTGCGCGTAGTCCCAGACCAGCGGCGACATCAGCTTCGAGTGCTGCCGGATCAGGTCGTCGGTGTCGACCGCGTCGGTCAGCTGGACGGTCCGGCCGCGCGAACGCTCGAGCTGCTCGGCGACGAACGACCGCAGCCCCTCGGCGGTCAGATCTGACAACTGGTGGTTCATGAAGCTCGCCTTCTCTGGGTGTCGTCGACGATGTAGTGCAGTCGCTCGCCGGCCTCGGTGATCAGGTCTTGATCGACTCCGGTCCGGCTCAGGTTGGCGGTGGCCAGCTCGACCAGATCCCGCGCGGCCTGCAGGACGGGCTTGTCGTGCAGCCCTTCCCGCGCCGCGGGGAACCAGCGACCGGCCGCGGGTGCGGCAGCGGCCAGTGCTTGGTCGGTAACGGCCGGGTCTGACATCAGGGCGGACAGCAGCAGGGTCGGCGTGATCCAGCCGTCGCCGTCCTGCGCATCGAGGTAACGGACCTCCAGGTACCCACGCGGCCGCACAGGCGGGAACAACGTGGACAAGTGGTACTCCAAGTCCCCGTACGTCGGTCTGTCGCCGAGCGGATCATCAGCACCAGAGCTACCGAGGCCGGTGCCGCCTGGTCCGGGGCCGCTCGCCAGGCCGGTGCCGTCCAGGGCTCCATCGGCCCAGGCTCCGAAGGTGAGGCCGGCGGGGGCGTCCCAGCTGTCGCCTCGTCGGAGGCAGAGAACCGGTGCCTCCATCGCAGTACGGGCCCAGGACTCGGCTGGATCACCGTCGAGCGGCGGCGGCTCGGTGAACGGGGCGCAGGTACCGAAGGTTGCCTCGGTGCGGGCGGAGGCCCAGCCGGTGTCGCTGCCTTCACGGTCGCGCGAATTGGCGAACAAGGCGACCAGGGCTGGGCCGAAGTCGTGGAGTGCTCGCCAGCGCAGTGCGGTCTGGTCCGCTTCGCCTGCGTCCAGGCAGACCTGCAGACCGGCCGAGCTGCACATCATCCGCGGCCCATGCGGACCGAGCTGTGCGAAGGCCCGCTCCATCGCGGCGTACCGGGGAACGGTCAGGATGCGGCGGGGTGGGCGGTAGGCGTCGAGCCCGTGCCGTCCGGGCACGAGGCCTTGGGCGGCGAGCAGCTGGGTGAGCTGCGCGGCGTCGGCCGTCGTGTCGTCGATCAGCCTGGGGATGGAGTCCGAGGCCTGGCCGGAGATCTCCACCTGGCCACCCGGCTCGACGGTGACCAGAGAACCCCGGCCGAGTGGCAGCTGTGGGCTGCCGGGGACCAGGGTCGGGGGGGCGTGCACGCCCAGGGCGTTGCTGAGTCGGTCGGCGTCGAGAGGCCGATGCGGATCATCCGCATGATGAACGGTCCACTCCAGCTCGACGCCGTGCAGCAGCGGAGGACCGTGCTTGAAACACACCATCGCGACGTAGCCCTCTGCCTCCACGCGGGAGCCGATCGGGGTCGCCGCCGGGAACTCGCCGGACGCGCTCACGTCAGCGAACCTAACCGCGCCCCTGGGCGCGTTCAACCGATAGTGGGTTACCCCTCGATGACGTGACAGCGGGGGCCGGAGCTGTCCAACACTGTGTCGAGTTCATGATCGACATCGTGCCTGCGGCCACCGACAATATTCGCGCGCACGGCAAGCACCCTTTTGTAGCGCTTCGGTCAGCCCCGCCTGGACCGCGCGACGAGCCGCCGGTGCCCGTTCCGCTTTGAGCGAAACCCCGGCCGTGGTGAGCGGAATCCGGACGGGTAGGAAGGACGCATGCAGACCTTCGACGTGGTCGTGATCGGCGCCGGCGCGATGGGGTCGGCCGCGGCCCGTGCACTGGCGGTGGCCGGGCGTGAGGTGCTGGTGCTGGAGCAGTACGAGCTCGGGCATGTCCGGGGTGGGTCGCATGGTGGCACCAGGCTGTTTCGGCTGGCGATCGATGATGAGGGTGAGCTGTTGCGGGCAGCAAGGTCCCGCGAGCTCTGGCACGAGCTGGAGAGTGCGACCGGCGTGCAGATGCTCGACCTGGTCGGGGGTGTGGACCATGGTCTGTCCGAGCAGCAGGTTTTGGAGTCTGCTGAGTTGCTTGGGCGGCACGGGGTGGAGCACGAGGTACTGACGCCGGAGGCCGCTGGCGAGCGCTGGCCGGGGATGCGGTTTGACGGGCGGGTGCTGTATCAGCCGGGGTCGGGGCGGGCGTTGGCTGCGCAGGCGTTGGCGGCGATCCGGGAGTCGGCGGTGGCGTTGGGGGTTGAGTTCCGGGATGGGTGCGCGGCTCACGTAGTACGGGTTGTCGGGGATGGGGTTGAGGTGGAGACGGGGGCTGGCGTAGTACGGGCTGGGCAGTTGGTGGTGACTGCTGGGCCTTGGACGGGGCGCGTGCTGGATGGGGTTGTCGAGGTACCGGCGATTGTGGCGTCGCAGGAGCAGCCGCGGTTCTTTGCTGCGCTGGATGAGTCGGTTGAGTGGCCGGTGTTCGTGCATCGGCGGGCGGCGACTCCGGCGTACGGGGTGTTCGAGGAGGGGCGCGGGGTGAAGGTCGGGTTGCATGCGACCGGGCCGGTGATCTCGCTCGACGAGCGGGACTTCGAGGTGGAGCCGACGCGGGATGCGGCGCTGATCGGGTATGTGCGGGAGTGGTTTCCGGGCGTGGATGTTGCGCGGTCCGAGGCGATCAGCTGTCTCTACGACAACACGGTGCGGGGGGACTTCGTCATCGACCGGCGCGGACCGATCAGTGTCGCGGCCGGCTTCCACGGCGAGGGCTTCAAGTTCGTACCGCTGGTCGCCCGCTATCTGACCGACCTGGTGACCGGCGCGGGATCGGTACCGTCTGTCTTCAGACTTTGATGCGCGGACAACCGCTGCAGGGGTTGACGTTGGGAAGCGCATAGACGAAGCAGCACGACGTACGCACCTTCTGCTCCAGGTCGATCCTGAAGGCCTCAGCCGCTGTCGCCGCCTGTACCGCTTCCTCAGGCAGCCGGAGAGCCGCCCGCAGTTCGTCCTCGACCGCACCGCGCTTCTGCCGAGAACTCATCTTCACGCCGGGGCGGTAGCTGTCCGTGAACGCCCGGGTGTGCTCCTCAACCTGCCGAGCCGCCTCTTCCAGCCCCACGATCCGCTCCGACAGCAACGCCACCTCCATCGGATAGTGCGCGGTCGGATGCTTGCGGAAGGCAAGCGACGCAGCCGACACCTCCGGCGAAACCCCGGTCAACGCCGTCGAGATCCCCGCAACAATCGCCGGCACCGACACGTACCACATCAACACGAACATCGCCGCGACCTGCACGGGCGGCTCGATCGCATACTCGCGCCCGTAGTCGTCCAGCAGAGCCTTACGCCACCCGTACGTCGGATCCCCACCCGCCGCCTGCTCCCCGACCAACGCCTCGCAGGAGATCCACCCAGGCCCCGGCACCGACGACGCAGCACGGACAGACAGCCAGGAAACCTCCCCCTCCACCATGTCCGCGAGGCGCCGCGCGGTGAACGTCATACACCCACCCTACGATCCGGCCCGGGTCCGGTGCGGTCTACGTGGGTCCTCGATCGCAGGACTCGCGAGCGGCCCTCCCGCCTACCGCCCTTTACACACACCAGTTCGGCTCACACCTCGGGCGCCCCGGAGCACCTGTTGTCGGGATAACACCAGTCTAAAGGCGGGTCGGGTGGGGTGGTTGAGGTGTGGTGGGGGGCGAGGGTGCTTTGCGTGGGTAAGGTCGGGGGATGGTGTTGGAGCGTTGGCATGTCGGGCCTTGGACTACTCGTGGGACGGTGGAGGGGGAGCCGTTTGAGGCTGGGGTCAAGCGGACGCCGGATGAGTTGAACTTTGATGTTGTCGGGTTGTCGCGGATTCTTGGGCGGCGGCAGACGACCGCTGAGGAGATGTTGATGCGGCGGTGTCAGGGGGAACTGCGGCCGACTGATCCGCGGCTGGTGGGAGTGCAGACGATTGCGGATGCGGACCTTGCCCGGCAGTTGGGTGAGTTGGCGGATGTGGCCTTCGAGTGGATTGCTGGGCAGGCGCCGGTTGGGTACGAGTTCGTTCGTACTGATGCTGTCGAGCTGCGGCCGCTGACTGATCTGACGGCGGACGTGGTTGCCGTGGATGCGGTGGTGCAGGTGGCTGCTGAGCGGGGGGATGCGTTGCCGGCGGATCGGTTGGCGGCTTCCCAGGTACGGCGGTCGCGCACAGGCGACTGGTACGCCGGTGACGCAGTCTGCAACTGGTCGGGCCCCTACCCGACCGCCGAGCAAGCCGCCGACGCGGTGCGGGCCGCCCGGGTCGAACTCGTCAACCAGCTGGCCGAAGCGGGCCACGATGACCTGGCAGCCACCGCGACCCGCTGGCCCGAAGTACTCACGCAACAACCCTGAAGCCCCCACGCGACGCCCCGGAGGCTGCCACGCGACAGCCGAGACGCTGCTACGCCACGGACTTGAAGCCGTGTTTGAGGCCCAGCCGCTTCAGCGAGTCCGGGCCGGGGATGCCGTTCGCGTCCTTGCCGGTGAAGCCCATCCTGCGCTGGAACTGCGCGTACGCCTTGATCGTGACCGTGCCGAACGAACCGTCCTTGGCGAAGGCCGGCGACAGCAGTCCTTCGGCCACCAGCGCGGCCTCCACGACCCGGACCTCCGCCGGGAACGAGGTCGCACCATCGGGACCCGGTGCGTCCTTCTTGGCCGCAGCGATCACCCTCGCCAGCGACACCGTCGGCACGCCGGGCCGCACAGCAGTCGCACGGCCGACCGCCTTGTAGTTCGGGCGGCCGAACCCACGGATCATCGTCGCGCCCCCGGTCCAGCGCCGGCTGTGCCGGAACACCCCGACGCCGGTCCTGCTGCCGTCCAGATTCGTGTTGCCCTCGATCGTCTTGACGAAGTCACCCTCGACCCGCTCGACGAAGAAGACATGCGCGATCCGGCCCAGGTCACGGTCGAACAGGAAGCCGACATCACCGGCCCGCGGGCTGTTGAACAGCCGGCCCGCATTCTTGAAGCCGGCCTGCATCGTCGGGGTGAACGCGGTGTCGGTCCCCGCCACCAGCGGCACCTTGTTGACCTTCCAGCCCGCGACCAGGAACGTCGCGCACCACGCCTGGCCGTTCGCATGACCCGCCTTGGCCGCGTACGGGTTCTTGTTCGAGCCGAGCGGATGCTCCATCGTCCGCACCTGCGCCGCCGCCCAGGTGAGCAGGTCCCGCACCGTGCCGGTCATGAGTCGGACTCCAGCGTCGCACCGTCCACCAGATCCTCGTCGTACTGCGGCAGCCGGGTCTGCACGACCTGGTCCTGCGCGCCGTCCTCCGGTGCCGGGTAGTTGCCCGTCTCCACCGGTTTGTCCTTGTCAGGCATCCTCTTCTCCCCCTTGGAATCTGGAGGCCGGCCCGATTCGAACCGGCCCCTACCCGACAGATTCCGCCGGAGGCTTCAGAAACCCTTAAAGTGCCCAGCTCGCGACGAAGTAGCCGACCCCGTACGGCGCGGCGTGGTAGCCGAGTTGCCCGCGGAGACCTGAGGCCGCTCCGGCGAGTACCTGCCAAGGGGCTCGGCCGGCGGCGTGGAGTTCGGTCGCGAGGTCGGGGTCGAGCGCGGCGAGCGTCTCCGTGTCGGCCAGCTCCAGCGCGGCGGCGACCGTACTGTCGAAGATCTCGGCGCGTGGGTGGAGATGTACCGGGGCGTGATCGCTGCGTCGCGCTGAGCCATCGCCCATCACCAGCAGGGCGATCCGTTCGTTGCCATGAGCAAGCTCTTGGCCCAGCGCGAGGCACTCCGCCGGGGTGGCCGACGCGGCCACGGTGATCGAGGTCCGCGGCAGGTCGGCTGCTTTGCTCTGCTCGACGAGCCAGGCGCCGACGGCGAGTGCCAGCGGCAGTACCGGCGTACCGGAGCCCGAAACCGAACCGGACACCGAGCCTGAGCCCGAGCCCGGGGCCGGGCCGCCGACGGTCACCTGCGGGGCGCCGTACGGGCCGAAGCTGCCGGCGGCGGACGCGTCGTACCGGGTGCCCGTCGAAGGCCCCGAGCCGACGATCACCAGTGTGTCCGCGTCGGCCAGGCGATCGACGGCGGCGAAGCAGGCGGCGCGAAGTGGATCGAGTTCGAAGGCGGCGCCGGAGGCGAGCTCGGGGATGAGGAGTGGTGGATGCGGGCAGACCGCGGCCGCGACGACAGGCACCCTCAGTTCCTTCCGTACCGCAGGAAGAGATAGCCGTCGTCGCCATTGAGCACCTGCAGCGGCGAAAGCTGGTGGACCTGCGTCGACGCGATCCCGTCCGTGATCCGCCGGGCCCCCGGCCCGGCCAGCAACGGCGAGACCGTCAGGCACATCTCGTCCACGAGATCCGCCGAAGTCAACGACCCCAGCAGATGCGGACCGCCCTCACACACGATCTGCGGCAGCCCACGCTCGACCAGAGCGTCGACCGCCTTGGTCAGATCGACCGCGTCATCACCGCAGACCAGTACGTCGGCGACCTCCGCCAACGCCTTGCGCTGATCCGCGGGCGACGACTCGCAAGTGATCACGATCGGCCGCACCGGCGCCTCGGTGAACACCGAGCTACCAGCACTCAGATCGAGCCGTGCCGAAACAACCGCCAGCACCGGGTTCTCCGGCAGGCCCTGCGCCGCACGCCACTCGCGACGCGCCTTGCCCAACCGCAGCCCGTTGTACTGCTCGGCCCGCAGCGTCCCGGCGCCGACCAACACGACATCCGCGAGCTGACGCAACAACCCGAGCACGTTCTGGTCGTCCTTGCTCGACAGCCCACTGGACAACCCGTCCAGCGTCACCGCGCCGTCGATGCTCGTGACGAAGTTGACCCTCAATCGACGCGACGAGCGGTCCGGTACGGCGTACGCGGCGATCAGCTCCTCGCCGGTCAGCTCCTTGCCCTGGACGGACCAGCGATACATCACACCAGGCTCCTTCGCGTGTAGGCGGGCTGTTTCGTCCGCTGCAGAACGGCGATCAGGTCGAGCGCCTGCCGGACTCCGGCGACGTCGTGTACCCGGAAGACCCGGGCGCCTAACCAGGCCATCACGCTGACCGCGGCCATCGTCGCCGGCCCCCTTCTTCCAGACGGTAAATCAAGGCTTTCACCAAGGAAGTCCTTGTTGGACGGCGCCACCAGCACCGGCCAGCCGGTCGCGGCCAGCTCGTCGACCCGGCGCGTCACCTCCAGCGAGTGCCAGGTGTTCTTGCCGAAGTCGTGGGTCGGGTCGATCACGATCGCGTCCCGCCGGACGCCGGCCGCGACGGCGCGCTCGGCCAGGGCTGTCGTCGTGCGGATGACGTCGGCGACCACGTCGTCGTACGCCATCCGGTGCGGATCGGTCCGCGGCGCGAGTCCGCCGACGTGACTGCAGACCAGTCCCGCGCCGACCTCGGCTGCCGCGCCGGCGAGCTCGGGATCGGAGCCTGACCAGGTGTCGTTGATGAGGTTGGCGCCGGCCTCGCCGACGCGCCGGGCCACTCCGCTTCGGTACGTGTCCACGCTGATGATCAGTTCGGGGTGCCGCGAGCGCACATCGGCCACGAAGTCGACGGTCCGGCGGAGTTCCTCGGTCTCGCTGACGGGTTCGCCGTACCCGGCCTTGACCCCGCCGACGTCGACCACGTCGGCGCCGTCCGCGACGGCCCGGTCGATCGCCTCGAGCGCCGCCTCGGTCGCGTAGGTCGCGCCGCCGTCGAAGAAGGAGTCGGGCGTCCGGTTCACGATCGCCATCACGGCGAACTCCCCCGGCCCGAAACTGCGCCCGCCCAGCCGCAGCACCCCATCGCCGGCCCCACCCTCGGCACGACCCCCGGCACGGTCCTCGGCACCGCTCTCGGCGTCGCGCCCGGTTCTGCCGCCAGCCTCGTCGTCAGCCACGCGCCGACTCTATCCATTGCGTTTTCTTGAGCAGGTGAATTAAATAGGTCAACCGGTGTGCACTGACCCACATATCCTATAGGATCTACGGGACAGATCGGATCACTGCCAGAAACGGGTCTCTGCATGCCGCGCTTCTCCGAGGTCGAGACGTACGACGTCCGCTTCCCCACGTCGCTGGACCTGGACGGCTCCGACGCGATGAACGCCGACCCGGACTACTCCGCGGCGTACCTGATCATCCGCACCGACGCCGGCGACGGGCTGGAGGGCCACGGCTTCGCCTTCACGATCGGTCGCGGCAACGAGGTGCAGACCGCCGCAATCGAGGCGCTGCGCGACCACGTCGTCGGGCTCGACGTCGACGCGACGCTGGACGACCTCGGCGGGTTCTGGAAGTCGCTGGTGCACGACTCGCAACTGCGCTGGCTCGGGCCCGAGAAGGGCGTCATGCACATGGCCATCGGCGCGGTCGTCAACGCGGTCTGGGACCTGGCCGCGAAGAGGGCCGGAGTACCGCTGTGGAAGCTGTTGTCGGACCTCTCCCCCGAGCAGATCGTCGATCTGGTCGACTTCCGCTACCTCACCGACGCCCTCACCCGCGACGAGGCGCTGGAGATCCTGTACGCCGCTCAGCCCGGTCGCGCCGAGCGGGAGAAGCTGCTGCGCGAGCAGGGCTACCCGGCGTACACGACCACGCCCGGCTGGCTCGGGTACGACGACGCCAAGCTGGTCCGGCTGTGCCGTGAGGCCGTCGCCGAGGGGTTCACCCAGATCAAGCTGAAGGTCGGCGCGAACCTCGAGGACGACATCCGCCGGATGCGGCTGGCCCGGGAGACGGTCGGACCGGACATCCGGATCGCCATCGACGCGAACCAGCGCTGGGACGTCGCCGACGCGATCCCCTGGATCGAGGCGCTGAAACCGTTCGACGTGTGGTGGGTCGAGGAGCCGACCAGCCCGGACGACATCCTCGGGCACGCCGCGATCGCCCGTGCCGTCGCGCCGATCCGGGTCGCGACCGGCGAGCACGTGCAGAACCGGGTCGTGTTCAAGCAGTTGCTGCAGGCGGAGTCGCTGTCGTTCGTCCAGATCGACTCGGCCCGGGTGGCCGGCGTGAACGAGAACATCGCCATCTTGCTGCTGGCGGCGAAGTTCGGCGTACCGGTGTGCCCGCATGCTGGTGGGGTAGGACTGTGTGAGCTGGTGCAGCACCTGTCGATGTTCGACCTGGTCGCGGTCAGCGGCAGTACCGAGAACCGGGTGATCGAGTTCGTCGACCATCTGCACGAGCACTTCCTGGAGCCGGTGGTGATCAAGGACGGCAACTACGTCGCGCCGCTGCGGCCGGGGTTCAGCGCCGAGATGGACGCCCGCACCTTGGCCGACTACCGGTACCCGGCTGGCAAGATCTGGACTGAGCTGACTAAGGCCGACTTGAGGAAAGAGAGCGATAAGTGACGGATTTCGCTGGTCTGAAGGCCGTGGTGACCGGAGGAGCTTCAGGGATCGGGCTGGCCGCGGCCACGCTGCTCGCGAGCCGTGGCGCCGAGGTGATCGTCTTCGACCTGAAGCCGGACGTGCCTGCGCCGCTGAAGGGGATCGCGGCGGATGTGAGCGATGACAGCTCGGTCCGCGACGCGGTGTCGGCCGCCGCGTTGCAGCTCGGCGGGATCGACATCCTGATCAACAACGCCGGGATCGGCGCGCAGGGGACGGTCGCGGGCAACGATGACGACGAGTGGCATCGGGTGCTCGACGTGAACGTCGTCGGGATCGCCCGGGTCACCCGCGCGACGCTGCCGTACCTGCGGCGGTCGTCGGCTGCAGCGATCGTCAACACGTGCTCGATCGCGGCGACGGCTGGGTTGCCTAACCGCGCGTTGTACAGCGCGAGCAAAGGCGCGGTACTGGCGTTGACGATGGCGATGGCCGCGGATCATGTGCGGGAGGGGATCCGCGTCAACTGCGTCAACCCTGGTACTGCGGATACGCCTTGGGTCGGGCGGTTGCTGGATGTGGCGACTGATCCTGCTGCGGAGCGCGCTGCACTGGAGGCCCGGCAGCCGATGGGCCGGCTGGTGACGGCCGAGGAGGTCGCTGCTGCGATTGCCTACCTGGCCAGCCCGCTGGCCGGCTCCACCACCGGTACCGCCCTCGCCGTCGACGGCGGCATGCAAAACCTCCGCCTCCCAGCACCCCCTGCCCCGGCTGCTCCGGCCGCAGCTGCGGTTGCGGCTCCGTCTGCGGGGGCGGCTGCAGCTCCGGGTGCGGGTTCGAGCTCGGCGTCGGAGGTTCGGTCGTGAAGCTTTTCGCGGATGACAACCGGATCGGGCTGGGCGGCGCTCCGCTCGCCGGGCTCTTCTCCCCCGTCGCCGACGCCGAGGCGGTCGCGACCGTCCAGGCTGCGTGGGACGAGGGCTGGCGGTACTTCGACACCGCCCCGCACTACGGCCTCGGGCTGGCTGAGGAACGTCTCGGCGCCGGACTCGCGGGCAAGCCGCGTTCGGAGTACGTGCTGTCCTCGAAGGTCGGCCGCATCATCTACGAAGCCGACACCCCCGCTCCGGACGACGAAGGCTTCGCCGTCGTCACCAAGCGCCGCCGCCGCTGGGACTTCACCCGCGACGGTGTGCTCAAGAGCATCGAGGACTCGCTGCGCCGCCTTGACGTCGACCGGCTCGACGTCGTCTTCGTCCACGACCCCGACGACCACTACGACGAGGCCGTCGCCACCGCGTTCCCGACGCTGATCGAGCTGCGCGACCAGGGCGTGATCGGCGCCATCGGTTCCGGCATGAACCAGACCGCGATGCTGACCCGCTTCGTCGAGCAGGTCGACATCGACGTCATCATGCTCGCCGGCCGCTACACCCTGCTGGACCCCGACGGCCTCGACGACGTCCTCCCGGCCTGTGTCGCGAACGACGTCCAGGTCGTTGCCGTCGGCATCTTCAACTCCGGCCTCCTCTCCCAGCCCCGCCCAGCCGCCGACGCCACCTTCAACTACGCCCCGGCCCCGCCCGCCCTGCTCGAAAAGGCCAACAAACTAGCCGACATCTGCGAGTCCCACGGCGTCACCCTCCCCGCGGTAGCCCTCAAATTCCCCCTCGCCCACCCCGCCGTAGCCGGCATCGCCGTCGGCTGCCGCACCGCCACCGAGGTCCACGCCAACGCAGCCCTTGCGCGTACCGAAGTACCGGCAGCAGTTTGGTCCGACCTCAAGTCAGCCAACCTCCTCCGCGAAGACGCCCCCACGCCCGGCTGAATCTCTGGGGGTGGATCGCGCGCTCGCGCATTGCCTCTGGTTAGGCGAGAATCCTGGTCTCTTGGAGGGGGACCGAATGGCCAGGGTGTTGGCTGGAGAGAACGTCTGGGGCGAGCTCACGCCGTTGCTCGACCACGGCGAGGACAGGCTTGCGGCGGCGGCATACGTAACCCGCGCGGATCTTCTGCCGTTGCGCCGCGATGATCTGCTGGTGGTCGACGCCGAGCCGAAGACCGTCGCAACCGGTGGCACGGATCCAGCAGCGATCGGAGAGCTGCTGGACGCGGGGGTGGATGTGCGCAGTTTCCCGGGCCTGCATGCCAAGGTTTTCGTCACCAGCCGGCTGGCCGCCATCGGCTCGGCGAACGCCTCGCGCGCTGCCGTCGAGAGGTTGAGAGAAGCCGTCGTCGTCACCGACGACCGCCGAACCCGCGAGTCATTGACGGAGTTCATCCAAGACCTTCACAACAACGCCGACGAAGAGATCAGCCGCCTGATGCTCGTCGAGTCCGAAGCTGCCGCACCGCCACCTCCAACAGCCCGCAAAGCACTCGGTGCCGCACGCCGCCGAGCCAGGCGCTCCTCGCTCTTCCCTCCACGGTTCTATTACGAGGAGTTCGAATGGAGCGGTACCGGCCCACTACCCGAACCCGGCGACCTCATCTGCCAACTCTCGGAGCTCGACGACAACTATGAGCTCGCAGCACCGCAACAGGTCGTCGACACGATCACCATCCCTCGCAGCAAGCGCCGCTGGCTGCTCCTCCTCACCGATTCAACCCTCGACTCCTTGCCCTACGAACCCGTCCGCGCAGCAGTGGGCGACGGCCGCAAGATGCCCGTCGGCCGCTGGATCAAGGACCCCCAAGTGATCTCCGAAATCCTCCGAGCATGGTCCCTCGTATGACCGCCCGACCAGCAGGCCTGGCTGTGCTTGCCGACGCGTACAGTGCCCGCCACCAGCATGCCGTGGAAATCCGGCCGGCCCACTGGGAGAGCGCATTCGCCAGGCACTCGTACTGGTCATGGCCTGGGGATCAGGACGGATGGACAGTCGAACAATTCGGCATACCGGTTGGGCTCTTGCGCGTCCCGAAGCCACCCACCAGATGCTGACCTCAGCCGCCGAGCGACTGAGGTCAGCCGATGCCCTGGAGGGCGGCTCGTTGGAGCGTGCCTACCAGGCGTGGCGAGTGCCGGGAATTCGGCGCTCGTTCTTCACCAAGTGGTTCGCCTTCGCCGGCTACGTTCCGGACCGATCCTGGCAGCCGCTCATTCTCGATGACCGGGTCCTTCGAACTCTCAACAGGACTCTGAACACAAGTACTCGTGCTCTCGCCGGAAGCCGCCTGTGGAGCCGCCGATACTCCGCCTACGTGGAAGCAGTGCATCGATGGTCCGGCGAACTCTCCGAAACGGGCCTCGATATCGACGCCGGCCAACTCGAGTGGATCCTCTTCAAGCACAACGGCGCCGCCCTCCCGGCGACCGCAACGTGAGGGGTGCGACTCCACTCGCTATCGTTTCGCCCCGGAAGCTTTGACCTGGGGAGGAAACACCGTGGGGTTCTTCGGTACGTACCTGTATGCCGGTGAGCAATGGACCGAGCACGATCCGGAGCAGGCGGTCGAGGTGGCCGGCGCCTGGCTGCTGATTGACATCCACGACAGCGACTTCACCGTCGTCAGGTACAGCCCGGAGTACGACGGCACCGGCGTTGCCTACCTCGGGTACACCCCTCGCATGTACTTCGAGTCCGAGGACGACGACTCCCGCACCGACACCACCCGAGAAGCCACCGCCCTCACCACCTGGTGGACCAACCACACCCCCACCGCGGACCCGGCAGCCGCAGGATCCAAACGAGCAGAACTGCTCCCCTACCTGGCCGAAGACCATGACACCTTCGATCTCGAAGACGAGGACGGGGAAGACGACGAAGACCTCCCCGACTCCGAGATCTACGTCGAGGTCAAAACCGCCGACTTCCTCGCCTCCCTGGACCTTCCCCTCCCACCCGCCCTCGAACAGCTACTCGCATGAGCACCTGCCCTGGTTGATGCCGACGACAAGCTTGTGAGGTGACTTGGGGTGGCTGAGCTGGTGTTGGACAGGTGGCCTGTGGAGGAGTTGGGGACGGAGCGGCTGGTACTTCGGGAAGCGCGGGAACTCGATCGGGATGGGCTGGTCGGGTTGTTGTCGTCGGTGGAGGCGTACAGGTATTTGGGTGGGGCGATGTCGCGCGAGCAGGCCGAGGCAGCTGTGCGGGCGCCGTACGGGCTCACGCATGGGTCGTTTGTCGTTCGGGAAGTCGCATCGGGCGAGTTTGTGGGCGCGGTCAGCTTGAAGCGACGAGACGACGACTGGCCGGGGGCGATGGGTAGGGCGCTCGATATCGGTTATCTGTTGCTGCCGGAGCACTGGGGGAAGGGTTATGCGCAGGAGGCGGTTGGTGCGGTGTTGCGCTGGCTGCCAACCGTCGTACCGGACGAGAAGGTTGTTGCCGGTACTCAGTCGGCCAACGTGGCGTCGCTGCGGCTGCTGGAGAAGTTGGGGTTCGTCGAGGTCGAACGCTTCGAGGAGTTCGGCGCCGAACAGGTGTTGTGCGCCGCCGAACTGCCTCGGTGAAAAGCTAGAGCGGTTCGATTTCGGTTAGTTCGTTGTGGTCCAGGTGGAGCCAGCGGGTGATGCCGATTTCGCGGAGGAAGGGGAGGTCGTGGCTGGCGATCACCAGGGCGCCGTTGTAGGAGGCCAGGGCGTCTTGGAGTTGGGCGACGCTGGCCAGGTCGAGGTTGTTGGTGGGTTCGTCGAGCATCAGGAGTTGGGGTGGAGGCTCGGCGAGCAGCAGCGCGGCGAGGGTTGCGCGGAAGCGTTCGCCGCCGGAGAGGGTGCTGACCGGCTGGTCCGCGGCCCGGCCTCGGAAGAGGAAGCGGGCGAGGCGGGAGCGGCGGTACTGGTTCTCCGTGCTGGGGGCCAGCAGGGCCAGGTTTTCCACCACAGACAAGGAGTCCTGGAGCAGGTCTAGACGCTGGGGCAGCAGGCGCCACGGGACGAGCGGCTTGTCGTCCGCGGCGATGGCGTGGAGCAGGGTGCTCTTGCCGGCGCCGTTCGGGCCGGTCAGGGCGATGCGCTCGGGGCCGCGGATCTCCAGGTCGGCGTGCAGGCCGGTTCGGAGTACATAATCTTCCAGCCGTACTACGATCCGCCCGGCCGGCACAGTGGTCTTCGGCAGGTCGACGCGGATCGTGTCGTCGTCGTGAACCTTCTCCTCCGCCTCGGCCAGCGCGCTCGCGGCCGTGTCGAGCCGGTCGCTGTGCATGCCGATGTGCTTGGCCGCCGACACCTGCGCGTTGCGTTTCAGGTTCCCCGCGACGATCTTCGGGATGCCGCCCTGCTCGAAGGCACGCTGACCGGCCGCCCGTCGGCGGTCCATCTTCATCCGCGCCTCGGCCAGTTCGCGCTTCTGCTTCTTCAGGTCGGACTCGGCTGCGCGGACCATCCGCTCGGCCGCCTCCTGCTCCGCCGCGACAGCTTCCTCGTACGCCGTGAGGTTGCCGCCGTACCAGGTCAGCTCGCCCTTGCGCAGATCCCCGATCTGGTCGACCCGGTCGAGCAACTCACGGTCGTGGCTGATGATCAGCAACGCGCCACGGAAGGCGTCGACCGCGTCGTACAGGTGTTTGCGGGCGCGCAGGTCGAGGTTGTTGGTGGGCTCGTCGAGCAGCAGTACGTCGGGACGCTTGAGCAACTCAGCAGCCAGCCCGAGCAGGATGGTCTCGCCGCCGGACAGTTCGCCGACGCTGCGGTCGAGGGTGATCGCGCCGAGGCCGAGTTTGCCGAGCATGGCGTCGGCACGCTCCTCCACGTCCCAGCCGTCGCCGACGATCGCGAAGTTCTGCTCGGTCGCGTCGCCGGCCTCGATCGCGGTGATCGCGGCCCGGATCCCGTCGATGCCGAGCGCCTGGTCGACCCGCAGCGACGTGTCGAGAGTGAGGTCCTGCGGCAGGTACCCGAGTTCGCCGCTGACCCGGATCGCCCCGCGTTGCGGAGTGAGGCGTCCGGCGATCAGCCGCAGCAGGGTGGACTTGCCGGCGCCGTTGCGCCCGACCAGCCCGGACCGTACGGGTCCCGCCACGAAGGTCAGCCCGTCGAACAGCACGTCGCCGTCCGGCCAGGCGAAAGAGAGGTCAGTACAGGTCAAAGAGAAAGACATGGGGTGTGCTCCGAGATCTCGAACGAGACCGCCCACCGATCGGTGGCGATCAACCGCTGCTGAAGAGAGATCTCAGTTCGACAACCCGAACCCCTGACGCCGGCAATGTGACGATGACAAGCGTAGGCGCTGCCCCGCCCGCGCTTCAACTCCATTTCCGATCAGTTGCACCAAGCAACAAGCTACTTGCGCCAGGGCATGTGCTGAAGCGTCCACGTGTTCCCGTCCGGATCGGCGAACCAGGCATAGAACACCCCACCCAGGTCCTCGACCGGCGCGACGTCGACACCCCGACCGATCAGCTCCTTCCGCGCCGCCTCGATATCCGCGACCACAAGATGCAGCCCCCGCAACGACCCAGCCGGCATCTCTGCCTGCGGCAGGCCCTCGCTGAGCGTGATCGAGCAGTACGACCCCGGCGGCGTGAGCTGCACGAACCGCACCCCCTCGGCCGGCCTGACATCCACGTCGACGGTGAACCCGGCCTGATCGGCGTAGAACGCCTTCGCCCGATCGATGTCACTCACCGGCACCAGCACCAACTCCAGCAAAAACACTCCCGGCCGAACCTCAGCACTGGGGTTCTTCTCATCCATCGATCCCATCCTCCACTCAGTCGCCAACCGCCCTGTCACCCACAACGTCGGAACCAATTCCGGATTCTCGACACGCCCCTCGGAGACCTGTGGTTGTGTCTCTCCATGGCCCCGACCGATTTCGCCCCCTGGCTCGTGACCTGGTGCCGACAAGAGCTGGCGGCGGTGCCCGTGGAGCGGCTGATGGCATCGTCGCAGATGTCCGAAGTACAAGGCCTCCGCCTGGACGACGGCCGCGAGGTGGTGATCAAATCGCGAAGAGATCCGACCGGACGGGCCAAGACCTGCGTCGCGGCCCAGCGTCACGCAGCCGACGCCGGCTTTCCCTGCGCGCGGCCTCTGACCAGCGCGACCTACGTCGACGACGTCGCGATTCACGCGGAGGAGTGGCGGCCCGGCGGCGAGATGGTCCGCGGGGACAGCCCTGCGCTCGCGGAGAAGTCAGCCGCTCTCTACGCGCAACTCGCCGCGATCATCGAACAACTTCAACTGGTACCTCCGCTGCCGAACCCCGAATGGGTGAACTGGGATCACGCCGGCCCCGGCAGCTGGCCGCCGAACGAACGCCACGACAACCGGCCCCTCGCCACCCGGCTCCCTCCACCTCTGGTCGCGATCGCAACCCGCACCCGCGCCCGGCTCCTGGCGGCCGACCACCTCCCCCGCGTCCTCGGCCACGCCGACTGGGAATCCCAGAACCTCCGCCGGAGCACAGCCGGCCCGTACGCCGTACACGACTGGGACAGCATCGCGTGGCTCCCGGAAGCAGCCCTCGTCGGAGCCGCATGCGGTGCCTTCGCCAGCGCCGAAACCCCAACCCTGGCACCGATCCGGAGTTCCGAAGCCTTCATCACCGCCTACGAAGCCGAACGCCGGCGCCGCTTCACACCGGAGGAGAAAGAAGTCGCCTGGGCCGCCAGCCTCTGGCCCGCCCTCCACAACGCCCGCGCGGAACACCTCTGGAACAGCCAACCAATCGCCCTCACCCAAGTACTGGCTCAAGCCGAAGAACGCCTCCAACGAGCAGCCGCCTGAACCACTGTGGCAGCGGGGACTGTCTGTTGCTCTTGGCTGTTGGGTTCAGCGGGCTTTGCGGAGCCAGGTTTCTACGCCGGAGATGTGGGCTGTCATCCAGGCGCGGGCCGCGTCGGTGTCGCCGGCCTCGATGGCGTCGAGGATGGCGGTGTGTTCGGCGAGGGTGCGTTCGACGGCGCCGGCCTGGGTGACGCCGCGCCAGATGCGGGCTCGCTGGGTGGCGCCGGAGATGCCGTCGAGGAGTGAGCAGACGACGGCGTTGCCACTGGCCTCCGCGATTCCCCGGTGGAAGCGCATGTCGTTGGCGACGAGGTCGTCGATCGGCGCGTCGGCGCTCAGGTCGCTGGTCAGGAGGCGGAGGTCGGCCAACTGTTCGCGGGTGATGCGGACGGCGGCCAAGGCAGCGACGCCGGGCTCCAGCAACCGGCGTACCTCGAAGAACTGCAGGACCGAGTCGTCCTGGTGCAGGTCGACCATGAAGCTGAGCGCGTCGAGCAGATGCGCGGAGTCGAGCGACGTCACGTACGTCCCGTCGCCGTGCCGGACGTCGAGCACGTTGACCAGGGTGAGCGCTTTCACGGCCTCCCGCAGCGAGTTGCGCGACAACCCCAGCCGGGCCGCGAGGTCCGCCTCCTTGGGCAGCCGATCGCCCGGCCTCAACTCCCCCGAGGTGATCATGTCCTTGATCTTGACGATCGCCTCATCCGTCAACGCCATTCGGTCAGTATGCCGCTACGGCCGGTCGCGAGGGGCCAGAATCGACGGTATGACACAGGGGTACTCCGGGAAGCCGCTTGCCGCGAAGCTCGGGATCAAGCCTGAGCACACGGTGGTGCTCGACAACGCCCCGCCCGGCTTCACGATCGAAGGCCTGCCCCAAGCCGTCAGGCTGCTCACGCGCCCCGGCAGGGCGCAGTACGACGTGATCCTTGCCTTTTGCCCGGATCGCGCCCGGCTCGCGGCCCGGCTTCCCCTACTCCTGCCGAGAACCACCACGGCCGGGATGATCTGGGTCGCCTGGCCGAAGCGCGCTTCCGGCGTACCGACCGATCTGGACGAGAACGGGGTCCGCGAACTGGCCCTGCCGCTCGGCGTGGTGGACGTGAAGGTGTGTGCGATCGATGCCACCTGGTCCGGGCTCAAACTGGTCCGCCGGCTGGCCAATCGATGAGAACTGGACTGATCCGGTGAGTGACGTTGGCCACATTCGTACTACGAGAAGCCCTTCACCACCGGCGATCACCCGGCTGCATACTGTGGCCAGCAAGGCTCCCCGGACCGTCGCCGGTAGACCGGAACGTCCGCCGGAACCCCACCCCTGCAACGGGTCCGGCAGTCAATCCACCGTCAGTCCAGTTCCCGGCGGCCGGGCCGGGCGAACCAATCGCTGGAACACCTGCCACGGCAGTGTTTCAGCCCTCGATCGGTCAACCGCGCGGGCGCCAACCACTCGATCGACTGGTCCGGTGATCCCGGGCTGCGGATCTGTTGCGGCAGCTATTAGCCTTGCCCTCGGGAGTCCCTCATAACTCCCACAGACATAACCCGTGGTATCTGACCCGATCGGAAGAGGCGAACTGCCCAGTGGCCACCGAGCCATCACCATCTGACCCCTTTGCAGCCTTCGGTGCGAACGAATGGCTGGCCGACGAGATGTACGAGAGCTACCTCTCCGATCCGAAGTCGGTGGACCCGGCCTGGATCGCTTACTTCGAGTCGGACAGCTTCAAGGGGAAGAGCCCGGGTGATGCGAAGCCGGTGACGTCCAGCCCGGCCGACGCTCCCCGTCCGGACGCGGTGTCGGACAACAAGACGCCAGAGGCCCCCAGCCGCGGTACGGCGCCTGCGGCCCCGTCCTCCAGCCAGCCCGCCGCGGCAGCAGCGGCAGCAGCCCCCGCTCCCGCCGCGCCGGCTCCGGCCCAGCCGGCCGCCGGCCAGCAGCCGACAGCGGCGCAGCACGCCAAGCAGCCGCAGACCCCAGCATCCCCACAGACGGCAGCATCCCCACAGAAGGCAGCGCCCGCCGGAGGCGGCGTCCCGACCGGAGGCACGGTGAACCAGCCGACCAGCGCGCAACCCAAGCCCGCACCCGCGACCGCTGCGGACGCAGAGCGGCGGATTCTGCGCGGCGCGCCCGCACGGACCGCGCAGAACATGGAGACCAGCCTCACGGTCCCGACCGCGACCAGCGTTCGCGAGGTGCCGGTCAAGCTGCTGATCGACAACCGGATCGTCATCAACAACCACCTGCGCCGCGCCCGCGGTGGCAAGATCTCGTTCACCCACCTGGTCGGCTGGGCCCTGGTGAAGGCGCTCAAGACGCTGCCGGAGATGAACGCGTCGTACGACGTGACCGAGGGCAAGCCGACGCTGGTCCAGCCCGAGCACATCAACCTCGGCCTGGCCATCGACATGCAGAAGCCGGACGGCACCCGGCAGTTGCTGGTGCCGTCGATCAAGGCCGCCGAGTCGATGACGTTCGCCCAGTTCTGGATGGCCTACGAGGACGTCGTCCGCCGGGCCCGGGACAACAAGCTCGCGCTGCCCGACTTCCAGGGCACCACGATCAGCCTGACCAACCCCGGCACGATCGGCACCCAGCACTCGGTGCCGCGGCTGATGAGCGGCCAGGGCTGCATCGTCGGCGTCGGCGCGATGGACTACCCCTCGGCGTACCAGGGCGCGGCCGAGGAGACGATGGCCAAGCTCGCGGTCAGCAAGGTGATGACGCTGACCTCGACCTACGACCACCGGATCATCCAGGGCGCCCAGTCGGGTGAGTTCCTGCGCCGGCTGCACCGGCTGCTGCTCGGCGACGAGGGCTTCTACGACGAGATCTTCCAGTCGCTGCGGATCCCGTACGAGCCGATCCGCTGGGCCGCCGACCTCCCGCACAGCCACGAGGAGGACATCAGCAAGCAGGCCCGCATCCTCGAGCTGATCCACGCGTACCGGGTGCGCGGCCACATCATGGCCGACACCGACCCGCTGGAGTACAAGCAGCGCAGCCACCCCGACCTGGACGTCGCCACCCACGGGCTGACGTTGTGGGACCTGGACCGCGAGTTCGCCACCGGCTCCTTCGGCGAGCAGAGCGACCGCCGGTTCATGAAGCTGCGCGACATCCTCGGCATCCTGCGCGACTCGTACTGCCGGACCACCGGTATCGAGTACATGCACATCCAGGACCCCGAGCAGCGCAAGTGGATCCAGGAGCGGGTCGAGCGGCCGCACACCAAGCCGCCGCGCGAGGAGCAGCTCCGGATCCTGGCCAAGCTGAACGAGGCCGAGGCGTTCGAGACCTTCCTGCAGACCAAGTACGTCGGCCAGAAGCGGTTCTCGCTGGAGGGTGGCGAGACCACCATCCCGCTGCTCGACGAGCTGTGCGAGGAGGCCGCCGGGGCCGGCCTCGACGAGGTCACCATCGGGATGGCGCACCGCGGCCGGCTGAACGTGCTGGCCAACATCGTCGGCAAGTCGTACGGGCAGATCTTCCGCGAGTTCGACGGCAACATCGACCCGCGGACCGTTCAGGGCTCCGGTGACGTCAAGTACCACCTGGGCGCCGAGGGCGAGTTCGTCTCCGAGTTCGGCGACAAGATCAAGGTCTCGGTGGCGGCGAACCCGTCGCACCTGGAGACCGTCGACCCGGTCCTCGAGGGCATCGTCCGGGCCAAGCAGGACATCCTCGACCAGGGCGCTGCCTTCCCGGTACTCCCGGTGCTGGTCCACGGTGACGCGGCGTTCGCCGGTCAGGGCGTGGTGGCCGAGACGCTCAACCTGTCGCAGCTGCGCGGGTACCGGACCGGTGGCACGATCCACGTGATCGTCAACAACCAGGTCGGCTTCACCACCTCGCCGGCCTCGTCGCGCTCGTCGATGTACTGCACCGACGTGGCCCGGATGGTCCAGGCGCCGATCTTCCACGTGAACGGCGACGACCCCGAGGCCTGCATCCGGGTCGCGGACCTGGCCTTCGAGTACCGCCAGGCGTTCAACAAGGATGTCGTCATCGACCTGGTCTGCTACCGCCGTCGCGGTCACAACGAGGGCGACGACCCGTCGTTCACGCAGCCGCTGATGTACGACCTGATCGAGCAGAAGCGGTCGGTCCGCAAGCTGTACACCGAGGCCCTGATCGGCCGTGGCGACATCACGGTCGAAGAGGCCGAGCAGGCGATGCGCGACTTCCAGCAGCGGCTCGAGCGGGTCTTCACCGAGGTACGGGAGGCGAAGAGCCAGCCCGACACGCCGGCGCCGTACGTCACCGTCCCGGTCTACCCCGACAAGCCGGAGGGCCCGGACGCGACCGCGACCACGCCCGAGGTGCTGAAGAAGATCGCCGACGCATACACCACGCTGCCGGAGGGCTTCACCGCGCACCCGAAGGTGATGCCGCAGTTGCAGCGCCGGGCCGCGGCGATCACGCAAGGCCCGGTCGACTGGGCGTCTGCCGAGATCACCGCGTTCGGTTCGCTGCTGCTCGCCGGTCGTCCGGTCCGGCTCGCCGGTCAGGACAGCCGCCGCGGCACGTTCGTCCAGCGGTTCGCCGCGGTCATCGACCGGGTGAACGGCCAGGACTACGTCCCGCTGCAGAACCTGGACGAACAGCAGGCGAACTTCTACGTCTACGACTCGCTGCTCAGCGAGTACGCCGCGCTCGGCTTCGAGTACGGCTACTCCGTGGCCCGGCCGGACGCGCTGGTGCTGTGGGAGGCGCAGTTCGGTGACTTCGTGAACGGCGCCCAGTCGATCATCGACGAGTACATCTCGGCCGGTGAGGCGAAGTGGGGCCAGAAGTCCGGCGTCGTGCTGCTGCTGCCGCACGGCTACGAGGGCCAGGGCCCCGACCACTCGTCGGCCCGGATCGAGCGCTTCATGGCGCTGTGCGCGGAGAACGCGATGACGGTGGCCCAGCCGTCGACGCCCGCGTCGTACTTCCACCTGCTGCGGCGGCACACGCTGCAGGAGGAGCACAACCCGCTGATCGTCTTCACGCCGAAGCAGCTGCTCCGGCTGAAGGCAGCGGTGTCGCAGCCGGAGGAGCTGACCAGCGGTACGTTCCACCCGGTGCTGGGCGACGCGGAGGCCGAGCAGAACCCGGCCGCCGTCGAGCGGGTCATCCTGTCCTCGGGCCGGATCATCTACGACCTGCTGGCCGAGCGGAAGAAGGCCGAGCCGGACAAGATCAGCACGGCGGTACTGCGGATCGAGCAGCTGTACCCGCTGCCGGCCGAGGAGATCAAGGCGCAGCTGGCGAAGTACCCGAACCTGCAGGAGATCCGCTGGGTGCAGGACGAGCCGGCCAACCAGGGTCCGTGGCCGTTCATGGCGCTGAACCTGACCGAGCACCTGGGCGGCAAGCCGTTCTACCGGGTGTCCCGGCCGGCCATGTCCGCGACGTCGGTCGGTTCGCACGGCGTGCACGTCGCCGAGCAGGCGACGCTGATGAAGCAGGCCTTCAGCTGACGTGTACTTCACCGACAGAGGGATCGAGGAGCTCGAGAGCCGGCGGGGCGAGGAAGAAGTCCCGCTGGCCTGGCTCGCCGAACGCCTGCGCGAGTTCGTCGACCTCAACCCCGAATTCGAAACCCCGATAGAACGCTTCGCCACCTGGCTCGCCAGGCTGGACGACGAAGACGATTAAACCCACCTGGTACTAGTTTGTGCAGATGCCCTTCGCCACCCATCCCGTACGCCGGGTTGCCGCGGCGGAGGGCATCAGCGTCTCCACGGACTGGCCGCACACCATCCCCGCCGTCCGCCAACTACTCACCGACGGCCTCGACCTCACCCCCGGCGTCACCTTCCTGGTCGGCGAGAACGGCGCGGGCAAGTCGACGCTGGTCGAGGCGATCGCCGTCGCCTTCGGCCTGTCGCCGGAAGGCGGCTCGACCGGCGCGCGACTGACCACCCGGGCGACCGAGTCCCCGTTGTCCGATGATCTCCACCTCACCCGGGGAGCCGGGGCTCCGCGGGCCGGCTTCTTCCTGCGCGCCGAGACGATGCACGGCTTCTACACCTACCTCGAAGACAACCCGCGACCCAGCGGCCCGGAGGACATCGCGTTCCACCGGATGAGCCACGGCGAGAGCTTCCTCAGCCTGATCGGCGACCGCTTCACCCGCCGCGGCTTCTACTGCCTCGACGAGCCCGAGTCCGCCCTCTCGTTCTCGTCCAGCCTCGCCGTGATCGGCGTACTCGACCGTCTGGCGCAGTCGGGCTCCCAGGTCCTCTGCGCCACTCACTCCCCTGTCATCGCCGCCCTCCCCGGCGCCAGAATCCTGGAGGTCGGCGACTGGGGCATCCGCGATTCCGCCTGGAACGACCTGCAACTCGTCCAGAACTGGCGCGCCTACCTCGACGCGCCCGACCGCTACCTGCGCCACATCATTGGCACTGAACCCCTCCGACCTTGAGGGCGGCTAGCTTTGGCAGATGTCCTTCGCCACCCATCCCGTACGCCGGGTTGCCGCGGCGGAGGGCATCGGCGTCTCCACGGACTGGCCGCACACCATCCCCGCCGTCCGCCAACTACTCACCGACGGCCTCGACCTCAGCCCCGGCGTCACCTTTCTGGTAGGCGAGAACGGCGCCGGCAAATCCACCCTGGTCGAGGCGATTGCCATCGCGTTCGGCATGTCTCCCGAGGGCGGCTCGACCGGTGCAAGGCTGACGACCCGCGCATCTGAGTCCTCCCTGGCGCGAGAGATCCTGCTGACCCGCGGAGCCGGGTCCTCGCGGTGGGGGTTCTTTCTCAGGGCAGAGACCATGCACGGGTACTACACCTACCTGGAGCAGAACCCCGGCGGTCGTGATCCGAACTTCCACGAACTGAGCCACGGCGAAGGCTTCCTCGAGGTACTGCGCAGCCGCTTCGACAGCCCCGGCCTCTACTGCCTGGACGAACCGGAATCCGCCCTCTCGTTCTCCTCCAGCCTCGCCCTGGTAGGCGTCCTGGACGAACTGGCCAACGGCGGCGGCCAGGTCATCTGCGCGACCCACTCCCCCATCGTCTGCTCCCTCCCCGGCGCCAGAATCCTCGAGGTCGGCGACTGGGGCATCCGCGAGTCGACCTGGTCCGACCTACTGCTGGTACAGAACTGGAAGGCCTACCTGGAAGCCCCTGAGCGCTACCTGCGCCACATCGTCTAGTCCGTGTGGGGTGGGCGGCGCCGCAAGGGTGGGTCGGGGGCGAGGGAGCCGTCGGGGGCGATGTGTTCGAAGATCTGGTCGACCATGTTGAGGACGTGGGGGTCGTCGACGGTGTAGATGTGGCGGCGGCCCTCGCGGCGGGCGGTGATGATGCCGGCCAGCCGGAGTTTGCCGAGGTGCTGGCTGGCGGTGGCGATGCTGACGCCGACACGGTCGGCGAGCGTGCCTACGTCGTACTCGCCCTGGGCTGCCAGGGACACCAGGTGCAGCCGGACCGGCGCCGAGAGCATCGCGAACGTGCTGGCGGCGGCGTCGAGCTGGGCTCGGGTGGGTTCAGGGGGTGTGCTCATCGCGGAGTCATTGTGACCTGTCCTGAGGTCCCCTGGTACTCGGCAGGCCGAGGGTGAGTACGGTCTCATACTTGCGCAATTGCGAAAGTATCGAAATGGTGGCAGGCTGGACATCGTGATCAGAGCACTCCGCCCCGTCCTTCTGCTGCTTCTCGCGGCGGTTCCGGCGATCGTTCTGCGGCTCAGCGGTGTCCATCCGCCGGCTCCGTTGGCCATCGTTGTCTTCGGTCTCGGGGTGGTCGCGGCGTCGTTCGTCCTGGCCTGGGCGGCCGAGGCGGCTGAGGTCGACATCTCCGGCGGCCTGGCGATCGCCCTGCTCGCGGTCATCGCGGTGCTCCCCGAGTACGCGGTCGACCTGTACTTCGCACACACCGCCGGCAGCCAGCCGGAGTACGTGGCCTATGCCGCCGCCAACATGACCGGCTCCAACCGGCTACTGCTCGGTCTCGGCTGGTCCAGCGTCGTACTGATCAGCCTGTACGTCGCCAGCAAGCGCAGCGGCCGCACCATCAAGGCCCTGGTGCTCGAATCGGGCTACCGCCGCGAGCTGGGCTTCCTGGCCGTCGCCAGCGTCGTCGCCTTCATCATCCCGATCACCGGGCAGATCCACTTGCTCCTGGGCATCGCCCTGCTGGCCTTCTTCGCGTACTACCTCTGGCGCGCCGCCACGACCGACAGCGGGCACGAGCCGGACCTCATCGGACCGGCTGCGCGGATCGGTGGACTCGGCAAGGTGCAGCGGCGGATCACTGTCGTGGCGATGTTCTTGGCGTCGGCCGGGATCATCCTGCTGTCGGCAGAGCCGTTCGCTGACTCGCTGGTCGAGGGTGGGCGGGCACTGGGCATCGACCAGTTCCTGCTCGTGCAGTGGTTGGCCCCGCTGGCCTCTGAGGCGCCGGAGTTCATCGTGGCGATCCTGTTCGCCTGGCGGGGCAAGGGAGCGGCTGCACTCGGCCTGCTGATCTCCGCCAAGGTGAACCAGTGGACGCTGCTCATCGGCAGCCTCCCGATCGCCTATGGCATCGGTGGCGGCTCTGCTGCGCTGCCGTTGGACGGTCGCCAGGTTGAGGAGTTCCTGCTGACCGCTACCCAGACAGTGCTCGGCCTGGCGGTCCTGTTGAGTCTGCGCTTCCCGCGCTGGGCTGCTTGGACGCTGCTGGGGTTGTTCGCGGTGCAGTTCGCAGTACCGGGGCAGACCGGGCGCTACGTGCTCTCGGGTATCTACCTGGCGCTGGCGATCTGGGCACTCAGCTACAACCGCCAGTACGTCGTACAGACCCTGACATCACCGTTCCGCCGCACCCCGAAGGTTGCAGCGGAACAGGAACTGGTAGAGGTCTAGCTGGCCTGCTGCTCTTCGACCATCGGGGTCGGGCGGCGGCGCTCCTGCGGGCCGGGGCGGCCACGGCGGCGGCCGGAGAGGAACTTCTCGCCGGCGGCGGTACCGGTGAACTTGGTCCGGCGGGCCCACTCACGGCACTCCTCGATCACCGGGCAGGCGGTCATACAGATCGCCTGTGCCTTGCGCTGCTCCCAGGCGCTCGCGGTCTCGTCGTACGCCGGCGCCTGGCCGATGCATGCCGCACGCATCATCCAGCGGTCGGCGGGGTCGGCGATCACCGTCAAGGTCGGCCTCATGGGCACTCCTGCTCAATGCTCATCGATCGGGCGGATCGATCCGGGGGGTTTCCCGCGGTACGACCAGCGTGCGCCAGCCTCGTTGCCCCGGTGCGACGGCAATGTTTCAGCAATGAAACGTCACGACCGGACAATGTCACATCCGGGCGCCCGCCAGCCCCAGATTTGCCGCCCCCGTGAGCAAACTCCGCACAGTCTCCTCAGCACAGGCCTTGTTCGCCCCGATCCCACCCCGAGCGCCCCGCTTGATCCACCCGGTCACAAAGTGCCCAGGTCGCCCGAGCACCGCGCCCGCCTCGTTGGGCACGATCCCGAGTGCCTCATCGAACGGCAACCCAGGAACCGGCCGACCAACGAAGCCGATGGCGGTGAAGAGATTGCCCGCCGCGACGACTCCCCGGCTGGTGCTGAGCCCGGTCGCCGGATCCCACGCAGTCGGCATGGTGTTGAAGTGCAGGACGATCCGCCGCCCAGGGAGCGGCGGCCCGTCCAGCTCGGGTGACAGATCGAACACCACCTCGACCCCTTCGAGGGTGTGTAGGTCACGGAGGGCCGAGGCGGAGTAGGCGGCGGCTTCAGGACCCTTGCGGGCAAGGATGACCACCTCGGTGATGCCGCTGGTTGCGAGGGCTGCGCGGACTGCGGGCGGTATGTCGAGGCCGGCCAGGCGGTCGGCGTCGCTGACTAGTAGGCGGGCCAGGTCCAGGGCTACGTTGCCGTTGCCGATGATGACTGCGCGGGGGCCGCGCAGAGCCACCGGCAAGTCGGTGAAGCCTGGGCGGTTGTTGTACCAGGCAACTACATCGGACGCGGGGCAGCTGCCGGCGAGATCTTCGCCGGGGATGCCGAGGCGGCGGCTGGTGCAGGAGCCGACCGCGTGCACCACCGCGTCGTACCGGCCCTCCAGCTGCGACGCATCCACCTCGGCACCAGGCCGCCAGGTCACCCGGGGATGGTCGACGATCCGCGAGAAGGTCGAGATGATCTGCTTGGTCATCGGATGATCGGGCGCAACGCCGAAACGCGCCAGCCCGCCGATCACCGGCAACCGGTCATACACGGTCACCTCGGCGGTACTACGCAACAGCAGCTCCCGCGTCGCGTACATCCCCGCCGGTCCCGCCCCCACCACGGCAACCCGTCGCGGCCCACCAGTCCATACCGTGAAGCTAGGCGGCTCCCAGGTGTCGAGGTCGAGCGCATCCACTGCCGGCGTCGACGCGAAGTGCGACCGATTCAGCTCCACCTCGACCGGCGTCGCCTGGTCAGCCGGCTTGGCCGCGCCGACCGGACACACGTCCGCACAAGCCCCACAGTCGATACAGGTCCGCGGATCAATGAACAGCCCATCGAGACCACCCGACGGATGAATGCTGTTCATCGGGCACACCGCCACGCAACTCGCGTCCGAGCAGCAGTCCCCCGCGATGACGTAGGCCATCAGAGCACCCCGGTACGCCGGTAGACGCGTCTCGCCGCAGGCGTCAGCAGCCCCACCTCGCCCAGGAAGTCCATCAAGTTGGCGCAACTGGACCGCAACAGCGCCCGGTGATGCTCATTGCCCTGAGCCTCCCGAACCGCCCGGTCTGCATCCAGCCCGACATTCGCGTAGACCGCCCGGCCCACCATGCTGCTGATGATGATCTCCGCGGCCAGCGAGATGACCAGCGCATTCACCGACCGGCGCACCGCCCCAGCGCCGGCCAGCCGCTGACGGGTCTCGTCCCGGGCGAACACCATGTGCCGCGACTCCTCGACCACGTGGATGTGGTTGACCGTCCGGACCATCGGCTCGACCCGGCGATCGCGCATCCAGTCGC
Organism: Kribbella sp. NPDC051620; assembly: GCF_044453825.1. Taxonomy (NCBI): domain Bacteria; kingdom Bacillati; phylum Actinomycetota; class Actinomycetes; order Propionibacteriales; family Kribbellaceae; genus Kribbella; species Kribbella sp. NPDC051620. The sequence goes on from NZ_JBITDB010000006.1 coordinate 142,616, forward strand.
GCTGCATCACGTCGAGCATCTCCTCGGCGACCAGGATCGCGGCGTACGCCGTTTCGCCGGCCGCCACCGTCTTGAACGCCCGCCCGAGTTCGCGGGCCGTCCGCCCCGGCCGGTACCGCACATCGACCAGCCGCCCGCACAGCTGCGCGAACATGATCGAGTGCCGGCACTCGTCGGCGATCTCGGTCAGCGCCCACTGGAACTCCGGGTCGGCCGGGTTCACGGAGTACATGTCGCGCAGAATCAACTGCTGCAACAGCATCTCGAACCAGATCCCGGTCGAGGCGACCGACGCCGCCTCATGCCGGGTCAGCTCGACGCGCTGCGCCTCGGTCAGGTCATCCCAGTACGCGGTGCCGTAGAGCGTGCTCCACTCCGGACTCAGCCCGTAGCCGTCGCCGAGCGGCGCCGTCCAGTCGATCTCCGTCTGCGGATCGCGGGACAACCGTGCCGAGGAGTCGAGCAACCGCCGTGCAGTCTGGTCCGTGCCGTGCATGGAGCACCTCCCGCTGATACAACACTGTCTATGTAACATAGATCGTGTATCAAGACAGGGCAAGCCCGGTGCTCACTGCGCGGGACGAACCATCCTGAGCTCCGGTACGCCGAAGAACGGCTCGTCCACCTGGGTACCGTCCTCGGCGAAGCCGTGCCGCCGGTAGAACGCCTGCGCCCGCTCGTTCCCCGCCAGCACCCAGAGGCTGGCCGCCTCCTTGCCGATGGCAACGTCCAGCAGCCGGTGGCCGAGCCCGCTCCCCCACCATTTCTCCCGCACGTAGATGGCGTAGAGCTCCAACGGCGTCGGCGCGTCCTCGTCCCGCGTCGGCCCCGGCGAAGCGAACCCGATCACCCGGTCCCGTACGCCGGCCGCCGGATCGGGGTTGATCGCAACCCAGCGCAGCACACCGTCCTCGAGCCGCTCGACCCAGCGCGCGATGCGCAGGTCGACCTCACCCAACCGCTCCGCCAGCCGTTCCGGCTCGAGCAGTCCGGCGTACGCCTCCTGCCAGCAGGTCAGGTGGCACCAGGCGGCGGCTTCCGCGTCGGCGACGACCGCGCGGCGGATCTCGATCTCCATTCAGACAGTGAAGACGATCTTTCCGAAGACGTCACCTGCATTCAGCTTCGCGAAGCCCTCGCGTGCGTCGGCGAGCGCGTAGGTGCTGTCGATGTGCGGCCGGATGCCGGCGTTCGCCATGAACTGGACCAGTTGCGCCAGCTCCGTCCGGGTCCCCATCGTCGAGCCCAGCACCCGCAGCTGCAGGAAGAAGATCCGGTTCAGCTCGGCCGACTTTGGCGCCTGCCCACTCGTCGCACCCGAGATCACCACCGTGCCACCCTGCTTGAGCGACTTCAGCGAGTGCGACCAGGTCGCCTGGCCTACGGTCTCCATCACCGCATCCACCCGCTCCGGCAACCGCGCACCCGACTCGAACGCCTCATGCGCCCCGATCTCGACCGCCTTCGCCCGCTTGGCTTCGTCCCGGCTCGTCGCCCAGACGCGCAGCCCCGCGGCCCGCGCGAGCGTGATCAGCGACGACGCGACCCCGCCACCCGCGCCTTGGACAAGTACCGTGTCCCCGGGCTTCAGTGGCGACTGCGTGAACAGCATCCGGTACGCCGTGAGCCAAGCCGTCGGCAGGCACGCGGCCTCCTCGAAACTCAACCCGGCAGGCTTCGGTACGACGTTGGCCGCCGGCACCGCGATCTTCTGGGCGAGCGTGCCCTGATGCACCTCGCTCAGCAGCGACCGCTTGGGGTCGAGCGTCTCGTCGCCCTTCCAGGCGGGATCCGAGATGACCGCATGCACCACGACTTCGTTGCCGTCCGGGTCGATCCCGGCCGCGTCGCAGCCGAGGATCATCGGCAGATTCTTCTCCGCCAGTCCGACACCCTTCAACGACCACAGGTCATGGTGATTGAGCGCCGTCGCCTTCACATCGACCGTCACCCAGCCATCGGCCGCGACCGGCTCGGGCCGCTCCCCCACCTCCAGCGCAGAGATCGGGTCATCCGCATCAAACCTGGCAGCGTAAGCAGCAAGCATGTCCCTCACCCTAGAACGACCTGAACCAACCAGTAACCCGTACCTCAGTCGCGGGCTACTCCGTCGCGGCGGGCGGCGTCGGCGACTGCTGCTGCTACGGCGGGGGCGACGCGCGGGTCGAACGGGGACGGGATGATGTAGTCGGCGCGGAGCTCGGCTGCGGGGATGAGGTCGGCCAGCGCCTCGGCGGCGGCCAGCTTCATGCCTTCGGTGATGCGGCTGGCGTTGACGTCGAAGGCGCCGCGGAAGATGCCGGGGAACGCCAGCACGTTGTTGATCTGGTTCGGGAAGTCCGAGCGACCAGTGGCGACGACCGCCGCGTGCCGGTGCGCGATGTCGGGGTGAACCTCGGGGTTCGGGTTGGCCAGAGCAAAGATCATCGCGCCGGGAGCCATCCGCGCGATGGCCTCCTCCGGAACGGTGCCGCCGGAGACGCCGAGGAAGACGTCAGCGCCGTCGAGCGCATCGACGAGCCGGCCGGAGATACCGCCCGTGTTGGTGTCCTGCGCCAGCGAAAGCTTGACCGGGTTAAGGTCCGGGCGGTCCTCGTGCAGCACGCCCTTGCTGTCCACCACCGCCAGGTCGCCGACGCCCGCCTGCAAGAGGATCCGCGCGCAAGCGACCCCGGCCGCACCCGCGCCAGAGATCACCACGCGAATGTCGGAGATGGACTTGCCGGTCAGCCGCAGCGCATTGCGCAGGGCGGCCAGTACGACGACCGCGGTACCGTGCTGGTCGTCGTGGAAGACCGGGATGTCGAGGCGTTCCTTCAGCCGGCGCTCGATCTCGAAGCAGCGCGGCGCGGAGATGTCCTCCAGGTTGATGCCGCCGAAGGTCGGCGCCAGCCGGACGACCGTCTCGACGAACTCGTCCACATCGGTACAGTCCAGCGCGATCGGCACCGAGTCGACGCCGCCGAACTCCTTGAACAGCAGGGCTTTGCCCTCCATCACCGGCAGCGACGCGGCAGGCCCGATGTTCCCGAGTCCGAGTACCGCGGTGCCGTCGGTGACGACCGCGACCACGTTGGACTTCCAGGTGTACTTGCGGACCAGCGCCGGGTCCTCGGCGATCGCGGTGCAGACCCGGGCGACGCCCGGCGTGTAGGCGCGGGACAACTCGTCGGCGTTGCTCACGTGGACCGAGGACGTCACCTCGATCTTGCCGCCGAGATGCAGCTCGAAGACCGGATCACCGGCGTACCGATCGGGCTGCGGGGCGGACGGAACCACTTCGGCGACCATGGCAAGAGACCCTTCACTTCGGAATGCAGGCAGAAGACATGCAGGAGCGAGCGTTCGATCGAGGGTGCGTCGAACGGCGCCGTTGCCAGGGGGTCACCCGTCGCTACGAGTAAACCACAGGACACACTGGTCCTATCTGTGAGGGTTCCCACACAGCAGTACCGCGGGTGACGATCGAGTCTCGTCCACCGTTTGCACCCGTCAGGTGACTGCCTGCTGTGCCAGGATGCGAACCTTCCACAACCGGCACGAGGAGTACTCGCGATGAACCAGATTCTGCGCACGAGCCGCCGTACGGTGGCAGCCGCCTCGGCCGCCGTTCTCGCCCTCTCCCTGGTCGCCTGCGGTGGCGACGACTCCGGCGGCGGTGGCGGCAGCTCGGACAAGGCCAAGGAGGCCGGCATCACGCTGGTCAAGTCCGGCAAGCTGACCGTCTGCACGCACCTGCCGTACAAGCCGTTCGAGTTCAAGGACGGCACCAAGGTGGTCGGCTTCGACTACGACCTGCTCGACCTGGTCGCCAAGGACCTCGGCGTGGAGCAGGAGGTGGTCAACATCGAGTGGTCGCAGATCACCTCGGGCGCCGCCTTCGCCGCGAAGAAGTGCGATATGGGGATGGGCGCGATGACGATCCGCGCGGACCGGCAGAAGGCGCTGGCGATCACCGACCCGTACATGGACGCCACCCAGGTGCTGCTGGTGAAGAAGGACTCGCCGTACAAGTCGCTCGCCGACCTGAAGGGCAAGAAGGTCGGCGTCCAGGCCGACACCACCGGCAAGGACTACGCGGACGACAACAAGGCCGCCAACGGGTACGACGTGCTCGTCTTCGCCGACCTGACGCTGCAGACCAACAATGTCAAGTCCGGCCGGGTGGACGCCGCGATCAACGACAACGGCGTGCTCTACCCGTTCGTCTCGGAGAACCCCGACACCGCCGTGGTCGCGGAGTTCGACACCGGTGAGAAGTACGGCTTCGCGGCCAAGAAGGACGACCCGTCCGGCACCAAGCTGGTGGAGAAGTTCAACGAGCTGCTGAAGAAGGCCAAATCCGACGGCAGCTACACCGAGATCTACAAGAAGTGGTTCAAGACCGAGCCGAAGAAGTGAGCGCGCCCGACCACGCCCCCGCCGTACCCCGGCGGGGGCTGAGCCCCCGGCAACGCTCGCAGCGGTGGCGGCTGGCGCAGTACGGCGTCCTGGTCGTGCTGGTCGTGGTCGCGATCTTCTCGGCCAACTGGAAGCAGATCGGCGACGTCTTCTTCCGCCCGGCGCTGATCAAGGCGGCCTTCACCGAGGGACTGCCCGAGGCGCTGCTGAAGACGCTCGAGTACACCGCGGGCGCCTTCGTCATCGGCCTGGTCGGCGGCACCGTCCTGGCGCTGATGCGACTCAGTTCCGTCGGCCCGTACCGGTGGCTGGCGACCGCGTACATCGAGTTCTTCCGCGGCCTGCCGGCCATCGTGGTGTTCATCGCGTTCAGCCTGCTGCCGCTCGCGTTCGAGGGGATGACGATTCCCTTCGACCCGTACGGCGTGGTCTGGCTGGCGCTCGGCATCGTCGCGGCCGCGTACATGGCCGAGGTGATCCGGGCCGGCATCCAGGCGGTGCCGAAGGGGCAGGTCGAGGCGGCCCGCTCGCTCGGGATGCCGCCCGGCCTGGCGCTGCGCAAGATCGTGCTGCCACAGGCGTTCCGGATCGTGCTGCCGGCGCTGGCCAACGACCTGATCCTGCTGGTCAAGGACTCGTCCCTGGTCTTCATCATCGGGGTCTCGACCTCGGCCAACGAGCTGACCGGGTTCGGCCGCGAGCTGGCCAACAGCGAGTCGAACCTGACGCCGCTGATCGTGGCCGGCATCTGCTACCTGATCATCACCCTGCCGCTGGGCATCCTGGTCCGCCGGCTCGAGGCGAAGGCTGCGAGGGCGCGCTGATGGCACTGGTTGAGATCAACGACCTGCACAAGTCCTTCGGCAGCAACCACGTGCTGCGCGGGATCGACTTCACCGTCGAGGAAGGTGAGGTGGTCTGCGTCATCGGGCCGTCCGGCTCCGGCAAGTCGACGCTGCTGCGGTGCGTCAACCTGCTCGAAGTACCGGAGCAAGGCCGCGTGACCGTCGCCGGGGAGGACATCACCGACCCGGACTGTCATCTGGACGCCGCGCGGGCCCGGATCGGGATGGTGTTTCAGCAGTTCAACCTGTTCCCGCACCTGTCCGTACTGGCCAACTGCACAGTGGCCCAGACGACGGTACTGCGGCGCAACGCGTCGACGGCCGATGAGATCGCGCGCAGCAACCTGGATCGCGTCGGCCTCAACGACAAGGTCTTCGCGTACCCGATGCAACTGTCCGGTGGGCAGCAGCAGCGGGTCGCGATCGCCCGCGCCCTGTCGATGGACCCGGCCCTGATGCTCTTCGACGAACCCACCTCGGCGCTCGACCCCGAACTGGTCGGCGACGTCCTGACGGTGATGCGCAAGCTCGCCCTGGACGGGATGACGATGCTCGTCGTCACCCACGAGATGGCCTTCGCCCGCGAGGTCGCCGACCGGGTGGTCTTCATGGACGGCGGCGTCATCGTCGAGCAGGGCCCACCCGCCGAGGTGATCGGCAATCCGCAACAGGAGCGCACCCGGACCTTCCTTCGCCGGGTACTCGACCCGACCCACGTCGAACCGACCTGACGGTGGCCGGGCCGGTCCGTAGTACGGGACCGGCCCGGACCGTGGGTCAGCGGCTTACTTCAGCGCAGGCGTAGAGGTAGGGATCCTGGCCGTGCCGGCGGAAGTACCCGTCGTCGGAGAAGGTGACGTGGCCGCAGTACGTCTTCGTGCCGCTGAAGGGGATTCCGACGGTCTTCGTGCAGTAGTTGTCGTGCCAGCAGACCGCCTCGCTCACCGAGCCGCCCAGCCGCTTCACCGGCGCGTCCGAGATGACCGTCAGCACTCCCAGGCCGTCGGTACCGGACCGCGGACTGCAACCGTTGAAGCTGCCGCGGAGATTCACCTTGCCGTTCACCGAGTAGCGTCCGATGGAGATGCTGATCGTGCACGGCGAGCCAGTGCCGTAGTAGCCCCATCTCCAGTTGAGGACCTGCGAGCTCGGGTCGGCCTGGGCCGGCGTCACCGCCGTCAGGCCCGACACCAGCACCGCGAGCGCGAGCATGATCCCACCGAGAACTCTTCGTGAGCTGCTGAACATCTGCACTACCCCGATTCTTGTTCGTGAGATTCCTTCTCAAGCTGTCTAACACCACCGGCGCGGCATCGGAACCGTTGCCGACTGCAACTTCCTGCAAACTGGGAGTCACCAGAATGGTCACGTAGTGTGTTCAACGGCTGACGACCGGTACCACGGCAGGAGGGCTTGCCGGGCTCTGCGGTGAGCATCACTACGATCGGGTCTCCATTCAGGTCGGATCAGTGCGCAGAACCTCTGGGGCTGTGCCAAGATGCGGAAAAAGCTGCCTTGGAGGGCCTAGAGATGTCAGTTCTGCGTATGACCCTTGCCGTGTGTGGGGTCGTGGTGCTGTCCGCGAGTGGATGCGGTTCGGACAGCCTGTCGGGTAGTTCCCCGTCGACGAGCACCTCGTCGTCGAGCCAGCCGACCACCGGCGGCTCCACGGACCCGGCACTGGCGGCGGCGCTGCCGGCCAAGATCAAGACGGCCGGCAAGATCACCGTCGGCGTGGACGCGACCTACCCGCCGAACGAGTTCCTCCAGGGCGGCAAGACCGTCGCCGGGATGGACGTCGACGTGTTCGACGCCGTCGCGAAGAAGTTCGGCGTCACGGTCGACTGGCAGCCGGCCGGCTTCGACACCATCATCACCGGCGTGCAGAGCGGCAAGTACGACCTGGGCATCTCGTCGTTCACGATCAACGACAAGCGCAAGGCGCAGGTCAACATGGTCAGCTACTTCAACGCCGGCACCCAGTGGGCCACCGCCGCGGGCAACCCGAAGAAGGTCGACCCGGCGAACGCCTGCGGCAAGACCGTCGCCGTGCAGAAGGGCACCACCCAGCTCGAGGACGACATCCCGGTCAAGCAGAAGGCGTGCAAGACCGCCGGCAAGCCGGAGATCAAGCTCATCATCCGCGAGAAGCAGGACGCCGCCACCGCCGACGTCGCCACCGGCAAGGCCGACGCGATGCTCGCCGACTCCCCTGTCGTGCTGTACGCGGCCAAGCAGTCGCAGGGCCAGGTCGAGGCGCTCGGCGACATCTACGACGCCGCGCCGTACGGGTACGTCGTACCGAAGGCCGAGACCGACTTCGCCGCGGCGCTCGCCAAGGCGCTCAAGGCGATCGATGCCGACGGCTCCTACAAGGCGGCCCTGAGCACGTGGGGCAACGAGTCGGGCGCCATCACCGACTTCGCCGTGAACCCCTGAGATGACGTCAGGTACCGACGACTCGCGTCCGGTCGATCTGCCCGCCACCGAGGCGGCGGACCGGCCGGGCGCGATCGAAGCCGTCCCGGTCCGGCACCCGGGCCGCTGGGTCGCCATCGCCGTGCTCGCGGTGCTGTTCGCGATGTTCGTGCACCTGGTGGTGACCAACAAGGAGTTCCACTGGAAGTTCGTCTTCCAGGCGATGAACCAGTCGCCGGTGCTCGAAGGCCTGGTCAAGGGCACCTTGCTGGTCACCGTGCTGAGCATGGTGGTCGGGGTCGGCGGCGGCGTGCTGCTGGCCGTGATGCGGCTGTCGGACAACCCGATCCTGTCCGGGGTGGCCTGGCTGTTCACCTGGTTCTTCCGGAGCGTGCCGCGGTACATCCTGCTGTTCACGATGGCCACCCTCGGCATCCTGTTCAAGCAGGGGCTGTCGTTCGGTGTCCCGTTCGACTGGAAGATCATCGAGTGGCTGGGGATGTCGGGTGACTGGCGGTTCCTGACGCTGGACGCGAACCAGGTCTTCACCGGGATCGTCGCCGGCGTACTGGGCCTCGGTCTGTCCGAGGCGGCCTACATGGCCGAGATCGCCCGGGCCGGCATCCTCAGCGTCGACAAGGGCCAACTGGAAGCCGGCGAGGCGCTCGGGATGAGCCGTGGCAAGGCGATGCGCCGGGTCGTGCTCCCGCAGGCGATGCGGGTGATCGTGCCGCCGACCGGCAACGAGACGATCGCGATGCTCAAGGACACTTCACTGCTGATCGCAGTACCGGTGACGACCGAGCTGTTCTACCAGCTGCAGTCGATCGGAAGCGTTTACTACAAGACCTTCCCGATCGCCGTCGCCGCGACCTTGTACTACCTGGCGGCGACCAGCGTGCTGATGGTCGGCCAGTACTTCCTCGAGCGGCACTTCGGCAAGGGCTTCGGGACCAAGGCTCCGCGAGCCGCCCGCCCGGCCGGGGCGGGAGGCGCCTGATGACCCAGCCTTTGGTTCACGCGGTCAATGTAAGCAAGTCGTTCCACCACAACGAGGTGCTGAAGGGCATCGACCTCGACGTCGACGAGGGCCGGGTGGTCTGCCTGCTCGGCCCGTCGGGCTCGGGTAAGACCACCTTCCTGCGCTGCATCAACCAGCTCGAGACGATCGACGGCGGCCGGATCTGGGTCGACGGCGACCTGATGGGCTACGCCGAACGCGACGGCAAGCTCCACCGGCTGCCCGACAAGCAGATCGCGGCCCAGCGGCGCGAGATCGGGATGGTCTTCCAGCGGTTCAACCTGTTCCCGCACATGACCGCGGTGGAGAACGTCGCCGAGGCGCCGGTGCAGGTGAAGGGTGAGTCCAAGAAGGCGGCCCGCGGGCGTGCGGTCGAGTTGCTGGAGCGCGTCGGGCTGGCCGACCGCTGCGCGGCGTACCCGGCGCAGCTGTCGGGCGGACAGCAGCAGCGGGTGGCGATCGCGCGAGCACTGGCGATGCAGCCCAAGCTGATGCTGTTCGACGAGCCGACCTCGGCACTCGACCCCGAACTGGTCGGCGAGGTGCTGTCGGTGATGCGCGAGCTGGCGTCGGAGGGGATGACGATGATCGTCGTCACCCACGAGATGTCCTTCGCCCGCGAGGTCGCCGACACGGTCGTCTTCATGGACGGTGGCGTGGTGGTCGAGTCCGGCGCCCCGGCCGACGTGCTCGGCAACCCGCAGCACCAGCGCACCAAGACCTTCCTGACCCGGCTGCGTTCGGAGCACGAGCACCCGTAACCAGCCGCCGGTGCATATCTTGGGCCGGAGAGTGGAAGATGTAACTCGATGGGCCCGGCGCCCATCGGTTCAGCGCGCCTGGGAGGCAAAGCACTGTGAGCAGCAACGGACGATCCGCCGAGGTCCGCCTCAGCATTCCCGCGGACAGCGCCTACATAGCGGTGCCGCGGTCGGTCGTCGGCAATCTGGCGGCCCGCAACGACTTCACCGTGGACGCGATCGACGATCTGCGGATCGCGGTGGACGAGGCCTGCGCGCTGCTGCTCCCGCAGGCCTCCGACGGCGTCCTGGACCTGCTCTTCGAGATCGCCCCGCCACAGCTGACGGTCTCCACGACGGCCACCGTGCCGAACGGCTGGAAGCCGGACACCGGCTCGTTCGGCTGGACGGTGCTGACCGCGTTGGTGGAGTATGCCGCCGCCGAGACCGTCGACGGGCGGCTGACCATCACGGTGTCGTCGTCCGCCACCACGTCGGAGAAGGCGTGACAGAGGATCGACCCCTGGAGAGCGAGCCCCAGGAACCCGACCTACGCACCAAGACCGCCACCTACTTCTCGGCGATGGGCGGTTCGGCACCAGGAGATCCGGTCCACACGCAGGCCCGCGATGCCCTGGTCTCGCTGCACATGCCACTGGTGGAGCACCTCGCCCGGCGCTTCCGCAACCGCGGCGAGCCGTACGACGATCTGGTCCAGGTGGCCACGATCGGCCTGATCAAGGCGATCGACCGGTTCGACTCCGACCGTGGGGTCGAGTTCTCCACCTACGCGACGCCGACGATCCTGGGTGAGATCAAGCGGTACTTCCGGGACAAGGGCTGGGCCATCCGGGTGCCGCGCCGGCTCCAGGAGCTGCGACTGTCGCTGACGGCGGCGACCGCTGAGCTGACGCAGGAACAGGGGCGGGCGCCGACGGTCGGGGAGCTGTCCGAGCGGCTGGGGCTGCCGGCCGACCTGATCATCGAGGGCCTGGAGTCGGCGAACGCCTACAACACGCTGTCCCTCGACGCCCCGGACCAGAACGAGGCGGACGCCACGACGGTCCTGGACGGCCTGGGAGGCGAGGACGAGGCGCTGGAGAGCGTCGAGTACCGGGAGTCGCTCAAGCCGCTGCTGGCCCAGCTGGACACCCGCGAGAAGCGGATCCTGACGCTGCGGTTCTTCCGGGGCATGACCCAGTCGCAGATCGCCGACGAGATCGGCATCTCCCAGATGCACGTCTCCCGGCTGCTGGCCCGCACGCTCACCGAACTGCGGGCAGGCCTGCTCAAGGAGTAGTCGGTCAGAGGACCGGATGGTCCTCGTCGCCCGGCTCGCGGTTGAGGGCGTCCATCGACGGCTTCTGGAAGACGGCGGCCAGGACGGCGACCGCGGCGACGGCCAGGATCACCGAGACGAACCTGGTCGAGCCGCCCCAGAAGCTGTACGCCATGAACAGCTGGATCAGCTGGGCGAAGACGGCCGGACCGCGGCTCCAGGGCGAGGTCCGGTAGAGCCCGCGGGCGACGAAGAGCAGGCCGGCGCCGTACAGGAGCAGGAAGCCGGCGGTGGTCAGACCGAGCACCAGCCGGTCTCTGTCGATGGTTATTGCTTCAACAATTCCCAGAACAGCGAGCACAAGGCCTTCCGCTGCGACCACAGCCGCGGCTAACTTGAGCGGGCGCGGAGCTGTGGACGGCGTCGTTTCGGTCGGCACGAGCTCCAGCGTAGTGCTGGGCGCGGAGCAGGAGTGCGCCCGGCCGGAGAGCAACCGGGACGACGACCCTCTTCCCCCGGGAGCTCAAGGGTCGACGAACCTCAGCCCCACAGGGATTGAAGTTTTGCGTAACCCCAGGGCTGTTGGATCGGTTACTTGCAGTGAACGGGTGATCGCACCGAGGTTGACTCGTCCGGTTTCCGGACGTGGTGAACCGCTGTGCACCGGTTCGTAGTGTTAAGAGAGTGTTGTGATCGGATCGACAACTCCAGAACCCTTGTTTCGATCACACTAGATTGGGAACATGGAGTCGTTCGTGAAAACGTTCACAACGCTCCGCACCACCCCCGTGCGAGTACAGGCGCGCTGACTTGGGCACAGACCAGGCCGTCAGCGTCACCAAACTACTGAGAGAGATGGGATCCGCCATGGATTGGCGCCACCGGGCCATTTGCCTCGATGAGGACCCGGAACTATTTTTCCCCATTGGCAACACCGGGCCCGCGATCATGCAGATCGAGGAGGCCAAGCAGGTGTGCCGTCGCTGCGACGTGCGTGAACAGTGCCTCGCCTGGGCGCTGGAAGCCGGCCAGGACCACGGTGTCTGGGGCGGTCTGAGTGAGGACGAGCGACGCGCTCTGAAGCGCCGCAACGCCCGCGCTCGCATCCGCACTGCCTGACCCGAGTTTCGACGCAGGCCCCGCGGGATCCGCGGGGCCTTTCGATTTCTAGCGGTACGACGGTAAAAACCTCGCGTTGTTTCTGAAGAACTGTGGACTTCTCGCCACGGCTGTTCAGAAATTACGACAGCGTCCTGAGTGGGAATTTCGTGCTTCAGCTCCGGTGTCCAGGTGCGTGCATCGCGGTGCTTGAGGAGCGTCCTCGATGCGGAGCATCGTGGATGCTGCTCAAGTGCCGTGAGGTGCGTGCCTGGGCGCCGGAGATGTGCATGAAATTCCCACTCAGGACGCTCTTCACTCCTTGACCGGAAAGTCAAGGACTACCGTCGTGCCCGGGCCGTCGGTGCGTGGGTGGAATTCGAGCAGTCCGTCGAGTTCGCCGATCACCAGCGTGCGGACGATCGACAGCCCCAGGTTGCCGGACGTCTCGGAGTCGAAGTTGGCCGGCAGTCCCTTGCCGTCATCGGTCACCACCACCCGCAGCCGCCCGACGCTTCGCTGGGCGGCCAGCTCGATGGTGCCGGTCGGGTTCTCCGTCGACCTGCTGCCGAAGGCATGCTCGACCGAGTTCTGCATCAGCTCGGTCAGCACCATCGCCAGCGGGGTCGCGATCTCGGAGTCCAGTACGCCGAACGTGCCGGTCCGGCTGATCGTCACCTCGGCCGAGATCGTCGACACGTCCGCGACCATCGCGGCCACCCGGTCGGCGACGTCGTCGAAGTCGACGTGCTCGTCGAAGGACTCCGACAGCGTCTCGTGCACGATCGCGATCGATCCCACTCTGCGGACGGCCTCGGCCAGCGCGGACTGCGCTTCCGGCACGGTGATGCGCCTTCCCTGCATTCGCAGTAACGCGGCGACGGTCTGCAAGTTGTTCTTGACGCGATGATGAATCTCCCGGATGGTCGCCTCCTTGGTGACCAGCTCCCGCTCCCGGCTCCGCAGCTCCGTGACGTCGCGGAGCAGGATCAGCGCGCCCACGTGCTCGCCCTCGGCCCGCAACGGGATCGCGCGCAGGAACAGGGTCGCGTCGGAGTTCTCGATCTCGATCTCCTTGGCGGCCCGGCCGGTGAGCACCGACGCGAGCACGTCGTCCACCTTCTGCCCACTGTGGATCAGCTCGCCGGTGATGTCCTTCAAGCGGCTGCCGACCAGGTCGGTGACGAGTCCCATCCGTCGGTACGCGGACAACGCGTTCGGGCTCGCGAACGTCACCATGCCGTGACGATCGACGCGGATGCAGCCGTCCCCGACCCGGGGCGTGGTGGAGAGCAGCCGCTCCCCGCCGTACGGGAAGATGCCGTCGGTGATCATCCGGGCCAGGTCGGTCGCGCTCTGCAGGTACGCGATCTCGAGCCGGCTGGGCGTCCGGACGCCCAGCAGGTTGGTGTTGCGGGCGATCACGGCGATCACCCGGGCGCCGCGGCGTACCGGGATGGTCTCGACCCGGACCGGCACGTCGTCGCGCCATTCGGGGTCGCCCTCGCGGCAGATCCGGCCGGTGTCGTAGGCCTGGTCGAGCAGCGGGCGGCGGTCGCGCGGCACGAAACTGCCGACGATGTCGTCCAGGTACGCCGTCGGGCCGGTGGTCGGCCGCATCTGCGCACCCGCCCAGAAGCCGAGCCCTTCGGTGTCGGGCAGCCAGAGCACCAGGTCCGCGAAGGACAGGTCGGCCAGCATCTGCCAGTCGGACACCAGCAACTGCAGCCGGTCCAGGTCCGCCTGGTCCAGCGTCGTGTGGTTCCGCGCCACATCGCTCAAAGACGGCACGGCCCTGAGCCTAGGGCATGGGCTGTGGCTGGTACTGCCGACTGGTGGGCCTGGCGGGGTGGTACTGCGGGCTGGTGGGCCTGGCCGGGGTGGGTACGGGGTGGTTGCCGATGTCGGGCGTGGGCAGTCTCGACAGGATGGGGTGGATGGGTGTTGATTGAGCAGGTCCAAGTGAAAGGATGCATTGGTGGAGTCGACGTACTGGCAGGACGTGATGGCCGCGGACTACGCGGTACCCCGCGACCGTGCGCTGACCGACCTCACCGAGGAGCTCGTCCGGGGCCTGGCCAGTACGAACCCGCAGGTGCGGGACGCGCTGGCCTATCCGACCCTGGCCACCTGGCTCGAGCGCGGGGTCTACGACGACCTGCTGCCTGGATTCGGTGACGGTCTCTGCGCCGGACTCGCCTACGGGCTCGGGGAGGACGGCACCGACACGGTGTTCCGGCGCTCGTTCACCGCGCTGACGCTGGCGGAGGTGATCCACCGCGACAACGCCGAGTTCCTCGTCCATGACGAGGTGGTGATGCGCTGGGGCGACCGGCTGGCCACGTGGTTGCTGCGCGAGCGCGACCTGCGTGGGTATGTCGCCGATTGCGGGTGGGCGCATGCCGTGGCGCATGGGGCCGACGCCATCGGCGCACTGGCACGCTCACGGCACTGCGACGCTGGGGTGCTTCGGGCACTGCTCGACGTACTGGCTGACCGGATCGTGAAGGAAACGCAGTACCGGTGGGTGCACGAGGAGCATGACCGGGTGGCGCACGCGGTGATGACGATCCTCCACCGCAACATGCTGACCAGCGACGAACTGGAGCGCTGGCTCAAGCCCGTCGCGGCCACCGCCGCCCAGCAGCCCCTGATGCACGAGACCCTGCCCGAATGGCCGACCCCCAACGTCTTCAACGCCCGCAGCGTCCTGCACGTTCTGCTCAGCCAACTCGCAATCGGCGTCAAAGGCTTCCCCATCCCCGGCGACGACGAACTCTTCGGCCGCCCCATCGAAGCCCGAGCCGACATGCTCCTGCTGCTCACCGAAGCCGTCCGAGGCTCCCAGCCCTACATCTACCGCCCCGCCGCCACCACCACCTGACCAACCGACTCCCCACGCCTGCTCCGCCATCCGCTCCTCCGTCGCGTCCGCGTTCGCTAGCTCCCACCCACCCCCGAGCGCGGGTTCCTCCGTCACCCACTTGGTGACGGCGCTGGGTGGCGAGCCCGGCGCTGCGGGTGCTGTTGTTGACACGGGCTCAGCCCGGCGCCGCGTCGTGCTGTGGTCGGCCGACCGTTGAGGTTCAGCCCGGGTGGTGACCTGGATGTAGATGGGTTGATCGCACGCCGGCCCGGCGCAGCCGAGCATGGTGGTCGACCGACTGGTGCCCCCAGCGGTGTGGCGGATGCAGATGGGCTCTGACGTCCGCGATAACGCAGATACGGGCGACCTTGTGCTCCACCTGAGTGTTTCGCCAACGTCTGAATGCTCAGGTCAAGCACAGAGTGGCCGTCGCAGTGGGACGGATGGATTGTCAATGATGTTGCGTAGGGTTCGGGCTGGTTGTGCGCCTGCTGTTGCTGAGGATCGGATCTGATCGTTTCTATGACTGTTGCCGTGTCCTGGGCCCGGATCACCGGCTGGCTTGCTGTTAACCATCCGGCGATGGCTGCCATGATCAATCCGCCTGCGACGGCTGTGGATCTTCGCTACCTTCAGGCTGCCGTCAACCGGCCGCTTCCGGGGGACTTGGTCGAGCTGCTGGAGTTGGCCAACGGTACGGAGCATCGGGCGGTTCGGGGGTCGCTCATTCCGACGCTTTACAACCTCGTACCGGTGATGGAAATGCTGTCCAGGCGGCAGATGGAGCAGGAGATCCAGCGGCGGGTCTACGGGGCAGGTCCTCGGGCGGGCGAGGGTGAGCCGGCCGGGCGGCCGACAACGGAATGGCTCGACAGCTTCTTGCCCATCGCGGACGCGTGGGACGCGGGTCTGCTGTACGTCGATCTGCGCGACGGCGAGCGATTCGGGTGTGTCTGGGAGTGGTACCCGGAAGGTGGCATGGAGTCGGCACCGTGGTGGTCCGGCGTTGGTCAGATGCTTGAGGAGATCGCAGGCGCGCTCGTCGACGGTCGTCCAGCTCTCCGGGCGTACGCGAGCGGAGCCGTCCCGCCGGAGAAGCGGCTCCCGCCGCAGCTGGCGGGTGTGGACGACGGCTACCTCCGTTGGTCCAGCGTGCCGGACTGAGCCAGACCACGGTCGGCCCGGCTGAGATCGCCTGCTAGTTGATGTCGAACTCGTTGCCTTCTGGGTCGGTCATGGCGATGGCGTAGTGGTCCAGGCCCGGTTCGGCGATGGTGCGCAGGCGGGTTGCGCCGAGGGCTACGAGGCGAGTTGCCTCGGCCTCGACGCGGTCGCGCCTGGTGTCGAGGGAGGAGCCGCGGCCGCCGCTTGCGTTGATGTCGAGGTGGAGGCGGTTCTTGATCGACTTCTGCTCGGGGACGATCTGGAACCAGATCCGCGGGCCCTCGCCGTTCGGGTCTTCGATGCTGTCGGCGCCGGTACCGAGCTCTGCCTCTGGTACGCCGATCGATCGGTAGAAGTCGTCCCACGAGTCGAAGCCTGCCGGTGGAGGGGCGATGACGTAGTTCAAGGCCGCCGCCCAGAAATGAGCGAGCGGTTCGGGTGATCTGCAGTCGATCACCAGCTGGTACGACACCGACATTCGAACCTCCAGGAGCCTCTGGTCTTCGATCAGCGTCGCAGGCCCCTCCGACAGTTTCGCCCCCGGTGCGGATGGGTCAGCGGTCGAACCGGGTCGCGAGGCCGTCGAGGATGCAGTCGAGGCCGAAGGTGAAGTCGAGGTCGGGGTCGGGTTCTTCGGCTTCGTGGATGCGGCGGGCGAGCATGGGGTGTTCGCCGGCGGCGAGGATCTGGGTGATGTACGGGCCGTGGCTGTGTTGCCATTCCTCTTTGGTCAGGCCGGAGCGTTGCTCGGCGAGGAGGGCGGCTTGCTGGCCGGCCACCGAGCCCAGCACGTACGCGCGTATGGTGCTGAGCGCTTGCGAGGCCGCGGTGATATCGGGGGTGAGCGCGACGGCGGCGCGCAGTGCGGCTTCGGACCGGCGCAACGAGTTGGGACCGAGCGAGGGCCTGCCCGTCAGCTCACCCGCCAGCCACGGGTGCCGCAGCAGGGTCGCGCGCAACGCGTGCGCAACCGCGGCCAGGCCAGCGCTCCAGTCCCCCGCGCTGCCGGCATCCCCGTCCGGCCGATCGGTGTCTCCGGGAAGTGGCGGCTCGGGGAGCGGGTCTTCGGCGTAGACGGCGTCGATCATCAGGTCGATCAGTTCGTCGCGGTTGGTGATGTAGCGGTAGAGGGTGGCTGTGCCGGAGCCGAGGTCGCCGGCGACGCGGCGCATCGAGACGGCGTCCAGGCCTTCCGCGTCGGCGACGGCCAGGGCGGCCGCGACGTACTGGTCGACGCCGGGAGCGCGTCTGGCCGGTTGCGGGCGCTGCCTGGTCCACACCGACGAGGGCGCGGGGTCGGTCATCGAGCGGGTTCCTTTCCTCGTTGACACGCCATCCTAGCTTATGGCTACGCTGTAGCCATGACGAATACATCGTATCCAGAAGTGCCGGTACTAGTCGTCGGTGGCGGCAGCGTCGGGCTGATCGCCGCAGCGCTGCTCGTCCATCACGGCGTACCGGCCGTGCTGGTCGAACGCCGATCCGGGCCGTCGATCCACCCGCGTGCCACCGGTGTCGGCGCGCGTACGGTCGAGATCCTCCGCGAACTCGGTCTCGACGCGGCCGCGGACGCCGTCGCGGTCGACCTCCAGGGCGCCGGCGCGGTGGGCAAGGCGGTAGCGCGGACCGTCGTCGAGATGGGCGCGGGCGACGTGGCGACCGTGCCCATGCCCAGTCCGCCCGCCGGCGAACTGGATGTGACGCCGTTCAAGCTGCGCGGCGTCTGCGCGCAGGACCGGCTCGACGCCGTGGTGGCGGCCGACCTGGTACGCCGTGGCGCGGACCTGCGCTGGTCGACCAACCTGGTCGGCATCACGCAGGACGCCGACGGGGTCGACGTCGAGCTGGAGGGGCTGGAGGGTCGCTACACGCTGCGGTGCTCGCGAGTGGTGGCTGCGGACGGTGGGCATAGCGCGGTACGGACTGCGCTCGGTGTTGGTACGTCCGGAACGGGTGACCTGGGCAAGTCGATGATCAACATCCTGTTCCGCACCGATCTGCGGCCTCACCTGCAGGGGATGTCGTTCGGCACCTGCACGATCACGACGCCGGACGCGCCCGGCCTGCTGGTCACCGTGGACGGCGAGTTGACCTGGGTCTTCCACGTGGCCTGCGATGTCGACGCCGGCGAACGGCCCGAGGACTTCACACCCGAGCGCTGCGTCGCGATCATCCGGGCGGCGGTGGGCGATCCGGATCTCGAGGTGGAGATTCGTAGCGTACTTCCCTGGCGACCCCGGAGTTCGCTGGCCGATCGCTTCGCCGTCGGGCGGGTGTACCTCGTTGGGGATGCCGCGCACACCGTTTCCCCGCTGGGCGCGTTCGGCCTCAACACTGGCGTCGCCGACGCCCACAACCTGGCGTGGAAGCTGGCCGCCGTCCACCACGGCGAGGCAGGCGTCGCCCTGCTCGACACCTACGCCCAGGAGCGCGAACCAGTCGCCGCGACGACGGTCGACCAGGCAATGCGCCGGCTAGGCGACCCGCAACTGCATTGGGGTCGCGGACCAGAAGCCGACGCAGCACGAGCGGCGGCGGGGGTCTGGGCAGCCCCAGTCGTGCACCTCGGCCAGCGCTACGACTCGGCCGCCATCATCAACCCCCAACCAGTACTACCGTCCGCTACCGACCTGGCGGCAGCACTAGACGGCTCCCCCGGCTCCCGAGTCCCCCACGCGTGGGCCGACGGGGTATCGACGCTGGACCTGGTCGCCTCCCACTGGACCCTCCTAGTAGGCGCCCCCAGCAACCACATGACTGTCGAGAGCAGTGGCGGTAGCACGGGCGCCGGGCGCGGCGGCGTGGGCGCCGGGACCGGTGGCGTCGTCGCAGGGAGCGGCGGCCTCGGCACTGGGGGCGGTGGTGTGGGTGCTGGGAGCGGTGCTGTGGGTGCTGGGAGCGGTGGTCTGGGTGTTGGGAGCGGTGGTCTGGGTGCTGGGGGCGAGCGGTGGCTTGCGGCGGCGGCCGAGGTTGGCTTACCGGCGTACCGGGTTTCTGTGCCGTGGCTGGCCGATGAGGGGGTCATGCTGGTGCGACCGGACGCGATCGTTGCGATGCGGGTCAGCGGTGCAGTGCCGGAGCCGGTGCGCTTCATCACCGACGCGCTGGACCGTCTGCTGGCCAGGCCTATCCCAGTGCCAATCACCTGACCTGAGGCTGGCACCAGTACCACGCGGTGCGGTCGGCTTGGCGGGGTGTCGCGCCACCTGCGGGCGGTAGGTTGGTGGGGTGTCGCGGCAACTGATCGAACCGACTGTCCGGTTGCATGCCGAGTGGCTGGAAGGGCATGCGGAGTGGGGTCCGGGGCTTCATGAGGACGGCTTCGGCGTGGGCGCCTCCGATGACGTCGAGTCAGCCGAAGGGTTCGCCGCTTGGGTCGCCCGGCTGGGCGCACAGACGAACGCAACAGTCCGATGGATCGTCGAGAACGACCAGGTACAAGGCGGTATCGCCCTCCGCCACCAGCTCCACGAACAACACGGCCATATCGGCTACGGCATCCGCCCCTCCGCCCGCGGCCGAGGCCTCGCCACCTGGGCCCTGGGCGAAATCCTCAACCACGCAAGCAGCCTGGGCATGAACCGAGTGATGCTCGTCTGCCTCGCCGACAACCTCGCATCCACCAAAACCATCGAGCACCACGGCGGAGTACTCGCCGACATCCTCCACAAAGACGACCGCCCCGTACGCCGATACTGGATCAACCTCGCCGACCGCAGGGACTCCGATGGTTGAGGAGGTACTGCCAGTGAAGGAAGACGTGCAGACCGCCGTACCGCACGCATGGCGGGAGACTCTCGGCGCGATCGTCGACTCACTCGTCCGAGGAGACGTCCGCATCGGCCACGGCATCGAGAACGTCGATCCCCTCTCCAAGGACCGGTCGAAGCGATGTCGCGAGAATGTCGAAGCCTATGGACGGGTCACCTTGAGCCGGCTGCCGGAGACGACTTGGGACAGCTCGGTCGCGAGGTGGCAAGGCGACCGCTGGGACTGTCTGGTCGACCTCTGGACCGCCGAGGAGGGCCGCAGCGACCTCGTACTCCGCCTCGAAGTCCTCGAAGACCCCGAAACCGCCTTCCGCTTTCGTCCCTATCTCGTATACGTCGCCTAAGCAGGAGCAGGCCCTGACCGGACCGGTCGACAGGTGGTTGGCGCGGGCCGTAGCGTCTCGGGGATGGGCCGGTTTGCGGAAGTGACGATGTCGAGGGTTCCGCCGGCCATCGGCGTACCGGATCCGCTGCGGATGTTGTTCGAATGGGTGGATCTCAACGGCTTCGTCCACACGGACGAGGACGGCGAACTCTGGGGTTCGCTGTCGCACGACCCGTTCAACGGGCCCGGCTCATACCTCCTCATTCGCGGTAACAGCAGCGACGAGGTGGGTGATCGGCTAGCCGGCTGGGTCGCTCCCGTGCGCGATGGAGTACCGGTCGTGTGGCCGTTCTGCAGAACCGGTGGTGACGGTTCGATGGCTGCTCTGTGGCACGCACCCGACGGGCGGGATCTCATCGTCCATCTGGCCTCCGGGAGCGGATCGCTGCTTATGTGCGTCCTGGGCGAGAACGCCGTGGACTTCCTTCGCCTGCTCGCCATCGGCTACGACGAGATCTGCTGGAACGACGGCTGGTCCGAGCCGCCGGTGCCCGAGCCCGGCCGCGAGGTCGTGAACCTCCCCTACCGTCACTGGGTCGAGACGACGTTCGGCGTCGAGATCCCCGCCACCGGTCTGGAGATCATCCCCAACCCCGCCGAGTGGGGCGACGAAGACACCACCGACCTCTGGTGCCGGACGGTCAACGAAACAGGCGAGTGATCACGCCAGGTCTTGCAGGTGCTGGGTTTCGTTGAGGGTGACGACTTGGTGGCTGAAGTGGGTGTCGTTGCGGACCAGGGTGGTGATGCTGCCTGACTTCAGCGGAAAGAAGCCGCGGTCGCTCGACACCATCGGCATCCCGATCCAGGCGGCGATCAGGTAGCTCGACGCTGAGCCGTGGGAGACCACGATCTGGTTGTCGACCGGTCGGTCGATGATGTCGTCGAGCGCCGGGTACAGCCGCTCGACCAGCGCCAGCCGAGTCTCCGCACCAGCCGGCCCGTCGTGATGACCGAGCCGATCCCCGTACTCCGGAAGCGGAATCCGCCGCTCGTCGAGCCACGCCTGCGGGCGCCCGTCCGCCTCCCCGTTGGACCTCTCCCGCAGCCGAGCATCAGCCCGTACTCTGACCGAGAACCGGCGAGCGATCCGCTCCGCCGTCTGCCGAGCGCGCCGCAAATCCGACGAGTGAACCTCAACCGCCTGCGACCTGATCCTGCTGGCCAGCACCTCACCGATCCGCTCAGCCTGCAACCGCCCCCGGCCAGTCAACTCCGAGTCGTACCACCCCCCAACCACCCCATCAACATGATGCTGAGCCTCAGCATGCGTCACCAGGTAGATGCGTTTCACTTCGGTACGGCGATCGTCGTGATCACGGCGCGGTGATCGGAGCCCTCTACCTCGTACGTCTGGAACTTGCCTGGCAGGATGTCGTCGGAGATGACCACGTGGTCTATCTGGGTGCGGAAGAGGACCGGGCGGTTGGCGGGCCAGGTGCCTTGGAAGCCTTCGCCGACGCTGGGGCCGACGCTCTTGCAGCCCCGGCCCAGAGCGGACCGGAAGTCCGCGTGATCGACAGTCGCGTTGAAGTCGCCCGCCACCACCGTCGGGGATCCCGCCGCGCACCAGTGCTTGACGACCTGAAGGTCCTGCTTCCAGATCGTCACGTCCTTCGGCAGCGGCGGATACCCGTGGTACGCGATCAGCCGGAGCTTCCCCAGGTTGCCGCCGGTGATGATGATGTGCCCGAACTGAGTTGTCGTCTGCTGGACCGGCCCGATCGTCACCGCACCCGGATCACCCGCGCCCGGTTTCGAAGTGGTACCGGGCTGTTGTGAGCTGACGCTGCCGGTGTCCAGTTTCTCGGAGTCGAAGTGGACGTTGCCCAGGTCGGCCGAGACCAGCACGCTGGTGGCGCTCTCGACCTCGGCGTTGGCCTGCTGCGTGTACCCGTAGTACCGCAACCCCGACAGATGCGACTCGATCTCCTGCCGTACGTCGACCTGTGCCTCCGGCAACGAAACGATGTCCGGCCGGTGGGTATTGATCAGCTTCGCCACCTCACCCGGATCCGCTCCCCCACCCAGCACATTGGCGACCATCACGGTCAGCGCCCGCGTACCGGCCGGTGGCGGCGTCGGCTCGGAGAACTGCCGGGGCGCTACCAGCGCGCCACCGGTGAGGGCCAGCAGGATCACCAGACCGGCCGCGATCCGCCAGTTCCAGCGCAGCAGCATCGCCAGCCCGAGTACCAGCACCAGAACCAGCAGCTGAGGACGGAAAGAGACCAGCTGGGTGAAGGGAGTGACCTCGTCCAGCCCGTACAGCTCGGGATACAGGGGCAGAGCAACAACCAGGAGGAACAACACGGAAAGGACGCCCCGCCGCAGGTTCCAAGCCGCATCAGTATCCATGCCCCACCCTGAAGGTCTAGTCGCTGTATGTCGGCGAGCGGTAGCGTTCACCGCGCCCTTGTGTCCCCGAGGAGGTTGCTGTGTCCAAACTTGCCGCGGTCAGACCCGCGTACTGGATCGCCGGCGTACTGCTGGCGGCCTCAGTGGTCGTACCGCTCCTAGTCTCCACCTACGCCAAGGACGAACCCAGATTGTGGGGTTTCCCGTTCTTCTACTGGTACCAGCTGCTCTGGGTCTTCATCTCCGCGATCACGGTGAGCATCTCGTACCAGCTGGTGACCCGCGAGGAGCGCAGGCGACGGGCCGAGACGGGCCTCGATGCCGGGTCCAGCCGCAAGGAGGGCGAGCGATGAACACCAAGGTCGACTGGGTCCAGCTGATCATCGTCATCGTCATCTTCGCCGCCGTCACCGTGATGGGCTTCATGGCCGCGCGCTGGCGCCGGTCGGGCGAGCTGGACAGCCTGGACGAGTGGGGTCTGGGCGGCCGTGGCTTCGGCACCTTCATCACCTGGTTCCTGCTCGGCGGGGACCTCTACACGGCGTACACGTTCGTCGCCGTACCGGCCGCGATGTACGCGACCGGCGCGATCAGCGGCTTCTTCGCGGTGCCGTACACAATCGTGGTTTACCCGATCATCTTCATCTTCATGTCCCGGCTCTGGTCGGTCGCGCACCGGAACGGGTACGTGACCCCGGCAGACTTCGTCGGCGGCCGGTACGGAAGCCGCGGACTCTCACTGGCCGTGGCGATCACGGGCATCCTGGCGACGATGCCGTACATCGCGCTGCAGCTCGTCGGCATGCAGGCGGTCTTCGAGACGATGGGCCTGGGCGGCAGCAACACGCTCGCCAAGGACCTGCCGCTGCTGATCGCGTTCGCGGTCCTCGCGGCCTACACGTACTCGTCCGGCCTGCGCGCGCCGGCCATGATCGCGTTCGTCAAGGACGGCCTGATCTACCTGGTGATCGCCGTCGCGATCATCTACCTGCCGCACGCGCTCGGCGGCTGGGACACCATCTTCGACGCCGCCAAGCAGAAGATGGCGACGCCGAACCCGGCCACCGGAAAACCGACCGGCGCCTTCATTCCTGGTGAATCCGGATACTCCGCGTATTGGACGCTGGCGCTCGGATCGGCGATGGCGCTGTTCATGTATCCGCATTCCGTGACGGCGGTACTGTCCACCAAGAACCGAAACGTCGTCCGCCGGAACGCGGCCATCCTGCCGGCCTATTCACTGCTGCTCGGATTGCTCGCCCTGCTCGGATTCATGGCGATCACCGCAAAGGTCAACATCAAGGGCCTGGACGGCCTGGCGAACCCGCAACTGGCGATTCCGCGGCTGTTCGACCAGGAATTCCCGGCCTGGTTCGCCGGTATCGCCTTCGCGGCGATCGCGGTGGGCGCGCTGGTGCCGGCGGCGATCATGTCGATCGCGGCCGCCAACCTGTTCACCCGCAACATCTACCGCGACTTCCTGAAGAAGGACGCGACCCCGGCGCAGGAGGCCAAGGTCTCCAAGCTGGCCTCGCTGCTGGTGAAGTTCGGCGCGCTGATCTTCGTGCTCGGGATGGACAAGACCATCTCGCTCAACCTGCAGTTGCTCGGCGGGATCTGGATCCTGCAGACCTTCCCGGCGATCGTGGTCGGCCTGTTCACCCGGTGGTTCCACCGCTGGGCGCTGCTGGCCGGCTGGGCGGTGGCGATGGTGTTCGGCACGATCTCGGCGTACAACGTGATCAACCCGGCGACCAAGAAGCACTTCGGCGGTTCGCTGGCGAACTTCCCGTTCACCGAGAAGCAGGTCTACATCGGGCTCACCGCGGTCTCGATCAACCTGGTCGTGACGGTCGTGCTGACGCTGATCCTGCGGGCGCTAAAGGTGGCCGAGGGCGCGGACTCCACCCACCCGACCGACTACCTGGCCGACGCGGGCGATCCCGGCGTGAAGGACCTGCCGGAGCTGCTCGACGACGGTGGCGCGGCGCCTGCCAAGGCGTAGTACAACAGATAGTGGTTGGTCCGACACGCTAAGGAGTCGGGTACGCCGATTTGACAGCACATGACGGGCAGAATCAGCAGGATGTTGCTGGTTCTGCTCGTCATGCTGCTCGCCGCGGGGGCAGCGCTGCTGACCGGCGGGCATCTGACGGATCTGGCCGACAACACGCTCTCCGGCCTGCACTGGCTCGCCGCAGCGGCTACTGGCCAGGTCCTGGGCTCTCTGACCGGCGGTGTCGCCTACCCCGTAGGCCTGGTCGGCTCAGCCGTCTGCATAGCCGTCTTCCTCCGCCTCAACCTCCGGCGGCCCGGCGTAGCCCTACTAGCCGCCGGCTTCGCCTGCAACGCACTAGTAGTCGCCCTCAACGGCGCCATGCCTGTATCACCGGCAACCCTCGCCCGCGCCGGCATCACCGGCTTCACCGAGGACCCGCGCCACGAACTGGTCGATGCCTCCACCCGACTCCACTGGCTCGGGGACGTAGTACCGGTCGCCCTACCCGGCCTAGGCCAGGCAGTAAGCCCAGGCGACGTCCTCATCGCAGCAGGCGCCGGCCTGCTCCTGTACTCCGGAATGGGAGCCACCGGCCACATCCCCGTCGACCGGCCGCCCAGCTGGTCAGACCTAGAACCGGAACCCCCGGCCGACCACCCGGCGAAGTGACTCGACCACCACCGGGTCGTACTCCGCGCCGATGCCCAGCCCGATGTTCTCCATCGCCTTGCCCGGCGTCTGGCCGCTGCCCTCCCCCACCAACTGCTCGTAGGCGAGAGCCACATTGACGATCCCACTCTCGACCGGGATGTCCGGGTTGCTGGCCCGCCCCTGCCGATAAGGGTCGTTGGAATGCCGCACGATCTCGGCCACATGATCGAGCACCCCCGACCGCTCGATGATCGAAGCCCCGATCTCTGCAGCCTGCTGCCGCTCCTCCCGGCTCCGCAGCAACGACGCCCCACCCGGCGACGGATCCGCCAGCGCCAACTGCCCGACCCCCGACAGCAGCGCCGCATACTCCAACGCCTCCATCCGGGCCGGCGTCAACCCCAAGTCATTCCCGATCGCCACCGCCAGACTCGCAGTCCGCGCATTCTGCCCCGGACTGCTGAACCCAGCGATCTCCGTACTCCGAGCCATCGACCGAACCGTCGTCCGATAGGTCCGCTGAGCCGACGAATAGCGGCGGAAGGCGAACTGGGTGAGCAGCAACGGAACAAGAACGAGAGGTGGCGCCCACAGCCCGGCCAGCGAGGTGCCCGAGGCCAGCAGGATGCCGCTGATGGCCATCGCCATCCCGATCCGTCCCATCACGCCGAACTCGTCCCGCAAGGCCGCCGGGAACGGTTTGTTGTGTCGCTCGGTGGCCTGGCCCGCTCCGACGATGGCGTCGAGAACGGCGGCCGACAGCACGGCCAGGATCATCGCCCCGCACAGCGGCAGCGCGTGCCGCCAGGAGCCGTTCCAGGCCAGGTCGGTCGGAGCAATGGCCGCGAACACCGCCGCGGCGGCGCCGACCGACAACAGCCGCCGGCTCGAGACGACCGCGTCCCACGCCAGTCCGGCGACCACCCGGGGCAGGACGCCGGCGGCCGTCGCCACCGCCGTGACCGCGATGATCTGAGCGACATCGGGTGGGATCGCGACCTCGGGCCCGCGCAACAGGCAGTACCCGAGGGCAGCGCTGGTGGCGATCGGCGCGCGGTTGCGGGTCCGGTCCACCCGGAACTGCACCATCTCCCCGACGGCGATCAGGCCACCGAAGGTCAGCGCGGCCGGCCACTCGGTCATTCCGCGCCGGGCGGTCAGTACGACCGCGGCCACGCCGAGCACGGCACCGGCGAGCACGATCACCACGCCACTGCCGAAGTTTCTCAGGTCCAGCCGATCGGTCTCGCCCGCCATCGTCATGCCGGTCCGGCCGCCGATCCGGTCGCTCCGCCGCCGCTGCCGAGGCTGAGGTCGTCGTGGTCGATCGCCGCGTCGATCGTCCCGTTCGGCGCCGGCTGGTCGGCCGCCGCGGGCTTCCAGCCCTGCTGCTCGATCACCTCGACGAACGCGTCGACCAAGGCTGGGTCGAAGTGGGTGTGGCGGTCCTGGACCAGGATGGCGATCGTTTCCTCGATGCCGCGGGCCGGCCGGTAGGAACGGGTCGAGGTGAGGCAGTCGAAGGCGTCCACGATGCCGATGATCCTCGCGAAGTACGGGATGTTGGTGCCACTCAGCCCGGCCGGGTAGCCCGAACCGTCGAACTTCTCGTGATGGTGCAGGACCGCGGACTTCACTTCCTCCAGGAAGGGGATGTTGCCGATCAGTTCGACGCCCCGGGCCGGATGCAGCCGGATCGCGTCCATCTCGGCGTCGTCCAGCCGGCCGGGCTTGCGAATGATGCTGGTCGGGACGCCGACCTTGCCGACGTCGTGCAGCAGCCCCGCGTGCTCGAGCGCCTGCTGGCGGTCCTCGGACAGCCTCAGATGGCGGCCGAGCATGCCGGCCCCTTCGCTGACCCGCTCGGAGTGGCCGCGGGTGTACAGGTCCTTGGTCTCGATCAGCTGGATGAAGGCGCGCATCGTCGCCGCCTGCGCGGCCCGCTCGACGGCGTCCTGGGACAGCGCCCAGCGCGCGACGATCAGCGGGACGAGAGTCAGCAGACCGGCGATCATGCCCAGGCCGCCGAGCCACATGAAGGCCAGGATCAGGCCGAGGAAGCCGTAGCCCAGCATCGGCAGGGCGGTCGGCACGACCACTTCCCTGAAGAACGCCCTGACCACCGCCGGCCCCCGTTCCAGCGACAGCACACACGACATCAGTACTGCGTTGACCACCTGGTGGGCCAGGCCGGTCAGGGTCACGGCCAGGATGGCTCGTGGTACGTGCTCCAGAGCAACCCGCCCGACCGGGCCGTCGACGGCCATGAAGGCCAGCGCGCCACCCGCGGCGGACAGAATTCGTTGCGCACTACTGAAAACCCGTTTGATCAACGGGACCCGCCTGGCCTGGATCAGCGAGCCGATCCCGGCCACCACGACAGCGGCAGCAGGTCCCACGATCACGTAGACCGAGATGAGCACGATCGACGCCAGGGAGGCTCCCTGGGTAGGACCGTGGGGCGAGCGAAGAGCACTACCGATGAGTACTAGAAGGCACAGGCCGACCACCGTCAGGTAGCTGGACAGGGTGAACGCTGCCATGACGAAAACCGCGATCGCCACAACGGCGACAGCCGAGACGAGGATGCGCAGTCCCGCTCGGTGTATGGCTGGCGTCATAGAGTGCCTTCGCGGTTGGTCACCAGTCCCAGTTGCCATCAAGCATCTTAGGTCACCTCCGATCAGCGGCGTAGTCTCGAACCCACAGGGGATGTGCGGGTGCAGGGGGCAGACAGCGCTTCGCTGACTAGTACCTAAAGTTTGCATCGCCTGACGTGTGCCGAAACACTGTAAGCCAGACCGTGACCCGTCGCACTGTGGTGAACACACCCTCGTGGTATGAGAGACTGTGACTCTTTGCAGTTGTTACAAGGAGGCTTTCAAATGGGCAAGACCGGCCGCAAGCGTCGCGCACGTAAGAAGAAGGGCGCGAACCACGGCAAGCGCCCCAACGCCTGAGTCAGGCGACTACGGACAGCGAGGACCCCGGTGAAAACCGGGGTCTTTGCAGTTTGGTCACATGTCACAACAAGACCTTTGACCGCACTGGTTCCCTGTACTCAGTGTTCCCGCTTCGACACTCTTCGCTATTCACCGGAATGCTTTTGTCACCAAACCTGTACTGATTGTTATGTACCGCGCCATTGACCCCGATTCCGCGGGCCGTCCGGTCCCAACTGTGGATAACCGCAAGCACACTGTCGGCGATCTTCCCTAGAGTTGGCCAAGCGGATACAGGGTGGATTCGGCCGACGGGGAGGTGCGTGGCGATGGCAGTCGAGTTCAGCGAACTCCTGCGCCGCCATCGGCTCGCCGCGGGCCACACCCAGGCGGCGCTGGCCGAGCTCGCGGG
This sequence comes from Kribbella sp. NPDC051620, assembly GCF_044453825.1. Lineage (NCBI taxonomy): Bacteria > Bacillati > Actinomycetota > Actinomycetes > Propionibacteriales > Kribbellaceae > Kribbella > Kribbella sp. NPDC051620. The sequence continues at coordinate 170,965 of NZ_JBITDB010000006.1, forward strand.
CCTCAGTGAGCAGGCCGTCAGCCTGCTCGAGCGCGGCACCAGGCGCCGCCCGCGAGCCGAGACCGTCCACGCGCTCAGTACCGCGCTGAAGCTCACCACCGAAGCCGAGCAGGAGTTGCTGGACTCTGTCCGGACGGCGGGCACGCCGGCCCTGCCTGCCTCGCCCGCCGCGCAGGTTCCGTGGGAGCTGCCCCAGACCGTTGCCGACTTCACCGCCCGGGAAGGCGAACTGAGCAAGGTGCTCGACGCCCTGGCCGGCGCGGCGAGCTCGACCGTCTGCCTGGTCATCACCGGCATGGGCGGCGTCGGGAAGACCGCTTTGGCTGTGCACGCAGGGCATCTGAGCGCGGACCGGTTCCCCGACGGCCAGCTCTACGTCGCGCTTCGCGGCCACGATCCAGGCGTCGCGCTGACCACGGTCGAGGCACTCGGACAGCTGCTCCGCTCGCTCGGCGTCCGGCAGGAGGCGGTTCCGGACGGGCTCGACGAGATGGCCAGGCTGTACCGGTCCAGGATGGCCGGGCGACGGATGCTGATCCTGCTCGACGACGCCAGCTCGGTCGACCAGATCACTCCGTTGCTGCCCGGCGGCAACGGTTCGGCGGCTCTGATCACCAGCCGAAGGTTCCTCGCCACGCTGCCGGGAAGTCTGATTGTCCGGCTGCCGACATTCACCTCCGCGGAGTCGTTGCGGCTGCTGGCCGGCGTGGCAGGTGAAGAGCGGGTGAATTCTGAGCTGGACGCCGCCCTGGAGCTGTCCGAGCTCACCGGTGGCCTGCCGCTCGCGCTGCGGCTGATCGGCGCCCGGCTGACCATGCGTCCGCAGTGGTTGCTGCGGCACTTCGTCGATCAGCTGCAGGACGAGCGCCGAAGCCTGGACGAGCTCGGGCTCGACCATTCCGGTGTCCGGGCGACCTTCGCCTCCTCGCTGAACGAGCTGATCGCCAGTCCGCTGGCCGCTGACCGCGATGCCGCCACCGCGTTCGACCTGTTGAGCCTCGCGGACGGTCCGGAGATCTCGGTCCCGCTGGTCGCCCGGCTGCTGGATCTGGATCTGCGGGCGACGGAGAAGCGCCTCGAACGCCTCGTCGACCTGCATCTGCTCGATTCGCTGGGTCCGCTGCGCTATCAGATGCACGACCTGCTGCGCGCCTATGCCCGCGAGCGTCTCGCGGTCCGCGACCGCGAGTCCGAGCGCACCGCCGCGATCGAGCGCGGTCTCAGGTTCTACACCGCGGCGGCCTGGCAGGCACAACGGCTCACCCATCCCTGGAGCCCGCGGCAACCAGTCGGGCCGCTCGACCCCACCGGCGTACCGGCCTTCACGAACCTCACCGATACGCCGGCCTGGTTCGACGCGGAGTACGACTCGATCCTCGCTCTGTACAAGGTGGCTTCGGCGGTGCCGGGACTCGCCCGCCGGTACGGTCCGTCCCTCGCGCTCGGCCTGTTCGGCTATCTGGAGCTCCGCGCGTACTGGTTGCGGATGCGGACCCTCCTCGACCTCGTACTGGCCTCGGGCCCGCCGACGGACGACCTGGTGACGTGGGGCTGGCTGGAGCACGACCGCGCCATCCCGGACAGCGAGCTGGGCCATCTGGACCAGAGCCGTGCCCGCTTGCTCCGCGCTCTGGAGCATTTCGAGGCAGCGCAGGACCTCGGCGGGGTGGCCCGCTGCTGCTCGTCACTGAGCCATGTCTGCGAACGTCTCGATCGGGTGGAGGAAGCGATCGAGTGGGGTGAGCGTGGCCTGAAACTGGCTGCCGAAGCAGGTGAACGCAACCCGCTCGGCACCAGCCACCTCGCCCTCGGAATCCTCTACAACCGGGTCGGGCGGCGGGAGGAAGCGCGCGCTGCCTTCCGCGCCAGTATCGAGCTGGCAGACAACGAGCGTTCACTGGGTCGCCGCCACAAGCTCGCGGCAAACAGCTACCTGGCGGCAGGGGTGTACGACACCGCTGTCGAGCATCTCGACGCCGCCCTCGCGATCTACACCCGGATCGACGATCCACCCGGACTGGCCGAGTCCCGTCACTACCTCGGCCAGCTGGAATTCGCCCGCGGCAACTACCCGGAGGCGGAGCGGAACGTCCGGGAAGGGTTGCGGCTGAACGAGCTCTACAACAACAGCGACAGCCAGCGGCGAGCCCTCCTGCTCGCCGACCTGGCCGCCATCCAGGACGCGACCGCCAAGCCTGCCGCGGCCCGGCAGACCCGGTCGCGGGCGATCGAGATCTTCGAGGCGGAAGGTGTTCTGTCCGAGGCCGACAATCTTCCTCGCAAGCAGCAGGTCGTTTCGGGGAACGGTTCAGAAGGCTGACTGTGGATACGTTGGCGGGGTTGCTGCGGGAGTACCGGGTTGCGGCCGGGCTGACGCAGGCTGGGCTGGCGGAGAGGGCCGGGTTGAGTGAGCAGGCGATCAGCTTGCTGGAGCGCGGGACGCGGCGGCGGCCGCGGGTCGACACGATCGAGGCGTTGGGGATTGCCCTCGGACTGAGAGCCGAGCAGGTCGACCGGCTGCTGAACGTTGCCAAGGCAGGTGCCCAGGGTTCACGGGCGGGCGCCAAGGGTTTTGGGGCTGCGGGTGGTGCGGGGTCGCTGCTGGGTAGTGCGGTGGCGGTTGGGCAGGCGGGCGGCGACGTGGGGCGGGTGCTGCCGAGGCAGTTGCCGCCTACGCTGTCGGACTTTGCCGGGCGGGCCGGCGAGGTTGCGGAGCTGGTGAAGGTGTTCGCGGCGACACAGCCGGAGAAGGTGCAGTTGGCGGCGGTGACCGGGATGGGTGGGGTCGGCAAGACCACGTTGGCGGTGCATGTGGCTCACCTCGTCGGCGACAACTTCCCGGACGGTCAGCTCTATCTCGACCTGCGCGGCTACGGACCCGGTACTCCGCTCAGCCCTGTCGACGCGCTGAGCCAGCTGCTCCGTTCACTCGGCCTCGACGACGACCGAGGTTTCCCCTCCGGCATCAATGAGCTGGCCGGTCTCTATCGGTCCCGCCTGGCAGGGCAGCGAATCCTCATCCTGCTCGACAACGCCAACAGCGCAAGCCAGGTACTGCCGTTGCTCCCCGGCGTACCTGGCTCGGCCGTCATCGCGACCAGCCGGCGGGCGCTGACCACCTTGCCCGGATTCCGGCACATCGCGCTGGCCCCGCTCTCCGAGGAGGACTCGGTCGAGCTGCTGGCCACGATCGCCGGCCGCCAACGCGTCACCGCCGAGGATGCCGCGGCTCGTTCGATCGCCCAGCTGACCGGGCGGCTGCCGCTGGCGGTCCGGCTGATCGGCGCCCGGCTCGCCGCCCGGCCGAGCTGGCCGATCGAGCACATGGTGCGGCAGCTGAAAGACGAACATCGCCGGCTGGACGAGTTCGGCACCGGTGAGTCGGGGGTCCGGGCCAACATCGCCGGCACGGCCGAGTTCCTTGCCAACAGCAACCAGAGACTCGATCGCAGGGCAGCGGCGGCGCTGAGCCTGCTCGGCCTGCCCGACGGCTCGGACCTGAGCGCGCTCACGGCAGCGCAGCTGCTCGACGTCTCCGACGACGAGGCCGAGCAGATCCTGGAGCGGCTGGTCGACCTCAACCTGCTCTCGTCCGGAGTGCCCGGCCGGTACCGGATGCACGACCTGATCCGCACCTACGCCCGCGAGCGCGCCGGACAGACGCTGTCCCAGGGCGCTCGCACCGACGCGCTGGCCCGGGTGCTCCAGCACTACACCGCAGTGGCCTGGCGCAGTCAGCAGCTCACCCATCCCGAGAGTCGCCGGCATGCCTTGGCGAGCCCGCCCGCCCGGGCGGTCCCGGTGCTTCCCGACGTACAGACTGCTCTGACTCTGCTCGATCACGAGCGGGCCAACATCCTCGCGCTTGTCCAGCAGGCCAGTGCGTCGGCGGAGCTGCGTGGGCTCGTGCCCGAGCTCGCGATCGCCCTCTTCGGCTACGTCGAAGCCCGGTCCCGGTGGATCGAGATGCGCACCATCGACCGGCTCGCCCGCGACATCGCCGGCGACCTCGGGTACGACCGGCTGGCCGCCTGGCTCGAGCACGACCTGGCGATCCCTGATGCCGAGGGCGGCGACCTCGACCCGTCGCTCGATCACCTACGTGCCAGCCTGCGGATGTTCCAGGCGATCGAGGATCTCCCCGGCCAGGCTCGATGCTGTACTTCGCTGAGCTACGTGCTGGAGTTGATGGGCCGGCTGGACGAGGCGCTGGAGTGGGCCGAGGAGGCGCTCGCCCTGAGCCTGCGGATCGGCGACCAGACCGTCGTCGGGATCAGCCACCTCGCGCTCGGGCGGCTGCACAGCCGGCGTGGGGAGTACGAGCTGGCCCGCGAATCGTTCGACCTGAGTCTGGTGCTGGCGGAGAAGTCGGGTAATCCGCGGTCGCTGGCCAAGCGGCTCCAGATCGCGGGGCAGGCGTACATGGAGGCGGGTCATCACGAGGCGGCGATGGAGATGGAGCGCAAGAGCTTCGACATCTTCGCCCAACTGGAGGACGGCAACGCCCAGGCCGAGTGTCTCCAGCATCTCGCCACCAGCTATCTGGCCCTGGGCGACCCCGTGGCAGCGGCGGAGCAGGCGGAGGCGGGGCTGAGGCTGGCGCGCTCCTTCGGCAACCAGCAGCGCGAAGGACTATTGCTGATCGAGCTCGGCCGCATCCGGCTAGCCTCCGGCGACCCAACCGGAGCCACCACGGCCTGGCGCCAAGCAGCGAGATCGCTACACGACTTCCCCCACGACGAAGCCATCGCCCAGACACTCCTCACCGAACACCGACGGGAGCCCTGAGCCAGCGGGCGGCCTGCTGGGAACGCCCGTGGGCAGGCGGCCGGGCAAAGAGCGAGGCCCGGTGGACAAGCGTCCGGCCGGGCCTCGGGGGTCAGTCCGCGAGTGTGGTGGTGCTTTCGATGCGGATCTGGGTCAGGCGGAGGAGGATCTTCTGGCGGAGGGCGTCGGGGGCGTGGTCGTCGCCGCAGGAGCGGTGGACGAGCTTCTTCACGCAGCGCTCGATGTCGTACTGGTCGAGACAGGGCCCGCACTCGTCCAGGTGCTGCTGGATCTCCTCGGTGCTCGCGCCTTCGAGTTCATTGTCGATGAACACGTAGACCCGTTCCAGGATCTCGCTGCAGTCCACATCGTGGTTCTCGCCGCAGCTCATGACTTCTTCTCCTCGGCCGCCGCCGCGGAACCGTCCGCCGGCGCATCGTCTGACGCGGGGATCAGGCCCCGCTCCCGGGCATAGTCGGCCAGCAGCTCACGCAACTGGCGCCGGCCACGGTGCAACCGCGACATCACGGTGCCGACCGGCGTCCCCATGATGTCGGCGATCTCCTTGTAGGCAAACCCCTCGACATCGGCCAGATACACGGCCAGCCGGAAATCCTCGGGGATCGACTGCAGCGCCGACTTCACGTCGGAGTCGGGCAGGTGCTCCAGCGCCACCGCCTCGGCCGACTTCAGCCCGCCGGGAGTGTGCGACTCGGCGGCGGTGAGCTGCCAGTCCTCGATCTCCTCGGTCGGCGACTGCGTGGGCTGGCGCTGCCGCTTGCGGTATCCGTTGATGAACGTGTTGGTCAGGATCCGGTACAGCCACGCCTTCAGGTTGGTACCGGGCGTGAACTGGTGGAACGAGCTGTACGCCTTCGCGAAGGTGTCCTGAACCAGGTCTTCGGCGTCGGACGGGTTACGCGTCATCCGCATCGCTGCGGCGTACATCTGGTCGAGGAAAGGCAGCGCCTCGCGCTCGAAGCGCTCGGTCCGCTGCTCGGGTGTCTCGGTGGTCGTGGGAGTCGGCATCGTTATCGAGAATACCGGTGTCTTCGCGGTCTTCCGCGCAGGAGCCAGACTCATCGCCGTCATGCTCATCACAACACGCCTGGCCGGCGGGTCATTCCCAGCCCGCCAGGCGACTTTCAGGGCGACTTTCAGGGCGGCTGCAAGGGCGGCTTCAGCCGGAGATCTCCCGGGTCACCCATTCGAACACAGCTTCGACCAGCAGCTCGAAACTCTCGTCCTGGGTCAGCTCGGCCCGCTTCGGCACCTTGAACGAGTGGTCACCGTCCGGCACCACGGCCATCTCGGTCAGCGGCGGGAACTCCTCCGGCGTACCGAACGGGTCCCGCTCCCCCTGTACGACGAACGTCGGCAGCCGCGACCCCTGCAACTCATCGACCCGCGACTTGTCCGGCTTGCCCGGCGGATGCAGCGGAAACGACAACGCCAGTACGCCGGAAGCCCCCAACCCAGCCGCTGTCCGGCAAGCAACCCGCGCTCCCGCGCTGCGCCCGCCCAACACCAACGGCGTCCTGATCCGCAGCTGCCCAATAATCGCGATCCAAGCCTCGTCGAGCACCTTCGGCGCCGGAGCCAACTTCTTCCCCGCCCGCCGCCAAGGCTGCTCGATCAAAAACACGTTCATGTCCTGCTTGGGCAACCGAGCCGCCAACGCGGCCAGATCCCCGGCCTCGATCCCCCCACCCGCCCCATGACCGAGCGCCAACGTAGCCACCGGCCGCCGAGCCCGATGCGCCACAATCCGAGCCTCACCATGCGGAGTAGCCACAATCCGTTCATCGGTCACACCCCCATCCTGTCATTCCCCAGCCGCCCCGCGCGCCAGCTCACACCCCTGGTCGCCGGCCGGTACGACCGGTCAACAGCCACTGGGCCGCTCCGCGCCGTCGCCCGCCTTGCCACCCCACCGTCTGCGCCCACATCACCACCGCACAATTTGAGGGGGTTAACCCCCTCAGCTACCGGGTGCTCAGGCTCAGGTTGCTTGGGTGGGGTTGGTGGGGGTGGGATGCGGGCGATCAGCCGTTTGTGGGGAGTCGCTGGCGGGGGCGGTGGGGTCAGCTGCCCAGCGACTCGATCCAGGCGATGTAGTCCGCGACCAGCTCCGGCGGATTGGCGGCCAGGGCCGCGTCGACGTGGTACTCCTCGTACTCCAGGTCGTGCACGATCACCGGTACCGAACGGCCGAAGACCTTCGTGATCACCCCGTCGTCGTGTAACCGACGGGCGACTCGAAGGCACTCGTCCCAGAAGCGCTGAACGATCACGCCACCGAACTCCAGCGTCGTGTCGAAGTCAGCCTCTTCCTGCTCGTCGGAGTACCAGAGCCCGGCCTGCTCGATCCACTCCCGGGCCAACCTGACCCCGGTCGGATCATCGGGGTCGCCGACGACGACCGGCATGTCCTGGAGCCAGTACGCGTAGTTCCAGCGAGCCTCGTCCGCTTCGGGCCGGTAGCCGGCCGTGGAGAGGACCGCCGCGACCTGCGTCTCGGAGTTGTGGCCGACGACGAGAGCAGGCTGACGGAGATCGTCGTCGTTGCACCAGCAGTACAGCGAGACTGCGTAGATGTCGTCGACGTCCAACCCGGCGAAGCCTTCGACGCCCTCGGCGACGCGTGCGTAGAGGTACTCCGGGAAGGTCAAAAGAGCGTGATCTCCTCGGGTTCGTCCGGCTTGTCGATGGGGTCGGTGCCGTCGGGTGGGAGGGGGTCGATGAGGTGGGGGCCGTTGTTTTTGACGTTGCTTACTGCTTTGGAGACTGCGTAGGCCTCCAGGACGCCGGGGGCTGCGGGGACCAGGAGGTCGAGAAGCTCGTCGGGGTCTGAGGAGAGGGGGTTCAGCCAGGCGCTGTAGCGGTCGGGCTCGACCAACAACGGCATGCGGTCGTGGATGCGGCCCAGGTCGTCGGTGGCTGTGGTGGTGAGGACGGTGCAGGACCACAGCCAGGCGTCGTCGCGGTCGGGGTCGGCTACTGCTTTGTTGCGCCAGATCTCGTACAGCCCGGCCATCGCGAGCACTCCGCCGTCGGCGGGGCGGATGAAGTACGGCTGCTTGACCGGCTTGCCGTTGACCTTCTCCTCGGCCGTGTACCACTCGTAGTACCCGTCGGCCGGCAGGATGCAGCGGCGGACGGCGAAGGCCTTCTTGAAGGCGGGCTTCTCCGCGACCGTCTCCATCCGGGCGTTGATCAGCCGGCTGCCGATCGAGGTGTCCTTGGCCCACGACGGCACCAGGCCCCACTTGACCGTCGTCAGCTTGCGGACCGTCTCGTCGGGGTTCTCCCGGTTCTTCCGCTCGACGACCGCGATCACCTCGTCGGTCGGCGCGACGTTGTAGTTGTCCGGCAGCTCCTGCACGGACTCCTTCACGTTGCCGGCGTCGATCTCGAACTCGACGACCAGATCGGCAGGATCACGGCTCGATGCATAGCGACCACACATGCGAAACAGCCTAACCAGCAGCACCGACAAAATCCGGTACTACCAGACGCGGCCGCAAGGACAGCGGCGACGGATCGCCTACCCCGTGATAGGCGATCCGCCACCGGTTCGCTGCGTCCGGTCGTCCCCCTGTTGGCGACCGGACGCAAGTCCTATGCGGGTCGTGCCAACTCGTCCAGCACCCGGCCGGCGAACTGCTCGCCCGCCGGAAGTCCTTCGATCCACACCCGGGCCAGCTGCGGCTCGTCGCTGTCCAGCCGCCACTGGGTGATCAGGGCTCGTACCGTCTCGACCTGGTCCGGCAGGTTCGGCTCGCGGCCGACGAGCGCCGCCGCGCGGCGTGCGCCGAGGCGGCCCAGTACGTCACCGCCCGCGAACACGATCCGGAGGCACTCCGCGACGTCGATGAGCCGGAGTTCGCGCTCCAGCGGCGTGATGCCGCCCGGGTGGAGCGGCTCGACCACCACCAGTGCGTGGGTCGCCGGTACGGAAGTTCCACGGAGTTCAGCCTCCCGGTAGATCTCGCCGAGCCGGGACCGCAGGTGCGCCAGGCTGGACAGCCCGGTCAGCGGGTCCTCGCAGGACAGCGAGTGCAGATAGATGAGTGAAGCCTCGGCCCAGCTGGAACTGAGTGCGCGTACCGCTTCGAAGGCAGGCTCGCCCCCGGCGATCGAGCGGTACAGCGCACCCAGCCCATCCAGTGCCTCGAGCAGCGAGACTCCGTCCTCCGCCAACTGGCGGCCGACCTCGTCACTCGGTGGCACTACATCGGCACCGTCACGCAGCGCCTCTGCGATTGCCAGATAGGCGCTGCGGTCGATGCCAGCGGTGCCGTGCGGCTCCCTCCTTCCGCACGGTTGCTCTGCAGACGACGCCTCCGGCCGGTCCCGGGCGAGCGACCCCGCCAGGTTCAGGGACCGGCTGGGACGCAGGTCGAGCCGTCTGCGGATGTCCGCGAACAGCGACATGTCCCCTCCTCGGGTGGCCCCTTCGTCTCCCGACCGGGTGGCCGGAAGCGTCGTACTGGAGGTGAGACAGCCTGATGACGAGTTCATGACGCGGATTTCCGGATCTTTTTTCGCGTAACCTCACAGCAGTCGCCGTCGTCATCATTAGGTGCGCGGATCCGTCCCTCGTGGGAACCTTGATCCCGGCAACTAGCTGACAGACGGTGACGATGTAGTGACAAACCCAGGGGGAGCACGGATGGAGACGCCGGAAGGGCCGAGCGACGCGGAGCTGATCGCGCGCGTCCGCACCGGCGACCTCGAGGCGTACGGCGAGCTGTTCGCCCGCCACCACCACGCCGCCGAGCGGATGGCCCGCCAGCTGGTACCGGCCAATGACGCCGACGACCTGGCCAGCGACGCCTTCGCCAAGGTGCTCGATGCCCTGCGCAATGGCGGCGGCCCGGACATCTCCTTCCGGGCATACCTGCTGACCACCGTCCGGCGGGTGCACGTCGACCGGATCCGCTCCGGCCGCAAGGTCCAGACCACGGACGACATCGCGGCGTACGAGCGGGAGCCGCAGGGGTTCGACGACCCGACCGTGACCGGGTTCGAGAGTGGCGCGGCCGCCAAGGCCTTCGCCTCCCTGCCCGAGCGCTGGCAGGCAGTGCTCTGGCACACCGAGGTGGAGGGCGAGAAGCCGGCCACCATCGCCCCCATGCTCGGCCTGACCGCCAATGGCGTCTCTGCCCTCGCCTACCGGGCCCGCGAGGGTCTGCGGCAGGCCTACCTGCAGCAGCACCTGGCGGATGTCGCCGGAGACCGCTGCCGCTGGACTACTGAGCGCCTGGGCGCGTACGTGCGCGGCGGCCTCACCAAGCGGGAGAACAAGAACGTCCGCGAGCACCTGGACGACTGCGCCAAGTGCACTGCGGTCTACCTGGAGCTCGTCGAGGTCAACAGCGCACTACCAGCGCTGCTCGCCCCGGCACTACTCGGTACCGCGGGCCTCGGCTACCTGGCCGCCGCCTCGGGGGTCAAGGTCGGCTTCGTCGGCTTCCTGGTCACCGGCTGGCGCAAGGCAACAGAAAACAGCACCCGTACCGCGGTCGGCGCCGGCGCCGTCGTAGTGGTCGCCGTTGCCGCCGTGATCGCCGCGATGGCGCTCACCGGCAACGACACGCCCCAGGCAGTCATCAGCCAGCCACCGTCGCTGCAGCCGACCCAGCCCCCGCCGGCCAACCAGACCGCGAAGCCACCATCGGCCAAGCCGCCGACCGTGAAGCCTCCCGTCGTCCCACCGACCACCAAGCCCCAGCCTGAGCCGACGGAACCAGTCGACTCGACCGACCCGACCCAGCCGACGACGGCACCGACCAGCGCGCCGACCACCCCGGCGCCGACACCGCCCGAGCCGACCACGCCGATCCTCGACGAGGGGCTGCTGACGATCAGCATGCCGCCCGGCGGCGGTGCACCGGGCGGAGTCGCGTACGGCCGGCCCTACGGGGCGAGCGGCGTGCCGGACGCGTCGTACCAGTCCGGCGCGAGCCTCGAGTCGGCGAACTCGCCCTGGCTGATCACCATCAAGGTGCCGGAGGCCAACGCCAAACCCGTCGTGATCAAGATCAAGCACGGTTCGGCGCTGCTGTGGCCGGTCAGCGGCAACCCGGCGGGCTGGAGCTGCGTGAAGGCGACCGGCACCTGCACGGCCACCAACCCTGCGGCACCGGCGACGCTGCCGATCTCGTTCGCGGACCCCAAGGGTGGGACGGCCGCGCAGCGCACCTTCACCGTGTCGGCCAAGGCCGGCCGCCTGTACGACGACGACTCCGAAACCCTCGCCGCTCCGCCGCCCGCGCCGAAGCCGCACCTCGACGAGAACCTGCTGAAGCTGGTCGCCGGCAAGACCGACCCGGAAGAGTACTTCCGCACCATCGTCATCGCGCCCGGCGCCCGGCCGAGCGTGACGGTCAAGATCCAGTACGGCTCGTCGCTGTCCTGGCCGATCGCCGGGAACCCGGCCGGCTGGAAGTGCACGCCATCAGCACGCACTTGCACCGCCACCAACCCGTCGCATCCTGCTCCGCTGCCGGGCTCATTCGCAGTACCGGACGGCAGCTCGGCAGCTCGGACGTACTCGGTATCGGCCACGGCCGGCCTGCTCTTCGACACCGACTCCGAAACACTCCCCGGCCCGCAACTGGACGAGTCGCTGCTCCGGATCGTCACACCGGATCCGCGACACGACCCGAACCCCCTTGTTTACAACCGCTTCCTGACCATCAGCGGCACCACCGGGCGAGTCACCCTGGAGATCTCCTGGGGCCGCAACCTGGCTCTCCTCCCCCGGTTCGACCGCGGCTGGATCTGCTCCCGCACCACGGACGTACGCCGCGCCACCTGCACCACCGCCAACTACAAGTTGCCCTTGAACACCGAGTGGGCAGCCTGGCCGGGCTCGGGAGCCGCCAACACGGTCACCGTCACCGCAACCACACCTGCCCGCCACGACACCGACACCGTCGTCATCCCCCCGGGCAAGGTCAAGCGCTGAATTGGTTTTGCGTGCGGCTCCAGCGGCGAACTACCCTGGAGCCGTTCGTGGTGAAGGAACCGAGTAGCGGCCATCACCTCGCGCCAGAGAGAGTCGCCGGAAGCTGGGAAGGCGATGCGCGGGGCGGGCGTGAAGACACTCCTGAGCGAATGAAACGCAAGAGGCCGGGTCAGACGACGACCCGGTGAAGGTGTGGTGGCACCGCGAGATTCCCCTTCGCCCACACCTCCGGGGTTCGAGAAAACCAACGGAGGTGAATACAGCGATGCGCATTCTCAACCACGAGATCCCCTCAGCAGTAGGCCAGACCGTCACGGTGGCCGGCTGGGTCCATCGAAGACGACGGCTGGCGGCCGTCAGCTTCCTGGTACTGCGGGACCGCTCCGGCCTGAGCCAGATCGTCGTCAAGACGGCCGAAACCCAAGCCCAGCTGGACGAACTCGGCGAGGAGACCGTCGTCCAGGTGACCGGTACCGTCGCCGCCAACCCGCAAGCACCGGGTGGCGCCGAGATCGTCGACCCAGTCATCGAGCCGCTGACCGAACCGGCACAGACGCCGCCCATCGAGCTCTGGCGCCCGACGGTCGGGGCCGGGCTGCACGTAGTACTGGACAACGCGCCGGTCGCCCTCAGGCACCCGGCTGTCCGGGCCGGGTGGGAGGTCGCCGCGGCCGCGTTGCACGGCTACCGGCGCTCCCTCGACGGGCAGGGTTTCACTGAGATCCAGACCCCGAAGATCGTCGGTACCGCGACCGAGTCCGGCGCCAACGTCTTCGCCCTGGACTACTTCGGCGGGCCGGCGTACCTGGCGCAGTCGCCGCAGTTCTACAAGCAGACGATGGTCGGGGTGTTCGAGCGGGTCTACGAGGTCGGCCCGGTGTTCCGCGCCGAGCCACACGACACGGTCCGGCACCTGGCCGAGTACGTCTCGCTCGACGCCGAGCTCGGCTTCATCCAGGACCACCGCGACGTTCTCGCCGTACTGCGGAACGTCATCTCCGACATGCTCGGAGCCGTCGGCGAGCGTGCCGGTGGCGCGCTGGAGCGGCTCGGCGTCAAGCTGCCGGAGATCCCCACGGAGGTGCCCGTCCTGCACTTCAGCGAGGCACTGAAGCTGGCCGGCGCGAGCCCGGACGAGCCCGACCTTGCGCCGGCCGACGAGCGCGCGATCGGTGAGTGGGCGTTGCGCGAGCACGGCAGCGAGTTCGTCGCGGTCGAGGGATACCCGATGGTGAAGCGGCCGTTCTACACGCATCCGCAGCCGTCAGACCCGCGTTGGTCCAACTCGTTCGACCTTCTCTTCAAGGGGGTTGAGCTGGTTACTGGTGGGCAGCGGCTGCACCGGTACAGCGAGTACGTGGCGGCCCTGGAGGCGCGAGGCGAGTCGGCGGACGCACCGGCGTACCGGTCGTATCTGCAGACGTTCAAGCACGGGATGCCGCCGCACGGCGGGTTCGCGATCGGGCTGGAACGGTTCGTGGCCAGGCTGACCGGCGCGGAGAACGTCCGCGAGGTCACGCTGTTCCCGCGCGACCTGCACCGGCTCACACCGTAGGCCACTGGCTAGCTGTTCCTCCGCGCGGCGGAGGAACAGCTAGTGCCCCGAGTCCGAAGTTGTTTGACAGTGAGCGGTGTCCAGGTGCGTGCATCGCGGTGGCGGAGAAGCGGCCTCGATGTTTTTCCATCGTGGCCGTTTCTCCGCTGCCGCGAGGTGCGTGCCTGGGCGCCGCTCACGTCAAAGAACTTCGGACTCGGGGCACTAGTTGGCCACAGTCACGGGGATCGAGGCGCTCGCCTGGCTGACGTTGTTCACGTTGTCCGTGCCGACGATCACCAGCCGGTACGGTCCGTTGGCGGGCTGACTGGTCCAGGTCACCGGATAGTTCCCTGCTGCCGTTGTCGAGGAGCCGATCAGCGTCCAGTTGGCGCTCGTGCACGCGCCGGTGTAGCCGGAGCAGCGGTAGTACGAAACCGTCTTCACCCCCGACCCGCTGCCGTCGCTCACGGCGCTGGTCAACGCAGCTCCGTTGCTCACGGCAACGGTGACGTTGAAGGCGCCCGACGCCGGGGACGAGGTCAGCCCACTCGCCGACGCCGTCAAGGTGAGCCCGGTGGCTGCCGTGTTGATGATGACGCCGCTGAAGGTGGCCCGCCCCGCGCTGTTGGTGGTCGCCGTGGCCCCGGCGTCGATCACGCCCGCGGACACGGCCAGCGTGACGCTGATCCCGGAAGCGGCGACAGCGTTGCCGCTCGAGTCCTGCACCTGAACGGTGATGGCCGGCGAGATCGCCGACCCCGCCGAGGCGGAAGACGGGCCTTGTGCGAAGGCAAGCTTGCTCCCGGCCGGCACGCTGATGACGATCGAGCCACTGGTCGCCGTGGTAATCCCTGTGCGACTCGTGTCCGTTGCGGTCAGCGTGTAGGTCCCACCAGTGGTGAAGAACACCCCACTGAAGGCCGCGACACCGGCCGCGGCCGCAACGTTGGTGTACGTCGCGGGTGCTGAGTCGATCGTTCCTCCCGCCGGACCGCTGGCGATGCTCAGCGTGATGGTGTCGGTGGAGCCGGCCCCGGTGGTGATCGTGTTGCCGACCGCGTCCTTGACGGAAACCCGGAAGGTGGCCAGTGGGGAGCCGGAGGTACCGGTGGCCGGTGGCGCGGTGGTGTAGGCCAACTGCGCTGGTGCCCCCGCGCTCAGGACGATGGCGGCTGACGGCGAACCGGCTGTGCCGTCATTGGAGGTCGCAACGCTGAAATTGGCGGCTGGATAGGTGCCCACTGACCCATTGGTGATCCCTGCGATCGAGAGCTTGGCCGCAGTGCCTTTTGTGTGTGCGCAGGTGCTACCGGCCAGCAGGATCGTGACGACGTCACCGCTCGTCGACGCCGTGGCCGTACAGCTCGTGAACCCGCTGATCAGCGTCACGGCCGGAGTGCCTGGCTCGGTGAATGCGGCGGGGAAGGTCACGATGACGGTGTTGCCGGCGGCGAGATCGCCGGCGTTGCCGTTGGCGGTCGTGAAGCCGATCTCCCAGCTGGCCGTGGCCCCTGCTGTCAGCGACGAACCGACGAAGGTGACGCCGCTGGTGGCGGCGAACGCTGCCGGTCCGCCGACGATGCTGAGGGTGACGCCGACCAGCGTCGCGACGACGGCGCCGATCAGCCACACCAGCTTGCTCTTCCAGGGCTTCATCATCAGGAGTGTCCGTTCACAGTCGGGCGGGTGACGGTTGGTGGCGTGGTGTCCACGGTGATCGGCGTGGCCGCGCTGGGTGTGCTGGTGTTGCCGGCTGCGTCGGTGGCTACTGCGACTACTCGGTACGGGCCGTCTGCCGCGAGTGGTGCGGCAGTGGGGACCGGGAAGTTGGTTGCTGAGGCTGTGGAGGTGCCGATGCCGGTCCAGTTCGCGCTGGTGCAAGCGCCGGTGGAGCCGGCGCAGTAGTAGTAGGTGACTGAGGCGACACCCGAGTCGGTGTCAGTCGCTGCGGCGGTGAGGGTCACTACCTCGTTGTTGACGAACAGTGGGTTGGTGCCGAAGGTGACGGCGGCTGTGGCCCCCGGTGCGGCGGTGGTCGGCGCGGTTACGTCGTACAGGACCGTGTTGTCGGTGCTGGTCGAGGCGGTGTTGCCGGCGCCCGCTGCGTCGTGCACGGTGTTCGCTGCGATCGACACGCTCACACTGCCGGTACCAGTCAGCCCGCTGACTGCGATGTTGTACGCCGTACCGCTCCCGGTGACGACCGCTGTCGCAGTACCGGGTGTGACGGTCACGTCGGAGCTGGTGAAGTCGGTGACGACGGCGTCGAAGACGGCGGTGAAGTTGATCGGCGCGATCCTGGTCGGGTCGGCCTGGCCTGCTGCCTGGTTGACCGTGACCGCGGGCCTGGTGTTGTTGACCGTGACGTTCCCACTCGGGGCGCTCACTGCTGTCCAACTGGCCAGCACGCCGGTGACTACGTAGTGGTAGATCCCGTCTGCCACAGCGAGGTCACTGCACGACGTACCGGCCGTAGGTGTTGCAGGAGACGTACCGCACGCGGCGGCTGTCGAGCTGTCGCTGTTGCGGATGCGGGTGACGTAGTACCCGGTCGACTGGGCCGAAGCGGTCCAGCTGACGGCGACCGTGCCACTGCCGGGTGTCGCTTCAGCGGCGACATTGGTCGGCAGGTCCAGGGTGCCGGTCGGTGCACTGCCCGTACCGGTGCCGGACGCGCCCCAGAAGGCCAGCGCGACTCCAGTCGCCGTCAGCAGGGCCACTGTTGCACCGAGCAGGAGAAGCAAGCGTCTGCGGATCATGGGTTCAGCTCCCCTGACCTGAGCCGGAGTAGGCGAGTGTGAGGGTGGAGCCCTTGCAGCCGTCCTGGTTCAGCGCGGTGTTGAGCATCGACACCTTCGGCCTGGCGGACAGGGCGACGCCGAGGTCGGCCAAGGACTTACTGCTGTTGGCCGGGGCGCTGAGCGGATAGGGCCCGCTGTACTGCGTGACCGCGTAGTCCGCCGCGGTACACGGCTGGTTGTGGGCGATCGCGTACGCCGTCCGCGTCACCGACTGCACTGTCGCGGTCAGGTTGGAGATGGCCAGTGGCTTGTTGTTCGGGTTCGTCAGGATGAGGTTCAGCGGACGGGAGATGCCCGGCGCCAGCGGCTCGGTGAGGTTCCCCGAGATGGTGAACGGCTTGCCGTTCGCGCTGATGACGAGGTCGACACTCGAGTACGCGTACTGCGTGGTGCCGCTCGGGCTCGGGCCGGAGCCCACGAGCCGCAAGGTGAAGGTGCCGTTGGGCGCCGTAGCGGGTGTGGTGACCTGCAGAGTGGCGGTGTTCCCGGTTGCCGGGTTCGGCGTGAAGACAGCTGTCGCGCCGGCGGGAAGACCTCCTTGTACCGCGAACGTGACGGCGGCAGGCAGGTTCGTCCGGGCCAGTTGCACGTCGTACGCCGCGGTGGAGCCGGGCGCCATCGTGACGGAGGCCGGCGTCGTGGTCATCGTCAGCGAACTCGACAACGGCTGATTCACCGTCAGGCCGGCCGAGACCGTGCCGTTCACGTTGCCGGCGGCAGCGCCCTTGACGGTGATCGTTCCCGATGCGATCGGCGTACTCGCCGTGGTGCTGACAGTCAGTGTCGAGGTGCCAGTACTGCCGGAGGTCAGCGTGACCGATGACGGGCTGAGCGCAGCCGATGCGCCGGTCGGCACCCCATTCGCGGTCAGCGCCACCGTTCCGGTGAAGCCGCCGGTCGAGGTGATCGCCACGGTGTAGGTGGCGGCCTGGCCGCGGGTGATGGACTGGCCGGCGGGTGAGATCCCGAGGGTGATACCGGGCTTGGCCGGCTGTGCGGCGTACGCGACTCCGGCCGCGGCCAGCAACACCAACAGCCCTGCGAGGACGAGCTTTGTGACGGCATGGGCAGACCGAAGGGCCGCAAACACGCGCCGGGGCGACATCTGCACCTCACTCCTTTCGGCTGGCATGACACGAGGGGACGACGAACTGCCGCGTTCCCGGACCGGGCGACGCTGCGCCCGGCCCCGGGAAGACGCGGGGCTAGTTGCTGGCGTAGGCGAGGTTGACCGTCGCGCCCTTGCAGCCGTCCTGGTTGGCCG
Organism: Kribbella sp. NPDC051620; assembly: GCF_044453825.1. Classification (NCBI taxonomy): domain Bacteria; kingdom Bacillati; phylum Actinomycetota; class Actinomycetes; order Propionibacteriales; family Kribbellaceae; genus Kribbella; species Kribbella sp. NPDC051620. The sequence continues at coordinate 188,310 of NZ_JBITDB010000006.1, forward strand.
CGGCCTTGTTGTTGAACTTCAAGGTCGCGCCGGTGAAGCCATGGGATCCGGCTGCGGCGATGTCGGAAGCCACCGACATGACCGGCGAGGCGAGCGTGTAGTCGCTGGCGTCACAGCTGCCGACCGCGCCCACGGCCTGGGACACGCTGGCGATGCTCACCGTGACGGAGTTGACGTACGCGCTGTTGGCCGCGTTGTTCGTGACCGTGCCGCTGATGGTCTGCGCCGAGTCGCCCGGGTAGAAGGGCGTGAACACGGTGGTCTGCGCGATGGTGAGGTCGCTGCCGCCGGCGGACGTGCTGCCCGTGCCGGTGCCGGAACCGGTGGTGCTCCAGTAGGCGAAGGCCGAGCCTGCGCCGATGACGACGACCGCGGCGGCCGCCAGGATGATCTTCTTCTTGTTCCGCATGGTGGTCGTTCTCCTCTCCCCGTCAGGGGATCCGATGGAAGCTCGTTCGCGATCCGGACCGGACCGACATCACGAAGAGTGACAGTGATCACGATTGGTTCCTGTCGGCTCGTCGGGTGGACTTCGCGCTCCGATCGGGTAGTTCGGTTGACGGGTGATCGGTGGTACCGAAGGCGGTCCGGCGCGTGTATGGTTCGGCCGGGCCTGGCCCCGGCGGCACCGGCCCGCGCCGGCCGAAGGATCGGGAGACCGAACGATGACCTCTGAGACTGAGCAAGCCGTGCTGGCCGCGGTCGACGACGCGCGGATCGTGGCGGACCTGCGGGAGTTGGTACAGATCCCGAGCGTGGACGGCACGGCGGTCGAGAACGAGATCCAGGGCTGGGTGGCCGCGCGGCTGCGGGGCCTCGGTATGGACGTCGACCACTGGCAGTTCGACCTGCCCGCGATCACCGGGGATCCCGACTTCCCCGGCTGGGAGGTCGACCGCTCCGAGGCATGGGGCTGCGTCGGCTTGCTCGGCGGCAGCACGGTCACCAATTGCGAGGGCCATGGTCGGCCGGACCCGGCCTGGGCCGTTCCCGCGCTGATCCTGAACGGGCATGTCGATGTGGTGCCGGTCGGGGATCTTGCGCTCTGGCCGGATGGGGATCCGTTCTCGGGGCGGGTGAGTGACGGGATCATGTGGGGCCGCGGTACCTGCGACATGAAGGGCGGGCTGGCCGCGATCATCGGCGCCGTCGCCGCTCTGGCCGCCAGCGGAGTCACGCTGCGGAGGCCGCTGGCCGTGCACACCGTGGTCGGTGAGGAGGACGGCGGGCTGGGCGCGTTCGGGACGCTCAAGCGCGGGCATACCGGCGACGCCTGCCTGATCGCCGAGCCGACCGCCGGTGGCGTCATCCCGGCGAACGCGGGCTCCCTCACCTTCCGCCTCGAGGTCCCTGGCCTCGCGACGCACGGCTCGACCCGTACTCGCGGGGTCAGCGCGATCGAGAAGTTCGCCCTCATCCAGGAGGCGCTGGTACGGCTGGAGGTCGAGCGCAACCGGGACCCGCACCCCCTGCTCAAACACCTCGACCTCGCCAACCCGCTGTCGGTCGGCACGGTCCAGGCGGGCGACTGGGCCAGCACTGTGCCCGACCTACTCGTCGCAGAGGGCCGGTACGGCGTACGCCTGGGCGAGCCGGTCGCTGACGCCAGGCGGGCGTTCGAGCAGGCGGTAGCCGAGGCCTGTGAGGGCGACGCCTGGCTGCGCGAGCACCCGGTCAAGGTCAGCTGGCCCGGTGGGGTGTTCGCGTCCGGGCTGCTCCCAGAGGGCGATCCGCTACTGGACCACACGTTGCAGGCGGCAACGGCTGCGGGTGCTCCTGACGTGCCGGAAGTTAAGGGCGGGCCTTATGGGTCGGACCTGCGGCAGTACGCGGCTGCAGGTATTCCCACGTTGCAGTACGGCCCAGGGGACGTCCGCTACGCCCATGCAACCGACGAGCACGTTCCATTGGCTGAAGTTCTCCACTGCGCCCGCACCTACGCTCTACTCGCGCTACGGCGGTGTGGTTAGGACGCCGCCTCCTTCTCTCTCCGCTTTCCTTCCTTCCCTTAGTTCCTTCTCTCTCCGCTTTCCTTCCTTCCCTTAGTGGTAGAAAGTGGCAATGGAACCGCTGCGGGGGCGCTCAGCCGAGCTGGGGCAACTGCTGGCGGCCATGCGCGCTGCGGAGAGTGGCGACGCGTCGCTGACGGTGGTGACCGGCGAGCCCGGCATCGGCAAGTCTGCCCTGGTGCGGGCTCTCGTGGAGCAGGCGGAGCGGCACGGCTTGCTGGTAGCCCAGGCTGCGGCCCACCAGACGGATGAGCTCAGCCCGCTCGCGTCCCTGGCTCCTGCGCTCCGGTCCGGCCCGGAGCCGCTCATCAGTACCGAACACTTCCTGGAGCTGGCCTCCCTCAACGCTCAACCGCTCTGGCTGGGCGAGCGGCTCGCGGACCTGCTCGGCAAGCGGCTGGACGGCGTCTCGGCCCTGATCGTTCTCGACGACGCCCAGTGGGCCGACCCGCTGACCAACTTCGTCCTGCGGGTTGTCATCGCCCGGCTGAGCCGCGCGAAGGTGATGTGGCTGCTCGCTACCCGCCCTGCGCCGGGTGGCCTGTTCGACCAGCTCGTGGACGCCGTCCGCGACCAGGTACCGGTCCACGCGATCCAGCTGGCTCCGCTGAGCACGGAGGCCGTCCTGGAGCTGGCGGCCGACCGGCTCGGCACGCGGGTCGACCCCGCGTTGTCGGTCCGGCTGAGCGGCGTACAGGGTGTGCCGTTCCTGGCTGAGCAACTGGTCGCCGGGCTGTACCTGGCCGACCTGCCGGACGGCCTGGTGGAGGGCGTGCGGCGACGTGTCAGCAGTACGTCGGAACTGTGCCAGGCGTTGCTTCGTACGGCGGCTGTCTTCGGCAGCGAGTTCCAGCTGGACGATGTCGCCCTGCTGATGGGTGAACCGATCGCCAGGCTGGCCGGCGCGCTGGACGAGGCCATGCGCGCCGGGTTGCTGGCTGACGGGAGCTCTACGTTGAGCTTCCGGCACGAGCTGCTGCGGTCCGCAGTACTGGCCGAGGTGCCACCTTCGGCCCAGCGGGCTCTGCACCGGGCGATCGCGGATCAGCTGCTCGCCAACGGACGGGGTGCGTCAGCTGCTGCACCGCACATCCTGGCCACGGCCGCCACTGGTGACCTCGGTGCCATCAGCACTCTCCGGAAGGCCGCCCACGAGCTGCTGGAGACCATGTCGATCACGGCGATCAGCGTGATCCAGCAGACATTCGAGCTCACACCTGTCGACGATGCCATTCGTGGTGACGTCGGCGAGGACGTGGTCGAAGTACTGCTCGGTGGACGGCAGTTCGCGGCCGCTGAGGCGTTCGCGAACGACCTGCTGGGCGGTACTGCGCTCTACCGGGGGCCGGTCTCCCCCGACCTGCGCGCGGCGATCCGGCTGCGACTGATGCCGCACATGTGGGCCACTGGGAGGCTAGGGCTGTCCGAGCTGGACGTGCCGGGCGCCTCGGCGCCATTCGCCGCCAGGTTGCGGGCATACCGGGTGCTGGCTCGGCTGGAAGAGCCGTTCGAGACGACCGACCCGGTCGCGGCCGGAGTACAGCAACTGGCCGAGGCGGAGCGCGCCAAGGCAGTCGGCCGGTACGTGGAGGCGTACGGCCTCTACCGCGCGGCACGAGCCGCGACCGGCGACGATGTCGGAAGTCTGCCCGCCATGCTCATCGAGCTCGACGAACTGTTCTGCCGGGCGCAGCTCGACGACCTGGCCGGTGCCCTCTCCCGGCTGAAGGAGCTGATCGGTACGAGCGACTCCTGGCTCGCCCCGCAGTTGTCGGTGCTGCGCGCGCGCCTGGAGCTTGCCACTGGCAACCTCGCCGCGGCCGCCGATGCCGCGAACGCCTGCCTCCGCTGGAGCCCGCAGGTCTTCGACCTCTCGTCACAGACCCCCGCCCGCCAGATCCTCGCCCTGGTGGCCCTGCTCAAGGGCCGCCTCTCCGAGGCCCGCGAACAAGCCACCGACGACCAGATCCGCGCGCTGCTGGAGGTGGCCGACGGAGACACCTCCGCCGCGACCAGGCTGCTGGACGCCCCGCTCGACTACCCCGAGCGCCACACCCTCCTGCTCAATGCGGCCACCAGTACCTCGGACGTGAAGGTCGCCACCCGGGCAGCTGAGCTCCTGGCAAGCCAGGCCGAGGCGAGCCCCACTGTGACGTTCCGGTCCACGGCCCAGCTGGCCGGCTGCTGGAACGACCTGACCTTCCACGCCACGGTGGATGAGGACGTGGCTGCTGCCCGGGCCCGAATGGCTGACGTGGTCGACGACCTGCGGAGCTCGCCGCGGCCGCTGTTGCTGGCATGCGCGGAGGCCCTGCACGGCAGAGTCGAACTGGAGCACGGGGAGCGCGCGAAGGCTGTTGCCGCGCTGGAGAGTGCGCTCGCCACCTTCACCGAGCTCGGTGCGGCCGCACCGGCGACCAGGGTGCAGGCGATACTTCAGGCGGCCGGCGTACGGCGGCGGAGGTGGGCTGCGGTGCAGCAGCGGCCGGAGTTGGGGTGGGAAGCGCTGACGCCGATGGAACGGCGGGTGGCCTTGCTGGTGGCTGAGGGTCATACGAACCGGTCGGCGGCGGATGAGCTGGTGCTGTCGGCCAGTACGGTCGGGACCCACCTGAGGGCGGCGTTCGGGAAGTTGGGGGTCAACTCGCGGGTGCAGCTGACCCGGCTGGTGCTCGAACGGTTCGCGTCTCCCCCAAACGCATGAGATTTGGGTGCACCGGGTGAGCTGACCCGCCCGGAGAGTTCATCCGACTTCCGCTGTTCGGTCGATTCGGGGGCGCACCGATCCGGGGTTCTATTGCGGTGCTGGAAATCCTACGGAAGAGAACGAGGAACAAAGATGAGCGAGAAAGCCACCACCGTCGTCCTGGTCCACGGCGCGTTCGCCGACGCGTCCAGCTGGAACGAGGTCGTCGCCGACCTCACCGCCCGCGGCATCAACACGCTGGCGCCGGCCAACGAGCTGAGCGGCATCGCCCGCGACGGCAGCCGGCTGGCCGCCCAGGTCCGCGAGATCGACGGCCCGGTCGTCCTGGTCGGCCACTCCTACGGCGGCGCGGTCATCACCGCCGCGGCCAACGAGGCGGACAACGTCACCGGCCTGGTCTACATCGCGGCCTTCGCACCGGACGAGGGCGAGACCCTGGGCGGCCTGAACGAGAGCTTCCCCGCGACCGACTTCGGTACCGGCCTCGCACCGCACAACCTGCCGGCCACGGACGGCAGCGAAGAGACCTGGCTGAGCATCGCGACCGACAAGTTCCACCAGCTGTTCGCGGCCGACGTACCGGCCGCGCAGGCCGATGTGATGGGCCGCTCGCAGCGCCCGATCGCCGCCGCCGCGTTCGGCGAGCCGGCCCCCGCGGCCAGCTGGAAGCGCCTGCCCACCCACTTCCTGATCGCGACCGGCGACCAGGCCATCCACCCCGACGGCGAGCGCGAGATGGCCAAGCGCGCCGGCGGCACCACGATCGAGGTCGACGCCTCGCACGCCGTCTCGGTCTCCCAGCCGAAGACCGTCGCCGCCTTCATCGCCTCCGCGCTCTGATCCTCACACCCAACAGGAGTAACAGATCATGAATCCCCTTCGCCGTACCCTCGTAGCCGTCGCCAGCCTCGCGTTGCTGGCCACCGGCGCCACCGCCGCCACCGCGAACACCGACAAGAACCCGAGCAAGCCCAAGCCGACCATCGTCCTGGTCCACGGCGCCTTCGCCGACGGCGGCAGCTGGAACAAGGTCAGCGAGAAGCTCCAGCGCGACGGCTACAAGGTCGTCGTCCCCGCCAACCCGCTGCGCGGTCCCGAGAGCGACACCAAGTACCTGACCGGCGTACTGGCCGGCATCCCCGGCCCGAAGGTGCTGGTCGGCCACTCCTACGGCGGCGCGATCATCACCGAGCTCGCCTCCACCCCGGACGTCAAGGCCCTCGTGTACGTCGCGGCCTTCATCCCGCAGGCCGGTGAGACCGTCGGCGGACTCAACTCCCAGTTCCCGGGCAGCGAGATCGGCCCCGACACCACCGATGTCATCTCGTACGCCGGTGGCGTCGACCTGGCGATGAAGCCCGAGGCCTTCCGCACCGTCTTCGCCGACGACCTGCCGTACCGCGAGCAGTCGCTGCTCGGCGCCTCCCAGCGTCCGATCGCGGCGTCGGCCTTCACCGAGGTGATCAAGAAGTCCGCCCCGGCCGACCTCCCGAAGTACGCGATCCTGCCGTCGAAGGACCGCGCCATCGCCCCCGCGGCCGAGGCCTGGATGGCCCAGCGCGCCGGCGCCAAGACCGTCAAGGTCCAGGGCGCGTCCCACCTGGTGATGCTGTCCGAGCCCACCCCGGTGACCAAGCTGATCGAGCAGGCCGCCACCAACCGCTAGTGTCCTGAGTCGGACGATCGTGCTTCAGCTCCGGTGGTCAGGTGCGTGCATCGCGGTGCTGGAGGAGCGTCCTCGATGCGAAGCATCGTGGACGCTTCACCAGTGCCGCGAGGTGCGTGCCTGGGCGCCGGAGATGTGCACGAGCGTCCGACTCAGGGCACTCGCCATCTTCCAGCCCAAGTCGCCCGGTCCCGGATCCTCGGGGCCGGGCGTTCTTGGGAATACAGCGGCAGTACTGACTGTTTTTCAGCTTCATGCGCATAGATATCTGGTCCGACGTCGTCTGCCCGTTCTGCTACATCGGGAAGCGGCACCTGGAACAGGCCCTGACGGCCTCCGGCGAGCAGGCCGAGGTCGTCTGGCACAGCTTCCAGCTGGACCCGTCGTCGACCAACGACGACCCCCGCGACCTGGCGCTGCGGCTCGGCGAGAAGTACGGCCGGGGGCGTGAGTGGGGCGAGCAGGCGAACGCGCACGTGACCAAGAGCGCCGCCGCGGTCGGGCTGGACTTCCACCTCGAGGACGCGAAGTCGGCGAACACGCTGGACGCCCACCGCGTCCTCCACCTCGCGCTGGAGCTCGCTGAGGCGGGCGAAGTACCGGCCGACACGCAGGACCGGCTCAAGGAGCGCTTCCTCAAGGGCTACTTCACCGACGGCCTCCCGATGGGCGACCACGCGACGCTGACCAGGCTCGCCGTCGAGACCGGCCTCCCCGAGGACCAGGTCACCGAGGTCCTTGCCGGTACGGCGTACGCCGACGACGTGGCGGCCGACCAGGCCCAGGCGCTCGCGTACGGCGCGAACGGCGTCCCCTTCTTCGTGATCGACCAGAAGTACGGCGTGAGCGGCGCCCAGCCGGTCGAGGTCTTCACCGAGGCGATCCGGCGGGCCGCCGCGGACCGTCCGGCGGTGACGCTGATCACGACTCCGGGCAGCACCGACGACGCCGCCTGCGGCCCGGACGGCTGCGCGATCTAAGCCTGGATCGCACAAACGGATTCAGGCTGGGTACAAGACACACGGGCACCTGGTGCCCCACCGGGATTGTCGGACCAGGTAAGAAGGAGCCATGACTGTCGTGCGCGCACTGGCCAGGCCGTTGCTGTCCACCATCTTCGTCGTCCAGGGCGCGAAGGCGATCCGGGACCCGGAGCCGCATGTCGCGAAGGCTCAACCGGTCGCGGACCGGTTCGTCCCGCTGATCCAGAAGGTCACCCCGGCGCAGGTTGGCGACCGGATCCCGGAGAGCACGGTCAACCTCGTCCGGCTAAACGGCGCCGCCCAGGTGCTCGGCGGCCTCGCGCTCGCCAGCGGCAAGGGCCGCAGGCTCGGCGCGATACTGCTGGCCGGCTCGCTGGTGCCGACGACGCTCGCCGGGCACTCGTTCTGGCAGGAGACCGACAAGGCCGCGAAGGCGGCTCAGAAGGTCCAGTTCATGAAGAACCTGGGCATCATGGGCGGGCTGCTGCTCGCCGCCGTCGACACCGAGGGCAAGCCGGGCGTCGCCTGGCGCGCCACGCATGGAGCCAAGGCGGCCAAACGCGAGACGAAGCGCGGCGCCAAGCTGGCGAAGCGGGAGGCGAAGCAGTTCGCCCGCACCGCCCGCCGCGAGGCCAAGCTGGCCGCCCACGCCGCCAAGGCAGAACTCCCCTTCGGCTGAGCCAAGGCCGACCTGCCCTGCGGCTGACCCGGCTCGGCAAGGCCGGACTCACCTCCGGGCCGGCCCGAGTTCGGGGCTGCGACCGCCTCGAACCTGACTTCGTGAGGTTCCGCCGCGTACGGCCGGCATGCCCGACCGATAGGCTCGGGGCGGAATCTTCGGAGAGCTGGGAGTGAGATGACAGCGCAGCAGGGGTGGCCGGCACCTTCCGCGACGGTGGCGGTCCGTGGCCGGGTGACCGTGCCCGGGTCGAAGTCGATCAGCAACCGGGCGCTCGTGCTCGCCGCGATCGCCGACGGTCCATCCACCCTTTCCGGGCTGCTGGTGGCCCGCGACACCAACCTCATGCGCCAAGCGCTGGTCTCCCTCGGCGTCGGCATCACCGAGCAGGACGGCCTGGTCACCGTCGCCCCCGGCTCCCTCAAGGGCCCGGCGAGCGTCGACTGCGGCCTGGCCGGCACGGTCATGCGCTTCGTCCCGCCGGTGGCCGCGCTGGCTGACGGCGAGATCGCCTTCGACGGCGATCCGTACGCCCGCGAACGCCCGATGAACGTCATCCTCGGCGCGCTGCGCGCTCTCGGCGTACAGATCGAGGACCACGGCACCGGCCGGATGCCGTACTCCGTGAGCGGCACCGGCTCCGTCCGCGGCGGCCAGGTCACCCTCGACGCCTCGGGATCGAGCCAGTTCGTCTCGGCTCTCCTGCTGGCCGGCGCCCGGTACGACGAAGGCGTCGACATCATCCACGACGGCAAACCCGTCCCGTCGCAGCCGCACCTCGACATGTCCGTCGCGATGCTGCGCGAGCGCGGCGTCCAGGTCGACGACAGCCAGCCCAACCGCTGGCTCGTTGCCCCCGGCCCCATTCGCGCGCTCGACACCGCGATCGAGCCCGACCTGTCCAACGCGGCGCCGTTCCTGGCCGCCGCCATCGTCACCGGTGGCGAGGTGACCGTGACCGGCTGGCCGGCCGAGACCACCCAGCCGGGCGGTCAACTGCCCGACATCTTCACCCGCTTCGGCGCCGAGGTCACGCTCACCGACGGCGAGCTGACCGTCCGCGGCACCGGCCGGATCGAAGGCCTGGACCTCGACCTGAGCGAGGTGGGCGAGCTGACGCCGGTACTGCTGGCGATCGCCGCGTTCGCCGACGGGCCGTCGTACCTGCGCGGCATCGCCCATCTGCGCGGCCACGAGACGGACCGGCTGGCCGCGCTGGAGACCGAGTTCAACGCGCTCGGCGGCGACGTGACGCAGACCCCCGACGGCCTCGAGATCCGGCCGAAACCCTTGCACAGTGGGCTTTTCGGCACGTACCACGATCACCGGATGGCACACGCCGCCGCCGTGCTCGGCCTGGTCGTCCCCGGTCTGGAGATCGAGAACATCGCGACGACCGCGAAGACCCTGCCGGAATTCCCCGAGCTCTGGTCGGCGCTGGTGAACTGATGTCGAAGTACGACGAGGAAGCCAAGTACGACCGGCCCAAGCGCCACACCCGGCCGCGGACCAAGGACCGCCCGACCTACGACAACGCCGTTATCGGCTTCGTCATCACCCGCGACCGCGGCCGCTACACCTGCTGGGTCGGCGAGTCGGATCGCGTCGTCACCGCCATGAAAGCAAGGCAGCTCGGCCGCAAGGGCGTCATCGTCGGCGACCTGGTCAAGCTCGACGGCGACTCCAGCGGCGACAAGGACACGCTGGCCCGGATCGTCGAGGTGCTCCCCCGCAAGACACTGCTGCGCCGGTCCGCCGATGACGACGACCCGGTCGAGCGGCCGCTGGTCGCCAACGCGGACCAGCTCGTCATCGTTGTCGCGGTCGCCAACCCGGAACCGCGGACCAGGCTGATCGACCGCTTCCTGGTCGCGGCGTACGACGCCGGCATGCGCCCGCTGCTCTGCCTGACCAAGACCGACCTCGCCGATCCCGGGCCGCTGCTGTCGATCTACCGGCCGCTGGGCGTCGAGTCCGTCGCCACCCAGATCGACGGCGATCTCACTGAACTGCGAGAGCAGCTCCACGACCGGACGAGCATGATGGTCGGCCACTCGGGCGTCGGCAAGTCGACGCTGGTGAACGCGTTGGTGCCCGGCACGAACCGGGCGATCGGCGTCGTCAACGACAACACCGGTCGCGGCCGGCACACATCGACCAGCGCGTTGCTGCTCCGGCTGCCCGAGGGTGGCTGGATCGTCGATACGCCGGGGATCCGGTCGTTCGGGCTGGCGCATGTGCAGCCGGATCAGCTGATCAACGCGTTCCCCGACCTGGCCGAGGAGACGCACGACTGCCCCCGCGGCTGCACCCACTCCGAGACCGAGCCGAACTGCGCCCTCGACGAAGCAGTCGCCGCGGGTCGCGTCGAGGCGGAACGAGTCGCCTCCTTCCGCCGTCTCCTCGCCAGCCGCGAAGGCCGCGACCTGGAGACCACCTAGCCCGTACTCCGGACAGCCGCGCGCCGGCGTACTGGCTACTTCGGCGGGAGCTGTCCGTCCCAGACTGCCTTCGCGCCGGCGTCGCCGGTCCGAATCGTCTGGATGATCACGATCACGCCGATCACCACGATCGCCGCGCTGGTGATCAGCTCCAGCGGGCGGCTCTTGGTTGCCTTGGCACCCTTTCCGCTCGCCAGCGCGGATGGCCCGGTGAGCAGCAGGAAGGCGGCCACCGCGACCAGTGCGAAGACCAGCACGAACCAGAACAGCAGATCGCCCCGGTCCTGGTGGATCTTGACCAGCGGCTGCAGTTGCGGGACCGCGGCCACGAACGCCTCGCCGCTCTCCTTCGCCACGAAGGCGCAGACCAGCGACCCGACCCCGAGCACCAGGGTCGGCCAGCGGAGCAACCAGCGCCACTTCGGCACCACCGCGTAGACGATCGCGGTGAGCGCGGCGACCGGCAGCACCAGCACCGTCAGGTGGATCACCAGCACGTGCAGCGGCAGATCCCCGAAGCGCTCGAACATGAGGCCTCCAGCTAGTCGTTGTGTTCTCAGACACTAGTGGCACGTTCAATCACCCGAGATGGTTCAACCGGACCGAGACCTAGCCGCAATCTTTACCCAGGCCTTAGTACGGGCCCGCCGCCCGGCTAGCCTTCCGGCATGCCCTCGCACACCGACGACTTGCGGCTCGCCCACATCCTGGCCGACGACGCCGACTCCACCACGATGGACCGCTACAAGGCGCTCGACCTGCACGTCGCCACCAAGCCGGATCTGACTCCGGTGAGCGACGCCGACCGCAAGGTCGAGGACGTGATGCGCAAGACGCTGGCCCGGGCCCGGCCGCGGGACGCCTTCGTCGGCGAGGAGGAGGGCACCACCGGCTGGGGCGTCCGACGCTGGGTGGTCGACCCGATCGACGGCACCAAGAACTACATCCGCGGCGTACCGGTCTGGGCCACCCTGATCAGCCTGATGATCGAGGACCAGGTCGTCGTCGGCGTCGTCTCCGCGCCGGCGCTCGGCCGGCGCTGGTGGGCGTCGTACGGCGACGGCGCGTGGACCGGCCGCGCGCTGATGTCCGCCCAGCCGTGCCGGGTCAGCGACGTCTCGACCGTCGAGGATGCCTCGCTCTCCTACTCCTCGCTGAAGGGCTGGGAGAAGCTCGGCAAGAAGGACGAGTTCGCGGACCTGATGGAGTCGGCCTGGCGGACCCGCGCGTACGGCGACTTCTGGTCGTACATGCTGGTCGCCGAGGGCGCCGTCGACATCGCCGCCGAGCCGGAGCTCAACCTGTACGACATGGCGGCCCTGTCCATCATCGTCGACGAGGCCGGCGGCAAGTTCACCTCCGTCGACGGCACCCCGGGCCCGAACGGTCCCAACGCCGTGGCGACCAACGGCCGTTTGCACGAGGAAGTCCTCCGCCGGCTGGGGTAGATCGCATAAAGTGTTCACCGTCGAACAGTTCGTATCGGAAGGACCATGCCGCGATGAGCGAAGCAGGTAACGAAGGCGTCGTGATTCCGGGCGTCGACACGACCAGGCCGAGCATCGCGCGGACCTACGACTACCTGCTCGGCGGCAAGGACAACTTCGCCGTCGACCGGGCCCTCGGGGACAAGTTCATCAACGGCCTGCCCGGCTCGCAGGCGATCGCGTTCGACAACCGTGGCGCGCTGATCCGGGCGGTCCGGGAGATCGTCCGGACCACGAAGGTGCGGCAGTTCATCGATATGGGCAGCGGGCTGCCGACGGCCGACAACGTGCACCAGGTCGCGCAGCGGCACGCACCGGAGACCAAGGTCGTCTACGTCGACAACGACCCGGTGGTGCTCGCGCACGGCCGCGCGCTGCTCGCCGAGAACGAGAACACCGCCGTCTTCCAGGCCGACCTGCGCGACCCCAAGACGATCTACGACAGCGCGGAGACCCGGGCGCTGATCGACTTCGACAAGCCGGTCGCGATCATCTTGAGCGCGGTGCTGCACCACCTGAACGACGACGAGGACCCGGCCGGCGTCGTGCGGTTCTGGTACGACCGGGTGCCGGCCGGCAGCTACTTCTTCATCAGCCACTTCCGCAGCGAGAACGACCCGCGCAGCGCCGAGATGCAGGCCTTGCTCCAGGGCTCGCTCGGCCGCGGCCGGTGGCGCACCGACGACGAGATCCTCGCCCTGTTCGGCGACGGCCTGACCGTGCTCGAGCCGGGCATCGTGCCGTCGGTCGAGTGGCGCCCGGAGCAGCCGGTCGACGACCTCAGCGACTGGTCCCGGCTGATCGCCGCCGCCCTCGCCGTGAAGTCCTGACGGCCTGACTGCCTACGCCGCCGCCCTGGCCGTGAAGGCCTGACAGCCTAGATCGAGTCCTGGACCTGCTGCTGACCAGGCAGCCGGTCCTGCACGGTCTGATGGCGTTGCAGCCGCCATACCGACGGCACTAGCAGCGTGGCCGCCACGATCGCCAGGTGCAGGCCGGCGCCGTACAGCTCGACCAGCTTGACGCTCGTGACGGCAGCGAGGTACCCGACCATCAGCTGACCGATCGGCCCGGCGACGAACGAGCCGAGCATGTCGTACGACGAGACCCGCGACAGCTTGTCGAGCGGGATGTGCTGGCCGAGCGCGGTCTCCCAGCCGATCCCGAACATCTCGAACCCGACGCCGACCACGAACGCCACCGCCGCGACCGCGGCCGTGTACGGCGCGAGCGCCAGTACCAGGTACATCGGCACCATCACCAGCATGCCGAACATGCCGATCCGGACCGGGTACTTCGGCTTGACCCGGATCATCACGATGCCGCCGGCAATCAATCCGGCGCCGAAGCAGGCGCTCACCGCACCCCAGCCGACCCGGCCGAAGGTGTCGTCGGCGATCACCGGGCCGAGCGTCGAGTAGCAGGCCGAGAAGATCATGTTCAGCACCAGGAAGGCCACCACGACGGTCCAGACCCACTGCCGGGAGACGAACTCGGTCCAGCCGACCCGCAGGTCGTGCAGCACCGACGTCTCCGACCGTTCGATCGGTGCCAGCCACAGCCTGGACATCAGGACCGCGCCCAGGCCGAACGTCACCGCGTCGACGGCCAGCCCGATGCCGGGACTGGTCAGACCGACGATCACGCCGGCCACCGCGCTGCCGCCGATCAACGCGATCGAGCGGGCGAAACCGGAGACCGCGTTCGCCTGCGGCAGCTCCGTGCGATCCACGATCGACGGCAGGATGCCGGTCATCGCGGGCATCACGAACGCCGCGGCGATCCCGTTCACCGCCTCGATCGCGGCCAGCTGCCAGATCTGAGCGTGCCCGGACAGCACGAGTCCGGCCGCGAGCGCCTGGGTCAGCCCGCTGACCGAGTTCGCGACGATGATCACCAGCTTGCGCGGCAGCCGGTCGGAGATCACCCCGCCGAGCAGCAGGAAGACGACGTTCGGGATGCTCCGGGCGGCGAGCACCAGGCCGACGGCGCTGGCCGCGTCGGAGACGTCCAGGACCGCGAAGACGAGCGCGATCGGGGCGATCGAGGAGCCCAGCATCGAGATGAAGCGGGCGCTGACGAAGACCCGGACGTCGCGATGCCGCAGTACGGACAGGTCCTCACGCCAGGTCACTGGCTGTATTGTGCCAGACCTGCCGCTCACTGGTTCTATTCGCTACCTTTGGGTATTGGGCTCACTCCATCACCAGGAGGCTCCGTGAAGATCAACGACGTACTGCGCGGTAAAGGCAACCAGGTCGTCACCATCTCCCCAGAAGCCACCGTCACCGAACTCCTCGCGCTGCTGGCCGAGCACAACGTCGGCGCGCTGGTCGTCAGCCCCGACGGCAGCTCCGTGGCCGGCATCGTCTCCGAGCGCGACATCGTCCGGCTCCTGCACCGGACGCCGGACGCGGGCGACGTCCGGGTCAGCGCGATCATGACCGAGCAGGTGCACACCTGCGGGCCGGACGACCTGGTCGACAACCTGATGCGGCTGATGACGGATCAGCGGATCCGGCACGTCCCGGTCGTCACCGACGGCGTGCTGAGCGGGATCGTCAGCATCGGCGACGTGGTCAAGACCCGGATCGGCGAGCTCGAGTTCGAGCGCGAGCAACTTTCCAACTACATCTCGGGCTAGCCGGGAGGTAGCTCCCGAGTTTTGTCCCTGGCCGGGTCTACATTCCGTCCATGGACCCGACACCACCCCCACAGAACCCAGGTCAGCCGCCCGCAGGCGGCGGCCAGCCTCAGGGCGGCTATCCCCCGCCAGGTGGCTATCCGCCGCCGCAGGGTGGCTACCCGCCGCCACCAGGTGGGTACCCGGGCTACCAGCCCTACCCCGGGCAGAGCGGTCTGCCGCCCGGTTCGGGCGGGACCAGCACACCGGCGATCATCGGGTTCATCCTCAGCATCTTCGGCATCGTGCTGATCAGCATCATCCTGTGCATCGTCGCGCTGACCCAGATCCCCAAGCGCGGGCAGCGCGGCAAGGGACTGGCGATCGCCGGTCTGGTGATCAGCGGCCTCTGGGTCGTCCTCGGTGGGCTCATCGTCATCGGACTGATCGCCAGCAACAGCGAGCCCGACCGCGACGCCTCCGGTCAGGTCACCACGACGGTGAACACGCGGCCGGACAAGCTCCGGGTCGGTGACTGCATCACCGGTGTCGAGGAGGGTGTGGTCAAGGACATCAAGGTCCAGCCTTGCGACCAGCCCAACGGTGGCAAGGTGTTCGCGATCTTCGAGCTCCCCGCCGGCGAGTGGCCCGGCCTGGCCGCCGTACAGGCTGCTGCCGAGAAGGGGTGCACGGACCGCTTCAAGGCTCTCAAGCAGATACCGGACAAGCCGTCGAACGTCTTCTTCCTGCACCCGAACGAGACCGCCTGGAGCCGGGGCGACCGCGGCACCACCTGTCTGCTCATCCCCAAGTAGACAAACGACGGGCCCGGCACACCAGATGTGCCGGGCCCGCGGTCTTGTTGCTCAGTACCTGGTCACCGCCGCGTACGCGTCGACGATGCCGTTGCCGTAGAAGCCGTTGAACGTCCGCGGCCCCTCACAGAGCGCGTCGAACTCGGTCGACCGCCCCTCGTTCACGTACGTCTGCAGGCGAGGCGTCGGGCAGGCCCGCTCCTGGGCGCTGTCCAGCAGGATCTTCCGCACCTTGTCCGGTGCCAGCCCGAACGAGTGGTGCGAACCCTTCTTGCCGTACTCGCTGACGATCAGCGCGGCCACCCCGGTCACGTGCGGCGACGCCATCGACGTCCCCTGCAGCCAGTTGTAGTAGCCACACTTCGTGTAGTCGGTGACACCGGCCGGGCACTGCTTCTGTACTCCGCCCGCCACACCTGCCGGGGTGATGTTGCCCGCCGCGTCGACAAGCGGCGTCGCCGCGTTCTGCAGGACGTTGACCGGGTAGGTCGACAGGATCAGGTTCTCGTTCGTCCGGTACTGCGGCGTCCCGAAGTAGTCGCGGAACCAGCCACCCGGCGCCGACACCTCGATCTGCTCGAGCCCGTAGTTGGAGTAGTCCGCCTTCTTGCCCGACGGCCCGAGCGCGGACACACCGATCACGTGCGGGCCCTCGACCGGCAGGTCGACGCAGGTCGCGTTGTCGATCGGCCGCGGGTACGGCGCGACGTCGCCGAAGTCCGGGCTGGAGATGTCGGTCCGCGGCTTGCCGAGGTCCTCGTGGTTGTTGCCGAGCGACCCGACCAGCGAGACGCCCTTGTTGTGCGCGTAGTTGAGCGCCCGGGTCATCGTGCTAATGACGGTGCGCTGCTCGGCCTGCGCCTCCGGGCTGTCGGCCGGGTTGGCCGTGCAGTTGTAGAGCCACGGGTCGACGTAGAAGGACATGTTGACCACGTCCAGCCCGACGTCACCGGCGTAGGTGAGCGCGTCCGTCACCGGCCCGAGGAAGAGGAAGCCGCCGTCCTGGCCACTGCGGATCTCGACCAGCGAGCCCCCCGGCGCGACACCGGAGACACCGACGCCGTTGAGGGCGGCACCGACGGTGCCGGCCACGTGCGTGCCGTGCCCGCTGTCGTCCCAGCCGACCGGGTCGACACAACCACGGAACTCACACGGGCCGTCGATCTCCGGGATGTCCGTGACGAAGTTGCGGGACAACTTCCAGTCGAAGTTCGGCGCCAGGTCGGGGTTGCGCGCGTCGATCCCGGAGTCCAGGATGCCGACCTTGACCGCCTTCTTGCCCGGGTGCTTGGCGTGCGCCAGATCCGCGCGGATCATCCGCAGGCCCCAGAGCTGGGCGTCGAGCGGATCGGCGGTCCGGCTCGCGGCCGCACTCTTCGCCGTGGCGCTCTTGCCCTTGGCAACGGCGTTCAGGTGCTCCTGCTCGACCGTGATCGGCCTTGCCTGCGGCAACTGGCCGATCGGGCGGGTGCGCGCCGCGCCCTCGATGCCCGCAACTCCGGACACCCTGGTGACGAACCCGGACGCGGCAGCGAGCACCGTCATCGTGCCCAGGTTCGTGTTCTCCTTCACCACCGAGCCTCCGGCCGCCTGTACCGCGGCCAGCGCCTGGGCGTGGTCGGCCCCGGTCTGCAGCAACACCGTGTACTCCGTGGTGCCACCGGCAACCGCCGTCGTACCGGCGCCGGCGGTGACCGGAACTGCCAGCGCGCCGGCCACCAGCGCGATGGCGCCGGTGGCCGCACACAACGATCTACGGACGTCTCTCACGAGCGGATCCCCTCCCTGAAGTGAGTCTGACCCGGCACACGCTAAATCCGCGGAGCCTGGTTCACCAGGGTTCGGCGAGATGCCGACGTTGTCAGGATCGAAAGCAAGCGACTGACCGGATCGTTCCGGTCAGGGTTAGGAGGCGAGCAGCACGCCCGCGATCACCAGGCCGGCGAGCAGCCCGAGGCCGAGCAGGGCGGTGCCGATCATGCCGGTGATCCGGCCGGCGACCGCCATCCCGCGGTTGCCGTACACGCCCGGGTTCGCGTCGATCTCCTCGAGCGCCTGGCTGCCCTTGGCCCAGGCGAACGGCGACAGGAAAGCCAGGCAGGTACCCAGCCCGACGATGCCCAGCACCATCGACATGGTCGCGGCGGAGTTGTCCTGCGGTCGTTGGTTCAGCGGCTGCGGGTACACGTACTGCGACTGCCGCGGCCAGCCCTCCGGCGGGTACTCCTCGTCATCCGGCATACCTGATGTTCTCCTCTGCTCGGGGTCAAAGAGGCTTGGCCCCGAGCAGAGGATCTCAGCTCAGCTCGGTGATGTCGCCGATTCCGAGGCCTGCGAGTTGGCCACGGACTTCCTTCGCCTCCCCCACGACGACGACCAGCAGGCCGTTGGCTCCGACGTACCGGCGGTAGGCCTCGGTGGCCGTCTCTGCTGTGGTTGCGGCGATCTGGGCCAGGTAGGTATCGGCGAAGTCGAGCGGCACCCCGGCGGCGATGTTGCTGCCGACCTGTTGCGCGATCGAGTCGGCCTGCTCGTAGCGCAGCGGCGCAGTACGGATCAGGCTGTCCTGCGCGTCCTGGACCTCCTGGGCCGTCAGTCCGTCGCGGGCGTCGAGCAGGATCTTCAGGGCGTCACTGATCGCGGCGCCGGTCACCTCGGTACGGACTGCGCCGCCCAGGCTGAACGTGCCGCCCTTGCGCGGCGCGGTGAAGCTGGTCCGGGTGCCGTACGTGTAGCCCTTCTCCTCGCGCAGCACGGTGTCCACGCGGGAAGTGATCGTGCCGCCGACGACATGGTTGGCGACCGCGGCCGCGCCCCAGATGTCCTCGCGGCGATCGGGCCCTGGGCAACCGATCAGCAGCTGGCTCTGCACCGAGCCGGGCCGGTCCACGAGCACCAGCTTGTTCCCGGCGATGTAGAGCGGCTCGGGGGTCTCCATCGCAGTACCGGCGTCTGAGGTCCAGTCACCGAAGGCATCGTCGATCACCGCGGCCACGTCGACCCCGGTCGCGTCGCCCGCGAACAGGATCTGGGCCCGCGCCGGACCGATGTTGGCGTGGTAGAACTCGGCCACCTGTACGTTCGTCAGCGGCCGGATGGTGTCCGGCGTACCGGCGGTCGGGCGGGACCTGCGCGACGACTGGTCGAACAGGTTGGCGGCGAACGCCTCCCGAGCACGGTAGCCCGCGTTGGCCCGCTCCTGGTTGATCTCGCCGAGCCGGATCGTCACGTGCCGCCCGACGTCGGCCTGGTTGAAGGCCGGCCGGGTGACGGCCTCGGCGAGCAGCTTGACGGCCGGCGCGAGTTGCGACGTCGGGACCGAGATCTCGACGTGCAGCGCGTCCGAGCTGACATCCACCCCGTATGCCGCGCCGTGCCGCTCAAGGGCCGCCGCGAACTCGTTGGCCGACTTCAGCTCGGTGCCTTCGTCCAGCGTGCGCGACATGATCGTCGCGACGCCCTCCAGCTCGCGTGGCTCGACAGCCAGCGGCATGGCGACGGTGACGCGCACGGTGGCGACGTACTGGCCGGGACGGTCGAACACGTGGACCGGGGTGCCGGAGCGGGTCGTAGTACTGGTCGCCAGCGGGAAGCGCCACGGGCGCGGCGGTGCGACTGCCGGCGGTGTGGTCAAGGCCTGGCTGTTCATTCCTGCTCCCCTGCTGCTTCTGCTGCTTCTGCTGCCTCTGTCTGCCGTCGGTACGTCACCTGCGCGCGCGAACCGGCGCGGATCCACTTGCTCGCCGCCGCCTGGACCTGATCCGCCGTCACCGCGCGGAGCTCGTCGATCCGGGTGTTGATCCGGCTCGGGTCGCCGAACAGCAACGCGTGGTGCGAGATCTCGTCGGCCCGGCCGCCACAGGTGGCCAGCTGCTCCAGCCAGTCCCGCTCGGCCTGTGCCTGCACGGTCGCCAGCTCGTCCTCGGTGATGCCGTCCTTGGCGAGCTTCTCGACCTCCTCGACGAGCGCGTCCTCGACCTGTTGCAGGTCGATACCCTCCGAGGCGATCCCGGTCAGCGTGCCGAACGAGACGCCACCGATCAGCGGCAGCGCGCCACCGGAGACCGACTGGGCGATCTGCTCGTCGCGGACCAGGCGCCGGTTGAGCCGGCCGCTCTGCCCGCCGGCCAGCACGTCGAGCGCCAGCGCCGCGGCGTCGAGCTCCGGCGTCCCGTCGACCGGGAGCCGGAACATCATCGTGATCAGGTCCGACGGGACGTCGTCGACCACGTCGTCGCGGAACACCCCGTCGAGCGGGCCGACCGTGCCGTCCGGTGCGGGCGGCGGCGTCGGGATGGCCGGCAGGTGCCCGAAGTACCGCTTGGCCGCGTCGAACGCGTCCTCGGCGGAGACGTCACCGACGATGGTCAGGACGGCGTTGTTCGGGCCGTAGTACTTGCGGAAGAACGCGTGCACGTCCTCGACCGCCGCCGCGTCCAGGTCGGCCATCGAGCCGATCGTCATGTGCGCGTACGGGTGGTGCTCCGGGAAGAGCAGCCGGACCAGCCGCTCGTACGAGTCGCCGTACGGCCGGTTGTCGTAGCTCTGCCGCTTCTCCTCCTTCACCACGTCGCGCTGGTTGTCGAGGTTGTCCTGGTTGACCGCGTCGAGCAGGTAGCCCATCCGGTCCGCCTCGAGCCACAGTGCGAGGTCGAGCCCGCCACTGGGCAGCGACTCGAAGTAGTTCGTCCGGTCGAAGAAGGTGCTCGCGTTCAGACTCGCCCCGACACTCTCCAGCAGCGAGAAGTGCTGCCCCGACTCGACGTTGCGCGAACCCTGGAACATCAGGTGCTCGAACAGGTGGGCGAACCCGGTCAGCCCCGGCGGCTCGTGCCGCGACCCCACGTCGTACCAGAGATTCACCGACACGATCGGCACGTTCCGGTCAGAACTGACAACAACCCGCAGACCGTTGTCCAACGTCTGCTCAGCAAGCGGATAGTTCAGCGGCATGGAGCCACCCTACGTGCTGGCCGGTGAAAGAAACTTCGGGCCGATTGTCGATCCGGAGCGGTCTCGCGCATCGATGTGATAGCGGTGGAGTTCCACCGGTCCGACGACGGAAGGTCGAAGCTGTGGGCAAGTACTTGGTGATGATCTACGACAACGAGGCGCTCTGGGACGCCGCCGACCCGTCGGTGGCGGAGCAGAACCACGTCAATCACGGCGCGTTCGTGCAGGCCAACCAGGCGGCGGTGGTGGGCGGCGCCCAACTCGACGGGAGCAACACGGCGACCTCCATCCGCTCGGACGGCAACGGCGGCTTCGTGGTGACCGACGGCACGTTCGCCGAGACCAAGGAGGTGATGGGCGGGTACTACGTGATCGAGGCCGCCGACCTGGACGAGGCGCTCGCCATCGCCAAGCAGGTGCCGTCGCCGATGGGCGGGGTCGAAGTACGGCCGATCATCAACTGACATGACAAGCAGCGAGGTCGCCAGGGCGGTCGAACAGGCCCATCAGCAGGAGTGGGCCAACGTCCTGGCGACCACCGCCCGGGTGGCGGCCGACCTCGACCTGGCGGAGGACTGTGTCCAGGACGCGTACGCCAAGGCGCTCGTGCACTGGTCCGAGCAGGGCATCCCCCGGCGGCCCGGCGCCTGGCTGACCACGGTCGCCACCCGCCGGGCGCTCGAGCATCGCCGGCGGGCGGAGGTGTCCCAGCGCAAACTGCCGCTGCTCCTCCCTGAGCCGGTGGAGTCCTCCGATGGCTTCCCTGACGACAGACTGCGGCTGGTCTTCACCTGCTGTCACCCTGCCCTGGCTCAGGAAGCACGGGTGGCGCTCACCCTCCGGCTGGTCTGCGGTCTGTCGTCCGCCGAGATCGCCAAGGCCTTCCTGGTCAAGGAGTCGGCCATGCAGGCGCGGATCACCCGGGCCAAGCAGAAGATCTCCCAGTCGCGCATCCCCTACCGGATCCCGCGTATCGCCGACCTGCCCGAGCGGATCGACGCCGTCCTCGATGTCATCCACCTGGTCTACTCGGCCGGCCATACCGCCAAGTTCGGCGACGAACTGATCCGGCATGACCTGACCCGCCGCGGCCTGGACCTGGCCCGGATGGTCCACCTCCTGCTCCCGGACAGCAGCGAGGCAACCGCCCTACTCGGTCTACTCGTGCTCACCCACGCCCGGGAGTCCGCCCGGGTCTCCGGCGACGCTCTGGTGCTCCTACCCGAGCAGGACCGCTCCCTGTGGGACAAGGCTCTCATCGCCGAGGGCCTGGCGCTGGTCACCACGTCCCTGCAACACCCGTCCCGGGTCGGCCGCTTCGCCTTGATGGCTGCCGTGGCCGCAGTACACAGCGAAGCTCGTACGTGGGCAGAGACCGATTGGCCCGAGATCCTCGGCCTCTACGACCTACTCCTCGCCCGCTGGCCCTCCCCCGTCGTGTCGCTCAACAGAGCAGTTGCCCTCAGCTACACCGACGGCCCGGCGGCAGCACTCGCAGTACTCGACTCCCTGTCCGACGAGCCCGCCCTGGCGACCTACCCGTACTACGCCTCGACCCGCGCCGACCTGCTCCGCCAAACGGGCCAGCCGGCCGCAGCCGCAGCGGCGTACGAGGAAGCCCTGGCCTTCACCGACAACACCACCGAGGCTGCCTTCTTGACCGCCCGCCTGGACGAACTGCGATCCTGACCGGATGCGGATCCTGTTCATCGGCAACAGCTTCACCTCGCGCAACAACCTGCCGGCCCTGATCGCCGCCCTCGCCGCCGCACGCGGTCTCGCCATCGACCACAAGCTCATGTCGGCCGGGGGCGCCTCGCTGCGTCAGCACCTCAACGCCGGGAAAGCCCTGGCCGAACTTGCCACTGGCAACTACGACACGGTCGTCCTGCAGGAGCAGAGCACCCTCCCGCTGAAGAACCCGGGCCGGATGCACGAGAACATCCGCGACTTCCACACCGCGATCACCGAGGTCGGCGCCCAGACCGCCCTGTACATGACCTGGTCCCGCAAGAACCAGCCGCAAGCGCCCTTCACCACCGCCTACGCCACCATCGCGGCGGAGCTGGGCACCATCCTCATCCCGGCCGGCCTCGTCTGGGAGCAGTTCCAGGCGGCCCATCCGACGCCGTCACTGCACGACACCGACAACTCTCATCCGGCCCTCGCAGGCAGCTACCTCACTGCCTGTGTCTTCCTGATCTCGCTCCTCCAGGAAGACCCCACCCTGCTGGACCTGCCGGTCAAGGGCCTGCCCGAAGAGACGGCCGCCGTTCTGCGCAGCTCTGCCTGGGCCATCTGCGAACAGATCGCAGGCGTTTAGTTATTTGAACGCTCAAGAGGACCTTTGCCCCTAGGCCGACCCGGCCTTCACTACTTAGCGTTACGGCAGGTGGTGCACGCGGAGGGGTGTGCACCGTACCTACGGAGGGTCTTCGATGTCCGAGCGCGTCTTCTTCACCCGGCACGCAGCACTGGCGGTGGTCATGACGGTGACCGCCCTGGTGTTCGCCGGGATCATGCACGCCGGCGACAACGATCACCCGAGCGGCAGCGACGGGGCCGGCCTGACGACGGTGGCCGGCCACGTGCCGGTCACGGCCGATCGGCCGGTCCCGACCGGCCTGCCCGCCGACGCCGACGGCGACGAGGGCTCGCCGTTGACCACCCACGGATCGTTCACCGAGGGCATCCGGAAACTGACCGTCACCCGGGCGAGCGGGGCGGGAACTGTGACCGACCACGGTGACGGCACCTGGTCCTGGTCGTACACCAGCGCCGACGACGCGTCCGGCATCGTCGTGGTCCGGGCGACTGACGACAAGCGCGCGACCGGCACCGAGTCGTTCGGCTGGACGGCGGCCAACGTCGCACCCAGTCTCGGGCACCCGCTCAGTACCCGGCTCGGCGCCCTCGCGGTTTCGGTGAGCGCGCCGTACAGCGATCCGGGAACGGCGGACACGCACACGGCCTTCGTCCGCTGGGGTGACGGCAGCACTTCGCTCGCCGCCTCGGGGCGGGGCGCGGTGACCGGGAGCCACCGCTACGCCGCCAACGGCAGCTACCAGATCGGCATCAGCATCATCGACGACAACGACGGCAGGGACTCAGCGCGCCTGGGGCTGCGCAACTAGACGGCGTGAGGGCGGCCAGGAGGGGGGAGAAAGGGGGGAGGCGGCAGTCCGCCCTCACGACGAATCGTCACTCAGCAGGTCGATCGCGGCCTGCCTGTCCTTGACCCGGAGCTTCCGAAGTACCGACGAGATGTGCACCCGTACGGTGGTCGGCGACAGGAACAGCCGCCGGGCCACCTCGTCGGTGCTCAGCCCATCGGCCAGCAGCTCCATCACCTCCCACTCGCGGGAGGTGAGCCGGGCCGCCACCTTCGGCCGGCGACCGAACCTGGAAGGGCCAGGCGTCCGGAACTCGTTGAGGATGCGGGCCACCAGCGACCGCGGGATCGCCGCCTCGCCGGACAGCACCCCACGCAACGCGGCAGGCAACCGGACCGGGTCGGTGTCCTTGAGCAGGTAGCCCGATGCGCCGGCCCGGAGCGAGTCGAACAGGTCGGAGTCGTCGCGGGATACGGTCAGCATCACGATCGCCACCTCGGGCCGCAACTGGGCGATCTGGGTCGCCGCCCTGATGCCGTTGCCCGGCATGTGCACGTCCAGCAGCACCACGTCCGGATCGTGCTCCTGCACCAGCCGCACTGCCTCCGGACCGCTCGCGGCCTCGGCGCAGACCTCGAAACCGCCTGCCTCCAAGGCGGTCCGGATCTGGTTGCGCAGTTGCGGGTGGTCGTCGGCGATCACCACCCGGCGAGGTTCGGGGTTCACCATCTGACCTGCACCGTCGTTCCGCCCTCCGGCTTCGACTCGATCCGGAATACGCCCGGCAAGGCCTCCGTGCGTTCGCGCATGCTGATCAACCCGAAACCAGGTTGGCCGGCAGTCCGGCCGGCGGGCTCGAACCCCGTCCCGTCGTCGGTCACCTCCAGCAGCCGGCCCTCGCCGTCCTGCTCGAGCCGCACGCGGATCCGCTCGGCCTGCCCATGCCGTACGGCGTTGAGGACGGCCTCCCGAGCCACCCGGACCAGGGCATGCCGCTGCTCGGTATCAGCCGCGATCGAAACGTCCAGCTCCAGCGCCAGCGCAACGCCGTACCGCTCGGCGATCTGCTCGAGCGCGCGTTCCAGGGCGTCGGCAAGTGGCTCGTCGCCGGCCCGGCCGAGCGCGACCAGCATCTGACGCGCCTCGTCCAGCGCCCGGTCGCTCGAGGCGAGGATCCGGTCGACGCGTTGCTCGTCCACCGAGGCGAACGCGGCCAGCTCGGAGCGGATGTAGCCCAGCTCCTGCAGGACACCGTCGTGCATCTCCCGCGCAACTCTGCGCCGATCCTCGGCCACGGCCGCCACGGCCTGCGCCGCCCAGTAGCGGCTGATCTCCCGGCCGGCACCGATCAGTAACAGGAGGTAGCAGCCGGTACGGAGTACGTCGCCGCTGTAGACCCAGTCCGGCCCGCTCGCCGGGAAGATCAGGTAGTTCGCTCTGGCCAACGCACCCAACGCGCAGGCCGGCCCAAGCCAGCGCAGCAGTACGTCGTCCCGCTTGCGCGCCTCAACCGTGAATGCCACGGCTGCGGCGGCGAAGGCGAGCAGCGTGACGATCTGCGTGATCAGGAGACCCGGGTGACCATGACTGCTGATCGGGGGACGATACCCGGCCTCCACCTGGTCCGTCCCGGGTAAGTTGTCGCGCTGCCACAGCAGTACGAGAGCGATGACCACCACCACGCCGAGGAGCGGCGCGGCCAGCCACCGTCGCCACGCCGACCGCACCGAGCGGTGTGGAAGCAGCGCGGCCGCCGCGATCAGCAACGTGCCCAGCACCCGGAGCGGCGGGGGCAACCACAGCCCCAGCACACCCACCCAGTCCGTCTGGGCCAAGGTCAGTGCCAAGCCGGCATTAGCCACGCCCAGCAAGGCGAATCCCTGCAGCAGCAACAAGTCCTGCCGGCTGCCACTGCGCCGGAAGCGGCCGTACACGAGGTACGACAAGAGCACCGCGACACAGGCGTCGACCGTCTCCAGGACCAGGTGCGACGCAGGGCTCCGGTACTCCCACGCGCGCTGCCCTGCCGCGAACAGCGCAACCGTGATCACTACGCCGACCACGGCGACCAGCATGGTCACAGCAGACGTGCGACCTCCGGCCTCCGGCCGTGCCCTCGTCACGGCATTGCTCATGGTTACCGACCGTACGCCCTCAGCACTGGTCCCTGCACCTCCACGACCCGCCGGGCCGGGAGGTGCAGGGGTTGCGCTCAGCCCTTGATGGCGCCGCCGAGGGCGAAGGCGCCACCGAGCTTCCTGCTGAGGAGCAGGTAGAGCAGCAGGACCGGCAACGTGTAGATGAGGGAGTACGCGGCCAGCTGGCCGTAGTTCGGTTCGCCGTACTGGCCGAAGAAGGTGAAGATGCTCACCGAGGCCGGCAGGCGTTCCGGCGACAGCAGCAGCATGAAGGGGACGAAGAAGTTTCCCCACATGCCGATGAAGGTGAAGATGCCGACCACCGCGATGCCCGGCCACATCAGCGGCAGGACGATCCGGCGGAGCGCCTGCATGTTGCTGGCGCCGTCCACCCAGGCCGCTTCCTCCAGCGAGATCGGCACGCCGTCCATGAAAGTCTTGGTCAGCCAGATCGCGAACGGCAGCGACGAGGTCGCCATGAACAGGATCGTGCCGCCGAGCGTGTCGACCAGGTTGAGCTGCACGAACAGTCCGTAGACCGGCACCATCACCGCGGTGATCGGCAAGCCGGTACAGAACAGCACGGTCAGCAGGAACGGCCGGTTGAACTTGGTCTTGAAGCGGGACAGCGGATACGCCGCGAGCACCGAGCAGAGCATCGTCAGCAACGCCGACCCGCCGCACAGCACGATCCCGTTCAGGACCGGCCGGTACGTCGTGGTGACGTTCAGCACCGCCTTGAAGTTCGCGAAGGTCGGGCTGGTGGGCAACTCGACCCGCAGCCCCGCCGTCCGGTTGACCGACGCGAACAGCACCCAGAGCAACGGCAGGATGAACAGCACGCCGAGGAAGAGCAGGATCAGGTTCGCGGTCAACTTGTTGATCCGGTCGCGCGGGATCATGCGGCCTCCGCATTCAGTCCACGTAGGTAGATCAGCGAGAAGACCGCGCCGATCGCGAGCATCACCAGCGCGATCGCGGTGCCGTAGCCGATCTGCGAGAAGCTGAACGCCTGCTCGTACATGTACAGCGGCAGCGTCTGGCTCTTGGTGCCAGGACCACCTCGGGTCATCGCGAAGATCAGGCCGAAGACGCTCAGGGTCTGCAGCGTGATCAGCATCAGGTTCGTCATGATCGCCCGGCTGATCATCGGCAGCGTGACGAAGATCAGCCGCCGGAAACCGGTCGCGCCGTCCATCTCGGCCGACTCCTCGATCTCCTTCGGTACTTCGCTCAGCGCTGCCGAATAGACCAGCATCGAGAACGCCGTACCCCGCCAGATGTTGGCGATCGAGACGGCGATGATCGGTGCCGCGTACAACCAGTCCTGGCCGGGCAGCCCGACCTTGTGCAGGATCACGTTCAGCGTGCCGTCGGTGTTGAAGAACGCGCTGAGCAGGTACGCCGCCACCACCTCCGGCAGCACCCACGCGCCGATCACGGCGGTACCGACGAAGCTGCGGACGAGCTTGGTCGAGCGGCGCATCAGCAGCGCCAGGCCGAGACCGAGCGTGTTCTGGCCGATGATCGCGGAGATCAGCGTGAAGACCAGCGTCAGCCAGATCGAGTTGGTGAAGGCGTGGCTGCCGAAGGCCTTGCGGAAGTTGTCCAGCCCGACGAACTTCACGTTCGCCGCCCCGGTCCCGGTCAGCGCCATGTTGGTGAACGCGGCGTAGACGCAGTACAGGATCGGGCCGGCCAGGAAGACCAGCATCAGCCCGATGGCCGGTGCCAACGGCAACATCTTGAACAGCTTGGCGCCGCGCGGTGGCCCGCTCTGATCGGCAGGCTTGCTGCCGATCGGAGCGGGCACGGCGGGAGCAGTTGTCGTCACAGGGGAAACCCTTTCGGAAAACTTCTGCTTAGTTGCCGGCGGTCGTCTTGTCCTTGCCGACGATGCCCTCGACCGCTTCGTCGTAGTTCTTGGCCGCGTCCTCCGGCGACGACTGCCCGGTCATCACGGCCTCCATCGCGGTGATGATCTCGTTGGAGACCTTCGGGTACTCCGGCAGCGCCGGCCGGTAGACGGTGACCGAGACCAGGTCGGTGAAGAACTGGGTGCTCTTCGACGACGACTTGTAGCCGGCGTCGGCGGCGACGTCCTTGCGGACCGCGATCTGCGCGCCGTCGGTGGCGTACTTGGTCGCGTTCTTCTGCGTCTGCAGCGACTGGATGAACTTCCAGGCCGCGTCCGGCGACTTCGACTTGGCCGGGATCGCCCAGGTCCAGCCACCGGAGAGGCTGACCTTGCCCTTGCCGCCGCCGTCCTGGGTCGGCATCGCGGTCTGGCCCATCACGTCTGCCCACTGCGGCCACGGCTTGGCGCCGGTCTTGAGCCAGTTGCCGTAGATCCACGAGCCGTCCAGCGCGATCGCGAGCTTGTTGCCCGGCAGCAGCTCGGTACCGACCTTGCTGCCCATGTTCGGGTCGAGCGCCTGCTTCGGCGACGGGCCGAGGCCCTCGGTGTAGACGGTCTTGATGAAGTTCAGCGAGTCCTTGAAGCCCTGGCTGCCGACGACCCACTTCTGCGAGTCGTAGTTGTACAGCGGGTCCTTGGTGCCGTACATCAGCATCTCGAAGCCCTGCATGGCCGAAGCCTCACCCATCGGCTTGCCCGAGTACACGTTCATCGGGATCACACCGGGGAGCTTCTGCTTCAGCGTGCGCGCCGTGTTCAGCACGTCGTCCCAGTTCTTCGGCTGCCAGTCGGTCGGCAGGCCGGCCTGCTTGAACAAGTTCTTGTTGTACCAGAGGGCGCGGGTGTCCGTACCGTCCGGAATGCCGTAGGTCTTGCCGTCCTGACCCTTCGCGGCGCCCTTGGCGGTGTCCTCGAACTGGCTCCAGTCGGCCCAGTTCTTGATGTAGTCGTCGAGCGGCTTCAGGTACCCCGCGGTGATGTCGGAGTTGATCAGGAAGGTGTCCTCGTAGACGATGTCCGGCGCCGTGTTCGGCGAGCGCATCATCAGCTGCAGCTTGGTGTAGTAGTCGTTCTCACTCGCCACGATAGGGAGGATCTCGACCTTCGAACCGGGGTTCGCCGCCTCGTACTCGGCCTTTGCGCCGGTGAGGAAGTTCTTCATCGTGGTGCCGGGGCCCCATTGCTGGTAGGCGATCTTGATGTTCGCCGGGCCCGCACTCTGACTACCGCCGGCATCCGGCGTCTTGGTCGTCGACCCCTGACTACAGGCCGACACCCCCAGCAGGAGCGCGCCGACAGCTAGCACACCTGCGGTCTTGAAACCGTTTTTCATGGCCATCACGTCCACCTTCGGGCAATCGTTGTCATCCCGGTACCACCGCTCAAACCCCCTGGGCTTTCCGTGACCGTAGGAGGCTCAGACCAGTGAAGTCAATGGTTGAGAGACAACGTTGTCCTCGCCGTGACGCCGTTGCGCGGAGACCGGTTCGTAACAATCCGGTCACCGCGCCGACATCAGTCAGACGCTAACCGGCGAGGCCTCGTGCCGGGCCCGTACGACACTCCGTCCCCGACTCCGGGTCGCCGCCAATCCGCAGAGCAGCAGCCCCAGCACGAGCCAGCACCCGAGCACCAGGAATGAGCGGCCCGAGCCCGCGCCGTCGAAGAAGCTCACGGAGCGCAACGCGGTACCGGATGCTCCCGGCGGCAGGAACTGGCCGAGCGAACCCCAGCCGGTCGGCAGCATCTCCGGCGCACTGGTGAGCCCGGAGAGCGGGTTGCCGAGCAGCATCATCACTGCGCTGCCAGCGCCCAGGCCGACGAACCCGAACAACCCCTCCAGGCCCAGGAGCGTCAGCGAGATCGCACCGATCGACAAGCCGATCACGCTCGCGTTGGCAAGGTAGGTTCCCTCGAGCGAACCCAGCCAGAACTGCAGCACGGCCGCCAGCGCCAGCGAACCGGTCACAGCGAAGACGAGCGCCCCCGCGACCCGGCGGCCGCCGCCTCTGATCCGCTGGGTCAGCACGGCCGCGGCGATGATGCCACCGAGCACCAGCGGCAACGCACCGGCAGCCAAACCAGCCCCGCGCGGGTCATCCTTGGGCAGCGGGACGACATCGGTCACCTTCATCCGTACGCCGGGATTCTCAGCCGCGAGCCTGGTCGACAGCTGGGTGAGAATCTGGGCCACCGCTGGGCCGCCGGCCGATGCCGTCAGCACCTCGGGCGCCTGCGGATCGAGCACGATCGCGCCGTACACATCACGATCCTTGATCGCCTGGACCGCGGCCGCCCGATCCGCGACCGAGTCGATCTCGAACCCGCCCGGCATCGCCTGCTCGAGTCCACCCTTCACCTGCGCGGCGGCCTGCGCCGGACCCGCGACGGCGATCGGCAGGTCGCGCGGTTGCGACCGCGCGGCCGGCCAGGCGAACGCGATCAGCACGACGGTCAGCATCGCGGTCAGCAAGGTGACGACCGCCGCCACCGGAACGCGGCTGGTCTGTTCGGGGACAGCCTTGTGCTCGGACATCGCGGCTCAGCTCCTCATTCAAACCGAATGATCGTTCTTTATTGGTTCCGAGCCTGCCGGGATCACCCCTCAGTTGTCAAGAACGGACATTCGTTTTATGTTGGCGGCATGCCGAAGGTCACCGAGGAACACCGCGCCAACCGCCGGCGCGAGATCGTCCTGGCCGCGCGCAAGTGCGTGATGGACCAGGGCTTCCACAAGACGACGATGGCGGACGTGATCCGCGAGTCCGGACTCTCGGCCGGCGCGGTCTACGGCTACTTCAAGAGCAAGGAGGAGATCGTCTCGGCGATCGCGGACGACGCGCTGAGCACGATCGACCAGCTCTTCGAAGGCATCCTGAACTCCCCGGACCCGGTCACCCCGGTCGACGCGCTGCGGGCAGTGCTCGAACACGTGCTCCGGATCGCCGAGATGCCGGACAACGACCTGACCCGGGTCGCCATCCAGGCCTGGGCCGAGGCGCTGCACAACGACGCGATCATGGTGACGGCCTCCTCGAAGTACCGGATGCTGCGGTCGAACTTCGAGGCGGTCGCCCGGCGCGCGCAGGCCGACGGCACAGTCGACCCGGAGGCCGATCCCAAGCTGATCGCCCAGGCCCTCTTCGGTATGGTGCCCGGCTTCGTCCTCCAACGCCTGCTGCTCGGCGACGTCACCCCCCAGGGCTACACCACCGGCCTGGCCGCCCTGCTGAACGCACCGGCCGTCAAACCGGTCTAGCCCGGGGAACGATCGGCGGCTCCCCCACGTCCATCGAACGGAGGTGGGAGCGATCGACGACATCTGGATTCTGTTCCTGAGTCTTGCCGTGGTGGCGGGGTTTCTGGTCCTGCTCGCCTGGGCCGCGGCACGGTCGCGCCGGCGCGGGATCGGGGCTTCGATGATGGGTCCGTTCGAACAGATGTGGCGGCCGACGGCGGCCGAGTCACGGATCGAGATCCAGCTCCAGCAGGAGCGGAAGAAGCCGATCGGATCCCCCGACGAGCTCTGACTCCCAGAAAATGAAGGCTTCTCCCACTTCGCGACTGTCTGCGATCGAGATGTGACGGAGGGCTTGAGACTCGCGACTTACCCGGTTAGGTTGTGCCGAGCCGCTTATTTCAGAGCTTGAACTAAGCGGGTAAGGCACACAACGGCCGCTGGGGAGTCGGAGGTGCGATGCGGACAACCGTGGGGACAGCTCCGCCCAAGGCGGACTTCAACTGGTACTGGACCAGCCAAACCGCAAGCTTCGTAGGCGACCGCCTAACCGGTTTCGCCGTCCCCAGCATCGCCATCCTGACCCTCGACGCAACCTCTGCCCAGGTAGGCATCCTCTCCGCCATCGGCTGGCTCGCCTACCCCACCCTCGGCCTGGTAGCCGGTGCCGCCCTAACCCACCTCCCCCGCCGCAAGGTAATGATCACCGGCGAACTAACCCGCTTCGCCCTCTTCACCACCATCCCCCTGACCGCCCTGGCGGGTTGGGTCACCATCCCCCAACTCCTCATCGTCGTAGCCCTAGCCGGCATAGCCACAGTCTTCGTAGACATAGCCGGCCAGTCCTACCTCCCAGTCGTAGTCCCACCCGGAGCCCTGGTAACCGCCAACGCCAGCCTCCAAAGCTCCGACAGCCTCTCCAAACTCACAGGCCCCGCCCTAGCCGGCCTCTCCCTGAAACTCACCGGCCCGTACTACGGCCTGCTCCTGAGCGCCCTCCCCTTCCTAGCCTCAGCCCTCACCCGAACCCGCATCCAAACCCTCGAACCGACCGCCACGCCCGGCGCCGCGCCGTCCCGCGAGCGAAGCGAAGCGGGGCACCCCAGCCCCGGGCTCCAGGCCACCTCGCCTGAAGCCCGCGCCCTATCCCCCGCCGTCGCATCGCCGCAGGCGATGCGGCGGCGGATTGCTGTCGGTTTGCGGTTTGTGATGGACCACGAGGTCTTGAAGCCGTTGGTGATCGGCGCGGCTGTGCGTAGTTTCGGCACCGGCATGGTCGACGCTGTGCTGCTGCTCTTTGCCTATCGCGCGCTCGGACTGTCCAGCCTGCAGGGTGGGTTGTTGATTGCAGCCGGGTCCATCGGTGGGTTGCTGGGTGCGTTCGCTGCCAACCGCCTCGTCGACCGGTTCGGCACGCACCGCACCCTCCTGCTGACCGGGCTGGAAGGTGTGTTCTGGTTGGCGATTCCGGTCAGTCTGGTGTTTGCGCCGGCGATTGTCCTCGTGGTGATTCGCGTCTGCGCGTCGATCTGGTCGCCCGTCTGGAACGTACTGACCACCAGCGTCCGCCAGAACGTCACCCCGGCCGACCTCCAGAGCACCGTCCACGCGACTGCCCGGACCGTCACCTCCTCCACCATCCCGCTCGGCGCGCTCACCGGCGGGTTCGCGGCCGGCGTACTGGGTGGACAGCTCGGGACCTCGACCGGTCTCGTCCTCGTGCTAGCGACAGGAGGTGCGATCACCGGAGCCAGCGTGCTGTCGATCCGACGTTCAAGCCAAGCCTGAGGGAGATCGTATGCGCCCCACTACGACGCGAACCCTGAACACCAAGGAATTCGCGGACATCAAACACACCGTGTCCATCCGTTCCAAGGCACGCAAGAACCTCCTGCTCGACCCCAGCTACGCCGCACCGCTGCCGCAGGAGGTCAGCCTGCAACTGACCTACCGCTGCAACCTGCGCTGCACCCATTGCTACCAGTGGAACGAGCAAGGCTTCTTCCGCGACTTCAGCATCCAGAAGCAGAAGACCGAACTCGACCTGGAGGTCGTCGAGGACGTACTCCGCACCACAGCACCCGTCCGCTCGAAGCTCTTCCTCTGGGGCGGCGAGCCGCTCATGCACACCAAGTTCGACCAGGTCGCGGACCTCCTCGTGAAGTACCCGCGGACCGTCAACATGTGCACCAACGGCCTGCTCTTCAAGCGCAAGCTCGACGACCTGCTCAAGATCGGCGAGAACCTCAACCTGCTGGTCAGCCTGGACGGCCTCGGCGAGGACCACGAGGCACTCCGCGGCCGCGGCACCTTCAAGCGCACGATGGAGAACATCCAGCTGATGCTGGACCTCAAGCGCAAGGGCGAGTGGGACGGCGAGCTGTCGCTGTCCTGCATGGTCAGCCACGTCACCGTGCACAAGATGTACGAGTTCATGGAGTGGGCCGAGGAACTCGGCGTCAACACGGTCTACTTCCAGTTTCCCTGGTACATCAGCCCCCAGGTCGCCGACTCGATGGACGCCCTGTACGAGAAGACGTTCTCCTGGCTGAACCCGAGCACCGACACCAAGAAGCCGACCTGGCACTCGTACACCTACCAGCTGCCCGAGGAAGAGCTGCCGGCGCTGAAAGACTCGATGGCCCGCCTGGCCTCCCGCGCCTGGAACGTCCGCCTCCGCTACCAGCCGCAGCTCGAGGACGACGAGGTCGACGACTTCATCCTCGGTACGTCGCGCCCGGCCCAGCACCGCAGCAAATGCCTCGCGGTGTCCAACCGGATGGAGGTGCACGCCGACGGCGCCGTCAGCTCCTGCAAGTTCTTCCCGGAGTTCGTGGTCGGCAACCTGTACGACCAGTCGGTGACGGAGCTGTGGCAGAGCCAGTCCTTCAAAGAGGTCCGCCGGATCATGTCCGAGAACGGCATGATGCCGGTCTGCTCGAAGTGCATTCTCCTTTATCTGAACGGAGTCTGAGGTGGAGATCGAAGAACGCGTCAAGAACGTCCTGGCCAAGGTCCTCGACAACGGCATCACCGCCGGGGAGATCGGACCGGAGGCCGACCTGGTGGAGCAGTACGGCCTGGACTCGCTGCAGACCATCACCTTCCTGCTGGCGATCGAGGACGAGTTCGACCTCGAGCTCGACTACCCGAACCTGCAGCTGGACGATCTGCGCTCGGTCCGCCAGTTCAGTACCTTCGTCGCCAACCTGGCGGCCCCGGTGCGATGACTGAGCATCTCGTAGTGCGGCTGGGTACGTTCGACGCCGAGTCCCGATGGCGGCCGACCGATCTGGCCGCACTCCCGGCGATCGGCAACAGCGGCAGCGACCCGGCCGTCGACGCCATGGACGAGCTGCTCGCCGGCTTCTGCGACCCCGGTGACCTGCTGATCACCAGACGCCCGATGTCGACGGCGGTACGAGAAGGCCTTACAGACGTGGGATTGCGGTTCGACCACCTCGCCCTCGGCGACCCCGGCCCCGGCCCGATCGAGCGGCACATCCTGGCCGACCAGACGATCATGACCCAGCTCCGTGGCGCCACCATCGCGCCGTACGCCGTCCTGCCGGAGACCTGGACGCTGGCCAAACAGTTGCTTCCGGCACCGGATGTGGTTGCTCAGGTCAACTCGAAAACCTGGTCCAACGAACTGGTCCGGCGCCTGGGACTGCCAGGTGCCGGCCGCTTGGTTCGCAGTACCGACGAACTGGTCGACGCCGTCACCGCCCTTGATTTCAAGGCTTTGATCAAGGATCCGTACGGCGTCTCCGGCCGGGCGCTGCTCGAAGCGAACTCCCCCGGCGTCCTCAAGGCGATCGAGCGAGTCCTCCGCAAGCAGGTCGACCAGGGCCTGCGGGTCGAGCTCGTCGTACAGGAGAAGTTCCGCAAGCAACACGACTTCTCCGGCCATCTCCACCTCGACCCCGACGGCAGCTGGGAGTTCCTCGGCATCCAGCAGATGACCAACCGCGGCTTCCGCCACTTCGGCTCCAGCCCCGCCACCCCGTCGCTGATCGACCAGGGCTGGTACGCCGAAACCGTCGCCGAAGTCATGCCCGCCCTCACCGAGGCGGGCTACTGGGGCCCGGTCGGGATCGACTCCATGCTGCTCGACGACGGCACCGTGATCCCCGTCTTGGAGATCAACGCCAGGCAATCACTCGGCCTGCTCGCGATCCACCTCGACCGCCAGGCCAGGGAGCACGGCCTCACCGGCCACCTCTGGCAGCTCGAACTCAACCTCGCCCCCGGCGAGTCCGTCGAGGACCTGATCCGGGCCTTCGACACCATCCGGTACGCCGGAACCGCACAGCCAGGCGTCACGGTGCTCAACGGGAGCACCCTGGCGGCCCCTGGCGGGCGGGTCCACGTCGCCATCTTCTGCGCCGCCGGTGAGATCCACCGATGGCGGCAACGCCTGCTGACCGAACTGATCTCGGTCGGCCTGACACCACGAGGGATGACCGATGCCGCTTGAGATCGGCTTGATCGGAGCCACCGGGATCGCCGAACGCACGCTGCTGAAGCAGGGCGCCTGCGTCAGGGCACCGGACGCGCCAGGCTCGCCGGTGATCGCGATCGGCGCAGTCGCCGCGAGCGATCCGGTGCGCGCCAAGGAATACGCCAGCCGGCACGGGATCCCGGTGGTGCACGAGAGCTACGCGGCCCTGCTCGCCGACCCGTCGATCGACGCCGTCTACATCTCCCTGCACAACTCAGCCCACCACCGCTGGGCCGTGCGCGCGGCGGTCGCCGGCAAGCACGTGATCGTGGAGAAGCCGCTCTGCCTCACCGCCGAGGAGCTGGCCGAGCTGTCGTTCGCCGCCACGGACGTGAAGGTCTATGAGGCGGTCGCGACCGCGGACCACCCGTGGCAGCAGACGGTTCACGACTTTGTTCACGACGAGATCTATGGTCCCTTGGTCAAGATGGAGACCCGGATCAGGTTCGCAGTACCGGCTCCCGGCGGGTATCGCGATCGGCCGGAGCTCGGCGGCGGCATCTTCTTCGACACGGCGAGCTACTGGCTGCAGGCAGTCCAGGCGACCATCGGGCTGGACGCGATCACCGCTGAGGGCAGGTCGGACTTCGACGGACCCAACGGCGTCGACCGTTCCTTCGAGGCTTCGTTGCGCTGGGCGACCGGTGCCGAGGCGACGCTGACCGCGGACGTCGGCGAGCAGCACCTCTCGGACCACGTCTTCACCTTCGAACACGCCACGATCAAACTCAGGAACTTCCTCCGCCCGGTCGCCGCCGCCATCCCGCTCAACCTGATCGTCACCCCCACCGACGGCGACCGCCAGGTGATCGGCTTCCCGGCAATCTCCTACTA
This sequence comes from Kribbella sp. NPDC051620, assembly GCF_044453825.1. Taxonomy (NCBI): domain Bacteria; kingdom Bacillati; phylum Actinomycetota; class Actinomycetes; order Propionibacteriales; family Kribbellaceae; genus Kribbella; species Kribbella sp. NPDC051620. Next base: position 224,418 of record NZ_JBITDB010000006.1, read on the forward strand.
CGAACGCCAGCTCACCCGGATCCTCGACAGCACCACCGACGACCTGGACGCGGCCACGCCGCGGATCGCCCTGATGGACGAGATCTACTCCGACGCCCGCCGCCGCAAGGGAACCCGATGAGCAACAAACGCCAACTCGACCGGATTGCCTTGAACCAAGTCCTGAAGGAAGCCGGCGTCGATCCCAGCGGCCCGCACGCCGAGATCACCGAACTCACCGAGGGCACCTTCAACACGGTCTACCGGATCGGCCCCGACCTGATCCTCAAGGTCTCGCCCGATCCGAGCGCTCCCGTTCTGACTTATGAACAAGACTTGATTCACACCGAAGCCTTGTTCTACGAGGCCGCCCGCGGCAAGGCGCCCGTTCCCGAGGTCGTGCACACGGGTGACGACTACCTGCTCATGACTGCCCTCCCCGGTACGACGATGCAGGGCGTGCCGGCCGATGAGCGTCCCGCCCTGCGGCGCGAACTGGGCGGCATCGTGTCGACGCTGCACGAGGTGACCGGCCCGGGCTTCGGCTACCCGCAGAAGGGTCTGGTCGCAACCTGGAGCCAGGCATTCCTGTCCATGGTCGACGACCTGCTCGCGGATGCCAGCCGGTTCGCGGTGGAGCTGCCACGGCCGGCCGAGCAGATCCGCCAGCTCGTCCTCAGTCGCCTCGACCGGCTGGACGAGGTACGGAGTCCGCGGTTGATCCACTTCGACCTCTGGGACGGCAACATTCTGGTCGAGGACGGACGGATCACCGGGCTGGTCGACGGCGAGCGCGCGTTCTGGGGTGACCCGGTGGCCGAGTTCGTCTCGCTCACGCTGTTCAGCTCGTCGGTGGATGCCGAGTTGCTCGCCGGGTACGGCGAGATCGAGCTGGGCGAGACGCTCGGGCTGTACCGGATCTACCTGTATCTGATCATGCTGATCGAGGGCACCCCGCGCGGCTACGAGGGGCCTGACCATGATGCGACGGTGAAGCTGGTCCTGCGGCACCTGACCAAAGAGCTGGACCGCCTGTGATCGAAATCCTCACCTCTGGTGTGGCGCTCGGAGTCCACGTGCCTGGTCTCCTGCTGGCCGACCGCCTGAAGGAGCAGGGCCGTCCGGCGAACGTCTCCGTGCTGGAGCGCCTGATGCCGCCCGAGACCCTCGCGACCACGGCCCGCTCCAAGCAGGCCTTCCACCGCGACTTCCGGATCGCCCTGGCCGGCCAGAAGCTCGCCCGCGACGCCTCGGTCGCCACGGAGGAGACAGCTGTCACCGCCCTCCTCGCAGGCTGGCAGGCGCGGGGAGTGACCCGCTTCGTGGTCTTTTCCGGCTTCTGGCTCCCACTGGTCGAGCGGTACATCGCCCAGTACGGCGAAGTGCCCGTAGACGTGTGCCATGTCGACTCGGTCCAGTCCCCGTCCTTCGACAAGGCCGGGCCGACCACGCTGCCGGTGCGGCACATCTGGCTCGCGGACGCCGACAACCTGACGATCCCCTGCAGCATCCCGGTCAGCCGGGATGAACCCGTGTCCTGGCAGCACAGGGATCAGCGGTTGCTGGTGCACGGTGGTGGCTGGGGCATGGGGACCTACCGCGAGCGGGCCGACGACCTGCTCCAGGCCGGCTTCGAGCTGGACGTAGTCGCCTACGAGGACCGGGACCTCTCCACCGAGCGCGTGCGCTACTTCATGATCGACCCCGAGTGGCACCCGTGGCTCGACGACGGCTATCCGCCCTTCGGCGAGGTAGAAGCAGGGAAGCCGACCACCTTCCACCAGCGGACAGGGCACCACGGCTCCTTCGACCTGTGCCGCCAAGCGCTCGCCACGGTGAGCAAGCCTGGTGGAGGCACACTGCTCGACTCGCTGTGGTCTGCGACTCCGACCGTCTTGCTAGAGCCCTTCGGCCCACATGAGCAGCGCAATGCCGACCTGTGGATCGAACTGGGCTTCGGCATCTCGTTCGAGCAGTGGCAGCAGAAGGGGTTCGCTGTGGAGGTACTGGAGGACCTGCACAGAGCACTGGTCGCCGCAGACGTCCCCGACTACTCGCAGGCGCTGCTGTGACTCACCCGACCTCGCTGTGGCAGACATTCGCCCTGGAGATGGACGAGAAGCGCCCCGGCTTCGCCAAGGGCCCCTGGTTCACGATGAACACAGTGCTGACGCTCGCCGACCAACTGGACGCCGACCGACTAGCTGAGGCTTTCCAGCGACTACAGCAGCGCCATCAGGTACTGCGCACAGAGGTCAGCGACGACCGCCTCCAACTCATTCACCCCGAGCCCCGCTCATCCCTGGAACTCGTCGACGAGGTCAGCTCGCATGCCCCGGTAGACATCGCCCGCCCGATCAGACTGCGCCTAGCCGGCAACCAGCTCGCACTGCACCTGCACCACATGGTCTCCGACCCGGTAACCCTCTGGGAGACAGTCACCGAGCTAGCCGCCCTCTATACCGGTCAAGAGCTACCACCACCTGCCCAGTACGCCGACTACACGGCAGCAGAGACAGACCAGGTACGCCGTACCAGCACCGAAGCCGCCGCCTGGTGGCACTCCCGCATCCGGGACGCCAAGGTCTCACCGCAACCGCAGCCGCAGCCGCAGCCGGCGGCCCCGTCCGCCTCCGCCCCGCCCGCCAGCGCCTTGGCCTTTCGCGACGCCCTGCTCAGCACCCAAGAGGTTGCCGCCGTCGACGTCCTGACCAAGCAGCACCGAAGCACCCCTCTGGTCACCTACCTAGCCGCACTAGCCCACGGCATGGACCCGCACGTCGGCCCTGGCGACACCCTGGCCTTCACCACCCTCTTCGGCAAGCGAGACCGCCCGGCCTGGCAGCACCTGCTCGGCCCCTGCATCGTCCCTTCCTACCTGGCCATCCCCCGCGTCACCGGCTCACTAGCCGCCGACATACCCGCAGTACGGGACGCCGTAGTCGGTTGCAGCCGCTACGCCCGCTACCCAGCCTCAGCGATCTACGAGACAGTCACTGACCCCCAGCGCACCCCGTTCTTCGAGTACGTCCCCCAGCAATGGCCCACCGGCTTCACCTTCGGCACAGTCAAAGCGGAGGTCGCTACAGCCGCAGGTCCCAAGGACACCGGGCTGGCCGACGCCCTGGCGATCCGTGTCCGCACCAGGACGGACGGCGTACTCACTGGCCACTTCAGTGCCGACGGCACCGACTGGACCGAGCCACTGGTGCACCAGGTGCGGGCCGGCTTCCGCGACTACCTCCTCCGCAAAGAGGGGACCTAGCACTACCCCCGCAGGCTGCCCAACTCCCTGGGGACGGCGTCCACGTCTCCGTAGCGTCGATCTCGTCAGTCGGGACAGCTACAAGGGGTCAGCCATGAGGCGCAACAAGGAAGTACTCACCAGATCGAACCACTCGGTCGTGCTGCAGGACGTACGACGGGTCTATGGCAAGGGCGGCAACGCCGTGACTGCGCTGGACGGCGTCACCATCAGCTTCGCGCGGGGCACCTTCACCGCCGTGATGGGCCCGTCGGGCTCCGGCAAGAGCACCTTTCTGCACTGCGCCGCGGGACTCGACCGGCCGACCGCCGGTACGGTCTCGATCGACGACGTACCGCTGGCCGGCCTGAGCGAGCGGCAGCTCACCGAACTGCGCCGCGAGCGGATCGGCTTCGTCTTCCAGTCGTTCAACCTGCTGCCGGCTCTGACGGTCTGGCAGAACGTCACGCTGCCGCAGGAGCTCGACGGCCGCCGCACCAACAAGGCCGCCGTCCGCGAGGTACTGGACCGGGTAGGCCTCAGCGGCAAGCACAAGAGCCGCCCTGGCGAACTGTCCGGCGGCCAGCAGCAGCGCGTCGCCATTGCCCGCGCCCTGGTCGCTCGGCCAGCAGTGATCTTCGCCGACGAGCCGACCGGCGCACTGGACACCCAGACCGCCGCCGACGTCCTCGACCTGCTCTGCGAGCCAGTCCGCACCCAGGGCCAGACAGTCGTCATGGTCACCCACGACCCGGTCGCGGCCTCGTACGCCGACCAGGTGGTCTTCCTCGCCGACGGCGTACTGGCCGGCAGCCTGCTCTCACCGACCGCCGAGCAGGTAGCAGACCGCCTCACCCACCTCGGCGCCCGCGCAGCCCGCGCCGCCGAGGCAGCCCGCGCCGAAGCCGCCAGCGCCACCCAGGCAGCTCGCGAAGCCGCCGGGGCAGCACGATGATGCGCCTGGCCGTCCGTACCCTGCGCTACCGCAAGAGCGGCTTCATCGCCACCTTCGTCGCCGTCATCTTCGGCACGGCCATCGTGCTCGCCTGCGGCGGCCTGATGGAGACCGGCATCCGCTCCAACGTCGCCCCCGAACGCCTGGCCGCGGCGCCGATCGTCGTCACCGGCAAGCTCACCCACCTCCGTCCGGGCAAGGAAGACGTCACCCACCTCACCGAGCAGGTCGGCGTCGACGACTCGGTCGCCGCCAAGATCCGTTCCCTGCCAGGCGTCACCGACGTCATCGGCGACCAGACCTTCCCGGCGCCGGTCCCCCAGGGCCAAGGCTTCACCAAAGGTCAAGGCCACAACTGGTCAGCCGCCACGCTGGCCCCCTTCCACCTCACCGCCGGTACTGCGCCTCGCCCCGGCGCTGTCGTCATCGACGCAACGACCGCGCGGGACCTCGACGCGAAGCTCGGTGGCAAGGTGAACCTGCTGGTCGGCGGCCGGCAGTCCGCCTTCACCGTCGACGGAATCGCCTCCGGCCCCGCCGGCAACACCTTCTTCGCCGACGAGGACGCGAGCCGCCTGGCCGGCCGGCCCGGCCAGTTCTCCTCCCTCGGCGTACTCGTTGCCCCTGGCACCGATCTGAAGGCGTTGCGCAAGCAGATCGAGAAGACCGCCGATGTGTCCGCACTGATCGGCATCGACCGCGGCCAGGTCGAGCACCCGGACGCGGCGGCCAAGAAGACCATTCTGATCTCGGTCGCCGGCTCGTTCGGTGGGATCGCGACGATGACGATGATGTTCGTCGTCGCCTCGACCCTCGCCCTGGCCGCGCAGCACCGGCAGCGTGAGTTCGCCTTGCTGCGCAGCATCGGGACCACGCCGGGCCAGGTCCGCCGGATGATTCTGGGCGAGGCGATGCTGGTCTCGCTGCCGGCGGTACTGGCCGGTGTGATTCCCGGTGCGCTGCTTGGCCGCTTCCTCTTCGATCAGCTCTCGAAGAACGGGGTGGCGTCACCCGACGTGACCTTTTATCAAGGTCTGATCCCGTTCGCGGCCGGTGCGGGAGCCGCAGTACTGGCGGCGGTCGGTGCGGCGTTCATGGCGTCGCGCCGGTCGGCCAAGATCCGGCCGGTCGAGGCGCTGGTCGAGTCCTCGCTGCAGACCAAGTGGTTCAGCTGGGTACGGCTGGTGATCGGCCTGCTCTTCGTCGGCGGCGGTCTCGCGTTGATGATCGTGACGGGCGCCGTGATGAGCGGACCGCTGGCCGGTGCGACCGCCGGTCCCGCGGTGCTCTGCTGGGCGATCGGCCTCGCAGTGCTCGGCCCGCTGGTCACCAAGCTGATCCTCGGCATCCTCCGCTGGCCGCTGTACGCGGTGAGCCGGGTCAACGGACGGCTCGCGATCCTCAACGTGACAGCACGATCCGTCGCCATGTCGGCCGCGGTGATGCCGGTCATGCTGGCCGTCGGGATCGCCACCGCAAACATCTACATGCAGACCACCAACGTGGACGCGGCCTCGAAGGCCTTCACCAAGGACCTGCGGGCCGACGCGGTCCTCGTCTCCACCGCTTCGGGTCTCTCACCGTCGCTTCTCCCCCAGGTCCAGGCACTGAAGGGGGTGGCGAGCGCGTCCGCCTACGTCACCAGCCTCGGCGTCATCGACGAGCCGCGGAACGCGCCCTTCGACGAGGACGGCGCCCTGCTGCAAGGCGTCTCACCTCAGGGCGCGGACGGTACTGCGCCAGTACGTCTGACCACCGGCTCCCTCGAGGGGCTGACCGGCAACACGGTCGCGCTCCCTGACCTGGTAGCCAACAAGATCAAGCGCCCGGTCGGTACGTCGATCAAGATGACGCTTGGCGACGGAGCCTCCGTCGACCTCCGCGTTGTCGCCACCTTCGCAGCCGAACGCGGGTACGAGAGCATCGTCCTTCCCGCCGACCTGGTCGCCGCCCACACCACCGATCGCCTCGCCCGCAGATCCTCGTCCGCGCCGAGCCCGGCGCCTCGATCGGCCCGGCCCTGGCCAAGCTCGCCGCCGCGACTCCCGGCGTACAGGTAGCCAACCGCGACTCTCTCATCGCCGGCAACAACGAGGACCTGAAGACCCAGGCCTGGATCAACTACCTCCTGGTCGGCATGCTGATCGCTTACACCGCAGTCTCGGTGGTCAACACCCTGGCCTCGGCCACGGTCCGCCGCCGCCGCGAGTTCGGCCTCCAACGCCTGACCGGCTCCACCCGAGGCCAAGTCCTCAGAATGCTAACCACAGAAGGCATCCTGGTAGCCCTCTCCGGCATAGTCCTGGGCACCCTGGTAGCCCTGGCCACCCTCCTCCCCTACGCCTCCGCAGTCTCCACCTCAGCAACCCCCTCAGGCCCCATCTGGATCTACCTCGCCATCATCGCCATCGCCTTCACCCTGACCATGCTCTCCACCCTCATCCCCGCCACCAAGTCCCTCTCCACCAGACCCGCCGAGGCCGCCGCCCGCGCCGACTGACCCCTGCGCCGGCGCCTCGCGCAGGACTGGGTCCGCCGACAGCACCCCTGTCCGAGGACTCCAGTTCATGCCCCATCCACACACTCACCCCCGCGAGCACCTCGCACTCCACCCAGCCACACACCCACCCGGCGGACACCACACACCCCACCCACCGTCCGCACCGCGCGCAGCGCGGTGCGGACGGTGTTATTTGGCGGGGGTCGGTTCGGCTACTGGCTGGAGAGCGATGGTGGTCGCTTGCACCAGTCCAGCGTGCCTACGCAGCCAAGCGGACACCGGAAGCTGCAGGTCCTCGAAGTCCTTCTCCTCCAAAGCAACCGGCGGCGTCGGCACGCTGGCGCCGAGTTCGGCGAGGACCGGGCGAAGATGCAGATCAGCCAGCAGCTTGTGGCTGGGCGCCGCCGACACAGTGACCGGCACGACGACCGACCCAGCCAGCGCCAGATGCGGCAGTACGTCGAGGAAGCTCTTCAGCAACCCCGTATAACTCCCCTTGTAAACAGGCGTAGCCAGCACGATCACCGAAGCCGACGACACCAACTCGATCGCGCTGTCCAACGCCTCGCGATCGACGTCGGCCGCACTCTCCCCCTGGAAGATGGCCGGCGCGAACGTGACGAGGTCGATCAGCTCGTCGATCCGGTACGGCGTACCGAGCTCAGAAGCAAGCAACTCGGCCACCGACGCGGCCGCCGCCGCCGTCCGGGACCCGGCTTTGGGGTTCCCCACCACGGTGACGACGGATTGCGGCCAGACCGGCGGATCCGGCACGATCCGCGGCTCGAAGACGGTTGAGGGCATCGGGACCCAACTCCTGAGAGGTTCGGCAGTGAGATCTCGAGCCTAACCAAAGTCGAGCGAGCTACTTGACTTTCTCAGCAGGTGAACGTCTGGCCCTCACCTTGACAACCACGAACCAGCCCACCGCGGCCGCCGCACCACCCAGTACGACGTATTGCAGCACTCCCACCGACGACTCCACGACATGCCATTTCTCGCCCAGCGCATACCCCGCGACGATCAGCGCCGTGTTCCACACCGCACTCCCGAGCGCCGTCAACGCGACGAACAACGGCACCGTCATCCGCTCCACCCCGGCCGGCACGGAGATCAGACTCCGCACCACCGGCACCAACCGCCCGATCAGCACCGCCTTGGCGCCGTGCCGGTCGAACCACGCCTCCGCCTTGTCGACATCCTCGACCTTGACCAACGGAAGCCGCGCCGCCAGCGCCCGCGTGCGCGTCCTGCCCAGCCCGGCGCCGACGCCGTACAACGCCAGCGCCCCCACCACCGACCCGAGCGTCGTGAACAAGATCGCGCTGATCAACCCCAGATCCCCGCGATTGGCCGCGAATCCCGCCAGCGGCAGGATCACCTCACTGGGCAACGGCGGAAACAGATTCTCCAGCGCCACCGCGAGCCCCGCCCCCGGAGCCCCCAGCTTCTCCATCAGGCCGATGGCCCAACCGGCCACACCACTGGTCGGTTCCTGCGCGAGAGCGCTCATCATTCAGCACCTGGTTCGTCGGGGTCATGGGGTCATTTCCTCGGCCCCTCCACCGTACCCAGCCAGGAAAACCCCACTCAACGACGCTGAAGCCGCTCCGGCTGCCGCCCACTGAGCAACAGCAGCAACTCGGCGATCGGAGCCTTGATCTCCGCGCCGGAACCCACCGACCAATCGATGTCGGAGGCAACCAATCGCGAGCCGCTCAACCTCTTGCGAGCCTTGAAGGGAAAGGACTTCGCCCAGATCCGGTCGGCCGCGACCACCGCAGCTTCGGCAGGCATCTCATGACGACGCCCGAGCGGCAGCACGATGTCCTGGGTGTGGATCAATACGTCGAGCAGCGGGTCGACGACGGTGGTACCGAGCGGCCGGCGGCGCGACCCGGCGAACCGCCGGTACTGCGCGACGATCTCCTCCCCCGAGTACTTCGCGCCCGCCCGCCGCGCCTCCTCGAACACGAACCGGTTGAAGTCGCCCCGCGCGCGAACCATCCCGCCCATCACCGGCAGCACCCGCGCTTGCGGTGACGAGATCACGTGGGCGGCGACGTCGCGGACCGTCCAGCCCGGGCAGACCGACGGCGTCGACCACTCGGCCTCGGTCAGCCCGGCGAGCAGGTCGGCCAGCGCTGCGCGCTCGACATCGACGTACCGCCAGATCTGTTCGCTCTCCATCGCTCCACCCCAGGAAACCAGTAAGCCTCTCTGACCAAATTAGACAGCTTCTCTGACTACCAGTCAAGATGGTCAGGTGCCGGACGACGAGCTGAATCTCGGACTGCTGCTGTTCATCCCCTACCGGTCGCTGGAGAATCGCGTCTTCCAGCGGCTCGCCGACGCGGGTTACGACATCACCCCCGCCCAGGCCCGGGTGTTCCAGCGAATCGGCCCGAACGGCACCCGCCTGACCGAGCTCGCCGAGCAGGCCCAGGTCACCAAGCAGACCGCCGGCTTCCTGGTCGACCAACTGGAGAAGGCTGGCTACGTCCGCCGCGTCCCCGACCCGAGCGACGCCCGCGCGAGGCTCGTCCAGATCACCGAGCACGGCGCCCGGACCATCCCCATCGCCGCAGCCGAGGTCGCCGAGATCGAGGCCGAATGGATCGCCCACCTGGGCGCCACCCAAGCAGCCCAGCTCCGGCGGGCCCTCACCAAGCTCCGCGAAATCACCGACCCCTACGCCTGACCAGCTCAAGCCCCCCAGCCAGGCCCAGGCGCTGCCTCGAACAGCCGGGCCCAGGCGCTGCCTCGAACGGCCGGGCTCAGGCGCTGCCCCGCAGCTCCAGCCTGGTCTCGACGATGACCTGAGCCTCCGCCGGCTGCTCCCCGCTCAACTGAGCGAGCAGTAGCCGGGTCATCTCGCGCCCCATCTCCTCGGTCGGCTGGAACACCGAGGTCAGCGGCGGATCGGAGTGCCGGCCACCAGGCGAGCCGTCGAACCCGATCACCGCCACATCCTCCGGTATCCGCCGGCCGGCCGCCTTCAGCACCCGCATCGCCCCGAAGGCCATCGGATCGGAGGCAGCGAAAACGGCATCCAGCCCCGGCGCCCGATCGAGCAGGGCCGCCATCGCCTTCGCGCCGCTGTCCTCACTGAAGTCCCCGTACTCGACCAGGTCCTCGCCGATGACGTCGCGAAACCCCAGCAGTCGCGCGACCCCGGCAGACATGTCCTGCGGTCCAGCGATACAAGCGATCCGGCGCCGCCCCTGATTCACCAGGTACTGCGCCGCCTGCCGCCCGCCGGTCGCGTTGTCGGCATCGACGAACGCGATGTCCCCGACCGGCCGGTTGTCCGGCCCCGCGAGCGGCCGCCCACACAGCACCAACGGCAACCCGTTGGCCCGGACCTGAGCCGGCAACGGATCGTCCGCGTGCTGGGAGAGCATCAGCACCCCGTCGACGTGCTCCCTGGTCAGGAAGCGGCCGGTCCGCTCTCGCTCGCTCGCGCTCTGCACCATCGACAACCACAGCTGCAGCTGGGTCTGGGCCATCGCCGAGCTGATCCCGCGGACGATGCCGGCGAAGTACGGCTCGGTGAAGAGCCGCTCACCCGGTTCGGAGATCACCAGCGCCACGCAGTCGGTACGCCGGGTGACCAGATTGCGGGCCGCCCGGTTCGGTACGTACCCCAGCTCGTCGATCGCCTTCAGCACCGCCGCCCGGGCCGCCGGGCTGACCTGGGACGACCCGTTGACCACCCGCGAAGCGGTCCCCCGCCCCACCCCCGCCCTTGCCGCAACGGTTTCGATGGTGGGACGGGGTTCGGTCATGTAGCTAGCCTGCCTCGGATCAGATCGGCGTACCAATACGCGCTGCTCTTCGGGGTGCGTGTCTGCGTCGCGTAGTCGACGTGGACGAGGCCAAACCGCCGCGAGTAGCCCCAGGACCACTCGAAGTTGTCGAAGAGCGACCAGCAGAAGTAGCCGCGCAACGGCACCCCTGCGTCGATCGCCGTCCGGCACGCCCGCAGGTGGCCGTCCAGGTAGCCGACCCGGTCGGGATCGCGGACCAGACCGTCCGCGTCCGGTACGTCCGCGAAGGCCGCGCCGTTCTCGGTGACATAGAGCGGTACTGCCGGATACTCCCGGGCGACCCGTTCGAGGACGCTGGTGAGCCCCTCGGCGTGGATCTCCCATCCCATCGCAGTGACCGGCAGATCCCCCTTCAGGAAGCCCACCTGCGAGCTACCGGGCCAGGGCGAAGCGCCGCCCCCTCCGCCGTGACCATCGTCGCCGCCGGTCGCCTCGCCGGTCACCACGTGCCGGGTGTAGTAGTTCACGCCCAGGACGTCGAGCGGCGTGGAGATGACGGCCAGATCCCCGTCCCGTACGTGCGCGAAGTCAGTCACCGGGCCGAGATCCGCGACCACGTCCGCCGGATAGGACCCGCGCAGCACCGGGTCGAGGAAGAAGCGGTTCTGCAGCCCGTCGATCCGCCGGGCCGCGTCCAGGTCGATCGCCCGCTCACTCGCCGGTACTACGTCGTACAGGTTGATGGTCACGCCGACCTGATGCCCGGCGGACCGCAGCAGGCCGGCAGCCAGCCCATGCCCGAGCATCAGGTGATGCCCCGCCTGTACCGCCGCAGCAGGATCCTGCCGACCCGGTGCGTGCACGCCGGAGCCGTAGCCCAGGAAGGCCGAACACCAGGGCTCGTTCAAGGTCGTCCACTGCCGCACCCGATCGCCCAGTACTGCGGCGATCGCGCCCGCGTAGTCCGCGAACCGCTCGGCCGTGTCCCGCTCGGGCCAGCCGCCCGCGTCCTCGAGCGGCTGCGGCAGGTCCCAGTGGTACAGGGTCGGCCATGGCTCGATACCGGCTGCCAGCAGTTCATCGATCAGCCGCGAGTAGAAGTCGACACCGGCCTGGTTGAGGCCGCCGCGGCCGTTCGGCTGGACCCTGGGCCAGGAGATGGAGAACCGGTACGCCTGCAGCCCGAGGTCGGCCATCAGCGCGACGTCCTCGCGGTACCGGTGGTAGTGCTCGATCGCGACATCGCCGGTCTCGCCGCCCAGCACCCGGCCCGGCGTGTGCGAGAAGGTGTCCCAGATCGAGGGCCCGCGCCCGTCGGCGGTCGCCGCGCCCTCCACCTGGTAGGCGGCGGTCGCGGCACCGAACAGGAACCCGGTCGGGAACTCCAGTCCGGTACCGGGCTCGGTCTGGCTGTCAGTTGTCACGACTTGATCGAACCTTCCATGATGCCGCCGATGATCTGGCGGCCGAACAGGATGAACACCGCGAACAGGGGCAGGGTGGCCAGCGCCGTCGCAGCGAAGACCTGTGCGTAGTCGGTGTAGTACGCCGTCGCCAGCAGGCTCAGCGACAACTGTACGGTCGGGGTGTTGGCGTCGAGCACGGCGTATGGCCAGATGAACTCGTTCCAGGTCTGCATGAAGGTCAGCAGGCCGAGTACGGCGGCGGCCGGTCGCAGTACGGGCAGTACGACGTTCCAGTAGATCCGGAAGGTCGAGCAGCCGTCCACCCGGGCGGCTTCCACCAATTCGTCGGAGATCGCCTCGGCGGCGTACTGGCGCATCATGAAGACGCCGAAACCGCTCACCAGGAACGGTACGATCACCGCTTGCAGGTGGCCGTTCCAGCCGATCTTCACCATCAGCATGTACAGCGGGATCAGGCCGAGCTGGACCGGCACCATCATCGTGCCGACGATCAGCAGCAGCAGACCGCTGCGGCCGCGGAACCGCAGTTTCGCGAACGCGAAGCCGGCCAGGGTGGAGAAGAAGACCACCGAGATGGTCACCACGCTCGAGATCACCACCGAGTTCACCAGGCCGTAGGCGAACGCCGCGTGCTCGTTGGCGAACACCCGGCCGACGTTCGCGGCGAGCTCACCGCCCGGGAGCAGCGGCGGCGGCACGTCGTTGATGACGTCGTTGGAGCGGGTGGCCACGACGACCATCCAGTAGATCGGGAAGATCGACAGCGCGCAGGCGACGATCAGCGCCAGGTACGTCGCCGGGCTGGTGCGCCACAGCCGGATCGAGGCGGCTCTCATCGCGCTCACCGGGCGGCCCGCCGGACGATCAGCAGGTTGATCAGCGAGAAGATCACGATCAGCCCGAACAGCGACCACGCGATGGCGGCGCCGTACCCGTACTGGAAGCGCTGGAACGCCGTCTCGTACATGTACATGGTGACCGTCTGGAACTGCCCGAGCGTGCCGCCGAGCATCCGTCCGTTGCCGAAGATCACCGGCTCGGTGAACAACTGCAGGCCTCCGATCGTGGAGATGATGACGGTGAACACCAGCGTCGGGCGCAGCAACGGGACCGTGATCCGCCAGAACTGCTGCCAGGGTTTGGCCCCGTCCAGGGACGCCGACTCGTACAGGTCCTTGGGGATCGCCTGCATCGCGCCGAGCAGGATCAGCGTGTTGTAGCCGGTCCAGCGCCAGTCGACCATCACGGCGATCGCGATCCAACTGGACCACCAGTTGGCCTGCCAGTCGACCGCGTCCAGTCCGAAGGCGGTGATCACGTAGTTGACCAGGCCGACGTCGCGGGCGAACAACTGCCCGAAGACGATGCCGACCGCCGCGACCGACGTTACGTTGGGGATCAGGACGCCCATCCGGAAGAAGGTGCGGGCCCGGATCTTGCGGTTCAGCAGGTTGGCCACCGACAGCGCGACCATCAGTTGCGGGACGGTCGCGATCACGAAGATGCCGACGGTGTTCTTCAGCGCGTTCCAGAAGTCCGGATCCGAGAACAGCGCGGTGTAGTTGTCGAGCCCGACGAACGTGTGCTCACCGATCAGGTGCCAGTCGTGCAGCGACACCCAGCCGGTGTAGACCAGCGGGAACGCCCCGAAGACACCGAACAGGACGAAGAACGGCGCGATGAAGAAGTACGGCGCGAACCTCATGTCCGCGCGGGTCAACCGGGAGCGCCAGGAGACCCGGCCGTGGGGGGGGGGGGGGGCGGCCCGGCCCGCCGGGGGGGGGGGGGGGGGGGGGGGGGGGGGGTTTGGGGGGGGGGGGGGGGGGGGAGGGCAGTAGCTGGGGGGGGGGGGGGGGGGAG
>NZ_JBITDB010000006.1:238162-740708 GCF_044453825.1 Kribbella sp. NPDC051620
AACACCAACAACCCCGCCCCCCCCCCCCCCCCCATCCCCCCCCCCCCCCCCCCCCGGGCCGCGCGCCCCCCCCCCCCCCCCCCCCCCCCCGGGGGGCGGCCCCCCCCCCCCCCCCCCCACGACCGGATGACGCTGGAAGAGGTCACTTCGCCTCTTTGACAGCGCTCTTCAGCGCTTGCTGCCAAGCCTTGTCGGGGGTGAGCTTGCCCTGTTCGACCGCCTGCATGGCGGGCTCGAAGGCACGCTCCTTGACGGCCTGGTGCTTCGGGCCGAGGACGACCGGCTTCAGCGACTTGGCGCCTTCGCCGAAGATCTTGCCGACCGGCGCCTTGGAGAAGTAGTCGTTCGTCAGCGCCAGGAACGCGGGGTCGTCCAGCGCCTTCGGCGATGACGGCAGCGGACCCGCCTCCTTGAAGGCTGCGACCTGACCCTCGGGGCTGGTCAGGAACTTGGCCAGCTCGTAGGCCTCCTTCGGGTGCTTGCTCTGGGTGGGCACGGCCAGCCACGAGCCGCCCCAGTTGCCGCCTCCACCAGGTACCGCGGCCACGTCCCACTTGCCGGCGTTCGCGGCGCCGGAGTTGGTCTTGATGATGCCGAGCATCCACGACGGGCACATGGTGACCGCGAAGCTGCCGTTCTTGAAGCCGGCCTCCCAGTCCTTCGACCAGGTGGCGATCTTGGCGCTGACGCCCTCCGACACCATCTTCATCGAGGTGTCCCAGGCCTGCCGCACGACCGGGTTGGAGTCGGCGATCAGCTTGTTGTCACGGTCGTAGAAGTTGGTCTCGCCGGCCTGCGACAGCATCGCGCTGAAGCTGGTGGTGACCGAGTCGACGAAGCCCTTGGCACCGGTGTTCGCGGCGGTGAACTTCTTGCCGGTGGTGATGAACTCGTCCCAGGTCGGCCACAGCTTCGAGACCGCCTCCCGGTCGGTCGGCAGCTTCGCCTTCGCGAACAGGTCCTTGCGGTAGCAGACCGCCAGGCCACCGACATCGGTGCCGAGGCCGATCAGCGGACCGTCGGCGCCGACCCGGCCCAGCTCCCATTTCCACGGCAGGAAGTTCGCCTGCTGGTCGGCCGCGCCCTGGTCGAGCAGGTTGACGAAGTTCTGCGGCTGGGTCTTGAACTCGTTGAGAATGCCCTCCTCGAGCGCCACCACGTCACCGGCGCCGGTTCCGGCCGCGAGGTACTGGGTGAGCTTGGGCTTGTAGTCGTCGAGCTTCTGCACGCTGCGCAGCTCGACCTTCACGTTCGGATGCGCGGTCTGGTACTGCGCGACCAGCGCCTTGTAGCCGAAATCACCGAACGTGTCGACCACGAGATTGACCTGGCCGTCCGCCGCCGGCTTGGTGTCCGTGTTCTTGCTGCATGCCCCGACCATGCCGATGGCCGTCACGGCAGCCACCGTGACCGCCAGGAACCGCTTCGTCTGGCTCATCGCCTGACCCCTCCTAGTTACTCAGGGCGCTCCATCTGGGAGCGCTCCCAAGAGCATCGGGGTGACCTGAGTCACTGTCAAGAGCTCAGTGGGAGCGTTCCCAAATCGATACTGGAGGGGCGGGTCAGAGCGTCAGGTCAGTTCGGGTACCCGCAAGTGGGCCAGCGCGAGTTCGAATTCACCCACATCCAGCAACTCGGCCCCCGAGTCCTTCGAACCAGCCGATCGCAGCGCTGCGGCCGCCTCCCGGTTGCTCTCCATCGCCTGCATACTGTCGTACGTCACCGAGGAGACGGCACGACCGGAGCTGCGGTCGACCAGCAGACTGGCGCTGCAGAAGCCGGCCAGCTCCTCGGCCTTCGGCAGGGATGCCATCCGGTAGACATCGATCGCCCGGTCCAGGTCCGCGGAGTCCACCTGCATCCAAGTGACGCGGACGCAGGCACCGTCGGTGGACTGGTGGTCGCGGTGCAGGACGGCGATCTCCCACTCGTCGACCTGGGGGCTGCCACCGAGCATCTGCCCGACGCGTTCACGGGTCGGCTGGAGCTCTTCGTCGGTGGCACGCATCGCCTCCTCGGACCGCCAGGCGCTGGTGACGATGCACCGCCCGGAGGTTCGGTCGACCAGCATGGACAGGCCGATACAGCCTTCCATCTGCGTGACCATGGGCATCACGCTGTCGCACACTTCAGCTATGCCGGCGTCGACGGACTCCGGCCTAGCCATGATCGTGGTGGAACGCGCGTACACGGTCCACCCCCTTCGGATCTGGGTGGCACCCCGGTGGCGCCACCGGTCGTCCTCCACATTCCTCCGGTCGCCGTCGGCTGGCAATGCCCTTCACCGGTCTCTCACTGCGAACTGTCGGCGGCCGGTGATTGACTGTGCGGATGGGGCGTACGAGTACCACAAACGGACAGCCGACCGACGAGCTGGCGCGGGATCGCGCCAGCCGCTGGTGGGTGCGCGGTCGCCGGGTGGGCTCGGTCGATCGCGCGGCCAAGTTCGTCGACGACGTCGGCTTCGCGCTGCTCTTCCCCGCCGCGAAACCGATCGGCCCGTCGCTGTGGGAGGCGGTCGCCGGCGAGGACGAGGAGCCCTTCGCAGGCGGCATGAACGACAACGAGCAGAAGGTGTGGGGCTGGAAGGACGAACTCCCCCGCCGCGGCCTCGCCTGGTACGGCGCCTTCCTCGGCGGCCGGGGCTCCTTCCTCTCCCCCAGCCTGCTCGCCAACCTCTACCCCGGCGACGGCGAACTAGACGACCACGAGCACCTCGACCTCTCCCCCGCAGCGCACGAACTTGCCGCCGCGCTTGCCATCGAGCCGCTCTCCAGCGCCACCCTCCGCGCCCTGCTCGGCGACAAGAACAAGTACCAGCGCGCCATCGGCGAACTCCAGAAGAACCTGCTCGTCACCACCGCCGGCGTCGAGGAACAGAGCAACGGTTGGCCCGCCGCCCTCCTAACCCTCACCTGCGAACAATTCGACGTCGGCGGCCGCCTCGACCACCGCGAGGCCGCCCGCCAATACCTCGACACCATGCTCGACGCCGCCCCCACAGACCTGGCCCGAGCCTTCCGCTGGCCAACCCTCAAAGCCCGCGACCTCCTCAACGAACTACTCGACCTCGACCAAGCCACCACCAAGGACGGCCGCAGGTACCAGCCCACTGGTCCGTCGTGAAGGCGTCTCCGGCGGCAGAGGCAGCCGGAGACCTACTCAGTGCGCTTCGGCCAGGTCGAAGACGTTGCCCTCCGGGTCGGCGAGGGTGACCCAGTGGGCGCCGTACTCGTCGAACTCGCCGACTCGTTTGGCGCCCAGGCTGACGATGCGGTCGACCTCGGCCGCCCAGCCGGTGGTGGAGAAGTCGATGTGCAGGCGGTTCTTGCCGGCCCGGTCCTCGGGGACCTGGATGAACATCAGCGCTGGGCCGTCGGCCGCCTTGTTGACGGTGGCGAAGAACTCGTTGCTCTCGGCATCGACCTGGGTGTTGAGCACGCCGGCCCAGAAGCCGGCCAGTTCGGCGGCGTTGCGGCAGTCGAAGACGACGTGTTCGAGAGTGATGGACATGGTGGTTCAGCCTTTCGGAGAAGGGATCCGCTGGATCGGCCAGCAGATCTCGGTACGGAACTCGGTCTCGTCGACGCCGTCACCCGGCCCGACGAGGTACAGCTCGCGAATCGGCCCGGCAGCGACCTCGCAGTGCTCGGCGACATGGCTGCCGAGCGCGCCGTACGTCCGGTCGAAGTCCGTGAACGGACCGTCGTGCCGGGTGATCGCGAAATAGCCGGCCGGCAGATCGACCAGCGAGACCCGATCGATCGCCGGCTGATCCGGCGCGACCGGCAGGAACCCGACCACCTCACCGGCATCCTCGGTGAAGAACTCGTCCCCGTACGTCGCTCCCGCGGTCGCGTCGATCCCGTACCGCCCGGCGATCTCCCCCAGCACGCCGAAGGTCGACCCGCACCACGCGTCGATCGAGTCGCGATCGACGCGGTCGGTGATCGCGTACGCCCGGAAAGCCGGTACGAACCGGTACTCGACCGCCAACTCGCCGACCGGCAGCGTCAGCATCGACCGCAGCGACGCGACCACGTCTCGCGTCTGGGCCAGCTCGCGCTCCATCTGATCCAGATGCAACCTCAACGTCTGGTCGCGGGTCTGGACATCGGGCGCCTCGACCACGGCTCGCACCTGAGCCAGCGGCATCTGCAGATCGCGCAGCCGCCGGATCAGCTGGGCCACCGGGACCTGCGCCGTCTCGTACCGGCGGTAGCCCGACGAGGCGTCGATCCGCGCCGGAGCCAGCAGGCCGATCTCGTGGTAGTGATGCAAGGTCTTCACGCTCAGATGCGTGAGTCTGGAGAACTCACCGATCGTCACCGACGCCGTCATGCAGGCAACTCTCCACCCTCCGCCTACCGGAGGGTCAAGCCCGGCGCCTCGTCCGGCTGCGGGGCGGCCGGCCGGACGAGTCGCGGAGCTCGAACGCAGCTCGACCGCCACCGGGGGCGCGATGGCGGTCGGACTGCAGGTGTCCCCGTGCGGACACCGGGTCTGGCGATCCGGGTCAGGTGATCCGAATCAGTCGCTCCCCGTCAGGAGATGGTCCACTTCTGGTTTGCGGCCCCGGTACAGGACCAGATCTGCAATCGGGTCCCGTTGGCCGAGTTGTTGCCGGTGACATCCAGGCACTTGTTCGCCTGTGGATTCGTCAGGTCGTTGTTCGCGTAGTTCCATTGCTGTGCCCCACTGCCGTTGCAGGTCCACAGCTGTGTCTGCGCGCCGTTGGCGACCGACCCACCCGAGACGTCGAGGCACTTGCCGAGCGCACGGAGGGTGCCGTCACCAGGCCGGCTCCACTGCTGGGCAGCGCTGCCGTTGCAGTCGTACAGGTTGACCGCAGTACCGTCCGCGCTGTTCGCGCCGGCCACGTCGATGCACTTGCCGGCCAGGCCGGTGATCTGGCCACCCGTACCGCCACCACCCTGGGTGCCGGACCAGGTGAAGGTCGCCGAGGTCTTGGTCGGCAGAGTGTAGGTGAAGGACTGGCTGCCCCAGTTCACCCGGACCGACTGGCTGCCGCCGGTGGTGTTGAAGGCGATCAGCGACTTCGAGCCGTCGGGGTTCTTCCAGGCGACGTTCTTGACCGAGGCGTTCGCGGTCGAGTCGATCCGCAGCGCGCCCGGCTTCACGAACTTGGTCAGGTGCCCCATCGTGTAGTACTCGACCGTCTTGGTGACCTGGCCGGCCTGGCCGTCGTTGCGGTGCACGGTGACGAGGCCGGTGCAGACGTTGCAGCCGGAGCCGACGAACGGCAGGTGGTTCTCGTCCAGCGCTAGGCCCCACTTCACCCACGACTTGTCCCAGTTGCGGGTGTAGTCGATCAGGTTGTTCATGTCCTCGACCTGCTGGTTCGGGATCCAGGTACCACCCGAGTGCTCGGTCATGTAGGCGGGCACGTTCGGGTACTGGTTGTGGATCTGCGTCTGCAGGTTCACGTCACCGCCGTACCCGTGCCAGGCGATCCCGCCGAAGTTCGGGTCGTTGCGCAGCGTCGCGTCGGCCAGCGGGACCGAGCCGAGGTCGTTGTAGTTGCCCCAGTTGTAGTCGAGCACCATCACCTTGGTGGCCAGCCCGGCCGCGTGCAGCGCCGGGAACAGGTGGTTCTTGGTGAACTCGAGCAGGCCCGAGCCGTTCCAGTTCATCGACGCGTAGCCGGTGCTGTCGCTGCCGCAGCAGGTCGGCTCGTTCTGCACCGTGACGTAGTCGATGTGGTTGCCCTGGGCCTCGTTCTGCTGGATGTACTTGATGAAGTACTGGGC
The DNA here is from genome assembly GCF_044453825.1 of Kribbella sp. NPDC051620. Taxonomy (NCBI): domain Bacteria; kingdom Bacillati; phylum Actinomycetota; class Actinomycetes; order Propionibacteriales; family Kribbellaceae; genus Kribbella; species Kribbella sp. NPDC051620. The sequence continues at coordinate 243,934 of NZ_JBITDB010000006.1, forward strand.
GTACATCGGGTAGTACTCGGCCTTCAGCCAGCCGCGGTGGACGAAGTCGTTGTTGTCCTTCATCCAGGCCGGCGCGCTCCACGGCGAACCCATCACCTTGAGCGCCGGGTTGAGCTGCTTGGCCTGCTTGGTCAGCGGCACCACGTCGGCCAGGTCGTGGTTGATGGTGAAGTCGTTCAGGTTGCAGCAGGTGTCGTCGTAGGAGTAGTTGAACCGGGCCAGGTCCGAGGCGCCCATCGGGTTGCGGACGAACGCCAGGCCGATCCCGTTGACCGGGTCGAACAGGTCCTTCATCACCTGGTTGCGGGTCGTCGCCGAGATCACGTTGCTGCTGTTCAGCAGCCAGGCGGAGCTGTCGGCGAACGACGCCCCACCTCCCTCGAAGGACTGGTACGTCGTGTTCTCGTTGACCGTGATCGTCTGGTTGGCCGAGCCACCGGCCGGGCCGAAGTTGACCGGCGTCTGCTGCTGCAGGCCGCGCGTCACGTTCTGGCCGGCCGAGTCGTTCGTGGTGGTCAGGTAGATGTTGACCTGCTCGCCGGCGGCGTGGGCGGGCTCGGGATTGCTGATGCCGATTCCGGTCGCGATCACGGACAGGGCCGCGAGCCCGGCAAGCGCCGGCAGCACACGCCGGCGCCGGCCGCCGAGACGGAGGGTCCAGTTCGGAGACATGGGCGGATCTCCCTTTTGCTCAAGGGGTTCTCAGAGTGGGGTAGGACCCCGAGGTACCGGCGTCTGCCCGCGCCGCAACTGGTGGTCAGCTTGAGATAACCATCCGTGAATGACCGTGTCAACGTCAGGGCTGAACTTTTTTCACGTCTTATATTTATATGTGGTCTTGACCTGAGAGCGTTCTCACAGCAAGCTGCCACCCAGCGATTCCCTGTCTCGCGACAGTCCGCCCCCGCCCCCCAACGGCCGGACACACGCTCCGGCCGCGCGAGAAATGAGGCACGCATGAGGCTCACGCGTACCCGGTTCCGGTCAGCCGCCCTGCTCGCCGCAGGCGCCGCCCTGGTCGGCACCGCTCTGCTCCAATCCCCCGCGACAGCCGGCACCTCCGCAGTCGACGCGGCCGCCTCGCCGATGGCGGCGAACGCGGTCGGCCCGGTCATCTGGGAGGACAACTTCGACGGCCCGGCCGGCCAGGCCCCCGACTCCAGCAAGTGGCGCTACGACATCGGCGGCTCCGGCTGGGGCAACGACGAGCGGCAGTACTACACCAACAGCACCCGCAACTCCGCCAAGGACGGCGCCGGGAACCTGGTGATCACGGCGCGCCAGGAGAACGGCGGCTTCCAGTGCCACTACGGCCCGTGCCAGTACACGTCGGCCCGGCTGCTCACCGCACAGACCTTCACCCAGACGTACGGGCGGTTCGAGGCGCGGATCAAGATCCCTGGCACCCAAGGGGTCTGGCCCGCGTTCTGGATGCTCGGCGCCCAAGGTGGCGGCTGGCCGAACAACGGTGAGATCGACATCATGGAGAACATCGGCCGCGAGCCGAACACCGTGCACGGCACCATCCACGGCCCGGGCTACTCCGGCGCCGAGGGCATCGGCGCGGCGTACAACTCCCCCAACGGCCAGGCCTTCCGCAACGGCTTCCACACCTACACGGTCGACTGGGAGCCCGGCGCGATCACCTGGTACGTCGACGGCGTCCAGTACCAGCGCCGTACGCCCGCCGACCTCGGCGGCGACACCTGGGTCTTCAACCACCCGTTCTTCCTGATCATGAACGTCGCGGTCGGCGGCTACTGGCCGGGCTACCCCGACGGCAGCACGGTGATGCCGCAGACCATGACGATCGACTACGTCCGCGTCAACCAGCTCACCTCCGGTGGCGGCGGTGGCGGCGGCGCGATCAAGGCGCTGGGCAAGTGCATGGACGTCGCCGGCGCCAACTCGGCCGACGGTACGGCCGTACAGCTGTACGACTGCAACGGCTCGGCTGCCCAGCAGTGGACCCGTCCGGGCGACGGCACGATCCGCGCCCTCGGCAAGTGCCTGGACGTCGCCGGCGGTGGTACCGCTGACGGCACCAAACTCCAGATAGCCACCTGCAGCGGCAACCCCGCCCAACAGTTCACCTACAGCGGCGCCCAGGACCTGGTCAACCCGCAAGCCAACAAGTGCGTAGACATCCCGTCAGCCAACACAGCCAACGGCAACCGCCTCCAAATCTGGACCTGCAACGGCACCGCAGCCCAGAAGTGGACCATCTAAGACCCAACACCCCGGGGACAGGCGCACACCGCCTGCCCCCACCCAAAACAAGAACCGAACCACAAAGAAACAACCAAGAACAAATACAACAGAAATGACGGAACAGCAACACAAGGTGCCATGGATCTCCATGGCACCTTGCTTTGCTGTCAGGTGTCGCGCAGTACTGCCGAGGCAAACACCGGCAACGAGCGCCATCGTGGCTGGGATCCATCCGCTCAAACCCGACACGCAGCCGCAGGACAGTGCAGGACTAGATGCGGTTAGTGCGGTCGTCGGCGGGCGCCGGAGCTGTACAGACCTCGTCATGTCAGCGAACATGGCGAGTTCTGGTTAGCGACTCAACCCAGGGGTCGGATTGCGGACATACCGAAGGGGCGCCGCAAGCTGATCGCAACCTGCGGCGCCCCACCGAGTCTTATACTTCTATAACTTCTTGTTCTTGTTACGGCTTGCGGTGGGTCTTGATCAGGTTGGTGTAGGTTTTGCCGCTGGTTTTCATGACTCGTTTGCCGGTGGGGTAGTCGACGTAGGCGAGGCCGAAGCGGGGTGCGTAGCCGTAGGCCCATTCGAAGTTGTCCATCAGGGACCAGGCGAAGTAGCCGGCCAGTGGGGCGCCCTGCTCGACCGCTCGGACGCAGGCGGCCAGATGGCCTTCCAGGTAAGCGGTTCGGTCGGTGTCGTCGACGTTGAAGTCCGCATCAGGTTGGTCGACCCAGGCCGAGCCGTTCTCGGTGATGTAGATCTTCTCGGCGCCGTACTCCTTGGCCAGCCGCAGGATCAGCTCCTCCAGACCCGCCGGGTGGACCTCCCAGTCGAGCATGGTGTGCGTTGCGTTCGGACCCGGCACCTGGCTGAATCCCAGCACCGGAACGGATTCGTCGGCCTTCACGATCTGCCGGAAGTAGTAGTTCAGCCCGACGAAGTCCGTCGGCGCTGCGATGATCTCGGCGTCGCCGGGCTGCTCGGGCAGCTCGACGCCGTACACCTCGACCATGTCCGCGGGGAAGCCGCGACCGAACAGCGGGTCGAGCCACCAGCGGTTGATGTGGCCGTCGGCAACCTGCGCGGCGCGGATGTCGGCAGCGGCCGTGCTGGCCGGCTCGATCCCACTGAGGTTGACAACCAGGCCGATCGACGGCGGCTGCGGGACCGACTCGCGCAGCGCCGCGACACCGAGTCCGTGGGCGAGCATCAGGTTGTACGACGCGCGCACCGCGATCGTCGGGTCCGTGATGCCGGGCGCCATCCGCCCTTCCCAGTGACCGATCCAGGCCGAGCACAGCGGCTCGTTCAGCGTGACCCAGTCGGTCACCCGATCACCGAGCCGGGCGCCGACGACAGCCGCGTACTCCGCGAACCGGTACGCCGTGTCGCGGTTCTCCCAGCCGCCGAGATCCTGCAGCGCCTGCGGCAGATCCCAGTGGTACAAGGTGATGAAGGGTTTGATGCCATTGGCAAGCAAATCGTCGACGACCCGGTCGTAGTACGCCAGACCGGCCTCGTTGACCTCGCCGGAGCCGGTCGGGAAGATCCGCGGCCAGGCGATCGAGAACCGGTACGCGTCGACGCCGAGCTGCTTGATCAGCTCCAGATCCTCGGGCCAGCGGTGGTACGAGTCGCACGCGATGTCACCGGTGTCACCGTTGTCGATGGCGCCGGGCACACGACAGAACGTGTCCCAGATCGACGGCAGCCGGCCATCGGCGTCGATCGCGCCTTCGATCTGGTACGCCGACGTTGCGGTACCCCAGACGAAGTCCTGCCGGAGCGGGGAGAGCTCGACCATCGGTGACCCCCAAGGGGTAGTAGGCGGGTTTTTTCAAAGCATAGTTGAAGTCCTGAACCCGGAATAGCGAACGGGGTTCCGGAACCGTGCGGGCCGAAAGACCGACGTCAGCGAACGCGCGCGGTGAGATTGCGCGGAGCGCGCGACGTGGTGCCGCCGTCCCGGAGCAACCGGAGAATCGGCAGCGTCGCGGCCCCCATGGCGACCGCGTCGCGACCGAGCTCGCACAGCTCGATGGACACCTGCGCGTAGGGCTGACGCAACGCGTGGCGAGCAGTGGCCGCGCGCAGCTCGGGCAGATAGCGCTCACCCAGCAACAGCCCGGACCAGCCGCCGAGCACGATCCGCTCGGGATTGAACAGGTTGACCAGGTTGGCGAAACCCGCGCCCAGGTAGCCGATCGTGTCCTCGACCACCTTCGCCGCGGCCTCGGACGAGTCGACCGAGTCGAGCAGCGCGATGAAAGCGGCTTCCTCATCGGCCCCGAAGGACACCTCGCTGCCACCGGCCAGTCGATGCCGATCGAGCACACCTTCGGCGCCGACGTACGCCTCGAGACAGCCGTCGGATCCGCAGCGGCACCGACGACCGCCGTACATGATCGTGGTGTGGCCCCACTCGCCCGCACTGCTGCGGGTCCCGCGATAGCTGGTGCCACCCGTGACGAGCGCCGCCCCGACGCCCGAGCCGACCAGCGCGACCACCGCATCGGTCGCGCCCCGGCCGGCGCCGAACCACATCTCGGCCTGCCCGAGCGTGTTGGCGCCGTTGTCGACCTGGATCGGGATCTCGGTTCCGGCGGCCAGCAGGGCGCCCAGCGGAACCCCGTCCCAGCCGAGCGTCTGCGCGTGTACGACCGCATCGGCGGGTCCTTCGACCACACCGGCCACCGCGACTCCCAGCCCGAGCACCCGATCGGGCGCGATCGCGGCCTCGTCGAGAACGGCCCGCAGACCCGCCAGCACGTACTTCACGGCCAGCGCCGGATCTGGTTTCGGCGTCTCGATCGGGTAGACCTTTGTGGCCAGCACGTTCATCGCCAGGTCGAACAGCTCGACCCGGACCCGCGTTTCGCCTACCTCGGCGCCGACGACGTACCCGAAGGCCGGCCGCACCCGCAGCAGCACCCGTGGCCGGCCGCCGTCGGACTCGACCGAGCCGGCCTCCTCGACCAGCCCCTCCTCGAGCATCTCGCCGACCAGGTTGCTGACGCTGGCCGCGCTCAGCGAGGTCTCGTGGCCCAGCTCGAACCGGCTCAGCGGCCCGTCGCGGTAGATGCTGGTGAGCAGCACCGATCGGTTGGACCGGCGCATGTCGCGCACAGTCGTCCGGCGTACATCCATGTTCTGCGGTCCACCCTCGGAATTGCCGGCTGCGGACCGCTGAAATCGATCCCTCGCCCAGAAGTCCATCATGCACCAGAGCCGGTCCGGAAGGGCTGGAACGGAACAGAGCGGGTGGACAACGTAGGACTTCTTACAAATCGTGAACTTAGTCGTGATTCGTTATCGCACCGTGATTGACGTGAGCTGACTCACTCCGCTTCACTCTACGGAACCGCTTCCGAAACCGGTTCCGAACATTCCGGACACGTCGCGGCAACATGACCCCAACCGCCCGAGGGGAGCTGAAGTGTCGATCACCATCGCCGACGTCGCCGCCCGTGCCGGCGTGAGCAAGACCACCGTCTCCCGTGTCCTGAACGGCAAGGGCGAGCTCGACCTGCGCACCGCCGAGCGGGTCCGTCAGGTGATCGCGGAGCTCGGCTACGTGCCGAGCGCCCGCGCCGTCGGGCTGGCCCGCGGCCGGACCCGGATCGTCGGCATGCTGGTCCCCTCGCTGACCTGGCCCTGGATGGGCGAGGTGCTGCAGGGCGCCGTGGACGTGGTCGAATCCGAGGGCTACGGCCTGCTGCTGTTCACCTGCAACCGGGGTGAGGAATCCATGCAGCAGTTCGCCTCCCAGGTCTCGGCCCAGTCCTTCGACGGCCTGCTGGTGATCGAGCCGGAAGGCACGCTCGCGTACATCGAGCAACTGCACTCCCGCGGCTTGCCCGTCGTCCTGATCGACGACCGGGCCAAGCAACCTGTTTTCCCGTCCGTCGCCACCACCAACCGCGCCGGTGGCGCGGCCGCTGCCCAGCACCTGCTGGAGCTCGGCCGGCACCACCCGCTGGTGATCACCGGCGTGGACTGGTTCGGCTGTACCCAGGAACGCCTGGACGGTTTCCGCGACACCTACGCGGCGGCCGGGATCGAGCTCGACCCGAGACTCGTCTTCGAAGGCGACTTCACCCACGACTGCGGCCGCAAAGGCGTCCAGCAGGCCCTCGATGCCGGACTGAAGTTCGACTCGATCTTCGCCCACAACGACCTGTCCGCCGGCGGCGCCATCCAGGCCGTCCGGGAGACCGGGCGGAACGTGCCGAACGACGTGTCGGTGGTCGGCTTCGACGACATCCCCTACGCCCAGCACACCGAACCGCCGCTGACCACGGTGCATCAGCCGATGCGCCAGATGGGTCAGGCGGCGGCCCGGATGCTGATGGGCTACTTCGGCGGCAGTCCGATGCCCGAAGAGCCCCAAGTGCTGCCGACGACCCTCATCGTCCGCAGTTCAACTGCCCCCGTGACCGCCCGCCACACGGTGAACCGCTAGTCACCAGACCCCGGCGGCGGAGTGGCTGCCCCCGCTCCGCCGCCGGTGAAAAGCATTCGTCACCGATCAGCACCGATACCGATCTGTTAGCGCCGCCGATATTCCCATGAGAGCGCTTTCACGGCACGATGCGAAGACCCCCAGGCACCACGCACCACCCGACAGTCATCGGCTGTCATCCGCCAACCAGTTGGACGAAACACAGGAGGAACGATGCGAGCTCGACGCTCAGTCGCGCTAGCCCTCACGGGCGTGCTCGCGGCAGCCCTGATGGCTGCCTGCAGTAACGGGGACGACAGCAAGAACACGGCCGGCACGGGCGGCAGCACCACCACCGTGCTCAACGTGGGAATGCCGAACGGCCCGCAGACCGAGAACCACAACCCGTTCCTCGGCTCGTCGGCCGGTGCGTCGCTGGGTTACCGCTGGATGATCTTCGAGCCGCTGGTGATGATCAACGGCATCAAGCCCGCCGAGCCGGGCAAGCCGTGGCTGGCCACCGAGTGGAAGTGGGACGCCAACTTCACCAAGCTCTCGCTGACCATCCGCGACGGGGTCAAGTTCTCCGACGGTACGCCGATGACCGCCGACGACGTCGCGTACTCGTTCCAGCTCCGCAAGGACAACGAGGGCCTGAACACCGACGCGATCCCGTACGGGACGATCACCGCGTCGGGCAACAAGGTGGACCTGACCTTCACCCGGTCGCAGTTCACCAACCAGAACAAGGTGCTGACCGTCTTCGTGGTGTCGAAGAAGCAGTGGTCGGCGATCAAGGACCCGAGCAAGGACATCCTGAAGAGCCCGGTCGGCACCGGGCCGTACACGATCAAGTCGTTCACCCCGCAGACCACCACGCTGACGGTCCGCGACTCGTACTGGCAGGACCTGCCGAAGATCAAGGAACTGCGCTACACCTCGTACAACGACAACAACGCGCAGACCACCGCGCTGGCCAACGGCGCCTCGGAGTGGAGCTTCGTCTTCGTCCCGAACGTGAAGGCGGTCTACCAGTCGAAGGACGAGAAGAACCACAAGCTGTTCTTCCCGGCCAACCTGGGCATCCACGGCCTGTGGATCAACACCACCCGCAAGCCGTTCGACGACCCGGCGCTGCGCCGGGCGATGGACAAGGTGATCAACCGCGACGACATCTTCCAGCAGGGCGAGGCCGGGTACTTCTACCCGAAGGTCGAGTCCATCACCGGCATCCCGACGCCGGCCGGTGAGTCCTTCATCGCCCCGGAGTACAAGGACAAGAAGCACGTTGTCGACGTCGACGGCGCCAAGGCCGACCTGGCCGCGGCCGGGTACAAGCTCGAGGGCGATGTCCTGAAGGACAAGACCGGCAAGCCGGTCACGATCACGCTGACCGACCCGGCCGGCTGGTCCGACTACATCACCGACCTCGAGATCATCAAGGACAACCTGTCCACGATCGGGATCAAGGCGACCGTCGACAAGGCGAACCAGGACGCCTGGTTCAAGAAGATCGACGAGGGTGACTTCGACGCCGCGATGCACTGGACCAACGGTGGCGCGACGCCGTTCGACATCTACCAGAACATCATGGACGGCAAGATCCTCAAGCCGGTCGGCAAGGGCGGCGTCAGCGGCAACTACGGCCGGTTCAACTCGCCGGAGGCCACCAAGGCACTCGACGAGTACGCGAACGCCGCCGACGAGGCTGCCCGCACCACCGCGCTGAACACGCTGCAGAAGATCATGGTCGAGCAGATGCCGATCATCCCGACCTCGGCGTCCAACGTCGGCGGCCTGTACAGCACCAAGAACTGGACCGGCTGGCCGGACGACGCGAACCCGTACGCGCCGGGTCAGCCCACCCAGCAGAACGCACTCCAGATCGTCCTCAACCTGAAGCCCGCAGGAGCCTAAGGACACGCCGCGGCCGGGATCCCACCACCTGGGGATCCCGGCCGCGGTGCCACGATCTAGCTAGGAGTGCGAAACGTCATGACGGCGACCGAGACAGAACCGGTGACCACGGGCGACGTGGTCCTTGAGGCCGACGGCCTCACCAAACACTTCCCCGTCCGCCGGGGGTTGCGCGACCTGTTCACCAAGGAGCGCAAGGCAGTGCACGCGGTGGACGACATCCAGCTGACGCTTCGCCGGGGCCGGGTCACCGCGCTCGTCGGCGAATCCGGCTCGGGCAAGTCGACCGTGGCCCGGCTGATGGCCCAGCTGTACGGCCGTACCGCCGGCGACATCCGGCTGCACGGCGAGACGATCACCGTCCGGGGCGGGCGCGGCTTCCGCGCGTACTGCCGCCAGGTGCAGATGATCTTCCAGGACCCGTTCGCCTCGCTGAACCCGGTCCACACCGTGCGGTACCACCTCACCCGCGCGCTGAAGATCCACGGCCGCGCGGGCAAGGGCGCCGCCGAGCTCGAGCAGAACCTGAACGCGCTGCTGCTGCGGGTCCAGCTGACCCCGCCCGAGCGCTACCTGGACAAGTTCCCGCACGAACTGTCCGGCGGCCAGCGCCAGCGGGTGTCGATCGCCCGCGCGCTCGGCGCCAATCCCGAGGTACTGCTCGCCGACGAGCCGGTCTCGATGCTCGACGTCTCGATCCGCCTCGGGGTTCTCAACTTGCTTCGAGACCTGAAAGAACGCTTGAACTTGGCCATCCTCTACATCACCCACGACATCGCCTCGGCCCGGTACTTCGCCGACGAGACCCTGGTGATGTACGCCGGCCGGATGGTCGAGGGCGGCGACTCCGAGACCCTCACCCAGAACCCGGCGCACCCGTACACCCGGCTGCTGATCGAGAGCGCGCCCGACCCCGACCGGCTCGACCGGGTCGGCGACCCGAAGGACGCTCCCGAGGACAACGCGGGCGGTGAGCCGCCGAGCCTGATCGCACCGCCGACCGGTTGCCGGTTCCACCCGCGCTGCATCCACGCGATGCCGAAGTGCTCCACCGAACTGCCGCCCCGGTTCGAGCTGCCGGTCGTCTCCGGCGAAGGCGAACACTGGGCCGCGTGCTGGCTCTACGAGGAAGGGGCCGCGAAGTGAAGTTCCTTCTGCAGCGGATCGCGTTCTACCTGTTCACCGCGTGGGCAGCCGTCACCATCAACTTCTTCATCCCCCGGCTGATCCCGGGCGACCCGGTCCAGTCGCTGATCAACAAGCAGCAGGGCAACATCAGCACCGAGGCGATCCACTCGCTCTACGTGCTGTTCGGCCTGGACAAGAACGCCAGCATGCTGTCGCAGTACAAGGACTACTGGATCCAGATCTTCCACGGTGACCTCGGGACGTCGTTCACCTTCTTCCCGGCGCCGGTGTCGCAGATCCTGACCCAGTCGCTGCCGTGGACCATCCTGCTGGTCGGCATCACCACCATCGTCAGCTTCGCCCTCGGCACCGGGCTCGGCGTGCTGGCCGGCTGGCGGCGCGGCTCCTGGATGGACGGCCTGTTGCCGGTGACGACGTTCATCTCGTCGATCCCGTACTTCTGGCTCGGCCTGCTGGCGATCACCCTGCTGGCCGGCGCGGGCAGCTTCTTCCCGTCCTCGGGCGGCTACGAGCCCGGCCTGGTGCCGTCCTGGGACGGCGCGTTCATCGGCAGCGCGATCCAGCACAGCCTGCTGCCGGCGATGACGATCCTGATCTCCTCGGTCAGTGGCTGGATCCTCAGCATGCGCAACATGATGGTCACCGTCGCCTCGGAGGACTACATCACCGTCGCGCACGCCAAGGGCCTGTCCGAGCGGCGGGTGATGGTCAGCTACGCCGCCCGCAACGCGCTGCTGCCGAACGTGTCCGGCTTCGCGCTCTCGCTCGGCTTCATCGTCGGTGGAACGCTGCTGGTGGAGATCGTCTTCTCCTATCCCGGCATCGGCTACAACCTGTTCCAGGCCGTCGGCTCCAAGGACTATCCGCTGCTGCAGGGCATCTTCTTGATCATCACGCTGTCGGTGCTGGTCGCCAACCTGCTCGCGGACGTCGCGTACCTGCTGCTCGATCCCCGCACCCGCAAGGAGGGCTGACCGATGTCCGCACCAGCCAGCACCATCACAGCGGTCACCCCTGGTGGGCCGGCCGCGGCGACCGCCCCGGCCAAGCGTCAGCGGCTGCGGTTCGTTGCCAACGGCAAGGCGGCGACCGGCCTGGTCACGCTCGCCTTCTTCTGCCTGATCGCGATCATCGGCCCGTGGATCGCGCCGTTCGATCCGTCCAAGCGCAGCAGCGACATCCTGCAGAGCCCGTCCGGCAAGCACTGGTTCGGGACCACGCACCTCGGCCAGGACATCTTCAGCCAGATCCTGGTCGGCACCCGCGGCGTCATGTTCGTCGGCCTGCTGGCCGGCATCATCGCCACCGCGCTGTCGGTCCTGATCGGAGTCAGCTCCGGCTTCCTCGGCGGCGCCGCGGACGAGACCCTGTCCGCGCTGTCGAACGTCTTCCTGGTCATCCCGGCCCTGCCGCTCATCATCATCGTCGCCTCGACCATCCCCGGCGCGGGCGACCTGATGGTTGCCTTGGTCATCGGTTTGACCTCGTGGGCGTGGGGAGCCCGGGTACTCCGTGCGCAGACCCTCTCACTGCGACGGCGTGACTACGTCGAGGCGGCCCGAGCCACCGGTGAGAGCACCTGGCGGATCATCACGGTCGAGATCCTGCCGAACCTGACCGCGATCATCGCGTCGGGCTTCGTCGGTACCGTGATCTTCGCGGTGATGTCCGAGATCACCCTGGCCTTCATCGGCATCTCGACCATCTCCGAGTGGAACTGGGGCACCATCCTGTTCTGGGCGCAGAGCCAGCAGGCCCTCGCACAGGGCGCGTGGTGGTGGTTCGTCCCGGCCGGTCTCGCGATCGCGATCCTCGGTACCGCGCTGTCGCTGATCAACTTCGGCATCGACGAGTTCGTCAGCCCGCGGTTGCGCAGCAGCGGCCACACCAAGGTGAAGACCGCGGACGGCCACACGGTCAAGATGCGGGTCGGCTTCACCCCCGTCCTGTCCCAGAACGGCAAGAAGGACCCGGTCACGCCCGTGGTGCGGAAGGCCACTGACGAAGCGAAGGGCGCCGCATGAAGCCGCCAGTGCTGGAGATCAAGAACTTCAACGTCGACTACGGTCTCGGCGAACAGGCCGTCCAGGCCGTCCGGGACGTCACGCTGACGCTGCACCGCGGTGAGGTGCTCGGGCTGGCCGGCGAGAGCGGCAGTGGTAAGTCGACGCTCGCGTACGGCGTCACCCGGCTGCTCCCGCCGCCCGGCGTGATCAGCGGCGGCTCGGTCATCTACCACCCGCCGGGCGGCGAACCGTACGACGTGATGTCGCTCAGCAACTCCGAACTGCGGGCGTTCCGCTGGGCCGAGACCTCGATCGTGTTCCAGGGCGCGATGAACTCGCTCAACCCGGTGCACAAGGTCTCCACCCAGATGCTCGACGTGATCCAGGCGCACGAACCGCAGCTCAGCCATGAGGCCCGGGTTGCCCGCGCCAAGGAGATGCTCAAGCTGGTCGGCATCTCCGCCGACCGGATGGATGCCTACCCGCACCAGCTGTCCGGCGGTATGCGGCAGCGGGTGATGATCGGTATGGCCCTGGTCCTCGAGCCGCAGGTCGTCATCATGGACGAGCCGACCACGGCCCTCGACGTGGTCATGCAGCGCCAGATCCTCGCCCAGCTGGTCGAGTTGCGCGAGCGGCTCGACTTCTCGGTGCTGTTCATCACCCACGACCTGTCGCTGCTGGTCGAGTTCTCCGACCGGATCGCGATCATGTACGGCGGCCGCATCGTCGAGCAGGCGAAGTCGGCCGACCTCTACAAGGACTCCCTCCACCCGTACAGCGAAGGACTGCTCAAGTCCTTCCCGGCGCTGCGTGGTCCGCGCCGGGAGCTGGCCGGGATCCCCGGGTCGCCGCCCGATCTGCGCGGCATGCCCACCGGTTGCGCGTTCCACCCGCGGTGCCCGCACGCGTTCGACCGCTGCTCGACGGAGATCCCCGTCCTCGGCGTACCCGAGGCCAGGAACGACCCGAACCGCGAGGTGGCCTGCTGGCTGCCCGGTCGCGTTCCGGTCGGCTGATCTCTCACAACTACTTCGAAGGGAGCCAGTACGGCGCTCGCCCACCGGCGGGCGCCGTACACACGCCTATGAACACCACCGCTGTTCCCACCTCCGCAGTGTTCACCGCGCCGGCGGCCGAGCAGACCCTGATCGACAGTCTGCCGCCGGGCTTCCGCTGGGGCGTCGCGACCTCGGCGTACCAGATCGAAGGCGCCGTCGACGTCGACGGACGGACGCCGTCGATCTGGGACACCTTCTGCAAGGTCCCCGGCGCGATCGACAACGGTGACACCGGCGACATCGCCTGCGAGCACTACACCCGGATGCCGGCCGACGTTGCCCTGATCAAGGACCTCGGGCTGGACACGTACCGGTTCTCGGTCTCCTGGCCACGGGTGCAGCCGGGTGGTCGCGGTGGCGTCAACCCGGCCGGTATCGCGTTCTACGACCGGCTCGTCGACGAACTGCTTGCCCAGGGCATCGACCCTTGGGTGACCCTGTACCACTGGGATCTGCCGCAGGAACTCGAGGACGCGGGCGGCTGGCCGGTACGCGATACGGCGTACCGGTTCGCGGACTACTCGATGCTGGTGTTCGACGCGCTGAGCGACCGGGTGGACACCTGGACGACGCTGAACGAGCCGTGGTGCTCGGCGATGCTCGGATATGCGTACGGCGCTCACGCGCCCGGGCGGAAGGAGTACCCGGCCGCTGTTGCCGCGGTGCACCACCTGCTGCTCGGGCACGGGCTCGCGACCGAGCGGATGCGCGAGGCTGCTCCGCGCAAGCTCGACATCGGGATCACGCTGAACGCGGCAACGGCGTACCCGGCCAGCGACCTGGAGCCGGACCTCGAGGCAGCCCGTCGCGCTGACGGGATGGGCGCGCGGCTCTACCTCGACCCGCTGATCCACGGCCACTACCCGGCCGATGTCATTGCCGACCTCGCGGCCGAGGGCGTCGAGATCCCTGTCCAGGAAGGAGATCTGGCGACCATCTCCGCGCCGTTCGATGTCCTGGGCATCAACTACTACTTCAGCCAGAAGTTCACCGGCTTCGGCGAGAACGGCGAGGCGGTCGGCGAGGACGGCCTGCCGATCACCCGCACTCTCCCCCTGAACCGTCCGCGCACCGCCATGGACTGGGAGATCGTTCCCGAAGGCTTCACCGACCTCCTCGTCCGGATCAGCAAGGACTACCCCGGCGTCCCGATGGTCATCACCGAGAACGGCTCCGCCTTCGACGACACCGCGGACGAAACCGGCTACGTAGCCGACGAGGGTCGCACCGCCTACTTCGCCTCCCACCTGGCCGCCGTAGCCTCCGCCATCCAGCAAGGCGCCGACATCCGCGGCTACCTCGCCTGGTCCCTACTCGACAACTTCGAATGGGCCTACGGCTACGACAAGCGCTTCGGAATCGTCCGGGTCGACTACGACACCCAGGCCCGCATCCCGAAGCAAAGCGCCCTGTACCTGAAGGAAGTAGCTCAACAGCACCGCTCGAAGTAGATAGGCACTGAACGGCCCGGACGCCCTCGTCCGGGCCGTTCGCGCACTGCTCAGCGCCAGGTGATTTCGGGAGCCCGGTAGAAGTTGATGCTGAGGACGTCCCAGCGGGAGCCTTGGCCGCCTAGGCGGGTTTTGTAGGTGGTCCAGTCGAGGGCCGAGGACGGGGACCACCCGAGTTCGGCGATGCCTGGCAGGCGGGGGAAGGCCATGTACTCGAGCTTGTCCAGGTTGTCGAGGGTCTCGGACCAGATGGGCGCCTCTACGCCGGCTACCGCGGTGGCGGGCAGGTTGGGGATCAACGTGGACGGGTTCCAGCTGTAGGACTTCTGGATGCTGACGTAGCCGGCCCAGGACAGGCCGTACGGAGTACTGGAGTTGTACTTCATGTCCAGGTACGCCCGGTTGGCTGGTGACAGGACGACCTTGCTGCCTTGGGCTGCGGCCATCCGGGCCAGGTCGCGGGAACGCGTGTCGTCGGTACCCCAGTACTGCGCGATGCTGTTGGCGGGCAGCGTGGTCTCGGCGATCTCCTGCCAGCCCATCACCCGCTTGTTCTGCTTGGTGACCAGAGCGGACGCCTTCGGTACGAAGGTCAGGTAGTCGGAGTGCGGCGTCGAGCGCGCCTCGTCCCCGCCGAGGTGGACGATGTCACCGGGGGTCTGCTGAGCCACCTCACGGAACACGTCGTCGAGGAAGGTGTACGTGACCGGCTTCGCGACGCAGAGCGAGCTGAACCCGACGTCGGTGCCGGTGTAGAGCGGCGGAGCGACCCCGTTGCAGTTGAGCTGGGCATAGGACGCCAGTGCGGCGTTGGTGTGGCCGGGGGTGTCGATCTCGGGGATGACCTGCAGGTAGCGCTCACCGGCGTACCGGACGATCTCTGCGTAGTCCGCCTTGCTGTAGAAGCCGCCTGGCGTGCCGCCGACCTCGAGACTTCCTCCGTACGTCGTGAGCCGTGGCCACGAGTCGACCTGGATCCGCCAGCCCTGGTCGTCCGAGAGGTGCAGGTGGAGCTTGTTGAGCTTGTATAGCGTGGCGAGGTCGATGTAGCGCTTCACCTCGGCCACGGAGAAGAAGTGGCGGGACACGTCGAGCATGGTGCCGCGGTAGGAGTAGCGCGGTGAGTCGTCGATCGTCGTACCGGCGACTGTCCACGGGCCAGCCTGTTGGGCGGTTGCCTCGGACTTGGCGGGCAGGAGTTGCCTCACGGTGGTGAGGCCGCGGTACAGGCCTTCCGGAGTTGCTGCGGTAACGCTCAGCGCGCTGCTGTCGACGCGCAACTGATAGCCCTCCGCGCCGAGCGAGGCTGGGCCGTTCGTGGAGAGTTTGATGCTGGCTGCGCCTGGCACGATCGCCAGCGGGTAGCCGGTTGAGACGCGCAGTCTGGCGGCGAACTGTTCTGCGACGTTGCCGGCTGCTTGGCTTTCAGCGGCGTCGGTGGCGATGCTGATCGCGCTCGATGAAGTCATGCTGAAGGTCTGGCCGGTGAGGGCGGTTTGGCTGACCGGCTTGGGGATGAGGCTCGGTGCGGGAGCTGCCTGTGGCTTGGCCAGGGCAGTCGTCGGAGATGCGAAGAGGGGTGTCGCGAGCAGAGCGGCGGTGAGGATGCCTGCTAGCGAGACCCGTCCTGGGCGGCGGGCGAGTCGTGTCATAACGGTGAGTGTTCGGCCCCTCACCGGGCGAGTCAAGGCCCGGTCCGTGGGGTAGCTTTTCGGGCAACCGGACATTGGGGAACGCTATGGGTGAGTACGTGCAGTTGGGGGCCGTGAAGACCTGGTACGACGAACAGGGATCGGGTGAGCCGCTCGTACTGATGCACGGTGGGCTCGTGGATGCGCGGTTCTTCGAGGCCAACACGCCCGCGCTGGCCGAGCACTTCCACGTCTACACGCCGGAGCGGCGCGGGCACGGGCATACGCCGGATGTCGAGGGCCCGATCAGCTACCAGATCATGGCCGACGACACGATCGCGTTCCTGGAGACCGTGGTCGGGCAGCCGGCCGATCTGGTCGGGCACAGCGACGGCGCGTTCACCGCGATGCTCGTCGCGATGCAGCGGCCGGAGCTGGTGAAGCGGCTGGTGCTGATCAGCGGCGGCTTCAACAAGTCCGGCGAGGCGGGTCCGGAGATGGAGTGGGACGTCCCGGCAATCACCCAGTTCCTCGGCCCGGCGTACGGCGAGGTCTCCCCCGACGGCGAGGAGCACTTCCCGGTCGTGGCCACCAAGATCGGCGAGATGGCGGCCAAGGAACCCGACCTGCAGGCGTCCGAGCTGAACGTGATCACCGCGCGGACACTGGTGATGTTCTCCGACGACGACCTGGTGACGCTGGCACACGCGGTCGAGATGTACGACAACATCCCCAACGCCGAGTTCGCCGTCGTCCCCGGCACCTCCCACTTCCTCACCCAGGAGAAGCCTCACCTGGTCAACACGCTGGTCCTCGACTTCCTCACCAACGACCCGGTCCCCACGATCGCCGCCATCCGCCGCGCCCCGGCCGCCGAGTAGTGATGCCTGTGGCTACTGGACGCCGCGGACGGTTCCGCCGTCGACGCGGAGCGACGCCCCACTGATGTAGTCGGCGAGGGGACCGCACAGGTAGGCGACGGCGCCGGCAATCTCGTCGGGGCGACCGAATCGGTTGGCGTCGTTCGGGACGAGTTCGCGGACGGAGTTCTCCTCGATCTCCGACCAGGTGGTGCCCCAACCGCGCTCATCCGCGATTCCGGTCAGCAGTTCCTGGACGGCCGGGACGAGAATGGCGCCAGGAGCAACGATGTTCGAGGTGACACCGGTGCCTTTCAGCTCACGGGCCAACGAGACGGCCAGATTGTGCCGGGCCGCGAGGGTGGCGTTGTACTGCGGGTGGGTGTTCATCGGCTGTCCGCCGAGCCCGCCACCGATGGTGATCACCCGACCCCAGCCGCGGTCACGCATCGCCGGAACCAGCCGCTGGATCATCCGGACCCCGGAGATCACGTTCTGGTCGTAGGTGACGGCCCAGGCATCCGGTGACGCCTCCGCCCAGCTCAGGTGCTCATAGGCGCCGGCGTTGTTGACCAGGATGTCGACCGGCCCGCCGGCCAGCGCCGCCTCGGCGACCGCGTCGGCTCCCTCGTCGGTGGTCAGATCTCCCACCGCCACCACGGCCCGGCCACCGGCGGCGACGATCTCGTCCGCGATCGCTCGTGCTTTTTCCGCGTTGCGCCCGTGGACGATGACGGCGGCGCCCTCCGCCGCGAGCATCCGGACCGTCGCTTCCCCGAGTCCGGAGGTCGAACCGGTGACCAGGGCGCGTCGTTGCCTCAACTGCAGATCCATCGTGCTGACCTTCCAATATGTATACGCTCGTAGACTTACGATTTCAGTATACACACGTAGACTTCCCGCATGGAGAAGAGATCCCGGAACGCGGCCGCCACTCGTCAGGCGATCCTGGAGTCGGCGGTGACGGCGTTCACCAAGCGCGGGTACGACGGGGTCGGGGTGCGCGAGATCGCTGCCGACGCCGGCGTCACGGCCATGCTGGTCAACCGGTACTTCGGGTCGAAGGAAGGCCTGTTCACCGAGGTCGTCGACACGGCCTTCGCGCCGCCAACGATGATTCCGGACAATCCGGAAGTGCCGGTCCGACTCGCACGAGCGACGGCCGAGGCGCTGGTCGCCAGGACCGCTCCCGGCGCTGAGCATCTCGGTCCGTTCGAGCTCATGCTCCGGTCGGCGGCCAATCCCCGCGCGGCCGACATCATCCGGGCCGGGATCGAACGCCATGTCGGCGCCCGGTTCGCCGCCGGCCTGGAGGGCCCGGACGCGCAGGAACGAGCCGAGGTCGGACTCGCCCTCCTGGCCGGCGTCTGGCTGATGCGGACCGTGATCGGCACTCCCGCCTTGCGGGACTCCCAGACACCTGTACTGACCGACCGCTTGGCTGCGATGCTCTCGGTCGTCGTCGATCCGTGACCGGGGACCGGGCCTCAGTTGCCGGCCCACGCGGCGAGCCGAGTGGCCAGGTCGGTGACCAGGCGGCGCAACTCGGCCGGCTCTTCGATGACGAACGGGCGGTCGAGGCCGGCGAGCAGCGCGGGGACCCAGTCGAGGCGCTCGGCGCGGAACTCGACTCGAACGATCTCGCCGTCGTCGGATGTGCTGCCTTCGAGCGCGGTGATGACAGCCAGGCCGAGCGGGAGGCGGCGTTGTACGTCGTCGGGTGAGCCTGGGACTCGTACGGAGATCTTGTGGGTCCAGGGTGTGGCGGCCAGGGACTCGAGTACGTGCTGGGCCGGGTCGGAGGTCGTCGGCTGGTCTGTGGTTGCTGTTAGCAACGAGGCGGTGGCGATGCGGTCCAGGCGGAACGTCCGGGTAGAGGTGGCTACGTACCAGTGGCCGGCGTGGCCGACTACGCCGTCGGGGGTGATGATGCGGGTGCTGCGGCATCCGCTTCGGTCTGTGTACGAGATCTCGACTGCTCGTCGGTCCCGGGCTGCCTCGGCGATGGTCAGCAGGAGGTCGGAGTCCGTCGGGGTAGTGGAGCGTGGCGGGGCGGTGAAGGACGTGGTGGCGAGCAGGGCGCCTAGGCGATCGGCCAAGCGGGTGGGGAGGACGCGGCGGAGCTTCGCCAGGGCACTTTCCGAGGCGCTTGACTCAGGTACCAGACCGGCTCGGCGACCGACGACGAGACCGATCGCCATCGCGACTGCTTCGTCGTCGGTGAGCATGAGAGGTGGCATTCGGTAGCCGGGTGCGAGCCGGTAGCCGCCGTACCGTCCACGGACCGAGCGGACCGGGATGTCCAGCTCGACGAGATGCTCCGCGTACCGGCGTACCGTCCGCTCATCGACGCCGAGCCGCTCGGCCAGGTCTCCGACCCGCCGAGTGCCGCCGCCCTGGAGCAGCTCCAGCAACGCCAGCACCCGCGAAGTCGGCCTCGTCACATCTTCAGAATACCGGGCGGATCCTGTCCGGTATCAGTTCTACCGTCGAAGACATGACCACTTTCGCTTCCGTCCGCGTCGTGACGACCGACGTCGACCGCCTGACCGCCTTCTACGAACACCTCACCGGCCTCACCGCGAGCCGTCCCGCCCCGGTCTTCGCACAGATCGCCACCACTGCAGGCACCTTGGCCATCTCCAGCAGCGATCTCACCACGAAGCTGTACGGCGAAGACGTCGTCCGCCCCGCCGCCAACCACTCGGCGTTCCTGGAGTTCCAGGTCCCTGATGTCGACGCGGAGTTTGACCGCCTGCAAGACCTCGAGTTCATCCAGAACCCGACCACCATGCCCTGGGGCAACCGCTCCGCCCTCCTCCGCGACCCCGACGGCAACCTGGTCAACCTCTTCACCCCACCCAACTGACACAGGCCCCACCCCACGCGGGCACAGCACGCGCAACCGGGGTGGGTGGGAGCGGTCCGTGGAGTGGGCGACGGAGGAGCCTGCGTAGTGGGCCGCGTGGGGGAACCACAGTCCCACGCATGACAGAGGGCGGACCGGGTCAGCCCGGTCCGCCCTCCAGCAGCGATTTGTCAGCAGGTGGCAGTCGGGGCTGCCCAGTCGGCGCGGTCGTTGTAGCCGCCGTCGCCTGCATCGCCGACCACCAGGTCGAGGACGCGCACCCCGGTGAGGTCGACATCGACCGGCTTCGGGTGGTCGCGGTCGACGACACCGGAGTCGAACAGGACCTTGCCGTCACCGATCACCTGGAAGGTCGAGGTACCACCCTCCGGGCCGACGTTGCGCACCGCGTCGTCGATGCCGACCGTCCCGGTGAGCTTGGTGCACTGCTGGCCGAGGTAGTACCGGACCAGCGACGGCGAAGCAACGCCGATGCCGGTCGGATACGTCTGGCTGACCAGGCTGATCGGCGAACCGCCGCCGACACTCTCGTCCACGGTCGGCGACATCCAGCCGCTGGTCGCGCTGATCCACGGGTGGTGCGAGAGCGCCGCGACCCCGTCCGGCGGTACCGGCGCGATGACCAGCGGCGACACCGTCACCTGCTTCTGGATGCCGTAACCAAGAGCCTCGTACTGCGTAGTCGCCGTCAGCGACGCATTGCCCGCCTCAGTCGTCGCCGGCAGCTTCACCTCGAAGGCCAAGGTGACCTTCTGGCCGGGAGCCAAGAGCACCGGAGCCTTGCCGACCGGAGTAATCGTCCAACTAGCAGCAGCGGTCAAGCTGACCGTCGGCTTGAAGACCGGGAGTACACCATCGTTGCGGACGGCAACCTCAGCGCGCAGTTCGTCGCCACCGGCAACGACCGGGGCGCTGCCCTCAGGAAGTACCTGCGTGCCGACCTGGGTGACCTGCGGGATGCCGGCGGTGACGTGCGGGATACCCGGCAGACCAACCGCCGGACCGACCCGGAACAGCGCAGTACCGTGGGCCGGTACGGCGGCGCTGATGGTGCCGGCGCTCTCGGTGACCGCGTTGGTCCAGGCGTTCTTCAGCGTGAAGCGGCCACCCTGCAGACCGACGGCCGAGGCCGTGGTGGTGAGGGTCTTCGCGGTGTCGCCGCGGTTGAGGAGTACGACCGCGCGGCTGCCGTCGGCGAGACGCTTCACCCACGTTTCCGTAGTACCGGCTGCACCGACGCGCACGGCCTGTACTGCCGCCTTGTCCTGGTTGATCGCGATGACGTCGGGGTCGGTCAGCATGCCGATCGTGGTCGCGCTCAGCTTGCGGATGTCACTGCCCACGACAAGCGGGGCGGCGGCGACCGACCACAGCGTCAACTGGGTGCGGAACTCCTCGTCGGACATGCCGAGCTCAGGCGCCAGGTAGTCCGGGTCACCGAACGCGCCGGGCTTGACGACCTCGGGGTGCCGAGCGTTCGCGTCGTAGTTGCGCAGAACATCCTTGAACTTGATGTCGCCCTGGAAGCCGACATCGGTGTACGTCCGCCACGACTGCGCGATCGCCGGCGCGTACGACCAGGAGTTGATCGACTGCTGCGACTCGGGGTAGTTGCCCCAGTCCGGCGAGGTGACCGGGTTGCACAGGTTGAAGATCAGCGGCCGGTGGCTCGCGTTGTTGTGCAGCGCGTTGGCGAACTCGGTGAAGACCGTCTTCGGGTCGAGGTTGGCCGCGATACCGCAGAGGTAGTCGACCTTGACGGCGTCGAAACCCCAAGCAGCGAAGGTGTCCGCGTCGTGCTGGTAGTAGCCGCCGCTGCCGAGGCCACACTTGCCCGGGATGTACGGGCCGGCGTCGGTGTAGATGCCCGCCTTCAGGCCCTTGCTGTGGATGTAGTCGACCAGCGGCTTGAGCCCGTTCGGGAACTTGGCCGGGTTGGGGACCAGATCGCCGGCCGCGCTGCGCGACTCGTCGGCCTGCCAGCCACCGTCGAGCCAGACGATGTCGTAGCCGGCCTTCTTCAGGCCGCGACTGACCATGGAGTCGGCGACCGAGCGGATGGTTGCCTCGGTGAAGTCACCGCCGAGGCCGTAGTACGTGTTCCAGCCCATGTACGGCGTGGGGCTGAGCACCGGGGTTGTCGTGGTGGCTGCTTGGGTCGTGGCGCCGGTGGTCGTGGCTGCCGCGGTGGTCGCGAGCGCGGCGGTCACCAGGACCGCCGAGAGCGCGCCGCCGAGCAGGGCGGATAGTCGTTTCACGTCTTCATCCTTCAGTTGGACGGGGTGATGACCAGGCATTGCGAGTCGGTCGAGTCATCCCAGGGGACGCCGACCTGCAGCAGGTAGCTGCCCGGGTAGACCTCAGTTCCCACCCGGTAGTTCTGGGCGGGATCCAGCTGAACCAGCGGGATCCCACGGGGTCGCGTCGGCAGAGTGCCGCGGACGTTGCCGTCGCCCGTGTTCCACAAGAACACGACGCTCCGGTCTTCTGCTACGTACTGAGTGCCCTCGGCAAGCTGGTATACCTTGCCATTGGCAACCACATCTCGGATTTCCTTGTACTGCGCGATGTGCCGCGCCGCCGTCGCCAGCTGTTCGTCGGTCCAGCGCGACAGGTCGGCGCCGATCCCGAGCCCGCCGGCCATCGCGACATGGAACCGGAAGTCGAGCGACCGCTCACGCCCGTCGTGGGTCCCCTCGGCATCTGTCACCCACGAGCTCATCAAGTGCGGCGAGTACCCGGTCAGGAACCCGCGCTGGATGCTCAGCCGATCGAGCGGCGCCGTGTTGTCACTCGGCCAGAGCGTGTCGACGCGAGCAGCCATGCCGAGATCGACCCTCGCGCCACCGCCGGCGCACCCTTCGACGACAACCTGCGGGTGCTCGGCGCGCAGCCGGTCGAGGATCTTGTACAGGTTCTCGACGACTCGGCCGTCGAGATCACGGCGCTGATCGCCGGCGTCGAGCCGCGGCCGGTTCGCGTCCCACTTCAGGTAGCTGATCTCGTACGACGAAAGCAGCCGGTCGAGCGTCGCCCAGATCCACTCGGCGACATCGTCACGACTCAGATCGAGGAGCAACTGATTGCGAACCAGCAGCGGCTCGCGACCGGGCGTCTGCAGGATCCACTCGGGATGCTTGGCCGCCAGTTCCGATGACGGGCTGACGGACTCGGGCTCCACCCACAGGCCGAAGCCGAGACCGATCTCCTTCAGGTCCGCGATGAAGCTCCCGAGCCCGTCGGGGAAGGCTTCTTGATCAACATCCCAATCCCCCAGCCCACCGGTGTCATCCGACCGCCCGACGAACCAGCCGTCGTCGACCACGAACGTCTCGACTCCGGCACGCACCGCCCGCTTGGCCAGCTCGAGCTGATGAGCGGCTCGTACGTCGAACTCGGTCGCGAACCAGGAGTTGTACAACACCTTCTGCGGCAGCCCTCGCGAGAAGGTCCGCTGGTACGCGTGGAAGACGCGAGCCAGTCCGTCCAGCCCATCGTTGCTGAACGCACCCACCGCGTTCGGCGAAACCCAACTCTCGCCCGGTCCGAGCGTCAGCCCGAGGCTCGATGCCAACCGTCCTGCCTGGATCCGCGTCTGCCCGGTGGTGTCGACCTCCGCACTCATCTCCCAGGAGCCGGACCACGCCAACTGCACACCCCACGCGGGGCCGCTCTGCTCTCCTACTGACAGGAACGGCGAGTACGAGTGACCGGTGATCCCTTGCCTGCTGTCGATCGAGAACCGACCGCGCCGCAGCTCGACACTCCCGCGCTGGAACTCGCTGTTCCATTCACCCCAGAGGTAATTCACCACCGCGCCGTCG
Organism: Kribbella sp. NPDC051620; assembly: GCF_044453825.1. Classification (NCBI taxonomy): domain Bacteria; kingdom Bacillati; phylum Actinomycetota; class Actinomycetes; order Propionibacteriales; family Kribbellaceae; genus Kribbella; species Kribbella sp. NPDC051620. The sequence continues at coordinate 267,357 of NZ_JBITDB010000006.1, forward strand.
CTGGTAGGCACCACAAACCCCGCCGACGCATGCTGCCGAAGCCGGAGCTCCTCGCCCCCGTCGTTGTGCACGGAAACCCACCGCTCAACAACATCCAGCCCAGCCGGCACCCGGTAGTGCAACACGATGCGCACCCCACGCAGGTCGTCGACAAACCCCAACTCCAGCCCGTCCCCGCCTCCGGCGGCGACAGGGGTATCCGCTGAGCCGAGAGGTGCGGCCGCGGTGGCGGGTGCCGCCGCCGACCGGCGTGTGGCGGAGCCGCTGGCGCTCACGAAGAGCGGGCGGAGCTCGTCCGAGCCGTCGTCTCCTATTACCACCAGCTCAGGCGCAGTGGTGTACCGAACGCCCTTCACCCCGTACTCGAGCGGCTCTATGTCAACTCGCGGGATGAAATGCTCGGTGCCGACCGGGGCGAGCAGCGACGGGCCGTCCGCCACCGCATGCGGGCCCCAGGCAACAAGCTGTGCCCACTGCCCATGCGACGCAACCTCCACGACGTACGACGTGGTTGCTCCGCGCAACGTCCATCGGGTCACTTGACGGCTCCGATCGCGAGTCCCGAGACGAAGTGCTTCTGGAACTTCAAGAACACCGCAAGAGTGGGGACGGCCGCAATGACGGTGCCTGCGGCAATCACGTTCCACGATGAGACGAACAGACCCTGAAGACCCAGCAGCGCCGGCGTGACCGGCATCTTCTCGCCGGAGCGGATCACCGTGATCGACCACAGCAGGTCGTTGAAGATCCAGGTGAACGAAAGCGCGCCGAGAGCCGCCATCGCCGGCCGGGTGAGCGGCAGGATGACGCTGGCGTAGATCTTGCCCGGCCCCGCGCCGTCGATCGTCGCCGCTTCCTGGATCTCCCGCGGCAGATCCCGCATGAACCCGTGCAGCACGAACGTGTAGAAGCCGAGCCCGAACCCGACATGCACCGCGATCAGCGCGTACAACGTGTCGTAGTACCCGGTCAGTTCGACGAACCGCGAGATCGGGATCAGCAGGATCTGCGGCGGCAGCAGGTTCCCCATCAGCATCAGCAGCAACACAGTCCGCCGGAACGGAATGTTGTACCGCGCCAGCCCGTACGCCGCGATCGACGCCAGCCCGAGGCTCAGGATCACGGCCGGGATCGTCACCGCCAGCGAGTTGATCAGCGCCCGGAACTCGTCCGCGTCCTCCCACGCCGACTTGTACGTCGAGAACGTGAACGAGTGCGGCAGCGACCCGAGCCCGTTGGCCGCGACGTCGTCGAAGCTGCGCAGCGAGATCACCACCACCCACAGGATCGGCGCGATCCACAGGAACGAGACGATGCTCATCGCCACGTGGTACCCACCGGTCTTGAAGCGGTTCGTCATGTCTCCTCCCGGAAGGCGCGGATCAGGTAGCCGAGGATGACCGCGAGCGCGAGGATGAAGATCACCACGGCGATCGCCGACGCGTAGCCCAGCTGGGTGGACTGGAACGCGGTCGAGTACATGTACGTGCTGAGCAGCTCCGAGGAGTGGTACGGCCCGCCCCTCGTCATCGACCAGACGATGTCGAAGGAACGAAGCGAGTCGATCACGATCACCGACAGCACGACCGAGTTCACGCCCTTGAGCTGCGGGATCGTCACGTACCGGGTCCGTTGCCAAGCCGACGCGCCGTCCACCCGAGCCGCTTCGTAGAGAGCAGGGTCGACTGCTTTCAGCCCGGCCAGGTAGAGCACCATCACGTACCCGATCTGCCTCCAGAGGGCCGGCAGGATCACGGCGTACAGGGCGGTGTCCGGATCGGCCAGCCAGGGATGGATCCAGCTCTCCAGGCCGATGCCGCGAAGTACCGAATCGACCAGGCCGTCCGGCTGGTAGAAGACCCGCCAGATCAGCGCGGTCACCACCAGCGAGAAGACCACCGGAGTGAACAGCGCCGCCCGGTAGATGCCGACACCGCGACGCTCCTTCTGCAGGAGCATCGCCATGCCGAATCCGCCGATGACACTGAGCCCACCGAACAGCACGAGCCAGATCGCCGTGTTCTTCAACGCGGTCTTGAAGATCGGGTCGGAGAACATGTCCCCGAAGTTGCCGAGGCCGACGAACTTCGGCGCCGACAACCCGTCCCAGTCCGTCAACGACAGCCAGAACCCTTGCAGCGCGGGCCAGAACACCCACACTGCCTCGATCGCGAACGGCACGAAGACGAACGCCAGGATCAACGGCGACACTCGCCAGGGGCGCCGCTCTCCAGACCTTGATCCAAGCCTTGAACCAGGCGGTGTACCAGGCGGCGATTCAGGTTCCACGGTGGTTGCGGTCACGCCTTGAACACTTTCTCGGCCGCCGCCTGCCAGTCCTTGAGGATCTTGTCGATCTGGTCGGGCTTGTCCAGGAACTTGGTCAGCGCGGCATCAGCGGTCGGCTGCAGGGCGTCACTCGAGTCACGGTTGAAGAACTGGGTCAGCTCCTTCGCGCCCTCGATCATCGCCTTGCCCTTCTTCACCAGCGCGGTGTCGGCCGACTTGCCCTCGGGGTTCGCCGGGATCGCGGTACCGGAAGAGCTCTGCACGTAGATGTTCTGCGCTTCGGGCGTCGCCAGCCAGGTGAGGAACTTCTTCACGCCCTCGGGGTCCTTGGCCTTCTTCGAGGCGAAGTACCCGTCGGTCGGCGCCTCTTCGGCGACCGGTACGGACGGGTCGATGATCGGGAACTGGAAGAAGTCGATGTCGTCGAGGGCGTCCTTCGGGGCCGAGTCGGCGAAGAAGGTGCCGATCAGGAACATGCCGGTCTTGCCGCCGAGCAGCGCGGAGGTCGCCTCCTGGAAGGGGAACGACTTGCCCTTCGGGTCGAAGTACGGCAGCGCCTCCTGCCACTTGGTGAAGACGGCCTTGACCTTCGGGTCGTCGAAACGGCCGCGGCCGGCCAGCAGGTCGCGGTGGAACGGCGCGCCGTTGATCCGGATGTTCAGGTAGTCGAACCACGCCGACGCGACCCACGGGGTGTCGCCCAGGCCGATGCCGATCGGCGGGACGCCCTTGGACTGGATCGTCTTGCAGACCGCGATGAACTCGTCCCAGGTCTTCGGCGGCGTCACGCCCCACTTGGCGAAGTTCGACTTGCGGTAGAACATGCCCCACCAGTAGTAGCTGGTCGGCACGAAGATCTTCTGCCCGTTGCTGCTGGTGGACAGCGTCTTCATCGATTCGGGGTAGTTGCCCATCGCGTCCCAGACGCTGGTGATGTCGAGCAGCAGATCCTTCTTCGCGTACGAGTCCGCGACCGATCCGGCGTACCAGGTGTAGACGTCCGGCGGGTTCGCCGAGGTGAGGTACGTCGGGAGCTGGGTGCGGTAGATCTCCGACGCGACGGTGTTGAGCTTGACCGTGGCGCCGCCGGTCTTGTTGTACGCCTCGACCAGCTTCTCCATCGCGGCCTTCGCCTGCTCCGCGGAGAGGTTGGACTGCAGCGAGAGATTGCCGGTCGCCCCGGTAGTGGAACCCGAGCCCGGTGACGAGGTCGAGGTGGCGCAACCCGGGATCAGGGTGGCCGCCCCGAGTACTCCGAGCCCCTTGAGGAACGTCCGCCGATCAGCTGCCAGACCCGCCATGACTACTCCAGTCGATTGAGTGGTTCGTTCTGCCGAGGATCTTGCAGCCGGTCCGTCGGACGTGTCAATATTAATTCGTAAATTACGATGAAATCGCTTGACGTGGTCAACCGCTCACGGTCAACTAGTGACTCGTTCATCGTTGGAGATCGGGAGGCTTCTGGTGCGGCTGGCTGAGCGGGTGATCGTGGTGACCGGTGCCGCGACGGGGATCGGCGCTGCCTGCGTGCAGCGGCTGCTCGACGAAGGCGCTGGTGTCATCCAGGTCGATCTCCAACCGTGCAAGGAGATCCCGGGCCGCGCGCTGGCGGTCGTCGGCGATGTCTCCTCTCCCGATACCTGGCACGAGGCCCGGTCCCGCGGCCGGGACGCGCTCGGTCCGATCGACGGATTCGTCAGCAACGCGTACACGGTCGACGTCCGGCCGGCGCACGAGCTGCCACCGGCCTCGTGGCAACGCCAGCTCGACGTCAACCTGACCGCGGCCTTCCTCGGCTTCCAGATCCTGTACTCCGACCTTGCGGCGCGCGGCGGATCGGTGGTGCTCGTCTCGTCGGTGCACGCGGTCGCGGGCATCCCCGGCCATCCGGCGTACGCGGCCTCCAAAGGCGCTCTGCTCGCGCTCAGCCGGCAGCTCGCTGTCGAGTACGGCGGTTCGATCCGGGTCAACACGGTTCTTCCGGGTCCGATCGACACCGCCGCGTGGGACCGTGTGACCGCGAAGGGCAAGGCACAGAGCGCGAAGGCCACGGCGATCGGGCGGCTGGGTCGTCCTGACGAGGTCGCCCAGGCGGTGGCGTTCCTGTTGTCCGAGCAGGCGTCGTTCATCACCGCCGCCGAGCTCCTGGTCGACGGCGGCTGGGCCGCAGCCAAGGACTCGGCATGACGAAGACAGCGGTACCGGGGTACGGCGTGGTGGGGCCGGGAACCGGGATGGCAGTGAGGTCCGGCGCGATGGGCGCGAGCAGCGGAGTGGGGAGAGCGGCGTGACGGGGATTCAGCGCGGGGTTTCGCGAGGACTGCACGGGCAGATCGTGGAGGTGATGGCGCAGCGCATCCTGTCGGGACAGATCCCCGAGGGGTCGACGATCAACGTGCCCGATCTGCAGGCCGACCTCGGCGTCAGCCTGACCGCGGTCCGCGAGGCACTCAAGGTGCTGACCGCCAAAGGCCTGGTCGACGCGCGGCAGAAGCGCGGCACCTTCGTCCGCCCGCGTTCGGACTGGAACCTGCTCGACGCGGACATGATCCGCTGGCACTTCGACGACGAAGACGTCCGGCCCGAGCTGCTCGAGGAACTGCACGAAGTACGCGGCATCGTCGAACCGGCGGCCGCCCGGCTGGCTGCGGTACGCGCCTCCGACGCGCAGATCGACCTGCTCGACAAGGCGCTGGCGGCGATGTCGTCGGCAACCAACGATCTCGACGCCGCCGAGGCGGATGTCGCGTTCCACAAGGCTTTGCTCGCTGCCACCGGCAACGAGTTGCTCACCAAGATGGAGGTCGTCATCGAGACCGGTCTGGCCGGCCGCGATCGGCTGGTGCACAAGGTCAAGTCGTCCGACGATCCCGTACCGAGCCACGCGCGCGTGGTCGACGCGGTCCGGGCGCACGACCCCGAGGGCGCCGAGCTGGCGATGCGCGAGTTGCTGGCGAAGGCTGCCGAGGACCTGTCCGCCGTACGCAAGTCGACCGGTCGGGGCCGCAAGTGAAGATCGAGCGGATCGAGACCTTCCTCGTCGCGCCGCGCTGGCTGTTCTGCCGGATCGAGACCAGCGACGGTGTCGTCGGATGGGGCGAGCCGGTCGTCGAAGGGCGCGCCGAGGTGGTGCGGACGGCGATCGAGGTGTTGTCGGAGTACCTGATCGGCCAGGATCCGTTGCAGATCGAGCGGCATTGGCAGATCTTGGCCAAGGGCGGGTTCTATCGCGGCGGACCGGTGCTGAGCAGCGCGCTGGCCGGCATCGATCATGCGTTGTGGGACATCGCCGGCAAGGTTTATGGGGCGCCGGTTGCCTCGCTGCTTGGCGGGCGGGTGCGGGATCGGGCTCGGGTTTATGCCTGGGTCGGCGGGGATGAGCCGGCCGAGATCGCGGATCAGGTGGCGGCGCAGGTCGAGGCCGGGATGACCGCGGTGAAGATGAACGCCAGCGGGCGGATCCAGCCGTCGCCCTCGTTGGCCGAGGTGCGGTCGATTGTCGCGCGGCTCGAGGCGGCTCGATCGGTGCTGGGTGACTCGCGGGATGTGGCGATCGATCTGCATGGTCGGGTTGGGGTTGCTGGGGCACGGCGGATCCTGCATGCGGTTGAGCCCTTGCATCCTTTGTTTGTGGAGGAGCCGGTGCTGCCGGAGCACCTGCACCACTTGGCGTCGGTGGTCGAGGCGTCTACCGTGCCGGTGGCTTTGGGCGAGCGGCTGTACGGTCGGTCGGAGTTCATGCCTGCGCTGGAGGCGGGGGTGGCGGTGGTCCAGCCCGACGTTTCGCATGCCGGTGGGATCTCGGAGTTGCGGCGGATCGCAGTACTGGCTGAGGCGCACGGTGCTTTGCTGGCGCCGCACTGTCCGCTGGGGCCGATCTCGTTGGCTGCTTCGTTGCAGGTGTCCTTTGCGACGCCGAACTTCTTGATCCAGGAGCAGAGTCGCGGGATCCACTACAACCTCGACAGCGACCTGACGTCGTACGTGACCGACCCGACGCCGTTCACGTGGGTGGACGGTCACGCGGAGTGGAATCCCCTGCCTGGCTTGGGAATCACGGTCGACGAGGACGCGGTCCGCGCCGCCGACAAAAAGGGTCACGCCTGGCGGAACCCGATCTGGACCCAAGAGGACGGATCATTCGCGGAATGGTGACGGATCTTCCCACCAACGAGGTCGTGGTCGACCTGGACGACGGCGGCCGCTGGACGTCGCTCGTCCTCGGTGGACGCGAGTGGCTCTGGTCCGGCCCCGGCCTGATCTCGGGTCCACGCTCAGACCTGACGACGTACGTCGACGTCGGCGGCCTCGACGAGTGCTTTCCCACCGTCCGCGGCACCCCCGACCACGGCGGCCTCTGGAACCAACTCTGGGGCTCATTGGATGAGGACGAGGACTGGGACGCGGTCCAGTACGGCGAAGCAGTCCTCCTCCGCCGCTTCAACGGCGGCGAACCACCTGTGGAGCTGGACGAAACCGGCGCCATCTGGGTCGACTATCGCCTGATCGCCCCCGCGGGCTATCGCTTCATCTGGGCAGCCCACGCCCTCCTCGACTGCGCCGTCGGCGCCAAGCTCGATGTCCCGCCCGACACCGTCTGCCGCCTTTATCCACAGGATGGTTCGGATTGGGTGGAGAGCAGCAGTTGGGCCGATCTCGACCTCGCCACCTACGCACCGACCGACGGTACTGCGGTCGGCGCCGTGCTGGTCGACTGCCCGACGGCTTCGGTTGTCGACGGCTCGACCGCGTTGACCTTCAGCCTGAGTTGCCCTGAGCAGCCAGTATCGACGGCAGTGTGGCGGAATCTGGGTGGGTATCCGGCGGAGGCGCCGTACCGGAGCCTGGGGGTGGAGCCGATGCTGGGCAGGGTTTTCGGGTTGGCCGAAGCCGGGCCGGGTGACGCGGCCGTAGTACCGGAGTCAGGGCAGTTGTCCTGGCGGCTCGTCGTCTCCGCGGCGAGCGTTCCTTCGAAGGAGTGAGACACGTGGACCTGCTTGCAGAACTCACCCAGCGCAAGGTGCTGGCGATCATCCGGGCCGACGGTCCCGACCGGGCGCTCGAGTGCATCCGCACGCTGGTGACGGCCGGAATCACCATCCTCGAGGTCTCGCTCACCACCCCCGGCGGCGCCGAGGCGATCGCCAAGGCGCGCTCCGAGTTCGACCCCTCGGTCCTGATCGGCGCCGGCACCGTGATCACCTCCGACCAGGCCGACGAGGTCGCCGCGGCCGGAGCCGGCTTCGTCGTCACCCCAGCCATCACCCAAGGCGCCCACCGCAGCGTCGCGCTGAACCTGCCACTGCTGTGCGGCGCCCTCACCCCCACCGAGATCGTCACCGCCCTCGACCTGGGCGCTCTTGCCGTGAAGGTCTTCCCCGCCAAACTCCACGGACCGGGTTACTTCCGCGAGCTCCGAGCACCCCTCCCCGACGCCCCTCTCATCGCAGTCGGCGGCGTCGACGCAACCACCACCCCGCAGTACCTCGCGGCCGGCGCCCTAGCGGTAGGCCTGGGCTCCCCTCTACTCGGCGACGCAGGTACCGGTGGCTCCCTAGCCGATCTGGCCGACCGCGCCGCCACCTTCCTCGCCGCTGTGCGGAGTACCGATGCCTGACGTACTGACCATCGGCGAGGCAATGGTCTCCCTGCGCTCGTCCAGGGCCCTCCGCCTGGGCGGCGAGGTGCACCTGTCGATCGCCGGGTCCGAGAGCAACGTGGCGATCGGGCTGGCCAGGCTCGGCCACGACGTCGCCTGGTTGGGTGCCGTAGGCAACGACGAGCCGGGCCGCCTGATCCAGCGCACCCTCCGCGCCGAGAACGTCGACACTCGCCACCTACGCTTCACCGACGACTCCTTCACCGGCTTCATCGCCTTCGACCAGCCGGCCCACGACATCACCCGAGTCAGCTACCACCGCCGCGGCTCAGCCGGCTCCACCCTCACCTCGGCCGAATGCGTCGCGGCCCTCACCGCTTCAACCGGCACGCCGGGGAGCTCCACCCCACGCATCCTGCACGTCACCGGCATCACCCCGGCCCTGTCCGAGACAGCTCGCGAGGCGACCCTGGCCGCAGTACAAACTGCTTCTGCTGCTGGCATCCAGGTCTCCCTGGACGTGAATTACCGAGCCCGCCTCTGGTCCCGCCCCGAAGCCGCCACCGCCCTACGCGCCCTACTCCCCCACGTAACCACCATCTTCGCCTCCGACGACGAACTGGACATCCTCACCGACGCCCCCGACCCCACCGCCGCCCTACTCTCCACCGGCATCACCGAAGTAGTAACCACCGCTGGCTCCAAAGGCGCCTGGACCCACACCTCCTCCGGCACCATCCACCACCCAGCCCTGCCAGTCACAGTCGTCGACTCCATCGGCGCCGGCGACGCCTTCGTCTCCGGCTACCTCTCCGCCACCCTCGACAACTTGCCAACAGACGCCCGCCTGTCCCGAGCCACCACCTCCGGCGCCTTCTGCGTAGGCACCCACGGCGACTGGGAATCCCTCCCCACCCGCCACGACCTCCCCCTGATAACCCAATCCCACGGCACAGCCCTCCGCTAGCCAGGGACTTATCCACAACCCCGACAAACCACCCCACAGCCCGCCCAGTACTACTTACCGTTGACGAATGAGCGCGACTGGCAAGTCCGACCGGCTACCAGAGCCGACCGACCTGCACGCGGCATACGCGGAACACCACGCGGTGAACTGGGGTGACGAGTTGCCGACCGCCGCCCAGCTCGCTGCCGAGTACGGATCGGACGCCGCACGCCTCAGCCTGACCACCTTGCAACGAAGGCTCCGAACCGAACAACTGACGACCCGGGACTTTCTGGCCGCCGTACCGGACGACGCCACCGCCTAGAACCTCGACTCCCGGGTGAAGTCACCGATGTCCCTGGCCAAACAGTTCCAGAACCGACTGGAGCGGGACGCAGAAGGCGAGCCGAGCGACGTACTGCGGTTTACCGTTCTCTGCCCCACTCCGGGAGACCTGGCCGCCGCCGCGAGATCCACGGTGGACAAGCTGCAGGCCAGCGGGTGGGCAGTGCAATCCGCCATCCACTCCGAGCGCGCTGCCGCTCGGGCCCTCTGCGTCGAACTCTCCGACACGCTCGCCACACCACCCGGTCTCGACGACCTGCGAACACTTGGCGGCGTTCCCGTCGAGGTCAACAACTACAGTGATTCTCGTAACCGGCGTGCGCCATTCGAAGGGCATCCCAGCAGCACGACAATCGATCGACATAGTCAACGACAGCAGGCCACAGGGCGCCAGATCGACGGGACGGGTAGATGAAGCTGTATCTGGTCAAGGACGGGCAGCGCGAGGTTTGGGTTGCCGCGTTGGCGAACGAGCACATGTACAGCTATGTGGCCAACACGGGGTTCTTCCACGACAACAACGCCCTGCGCAACGACTTCTACATGGACTTCGACTACGACTACGAAGAGATCGACGTCATCCGCGCAAAGGCCTTGATCGCCGCCGGAGTCGGCCTGCTCGACGAGACGACGAGAGCCGACGCTCTGGCAAAGTGGCGAGCTGATCCCCGCCCACTCCCCCCGAACGACGTGTTCGCGGCCGTCGCCGGCCTCACTCCATGACCAGCAGATGAAGCTCTACCTCGTCAGCAAGGACGGGCGGCGGCTGTGGGTTGCGGCGCTGGCGCACGAAAACATGTACGGCTACGTGCAGAACACCGGCTACTTCCACGACAACAATGCCCTGCGCAACGACTTCTACATCGACAACCGGTTCCAGTACGAAGCGATCGACATCCCCCGCGCCAGGGCCCTGATCGCCGAAGGCATCGGCCAAGCCGACGAAACCACCCAGGCCGACGCCCTGATGAAGTGGCGATCCGACCCACGGCCGTTAACCCCCGCCGACGTGTTCGCAGCCGTCGCCGGGCTTAGCTACTGACCTGCGGGCGAAGGTCCGCCTCGTCGGCAGAGGTGGCCGTCGGGACTGGTTGCGGCGCTGGATCTCCGACCATGTCTTCGACCCGGTACGACGTCAGCAGTGATCCTGGGCGTCGAGTTGTGCGGGGGTCATCTGCTTGCCGTTGCTCTCGTAGGTGCCCTTCGGGAGATCCGAGCGCAGTTTGCGCGTGACCCCGGCCCCATAGCCGAAGTCCACGTCGGCGAGTTCGACACCGACGCCGATCTCGTGGCCGTCGTAGCGGTAGGAACCGGTCTGGCTCTTCCAGCCAGATCCCCCAAGGCGGACCACCTTCGCCGCAGGATCAGTCGGTCCGTCCCCGCGCCAGAGCTGCTTGCCGTCGCCCAGCGGGTCGTCGAGATACGCCCAGGCAATCTTCTGCCCGGCGCACAACGGGATGTACAAGGTCACCACCCCGTCGTCGACCCTCAGCCCGATGCTCACTCCTTCGGGGTGGGCGGGGAGGAAGCACCCCGAGACAGTGCAGAGGATCGTCGCTGCGACAGCCGAGCGGGCGGCGATTGACGGCTTCATGGGAGTTCGAGAGTAGAGCAGCCGGCCACTCGCTCCGGTCCGATTGCAGCTTCTGACATTGGATAGAGCCGTTAGTGCTACGCTTCTTTCGTTCGATAGTCATCGAAGTACTGGAAAGAGGCGAGCACCATGGCTGATCCGTGGTTTCTGAAGATTTTGGCGCCGGATGTCGTTCTTGAGGGCGTCGTGATGAACGGCCGGCTGCAAGGCGCCGACGCGGTCACTGAGCAGATCAGGACTGTCGTCGGGCTCTACGTGGGCTACACGCCGGTCTACGAGTTCGAGGCGGAGGGGCGGCGGGTGACGGAGTACACGGCGACCGTCGACGGGCGGCCGGTCCGTGGTACCGGGATCGTGCACGTCAACGACGCCGGCCAGGTCGACCAAATCGTCGTCAACCACCGCCCGCTCTCGGCGGCCCTGACCGTGTCGCGGCTGCTCGGTGAGAGCCCGATGGGCCAGAGGCGCGACGCCGACGAGTTCTACCGGCCGAGCGACCAGAGCTACGAAGACCTCCTCGCCTTCACCGAAAAACAAGGCGACCGTTAGATCAGGTCGGCCTGGGCTTGGATCTCGGCCTCGGGGTTGATCGGGAGCACGATCTTGAACCAGGTCTCGCCGGGCTTGGAGTCGACTCGTAGATCGCCGTGGTGCTTCTTGACCACGATTCGCCAGGAGATGTCCAGGCCGAGGCCCGTGCCCTCGCCGATCGGCTTGGTGGTGAAGAACGGCTCGAAGATCCGGTTCTTGATCTCGTTCGGGATGCCCGGACCGGTGTCGCCGATCATCACCACGGCGTAGGCGCCGTCGCGCTTGGTCCGGATCGTCAGCGTGCCGGAGCCGTTCATCGCGGAGACGGCGTTGTCGATGATGTTGGTCCAGACCTGGTTCAGCTCGGCGGCGTACGCCGGGATCGGCGGCAGGTCCGGATCGAGATCCTTCACCACGGTCAGGCCCTCGAACTTGCCCGACATCATCACCATCGTCGACTTCAGCAGCTCGCGCAGATCGACCACCTGGTACGGCGCCCGGTCGATCTGCGAGTACTGCTTGGCGGCCCCGACCAGCGTCGAGATGCGGGTGACCGAGTCGTCGATCTCGTTCATCAGCGACTCGGTGTCGATCGTGTACATCAGCCAGCGAACAGCACCTTCCAGGTACTCCGGGCCGACGGCCGCCAGCACCCCCTCCATCCAGGGCACGTCCAGGCCGACCGCGGCCAGCACCGGCGCGACATCCCAGCTGTTGCGTACGTCGTGGTCGTCGAGCCAGTCCGACAGCGTGTCCTCGGCGTCGGACAACTCCATCGGCGACAGCTCGCGCGCCTTCGCCACCCGCTCGACGGCGTCCTCCTGGATCGCGACGATCTTGTGCAGCTTGGTCGTGTCAAGGGTGCCGTCGGCAAGCATCGCGAGCTTGGACCGCATCCCGGCGACCCGCTGCCGCAACGTCGCCGCAGCCCGGACCGCTGCTGCCGCGGGGTTGTTGAGCTCGTGCGTGAGGCCGGCCGACAAGGAGCCCAGGGCAAGCAGCCGCTCGCGCTGGCCCATCGTCTCGTTGGTCCGCTGCATGCCCATCACGAAGCCCTCGATCAGGTGCACCGCCATCGGGAACCAGGTGTTCATCATCTCGGCCATCGCGGCCGCGTCGACGACGAAGAACTCCGACGGCTCCAGCACGTACATCGACGCGGTGTAGCCCTTGCGGTCGTCGGCGCCGAAGAAGGCGTTGAACGCACCCGCGTAGACACCGCGCTGGGTGGACCGGTTGATCTCCACCTCTTCGCCCTGGAGCAGCTTGCACATCCGCAGCCCGCCGGACATCAGCACGTAGCAGCAGGTCGCCTCGTCGCCCTCGGCGAAGACACGGCCCTCCTCGACCGACTCGACGTGCCCGGCCCGGACCAGCCAGTCGAGCTGCTCGTCGGTCAGCGACTCGAACAGGAACAGCGTGCGCAGCTCGTCGCGGGTGATCTGGCGCGGCTCGCCGGTCCCCGAACCGGCCTCGGACGCGGCGTCGGCAACAGACCCGGCAGCGGTGTCAGAAACAGACTCGGTCATCAGAGCATCTCCAGGTATCGGTGCACCAAGGTGACGGCCATCGCGCCGTCACCGACTGCCGAGGCGACCCGCTTGACCGACTCGGCCCGGACGTCGCCCGCCGCGAAGACGCCCGGCATGCTCGTCTCCAGGTGGTACGGGTCCCGGTCCAGCGCCCAGCCCGGCGGCCGCCCGCGCAGGTCCGGTCCGGTCAGTACGAACCCTCTCTCGTCACGCAACAGGTCACCCGGCAGCCAGTCGGTCCGCGGCGCCGCGCCGATGAACACGAACATCCATTCCGTGTCCACCTCCCAGCTCTCCCCGGTCGCGCTGTTGGTGAGCGTCACGCACTCCAAGTGATCCGAACCCTTGCAGGACACCACCTGCGTACAGGTGTGCACCTCGATGTTGTCGATGCCGCCGATCTGATCGATCAGGTACGACGACATGGTCGCCTCGAGTGAGGGACCTCTTACCAGCATATGCACGCGTTTGGCATGCCGGGAGAAATAGACCGCGGCCTGACCGGCGGAGTTCGCCCCGCCGATGATGTAGACGTCCTGGCCGGCGCAGGCCGGGCCCTCCGTGGTCGCGGAGCCGTAGTAGATCCCGCGGCCGCTGAGGTCGTCCACACCGGGCGCTTGGAGCGTCCGGTACGAGACGCCGGTCGCCAGGATCACCGAGTGCGCGGCGATTTCGCTGCCGTCGGAGAACTGCAGCCGCCGGGCCGACCCGTTCGACTCCAGCTTGACCACCTCGCGGGCAGTCAGCAGCTCGGCGCCGAAGCGGATCGCCTGTCGCCGGGCCCGGTCGGTCAACTGTGCCCCTGACACCCCGTCAGGAAAGCCCAGGTAGTTCTCGATCCGGCTCGACTGACCCGCTTGCCCACCAGTCGCCACCTGCTCGACCAGTACTGTCCTCAGGCCCTCACTAGCGCCATACACGGCAGCACCGAGCCCTGCCGGCCCACCACCGACCACCACGAGGTCGTAGAACTCCTCGGCCGGGTGGGTGGACAGCCCGACCTTGTCGGCCAGGTCGGCCTCCGACGGCGCGACCATGACCGTGCCGTCCGGGGTGATGATGACCGGCAGCGTCGTACCGTCGATCTCGGCGGCCGCGAGCAGCCGTTGACTCTCCTCGTCGTCCACACCCATCCAGCGGTACGGCACGGCGTTGCGGGCGAGGAAGTCCCGCGCGGCGAAGGACGGGGCCGACCAGCGGTGGCCGATCACCCGGGTCTCGTCGCTGGGCGCCTCCGGGGTGGACTTCCACAGGTCGAGCATCGAGTCGACGACCGGGTAGAGCTTCTCCTCCGGCGGATTCCACGGCTTGAGCAGGTAGTGGTCGAGGTCGACCACGTTGATCGCCTGGATGGCGGCGTCGGTGTCGGCGTACGCGGTCAGCAGGACCCGGCGAGCGAGCGGGAACAGGTCCATCGCCGCTTCCAGGAAGTCGATACCGGACATCCCGGGCATGCGGTAGTCCGCGAGCAGCAGCGCGACCGGCTCGCCCCGCAGCTTGAGCTCCTTGAGCGCGTCAAGGGCCTGGTCCGGCGACTCCGCCCGGACGATCCGGTTCTCCTCGGCGTACCGGCGGCGCAGGTCGCGGGCGATCGACCGGGAGACCCCCGGGTCGTCGTCCACGGTCAGGATCACCGGGCGGGTTGTTGACGTTGGCATGCCTCAGTAATACCAGCGCCCGGCCAATTCCGGGCGCTGTTCATCCACAGGCTTACTACGGGAGGGCGGCGAGGTACGGGGCGTGCGCGTTCTGGAACTCCCAGTTGTAGTACCGGTCCCAGTTGATCGACCAGGTCATCAGGCCGCGGAACGACGGGGAGGATCCGCCACGAAGGCTGTACCCGCCGCAGTTCTGGCCTTTCACGAGACAGTCGAGCGCGGTGTGAACGGCTGCTGGGGCGGTGTAGCCGTTGCCTGCACTACTGGCGGCCGGGAGGCCGAAGGCGATCTGGTCCTCGCGCAGCCCTGGGAAGGTCTGGCCGGTGGTGCCGACCGGGAAGCCGGCCTTGATCATGTCGGTCATCGCGATGTGGAAATCGGCGCCGCCCATCGTGTGGTACTGGTTGTCGAGCCCCATCACGGGCCCGGAGTTGTAGTCCTGCACATGCAGCACGGTCAGCGAATCGCGCAGCGCGTGGATCACCGGCAGGTACGAGCCGCGGCGGTTGTCGCCACCGTTGCCGCCGTCGCCGTAGAACTGGTAGCCGATCTGCACGAAGAACGTCTCGGGCGCCATCGTCAGCACGAACTTCGTCCCGTACTTCGCCTTGAGCGTCTTGAGCGCGCTGATCAGGTTGACGACCACCGGCGTGGTCGGGTTGCGGAAGTCCGTGTCGCCGGGGTTGAGGTAGAGCGAGTGGCCCTCGAAGTCGACGTCGAGGCCATCCAGGCCCCAGCGGTCGATGATCGCGCTGACCGAGTTGACGAAGGTGTCGCGGGCAGCGGCCGTGGTGAGCTGCACCTGTCCGTTCTGGCCGCCGATGGACAGCAGCACCTTCTTGCCTTGGGCCTGCTTGGCCTTGATCGCGGCGAGGAAGTCCGCGTCGCTCTCCACGTTCGCGCACTCGCTGGCTGGGCAGCGGTTGAAGCGGATGTCGCCTGACGTGACAGAGGTCGGCTCACCGAAGGACAGGTTGATGATGTTCCACTGCGAAGGGATGTCGGCCATCCGGACGTAGCCGGAGCCGTTGGCGAAGCTCGCATGCAGGTAGCCGATCAGCGCGTGCTTCGGCAGGCTGGTACTGGTGCAGCCTGCCGTAGTACCGGAGGCTGCTGCGCTTTTGGCCGACTCACCGTTGCTGTTGTACGCCGCCACTGTGTAGCTGTGGCTAGTGCACGCCGGTAGTCCGTCAACGCTGGTAGAGGTGCCGGTGACTGTCTTGACCGGGGTAGCCCCCTCATAGACGCGGTAGCCGGTCACTGTCCCGGTGGCGGCTCCCCAGCTCAGGGAGATCGCGCTGCTCGTAGTACCGGTCACAGAAGGAGTCCCCGGTACTCCGGGAGCGCCACCGGTCGGTGGAGTGCCACCAGGGCCATCGAGGTTCACGTCATCCGCCTGGTACGCCGGCTGCCCGTACCACCCATGCAGGTAGATCTGCGCCGACGTCTGGCTCGCACCACTCGTAAACGCCACCGTCAGCTGCGTGTACCCACTCGCTTGCGGTGTCCAGGTGGAGGCACCGCCCGTGACGCCCAGGTAGACGTACGACCCGCGCACCCAAGCAGACAGCGTGTACGCCGTACTGGGCTGCACAGCCACCGTCTGACTGCACTGCGCGAAGTCAGACCCCGACACCGCCCCGTTGAGGGCAAACCCACCGCTGTGCGTCGGGCTGCTGATCACCGAACCACTCGAGCACGACCATCCACTCAACGACCCCGCCTCGAACCCGGGATTGCTCAACAGATTCGCCGCCTGCGCCGTCGGGGCGAAGCCGACGAGACCACCGACGACGAGCAGCAAGCCAAGCAACGCAGCAGAGCACCGTGAACGCATGGGCGAACCTCCAGCGGTGAGAGTGCATTAAGTAGAGAGCCTTCAAAACTCACCGTCAAGGCATCGCGCTGTCGGGAAACCGCCCTTGTGGGAAACCCGCCTCCGGTCAGCAGGGCGCCCGCGGCGACCAGACGCAGTCGACTGGCTACTGAATGTTCTGATCTAGGCCAATTCGATCACTGGTCTGCAACATTTTCACCGCAATGGCGGTTCACGCCGTAACCTCCCACGGGGGATTCATTGCACCGATCTGTGGGGGAATCATGGTCCGGAGGCTTCTTGCCTCATTGGTCGCGCTTGCTGTCGCGGCGACCGTTGTCGTGCTCGTCGTCCGGTCGGCCGATGCGGCAGGCGCCGACGTCGCCATCACGGCAACCGCCGCCTCGAACGGGACGACGACAGTGACGTACCGGGCGACCGTCCTCCGGGCCGGCGCGATCCGGGACATCACCGTCGCGATCCCGGCCGGGACGACCGGGCAGATCACTCGGTCAACGGGAAGGTCAGTTCGCTGTCGCGCACGGTGTTGCGCTGGCAGCCGACCCGAGCCACCACCGTCGCCGCCGGCGCCCGCCTGACCCTCCCCTTCTACGGCCTGAAACTTCCGGCGGGCGGTCCCTGGACGCTCGGCGTCAAGTCGACCGGAACAGCCGGGCAGGTCCTGACCACCGGATCTGGCGTGCTGCAACCGCTCAAGACCTACACGGCGTCCGTGGCGGTCAAGGCCACCAACCCGATCCCCGCGCAGCTGACAAATCTCGCGTACCAGAGCACGGTCACCCGCGCCGGGACGCTGGCCGCCGTTCGCATGCAGTTGCCCGCGGGCTCCACCGGCACGATGACGACCATCAACGGGACGCTGACGGTCTCGGGCGGCTACGCGACCTGGAAGCCCAAGGCCGCGCTCTCGGTCGCGGTGGGCGCGCGGCTGTCGATCCCGGTGAACGGCGTACAGCTGTCGAGGTATGGCGGCGTCCTGACGTTGTCCATGTCCACCACGACGTCAACGGGCACTGTGCTGAGTTCCGGCACGACGAGCCTCTCGCTCATCGCACCGCCGGCGACGATGCCCGAGGTCCTGGCGGCCGGTTTCGCGGCAGTACCGGCCGGCTGCCCCACGTCCTGGCCGAGCACGACTGCCGAGAACGCGAAGACAGGTACCGGCGACTGGGTCATCCCGGACACGATGAACGGTTCGCTGGCGGCGTACCTGACGAAGGTCTCAGCGACCTGCGGCGACACGGTCGACCTCAAGGTCACGTCCGGCAACCCCGTCACCGTCACCGCCTACCGGATGGGGTACTACGCCGGCCTCGGCGCGCGTGAGGTCTGGCGCCAGGAGGACGTACCGACTGTCGTTCAGGACGCGCCGGTCACCGGTGGTACGTCCGCCGACGGCAAGGACCTGCGGATGACGTCGGCCGCACACTGGTCCAAGACGCTGAGCATCCCGGTGGACAAGGACTGGGTGCCTGGTACGTACCTCATCAAGGTCAGCGACGGACAGGCTGCGTCGTACGCGCCACTGACCGTCCGGGACGACACTGGTACCAAGCACGACCTGCTGATCCAGCAGGCCACGGCGACCTGGCAGGCGTACAACAGCTATGGCGGCGTGAGCTTCTACACCAGCCTGGCGACCGGTTCGGGCCGGCTGACGTTCGACCGCCCTTACAAGGAGGGCCAAGGCTCCGGGCAGTACCTGTCGCTAGAGCAGGGACTGGTGTTCTGGTCGGAGTCCAAGGGGCTGGACGTCACCTACTGGACCGACAACGACCTCGACGAGTTCGGCGGCCAACTGGCGTCGCGGGCCGGGACGATCTTCCTGCCGGGGCATGACGAGTACTACTCGCTCGGGATGCGTGCTGCTGTGAGCAACGCGATCGCCAAGAAGGTGAACGTGGCCAATCTCGGTGCCAACACGGCGTACCGCCTGATCACCTTCACCGACGACAGCCGCCGGGCCTGGGACATCGACCGCTACACCGACGGCTACACCTCGACGACCTGGCGATACCAGGGCGACGCCTACTCCTCCCAGGCGCTGCTCGGCGCGGACTACTTCTGCCCCGTGCTCGGCAACACCCTCACCACCGGAACGAGCTGGATGTTCGACGGCGTCCCGGCGGGCACCACCTTGCCCGGCTTCATCGCCGGCGAGGTCGACTACGTCTGGCCAGGCCTGTACACGCACCCCGGCCTCACCACCCTCGCCAGCGCTACCGCCAACTGCCGCTCAGGCGCCCAGACCACACCAATGCACATCACCACCTACACGGCCCCGTCAGGCGCCCGAGTCCTCAACGGCTCAACCTTCGCCTACGGCTGCTTCCTGGTCCGCCGCTGCCCCACCAACTGGACAGTCCCCACCCCCGACCAGCCCTCCCAACAGGCGGTCGCCACAATCGTCGCCAACATCACCGAATGGATCTCCCAGGGCACCATCCAGGTCCCATCCGACACCACAGCCGCCCAGGTCCGAGTAGCCGTACCCAAGCACACCCTCCAAACCAACACCCAACCCTGACCGCCCAGTCAGCCATCCTCCGCGCCACCGCCCCGCAGCGGCGGGGGCCGCGGCAGGTCGGCCGCCATCGACAGCAGCATGG
The DNA here is from genome assembly GCF_044453825.1 of Kribbella sp. NPDC051620. Taxonomy (NCBI): domain Bacteria; kingdom Bacillati; phylum Actinomycetota; class Actinomycetes; order Propionibacteriales; family Kribbellaceae; genus Kribbella; species Kribbella sp. NPDC051620. The sequence goes on from NZ_JBITDB010000006.1 coordinate 286,297, forward strand.
GCGGCTGTCGATGGCGGCCATCGACAGCCTCATACGCCGGCTCATGGACACTCGAGTCCTCCGGAGACACCTCTCGACTGCCTACCCTTACGGCTACCGGATCCGGAGCCCGGCCTCTGCCAGCTGAGTCGAACTTCTGCTGGCGTACCAGACGGCCAGGCCGACGAAGATGTAGCGGGGCTGGTCCCAGATCGGTACGCATCCCGGATGGGTTGGGGTACTACGCCGGCCTCGGCTACAACCGAGGCCTCAACCGCTTCCTCACCAGGGACATGTATGCCGGCGCGCTTTGCGACCGGCACCTACGACATGGGCTTCCTCAGCGGTCAATGCCAGACGAGCACCGGGATGGGGCCACGGCACCAGGCTCAACTCGAAGAGACGATTCCGCGCACGAGGAACAGAGCTGCCGACAGACCACGCCGTCAGCGTCGTGCCCGGGCAAGACCCTCCCAAGTCAGCGTATGGACGCCACACGCAACCAGGACGCCTGTGTTCGCCTCCTGAAGCTGCAGCGCTTGCCGAAGCTCGAAGATGATGCCTACGACGCCAGCCAGTGCGTCATAGCGAACGTCCAACACTTGCGCCTCTTGCAGCGCATCTTCCTCGGTCAACGGGTCCATCTCCGGCAGCGAAGCGTGCAACCGGTGAGCGGGATCTGACAGCAGCAGTTCGTTGATCTTCATCGCGGCAACGGGATGTGAGCGAACGGGTCGGAGTTCCCGATGGTCTGGCCCGTCAGCGGGTTGGCCCGAGCCGTTCATGTAGACCGCCTAGCCGGTGGGGACTGGTTCTTCCGTGACGTCACCGGCTTCTTGATACGGATGATGCTCGCCACTCTCCTAGTGAGCTCGGGTGTGCCGCGTTGTCCGCAACAACGCCCATACACAGAAGCCCGACAAGTTCACGCCAAAGAGCGAGATCGACACGATCACCGCTCTCCAGCGTCATTCGCGAGAGCCTCGGCCGCGAAATAGTCATCGAGCAGATTGAAGAGCAAATCGACCGCTACAGCGTCCTGTTCGTCATTGAACAGCAGCGGCTCTGGGAGCTGATCCTGCGGATAGATCTCACACAGCACGAGCCAGGGCCAGCCCAGCTCTGACCGCCCGCGGCCTCGAGCGACCAGCCACGGGTGGAAGTTGGCAAGCATTTCGTCGTCACTTCCCCATCGATAGCCGGCGAGGAAGGCACAAGTTGTAATGAACGACGCCCGTGGAACGTACATGCCTAACTGACGTCGAAGCGTTGGCAGAAAGTCTCTGATCGAATCAGCCATTTCAGAATCCGAAGTCGATGATGTCGTTGTAGTCGAACATTTGCTTGAAGGCATCGACATCGACACCGCCGGGGTGCCGCTCATAGATCATTTAAGTAATCCAAGTTTTCCGGGTAGCCATGCTGAGTCCAGCATAGCGCAGCGGGGTCCGGCAATACTGATTCGATTTGAGGAGCGCCGAACAGGCCGACGCCTCTGGACTACTCAACTCCAGCCACCTGACCTTGATAAGTGACCCTCAACTCCTCCAGGTCAGCCAGTCTCTGAGGGCAGACTGGACAATGAATTCCTCGTCGATGACCCAGTCCGAATTCTCGTCGCCTGCAAACACCAGATAGGTCATGCGCGACACCTTCCACACCGACGGGACGACATTCCATGCGAGATGGCCGAGCCTGGCGGGTATGCCATATCGCGCCAGCCCCCAACCAAGATCTCCGATATCGGATCACTGATTCACGCGTCGAGTCTTCGTACCCAAACTCCACACCGCAGCAATCGCATATATCGAAGGATGCAGTACAAGAATCCTCACCCCACGGCGGCTCATCCTGAACAAGGCCGCAAATACGGCATTTGAGCTGGTCATTGAGCATTGAAGTAGTCCAGGTTTGTCGGGTATCCGTGCTGAGCCGGGTCTGGCACGAAAAATGTCTTCGGAACTCCATACCTCGGTAGCTCGGCGGCCACAAGGTCAACGGCGACGCCAGCCAGATCAGTCGCTTGCGAGGACGGCAAGATCACGCCCTCCGTCGAAGCCAATCGTGAAATTCGCCAAACCCTTCGACGTTCCACCGACTTCCTCCTCATCGAGGACGCGCCCGGCTACCGTTCAAGCAGGCCAACGAGGCCCCTATCCGGCTGAGTGACCTCGACCAAGTCCACCGACACCGACTGCACCGCTCTCCTCCAGGTCCTCGACGGATTCCTCACCAATCGCCGCATCCAAGCAGCCCTGAACGACGCGGACTGACGGCAGCTGGCTGCGCTTTTAGTCGGTCCACCATTCGATCTGCTGGTTCAATTCGGCGGCCAGCGACCCGAAGACGAGATCGTCCATCTCGAGATAGCCGTTCGTGTCCACGAAGAAGATCCCTCGCTCGAAAGCCTCAGCAAGGGTCGCCAGCATCGACCCAAGTGACGAGAACTCAATCGGGTGCTCGGCCTCATCAATCCGGAAGTGGCGCACAGGGCCGTCGGTATCTGTATGGAAGTCAACGACGAAGAAGTCGCCGCCGCCATTGGTGAAGACGGGCAGCCATCCAGGCTTCCACCGCGGGTCGTTCACGAAGGCCCGGTAGTTCAGGATCGAGTCTTCGATGGACAGCAGGTAGAAACCCGGGAACAGATGGATGTCGTCCACCGAGCCAATGGCGGTGGTTGCCGTTCCGTCCCGCCAGCCGTAGAGCGCCTCCAATTCGGCACTGGCTCCCAAAGCAACCGAGCCAAGGGACTCCCGTACATCACCCGCCGGAAGGCCAGGCCGAAGGGCGCGGAGCAGGACCTGCCGATTGAGTCGCTTCAGGGCGGCCTCGATCTGGGACAGAACCGCTGGAATATCGTCAATCACGAGATCACGGTCCAAACATCACGTTGAAGGGATCCCCCACACCAGGTTCTGCGCTGAGGCGTCCGACATGTTCGGCGCCGGGATGACGTATTTGGGAAGGTTGTCGTCGTTCTTCTTGAAGAACCCGATCGACCCGTCGGCCTGCTCCTTGACGGTGAGGCCGCTGGTCTGCAGCTCGAAGGTGTACTCGGCGGCCGCGTCTGCCGCGCCGGCCAGTACGACGTCTTCCTTCACGCCGGTTCGAGACACGCGGTACCGGACGTCGGCCGTGCCGAACACGTCCGGGAAGACCACCGTCGAGTCCTTGACCGTCGGCGCCAGCTTGCGCTTGTCGCCTGCCGCGCCGAGGCTGATCGACGCTCCATCCGCCTCGAAGCTGATCAGGCGGTCGGTCGATTTGCCGAAGTTCGAGCGGAAGCTGTTCTTGTCGTTCTGGAATGAGTCCTCACCCGTACCGCCGGTGACCTTGGTGTCGATGTCTTGCCAGTGGCCCTTGCCGTCGCGGTAGTGCACCGGCTCTGTGGACAGCACCGTCTGGGTGGTGCCGTCCGACATCACGAAGCTCTTCGACGACGCAGTCCGCTTCGAGTCCAGCTCACGGACACGGGTCGGCTTGGCCCCGGGTATGACCACCGAAGACGAGGCCTTGTCCAGCCGAGCAGGAGCTGGCGCAACCAGCGGGGCAGCACTGGCTACCCGCTCTGAGGTAGCCGCTTTCGCAGTCACCGGCCTTGCAAGTGCTTCGGAGGGCACGCCCGCGGACACGGGTAGTGACAGAGCTAGGACAGACGTCAGCAACAAGCGGGCGCGGCGCATCGGCACTCCAGAACTGGGCGGGTTCCGCGCGCCCCGAGCAACACCGGTGAAGTCGGAAGATTTATATCGTTCAAATACCTTCCGCGGCAACCTGGTTGCAGCTTGTTGCAGGCCCACCTGCTTGACAGCACCCGTGGCAGTTTTTCGCCAGCGGCTAGTTGAAGCCAAAACGGTGAACTGTTGGTGACTTGTTTGGCACTGTCGTCGTCGCCAGCCCCCACCGTCCTGGAGGAATCGCGTGAATCATCTGTCCTTGCGCCGGCGGACCGCGTTGATCGCGGCCGCTGTGCTCACTACCGCCGCTTTCACCGCGTCCGCGGGCAATGCGGCACTCACTGAGCCGTCAGTCGGCTCGCCACGGCCGGACAACCTGGCCGGGGCACTGCAGCTTCCGCACTTCGCGGCTGGTCGGTATGTCGTGACGCTGGCTGACAAGCCGGTGGCTACCTACCAGGGTGGTGTGGCCGGGTTGAAGGCCACCAAGCCGGCTAAGGGTAAGAAGGTCGACACCACGGCCCCGGACTCGAAGCGCTACAGCAACTGGCTCGGTAGTCGTCAGAACACGGTCGCGGCTCAGGTTGGTGCCAAGGCGACCCGGCACTACTCGACGGCCATCAATGCCTTCGCTGCCTCGCTGACCGGCCAGCAGGTCGCCGCCCTGAGCAAGACGCCAGGTGTGGTCGCCGTGACCCCGGACCAGTTGCACCAGGCGCTGGACGACAAGAAGCCCACTGACTTCCTCAAGCTGTCCGGCAACACCGGTGTCTGGAAGGCACTGGGTGGCAACGCCGAGGCAGGCAAGGGCGTGGTGGTCGGTGTAGTCGATACGGGCATCTGGCCGGAGAGCGCATCCCTGTCAGGCCCCAAGCTGGGGACCACGCCGTCGGCTACTACGCCTTACCGGGTCGGTGACAGCATCGTCATGCACAAGGCGGACGGCGACGACTTCACCGGCTCCTGCCAGGCAGGTGAGGACTTCACCGCCGACCTGTGCAACACCAAGCTCATCAGTGCCAAGTACTTCGGCGACGCCTGGCTCGGAGCGACCCCGCCCGAGGCCCGCGCTGACTACGCCTCCCCGCGCGACGGTGAAGGCCACGGCACGCACACCGCGACCACTGCGGCCGGCCGTGCAGGCGTGGACGTCTCGGAAAGCGGCATCAACTTCGGCACCATCTCCGGTGTCGCCCCGGCCGCCAAGATCGCCGTCTACAAGGCGCTGTGGACCGGCAAGGACGGAGTCGGCTCAGGCGGCTACACGTCCGACATCCTCGCCGCGATCGACCAGGCTGTCGCCGACGGCGTCGACGTCATCAACTACTCGGTCGGCTCCATCTTCGAGTCCGCACACACGGACCCGGTGCAGCTCGCGTTCCTGTCCGCTGCGTCCGCAGGCATCTTCGTCTCGGCAGCTGGTGGCAACTCGGGCCCAGACCCGTCGTCACTCGACAACACCTCGCCGTGGGTGACCACGGTCGGCGCGAGCACGGTGGCGCCGTACGAGGGCACCGTGGTCCTGGGTAATGGCGAGAAGTACGCCGGGCTGACCACGTCGATCGCCGCCACGGTAGGCCCGAAGGCACTCGTCACCGGGGCTGCTGCCCGGGTGGCCAGCGCTACGGAGTACGACGGATCGCAGTGCCTGCCCAACACGCTCGACTCGGCGCAGGTGGCCGGCAAGATCGTGGTGTGCGACCGGGGCGTCGGTGCGCGTGTCGACAAGTCGGCTGAGGTCAAGCGAGCCGGTGGCGTTGGCATGGTGCTGCTCAACCTGACTGACCAGGACATGGTGGCCGACTCTCACGCAGTACCCACGGTGCACCTCAACACCCCCGGATCCCTGTCGGTGAAGGCCTACGCCGGTACTGCGGGCGCCACGGCACAGCTGGTACCCGGCAACCTGACCTCCACCGTCACGCCGTACCCGCAGATGGCTGACTTCTCGTCGCGTGGCCCGTCACTGTCGAGCCACGGCGACCTGCTCAAGCCCGACCTCGCTGCGCCCGGTGTGAACGTCCTGGCCGCGGTAGCCCCGCCCAGCAACGGCGGACACAGCTACGCCTTCTACTCCGGTACGTCGATGGCCGCGCCGCACATTGCCGGCCTGGCCGCCCTCTACCTGGCCAAGCACCCCGACTGGACGCCCATGATGGTCAAGTCGGCGCTCATGACGACCACTAGTGACGTGAAGACCTCCACTGGTGCTGTGGACAACGACCCGTTCGCTCGTGGCGCCGGCGAGGTCCAGCCGTCGCGCATGCTCGACCCGGGCCTCGTGTACGACTCGGGAGACGCTGACTGGCTCGGGTACCTCGAGGGCAGCGGCGTCAACACCGGTACCGGCGTCAAGGCGATCGACCCCAGCGACTACAACGCGCCCTCGATCGCTGTCGGAGAACTGGTCGGCACCCAGACCATCACCCGCCGCGTGACCGCTGTGACCGGCGGGCTCTACCGGGCAACCGTGTCCGTGCCCGGCATGAAGGCGGTCGTCACCCCGTCGATCTTGAACCTGCAGGCCGGCCAGACGAGGTCCTTCACGGTCAAGCTCACCCAGGACACCGCACCATCGCATGAGACGACCAGCGGCTGGCTGACCTGGCAGGGCGCCGGTACTTCGGTACGCAGCCCGATCGTCGTCGTCCCGACCTCGGTGATCGCTCCGACCAACGTCACCGGTTCGGGTGCATCCGGCTCGGTCTCCTTCGACGCCACGGTCGGCAAGGCTGGTGTGCCGATCCGGGCGTACGGGTTCACCTCTGCGCCGCAGGTGCCGGGTGAGGTACCGGCAGGTGCAGCTGACGCCGATCTGCCGAACTACCCGGTCACCGTGACTACAGCCACCAAGGCCGTCCAGTGGAACATCAAGACGGTCGACCCGGCGGGCAGCATCTGGATGGTCCTCTACAAGGTGGTCAACGGCCAGATGCAGCTCCTCTCCTTCGAGGGCACCGGCGCCAACGAGGCCTCGGCGACCGTGGCCGCGCCTTCGCCGGGTGTGTGGGGCGTACTCGCGATCACGCTGTCCAACCCGCCTGGCGCCGACACCACGAAGTACACGATGCAGACGAACGTGGTGACCGGTGGCAGCTCACTGAAGGTCACCCCGACCGCAGCACCGGCCGCCGGCAAGCCGTTCCAGGTAACAGCTTCCTGGTCCGGCCTACCGACTGGTCAGCGCTCCACCGGCTTCGTCGAGTTCCCCAACCGCGCGGGGACTGTAGTAACTGTCAACTAGTCGCCTAGATCCAGCGCCGGCGTGCAGCTTGTACGCCGGCCTGGAACCGGGTCTGCGCGCCGAGGGACTCCATCAGCGCGCGGACCCGGCGCTGCGTGGTACGGGGGCTGATCCGGAGGTGGCGGCTGATCTTGTCGTCAGTTGCTCCACCGGCCAGAAGGAGCAGGATGTCGCGGTCGGCCGGTCGTAGTCCGGCGATGTCGCCGTTGAAGGGTAGGGCCGGCATGGGGATGGCCAGGGCCCACAGCATCTCGAAGGTGGCGATCAGGCCGTCCAGTAGTCCGGACGAGCGGATCAGCAGGTGGTAGTCGCCCGCCGCCCGCTTGGTCAGCCCGATCAACGCGGTGTCGTCGTCAGCGATCGCCATCTTCATCGGCACCTGTGCAAGCACCCGGCTGATCTCACCGGCCGACTGCAGCTCCGGCAGCACCCCCATGATGTCCTGGCTCTCGAACACCTCGGTGCCGTAGATCGCCCGGTACCTCACGCCCGCGTGCAGCCGGTCCAGCTCCAACTGCTGCTGTGACGACGGCGGAGTCACGTACGGTGGCCGATCCAGCACCCGTACCTCGTGCTGCGCGTCCTCCTGCAGCCGCTCGTAGGTACGGAGCAGTGTCGGCCCGTCCTCGATCAACTCGACCTGGTCCCCCGCCAGCACCGGCTTCCCCCGCGACCCGCGCAGCTCGTCGGCGACGCTGCGCAGCCGGTTGAGCTGAGCATCCAGCTCGTCCAGCGGATCGGTGAGGATGGCCTGGTGGGCGGGGGACGGCCCGCTTTGGTCCTCGACTTCATCTGCCAACTGCGACCTCTTCGAACGTTCCATTACATCGATGGACCACAGAGTAGACCGGGCTCCACCTGGTTGACAGCGTTGTCTCGTCACGGCCCACAACTGAGACAAGGCCAAACACCCCCACAACTGACACACCTCCCATCTACCCCAGGCGCCGCCAACCGCAACCCACTCAACCCTGTGAGCATCGACTCGGGCGCCGGGACAGAGCCCGTGGTACCGGGTGCCAGGACGGGATCGTTCCTGATACCGGGTGGTGGGGTGGGGGCGTTCGCAGTACCGGCTGGTGAGGTGGAGGAGTTTGCACTGCTGGTCGGCGCGGCCGGGAGCCAACGGAGTTTGGTGGTGCCGTTGCGGCCGTGGACTGCGAGGACCGCGGCGATTCCGCCCTCCCAGGCTGATGTCGCCGGCCAGCGTCCCCACCAGCGCAGCGTCACCGTGCCGTCGGACCACTCGACTCCCTCGGCGACGGTGACCAGGCCCGCCGCACCAGTCGATGCTCCGACCACGGTCCCTGCCATCGGCGCGGCGCCGGACGCCCGGACCAGGTGGAAGAGCCTTGGCTCTGGCTGCGGGCTGTTCATGGTCCAAGATTTGCTGGTGAGGGGGTGTGGTCACCAGGTGTGAGCTGTGGGCTCTCCAAACAGCCCACAGTCACCACCGCCGCCGCAGCCCCACGGGACTCGCAACGCCTTGCAGAGTTGGGCTTCTGGAGGCATCGCCGCGGATTCTGTCGGTAGGCCCTTGTAGATTCGCGCTACGCACCGCAACCACCAGGCGTGACCAATGGGCCGTCCAGACCGGCAGCCCGACCAGGGGAGGATCCTGTGGCTGATTTCGGCGTGCAGTTGAGGCAGTCCCGCCAGGCGGCCGCCCTGAGCCTGCGGCAACTTGCCACCCGAGTCGGCTACGACCACAGCTACCTGTCCCAGGTCGAGCGCGGCCGCCGCCCCGGCTCGGCCCACCTAGCCACCCTCTGCGACCGAGAGCTAGGCACCACCCCGGTCCTCTCAACCGCCTATGAGCAGTGCTCCCGCACGACCGCCGACCCCGGACCAACCACCTGGCCGACCGGCAACTCCGGGCCGGTTCCTCCCGAGACCACCGGGTCGAGCCTACGGGTGGGCAGTAGCGACGGGGCGGGTGTGCGGGTGGGCGCGGGTGCTGGAGTGGAGTTGTTGGAGGCGGTTCGGCATGAGTTGGCTGGGGCGTTCGGGCCGGGACGGGAGGTGGCTGAGTGGCGGGCGGTGGCGGGCGGGCATGGACGTGGGTTCGCTACCACTCCCCCGGCCGAGCGGTTGCCTGAGCTCACCGCGGATCTCCAGTTGCTGCGGTCCGGTGCCGCGACAGGTTCTGCGGCGCTCGCGGTGCCAGCGGCTGAGTTGGCGGTGCTGATTGCTCTGACTGTTGCGGAGCTAGGCAGGCTCCGGTCAGCCGAGCGGTGGTGGCGCACTGCTCGGGCTACTGCGGACGGCTCAACCGAGCGGCGGATCGCCAGTCTTGCGCGCAGTTGGGAGGCGACCAGCGGATTGGCCGAGCATCGCTCCCTGGCCGGACTCCTTGAGCTTGCCGATGACGCGTTGACGCTGGCCGACCGACCAGAGGAGGTCGCACGTGCTCTGGCTGCGCGCGCGGGGGTGCTGGCAGCGCTGGGTGAGTCAGCCGAAGCACGGCAGGCGGTACGCGAGCTGCACGCAGTGACAGCCGACCTGCCCGGCGGCTCGGCGGTGGGCAGGTCGCCGTTTGGGTGGAGTGGGATTGAGGGTTTTGCCGTTGAGGGGCGGGTGTGTGCGGTGGTTGGGGACACGGTTGGGGGCTATTTGGCTCTTGACCGGGCGTTGGGGTCGGGGGCGTTCGGGGTGACCGAGCGGGCTGAGTTGGAGTTGGTGGTTGCCTGGTGTCTGGTGATGGATGGGGATACCGCGGCCGGGTTGGCGGTGGCGATGCGGGTGCTGGTGGAGTTGCCGGATCAGTGGCATACACATCATCTGTACGAGACGGCGGGGCAGGTGCTGAGCGCAGTACGGGGCAGTGATCTGGCACGGGGCGCGGTGCGGGACTACCGGGAGCTGTTGAGGCGGAGGCCGTATGACAGCCGCAGTGTGGGCATCGGGTCGAGTTCCGGTGGGCTGCAGGGGTAGCGTGCGCAAAGTGACAGGTGAGAGTCGGGCAGCGACATTGACAGACGCGTGGGACTTCAAGGTCGAGCTGCGGGCCGACCCGGCGACGGCGGAGGCTCGGGCCGCGGTGTTGGCCAAGCCTGGTTTCGGGCAGTCGTTCACCGATCACATGGTGGTCGCGTCCTGGACCAGTGAGCTTGGGTGGCATGGCTCGAAGGTGACGGGGTATGCGCCGATCTCGGTCAGTCCGGCGGCTGCGGTGCTGCACTATGCGCAGGAGATCTTCGAGGGGCTGAAGGCGTACCGGCATGAGGATGGCTCGGTGTGGGCGTTTCGGCCGGAGGTCAACGCGGCTCGGTTCAAGCGGAGTGCGCAGCGGCTGGCGCTGCCGGTAGTACCGGAGGAGGCGTTCCTTGGGGCGCTGCGGGCGCTGGTGACTGTGGATGAGGCGTGGGTGCCGCCGGCGGGCACTGGTGAGACCAGCCTGTACTTGCGGCCGTACATGATCGCCACCGAGGCCGCGTTGAGCGTGCGGCCCGCGCGGGAGGTCATGTTCGGAGTCATCGCCTCACCTGCCGGCGCGTACTTCGACACTGGGCCCAAGCCGGTCTCTATCTGGCTGTCGAGCACCTCTATCCGGGCTACCCCGGGTGGGACGGGCGCGGCCAAGTGCGGGGGCAACTATGCGGCCAGCCTGGCAGCACTGGCTGAGGCAGTGGCCAACGGCTGCGACCAGGTTGCGTATCTCGACGCAGTGGAGCGCCGCTGGATCGAGGAGAGCGGCAGCATGAACCTCTTCTTCGTGTACTCCGATGGGCGCATCGCCACGCCGGAGCTGTCGGGGTCGATCCTCGAGGGCGTCACCCGGGCCTCCGTGCTGCAGATGGCGGCAGACCTGGGTCACAAGGTGGAGGAGCGTCGCATCTCCGCCGACGACTGGCGGGACGGCGTACGCAGTGGCGAGATCACTGAGGTCTTCGCCTCCGGTACTGCCGCTGTCATCACCCCCATCGGCCGGCTGGCCTGGGAAGGCGGCGAGGTGACGATCGGCGACCACTCCGTCGACCACGGCGTGGGCCCGGTCACCGCCACCCTCCGCAAGTCCCTCCTGGACCTCCAGCACGGCAGCTCCCCCGACCCCCACAACTGGCTGACCCGCCTGGCCTGACCCCGGCTGGGCCCAGGCCTGCGGCGGCCTAGCGTTGTGGGAGGGGTTCGTGTCGGCCTGTGCCTGTCTCGTCGGATTCGTCGTCGGTGACGATGGCGTGGGCGCCGGGTGGGATGCCGGGGAGGCGGGCGACGTCGGCTGCGATCGCAAGCAGGGTCTGCTCGTCGGCGCCGGTCAGGAAGAACAGGTAGTCGCCGCCGATCTCCTCGCCGTCGCTGTACAGCTCGAACTCCCCGGATTCCTCCCGCTTCGCGAGGTAGTCCTCGACGACGGCGATCCAGCCGAACTCGACCTCCAATCCGGGCTCGGGAGCTACCTCGGCCCCGGGATCGTCGAGCAACCGGACGCGGGTCTCGACCAGTGGGAGGTGTATCTCGACGACGACTTGGGCCATGGCGGTGGGCTCCTGGACGGATCGGGAACGAATACTTCTGACGATGATGATGCTGTATGTCCGCGGCGGCCGTTAGGTTGGGCGGTATGGCGGAGTCCAAGGCGGCGAAAGCGAAGACCCCGGCGGTCGAGTTGGAGGTCGGCGAGCGGACGGTGCGGATCTCGAATCCGGACCGCGTCTACTTCCCGGCCCGCGGGGAGACCAAGCTCGACCTGGTCAAGTACTACCTGTCGGTCGGCGACGGGATCGTGCGCGCGCTGCGGGAGCGCCCGTGCATGATGCACCGGTTCCCGTCGGGGGTGGCCGGTGAGAAGGTGCACCAGAAGCGGCTGCCGCACGGTGCCCCGCCGTGGATGGAGACCGTCCAGGTCAAGTTCCCACGGTACAACCGGACCGCCGACGAGCTCTGCGTCACCGAGCTCGCCCATGTCGCCTGGGCGGTGCAGATGTCGACGGTCGAGTTCCACCCGTGGAACTCCCGTCGCGCCGACACCGAGAAGCCCGACGAGTGGCGGATCGACCTCGACCCGATGCCCGACTGCCCGTTCGACCGGGTCCGCCGGGTGGCGCACGTCGCCCGCGAAGTACTCGATGATCTGGGCGCGACCGGTTATCCCAAGACGTCCGGCGGCTCCGGCATCCACATCTACGTCCGGATCAAGCCCGAGCACGGCTTCTCGGATGTGCGCCGGGCCGCGCTCGCCTTCGCCCGCGAGGTGGAGCGCCGCGCCCCCGACGATGTGACGACGACCTGGTGGCGCAAGGACCGCGATCCGAAGAAGCTCTTCGTCGACTACAACCAGAACGCCCGCGACCACACGATCGCCAGCGCGTACTCGGTCCGCGGCAACCCCGAAGGCACCGTCTCCACCCCGATCCACTGGGACGAGATCGACGACGTCGACCCCAAGGCCTTCACCATCGCCACCGTCCCCGCCCGCTTCGCCGAGCTCGGCGACCTGCACGCCACCATCGACGACTCCGCCTACTCCCTCGACACCCTCCTCGAATGGGCCGCTCGCGACGAGGCTGAAGGCGCCGAAGAGCCGCCACCGCCAGACGAGTAGAACCACCCCGTACGGAGCGTGGGCCGAGCGATCGCAAGGTCGGTCGGAGCGATTGCGGGGTCAGTCGGATCGGACTTCGAGCCGTGCTTCGGTGGCGAAGCCGGCCAGGAGCGGGCGGAGCTCATCCGCCGTCAGCGGTTGATCACCGAAGACCTCCAGGTCGGGGCGGAAGCGGACCACCGTACCGGTGTGCCGGCCTGCTTCAACCTCGGTCAGGGCAGTTTCGGGGAGGCCGTGGTCGTAGCGGCGGGTCCAGGCGCCGTCCATGCGGCGATTCTCGTGGATGAGCCAGCTGCTCAAAGCTGCCACGACCGAGATGCCGGTGCGGGGCAGGCCGTCGGGGAGCGACTCGGCCGCGGGGTTGTCGAAGAAGCGGACGTCGCGGGTTGCCATGATCGGCTTGACCATCGGTTTGCCGTGCTGATCGAAGAACACGTTGGTGCCACGGCCGTTGTCCTCGACCGAGATCGAGCCGTCGGAGTGCAGGGTGACGAGCACGCGGTCGGTCGTACCGGCTTCTGCTTCGTCGACCGGGTAGGCGACGACTTCGAGGACGAGATGAGCGAGGCCTCCGCGGGAGTACCGCGCAGAGCCCGCGCGGATTGCCGCGATGTGCTCGGCATCCGGCACATGCGTCCACTCATGGGTGGTGACGGGCGGAAGCTCGGTCATGCGCGGCCCGCGAGGCCGTGGTGGAGGAGGTTGGTGAGGAGGGTGATGGCTTCGTCGTCGGGGATGGTGTGGCCGGTGGGTGGGTTGACGACCAGCCAGGTGTAGGCGAAGCCCTCCAGGAGGCTGTTGATCGCGGAGATCTGGAGCAGCGGGTCGGGTTGTGGACCGGGCAGGTGGGACAGGTGCCGGATCATGTGCGCGTCGTCGTCCGACATGATCCGCTGCAGCCGCCGGCCGAGCTCCGGGTCGGCCATCGACGCGTGTTTGATGGCGATCATCTCCGGCAGATGCGCCTTGTAGAAGGTCCAGAACGAGGTCACGTGCCAGCGGATCGATGAAATCTTGCTGAAGTCCTCGTCGTGCGTCCGGTCGCTCAGTACGGCGTCGTCGACCGCCGCGAGCATGTCGACCAGCAGCGCCTCGAGCAACTCCTCCTTGCCGGCGAAGTGGTTGTAGAAGGAGCCCGTCGCCCGCCCGGCCGCCGCGGTGATGTCGGTGATCTTGGTGTTCAGGTAGCCGCGCTCGGCGAACACCTCCCGGGCCGCCTGCTTCAGCGCCGCCTCGGTCCCGGCCGCTTGTTCCTTGCGTGTGCTCGTCACCCGCGACACCTCCTCCTTGACAACGCACCCTAGTCAGGTTCATGCTGAATCAATATTCAGTGAATCATAATTCAGTGAAACGAGGAACCATCATGACCGTTCTGATCGCCGGCGCCGGACCGACCGGCCTCACCCTCGCCATCGAGCTCGCCCGCCGCGAGATCCCCGTCCGGGTGATCGACAAGGCCGACGAGTACTTCCAGGGCTCCCGCGGCGACGGGCTTCAGCCGCGGACACTCGAGGTCTTCGAGGATCTGGGCGTACTCGACCAGGTACTGGCGCAGGGAATCCCCGCACCCCTGCTGAAGATCTTCATCGGCGGCAAGCCGGCCGGTGAGCGACGGATGGGCGAGCTGGTCGACCCCACGCCCGACCGGCCCTACCCGAACGGCTACATGCTCGGCCAGTCCCGCACCGAGGCGATCCTCCGCGAGCGGCTGCAAGACTTCGGCGTAAGCGTTGAACTAAGCACGGCGCTGGTCGGCTTCACCCAGTACGACGACCGCGTGGTGGCCGAACTCTCCACCAGCGAGACGGTTGAGGCCGAATATCTGATCGGCGCCGACGGCGGCAAGAGCATCGTCCGCAAGCAACTGGGGATCGCCTTCCAGGGCACCACCGACGACTCGATCCGGATGCTGCTCGGCGACGTCTCCGCCGACGGGCTGGACCACGAGTACGGGTACTGGTTCGCCGGCCCCGACAACCCGATGGAAGGCATCGTGATGACGCCGCTGTCGGGTGGCGACCAGTTCCAGTTCGGCGCCCCACTCGTGTCCAACGACGCCGACACGACGCTGGATGGCCTGCAGGGTCTGGTCGACAAGTACGCCGGCGAGGGCACGGCCAAGCTGCGCGACCTCACCTGGTCCACGGTCTGGCGCCCGAACATCCGGCTCGCCGAGCGCTTCCGCGTCGGTCGCGTGTTCATCGCAGGAGACGCGGCGCACGTGCACCCGCCGACGGGCGGTCAGGGGCTCAACACCGGAGTACAGGACGCGTACAACCTCGGCTGGAAGCTCGCTGACGGGCGTGAAGAGGTCCTGGCGACGTACGAGACCGAGCGGCGCACCAACGCCATGCGGGTGCTGGGGATCAGCGAGGACCTGATGCAGAAACACATCGACGGCGACGAGACCGCCCTGGACCGCGGCGAGGACGTCCGCCAACTCGACATCAGCTACCGCTCCCCCGACGCCACCGCCCCGCTAACCACCGGCGATCGCGCCCCCGACTCCCCGCTAACCGATGCCAACGGCAACAAGACCCGCCTGTTCGAACTCTTCCGCGGCCCCCACGAAACCCTGCTCCGCTTCAACCCCACCACCCCGACCACCCACCCCCACGCCGTCACCATCACCAGCACCCCAGCCCCCGGCACCTACGCCTCCCCCGAGGCCTTCGCCTTCTACCACGCGGAGGACGGCACCGAGATCCTGATCCGCCCGGACGGCTACCTCGGCTGACAAGGGGCCGATTGCAACAAGCTGCAGTCACGGGCTTACCAGCGCAGGTTCCGTGGTATGCATGGACGTTTGCTTCAGGGGCGGGACAGACGGAGGCAGTGATGGGTTGGCGTGGGTGGCTGACGGCGGCCGGGGTGTTGGTCATCGTGGCCGGCGGCGCCGCGGATGGAGCGGCCGCGAGCAGGCCTGCCGAGGTACAGGTCGATCCGGCGGCGCAGGCTGCTGCTGTGGACGCGATCCTGCAGCGGCGGGCGACCGCGGTGCTGCAGCACGACGAGGACCAGTTCCTGGCCGACGTCGATCCGTACAACGAGGAGCTGCGAGCGTCGCAGAAGGTGTTGTTCGAGAACCTGGTGCAGTTCGGGTTCGGGAAGTTGACCTATCGGCAGGGCGATCCACAGTTCGATCAGACGCTGCTCGACAAGTACGGCCCGACGGCGTACCTGGTGAGCGCGGCGATGGAGTACCAGATCGAGGGGATCGACGAGCAGCCGATGCGGACACCGCTCGGGTACACGTTCGTGAAGCGTGACAAGCAGTACGTGCTGGTGGATGACACCGCTCTGGACACCGCCCGGCCGGGCAGTCCGAACCGGGAGGCCTGGGACGCCGGTCCGGTGCTGGTCCAGCGCGGGCCGCGGACGATGGCGGTTGTCGAGCAAAGCCAGGTGGAGCTCGCCAAGTCGATCCTGGCCGACGCGCAAGTCGCCGTGAAGGCTGTGAATCGGTGGTGGTTGCCCAGCTGGCAGGGCGGCGCTCTGGTGATCGCACTCGACGACACCTCGGTGCGATCGGCCGACTTCAACGGGCCGCTGTGGAAGGACAACTCGGCGGTGGCCACGCCCGTCCAACGAGCCGACACTGCGTTCGGCAGTGCGTATGTCGTCGTGAATCCACGCGATCGCGACCAGTTGGATGCCCGCCTGCTGGCGCACGAGTTCACCCATGTCGCCACCGCGGCCGACGGTCCTTCGGCCCCGCTGTGGCTGGTCGAGGGCATGGCCGAGTATGTCGAGCACCTACCGATGGGGAGTGAGCGCGCCGTCGATCTCGCCAAGTATCGAGATCACGTCCGCTCGAAGTACCTGAACAAGGCGAAGGCGCTGCCGACCGACAAGCAGTTCTTCGGTCCGACGCAAGACAGCTCGTACGCGATCGGCTGGCTCGCCGTCGACTATCTGGTCCGCAAGTACGGCCTGAACCAGGTCGTCGGGCTCCACCAGGAAATGGCCTGGCAGGTGAATTCGCAGGGCAGGCGCGACACGGTCATGACCGCCCAGCTGGGCCGCACGGAGGCCCAGATCTTCGCCGACCTCAAGCGCGGCTAGCGGTTCGTGATACAGATAAGCGCTTGCTTTTAGCGTGGCCGGGGGGCCTGGGGAGGGGAAATCATGGGTCGGCGTGCGTGGCTGGCTGCCGCCGGGGCGGTGATCGCCTTGAGCGGCGGGGCTGCGGGTGGGGTGGCTTTGCACTCTCGGGGGCACGGGACGGCTGAGCCGGTCGCGGTGGTGAGTGTGCCGCGGCCTACCGCAGTACAGGTTGATGTGACTGCTCAGAGTGCCGCTGTGGATGCGATTCTGAAGCGGCGGGCGGCCGCGGTGCTCAGCAAGAACGAAGCGCAGTTCCTGGCTGATGTCGATCCGCGGAACAAGAAGTTGCTGGCGACGCAGAAGGTGTTGTTCGCGAATCTGGTGCAGTTCGGGTTCGTGAAGCTGAGTTATCTGCAGGATCGGCCGCAGTTCGAGCAGAAGCTGATCGACAGGTACGGTCCGACGACCTACCTGGTCAGCGTGGTGATGTCGTACCAGATCGGCGGCATCGACGATCAACCGGTGAAGGCGCCGCTGGGGTACATGTTCGTCCAGCGCGGCGGGCGGTACCTGCTGATCAACGACACCTACTTGGACAAATCCCTGCCGTTCGGGGCGCACAAGGAGGCCTGGGACGTCGGTCCGGTGCTGGTACGCCGATCAGCCCGCGCCCTCGTGGTTGTCGAACGAGGCAAAGCACAGCTGGCCGAATCGATCCTGACCGACGCCGAATCCGCCGTGCGCGCCGTGAACAAGCTGTGGTCGGCCAACTGGCGCGGCGGCGGGCTGGTGATCGCGCTGGACGACCGCAAGGTCCGGGTCGCCGACTACACCAAGCCGAAGGATGCCGAGGACTTCCTGGCGACCGCGACGTACGTGTACCGGACGCTGCCGGGCGAGGTGCAGAGCGAAGGCACGTTCGGTGGCGCCTATGTGGTGGTGAATCCGCGCTACCGCGACGAGCTGGACGCGCGGGTGCTGGCGCACGAGTTCACGCACGTCGCGACCGCGCAGTACGGGGTTGACGCGCCTGTCTGGCTGGTCGAGGGCACGGCCGAGTACATCGAGCAGTTGCCGATGCAGGGTGAGCGTGACCTCGACCTGGACCGCTTCCGCACGATGGTCCGCTCGAAGTACTTCAGCAAACTCAAGGCGCTGCCGACGGACGACGAGTTCTACACGACTGTGAAGAGCTCCTACCCGATCGGCTGGTACGTCGTCGATTACATCGCGGAGAAGTACGGGACGACCAAGCTCGCCAAGGTCTACAAGGAGCTGGCCCGACAGGGGTTCAGCCAGAACCAGCGCGACCTGATCTTCACCGCCCAGCTCGGCCGCACCGAGGCCCAGATCTTCAGAGATCTGAAGAGTCGTTAGCAGTCGAACTCGAACACCAGCAGGGCTTTGCCGGTCGGCGAGGTCCATCGGTACGCGACCAGGCACTCGTCCGAGCCGGCCGGCGGATAGCCGTCGTCGCGGATGTAGTTGGCCAGTACGAACGGCCGCCACACCCGGCTCCGGCCGTCGAACCGGTGGGCGCCGACGCCCCGGTCCTCGAACCGGCCGATCAGGACCGGCTGTACGTCGGGATCGCGGAGCAACCCCTCGACGACGGAGCGGTCGAGCCACTCCCCGTCTTCCTCGGTGAACGGCTGTCCGCGCAGGACGATCTCGTCTCCGTGCACCTTGTTCGAACGGATCGAGAACTCCGGCGCGGGGATGAGCAAGTTGGCGAGTTCTTGCAACATCCGATCGACAGTAGCCGAGATCTCTTCAGTTGTGGATGGTTCAGCCGGTCCTGGCGATCTGGTCTTCGACGGTGAACTCGAGACCGTTAGCCGAGGCCAGGTACACGTCTTGATCGACAAGGTTTCCATCAAGCCGCAGCAGCCCGCGCGGGCTGTCGTAGAAGTGGCCGGTCGGCAGCGCGGACACCGCGTCGATGCTGATCGAACCAGCCATCTCGCCCAGGCGGGCAAGGAAGCGGACGGCCTCGTAGCAGGATTCGCCTACTGCGTTGAGGGCGGGCGCCCAGGTACCGAATCGGGCGTAGTAGTCGCGGGCGAACTCGCCGCTCTCGGTGGTGGCGAGGCCGTCGAAGTACGCGGCGGCGGCATACAAGCCCTTGTTTGCCGTGGGTCCGGCGGCGAGCAGGGTGTTCTCCTCGATGGCCGGGCTGAGCCGGAGCAAGCGTTCGCTCAAGCCGGCCTTGGCGAACTGACGGTTGAAGTGGACCGCGTCCTGACCCATCAGCAGCATGATCACGCCTTCGACATCGGCTTGTTCCAGGCCTCTGATCACGCTGCTGAAGTCGGAGGTTCCGAGTGGAACGAAGTCTGACTGCACGATCGAGGAAGCTGAACCCTGTAAAGCTTTCGTGGCCGTCGAAGCCGTCACCCGAGGGTAGATGTAGTCGTTTCCGACCACTGCCCAGCGCCGTACGCCGTGCTGCGCACCGATCCAATGTGTTGCCGGAAGCAACTGATTCACCGGCCGCTCGCCGAGCATGAACACGCCAGGCGTGTCGTCGCCGCCTTCATGCATCGCCGCGAACGCGTAGACGACCTTGCCGCCGATCCGCCGGGTGAGGGCGACCCGTACGGCCGAGATGTGCCAGCCCGCGACCGCGTCGACGCGGCCACTGTCCACCAGCCGGCCGACCTCCTCGGCCACCACTGCCGGTTGCCGGCCGGCGTCGACCTGGACCAGCTCGACCTGGCGGCCGGCGATCCCGCGACCGGCGTTGAGTTGCTCGACCGCGAGCTGGCCGCAGGCCAGGCAGGACGGGCCGTAGATGCCGGTCGGTCCTTGCATGGGCACGACGAAGGCGATCGACAGCAGCTCGCGCACGCCGGACCTCCTTCAGCCTTTCGGACAGTGTGGCTCAGTCCTGCTCGGTACTCCGAGCTCTGAGCTATATTCACCAGAACGTGAGACACGGGGAGGGACGATGACCGCCAGTCTGCTCCTGCTGCTCAAGCAGGCCGAACGCCGGATCGAGCACCAGCTGCGGCCGATCCTGGCCGACTTCGACCTGTCCCTGGAGCAGTGGCGGGTGATGTCGGCACTGGCCGACGAGCCGGGTCAGCCGATGTCCACCCTCGCGGCCCAGGCGGTACTTCCGAACGCCAGCCTCACCCGTCACGTCGACAAGCTGGTCGAGCGCGGCCTCGTCGTACGCCGAATCCACCCCGATGACCGTCGCCGCGTCGTCACCGCACTCTCCCCGGTCGGTACTACGGTCGCCGAGCGGCTGCGGGCCGAGGAACGCCGGGTCGAATCCGCCATCGCGACCGAACTCGGCGACGACCGGCTGCAGCACCTCGCGGTCGGCCTCCGCCAGCTCCAACGCTCCCTCTAACCCCAACCACTCACCCCCCACGCCACCCCCTCCCGCCTCCCGCACCGCGTCGACTTTGAGCACGCCCCAGTCACCAATCCCACGCACCGGCGACTGCCCCATGCCCAAAGTGCCGCCCGCCCTACCCAAGGTGCTTGGCCGCCCTACCCAAGGTGCTTGGCCGCCCTACCCAAGGTGCTGGGCCGCCGTGCCCGTGGCCACCCTGCCCAGAGTGCTGGCGCCGCTCCCCCACGACACCCGCCGACCCCACCACCGCAAGCCCGCGACTTTGAGCACCGGGCAGTCACCGGCACGACGATTTGATGACTGGTGGGTGCTCAAAGTGGGCGCTGGAGCGGATTATCGGGTCGGTGGGGTCGGGGGCGGGACGCGAAATGGATGGTGGCGGGAGTACGAAGCTTGATGTTTCCAGATGGAAATACACGACCTTAGCGGTTTGGAAACACCGGCGTAACGCGCCGTTCCTAGGTTCCTTCCATTCGGGTGCATCAGTCCGGCAGCGTCGCCGGCCGCCCTGCACCGTCCCCGCCCGAAGGTGCCGCAGGAGTTCGCCATGACCGTTGAACCCTCCATCGACCACCGCACCACTCCCCCGTCGGAGCCGACCGCCGCCACCCGCGAGACGCTTGAGGACTACACGCTGCGGTTCGCGCCGCGGTCGTACCGCAAGTGGTCGACCGGCGTCGTCGCCGTCTCGGCGCTCGGCGGCATCGCCTACCTGGCCGACTTCGCGATCGGCGCGAACATCGGCATCTCGTACGGCACCACGAACGCCCTCTGGGGCATCGGGATCTTCGCCGTCGTCATCTTCGCGACCGGTCTGCCACTCGCGTACTACGCCGCGCGCTACAACATCGACCTCGACCTGATCACCCGCGGCAGCGGCTTCGGGTACTACGGGTCGGTGGTGACGAACGTGATCTTCGCGTCGTTCACGTTCATCTTCTTCGCCCTCGAGGGCTCGATCATGGCCCAAGGCTTGAAATTAGGCCTGCACATACCGCTGGCGCTCGGGTATGCCGTCTCAACGCTGGTGATCTTCCCGCTGGTGATCTACGGCATGAAAGTGCTGTCCACGCTGCAGGTGTGGACGACGCCGCTGTGGTTGCTGCTGATGGTGCTGCCCTTCGTCTACCTGGTCGTCTCGCACCCCGAGTCGGTGGGATCGTTCTTCGACTACCAGGGCGAGAACGGCAAGGGCGCGACGGATGCCGGCTCGATGCTGCTCGCGGCCGGCGTCTGCCTCTCGCTGATCGCACAGATCGCCGAGCAGATCGACTACCTGCGATTCATGCCGCCGAAGACGCCCGAGAACTCGCGGCGCTGGTGGACGCACATGCTGCTCGCCGGTCCCGGCTGGGTGATCTTCGGAGCGATCAAGCAGGTGATCGGGCTGTTCCTGGCCGTCTACATCATCGCCTCCGTGACTGACGGGGCTACGGTCGCGAACGAGCCAGTGCACCAGTTCCTCGAGATCTACCGTGGCTTCCTGCCGGGGTGGCTCGCGATGACACTGGCCGTAGTACTGGTGGTGATCAGTCAGGTGAAGATCAACGTGACGAACGCGTACTCCGGTTCGCTCGCGTGGACCAACTCGTACACCCGGCTGACCAAGCACTACCCCGGGCGGCTCGTCTTCCTCGGCTTCAACCTGGTGATCGCGCTGGTGCTGATGGAAGCCAACATGTTCGACTTCCTCAACACCATTCTCGGCTTCTACGCGAACTGCGGGATGGCGTGGATCGTGGTGGTCGCCTCGGACATCGTCTTCAACAAGTACTTGCTGAAGCTCTCGCCGAAGGTGCCCGAGTTCCGTCGCGGCATGCTCTATGCGATCAACCCGGTCGGCTTCGTGTCGATGGCGGTCGCGGCGGGCGTCTCGATCCTGGTGTTCTTCGGCGGCCTCGGCGACGGGATCAAGCCGTACTCGCCGCTGGTAGCCATTGTGCTTGCACTGGTTTTGCCGCCCGTGCTGGCTATCGTCACTCGTGGGAAGTACTACCTCCGGCGCACGAGTGATGGGATTGAGCTGCCGATGTTCGACGACCACGGGAACCCGTCAGGCGCGGTACTGACCTGCCATGTCTGCCGGCAGGACTACGAGCGCCCCGACATGACTGCTTGCGAAACCCACAACGCCTATGTCTGCTCGCTGTGCCTGTCCACGGACAAGGTCGCCGACCACGTACTGGCGGCGCAGGCGTGAACTTCACCCCGTCCGAGATCGAAAAACTGCTGCTCTCCGTGGCCGGGATGGTCGCCCGCGACCGCCTGGCCCGCGGAGTCCTGCTCAACCACCCCGAATCGGTAGCCCTCCTCAGCACCTGGGTGATCGAACGAGCCAGAGAAGGCGCCCTCGTCGCCGACCTGATGGAACAAGGCCGCACAGTCCTCACCCGAGACCAGGTCATGGACGGCGTCGCCGAACTCCTCACGGACGTCCAGGTCGAAGCAACCTTCCCCGACGGCCGAAAACTGGTCACTATCCACAGCCCCATAATCTGATCGGGGATCCGATGAGCAACAAGATTAGACTTAGCAATGAAGGACAGGGGGCGGGCAACTGGGGCCCCGGCGCAGTACGAGTCGCCCCCGGGACGATCGAACTGAACGTCGGCCGCGAGAAGTTGACGCTGGTGATCGTCAACACCGGCGACCGCCCCGTCCAGATCGGCTCCCATCTGCACCTCCCCGACGCCAACACCGCCTTGGCTTTCGACCGCGAAGCAGCCCAAGGCTTCCGCCTCGACATCCCCTCCGGTACGTCCCAACGCTTCGAGCCCGGCGCCTCCCGCGAGGTCGTCGCCGTCGCGTTGGCCGGCAACCGTCTCGTACCTGGCATCCAGCTCAAGCCGACACGATCGGCCGACGCTCAGCCGACCTCGACCGCGAGCCCGGACGGCGCAACCCCACGGACGGCGGACCATGGTTGAGATTTCGCGGGCTGCGTATGCCGCGCTCTACGGGCCGACGGTTGGGGATCAGGTTCGGTTGGGGGATACGGATCTGTGGATCGAGGTGGAAGAGGATCGGACCGTCGGGGGCGAGGAGGCGATCTTCGGGGGTGGGAAATCCATCCGCGAGTCTATGGCTCAGGGGACGACGACTCGGGGCGAGGGAGCGCCGGACACCGTCATCACCAACGTGCTGGTGCTCGACTGGTGGGGTGTGGTCCGGGCTGATGTTGGGATCCGGGACGGTCTGATCGTCGCGCTCGGCAAGGCGGGCAACCCCGACATCGCCGACGGCGTCCACCCGGACCTGCGGATCGGTCCGTCCACCGACGTCATCGCCGGCGAGGGCCGCATCCTCACCGCGGGCGCGATCGACTCCCACGTACACCTGCTGTCCCCCTCGCAACTGCACGAAGCCTCAGCCACCGGCATCACCACGATCGTGGGTGGTGGGACGGGACCGAGCGAGGGCTCGAAGGCGACGACGGTGACGCCTGGAGCTTGGCATCTGGCGAAGATGCATCGGGCTCTGGATGCGCTGCCCCTCAACATTCTGCTGCTGGGCAAGGGAAATACGGTCAGCGCCGAAGGGCTGGCCGAGCAAGCGCTCGCGGGCGCTGCCGGATACAAGGTGCACGAGGACTGGGGCTCGACGCCGGCAGCGATCGATGCGGCGTTGAAGGCTGCGGATGCGTGGGGACTGCAGGTCGCGCTGCACGCCGACAGCCTGAACGAGGCCGGCTTCGTCGAGTCGACCCTCAACGCGATCGACGGCCGGTCGATCCACGCGTTCCACGTCGAGGGCGCCGGCGGCGGGCACGCGCCGGACATCCTGTCGATCGCGAGCCATCCGCACGTCATCCCCGGCTCCACCAACCCGACCTTGCCGCACACGGTCAACACGGTCGCCGAGCACCTCGACATGCTGATGGTCTGCCATCACCTCAGCCCCGACGTACCGGAGGATCTGGCGTTCGCCGAGTCGCGGATCCGGGCCACCACGATCGCCGCCGAGGACATCCTCCACGACCTCGGCGCGTTGTCGGTCACCTCGTCGGACGCACAGGCGATGGGCCGGATCGGCGAGGTCATCACCCGTACCTGGCAGGTCGCCCATGTGATGAAGGCCCGCCGTGGAACGCTCGGTACCAGCCTCCCGGCCGACAACGAACGCGCTCGCCGGTACGTCGCGAAGTACACGATCAACCCGGCCGTTGCCCATGGCATCGATCACCTGGTCGGGTCGGTCGAGGTCGGCAAGCTGGCCGACCTTGCCCTCTGGGATCCCGCGTACTTCGGCGTGCGCCCTCGCCTGGTCATCAAAGGAGGAGCAATCGCCTGGGCCGCACTCGGCGACCCGAACGCCTCCATCCCGACGCCCCAGCCGGTCCTCATGCGGCCCGCATTCGGCGACGCGATCGGCGCCGACCTGTCCATCACGTTCGTCTCCCCCGCCGCCCTCGAGAACGGACTCGCCGACGCCCTGCAGCTCAGACGACGCCTAGAAGGCGTCCGCCCCACCCGCGAGGTCGGCAAGGCCCAGATGAAGAACAACGACGCCCTCCCCACCATCGACATCGACCCAGAAACCTTCGCCATCAAGGTGGACGGCGACCTGATCGAGCCCTCGCCCGCCACCGAACTCCCCCTGGCCCAGCTCTACAACCTCTTCTGATGAACGCTTCTACCGGATCACCTGAGTTGGTTGCGTTGATGCTTGCGGACGCGCGGTTGCCTACCGGCGGGCATACGCAGTCGGGTGGGTTGGAGGCTGCTGTGCGGGCGGGGCTCGGAGCAGACGGCGCGCGGCTGGGCGATGTCGCGAGCTATGCGGCGGATCGGTTGCGGACGATCGTTCGCGTCGAGGCTGCGACGGCCGTGGTGGCGCGGCGGCTGGCGCTCGACGGGGAGTTGGTGGAGCAGGCTGAGGCGGCCTGGGCTGCGAGGACACCTAGCCAGGCGTTGCGGGCCGCTTCGCGGCGGCAGGGGCGTGCGTATCTGCGGTTGGCTGCGAGGGTTTGGCCGAGGACTACCGAGTACTTGAAGGCTGATGCGGAGATCGCGCGACCGGTCGTGGTTGGTGTGGTCGCGGCGGTGACGGGGTTGTCGGCGGAGCAGACCGCGCGGTTGATCGGGTACGACGATGCGCAGACCGTCGTGGCTGCTTCGCTCAAGTTGTTGCCGGTGGATCCGGCGGATGCGGCGAGCTGGTTGCTCAGGCTCCATCCCGCCATCGAGGAACTGGTCAGCGCGGTCAGCCGGACGACGACGGCCGCCGAGATTCCGGCGTACGGGGCGCCGCTGGTCGATGTGTTCGCGCAAGCTCATGCTGTCGAGAGAATGAGGTTATTTCATGCCTAGTACCAACCGTTCGTTCCGTCTCGGCGTCGCCGGCCCGGTCGGTACCGGCAAGAGCTCGCTGATCGCGATGGTCTGCCGCGAGCTCGCCGCCGAACTCCAGCTCGGCGTGATCACCAACGACATCTACACCGACGAGGACGCCCGGTTGCTGCGCGCGGCCGGCGTACTCGACCCCGAACGCATTCGCGCCGTCGAAACCGGCGCCTGCCCGCACACGGCGATCCGCGACGACGTCACCCCGAACCTGATCGCAGTCGAGGACCTCGAACGCGACTTCGCCCCGCTCGACGTCGTGCTCGTCGAGTCCGGCGGCGACAATCTCACCGCCACCTTCTCCCCCGCGCTGGTCGACGCACAGATCTTCGTACTGGACGTCGCCGGCGGTGGCGACGTCGCCCGCAAAGGCGGCCCCGGCATCGCCCGCGCCGACCTGCTGATCGTCAACAAGACCGACCTCGCCCCGTACGTCGGAGTCGACGTCCCCCAGATGGTCGCCGACGCGGAGGCCGCCCGAGCCGGCAAACCAGTACTAGCCCTGTCCCGCACCGACCCAGACTCAGTACGCCGCCTGAAGGAATGGGTCCTCGCCATGACCCAACTCGTCCGCACCGGCACCCACACCCCCATCGACCCCGGCCCGATGGCCCCCCACTCCCACACCGACGAAAACGGCCAACTCATCTCCCACACCCATGCCCACTCCCACTGACCACCCCCAACACCTGCCCTCCGTCCCGGCGGAGACGCGCGGAGCACTCGCGCCTGCCCCCGCCAGCGGGAGCCAGGCGGCACCCGCAGCTTCGCCGATCCACGGTGATGCCGGGGCGCTCGCAGCGCCCCCGGGGTTGGCGGCTGCTGGCCTTCGCCCGGTTACGCGGGTCGAGGTGGTTGCCGATCCGGTTCGTGATCGGTGTTTGCTCACCGCCGGGTTGCTGTCGCCGCGTCGGCTGCGGGCGGACGACGGAATGGTCCGCGTCGCGTTGGTGGCTGCGTCGGCGTTGTTGCTTGCTGGGGACCAGGTCGAGATTCAAGTCGTGGTCAAAGGTCCGGTACGAGTGGAGATCGTTGAGACGGCGGGCACCGTCGCCTACGCCATGCGCGGTGGATCCGCGCGCTGGGACGTCACCATCCATCTCACCGACGGCGCCAACCTCGCCTGGCACGGCGAGCCGTTTGTCGTGTCGGAAGGAGCCGACGTCTCCCGATCGATGACGGTCCACCTCGAGTCCGGATGCATGCTCGCCTTCCGCGAGTCACTCGTCTTCGGCCGCCACGGCGAAACCGGCGGCACCCTGCACTCGTCCCAACGCGCACACCTCGACGGCGAACTCCTACTGGCCGAGGACCTCGACCTCTCACCAACGGCCCGAAGCGGCTGGGCGATCCTCGGCGAAGCCCGCTGCCTCGACTCCATCACCACCCTCGGCCACCGCCTCCCGGAAGACCCCGCCACCCTGCAACTGGAAGGCAACGGCTCGATGGCCCGCCGCCTGGTGCAGGACCAACACGAAAGCGATCTTGCGCAAAGCTGGGCAGCTCTGAGCAAGCCTGACAAGATCTCCGAGTGCAGCTGAACCGAGAGACCGCGTTCGACCGAGCCGTCGCACTCGCGACCCGAGGCCACCGGGCGATCCTCGGCATCACCGGAGCGCCCGCCGCCGGCAAGTCGACGTACGCCGAACAGCTCACCGCAGACTTGGTTGCCAACGGCCACAAGGTGGCGCTCGTCCCGATGGACGGCTACCACCTGGCCCAGTCGGCCCTCGAAGACCTCGGACTGGCCGCCGTCAAAGGCGCGCCGCAAACCTTCGACGGCTACGGCTTCGTCGCCCTCCTCCAGCGCCTCAAAGACTCTCCCACCGAGACGATCTGGGCGCCCAGATTCGACCGCTCCATCGAGGACTCCATCGCCGCCACCATTCCGGTACCACCGGAGACGACCCTGGTGGTGACAGAAGGCAACTACCTGCTGTTCGATCAGGAACCCTGGGCAACAGGCCGCCGGCTCCTCGACGAGTGCTGGTACATCGACCTCGACGACGACCTCAGACACGACCGGCTGGAAGCCCGCCACCAGAGATTCGGCCGCTCCCCCCAGGAGGCCCACGACCGTACCTACGGCTCCGACGAGGCCAACGCCAAACTCATCGCCGCCACCAAACCCAACGCCGACGCGATCCTCACGCTCGATCGATGAAGCCCTCCACACCATTCAGGTAGAGCTGCAGGCCGAAGTCGAAGTCGGCCTCCTCAGTCACCTCGCCGAGCCGACCAGCGGGCTCGACCCGACCGGCCGGCTGACCCTCTCGCGACCGTGCTCTGCCGCCGTCGGACCACTCGATGAGCACTCACCGAACAAACCTTTGACCCGACCGTTGGGCGCACGATTGGAACCGCTCGGCTTTTGGTGATTCGGGAATCGCCGCGAAGGTGCGACCCTGACCCCCGATCGGGGATAAATTCGAAGTCCCCCCCACGTGTGGAGGTCCCACTCCCCCCGGGACCCGCACGGACGAATGCCTCGATCATCGATCGAGGCATTCGTTTTGCCCGGCCTTTACTCCGGCGAAAAAGTTCTGGCCCGGATGTCGAAATCAGCGATCTGGATCCGACGTATCAGTAAGAGCAGGAACCACGGATCGAGGAGAGGGTCAGGATGTCCGAGAACAGCGCACTGCAGATGATCGTCACCATGCTGGCCGAGGGGAACCCGGTCTGGTACGTCGCCGGGATGGTCAACATGCGCAGCCACGACGTGTACCTGATCGGCCGCGCCGCCGGCTACCCCGACAAGGCCAAGCTCCGCCGCGCGGTCTGGGCCCGCAAGAACGCCCAGCAACTCGCCGCCTGAGCCCCGCAGCCTTACCAAAAGAGCCAGCCTGTACTACCGAGGAGCCGGTCCGGTGCTGTCGCGGATAACGAGCGAGGTGCGCAACAATTGCGCCGAGTTGACCGGCTGCGCGCCGTCATCGATGGCACGCAAGAGCAATGCGGTCGCCTGCCGGGCCATCTCCCGACTGGGGATCGCGACCGCGGTGAGCGCCGGATGCGTCAGCCCCACCGGCGCCGTGTCGTCGAACCCGATCACCGACACGTCGGCCGGTACCGACCGCCCCGACTCCTTCACCGCTTCGAGCACCCCCAGCGCGAGCAGATCGTGCGACGCGAAGATCGCCGTCAGCTCCGGGTCGGCCGCCAACGCAGCCTGAGCCGCCGCGAACCCACCGGCCGGCGTCGGCTCAGTCGGCACGAACACGTGGTCGTCGCTCAACTTGTCGTGCGCAAATGCACCCCGGAGGCCGGCCAGCCGTAGTTCATGCGTCGGCAGCTCGACCACAGCGGCGACGTGCTCCCCACCACCGCCCGCTACCTCCGCCTCCGCGCGCTCACCGAAGCAGGCACCCGAGGCCCCTGGACCTCAGCCACGGAGCTGACCCCTCTCGGCTGGTAACCCCCGCGCCCGCCCCGCCGCCCTCGGGGAGGGCTGTCTCGTTTTGACACGCTCAGCCAAGCCACCCGCCGATACGATCGGCGAATGATCTTCATCACCGCAAAGTTCAAGGTCCTGCCCGAGGACGCCGACAACTGGCCGTCAATCACCGCCGACTTCACCGCGGCCACCCGCGCCGAACCCGGCAACCTCTGGTTCGACTGGTCCCGAAGCCTCGACGACCCCACCGAGTACGTCCTCGTCGAGGCCTTCGCCGACGACGAAGCGGCCGGCGCCCACGTCAACTCCGACCACTTCAAAGCGGCCCAATCCGACCTCCCACCCCACCTGGCCGAGACTCCCAGAATCGTCAACTTCAAACTCGACCAGTCCAACTGGTCCGAACTGGGCGAACTGGCAGTCGACCGCTGACCCAGCGGATCTCCACCACATCAATACCCCGCAGACAAACGCTTACCGGCGCAAGCCGGGCCTTTGTGCCGGGTATTGATGTACTGGCCGTCCCGCTACTCGCAAGCCACCCCGTCGCCGTCTCGGTCCAGCTTGCTGGAGTAGCCGGGTTCGCCTCGGTGGATGGGGGCGGCGCCGGCGGCTCGGACCTCGGTGCAGTTGGCGTAGTACGCGCTGGCGGTGGTCTTGGTGGCCGTGGGCTTCGGCTTCGGCTTGGTGGTGGTTCGGTGGGTGGTCGGCTTTCTGGTCGGCTTCGGGGCGGAGATCCTCTTCGGTGGCTTGACGGTCGGTACGACGGTGGCCGGCTTTTTCGGTGGGATCGATACCAGTGGGGCCGGCTTGGCGGCCGGCGTACTGGTGACCGTGGTGGTGACTGTGGTCTGGGACGCGGCCCGGTTTTCGGTGGTGGTGGCGCCGCAAGCGGTGGCTAGCGCGGTAGCGGCGATGAGGCCTGCGAAGGCTTTCAGGGCAGGCTGGAATCTGATCATTACTCCCCCAACCCGTCCCCGGTTCCCCCCGGGACGGGATCGTTGTCGCCCGGGCCCCCACGGTCCGAGCGACCCCATGCCTACCAGTCGTTCATCACACCCCGCGACGGGTGAACGGCCATTACTCGCGAGTCGTCCCTCTTTCGTTACCTAGCGCGATCAACCCTCGGTACTACGGAAAGCGTTCTGAAGGACTTGACGATCTGGCCGAGGTCTTCGTCGGCGATCTCGGGATAGGCGGTCAGGCGGGTGTGTACTGCGTGGGCGATCGGGAGGTCGGTGGACGCGGTGGCGAGGGCGACGTCCTTGGCGGCCAGGCGGACGGGGAAGTAGGCGTCGGTGGCGAAGGCGCGTCCGGCCAGGCCTGCCAGGGCTGAAGAGGAGAGGGCTGCTTTGACGTGCGCTTCGGGGATGCCGAGGGCGTCGGCCAGCGCCATTGCTTCGGCTACTACGGCCACCCCATTGATCACGGCGTTGATCAAGACGAGTTTCAGGGCGGCGCCGGTGCCGACGGGGCCGGTGCGGTTGACCGTGCCGAAGAGCTCGAGCAGCGGAAGTACCGGGTCTGCTTCGCCGCCGACCATCAGGAGGAGTTCGCCGCTCGCCGCGCGATCCACGCTGCCCATCACCGGGGCGTCGATCAGATTGACGGTCGCGGGCAGCAGACCGGCGAGTTCGGCGACGACCTCCGGGCCGATGGTGGATGCGTCGATCAGCACGGCGCCCGGCTTGAGCGAGCTCGCGAAGGCTCCCACGACCTCGCGAACCGCTGCCGGATCCGCCAGCATCGTGATCACCACATCGGCATCCCGTACCGCGTCAGCAGGCGAGTCCACAACCTTGACCGTCTCGGAGCCCGTACCGGAGCCGACTGCTGCTCCGGCGAAGGCGAGCGCGCGGGTGGTGGTGCGATTCCAGACGGTCAGCGGGTAGCCGGCGGCCAGAACGCGGCGGGCCATCGGAGCGCCCATCGAGCCGAGGCCGAGGAAAGCGATCTTCGTGTTCTTGTCCATGCCCCAACGCTAGCCATCGCCGAGCAATGTGAGTAGCGAATGTCTAGCATGGAACCCATGCCGCAGCCGCATGATTTCTCGACGCCGCTCCTCCGCGTTTTCGTCGCGGTCGCCGCCCGCGGCTCGTTCACCGCTGCCGCCCCGGTCCTCGGCTACACCCAGTCCGCGGTCTCCCGGCAGATCTCAACCCTTGAAGACGAAGCCGGTACTGCGCTGTTCGACCGCCTCCCAAGAGGCGTCCGACTCACGGAGCCCGGCCGCCGTCTGCTTTCGCACGCCCAGGCCGTCCTCGACCGCCTCGACGCGGCCCGCCAGGAACTCACCGACCTCAGCGAACTGGCCACCGGCCGCCTCCGGGTCGCCGCCTTCGCCACCGCCGACGCCGCGCTGATCCCGCAAGCCATCGCCACCTTCCAGCGCCGCTACCCCGACGTGCGGATCAGCCTCCGTGAAGGCTTCACCTCCGGCCTGCTCGAACTACTCGGCGCCGGCGAAGCAGACGTCGCCGTCGTCAGCTACCCGGCCGTCCAGCACCTCGACGGCTTCGATCTCCGCAAGCTCCGGGACGATTTCATGTACGTCGCTCTGCCACCGACCCACCGCCTCGCCCGCCGCCGCCAGGTCCGCCTCACCGACCTGCAGGACGAGCAGTGGATCGCAGGCAGCTCCCGCCCTGAGGACACTCTGATCAGCGCCTGCCTCCGCACCGGCTTCCAGCCCAAGATCGGATTCGTCGCCCGCGACTGGATGGCCAAACAAGGTTTCGTTGCCGCAGGCACCGGAATCACCCTGGTCCCGTCGCTGGCCGCCGAAGCCGTCCGCCCCGACATCAAGCTCGTCCGCATCCACCCCGACGACATGCCGCCCCGCCAGATCTACACCGCCACCATCAGCGGCCTCACCCCCTCCCCCGCAACGCGCGCCTTCCTCGAGATCCTCCACACCTGACGACTGCAACTGGCCCAAGGCGGAGGCCGGGGCCGGCGCCCGCGGGCATGGCGAGCGAGCGGCGATCTGCCCGCACTTGCTAGCTGACTGCGGGCCTGGCGGCGTACGCTCGGAGCCGTGTCTGGTCCGTGGAGTCCGGTGAAGCTGTTCCAATGGCTCCGCGCCAAAGACGCCGGGTTGTCCGCGACCCGTCGCGCGGGACGCGCCGCAGTCGTGATGCCGGCGGCGTTCGCCTTCGCCTATCTGGTGCTCGACAATCCGGTGATCGCGATCTTCGCGTCGTTCGGGTCGATGTCGACGGTGCTGTTCGTCGACTTCAGCGGTAGCAAGCTCGAGCGGATCCAGGCCCAGCTGAGCCTGATCGCCGCCGGCCTGATCCTGATCTCGATCGGTACCGTTGCCTCCGGCTCCGTCTGGACGGCCGCCGCCGCGACCCTGATCGTTGCCTTCATCATCTTGTTCGTCGGCGTCATCAGCTCAGTACTCGCCAGCGCGACAATCGCCCTGCTGGCCAGCTTCATCCTCCCCGTCAGCCTCCCCGGCGGCATGACCACGCTCCCCGACCGCCTCATCGGCTGGCTACTGGCAGGCGCCGCCTCCCTCATCGCCATCACCCTCCTCTGGCCGGCCCCGACCCGCGAGCCTCTCCGCGGCCCCACCGCCCACGCCTGCACTCTGCTCGCCAGGCGCCTCCGAGCCGGCCTCGACTGCCTCCGCAACCCAGCCGACACCGAGAACAAAGCCGCCCTGATCTACCAAGCCGGCGAAGCCTCCGCAGCAGTAGCCGAACTCCGCAAAACCTTCTTCGGTACGCCGTACCGCCCCACCGGCCTCTCAACCTCCGCCCGAACCCTGGTCCGGGTGGTCGACGAAGTCATCTGGCTCAACTCCGTCCTCGAACCCCACCCCCGCATGCCGAACCGCGGCCCAGCCGCCCCCTATCTGATCGCCGTCTACGAGGCATCCGCTGATCTCCTCGACCGAGCCGCCTACGTCCTCGACGACGACAACAGCAACCTCACCGGCTTCGAGGAGACCCTCAGCCGACTTCACGAGGCACGTCTCGCCCTGGAACAAGCCGTCACCGAACTGCCGGCATCACCAGCGAGCGACGACAGCATGGTCAAAGCCTTCGTCAGCGCACTCGAACCGACCTTCCGAGCCCAGGAGATGAGCTTCGCCGTCGCCGCCATCGCGGAGAACATCGAACTCGCAGTAGCAGCCCGCGGCCGCAGCTGGTGGGGTCACCTCCTCGGCCGCGGCCCCACCGGCCCCGGCTCACCCCTGTCGTCTGTCAAGGAGCGTGCAGGCGCGCATCTGGAGCTCCACTCGGTCTGGCTCCACAACAGCATCCGGGGCGCGGTCGGCCTCGCCCTGGCCGTCTTGATCGCGGACCTCACCGGCGTGCAGCACTCGTTCTGGGTCGTCTTCGGCACCCTCGCCGTACTGCGCTCCAACGCCTTGAGCACCGGCCAGAACGCCCTCCGCGGACTAGCCGGCACAGTGGCCGGCATCATCATCGGCGGCGCCGTAGTACTGGCCATCGGCTCCAACACCACTGTCGCCTGGTTCCTGCTGCCGATCGCCGTACTACTCGCAGGACTGGCCCCTGCGGCGTTCTCGTTCGCGGCAGGGCAGGCCGCGTTCACCGGCGTACTGCTGATCCTGTTCGACATCATCTCGCCAGCAGGCTGGGAGATCGGGCTAGTACGCATCGAAGACGTAGCGATCGGCTCTGCGGTGAGTCTGCTCGTCGGACTGCTCCTGTGGCCGCGTGGGGCAACAGCCGCTCTGCAGCAGGCGCTAGCCGAGGGGTACTCCGACAGCGCCCACTACCTGCGCCAGGCGATCGCCTATGCGGTGAGCCGCTGCGACGGTCGAGCCGGGCCGGCCGCAGTACCGGATGAAGCCTCGAGGAAGGCTGCTGCCGCTGCACGCCGACTCGACGACGCCTTCCGGACCTACCTGGCCGAGCGGGGCGGCAAGCAACTCCCCCTGGCCAACGTGGCGACGCTGGTGTCGGGCGTCGCGGTACTGCGCATCACTGTGGACGCCATCCTCGAGCTGTGGAGTCGTGGCGACTCCCCGACGGGCGACCGGACAGCTGCCCGGATGGAGCTCATCGACGCCACCGGTGTGCTCGTGGACTGGTACCAGGAGACCGCCCTCGCGCTGGCCGGAGCAGGCGAGGTACCGACCCCGATCGAGCGGGACGGCGACGCAGAGGAACGCCTGGTCAACGCAGTACGCACTGACCTCACCGCAGACGACGGACGGTGGACCGCGACGGCAGTACGGATGCTCTGGACCGCCGACCACCTCGACGGACTACGCCGCCTGCAACGCGCGCTCGAGGTCCAGCCTTGATTTAGTCAGAGACTCGTACCATATTGGTGCTCAGGGGGTGTCTCTGATGAGTACTGCGGTGCAGGTCCTCGCCGTCGTGATCGGCGTGATCCTGGTGTCGGTCTGGGCGATGGAGCTGTGGTTCTACAAGAACCGCCGGCTCTACTTCATGTTCCTGATCAAGCCGGCCGACTACGATGCCGTCCGGCTCTGGCGGATCTGTATCGCGTACTACAACCTCACGACGGCTGCGGCGCTGTTCATCGGGACGTACCTGCTGCACACGAGCCATCCGGACGCCGGTCAGGCGTTGATCCTGTTCACCGCGTGCCAGCATGTCTTCCTCGCGGTCGTCATGCTGGTCACGCAGCCGAGGCTCTGGCTCAACTCCGTGATGGAAGCCGTGCCGAACCTCGTCCTCCTCGTCGTCGCGGCGACGACCTAGCGCATCAGCGGCGGCGGCCCCAGCGGGTGGTGCCGATGCCGGCCAGGTGCAGGGCGATGCAGAGCAGGCCGGCCATCAGCAGGGTCTGCGGCGTGAAGGCGTCACTGACGGAAGCGTTCGCCCAGTCGAGAATGAGCGCGAGTCCGAAGATCACTGCGGCGATAATGGCGAACATGGTGTTTCTCCTGTCGAGATTCCGGGCGGGGAAGCGCTCAGGTACCCGGTGTGGGCGTTCAGCTAACGGACAGCTGGTGGTCGCCACTCTCAACACCCGCGGGATGCCGGTCAAGGGCTCGAACCTCACGGTCCGGTACGCCGAGATCGCGCGCGCCTTCGAGGCGTCGCCGGCGCAGGTCGTCAACGTCCAGGAGGTCTTGACCTACTACCATCTACGCCGACTCGCGATGGGCATGCCGTCGTTCCGGGCTGCCTACCGCCCGTCGCTCGCCGGGCCAGCCGGCGGTGTGGTGACGTTCTCACGACTGCCGCTGGAGTCCACGCGATATCAGCGGCTGCCGGCGCCCCGGAGTGCGGAGCGATCGTTGCGCTGGCGGGGATTCCTGAAGGGCGCATTGGTGACCCGGGTCGCCGGGGTGTCGATCGTGAACGTGCACCTGCTCGCCAACACCGACGGCACCTGGTCGGCGTCGAACAGATTTCACCCGATCCATCGGGCGCAACTGACCGCACTCGCGCAGGTGGTCGCGGAACTCTCATCGCCCTGCATCGTGACCGGCGACTTCAACATCCCACTGCAAAAGCCTTTGGTACAAGAGTTTCTGAGCACCACCAAGCTGACCGACGCATTCGGCGGCGAGTGCGCGCCGACGTTCCAGCAGGCCTATCTGCCGGCCGGGATGCGGTCCCAGTGCATCGACTTCATCCTGACCGCCGGGCTGACGACCGAGTCGGCCGAGGTGGTCTTCGAGGAGGAGTCGCCAACCCTCGGCTACCTCTCCGACCATCTCGGCCTCCAGGCTCGGCTCAGCCGATCGGCTTCCAAGGACCGCTAGGCGCGGTGCTCGGCGGCTGGTTGTTGTTGAACCACTTGGCTTCGTACAGGCGGCCCTCGTACAAGGCCCGGTCGCCGGTCCGGAACACTCGCGAGGCCGTCCAGATCGTCGTGCCGTCCTCGGTCATCGCCAGCTCTTCCCAGGCGCCATAGGGCGCGCCCGGCTTCTGGTTCTGGCTCGCCCAGGACGCCAGGTAGACCTTGCCGTCGAGGCTGACCCTTGTCCCGGCCTTGTAGGAGGCAGCGGGGCTCCAGGCCGGCGGTAGGTTCACCGTCACCGTGGCAACGCCGGTAGCTGCGTCGAGTGAGTCGCTGCCGGAGTACGAGACCGTTAGCGGGTGCGTGCCGGATGCGAGACCCACTGGCAGCGGGAAGCTCGCAGTACCGGCATTGAGAGTGCCAGTGCCACGTACCTTGTCGCCCTCGCGCAGTTCGACCGTGCCAGTCACCGGTAGGTCGTCAGCGGTCACCTTGACCGTCACCTTGGCCGCAGTGCCCCAGTCCACCGGAGCAGACGTCGCACAGTCGCCTCGCCTTTGACGGTCCGGAACACCGCAGGCTGCGCTACCGCAGTACCGGCGTCTGCACTGACTGCCGAGACGATCCACCCGTACGACGTCGCCGGCGCGAGCCCCGTCCAGGTCACCGAGGCCGTGCCGTTGGCCACCACGTCGTCCGACCCGATCTCGGTGGTCGGTACGTACGCCGCGAGCGAGTCCGTCGAGAAGGACGTCTTGCGCGTCGTCAGGTCGACCGGCAGCGTCAGGTTGTCCTCGGCGCCGTTGTAGCGCGGCTTGGTCTGGCTACCGTCCTGGCGTACGTCGTACTCGGTCGCCCCGAAGTTGCCGAGGAACGGCGAGTACGTGTCGATGTGCAGCTCAGCCCGCTTGACGTCGAACTGCAGCAGCCGCAGGAAGCTCGCGCCGAACTGCAGCCGGTCCGTCGCCTTGTGGTCCGGCTTGCCATCACCGTTGACATCGATGTTGCCTGCGGCATCGACCAGCTTCGGCCACAACTCACTGGCCGGGACCGTGTAGAACTGGTAGTCCGCCAGCAGCTCGACGACATCGTGCGCGACCGTCACGCCGACCTTCGTCTTCAGGTTGGTGCCGACGCCGTGCTCGTGACCAGCCAGCACCAGGAAGACGTTCGGGTTGCTCTCGACGACCTGCTTGTAGAGCGGCGAGCCGTCCGGCGAGGAGAAGTCGGCGCCGCGGCCGTCGGGGTTGGGCGACGGCTTGAGGTAGTCGTGGGACAACAGGATCCCGTTGCGGTCCTTGTACCGCTTGAAGATCGAGTCGGCCCACCTGGCCTCGTCGGGCGTCACGCCGTACGAGAGGCCGACGGCGACGAAGTCGAGTCCGCCGGCGGAGTACAGGACGTAGTTGTTCTGGTTGTCCTTGCCCGGCGTGATGCTGCCGTCGGGGTTCGTCTTCTCGTCCCACGCGTGGTACTCGGTGCCGGCCGGCCAGGTCTTGGCCAGTGCGTTGTACCGATCGGCGCTGAACATCTTGCTGAACCGCGAGTCCGGTCCGGTCTCGGCGCCCAGCTGGTTGTCGTGGTTGCCGGCGATGACCTGGTTGACCACGCCGTTGTCGTCCAGGATCTTCTGGTAGCTCGACGCGGCCGCTAGCTCTTTGTCGACTTCCGCGTTCAGGCCGGGACGCTGCAGCGAGCCGTCCGGGTTCTTGGCCAGCGGGTCGTAGCAGTCGTTCTCGATGATGTCGCCGGTGTGCGCGGCGTACGCGATCTTGCGGCCGGCCGCGTTGTCGGCGATCCACTGCGTCTCGTTGCGGTACGCCGCC
Organism: Kribbella sp. NPDC051620; assembly: GCF_044453825.1. NCBI lineage: Bacteria > Bacillati > Actinomycetota > Actinomycetes > Propionibacteriales > Kribbellaceae > Kribbella > Kribbella sp. NPDC051620. Next base: position 323,423 of record NZ_JBITDB010000006.1, read on the forward strand.
GCCCAGATCGCCTGCTCCTCGGCGGTCTCGACATCCGACGCCTCGCTCTGGCCGTCCCAGTCGTCGTACGTTCCACCGGCGGCGCCCTCGGTCAGGTACTGCGTGTCGGTGAAGTGCGCGATCGAGAAGTCGTACGTGCCAGGGTCCTCGAAGTGGTCCTTGGTGTTCTGCGCCGAGGCGTCGCGCGGTTCCAGATCGTCGGCGAAAGGATCCTCACCGGTGACCAGCACGTGTGCGATCCCGCCATCGCGGTACTGAGCATCCAGCTGGGCAGTCAGTACCGTGCTCTGGCCGGTTCGGCCGCGGGCGCTGGTCAGCGCGACCCACTTCTGTGCCGCCTTGTCCCAAACTCTGAAAGCCACGACACGGGCCGGGTCGATCGTGCCTTCCCAGCGCAGAGTCGGAGTCTTCGCGGTCGTCCCGAGGTTGAGGTCGTATCGCTGGAAGACCACGTCCCGCGCTGACTGCGTGTCGATCGTCTTGCCGTCGAGCGGCCGCAACGAGTCGACCTGCACCGAGCCGTCATGCGTGATGTCGAGCGTGGTCGGTACCGCGCTCGCGATGCCCTGGTAGCCGCTCGACGGCAGCACGACGTCCGCCTTGGTGAACGTCGCCTTGAGCGGTACGCCGTCCTCGCCGGGGATCTTGGCGGCGAGCGTGGCCGACGGGGCGTTGCGACCGGCGACCGTTGCCTTCAGCTCGGTCGGTACGTCCGGAATGCTCGCGCTGGTGAAGTGCACCTGCCTCGTGGCCGTGTTGCCGAGCGAGTCGGTCGCGGTGACCGCGATCGTGTGCGCACCGGCCGGCAGGCCATGGCCGATCTGGTCGCCTTGCTTGACTGCCTTGCCGTCGAGCGTGATGGCCGGCGTACCGGCGATTGCTGAAGCGTCCTTGACCTTGACGGTGAGCGCGACCGTCGACGTCAGCTTCTGGCCCTCGGCCGGGACGCTGCTCTCGATCTCCGGCGCCGTGTTGTCGACGGAGAAGCGGCGGGTCGAGGTCTTGTCGCCGACGACGGCCTCGAGCGTGTGCGCGCCGTCCGCGATCGTCTTGGTGTCGACGTCGGCGCGCAGGCCCAGGGCCGGTGCGGGCGTGCCATCGGCGGCGGTGACGTCGAAGAGGATCGCCTTGTCCAGTACGGAGTTGAAGCTGTTGCCGCAGGTGCCGTCGCCGATGTAGGTGGTGACCGGCGTGCCGGCCGGGTAGCTCGCAGAACCGATCGTGACGGTGGTACCGGCGATGAGCTTGGTCAGCTGGGTCGCCTTGGCCTGCGCTGGTTGCAGCTCGAGATCTCTGATCGTGAAGTCGTCGTAGTTGTCGCAGCCGCCGGCGTTGGCGCTGCCGTGGTCGTTGCCCGCGACGAACTCGATCGTGTTGACGCCCGGCACGAGCCATTCGTTCGGGAAGGTGAGGTCAGCGGTCTCCTTCTCCCAGATGCCGAGCTTGAGCGGGATGCCGTTGATCAGCACGAGGTTGTCGTAGCCGTTGTCGGAACCGTTGCCGCCGATGAACAGCTTCAGGTGCGCGTCGCCGCCACTGCCCAGCGTCTCGATCGTGCGGGTGGTCGGAGCATCGGCGATGGTGAAGTGGAACTCGGCCTCCTTGTTGGGGCCACAAGTGCCATCGCCCAGCGCGAGCGATGCGTCCGTGGTCGGCGTCTTGGTGACCGCGGATCCGGTGGTGGTCACCAGATACGTCGTACCGGCGGTGACCGTGCCCGCGGTGCTCAGCGCGAGCGCTGCGGAGGTACGGGTGAGCTTGAAGTCGTCGTGGTTCGCGCAGGTCGCGCCGCTCGCCGTGCCGTTGTAGTCGCCGGTCTTGAGCTGGACCGTGTTGTCACCGGGCTTGAGGAATCGCTGCGGGAGCTTGAGGCTGATCGCTTCCGCGCCATTGACCCCGTAGTCGCCACCGAGGTCGACACGGCTGCCGTTGACCAGCAAATAGTTGTGGTACTTCGCTTCGGCGGAGTTGCCGGCCTCGATCGTGAGGTTGAGGGTTGCGGTGCCTTGAGCCAGGGTTTCCGCGTTCTGGGCCGGCTGGTCGTCGATCGCGAGCGACTCGACCTGGTCGTGGCTGCCGTTCGGGAGGGCCGCGATGATCGGCTGGGTGCTCTTGAGCAGCGCGCCGTCGGCCGGGGTCAGCTTGGCGGCGCCGGCCGGGGAGTTGTTGACGTCGACGGTGACGCTCTGCACCTTGCCCGACTTGCTGGTGGCAGTCACGGTATGGGTGCCGTTGGCAAGCGTTGTGGTGTCGAGGTCCTTGCTCAGGCCCGCTGTGCTACCCGGTTCCCCGGAGAGCACGAAGGTCAGATCCTGGGTGAGCAGGTGCTTCGAGCTGCCGCAGGTACCGTCACCGAAGCTGTAGCTGAACGCGTTCTGCTCGCCGTCGATGACCACGCCGAGCAGGCTCAGGCTGAGGCTCGTCAACGGGAAGTCGTCGTAGTTGGGGCAGCGCGCGCCTTCACCGTTCGGCAGTACTTCGTACCCGACCGCGGCGGTGTTGGTCGTGTCGACCCAGTTCGCGCCGGCGTGGACGGTGACCGTGTTGACGCCGGTCTTCAGCCAGTCGCCGTCCAGGTCAAGGGTGCCCGCCCGGCCGCCGGGGATGTCAGGGAAGAAGATGCGCTCGGCCGCGGCCGTGTGACCGTTGACGGTGATGTAGTTGTGGTATCGAGCCTCGGTGCCGTTGCCGCCCATGTCGAAGCTGAGGTGCGCCGTGCCGGCCGTCTTGGCGGCGTCGAGCTTCGTGCCATCGACGGTGATCGAGTCGACGGAGTCGTTCTCGGTGGCAGGCTCGGCCTGGACCTTGACCGTGCCTTCCAGTGTTTGGCCGGCGCGCAGGTTGAGGGTCGGGGCGCTGGCGTTCGGTGGGGCGTCCTCGGCACCTGCAGTGGTTGGGACGATCGCGGCACCGGAACCGGCTATCAGCGCTGTGGCTGCTAGTGCGGAGAGGACGCGGGTACGTCGTCCTGGGCGCAGTCGGAGTGTCATCTGGTTCGGTGTCTCCTTCAGAGAACAGCGGTGAGGTGGAGAGCAGCTAGGACGGTCATGCCGAGCCCGGCGATCGTTAGGCCGACAGCGGCTAGTACGGGGGCTATGCGGGTGGCTAGGCGTAGTACTGACTGGGTCTGGGCGCCTCGGACGACGACGGAGCTGCCTGCGATGGCCAGGAGGCCGACGGCGAAGAGGACTACGGCCATACCGGCGCCGAAGGTGATCACCAGCAGCAGCGCGAAGCCGGCCCGGCCGATGAACAGCCCGGCCACCAACACCAGGAACGCCGCCGGAGAAGGGGTGAGCCCACCGGAGATCCCCAACATCAACAGCCCCGGCCGCTTCGCTTCCTCATGGCCGTGCCCGTGTCCGTGCCCATGGCCGTGCCCATGGCCGTGGGAGCCTGTTTGGAGATGGCGTCGGGCCAGGTACAGCCCAGTGGCCGCTACCAGGAGGCCGGCGATCAACTGCAGAGCTGTGGTGAGCTGCTGCATCCGGATCACATCGGCGAGCGACAAGAAGGTCCAGGCGAGCGCAATGACCAGCACCGAGATGGTGTGCATGACTGCGACAGACCCACCCAGCCAGGCTGCGTCTTTGACTTTCCCCTGGGAGCCAACGAGATAGGCCGCGGCGAGACTCTTCCCATGCCCCGGCATCACCGCATGCCCTGCCCCTGCAAGAAACGCGAGCCCAAACGCAACCGTCGGCACACCAGGCGAGGTGACGAAGTTCTGCAACTGATCGGAGAGCGCGAGGGTGATCATGCGGCCACCTGCTGACGGCGCGTCTGGCGTAGTCGCCTTACCGCCAGCAGTATTAGTGCCACGACGAGCACTACTCCCCCGGCCACCGCCGAGAGCTGGATCGCCGCGCTCCGACTGGCATCGGCTTCAGCTACGGCCGTTGCGCTGCCGGCTTGTTGGGCTGCCGAGGGACCAGCCATAGGTGTCCTTCTCGGTCGAGTAGACAGTGCGCTCGCCGTTCGGGCCGGTGGCGAGGGTTCGGTACGCGGGGTTGAGGTCGGTCAGCGTGCGGACGGTGATGTCGGCCTTCGCGACCGGCTCCGGGCAGGTGAAGGCGATCTCGACGCCGGTCTTGGCCAGTTGCTTCGGCGGCTCGACGATCCCGGCGCACCCTCGCCCGTTGGTACGTACTTTGATCTGCTGCAACAAGTAGGCGCTGAACTTCGCCGACGGACCGATCGCCGACGCATCCGCCGGCTCGAAGAAGGCGGCGCCGTCGAGCATGACCCGGCTCTGCGGCAGTACTCCGAGCGCGACGCCGAGCAGCGTCAGATCGTCAAGCCCACCGACCTTCCAGCGCACCCGCACCACGTCCGCCCGCGCCGGATCGAGCCGGATGGCGACAGTCTGCGGATCCCCGAACGGATGCGCCTCAGCCGGCTCAGCCGTGACGAGCGCGCCCAGGCCGATCGCGGTGAGCGCGCCGACGACGGCGAGCATACGTAGTACCGGCCGGACGCCCCGCATCGACAGCGACACCGGGCGCAGCGAATCAAGCACCAACGCCCCACCCCTCAGCCCCGAGCGCGTCGATCAACGCAACTCCCGGACTTTCCCGCCGCCCCGAGAACACCAATGCGCCTCTTGGTAATCCCCAAGAGACGCATTGGTGAACGGTTAACGGCAGCCTTTAAGGACTGGTGAGCAACAAACCCCGCAGGGTGACGACGCTAGAGGCTGAAGGCGATCGAGCGGACGATCAGCGCTGCCACGAACACAATCGTGAATGCCAGATCGAAGGCGATCCCACCAGCACGGACCGGCCTCACCCGGCGGCGTACCGGCTCGAGCACTGGCTCGGTCCAGGTATGCGTCAGCGTCCGCGCCTTCACGGCCCAGGCCGGTCCGCGTCCGACCACGCCGCCCCAGTCCAGCACCATCCGGGCGATCAGTACCAACAGGAACGCCGACAACGCGTACCCGACAAGCGCTCCAAGCAAGCTCATGACCAACTCCTTTGTTCCATCTTGCCAGGAACAACGAGGCAACCAACCCTGAAATGTCCCCCAACCCGACTTCTTAGCTGACTATCAGTTACAGCCCGAAGACCCGCTGGGCGTTGCCGCCGAGGAACAGACCGGTCGCCTCTTCGTCGAGGTCGAGGCTCTGGAGATCCCGCAGCGCCTTGGCCGGCGTGATCATCGGGTAGTTCGAGCCGAAGAGGATCTTGCGGCGGCCATGGGCGCGCAGGTACTCGACCAGGGCGGGCGGGTAGCGCTTAGTGGTGTACGCCGAGGTGTCGATGTAGACGTTCTCGTGCTTGGTCGCGACGGCGATCGCCTCGTCCGTCCACGGGTAGCCGATATGGCCGCCGACGATCTTGAGCTCCGGGAAGTCGAGTGCCACCTGGTCGAGATAGATCGGCCGCCCGACCTCGGACGGCATCAGCGGACCGGTGTGGCCGATCTGGGTACAGAACGGGACATCAGCTTCGCAGCAAGCGACGTACACCGGATAGAACCTGCGATCCGTCGGCGGCACCTCCCATAGCCAGGGCAGCACCCGGATCCCCTTGAAACCAAGCTCGTCGACGCATCGCCTCACCTCGCGCACCGCGTCCATCGGCTTCCTGATGTCGACCGATCCGACCCCCACCAACCGATCGGCCGCCTGCTCCACGAATCCGGCGACCTCATCGTTGGAGATCATCACGTTTCCCGGCGCGACCCAGGCCGAGATCAGCGACTTGTCCACACCCGCCTCGTCCATCGCCTCGACCGTCTTGGCAACCGGCTGCTCCTCGCGCGGAATCTCCGGCTGCCACCGCCGCAGCGAATCAAGCATCGGATCAGCCAGATGCCTTGTGGTCGAATGCTGAGCCCAAGCGTCGATGATCACGGTCTATTCTCCAGCGCGATGGTGGTCAGCAGGGTGTTGAACTTCCCGGCTTCTTCGAACGGCATGAAGTGGGCCGAGTTCTCGAACCAGTGCAGCTGTTTGGACGGCGCTTCGATCGCCTCGAAGTACTCCGCCGCCTGCTCGGCTGGAGTGACCTGGTCGTACCGGCCGACGAAGAGGTGGATGGGGATCTCGAACCGGCGGGCGGTGTGCAGCAGGTCCGTCTCGAGGGTCTCCGGCATCAGGTACCGGAACGAGAACTCCTGGGTGACCTGCCGCAGCTCGCCGAAGTACTCTCGCAGCAGGGCAGGATCCATCCGCGCGAACAACGCCTCTTGGCTGCCGTTGACCGTGCCGCCGAAGTACTGGACCCAGGCACGATGGACCAACGCGTCGGCGAACGTCGGTCCTCCGTCGGCGGCCGACTGCTGCATCCGGCGGAGAGCGGCGATCGCTTCGTCGTGCTGCTGCTCGGTCGCCTTCCGCAGGGCGAACTCGTACGCCGTCCGCGCGGCCCGCCGTCCGGAGACGAGCTGGCCGGCTCCGACGTACGCGTGCAGCCGCTCCGGGTACTCGCTCGCGATCATCGCGCCGAGCATGGTGCCCCACGAGTGCGCGACCAGGTAGACCTTCTTCTGCGCGAACTGTTCGGTCAGAACGTCGATCAACTCGACCGCGTCGGCGACGAACTGCCGCAACGTCATCGACTCAGCCGGGATCCCGGCATCGTACGACCGCCCGGCACCCCGTTGATCCCAGTGCGCCACCAGAAAGTGCTGCTCAAGCTCGGAGTTGTACGCCGCGAACAACGGCATCTCGGCCAACCCAGGCCCACCATGCAAGACGAGCAACAGCGGATTGCCCGCGTCGTCCCCCCGTACAGAAACCTCCTGCCCAAACCCACCGAGCACCACCCGCCCCCGAAACTCCACTCGCTCAGCCACCCGGCGACTCTAACCGCCAACAGGGCAACAAAACCCCCACGCACCCGCCGCCGATTGACCGACAGCCACGCAGTTGCCTGCTTCCCCACGCACCGGCAACTCCTCCACCAGCCCAGCCCCCTGCTTCACCCCCACATGCGAGTGACGGTTCCGCTCCGGGTGGGTGCCTGTCATGCTTCGTGAGTGAGTACAGACCGTCGGGTGGAATCGCGATTGGCGGACGGCGCGGCCGGTCGCTGTTGGCGGGTAGCGCTGGCCGTTCGGCTCGGCACGGGCGCGGCGCTCCTCGCTACCGGCACGATCGGCCTGATCTCCACCGCGACGACAGACCTTCCGATCAGCGACCCGCTCACGGCGATCGCGATCTACGCGGCGCTGTGGTGGTTTGCCTTGGTACGACCCGCGGTCTGGCTCTCACCCGACGAGCTGGTTGTGCGCAATCCGCTGGGGACTCACCGAATCCCCAGAGACACCGTCGTCTCGGCCAAGCCCGGCTCCTTCGGAGTTTCCATCATTCGGCGAGATGGCCGCCCTTGCACCGCGCTGGCCTTGCGGAAGCCCATCATCGCCGAGGAACGCGCGGCCGGCCTGATCACCTACTGGGCGCAGACCCCGCCATCGGTTAGTCCCCCCGAGAGTTCTTACCCGGCGACCCGGGAGAGCCTGACCAGGCGGCGCGTTGCCGACATCGTGGCCGCCGCCGGCCTCGCCATCGCCCTCACCATTCCAGCCCTGCTCCTGGCCTGGCCCCACAACCCTCAGTGGCTGTGGCCAGTCGCCGGCTTCATCCTGGTCATCGCCGTCGTGCCATTCGGAATCACCCGCAGCTGACCAGAGCGCGACGGAGGAGCGGGCGTGCTGCCTGGGGAAAGACGAAGGCCCGGACCGATGGTCCGGGCCTTCTGAAGTAGCGGGGGCAGGATTTGAACCTGCGACCTCTGGGTTATGAGCCCAGCGAGCTACCGAGCTGCTCCACCCCGCGCCGCTTTCTTACGAGGTTCAGTCTAGGTGATGGCCGGTGAGCATCCAAATCGGGGCTGGCAAGGGGAAGATCCTGGCGCTGGCGCTGGCGCGGGAGCATCACCGGGGTGGGGGGAATCCTCCCCAGACTGTGGTGGGGCCGGTGGGGGTCTGGGCGTGGGCGTAGTACTTGTCTCGCCCGGTCTTGCGGTTGCCGGTGGCGTGGTTGTACTGGGCGGCGAACTCGTGCTGTCCGGCCGGCACGGTGCGGCCGGGCTTGAGGACCCAGCGGTAGAGCAGCGAACCGCCGGACTCGTGAACGGTGACGGTGAAGTCCTCCGGCGGCAGGGTCCGCCAGTTGCCGGTCGTCCGCACGCCGCCGGTCTGGACGATGCGCAGTTCCACGGTGAGCGAGGTGAGCGGCTGGGTGGTTTTGAGGATCAGGTTGCTCTGGGCCCAGTAGATGCTGCTGTCCGGGTCCAGCGAGCCTTGGGACCACAACGGCCCGTTCTGGAACCGGCTGCTCGCCGTCGGAGTTGGGCGCGGACTGGCCGGGGTGGTGGCTGGAGTGGTGGCCGGGGCCGACCTGGTGGGGGTGCTGGTGGCGCGGACCGACGGCGTCGGCGTGGAAGTGACGACTGGGGATGAGACGGCAGGTGCGGGGCCGGTGGACGGCATCGACGGGACTCCGCCGATGGCGGCGACGGCAAGACCACCGGTCGCCAGAGTGGCGGCGGCGATGAGAGCGGCGATCGCTGCCCGGTGCCCTGACCTCACGATGGCAGGTGTTCGACGCCGGACAGTAGGGTCGGCCATGCCGCGCTCGACCCGCGCCAGAATCCTTGCCCGGTTGGGCTCGTGCGCCTCGGCGGCCTCTCGCAGCTGTCGGCTGATCTCCTCGTTCACCGGTTCCTCCTTCCTACTGCCAGCTTGCCGACTGCTGCCGCGCCGAGCAGCCGTTCCAGCTCGGCCATCCCCTTCGAGGTCTGGCTTTTCACCGTACCGACCGATATGCCCAACGCGGCTGCGGTGTCCTTCTCCGACAGGTCGAAGGCGTGGCGCAGGATCACGCAAGCCCGCTTGCGGAACGGCAGCCGTCCGAGTGCGGCCCGGACATCCAGCACGCCCGCGACGTCCGGCCCGTCCACCACCGCCGTATCGCGCGACCAGAACAGCGCTACTCGCCGTCGCTCGCGGACCGTACTGCGGATCCGTTCCCGCGCCAGATTGGCCACTACGCCCCGAGCGTAGGCGACCGGATGTTGCGCTGCCCGCAACCGGTCCCATCGCTGCCACAGCGCGACCAGCGCGTCGGCGGCGAGGTCGTCGGCCGCGTCCTTCTCGCCGGTCAGGAGGTGGGCGAGACGAGCCAGTTCGCCGTAATGGCGTTCGAAGAAGTCGTGGAACTCCGCGGACGTGTCGTCGAGAAGCATCTCCCGCGGTCGCCCTCTCCCTGTGATGTGCGCGCTAACAATCGGCCTGAGGGTAACAGCGCCCCTCACCTGCTGCCGGATGGCCGGGTGGCACGGTCAATGCCGGGCGAACTGGACCCGGGTCGCCTGCGCGACGTCCGGTTTGAGTGCGATCCCCTTGATGGTCAGGCGCTCACCGTAGATGTCGGTGATCCTGATCGCCTTGCCGCATCCGCTGCCATCGGTGGAGAGGAAGTAGTTGTAGCCGGTGCGCTCCAGCTTTCGCCAGCCTCTGGCGGTCTGGACTTCGAGGGCGGCCAACGGGTTGCGGTGACCTATCGCCTGAATGCCACACCAGTACTGACTCGACCCATCCTTGTAGCGGATGGAGATCGTGCCGGCCGCAGCGGGGCTCAGCAGCGTCCAGGTGATCGGCAGCCTGCCGACGGAGAGTTTGGCGAGCTTGGCGAAGGCTTGTTGGCTGAGGTCGAGCTGCCCGGGTGCGCAGGGCAAAGGGCAGTCGTTGACGATCCGTACCGTGATGGAGGCGCCGTTGGCGGCGCGGACCAGCACGTACGCCCCGCATGCCTTGGCCGACTCGTAGTCGGTGTGGTTCATCGCCGCGACCATCAGGTCGCCGGACGGACCGTAGAGGCAGGCACCGTTGCCGTCACCTGCCTCGTAGGCGGTGGCGACGCCGCGGTACCGGACAGCAGGCTTGATCCGTCCCGCCAAGGACCCTGCGGTACCCGCGCTCTCTGCAGTACCCGCGGGCTTCGCGGTCGCCTCGGGCTTCGCGGTCTCCGCAGGCTTCGTCGCCGTGGGCTTCGCAGTCCCCGCGGACGCGACGCGCGGGGTCCTGGAAGCTGCCCGCGCACGGCCGACGGCCGAGGACTTCGGAGTACGGGGTGAGGGCGGGCTCGTGACCGGCGGCTGCGTCGGTGCGGTCGTGGCGTCGGCCGTCCCGCCCGGAGGAGCGGAATCGGGAGAGACGCTCGCCTGGGCAGCCGGGGCGGACACGTCGGCGGTACGGCGGGGATCAGCGCCACCCCTGGTGACGAGCGCGGCGGCCAGACAGACCACCCCGCCGGCGGCCAGCAGTGCCAGCGGAATGCCGGCGGTCCGCCGGTGCTTCTTCGGTGGCTGCGCCGTACCGTGCTTCGTTGTCCTCATGCCCATCCTTCGGTTGACCGAGTCGACGTCCACCCCGCAGTTGCCACCGAAGAGGAAAAGGTTGCCGCCAGCCAGCCGAAGAACAGCACGAACGACGAAGACCCCCGACCAAGCTGTTGCCTGGTCGGGGGTCTTCCGTGGTAGCGGGGATAGGATTTGAACCTATGACCTCTGGGTTATGAGCCCAGCGAGCTACCGAGCTGCTCCACCCCGCGTCGTTGTGTGTTCAGCTTAGGGGATGTCGGGCTGGAGTCCAAATTGGCCGCCGGGAAGAAAAGACGTTTCGCGGGTGGGGCGGGCGGCGTAGCTTCTGGGTATGGGCGATGGGGTGGTTCGGGAGTTCCGGGGTGGGGATCTGTGGGCGGCCGCGCGGTTGCTGGCGGAGCGGCAGGAGCGGCATCGGGGTAGGCATCCGTTGTTGCCTGCAGAGTATGAGGATCCGAAGGTTGCGCTGGTCGAGGTGACTGCCGCCTGGGAGACCGAGGGAGCGTCGGGGGCTGTGCTGGTGGAGGGCGGGGAGGTCACCGGATACTTGCTGGGGGCCCCTAAGAGTTCGCCGGTGTGGGGCGAGAACGTCTGGGTGGAGCGGGCAGGGCATGCGGTGCGGGAGCCGGAGACGATCCGGGATCTTTATGCTGTCGCGGCAACGAAGTGGGTGGCGGACGGGAAGACGGCACAGTACGCGTTGGTGCCTGATGATCCGGAGTTGCTGGATGCCTGGTTCCGGTTGGGATTCGGGGGGCAGCATGCACATGCGGTGATGCCGGCTCCCGCCGAGCCGTTGCCGTCGCGACCGGGGTTGACGGTACGTCGAGCTGGGCGTGCGGACATCCAGGCGCTGGCCGAGCTCGATCTCGTACTGCCGCAGCACCAGGCATTGGCGCCGACGTTCAGCTCCGGGGAGCTGCCGACGATCGAGGAGGCGCTCGCGGACTGGGAGGAGTCGATCGACGACCAGGACTATGCCACCTTTGTTGCTGAGCGCAACGGAAAGGTGATCGGCTCGGCGATCGGGTGCTCGCTGGAGAAGTCGAGTGCACACAGCGGGTTGGCGCAGCCTGACAATGCCGGCTTCCTTGCTTATGCGGCGGTGTTTCCCGAGGCGCGTGGCGCAGGAGCCGGGCGCGCGCTCGGTGAGGCGGTGCTGAACTGGGCAGCGGGAGTCGGATACACCTCCGTGGTGACGGACTGGCGGGTGACGAATCTGCTGTCTTCAAGAGCCTGGCCGCGGCTCGGATTCGTGCAGACATTCCATCGTCTGCACCGGATGATCGGCCACTGATCAAGCCATCGTTTGCATCGCGCAACGACAGCTCATCAATCAAACGCTCTGTATACAAGGCATCACGGTGAGCTATTGCCATGCGCACAATGCGCATGCTTGCATTCCCTCAGTAATCGTTCCTAAGGATCATTTCCTTAAAGGGGGGAATCCGATGCCACGTCCGTCTTTGCTTGCCCGCCTCCTAGCATGTGTGTTGATGCTGGCGGGGGCCCTCACGATCATCCAGCCCGCTGATGCCGCCGTCCCGGACCACAAGGCCTGGGTGCTGTGGAACCAGACCGCGGGCACCATCATCCCGACCGGCACCTGGCCGGCGCCGAGCAGCGTCATCCCGCTGGCGCCCGGCCGGTACCAGCTCAAGTTCCCCGGACAGGGTGCGTCCGGTGGGGTCGTACACGTCACGGCCATCAACAACGCGCCGCACTGGTGCCAGGCCGAGAACTGGTTCCAGTCCGGGCCGGACGAGATCGTCAACATTCGCTGCTACCGCGCCGGCGGTGCGCTCGACGTGACGAGCTTCAGCGCGTTCTTCGTCAGTGCGTCCGGCGGTCCGGCGCCAGGTCTGTTCGGGTATGTCGATTCGCAGCCGAACGGCCTGCTGGTCAGCCAGTACAACTCGTCCGGCGCTCCGAACACCTCCACGCCGCTCGGTGTCGGGCAGTGGCAGGTGAAGTTCCCCGGGTTGGTGGCTGGCGGGACTCTTGACGGCAGTCTGCAAGCCACGGCCGTCAACCCACAGCAAGGAGCGCGCTGCAAGGTTCGCGTCTGGAGCTCGAGCGGTGCCGGCCAGGACGTGAGGGTGCTCTGCTTCGACGCGGGCGGCGCCTTGCTGAACACGCGTTTCACGCTCACCTACCAGTACAAGGCCTCCCTGTACGGAGCTGCCTTCCCGCCGAAGTATTTCGGCTTCTTCCTGAACCAGCCGCCGGCCGGACCGCCGAGCACCAACATGAACTCGGTGCTCGGGCTCGGAGCGAACACGATCCTGCCGGCCGGTGTGGGGTTGTCGATGGTGACCTTCCCGCGGATCGCCTTCACCCAGAACACGGTCCAGGTGACCGCGCACGGATCGAACTCGCACTTCTGCGGGCTCAACACGTTCTGGACCAACAGCAGTTCGGGTCCGGATCTGATCGTGCGCGATGTCAACTGCTTCACCAACGCCGGCGCGCTGGTCAACACCGGCTTCACGGTCAGCGCGAACTCGATCCTCTGAGCTGACAAGAGCTGCTGACGCGAGAGCCGGGGGCCCTACACCGACATTGCTCGGTGTGGGGCCCACGGCGCATTCGGTCAGGCGGTGTCCTCCGGGTGGAAGCCCATTGCTGTGCTGAGCAGGTCGTCGTCGGTGAAACGAGTGCGGTCGATCGAGACCTCGGCGGCGACTCCCGGTGAGATGAAGAAGAAGATCTGGTCGTCGGCTCGGTAGCCGCCGTAGCCGGCGACGTCGATGGCGGTCAGCTCCCAGGTCGCCGGGTCGTGCTCGTGGTACTCGGCCAGGAAGGTGCGCAGTGCCTCGAGGTCGATGACCTTCTCGCCGCGGATGGTCTTCACAGTGAGGTCGACCTTGGTCGCGCCCTCGGGGTCGGGGCCGGTCTCCCAGACCCGGCTGTGGAAGGTGACGTCCTCCCACTCGTACTCGAAGTCGCTCGACGTGCCGATGCCGCCGGGCAGGTGGTCGATGGCGAATCCGTCCAAGATGCACGCCCTCTGCTGGGTCGATGGGGACGTCCGGTGCTGTCCGGACGATGACGCTGGTTCCACCGCGTTGGCCACTGCGGCGGTCGGTAGCAGAACACCCAATGCGGTGGCGCCGCCGATCACGATACGGCGGGTGGCGGGGCGGACGGCGGACCAGGACGACGAAAACGACATTGCTGCCTCCTCAGACGAAGCACCCGTGCGGGTGCGGGGTTCCTTGTCAGAGAAGGTGCCGCAGGTTTGCGCGGATCCCGGAGTGAGTTGGTTGCCTGTGGACAAAGCAGATCCGGGCGGCGACACCTGAGGTGTCGCCGCCCGGATCAGAAGTGCTTTGTCAGCCTGTTGGGGAGGTTGGGGGGCTGGTTGGAGTTGTTGGGGTGGACGGTGTGCCGGAGGGCTTGGTCGTCGGTGGGGTGGTCGGGGCGGCGTTGCCGGCTGCTACTGCTCGGTCGAGGGCTGTCTTCACGAGGTCGAGCTGCTTCTGGTACTCGCCCAGGTTTCCGGCCTTGAGGGCTGTCTGGGCCGCGGCCCAGGCGGTCTGCGCCTCTGCCAGGGCCTGCTTCAGCGTCTGGTTGGCCGGTGGGGTCGTCGGGTTCTCACCCGGTGGCTGCTCGCCGGTGTCGACGTCGGCGTTGAAGACCTTGTCCAGGGCTTCCTTCAGAGTCGTGCCGAAGGCAACGCGATCCCCGAATCCGACCAGCACGTACCGCAGTACCGGATAGCTGCCCTGACCGCTGGTCCGGGTCGAGTAGACCGGCTGCACATAGAGCAGACCACCACCCAGTGGCAGGGTCAGCAGGTTGCCGAACTGGGCTCTGGCCCCGCTGGTGCCCTGGGTGAACGGCAGCAACGCCTGTCTGATCGTTTCGTCGGTCTGGAACTTGTTCGCGACCTGACCCGGGCCCGGGATCTGCACGTTGCCGGGCAGTTTGAGGATCCGGAACTGGCCGTAGTCCGGTGAGGATGCCTCCGCGTCGACAGCCAGGAAGCCGGTCAGGTTCTCCCGGTTGGCGTTCGGCACGTAGACCGAGGTCAGCGAGAACTTCGTCTCGGTCTGGTCCGGCATCCGCAGCGACAGGTAGAACGGCGGCTGGTCCGGCGTCGGCGAGTCCGAACCGCTGGGGCTGACGGTCGGGTCGGCCGGCACCCGCCACAGGTCGCTGTTCTGGTACCAGGTGGTGGAGTCCGTGACGTGGTACTTCGCGAGCAGGTCGCGCTGCACCTTGAACATGTCCTCGGGGTAGCGCAGGTGCGACATCAGCGCGGGCGAGATGTCCGAGCGCGGCTTGACCGTGTTCGGGAAGGCCTTCATCCAGGTCTTCAGCAGCGGGTCGCTCTCGTCCCAGGCGTACAGGTCGACCGAACCGTCGTACGCGTTCACGACGGCCTTGACCGAGTTGCGGATGTAATTGATCTCCTCGCTCGGCTGCGAGGCGACCGTGCCGCGGCCCGTGGTGGTGTCGCGGGTGCTGTCGTCCAGCGCGACCTTCTGCGAGTACGGGTAGTTGCCCGACGTCGTGTAGCCGTCGACGATCCATACCACCTGGCCGTCGACGATGGCCGGGTACGGGTCACCGTCCAGGGTCAGCCACGGTGCGGCCTTCTGGACCCGCTCGCGCGGGCTGCGGTCGTACAGGATCTTGGAGTCGCTGTTCACCCGGCTGGACAGCAGGATGTTCGCGTCCCGGAACTTGGTGGCGTAGAGCAACTTGTTGCCGAATGAGCCGAGCGAGACGCCGCCCTTGCCCTCGTACGTGTTCAGGGTGGGCGGGCCGCCGTCCTTGCCCTCCGGAGTGTCCAGCTCGACCGCCGAGGAGCCCTTGGCGCCACCGACGATCGAGTAGTTTGGGGACTGCTCGCCGAAGTAGATCCGCGGCTCGTAGTCACCCAGCGACCCCACCGGGGGCAGGTCCTGCTCCGACCAGACCGGCGTACCGTCCGACTTGCGCTGGTTGCCGTTCGCGGCGACGACGCCGTAGCCGTGGGTGTAGACGGTGTGGTCGTTGTTCCAGTTGCGCTGGCCGGCCGGCAGCCGGTCGATCTCGACCTCGCGGACCGCGATCACGGTGTCGCGGGTCTCCTTGCCGATCTTGTACCGGTCGACGTCCAGGTCCGTCGGGAAGGCGTAGAAGCCGCGGACCTGCTGCAGTTGCTCGAAGGTCGGCCCGACGACGCTCGGGTCGATCAGCCGGATGCCCGGCAGGACACCGGCGTCGGCGACGAGCTGCTCGGACGTGGCCTGCGTCTTCGCCTCGTAGTTGATGATCTTGGTCTTCTCCAGGCCATAGGCCTGGCGGGTCGCCTCGATGTTCTTGGTGATGTACGAAGCTTCCTTCACCGGCTCGCTCGGGCGGACCCGCAACTGCTGCAGTGCAGCCGGCCACAGGGCGCCGAGCAGGATCGCCGACAGGACCAGTACTACGGTGCCGACGCCCGGCAGCAGCCAGGTCTTGCGCACCACGTTCGCGAAGAAGAGCCCGGCACAGAGCACCGCGATGACGGCCAGGATCTCTTTGCTGGGCAGGACCGCGTTGTCACCTGTGTAGGAGATACCGGTGAAGAGCCTGCTGTCGGAGGTGGCCAGCCCGAAGCGGTCGAGCCAGTAGCTGAACGCCTTCAGCAGCACCAGCAGGCCGAGCAGGACCGAGAACTGCACCTGCGCAGCACCGGAGGCCTTCTGCCCCTTCGCCGACGGGCGGAAGCCGCCGTACAGGTAGTGCGTGATGATCGCGGCGACGAGCGAGAGCAGGACGATCGAGTAGCCGAAGCCGAGCAGGACGCGCAGCCACGGGTAGTCGAAGACGAAGAACGAGATGTCCTTGCCGAAGTGCTTGTCGGTGACACCGAACGAGGTCCGGTTCCGCCAGGCCAGGAAGACCTTCCACTCCCCCGACGCGGCCGAGCCGCCGAAGACCAGCATCAGCGTGGCGAGCACGCCGATGGCGATCTTGCCGCGCTGCTGCAGCAGGTCGCCGTACCGCTCGAAGCCCGGGCTGGGCGAGGGCGCGAGGGCGACCCGTGGCCGGGTCCGGAAGGCGACGATCACGTTCGCCACGACGGCGCCGGCCATCAGCAGGCCGACCACGAAGAACAGCAGCACCCTGGTACCGAGGACGGTGCTGAACACCGAGCCGAGGTCGAGGGAGCGGAACCAGAGTCGCTGGGTCCAGACGTCGGTGAAGACGCTGAACAGGATGAGCAGCACGATCAGGGTGGCGATCGTGGGCAGCAGAGCCCGCGGGCGCTGGCCGGGCGCGCGCCGCCGCCTCGGCTCCTCCGGCATGTCGTAGACGCCGTCACTCATGGCAGCTTCTCCTCGTTGTCACTCGTACCGCCGAGCACAGAGCCAGGACTACCCGCGGTCGTCGGCTCGAATGTCAATGACAGTACTTGGCAAAGCGTAGGGACCAAGTCGACGCCGGTGAGTACCGCGCTGTCCTCGTCGTGGGTGCGCAACCGGACGGCGCCGAACCGGTCCCCGTCCCGCAGGACCGCGGCCACCATCCGTACTTCGTGACGCCGCGGATCAGACCCCGCCAGGCGGGCCAGTTCGGCATCGGAGTCAGCGCCCGACTCGGTCGACGCCGGCAACACAATCCGCTCGACTGCGACGGCACAACCGCTCACGCCGTCCGGCCATTCGATCCGGGCCAGCGCGTCGGCCAGGTGCTCGTCGTCCCCACCCGGCAGCTCGCCCTGAGCGACCGGAGTGAACGGCTGGGACGCGTCGTCGGCGCCCAGCTCGGCAGCCAGCTGCGGCTCAGCGGCGAGCAGCTCAGCGGTCGGGACCAGCGCGAACAGCTGCGCCGGCTGATCCCAGCCCCCGCTGCTGACATGCCGCTCGATCTCGATCACCGCCCGGCCGAGCGCGTCCGAGGGGATGGTGCTGTCAGGACCTACTTCGTGCATGCCGGGACGTCTCCAGTTCCACTGGCCAGTGCTTTCAATGCGCCGATCGCCTCGTGCAGGGTGGTGATCTTCACCAGGCGGATGCCGTCCACATCGGCGTGCAGGGCGGCTTCGCAGTTCGGTTCCGGGACCAGGAAGACGGTCGCGCCGTCGTTCTTGGCGCCGGCGATCTTCTGCTGGATGCCGCCGATCGCGCCGACCTGGCCGAGTGCGTCGATGGTGCCGGTACCGGCGATGTGCTTGCCGGCCAGCAGGTCCCCGTCGGTCAGCTTGTCGTAGATGGCCAGCGCGAACGCCGTACCGGCGCTGGGTCCGCCGATGTCCTGGCCGAGGTTCACCGTCACCTTGACCGGCGAGTCGACACCGATCGTGATGCCGACCATCGGCCGGGTCTTCTCGCCCGGGGTGGCGGCAGTCTTCACCACGACGGTCTGCTCCTTGCCGCCGCGGCTGATCAGGAAGCTGACGTCCTGGCCGACCTTGTGCTTGCGGACCAGCTCGCCGACCTGCGGGACCTGTGTCGGCGTGGTGCCGTCGACCTTCAGCACGATGTCGCCGGGCTTCAGCTTGCCGTCGGCCGGGCTCTTGTCCGAGACCGTCGAGACCTTCGGCTTGAACGGCACGCCGGCCTCTTGCAGCGCGGCCGCGACGGCGCTGTCCTGCGAGCCGGTCATCTCGGCGGTGTTCTGCTGCTCGACCTCGTCGGCGCTCTGCTCCGGCGGATAGATGATGTCGCGCGGGAACAGGTCGTGGTGCGGGTCGAGCCAGTTGCGCATCGCCTGCGGCAGGGTCAGCTCACGGTCCGGCGAGGTGACGCTCACGGTGGTGAGGTCCAGCTCGCCGGTGGTCGGGAAGGTCTCGTGGCCGGTGATCTCGATCACCGGCTTGCCCTTCGCCTCGCCCAGCGTGTTCTTCACCGGCCCGGGGCTGAAGGAGACGAACGGCACCGGGAAGACGGTGACCAGTCCGAGCGTGAGGAGGAGCACGACGATCGAGGTGACCAGCGTGGCGGTACGACGTGTCACGAACCCTGCCCTGCGATCTTGAGTTTCCGGAAGAGACCGCGCAGCCCGCGGCGCGGCTCTGGGGTGGATCGAGGACTCGGTGCGGCCACCGCCTCGGTGAAGCGGCGGAAGTCCTCCACGGACGCGAAGGCGCCCGCAGACCGGCGGGGACCGCGACTCCGTCCGCGCCAAGCCGCCCAGCACATCGCCAGCGCGGTGGCGACCAGCGGGAACGCCAGCCACGCCAAGACCTTCATCCGGCCACCTTCATGCGCCCAGCGTACGGGTCAGCAAGCGCCGACCCACTCGCTCGCACCGTCGGCGAAGCGTTGCTGTTTCCAAATCGGGACCTCCGCCTTCAGCTCGTCGATCAGCTGACGGCAGGCGGCGAAGGCGACATCGCGGTGCGCGGCGGCCACCGCGACGATGACGGCGATGTCTCCGACGGCCAGCCGGCCGGTACGGTGCACGGCCGCCAGCGCGGTCACAGCCGGGTTCTCGCAGACCCGGTCGGCGACCACGCGAAGATGTTTGAGCGCGTCCGGGTGGGCCTCGTAGGTCAGCTCGTCGACCGCGAGGTCGTGGTCGTGGTTGCGGACGGTACCGAGGAACAGCGCCGTACCGCCGGCGGTGGGGTCGGCGATCGCGGCCAGCACCTCGTCGCTGGACAAGGGCGTCTCGCGGATGTCCAGCAGCCTGATGGTCTCGGTCATGATCGGTCCTCACTCTCTGCGCGCACCATACTGTCTACACGGTCGCACCCAGCGCGTGCAGTGTGTAACTACGGTAATCCGTTCGCCTCTGGAGGAACGGAACCGGGGAACCAGTACGTTGGAGTAGTACGCCCCACCTGCACAGGAAGGCCCACTCCGATGAGCGACGAACCGGACAACCCGTTCAAGGGAACTCCGTTCGAGGCCATGTTCCAGCAGTTCTCCGGCGCGGCCGGCCCGGGTGGCGCTGGCATGGACCTGAACGCGATCTTCGCGCAGGTCCAGCAGTTGCTCAGCGGTTCGGGCGACGGCAAGCCGGTGAACTGGGACCTGGCCAAGGACATCGCCCGCAAGACCGTCTCCGCGGCCGGGGACCGGTCCATCACGCCCAGCGACAGCGAGCGGGTCGCCGACGCGGTCCGGCTGGCCGAGCACTGGCTCGACCCCGCGACCACGCTGCCCGAGGCATCGGCCACGTCAGCGGCCTGGAGCCGGGCTGAGTGGGTCGAGAACACCCTGCCGGTCTGGCAGACGGTCGTCGACCCAGTCGCCGAGCACGTCGCCGGTGCGATGGGTGGCGCTCTACCAGCCGAGGCTGCGCAGTTGGCCGGGCCGATGGGCGGCATGCTCCGGCAACTGGGTGGCTCGATCTTCGGCGCCCAGGTCGGACAGGCCCTGGGCGAGCTCGCCGGCGAGGTGGTCAGCTCCTCCGACATCGGTCTGCCGCTCGGCCCGGCCGGACAGGCAGTGCTGATTCCGGACAACGTGGCGAAGTTCGCCGAGGGTCTGGGCCTCACGGACGAGGACGTCCGCCTGTACCTGGCCCTGCGCGAGTGTGCGCACCAGCGGCTGTTCGCCGGGGTGCCGTGGCTGCGCCAGCACCTGTTCGCCGCGGTGGCCGACTACGCGTCGGGGATCGAGGTCGACAGCGGCAAGATCGAGCGCGCGATGTCCGAGATCGACCCGCAGAACCCTGAGGCGATCCAGGAAGCTCTGCAGGGCGGCCTGTTCGAGCCAGAGGACTCCGAGGCGCAGAAGGCGGCACTGGTCCGGCTCGAGACGGCACTGGCGCTGGTCGAGGGCTGGGTCGACGATGTCGTCCGCGAGGCGACGAAGGACCGGATGCCTTCCGCAGTACAGCTTGCTGAGACCGTACGCCGGCGTCGCGCGGCTGGGGGTCCGGCGGAGCAGACCTTCGCCACCCTGGTCGGGCTGCAGCTCCGGCCCCGGCGACTGCGGGACGCGGCGAACCTGTGGGCCGCAGTACGCGATGCCCGTGGGGTCGATGGGCGCGACGAGCTGTGGTCGCACCCGGATCTGCTGCCGAGCGCGTCCGACCTGGACGACCCGATCGGGTTCGCCCAGCACGCGGGCGAGCTGGCCGACATCGACATCTCCGACTTCCTGGGTGAGGACGACGGCGGAGCTTCCCCGGACAAGGGCGGCTCGGGTCCCGACGACAAGTGAGCTTGCATGCTGATGCGACCGCAGTACTGACCGGCTGGGATCCACCGGATGCCGAGCAGGCGGAGCTGCGGGAGCACTATCTGAAGTACCTGGCCGGGCATGAGGACGGGATGTGGCGGTCCTCGCGTCCGGAACATCTGACAGCCAGCGCCTTGGTGGTGGATCCGTCCGCGCCGAGGGTGTTGCTGACCCTGCACGGGGTGGTCAACCGCTGGCTGCAGCTCGGTGGGCACTGCGAACCGGGTGACACGACATTGTCGGGTGCCGCGCTACGGGAGGCGACCGAGGAGTCGGGACTGACCGGGTTGCGGATCGATCCGGTGCCGCTGCAGCTGTCCCGGCATGAGATCACGGCGGGTGGTTGCAAGGGCACCTTCCACCTTGATGTCCAGTTCCGGGTGACGGCTGCGGCGGGAACGACCTACGTGGTGAGTGAGGAGTCGCACGATCTGGCGTGGTTCGGTGTCGAGGAGCTCCCCGCGGACCTCGACCAGGCTGTTTCCGACCTGGTGCGCCGGGCCCACGCCTGAGTTCAGGGCGTGGGCCGTCGTCGCTCCCCCCTCCCCCGGCTGCCGGTAGCACCGCCCCTGAACGGCACCGACAGTCGGTTGCGACGACGGCCACTAGGTCCCCGTGGAAATCCCCCATGTCCCCGCTGCTTGGAGAAACGAGCCAACCGCCAGAAGGTGACGGCTCAAGCACCTCGGAGTAGAGATCTGGTGGCGTCCCAGCCTTCGAGGCCCGGATCCAGTCGCGCTAGGTCAGCATTCGACCGCAGACGGTGCCAACCCGGGCCGATGCCGATCGCGTGGCGGCGGGGCTTGAGGCTCTCCAGCTCAGCCAGCGGAGTGTCGAAGGTCGGTGCGGCGTCCATGACCCAGGAGGCCGTCGGGAGCTTGACTCCGATCGCGGCGAGCGAGCCATCCTCTGCAGGAGTCACGGCCAGGTCGGCCGAGCCGAGCGCGCGGAACAGCTTGCCGATCAGGAGCCCGGGGAGATCCGGTACGTCGAAACTGACCGCTACCACCGCCGCTGCGGGGCCGGCCTGCTCCACTGCGTCCAGCACGGGCCGCGTGGGGTCGACGGAGTACACGGGAGTACCAGGCCAAGTGAGCGCTGCTACCCCAGCTAGTGCAGCGTCATCTCCGCCCACCACGGCTACTGCGACGTCTACGCGATCGAGGGAGGCCAGTACTTCGTACGTGTCCTCCGCCAGCGCCAACCGCCAAGCGTCGGCCGTGCGCCCCGGCGGTGCCCAGGTACCGGCTGCCGGAACGACTAGTACGACTACGCGCCGGTCATCCACCGGCTGAGAGTAGCTCTCCGGGGCTAGGACGACTCGAGCAGGCCGCGCTTGAGGGCGTTCATGATCGCCTGCGCCCGGTTGGAGGCGCCGAGCTTCTCGTAGAGCCGCGCTACGTAGGTCTTCGCCGTCGAGAGGCTGACGCAGAGCGAGGCTGCGATCGCCCGTACTGAGAGCCCCTGGCCGAGCAGCGTGAGCACCTCGGCCTCTCGGGGGCTCAGGAGAGGCGGGGCCTGGGGTTGGTCGCGCCTGGCCATCGCTGGAGCAAGCCCGGTCGCGGTGAAGCTGGTGGCGGCCACTGCTGCGTGGCGGATTGCTGCGAGCACTTCCTCGATGGGTGCCGTGTTGGTGACGAAGGCGGAGACTCCTGACTCGAGCGCTTGGAAGAGGACGGCGTCCTGACCGTCGGAGGCGAGCAGGACGATGCCGAGCTCGGAGTACTGGTCACGGATCTCGCGGGCGACCTTGAGGCCGTCGACGTCCGGCAGTACGGAGTCGAGGACCAGTACGTCGGGCCTGGTGGTCGCCACGATCGCCATCGCCTCCGCGCCGAGGCCGGTCGCGCCGACGATCTCCAGGTCCGGCTCCTGCCCGGCCAGTCCGGTCAGGCCGAACCTGACCAGCGTGTGGCCGTCCACGACGACGACCTTGACCTGCTCACTCATTGCTTCTTCTCCCCCGGCCACCGAATGCGCCCACGACTTCGTCAGAACCCCCATCAGCCGGGCCGCCACCAGCCGAGCACGGTCACCTTCCGCCGCCCGGCATCGGGCGACGAGGGATCGGCGTCGACGAGCCCGATCTTGGCTTGCAGTGCCGGTCGCCCGCTCGGCACGCAGAGCAGCGCGCCCGGGCACAGATAGACGGACAGGTGCAGCCCGAAGGTGAACCCGGGTGAAACGTCCGGCAAATCGATCGCCACACCAGTGAGACTTCCCGTTATCGAAACCCGCAAAGCACGAATCACCACACCGGCTTCGACCAGCGGGTGATTTCCGCCGGTCGAGGTGAGGTCGAGCGCGGCCTCGGGGGCGTAGATCGTGCCGTTGACGGCAACGTTGCCGGAGATCAGCGCGCAGCCGGTCGTCGGATACGGGCCGTCGGTCACGCAGCCGTTTCCCTTGCGGAACGAGGGTTCCCGGTAGCTGAGCTCGATCTGGATTGCATCGATGTCTTCGGTGTCGTCCTTGGCGGTGAGGCCGGCGGTGAGCGCGATCGAGGCGTTGGTGAACGTGCCGCCGTAGATCGCGCGGGCCAGTTGGCCGGTTCGCGAGGCGTCGAGTGGAATCGTTGTCACTCCGTACGCCGATCCGCCTGGCCGGCCGGTCGCCGATGCGGTGATCGGGGTGCCCGGGCCGACGTCGACCGAGAGGTCGAGCTTGTCGGTCGTCAGCGGGTCGCTGTGCCGGTGGGTGATCTTCAAGTCGGCAGATTCGAGCACGGAGCCGATTGGGATCGCCCCGGCCGGGTTGTAGCCGCTCAAGGTGAGTCCGGCGCTCTCACTCACCACCGTGCTCTTCCAGGTAGCCGCAACTCCATCCGCCACACCTAGGCGCCCCGGTGTCGCCGACAACCCGAAGTTGCTGAGCAAGCTGACCGCAGTCGGCTTGAGGACATCGCTGCTGACAGCCTCCGACCCACTGGTGAGCCCGTAGACCGCGATAGGCGGCTCGCTGGCGGAGTAGGTGCCGCAGAGCTCGGCCTTCCCACCGTCAACAGCCAGTCGGCTATTCCCACCGAAGATGAACTGCACTCCGGCGGCTGCGCCGCCGGAGGAAGTGGGGGACGCGCAGGCGCCGGGGATTGAGGCTGGCACCGGCGGGGCGGGGAGGGCGGCTCCGGCCGGGTTCACAGGGGTGCCGGCTACGAGGGTTCCTGCTGCCATGGTCCAGGTGTTGGTGCCGGTTAGCAGCGGGTTGGTGGTGTTGTGGAAGTCGAAGTAGTAGGTGCCTGGTTTGAACCACCAGGTGCTGTGGTGGCAGGGGCTAGTGGTGGCCATCATCTGGGTTAGGGCGTTTGCGTCGTCGTAGTAGCCGGGGGTGAAGGTGACCAAGGAGTCGGGGGTGGTGCAGGGCGGTGGGGAGCGGTGGGCGGGGACAGCCACCACTGCGGGGTCGTAGGCAGGGGCCGACTGGGTGGTGCCGCCTAGGCCGCAGAGGGGGGCTAGGACGCCGGTGGAGCAGAGGCCTCGGGCTGAGAGGGTGCCGCTGGCTGACAGGGTGCCGGCGGTGACGTCGATGCTGGAGTTGGAGAAGACCTTGCCGTGGATGCGGAAGGTGGAGGCTGCCGGCTGAGCTACGGAGATCGCTGTCTCGCCGGGGATGGTGCTGAGGGCGAGGATGGCGTTGTCCGGGCGGTTGCAGTCGGAGGTGGTCTGGCACTGGACTACGGCCTGCTTGGGATCCGGTTGGCACTTCACTGCGACCGGATTGAGGCCGTCGAAGGCCAGTAGCGACAGGGTGTCCGAGAGACCGAAGCAGTGCTGGCCGGGGTTACCGTTGTAGGTGCTGTTCCGGAGGTTGTTGATCGCCGCCTGCATGGCGCCGTCTGCCGTGTACGACGAGGCTGCGTCCTTCCGCAGGCTCGCTGTCACCTTCTGCGCCGCGTCGGACCTCGTCAGGAGTGCAGACAACGCCAGAGCCACCACAGTGATCACTACGAGCACCATGAGCAGAGAGGACCCGCGCTCGTCGCGGCGCCTCATGACTGTCTCCGCAGGCCGCTCAGGACAACGACCTGGTCGCCGCTGGACGGTTTGGTCGCGGTGTACCGCAGTGTCACCGACAGAGGCGCGATTACCGCGGTACACGGTGTCGAGCAGCTCACGGACACGCTCCCGGGTTTGACGCTGCCGGACAGCCGGACATCTGACGACGGAGTGCTTGAACCGACACACCTCGCTCGATGCAGCTCGAGCAACCCGTCGACGGGCTTGAGGTAGTACGCGACCACGGCGGTACGGCGTACAGGTGGGACAACTGACAAATCCCAGCTATCCGAGAGCAGGCGAAGGGCCGAGACGGGTACCGGGCCGCAGGTCGTGCCGCCGGCGTCATCGGCCGCCTCCAGCTGGAGCGACGGCTTGAACGGCAGGGATCCCCCACCGATCGCCGCGCCGTAGTCCCGCACCCCGAACGCCGCAACGTCTCGCGCGAAGTAGACAGCGCCCAGTTGCTCGTCCTGCGACACGTCGAGCCGATCGGAGGTCGCGCTCATCTCCTTGAGCGCACTGATGACCAGGTCGGACAGGGCGAGTCCGACCACACCCATCAACGCGATCGTGATCAACAACTCGATCAAGGTGAAGCCCTGCTCATCATGCCTCAGGCGCACGGCGGATCATCCACCCCACAAGGCTTCCGGAGTACGACATCCAGGTACTCCGATGCCCGGCCGTCCGTACTGTCCACCCTGACCCGCAACTTCTGGACGCCACGGTCGGGGAGACAGAGCGGCAGCCACAGCGCGCCCGTCCAGTACAGGACGGAGCCGGGGACGATCCGGGCGGTGAAGCCGGTGGGCGGCACGAAGCCCGGTACTGCGTAGGTCCCGGCACAGGCAACATAGTGGCCGTCAGCAACATATTGCTGAAGCGCCTCGGCGTAGTTGCGCACCGTCGAAGCCGCCGTCGCCTCCTTGCGCTGGACGTCGGACAGCAACACCGTCGTCGTCAGCCCGGACATCACCGCCACGATCGCCACCCCCATCAGCGCGATCGCCACCACCAACTCGAGCAGACTCTCGCCCCGTTGTCCGCGCATCAGCCCTGCACCTGCCGGAAGACGCCGTACATCGCCGATACCAACGCGATCGCGACGAAGCCGACGATGACGCCCATCACAATGATGACCGCCGGCTCGAACAGCCCGATGAGCTTCTTCAGCTTGTGGTCGAGCTCGCCTTCGTAGTACTGCGCCGTCACCTCCAACTGCCGATCCAGCGTCCCCGTCTCCTCCCCTACCCGCAGCATCTGCGCAGCGGTACCAGGGAACAACCCCGTCGAAGCCAACGGCCGTGCCAACCCCTCCCCAGCAAGCATCGACGCCATCACCCCGGCCAGCGCCCGCCGAAACACCCGGTTCGGCAACGACCCGGTAGCGATCCGCAAAGCCTGCGGCAGCTGCACCCCCGCAGCCACCATCGACGAAAGGATCCGGCAGAACCGCTCCACCAAAGCGAAGCGAACCGTCGCCCCGATCACGGGCAACGCCAGGAACACCCGATCCCGCAGGTAACGGCCAGGCGGTGTGCTCAGCACATAAACCAAGGTCAGGATCACCAGCCCCGCGCCGATCATCAGCAACCACCAGTACTGGGTGAGGAAGTCCGTGATCCCCATCAGGATCCGCGTCGGCAGCGGCAACTCGGCGCCCAGGCTGTTGAAGAACTCCTTGAACCGGGGCAGCACGAACCCGGCCAGCACCACCATCGTCACCAGCGACATCCCGGCAACCACCGACGGATAGATCAACGCCTGTTTGATCCGCCGGCGCGCCTCCAGATCGCGCTCCAGATACCGCGCGAGCTGCGCCAGCACGGTGTCGAGCCGGCCACTCAGCTCGGCCGACCGCAGGATCCCGCGGTAGTACTCCGGAAAGATCCGCGGATGCCGGTCGAAACAGTCCGACAGCTTCTCCCCGTCGCGCAGCCCGTCCTCGACCTCGTACATCATCCGCCGCACGGTCAGGTTGTCCGACTCGCGCCCAAGGCTGTGCACCGACTCGGTCAACGGCATCCCGGCCGACACGAACGCGCCGAGCTGCCTGGTCAGGTGCATCACCTCCTCGCGTTTGACCCGCTTGGCGGTGAGCTCGATCTTCAGCAGCCCAGGCTTCTCGGTCAGCCGGATGTTGCGCAGTTCGCGCTCGTAGAGGGCCAGTTCGGCGTCCTCGCGGGTGTCGGCGCGCGTCGTACCGTGCTTGGTCCTGCCGCCGGGTTCGACCGCGACATACGAGTACCGCGTCATTGCATCCCCACCGTGTAGATCGAGCGGACCACTTCGGCGACGGTCGTGACGCCGGCCTGGACCAGCCGCGCGCCTTCCTCCTGCAGGGTCCGCATCCCTTCGTAGCTTGCGGTCTTGCGGATCTCGGCGAGCGGCGCACGTTCG
This sequence comes from Kribbella sp. NPDC051620, assembly GCF_044453825.1. NCBI lineage: Bacteria > Bacillati > Actinomycetota > Actinomycetes > Propionibacteriales > Kribbellaceae > Kribbella > Kribbella sp. NPDC051620. The sequence continues at coordinate 350,261 of NZ_JBITDB010000006.1, forward strand.
ACCACCAGCTCGCGGATTGCGTCGGTGACCGGCATCAACTCGTACACGCCGGTCCGTTCCAGGTAGCCGGTCCCGGCACATTGCTCGCAGCCGGCGCCACGGACCAGCCCACCCAACGGGACGGCCACGCCGGTACTTCGCAGAAACGCGACCTCCGGCGCGGGCGGTTCGTAGTACGAGCGGCAGTTGACGCAGATCCGCCGGATCAACCGCTGCGAGATCACCGCACTCACCGACGAGGCGACCAGGAACGTCTCGATTCCCATGTCCAGCAGGCGATGCAGCGCCGTCGCGGTGTCGGTCGCGTGCACCGACGACAGCACGAAATGCCCGGTGAGCGCGGACTGTACGGCGATCCGGGCCGTCTCGGCGTCGCGCATCTCGCCGACCAGGATCACGTCGGGGTCCTGCCGCAGGATCGACTTCAACCCGGTGGCGAAGGTGATCCCGGCGGCCTCATTGATCTGGATCTGGTTGATCGAGGCGTACGAGTACTCGACTGGATCCTCGATCGTCATGATGTTGCGCTCGGGGGTGTCGATCTCGCTCAGCGAGCCGTAGAGCGTGGTCGTCTTGCCGCTCCCGGTCGGCCCGGCGCAGATGACCATCCCGTACGGCGTACGCAGCAGCGTCGAGTACCGCTCGGCCAACTCCGGCGGCATCCCCAGTTGCTCCAACCGGAACAGCGGCCGGCTCTTGTCGAGCAAGCGCAGTACCACCTTCTCGCCGCCGACCACGGCCGTGGTGGAGACGCGGATGTCGACGTCGCGCTCCTCGATCCGCATCCGGATCTGGCCGTCCTGTGAGCGGCGGCGCTCGATGATGTTGAGGTCGGCGAGCACCTTGATCCGGCTGACCACGGCCGGCCCGATCGCGCCCGGCAGCTCGATCTTGTCCCGCAGCGCGCCGTCCACCCGGTACCTCACCCGCACCCGGTCGTCGTGCGGCTCGATGTGGATGTCGGAGGCCCTGTCGCGCAGGCCCTGCGTGATGATCAGCTGGACCACTTGGACGACCGGCGCGTCCTCGTTCTCGACAGCGACGTCATCCGGCGTCAGATGCCTTGCCTGGAACGCTTTCACCCGCTCGGCGACACCGGCGAGCGCGTTCTGCTCCGGATACTGGTTGTCTGCGGCCACCTGCGCCAGAGGCGCGGTTCCCCGTCCGCGATGCTTCATGGTGTGAGACCCACTCCTGTCCTCGGCCGGACTTCGAGCTCTTTGGGATACGCGCAGCGCGAGACGGCGTCGGCGTACGAGATGTCGCCGGCCTGGAGCAGTGCTGACAGCGACTGCTCGAGCGTGATCATGCCTTCGCGGCGGCCGGTGACGAGCGCGTTGCGCAGTTGGTGCGTCTTGCCTTCCTTGATCAGGTTGCGGATACCCGCGTTGGCGATCATCACCTCGAACGCGGCGACCATGCCGCCGCCCGTCCGCGGGATCAGGCGCTGGTACACGACCCCGCTCAGCGCGGCGCTCAGCTGGACCCGTACCTGCGACTGCTGCTCGGCTGGGAAGACGTCGATGATCCGGGCCAGCGATTGCGCGGTGTCGTTGGTGTGCAGGGTGGCGAAGACGAGGTGACCGGTCTCGGCGATCGTCAACGCGAACCGGATCGATTCCAGATCGCGCATCTCGCCAACCAGCAGGACATCCGGGTCCTCCCGCAGCGCGGCGCGCAGGGCATCCGGGAACGATGCCGTGTCACTGCCGACTTCGCGCTGGTTGACCGCCGAGCGGCGATGCTCGTGCACGTACTCGATCGGGTCCTCGATGGTGATGATGTGACAGGCCCGGTCGGTGTTGATCTGGTGGATCACCGAGGCGAGCGTCGTCGACTTGCCCGAACCGGTCGGGCCGGTGACCAGGACCAGCCCCTGGTGCAACTGGGCGAACTTGCCGACCGCCGACGGCAGGCCGAGCTCCGACATGGTCGGGATGCTGCGCGGGATGATCCGCAGCGCCAGGGCAGTGTCGCCGCGCTGGGTGAAGGCGTTCGCTCTGATCCGGGCGCTCTGCCGCCAGGAGAACGAGAAGTCGTGCTCGTACGTGGTCTGCCAGACGTTCGACCGGTGTGGGTTGAGCATCTCGGCGAGCAGGTTGTCGGTGTCGGTCCGGGTCAGCGGGGTGCGGTCGGCGACCGGACGCAGTACTCCGTGGACGCGCAACTGCGGCGCCATCCCCACCGTCAGCAGCAGGTCGGTGCCGCCGGCGTTCCAGAGTTCTTCGAGCAGCAGGTCCACCCGGCTGCCTGGCGCGGGAACTTTCATCGAATCCCTTTGCGGATCGGTACCGTCGGATCGATCGGGGGACCGCCTCACCGAGGTGGTCTACCGGTTGCGAGGACAACCGGTAGACCGATGGCGATCCGGTACGACGGTCCGGGTCGCCGGCTTTCTCGGGTGGCGGTACTGCGGTGCGCTCCCTCAACGGGTGGACCGGCTCTCCTCCGAGCCGGTCCACCCGCCGCCGCGCCGTGAGGTGCGCGGGGAGGGGCGGAATATCGATCAGGTACAGGCTCCGGTCGCGGTGACCAGGCCGTTGGCGCCGAGGGTGATCGTGTAGCCGGTACCGGCGGGCCGGTCGCGCAGCAGCTGGTCTACCCCCACGGTCAGCTGGAGCCAGCCGGCGTCACCAGCCGCCGGGTAGGTGCCGTTCTTGGCGTAGAACGCCTCCACGGCGACCAGCGTGGTCTTCTTGTCGGTCTTGCATGCGGCAGCGTTGCCACGATCCTGGATCCCGCTGACGGCGAACACCACGATGCCGGACAGCACACCGAGGATGACGATCACGATCAGCAGCTCGATCAGGGTGAAACCGGATTCGCTCTTCCGCTGCGTCAGCTCTCGGGCTCGGCGGCGGGCGGGTCGGTGGTTCGAGGCGCGGTGGACGGTTCGGGCGGCCGGCACGGCGGCCCGAAGGCGGTGTTCCATGGTGCTTCCTTTGCGAATGCTCCGGCAGGCGACGGAGGCAGGGTCTTCCAGGCGCGACAGCGCGCGACGGACCGACCGGCGTACCGACGGTCCGACCCCTGGACCCCGGCGCGCGAAGCCGACGCTGGCCCCCCAGATGCCGCTTTGCTGCCGCGTCAAACACTCGCCTCTGCAAGGCCCGCGTCACAGCGGGTGAACGCCCGACTCCCCTGGCCACTCACCCGACGCCCTGTCGGCCGTTCAGCCGACAGGCACCGGTCAGGCCGGCACTGAGAGGTTCTGCTCGATCAGGCCGAGTCGCAGCGCGGACATGATCGCCTGGGCACGATTGCAGGCGCCGAGCTTCTCGTAGAGCCGGGCCACGTAGGTCTTGGCTGTCGAGGGGCTGACATACATCGAGCGGGCGATGGCCGGCACGGACTTTCCGTCCGCCAGCAAGAACAGCACCTCCCGCTCGCGCGGGCTGAGCACGAGCCCGGTAGGCCGGGTCGCGCGGCGGCCCAGAGCGAGCGCGAGACCGGTGGCCGTGAAGGACGCCGCGGCCACCGACGCGTGCCGGATCGCGGCGAGCACCTCCGCGTTGGGCGCCGTCTTGCAGACGAACGCCGACACACCTGTCTCCAGGGCGCGGAAGAGCACGTCGTCCTCGGTGTTGGAGGTGAGCAACACGAGGCCGAGTTCGGGATAGCGATCCCTCAGCTCACGGGCGACGCGCAGCCCGTCGCCGTCCGGCAGCGCGACGTCGAGCACTACCACGTCGGGTTCTGTACTCGCGACCAGGGCGGCAGCCTCCGCGGCCGAACCGCACTCCCCCACCATCCGGATGTCCTCGGCCGAGCCCACCAGGGTCACCAGGCCGTACCGGGTTAGCGTGTGTCCGTCGATGACGGCAACGCCGATCGAATCTGTCATGCGGTCCCCCCGCTGATATAACGTTCCGTGACAAATTGGCGACAAGTGACGATAAAAATTACCTTCTGTAACCTTGATCGTTGAACGTACACCAATTGTTACGACGTTGGGAGAGGTGCTTTCAACCGCTTGACCCCTCGATCGTGTGACCCGTTGCCCAAGGAGGCGAACCGGCGATGATCCCCGCGCTCGCCTTGCTGCTGGGGGTCGCCGTGGGCTCCTTCCTGAACGTCGTGATCCACCGGGTTCCACGCCACGAGTCCGTCGTCCGGCCGGCCTCACGCTGTCCGCAATGCGGCAATCCGATCCGCTCCCGGCACAACCTTCCGGTCGTCGGCTGGCTGATCCTGCGCGGCCGCTGCGCGGACTGCGGTACGCCGATCAGCGTCCGGTACCCCCTCGTGGAACTCGCGACGGGCCTGCTGTTCGCCGCCCTCGCCTGGCGTCTCGACCGACTCGACCTGCTCCCGGCGCTCCCGGCGTACCTGTGGTTCGCGGGGGCGGGAATCGCGCTCGCGCTGATCGACCTGGAACTGCGAGTACTGCCGAACGCGATCGTGCTGCCGTCGTACCCGGTGATCGCGGTCCTGCTGACGGCCTCGGCAGCCTGGCAACACGAATGGTGGCCGCTGGCAAGGGCCGGCCTCGGAGCAGCCGCCCTGGCCGGCTTCTTCCTGCTCTTGGTGCTGATCGCGCCGGCGGCCACGGGCCGGGGCGACGTCAAACTGGCCGGCCTGCTGGGCGGAGTACTGGCCTACCTGTCCTGGTCCAGCTTGCTGATCGGCGGATTCACCGGCTTCGTGCTCGGTGTGGCAGCGATAGCCGTCGGACGCGCCGGACAGAAGACCGTCTTGCCGTTCGGCCCGTTCATGATCGCGGGCGCCCTGCTCGCGATCTTCTTCGTCTGAGCGTTTCGATTCACCCCGGTCGCGACCAGCTCAGGATCGTCACCTGTCGCGCTCCCGCGTGTGGAGTGGTGGGATCGCTGTCCACCAGGGCGACCTTGGAGCGCAGTACAGGCGAGCCTGCCGGGGTACAGGTCGGTGACTTCGGGCAGATGTAGACCGACAGGTACATGCTGAAGACGAACCCCGGCGAGTCGTCCGGAACCTCGATCACCACACCTGCGTACGAGAAGCTGCCGGTCTCTCTGACCCAAAGCGACCGCGAAATGACCCCGAACCGGAAGACCTGCTCGGCCGCGTTGTTGAGGGTGATGTCGAGCGCCGCCTTCGGCGCGTACGTGGTGCCCTGGACGTAGAACTGGTTGCCGGCGCTGTTGACCGCCGTCACCAGCGAGCAGTTGGGCGCGGCCTCACCGCCGCCTGTGTACGGCGTATTGGTGACACAACCACTGCTGCCGCGGAAGGCCGGTGGGACGAAGGTGAGCTCCAGCTGAAGTGAGTCGACCCGCTCGATCCCGGGATGCCCGACGGTCGCCGAGTAGCTGATCTTGGCACCCGAGAACGTGCCCTTGGTGACCAGGTTGGCGAACGTCCCGGTGCCGGACTGGAAGAGGTCGATCACATCGGTGTGCATGGCGGTGTCGCCGACGTCGGGCAGCGAGACATTGATCGTGGTCCCGCCGGTGGGTGAGACCTGGATCGAGCGTCTGTCGCCCAATACCCCGGCGGAGTTCCCGTGGACGGCGACCAACTTGGCCGACTTGAGCACCGACCCGGCCGGGATCGCAGTCGTGGGCGGGTACCCGCTGACTGTCAGCGCGCTGGTCTGGTTGCTGTTCGAGGGTTTCGTCCACGTCGCGAGCTGGCCGTCGGGCTTGACGACGTTGCCCGGGGTCGTGAAGAGGCCCGCCGTGTCGACGGCGGTCATACTCAAGGCGTTGGCGCCGGTCCAGGTCGTAGTGGTGTCGGCACCGGACTTGAGTCCGTAGATGGCGACCGGAGCCTTGTCCACCCGGTACGTCCCGCAGATCTCGGCCTGTCCGGTCTTGATCGCCAATCGGCTGTCCGCGCCGAAGATGAACTGGACGCCGACGGCGCTCGCGTTCTTGATCGGGTTGTCGCAGGATCCCGGGATCGAGGCCGGTACCGGCGGGCTGGCGATGATGGCGCCGGCCCCGTTGACCGGCGTACCTGCGACCAGATAGCCGTCGTCGATCGACCAGACGTTGCCGTCACTGCCCGGGGAAGCCAGCAGAGGGTTGGCGTTCACACCGGTGTTGCGGAAGTCGAAGTAGTAGACGCCCGGCTTGAACCACCAGGTGCTGTTCTTGCACGAGCTGTTGCCCTTCATCATGGCGTTCAGCCCGGCCACGTCATCGTAGGTGCCGGGCAAGAACGTCACCACCGAGTTCTGTGTCGTACAGGCCGGCAGGTCACGATGCACCGGCGGATCCGTTGCCGAAGGCGAGTAGTTGGGGTCGTCGCCGAGAACGTTCGGTGTACTGCCGTAGTTGCAGGATGGTGCCGGCGTGCTCTGGATCGTGCCGCTGCAGGTTGTCCGGGCCCAGGTCGAGGCGTTGGTGTTCAGGGTGCCGTTGACGACGTTGATGTTCGAGTTGGAGAACACGTTGCCGCGGACCCGGAAGGTCGATCCGGTGTTCTGGCGGATGTTCAGGCCGTCCTCGCCGCTGACCTTGCCGAGTGTCAGGATGGCGTTGCCCGGCCGGTTGCACTGCGACAGCGACGGGCACTGGATCAGGACCTTCTTCGGGTCCGCAGAGCAGATCACCGCTGCGGAGTCGGCAGGCGTCGGCGGGACCGTCTGCACCGCAGGAGGATAGAAGTTCTTCAGCTCCAGGGTGTTCGAGGCGCCGAAGCACTTCTGGCCGGCGGCGTCGTTGTAGGTGCTGTTGCGCAGGTTGTTGATCGACGCCTGCAGCGCGCCGTCCGCGTTGTACGTCGCGGCCGCCTGGTCACGCAGCCCGACCGTCGCCCGCAGACCGGTGTCCGATCTGGTCAGCAGCGCGGCCAGCCCGAGAGCGATCACGGTGACCAGGATCATCACCAGGACCAGCGCCGCGCCCTCTTCGGAGCGGGCGCGAGATCGGCCTTTCATGACTGCCTCCGCTGGCCGTCGAGGGTGATCGGATAGTCGCCGACCGATGGTTTCGTCGCCACCAGGCGAAGGGTGATCTTGTCCGGCACGTCCGCTGCCTCGCAGGCCGACGAGCAGGTCACCGTGATGCTGCTGGGCTTCACATTGTGGGCAACCACGACGTCGGCCGGCGTGTCGCTGCCCGGGCACTTCAGCCGATGCAATTCGATGCCACCGGCAACCGTCTTCAGGTAGTAGGCGACGACAACCGTCTTCGGAGTCGTCATCGAGTCCGCCGGATCCCAGGCATCGGACAACAGCCGCAGGGCCGCGACCGGCGTACCAGCAGTTCCGCAGGTGTAGCCACCTTGGTTGTAGGCGGCGTCGAGCTGGACTGATGGCTTGAAGGGCAGGGAGTTGCCGCTGACATGGTCGTAGTCGCGGATACCGACGGCGGCGACGTCACGGGCGAAGTACGACGAACTGAGCTGCGCGTCGTGCGACAGGGTCATCCGGTCCTGAGTCCTGCCGGTGTTCTTCAGGGCACTCACGACGGTGCCGGACAACGGCACCGTGATGATGCCGAGGATGACGATTGCCACCAGCAGTTCGACCAGGGTGAAGCCGTCTTCGGAGCGCGTCCGGTCTCTCAGCCACATAGGTCTTCCCCCAGTCCACAAGGCTTTCGCAGTACTACGACCAGCTGCTCGCTCGCCCGGCCGTCGGCGCTGGCCACCTTGACGGTCAGCTTCTGCAACCCCTTGTCGGTGCCGCAGGCCGACTGCCAAGCCGTACCGTCCCAGTACCGGATCGACCCCGCGACGACCGAGTGCTGGAAGCCGGCCGGATCCGCGAAGGACCCGAGAGCATACGGCGCGGGCGAGGCGCAGCTGTCGACATAGTGGCCGTCAGCAACATAATTCTGGAGCGCCTCGGCGTAGTCGCGGACAGTGGTGCCGGCGGTCGACTGCTTGCGGTGCACGTCAGACATCAGCACGCTGGTGGTCAGACCGGCCATCAGCGCCACCGCGGCGATGCCCATGATCGCAACTGCCAGCAGCATCTCGACCAGGGTCTCCCCCCGCTCGTCGGCCACGCGGTGCCGATCGGACATCAGCCCTGGACCTGACGGAAGATGCCGTACATCGCGGACACCAGAGCGACCGCGACGAAGCCGACGACCACTCCCATCACGATGATGACGGCCGGCTCGAACAGCCCGATCAGCTTCTTCAGCTTGTAGTCGAGCTCACCTTCGTAGTACTCCGCCGTGACCTCGAGCTGGGTGTCGAGCGTCCCGGTGTCCTCGCCGACTCGCATCATCTGGGCAGCCGTGGTCGGGAAGAGGCCGGTGGCGGCCAGCGGCCGGGCCAGTCCTTCACCCTCGAGCAGCGCCTCACCGGCTCCGCCGAGCGCGCGCCGGAAGACGAGGTTCGGCAACGAGCCGGTCGCGACCCGGAGCGCCTCGGGGAGCTGCACGCCGGCGCCCACCATCGACGAGAGGATCCGGCAGAACCGTTCGACCAGAGCGAACTGGATGGTTCCCCCGAGGACCGGAAGCTTCAGGAACAGCTTGTCCCGGGCATACCGGCCGCCATGGCTCCTGGTGATCGCGAACAGCAGCAGGGCCACCGATGCCGCCGCGATACCGACGGCCCACCACCAAGCGGTGATGAAGTCGGTGAACGCGAGCAGCATCCGGGTCGGCAGCGGCAGCTCGGCGTGCAGACTCGCGAAGAACTCCTTGAACCGTGGCAGCACGAACGCCGCCAGCACCACGACGGTGACCAGCGACATGAGCGACACGATGGCCGGGTAGATCATCGCCTGCTTGATCTTGCGGCGCGCCTCCAGATCGCGCTCCAGGTACTTCGCGAGCTGGGACAGTACCGAGTCCAGCTGCCCGCTGAGCTCCGCCGATCGCAGGATGCCCCGGTAGAACTCGGGGAAGATCTTGGGGTGCCGGTCGAAGCAGTCCGACAGCTTCTCACCCCCGCGGAGCCCCTCCTCGACCTCGGCCATCATCCGGCGGACGGAGTTGTTGTCGGCCTCCTGGCCAAGGCTGTGGACGGCGTCGATCAGCGGCAGGCCCGCCTTGATGAACGCGCCGAGCTGGCGGGACAGGTGCATGACCTCCTCGCGCTTGACCCGCCGGGCGGTGATCTCCAGCTGGAGCACCCCCGGTTTCTCGGTCACCCGGATGTCGCGCAGCTCCCGCTCGTACAGGGCGAGCTCGGCCTCTTCACGGGTGTCCGCCTTGGTGATCCCCTTGGCGGGCTGTCCGTCGGGCGCGACGGCGACGTACGCGAATCTGGTCATCTCAGCTCCCGACCACATAAATGGACCGCACGACCTCGGCGACCGTGGTGACTCCCGCGCCGATCAGCCGGACCGCTTCCTCCTGCAGGGTTCGCATTCCCTCGTACCGGGCGGCCTTGCGGATCTCGTCGTGCGACGCCCGGTCGACGATCAGCTCACGGATGGCGTCGGACACCGGCATCAGCTCGTAGACCCCGGTCCGCTCGAGGAAGCCGGTCCGCGCGCAGAAGTTGCAGCCGGCGCCGCGGACGAGTCCACCGGCCGGCACGCTGCCACCGAAGGTGTCCAGGAAGGCGAGTTCCTCGGCTGGTGGCTGGTAGGACTCACGGCAGTTGTGGCAGATCCGGCGTACCAGCCGCTGGGAGACCACCGCGCTGACCGAGGAAGCGATCAGGAAATTCTCGATTCCCATGTCCAGCAGGCGATGCAGCGCCGTCGCGGCGTCCGTCGCGTGCAACGAGGAGAGGACGAAGTGCCCGGTCAGCGCGGACTGTACGGCGATCCGGGCGGTCTCCACGTCGCGGACCTCGCCGACCAGGATCACGTCGGGGTCCTGCCGCAGGATCGACCGCAGCCCACCGGCGAAGGTGATGCCGGCCGACTCGTTGATCTGGATCTGGTTGATCGAGGAGAAGGTGTACTCGACCGGGTCCTCGATGGTCATGATGTTGCGCTCTGGGGTGTTGATCTCGCCCAGCGAGCCGTACAGCGTGGTGGTCTTGCCGCTGCCGGTCGGCCCCGCGCAGATCACCATCCCGTACGGCGACCTGAGCAGAGCGGAGTACCGCTGGGCCATCTCCGGCGGCATCCCGAGCTGCTCCAGCTTGAACAGTGGGCGGCTCTTGTCGAGCAGCCGGAGTACGACCTTCTCGCCACCGACCACGGCTGTCGTCGAGACCCGGATGTCGACCTCGCGGCCCTCGACATCCATGCTGATCTGACCGTCCTGCGGGCGGCGCCGCTCGACGATGTTGAGATCGGCCATGATCTTGATCCGGCTGACCACCGCTGGACCGATCGAGCCGGGCAGCTCCAGCTGGTCGTGCAGCGCACCGTCGACCCGGAACCGGATCCGGACCCGGTCGTCATGCGGTTCGATGTGGACGTCGGACGCCCGGTCCCGCAGCGCTTGCGTGATGATGAGCTGCACGACCTGGACGACCGGCGCTTCGTCGTTCGCGGAAGCCACCTCGACCCGGCTGGAGTCCTTGCGGAGGACATCGCGCGCCTCGAACATCTTGAGCCGGGAGTCGATCCCGGTCAGGGCCCGGAAGCTGTTCCCGATGGCGGTGAGGATGTCGGTCGGCGCGGCGATCCGCAGTACGACCCTGCGATCGAGTACGGCCCGCAGGTCGGCCTCTACCTCCGGATCGGCGACAGCGACGGTGATGCTGTTCTCGTCGACGGTCAGCGGAACCGCGGTGAGCGCACGAGCGGTCTGCTCGTCGATCAGTGCCGCAGCGGCAGGATCCGGGGTGACCGTGCGGAGGTCGACCTGAGCGAGGCCGTGCTGTTCGGCAATCTGCCGGGCCCGGTTGCGCTCGATCTGGAGGTCTTCCTGGGTCGCGGCCGGACGTACCTCGGGTCGCGCGGTGAGGGTGACGATGGCAGTGGCCTGGTCACGTTTGCGGTGCCTCATGCCGGCACTCCTGCCCGCAGCCTCGGCCGCGACTCGATGTCCTTGGGATAGAGGCTGCGCGCGGCGGCATCGTCGTACGAGACCGTCCCGGCCTGGACCAGGGCGGACAGGGACTGCTCCAGCGTCAGCATGCCCTCGCGCTGGCCGGTCACGAGGGAGTTGCGCAGCTGGTGCGTCTTGCCTTCCTTGATCAGGTTGCGGATCGCGGAGTTCGCGACCATCACCTCGTACGCCGCAATCAGGCCGCCGCCGACACGAGGGATCAAGCGCTGGTACACGACTCCGGTCAGCGCCGCCGCCAGCTGCACCCGTACCTGGGACTGCTGCTCTGGTGGGAAGACATCGATGATGCGGGCGAGCGACTGGGCGGTGTCGTTGGTGTGCAGGGTGGCGAAGACGAGGTGGCCGGTCTCGGCGATGGTGAGCGCGAAGCGGATCGATTCGAGGTCACGCATCTCGCCGACCAGCAGAACGTCGGGGTCCTCGCGAAGGGCTGACCTCAGTGCGTCAGGGAAGGAAGCGGTGTCGCTGCCGACCTCGCGCTGGTTGACCGCGGAGCGCTTGTGGTCGTGGACGTACTCGATCGGGTCCTCGATCGTGATGATGTGACAGGCGCGGTCGGTGTTGATCTGGTTGATCACGGCCGCGAGCGTGGTCGACTTGCCGGAGCCGGTCGGGCCGGTGACCAGGACGAGGCCTTGGTGCTGTTTGGCGAACTGGCCGAGGATCGGCGGGAGGCCCAGCTCGGCCATCGTCGGGATGTTGCGCGGGATCATCCGGAGGGCGATCGTACTGTCGCCGCGCTGGCTGAAGGCGTTGCCGCGGATCCGGGCATCGTCGCGCCAGGAGAAGGAGAAGTCGAGCTCGAAACTGTTGCACCAGGCATCGGCCTGGGCCGGCGTGAACAGCTCGGCGAGCAGGTTGTCGGTGTCGTCGTGGCTCAGCGCCGTGGTGCCGTTGACCGCGTGCAGTGTGCCGTGGACGCGGATCTGCGGAGGCATGCCCACGGTGAGCAGCAGGTCGGTGCCGCCGGCGTTCCACAGCTCCTCCAGCAGCACGTCGACGCGGCTGCCGCGAGCAAGAACCTTCATCACATTCCTCCGGTGAAGCGGTTGGAACACTGCCGGGGAAAGCCCTTGGGGGTCAGCCCTCCCCGGCAGTGGCTTGAGGTGCACCGATCAGGTGCAGGCACCGCTGGCAGTGACGACTCCATCGGCTCCGAGCGTGATCACATAGCCACCGTTGGCCATGGTCGCCGTCGGTGCGCTGCGCAGGAACTTGTCAGGAGCCGTGGTCAGCTGCAGATAGCCGGCGGCACCGGCATCGGGATAGGCGGTGTTCTTTGCGTAGTAGGCCTCGACCGCAACCTCGACGGTCGAGCGGTCCGACTTGCAGGCGGCGGCGTTGCCGCGGTCCTGGATGCCGGAGACGGCGAAGACGACGATTCCTGACAGGACGCCGAGGATGACGATGACGATCAGGAGTTCGATCAGGGTGAAGCCGGACTCGTTCTTGCGAGCTTGACGTAGTTGCTGAAGCATGATGATTCGCTTTCTTTTCAAAGGATTTTGAGTGTGATGGCGTGGGCTACGCGGGCGGCGGGTCGCGGCTGCACCTCCCGTCGCTCGCGAGGAGAGCCTTAGCCAGTTGGCGGATCGCCTGGCTGACTTCGTGATCTGGTTGGGCCGCGGCCAGTGGTTCGCCGCGGTTGATCGAAGCCGGTACGCCGTCCCAGCTCGGCAGGTGGCCAGCGATCGGGCTCCGGACCAGCTCGTCCAGGAGCGCCGCAGGCAGGTCTGACCTGGCGTCGGACCGGTTGACCACGATCGAGCGCGCTGTCCGGTCGTACGGCAGCAGGTCGAGCATGTCGAGCGTGACCCGGAGGTTCTTCAGCGCCGGCCGTTCGGGCGTCGTGACCAGGATCTGGTGGTCGGCGAGATCGAGCGCCGCGAGGACGTTCGCGCCGAAGCTGCTCGGTGTGTCCACCACCACGAAGTCGTAGACGAGCGGCAGGACGGCCAGCAACCGGCTCACCAGCGAGGCGGGGATCCGCTGGGCGTCACCCGGCCGGGTCGGCGCCAGCAGGCAGTCGAATCCGGGCAGGTAGGTCGTCATCAGCGAGGCGACCGTCTCCGGGGTCAGCTGATCGGCCACCGGGAGCGCGTCGACCATGCTGCGCTCAGGCCGCAGACCGAGCATGCCGGCGGCGTCGCCGAACTCGAGATCGAGGTCGAGCAGGCAGACGCGGTGGGCGCCACGGTCGTACAGGACCGTCGCCAAGTTCGTCGCCACAGTCGTCTTGCCACAACCACCCTTGGCCGCGAAGACCGTGATGATCCGCCCGTCCGCCATCTCACACCCCCCGTCGCTTGGACGGGATCGGCACTCTGCGTTACTGCTTTTGGTGCCGCTCCCGCCTAAAGAGTGGGGGCCGAGCGCAACTTCATCACAGTCGGTGAACGGGTGACAAGGCCGAGAATCGGGTGGGCCATTCGTCCTACCCCTGTCGGCCGAATGGCCTACAGACAGGGGCTATCCGGTAGGCAGGGTTGCTAGGAGGTGGAGGGCTACCTGGACGTTCAGCGCGTGGTCGGGGGTCAGCCAGCCTTGGCCTAGGAGGACTGTTACTCGGTCCAGGCGCTGCTGGACTGTGTTGGGGTGGACGTGGAGGGCCTCTGCGGCGCGGGTGGGGCTTTGGCCGGCCGCGAAGTACGCGCGGAGGGTGCCGATGAGGTCGGTGCCGCGCTGTGCGTCGTACTCGATGACTGCACCCAGTACGTGGTTCACGTGGGTGGCGACGTCGACCTGGGCGGCGCCGACGAGGCCTGCGAGGCCCAGGTCGTCAGGGGTGGCGGCCTGTCGGGTCCTGCCGAGGCGCAGCATCGTGGCGACGAGCCGGGCCGCCTCGCGGTGCCTGGTGATGACCTCACTCCCCCAGGCTGCAGGGCCGGTCACTGCGATGGTCACGCCGGTACGCCGGGCAACCTCGGTCAACTCCTGCGCCACCCTCACGGTGTCGGAGTCGGCGATGAGCAGGACGAGGTCCCCGGCGTACGGGCCTACGAGTGCGAGCCGTTCCTCCAGTGGAGCCGTCAAGCGGGCCAGTACTCCCGAGTGGTCGCCCCTGCAGACCGCCACGACCACCTGCTTCGGCAGCTCTTTCTTGCCCAGCAAGCGAAAGCGGTCGGCTAGTGCTCGCGGATCGGCGGTACCGCTCAACGTGTCGGCAAGGATGTCGGCCTGAGCCCGCCTCGACTGCTCAGCGGCCTGCCGGCGAAACAGCAGTACCAACGCCGTCACCACGGCCGCCCGCTCCACAATCCGCTGATCTGCTCCGGACAGCTCGTCGACACCCCCAATCACCAGCGCCCCCAGCCGCTCCCCCTTGGCAGTAGCGGCCACCACCCAGCAGTCGCCGGTCCGGGTCAGCCGCCCCGACGCCGGCGACTCGGCCCAAGGCATCGGCCGGCCTTTACCTGCTGCGGCTAGCGGTTGGGGGTCGACTTGGCCGGCCCGGGCGAGTTCGTTGCCGGTGGCATCGACCAGAACGACCCAGACCGCGAGTAGCTCGGCCAAAGCGGCGGCGATGGCATCCACGTCACCGCCGGACAGGACTATCTCGGCAAACCGGTCGTGCGCGGCCGCGGCATGCTCGACGCCTGCGTGAGCGGCCGACAGTTGATCGAGGGCGGCCGCGGTCTCTGCCGCGGCCCTGACCTGGACGAGTGTGACGGCGGCCAGCGTCGCGAGGGAGCCGAGGAGTGAGACCTCTTCGCGGCTGAACGGGCGGCGGGTGCGGTTGGAGGCGAACAGCACGCCGACGAACGCGCCGTCCACCAGCAGCGGAGTACCGAGGATCGCCACCAGGCCCTCCTCACCGACCGCGCTGTCGATCCGGGAGGTGTGCTTGAAGCGCTGGTCGCCGGGGTAGTCCGCTGTCCAGTACGGCTTGTGGGTCTTCGCGACCAGCCCGCCGAGTCCCGCACCGAGCGGCAACCGGAGTTGCTGGAAGGCGGCCGAGACGGACCCGTCGGTCGCCCGCATGAAGGTGTCGCCCTGCGCGGCGTCGTACAGGGTGAGGTACGCGACGTCGGTGCCGATCAGCGTGCGCGCACGGTGGACGATCGTGTCGAGGACCCGGCCGGGGTCGCGGGCGGAGGCGAGCTCGCGGGCGACGTCGACCAGCGCCGACAGCTCCGTCTCGCGTTTCTTGCTCGCGTCCATCCCGGCGCGGATCCGGAGCGCGAGGTCGCGGGCGGCCTGGTTCGTCCCAGCCGCCCGCGCGAGCTCGCTTCCCGGCGCGTCGTCCGCCAGCAGTCGCAGCAACTCCTCCATCAGCGGATCATGTCACCGCGGGGTCAGAGTGTGGTGAGATCGCGCTGCCGGGTCTCGCCGTAGCTGAGCACCGCGACGATCGAGATCACCGCGCAGACCGCGACGTACGCCGAGATGGCGAAGCCGGAGTCATAGGCCTTCAGCAGCGCGATCGCGATGAACGGCGCCAGCCCACCGGCGATGATCGAGGCCAGCTGGTAGCCGACCGAGACCCCGGAGTACCGGACCCTGGTACCGAACAGCTCGGTGAAGAAGGATGCCTGCGGCCCGTACATCGCGCCGTGCAGCACGAGCCCAATGGTGACCGCGAGGACCGCGAGCCCGAAGTTCTTCGTGTTGACCAGCGCGATGAAGACGAATCCCCAGATGCCGACCCCGATCGCTCCGAACAGGTAGACCGGCTTGCGCCCGACCCGGTCCGACAACGCGCCCCACAGCGGGATCGCGCAGAAGTGCACCGCGGCGGCGATCAGCACGGCGTTCAGCGCGAACGACTTGCCGAGCCCGAGATGCTCCTTGGCATACGTCGCGATCACGATGGTGAAGATGTAGTAGCTGACGTTCTCCGCCATCCGCGCGCCCATCGCGGTCAGCACCTCGCGCGGGTACTTCGTGATCACCTCGACGAACGGCAGCTTGTCGGCCGGCTCCTGCTTGGCCCGCGCCTCCCGGAACACCGGCGACTCCTCGATCCGCAGCCGCACCCACAGTCCGACCAGGACCAGTACCGCCGACAGCAGGAACGGGATCCGCCAGCCCCACTTGTCGAACGCCGCGTCGCTCTGGAAGGCCGCCAGTCCTGCCAGCACCCCGTTGGCGATCAGCTGCCCGGCCGGTGCGCCCGCCTGCGGCCAGGACGACCAGAACCCGCGCCGCTTGGGGTCACCGTGCTCCGACACGATCAGTACCGCGCCACCCCACTCGCCGCCGAGCGCGAAGCCCTGGATGAGCCGCAGGACGGTGAGCAGCACCGGCGCCAGTGCTCCCACCTGCGCGTACGTCGGGAGCAGGCCGATCGCGAACGTCGCCACGCCCATCATCACCAGTGACAGGACCAGCAGGTTCTTGCGGCCCAGCCGATCGCCGAAGTGACCGAAGACGACGCCCCCGATCGGCCGGGCGAAGAAGCCGACGGCGAAGGTGGCGAAACTGAGCAGGGTGCCGGTGAGCTGCTCGCCCTTGGGGAAGAACAGGTCGCCGAAGACGACGGACGCGGCGACGCCGTACAGGAAGAAGTCGTACCACTCGACCGTGGTGCCGATCAGGCTCGCGCCGACGACCCGCGCGATCGGAGTCCTGGTCCTGGTTGGTTCGGTTGATGTTGCCATTGGGCGGGCTCCTGTGTCCTGTGTTCGGGGTTGTTTGAGTGCTTGCGGTGTTCAGGTGCGTGCATCGCGGTGCTTGAGGGGCGTCCTCGATGCGGAGCATCGTGGATGCTCCTCAAGTGCCGCGAGGTGCGTGCCTGGGCGCCGCAAGCGCCAAAGAACCCCGGACACAGGACACCTGTTAGTGGGCGGTCCAGCCGCCGTCGAGGACGAGTGAGCTCCCCGTGAGCGAGGCCGACGCCGGTCCGCAGAGGAGTGCGACCAGCTCAGCTACCTCTTCCGGCTCGATCAGGCGCTTCACGGCGACTGGTTCGAGCAGGACCTTGTCGAGTACTTCGGCCTCGGTCAGGCCGTGTACGAGCGCCTGGTCGGCCAGTTGGGCGGTGACGAGCGGCGTACGGACGTACGCCGGATTGACGCAGTTGCTGGTGACGCCGTGCGGGGCGCCTTCGAGGGCGACCACCTTGCTGAGACCCTCGAGCCCGTGCTTGGCCGCGACGTACGCCGCCTTGAACGGGCTGCCCCGGAGGCCGTGCACGGAGGAGATGTTGACGATCCGGCCCCAGCCGCGGCCGTACATGTGCGGCAAGGTCTGCCGGATCAGGCGGAACGGGGACTCCAGCATCAGCCGCAGCAGGTAGCCGAAGCGCTCGGGCGGGAACTGCTCGACCGGCGCGACCTGCTGGACTCCGGCACTGTTCACCAGGATGTCGATGTCGGTCGGCAGGTCCTGGAGGCTGTCCAGGTCGGTCAGATCGGCGGTGATCGTCTCGATGCCGCCGGCGGCCAGCTCGCCGAGCGCTGCGGCGTCGTGGTCGACCGCTACGACCTGTACGCCGTCCGCGGCCAGCCGGTGGACGCAGGCGGCGCCGATGCCGGACGCGGCTCCGGTGACGAGGGCTCGACGGGTCTCCATGGCTGAGGACTCTAGAAATCCCCGCCGCCGCGCACTATGGCGTGACGTCACACAGTGGGCGGTTCGGTCATGGTGGCGCGCACCACCCAGCCACACCGTGACCTATCAAACCTGCTTGTGCTGATAGGACGATTTACAGTTGAACCATGGTCGACATCGAACAGCCGAAGAAGAAGGCCGCCGGCGTCCCCGCCGTGCTCTCGTCGTTCAAGTTCGGTTTCCGGGAGATGGGGCCGGCGCGGACCGGCAAGGTGTTCCTCAAGATGAACCAGGACGGCGGCTTCGACTGTCCGTCCTGTGCCTGGCCCGACCCGGACCACAAGCGCAAACACGCCGCCGAGTTCTGCGAGAACGGCGCCAAGGCGGTCGCCTGGGAGGCGACCCGGAAGCGAGTGCCGCGGTCCTTCTTCGCCGAGAACTCGATCGAGGATCTGGGCAGGATCTCCGAGTTCGAGCTGGGCAAGCTCGGCCGGATCACCGAGCCGATGCTGCTCCGGGCCGGCGCGACCCACTACGAGCCGGTCGGCTGGGACGAGGCGTTCCATGTGGTCGCCCGGCACCTCAAGGCCCTCGTCGACCCGAACGACGCCGTCTTCTACACCTCCGGCCGGACCAGCAACGAGGCCGCCTTCCTGTACCAGACCTTCGTCCGCGCGTACGGCACGAACAACCTGCCCGACTGCTCCAACATGTGCCACGAATCGTCCGGTACCGCGCTGGGCCGGGTGATCGGCAGCGGCAAGGGCGCGGTGACGCTGGAGATGCTCGAGGAGGCCGAGCTGATCGTCGTGGTCGGCCAGAACCCGGGCACCAACGCGCCGCGGATGCTCAGCCATCTGGAGATCGCGAAGAAGCGGGGCGCCGACATAGTTTCGGTGAACCCGTTGCCCGAGCCGGGGCTGATGAACTTCAAGAACCCGCAGCGGCCGTCCGGCTGGGTGGGCAAGGGCACGGCGCTGGCTGACCAGCACCTGCAGATCCGGATCGGTGGCGATCAGGCGCTGTTCCTTGCCGTCGGCCACTTGCTGCTGGAGGCCGAGGCGGCGGCGCCGGGCACCGTGCTGGACAAGTCGTTCATCGAGAGCCACACCAGCGGGTACGAGCTGTATGCGAAGCACAACTCGGAGCTGGACTGGGCGGCGGTCGAGCAGGCGACCGGGCTGACCCGGGCCGAGATCGAGGAGTTCACGCGCCGGTTCATCAAGTCGAAGGCGACCGTGATCTGCTGGGCGATGGGGCTGACCCAGCATCGCGAGGCGGTCGCGACGATCACCGAGATCGTGAACGTGCTGCTGCTGCAGGGGAATATCGGGAAGCCGGGCGCCGGGCCCTGCCCTGTTCGGGGGCATTCGAACGTACAGGGCGATCGGAGCATGGGCATCTGGGAGAAGATGCCGGACGCGTTCCTGGATCGGCTGGATCGTGAGTTCTCCTTCACGTCGCCGCGGGAGCACGGGATCGATGCGGCCGAGACCGTGCAACGGTTGCGCTCGGGTGCTGTCCGGGTGTTTTTTGCGATGGGCGGGAACTTCGCGTCGGCGACGCCGGACACCGAGGTTGTGGCTGAGGGGCTGCGGCGGTGTGACCTGACCGTGCATGTGTCGACGAAGCTGAATCGGTCGCACACGATCGTCGGGCGGGAGGCATTGATCCTGCCGACGCTGGGGCGGACCGATCGCGATCACACCGCGGCCGGGCCGCAGTCGGTGACGGTCGAGGACTCACAGGGCGCGGTGCATCTGTCGACCGGGAACTTGTTGCCTCCGGCACCTGAGTTGAAGTCGGAGGTGGCGATCATCTGCGGTATCGCCCAGCTCGTCGTGCCGGAGATCGGCGAGATTCCGTGGCGGGACTTCGCGGACGACTACAGCTTGATCCGGCAGCGGATCGGGCGGGTCTGCGATGGGTACGAGGACTTCGAGCAGCGGCTGCAGGCGACCGGTGGGTTCCTGCTCGCGCACGCGGCGCGGGACGAGCGGGTCTTCAAGACGTCGGACGCGCGGGCGCAGTTCAGCGCCAACGACCTCACCTGGCTGCCTACCGAGCCCGGCCGCCTGCTGCTGCAGACCATGCGCAGCCACGACCAGTTCAACACGACGATCTATGGGTTGGAGGATCGGTACCGCGGTGTGCACGGCACCCGAGAGGTCGTCTTCGTCAACCCCTCAGACCTGGCAACCCTCGGTCTGAGAGACGGCCAGACCGTCGACATCGTCAGCGAGTTCCGAGGCGTGGAGCGCCGCGCTTCGGGTTTCCGGGTGGTCTCCTACCCCACCGCCCGCGGCTGCGTAGCGGCGTACTATCCCGAAACCAACGTCCTGATGTCAGCCGACGACGTAGCCAAAGGCAGCAACACCCCAGTAGCCAAGGGCCTGACCGTCCGTTTGGAGCCCACCAGCTAAGCCTGCCAGTCGCCGATGTTGTGCCAGGTGTTCTGCAGGGTGAGGACTTCGTGCGGGATCCAGTCGGCGGCCAGTTCGTACGCGTCGCGCATCGCCTCGATGCCGCCGGCCTCGTTGAGGATCTCGCCGATCGCCCGGGCCCGGCGGTCTCCGGCGGTACCTTCCCGGAACGACGTCGCCTGCCCGAGCCCGACCAGTTCGCGGACCAGCGGCGGCAGATCTTCCAGCGGAGTACGCCGGGCCCGCCGGAGCTGCTCTTCCTTCTCGTTGTAGGCCCGCAGGTGCTTGAGGTCCCGGAGATCCTTCTTGCTCAGCCCCGGCCCACGCCGCCATCGCCCGAACATCCAGCCTCCTCGAATTGTCCGACCCGCTGACTAGCATCCCGCATCGTGAATGCTTCCCGCATCGAGCAACCTACCGATCTCGACACGGTCCGCGCCTCGTACGACCGTGTGGCAGACAACTACGTCGCGATGAACCTCGGCGACATCACGGCCTACCCGTGGCTCCGTACCGCGATCGACGGCTTCGCGGTCGCGGTACAGGACGTAGGCCCGGTACTGGACGTCGGCTGCGGCCCCGGTGACATCACCGCCTACCTGGCAGCTCGCGGCCTCGACATCTCCGGCGTCGACCTCTCGCCCCAGATGATCGCCAACGCCCGCCGCCGCCACCCCGACCTGACCTTCTCCGTCGCGTCAGCCACCGACCTGAACCTCCCTGACTCGTCCCTCGGCGGCATCGTCGCCTGGTGGTCCCTCTTCAACCTCCCCCGCCACGTCCTCCCCCAGGTACTGACCTCCTTGGCCCAAGCCCTGCTCCCCGGCGGCCACCTGATCCTCGGCACCCACGGCGGCGACACCGACCTCCACCGCACCGAGGCCTACGGCGGCATCCCCGTCACCTGGACCACCCACCTCTACCAACCAGAAACCCTCTGGCCCCTCCTGACCACAGCCGGCCTGACCCCAGTAGCCGACCTCCGCTTCCCCGAAAGCATCGCCGGCGTCCCCTCCCTGATCCTCATCGCCAAACGCGCTACCGAGAACTCCTGATCGTTTCGAGTCCGCCAGCGGGCTCGTGAACGACCGGGTGGCCGCTGGGAGCGGAGTCCCACCACGGATAGTTCGGGATGCGGCTGGCGAGGACTTCACGGTAGGACTCGGTGAATGCTCTGTGGACCGTGCCCACCACGTCGGCAGGGACGCGCTCGGGCCGCCAGCGCAGGACCCGGCGGAACTCCAGGGCCTGGTCGGCCAACGGGACGACGACGGTGCCTGGCAGCGGGCCGATGGTTGGCGCGCAAGTCGCGATTCCCCGGCCGGCGGCGATCAGTTGCGCGGCCTCGTGCTCGCCCAGTTCGTCGTACCGGAAGTTCGGGGTGAAGCCGGCCGCCTCGCAGGCCGCTCGCTGGGCGGCGATCGCGCCATCGCGTCTGCCCGCGGGCGGCACGATCCAGGTTTCGTCGCCGAGGTCGGCAAGGCTCACCTGCGACCGGCCGGCCAGTCGATGATCGGCGGCCATGATGATGAGTGCCGGTTCGGGGTCGACCATTTTCTGTTCGTGAACGCCGGGCGGGCAGGGTGGGGCGTAGGCCTCTTCGCAGACCATCAGCATGGCGATGTCGAGCACGTCGGCGGCGAGCAGATCCGTCAGCAGCCCGCCACACGGGTCGACCTGGGTCCGGATGTCGCGTCCCGCCAGTTCCTGCTCGAGCCGGGACAACCAACTGGCGAACATCACAGTGCTCACCGAGCCGAGCCGCAGCGGACTGGCCTCACCGACGTACTTGGAGCTGGTGTTGACCAGGTCGTCCAAGTCGGCCAGCAACGCCCGGGCCCGGACGACGACATGCTGGCCCAGGGGTGTCGCGACCACGCCGCGGATGTCGCGCTGGAACAGCTCTCCACCGATGGCCGACTCGATCCGGCGCAGCTGTGCGGTCAGCGAAGGCTGCGAGACCTGCAAGGACGCCGCGGCCTTGGAGATGCTGCCCGTGTCGGCCACCCGGCAGATCACTCGCAGGTGACGGAGATCCAGCTCCATAGGCGGCAGGTTATACCCCGATGGGATGTCTCTACAGGCGGCAACGGTGCAAATCTTTTTCCCACGCCGATTCATCGTTGCGCATGAACCGGCCACTTCGAACTGAATTGCGCGCTCCACCCACCGCCCAGCCCCAGTGAGGAACTGACATGCGTAGACCCCATCGGTATCGCCTGTCCATGGCCGTCGCGGCCACTGCCGTAGCAGCTCTGGCCGCCACCACCGCAGGCAGCGCTCTTGCCACCCAGGTATCCCCGGCTGCTGCGCGGCCGGTCGCCAACTCGGCGCCGTCGAAGCAAACGGTCGAGGCCGCGAAGGCCGTCATCACCGCGGCGATCGCTGCGGCCTTCGCGCACCCCGAGGCCACCGGAGTGGGCAAGGACGACAAGCTCACGGCCGTCGACGCACTGGTCGACCCGGACGGAAAGCAGCACGTCCGGTTCAGCCGTACCCACAAGGGACTCCCTGTGCTACGAGGCGATCTCGTCGTTCACCTCGACGCCAAGTCCGCCTGGATCGGCGTGACCCGTGCCTACAAGCGCGACCTCAAGGCCGGCATGGTCAACCCCAAGCTGACGGCGGGCCAGGCCAAGAAGAAGGCGGCCGCCGCGGGCAAGGGCACTGCCGCCGACGCGCAACTCGTCCTCAGCGCGGGCACATCGGGCGTCACGCTCGCCTACCAGGTACGGGTCGTGGGCAGCAGCAAGGAATCCCCGGTCCGCGAGGTCCTGATCAACGCCCTGACCGGCACTCTGATCAGCAACGCCGCCGTCAACGACTCGTTCATCACGCCCCAGGTCCAGGACAAGCTGCGCAAGCTCGCTGTCCCGGCCACCCCGAAGTCGGGCTTCACCACCGGCCGGTCCACCTCGGCCCTCGCCGCGCCCCAGGCCGCGGCCAGCTATCCGGCCGCCGCGGTCGGCTCCGGCACGTCGCTCTTCGCGGGTGTTGTCCCGCTCAACACCGTGCAGACCGCCGCGACCTCCTACCTCCTCAAGGACTCGACCCGCGGCAACACCCAGACCAGGACCGCACGCAACACCGGCACCAACGACTTCTCCACGGGCAGCAGCTTCACCTCCACGACCAACAAGTGGGGTCTCAGCGATCTCACCAAGCCTGCTGTGGACGCTCAGTACGGCATCACGAAGACCTTCGACTTCTACAAGTCCACCTTCGGCCGCAACGGCATCAAGAACGACGGCGCCGGCGCCCACGCGCTCGTCCACTACAGCCAGAACCTCGCCAACGCGTACTGGGACCCGGACTGCGACTGCATGCTGTACGGCGACGGTGACGGGGTCACCTTCACCAAGCCGCTCGTCGTACTCGATGTGACCGGCCATGAGCTCAGCCACGGCGTGGTCGCGGCCACGGCCGCCCTCGAGCCCACCCGGATCGACTGGCAGGGCAACCAGTTCGGCGAGCCGGGTGCGCTCAACGAGTCACTCGCGGACATCTTCGGCTCCGCCACCGAGTTCGCGACCAACAACCCGAACGTTCCGCCGAACTACCTGGTCGGCGAGCAGCTCGGCTTGGCGCAGAAGTTCCTGCGCCGGCTGGATCGCCCCTCGCTCGACAAGCTCGAAGGCGCCGTCGACTACTGGTCGAAGGCCGCGTTCGACACCGAGGTGCACGCCGGTTCCGGGATCTCCTCGCACGCGTACTACCTGCTCGCGGAGGGCAGCGGCGCAAAGACGATCGGTGGGGTGAACTACAACTCGCCGACCTACGACGGCTCCGTGGTCGCCGGTATCGGCCGTACCAAGGCCACGGCGATCTTCTACCGGGCCCTGACCCGGTACATGGTCTCAACCACCGACTTCCACGGCGCCCGGGTCGCCACGCTCCAGGCCGCCGCCGATCTCTACGGCGCGGCCGGCATCGAGTACCAGACGGTCAACAAAGCCTGGGCAGCAGTGAACGTGACCGCCGCCAACTAGCAGACGGCTCCCGGGGATCACCCGGGAGCCGTTGCAGGCACGATCGGTACTAGGTCGGTACTAGCAGGTCCTGATCTTGTAGACGGAGTTCCAGCCACCTTGGTGCTCCAGGATCGGCTGGATCGCTCCGGTGTTCGGACGGACGGTCTGCAACGTGTTCCCACTGGCACCGAGGATGGCGGTCGCCACGCCGCCGGTCTGATAGTCGAGCACCTCACTCCAGGCGCCATCGGTGTAGTCGTACCAGTTGCTCAGCGAGTAGGTGGTACAGGTGTAGAACTTGAACCGCCACCAGCCGGTGAACCGCTTGGCCGGATCGTTGGACTGCACGAAGGCGCAGAAGTACCCGCTAGAACACAACTCCAGCCCGACATGCCCGACCCAGGTCCGCTCGACAGCCGGCGAGGTCGACGGCTCCGCTACAGCCACCGCGTTGGCCACCGGCGCGACAGCCTGCGGCTCGCGGTCGGTCGCGGCCGCCGGGCTGACACCAGAAACAAGCAGTACAGCAACAGCCGATGCAGCCAGCAGCCCGGCGTACAGACGTTTGATCATGTCAGTTCTCTTCCTGAGGGGCGGATTTCCGAGCAATCGGACGGTAATCCACCCCCAGGCCATCCAAAACCCTTGAAATACAGACGGAAACCTCCGGCAGCAAGAAGTCCCGCTCACAGGTTTGTGGGCGGGACTTCTTGGGTGGTCGGGGTTAGCCGACCGGGGTCAGTTCTCGTTCGGGTTCGGGGGTGGGGGTGGTGGCGTGCTTGGCTTGTTTGCCGCGGAGCCACTTGGGCGCCCACCAGTTGGCGTCGCCGAGCAGCGTCATGATGGCGGGGAGTACTACCGCTCGGATGATGGTGGCGTCGATGAGGATTGCCACCGCCAGGCCTACGCCGAGCTGCTTCATGTCGAGGGTGCTGAGAGTGGCGAAGACTGCGAAGACGCCGATCATGACGGCGGCCGCGCTGGTCACCACGCCCGCGGAGCCGGTGATGCCCTCGGCAACAGCTTGCTTGGTGGGAACTCCCCGCAGTACAGCCTCGCGGATCCGGCTGACCACGAAGACGTGGTAGTCCATCGACAGACCGAAGAGGACTACGAAGAGGAACAGTGGCAGCCAGGAGACGACTGCTCCGTTGGAGCGGAAGTCGAGCAGGCCCTCGGCCCAGGTGTTCTGGAAGACCGCTGTCACCACTCCGTACGCCGCACCGGCGCTCAGCAGATTCAGACCGATAGCCGTGACCGCGACGACGACCGAGCGGAAGGTGACCATCATCACGATCATCGTCAGCAGCAGGACGAACCCGATCACCAGCGGGAGCTTCGCCCGGGTGTGGGCGGCGTAGTCGACATCAGCCGCCACGAACCCACCGACCGCGTACTCGACACCCGGCACCTTGCCGAAGGTCTGCGGCATGAGTTCCTTGCGCAGCTTGGTCAGCGAGTCACGCGCCTGCTGGCTGCCGCCCTCGTACGGAGTGGCCACCTCGAAGACCGTCACGCGACCGTCGGCGGAGACCTTCGGCTCCTCCAGTCCGTCCTGCGCGAACAGCTTGTCCGACTGCGTCCGCTTGATCAGGTCGGCGAACGCGGCCTTCACCGCCGGCTGCTGGTTGGCGGGAGCCCGTACCGCGACCTCGTGGCTCGTCCCCGTGCTCGGGAAGGCTGCGGTCAACCGGTCGTACGCCTTCATCACCGCGGTATCGCGCGGCAGATCCTCCGTACCAGGGAACTTCAGCGTCATGCCGAGCGCAGGTGAAGCCACCGCGAGCAGCGCGGTCACGCTGACCAGCAGCGTGGCGACCGGGTGCTTCAGGGCCGGCTTGAGCATGGTCGGCCAGAAGCGAGGCTGAGACTTGTTGGCCGTCAGGCGCCACAGCAGCGGGATGCGCGGGCGGTCGACCCAGCGGCCCAGCTTGGCGAGGATCGCGGGGAGCACGGTCAGCGAGCCGACCACTGCGACGGCGACCACGAGGATCGAGCCGACCGCGAAGGACGAGAAGACGGCGTCGCGGGCCAGGAAGAGTCCCGCCATCGAGATGATGACGGCGGTACCGGAGACAACGACCGCGTGCCCGGATGTTGCCGCCGCGATCTCGACCGCGTCGACGTGGCCGCGGCCCTTGGCGCGTTCCTCTCGTTCGCGGCGGAGGTAGAAGAGTGAGTAGTCGACGCCGACCGCCATACCGATCAGCAGGATGACGCTGTTGACCGCGTCGACGGCAGGTACGAGCTGCGATGCGGCCGCGGCCAATCCGATCGCGGCGGCGACGGCCGACAGCGCGAGCAGCAGCGGT
Source organism: Kribbella sp. NPDC051620 (assembly GCF_044453825.1). NCBI lineage: Bacteria > Bacillati > Actinomycetota > Actinomycetes > Propionibacteriales > Kribbellaceae > Kribbella > Kribbella sp. NPDC051620. Next base: position 376,324 of record NZ_JBITDB010000006.1, read on the forward strand.
ACCGCGGCGGCGATCAGTGCGCCGAACGCGATCAGCAGGATGATCAGGGTCACCGGCAGGCTGAAGATCTCGGCGCGCTGGAAGTCCTTGCCGAGCGTCTCGTTCAGCGCCTTGTCGATGGACTCGCCACCGACCTCCTCGACCCGCAGACCCGGGAAGTCCTGCTGGACCTTGGCCGTCGTGTCGAGCAGCGGCTGGACCCGGTTGTCGTCGTCACCGTCCTTGAGCGTGACGCGGACGATCAGCGCGTCCTTGTTCGGCGACAGGGTGGGCTTGGCGACCTCCGCGACCCCACCGAGGGCGCGCATCCGCTCAGTCACCACGCCGGCGACCTTGTTGGCCTCAGCCTGGTCGAGCTGACCCGAGCGCGGCGTGATCAGCACGCTCTCGATGTCGTGGTCGGGGAAGTTGCCGGACTTGACGATGTTGTCGGCGCGGGTGACCTCGCCGATGTCACCCTCGTTGCTGGACTCCTTGGTCCCGGTCAGGTTGCCGAGCGCGAAACACGCCACGACTACGACCACCCACATGGCGATCGCGCGCCACGGATGGGTGGCACTCCAGCGTGCGGCCCGCACCGTGAGTTGTCCCCTGGAAGTGGACATGGTGGTTCCTACCCCTCTGCGCCCGCCTCTGGACGCACCCTCCCAGCCCGGCCCGACGCCGACTGCTGGCTACGCGTCTCAGCATTCGTTAAGGCAGGCACCCGCCACCATGCAGGAAGCCACCGACTCCACCCTGGTGCCAGCCCCACCCCACCCTGGGGCAAACCAGGCCCCGGTACTACGTGCGCCACTGGACCGCCTGACGGAACGTGCCGCCAACGACCACGGAGCGTGCAATCCCCGCGTACTACCCACCGCGAGAACTCCGGCGCACCCCGGCCGACCCCTGGGGGATCCCCCCGAGGCTCAGAACTCGTCGAGGTCCAGACTTCGTTCGCTCCTGGTCGCTCCTCCGCTGTTGCCTTCCGGGCATCGCCCCACCAGGCTTAGCTGGCCGACCGCCGTAGTGGTCGACGGCCGATGTGAGAGGACCTGGATGGGGATTTCCGAACGGCAGGCCATGACCGCTCTCTGCCGGGACCTTGCAGAACTCCGAACCGAACTTGCAAACCCGATTCACCCGCCGCGCCTACAGGCCGAGCTGGAAACGATCGTGAGCGCCGCTGCCGCCGGGAAACCAATAGCTCGAAGGCTGCGCGATCTACTGGATGCAGAGGCAGACGCCTATCGAGGCGTCGGTGCCTTCCCGGGACTCGGTCCTGGCCGGGCCGACGAGGAGGAGTTCTCGTGTCCGGTCGCCCGGTGCGACCTTCGCGGCTGGACTGAACCTGCTGGTCCGATACCTCGATGCCAGGTCACCCGCCAGGCAATGACACGGTCGAAGCCGGTCTGATGGGGCAGTTCTTCCAGGAACTTGCCAAGAAGCTGGCCGAGCGGTGGATCAGCCTGCTGACCATCCCCGGGTTGCTCTTCCTCAGTACGACGGCCATCGCGATCGCGGCTGGACGGCAAGGTTTCCTGGGGCACGGTCACGCGTTGGACGTCTCCCGGATCGCCTCGACGATCGGCGACGCGGCTGATCATTTCGGCCACTGGAGCGCGACCGCCCAAGGAGCAGCCCTCGTCGGGGTGCTGCTGACGAGCACAGGCGCAGGGCTCCTCGTTCAAGCGCTGACAGGGTCCACCCGCGCATTCTGGCTCGGGCAATGGCCGCGTGGCCTGAAGCGGCCGGCTGCACGCCTGATCCTCTCGCGACAAAAGCGATACACCCGCTTGCTGAGTCAGCGCCGCGAGCTCGAGACCCGCTTTCCGGCAGGCTCCCGGTCCTCCAAGAACCAGGACCGAATTGATCAGGCGGCGGGCCGGATCAACCGACTCGCCATGAGTAGCCCACAGCGCCCGACCTGGATGGGCGACCGTGTACAGGCAGTCGATCAGGTGGCCTTGAATCGTTATGGGCTGGACCTGCCGTTCAGTTGGCCACGGTTTCGTCTGGTTCTACCCGAATCAGTCTCCAGCATGCTCAATCAATCGCTCGGGCAGTTTGCCGTCGCGGTTCTGATCGGTGCCTGGGCAGCGCCGTACCTTGTCCTAGGCCTCTTCTGGTACCCGGCGCTGGTCGTCGGCTTCCTCATCGCGGCGGTCGGATGGGCTCGGGGAAGAGCTGCGATCGCCGACCTGGGCGACCTGACCGAAGCAGCGCTCGACTTGCACGGACGTACCCTGGCGATAGCACTCGGGGTCGGCGCGGACGATGCCGTCGGTCCGCTGACGCCGGATGAGGGACTGGAGATCACGCGCATCGTCCGCAAGGGTCGATGAGGCAGCGGCCGGCTAAGGGCCGGCATGAACGAATGCCGCCCAGAGATCCGGCCGCTCGGGATACTCGTCACGCAACTGCCGCGCGACCTTGTTGGCCACCGGACCGGCCAGCTGCGCGTCTGCCGACGTCTCGAAATTCGCATAAAAGGCCTGTGCCGCAACGGCCGCGGTCCGGTCCGGTACTGGCCAGAGAGTGGCAAGTACATGCCGGAAGCCCGCCAGCTGGAAAGCGGAGGCGAGGTGAATCGGCTCATCGGGGCTTCTGCTGGTCCGGGCTGTGGAACAGGCCGACAAGTAGGCGAGCTCGGCGGAGTCGAACCTCTCGCGATTCAGTTCCTGTACCGCGAGGATCTGGTCGGACAGAATCAGCCCGCTTCGGGATGGACTGATCGGATCCTCGACCGCATGACAGGCGAAATGCACCCAGGATGTCGCGCGGATCCCGGCAATCACAGCTGCCCGCGTCGCCATCTCGTCGACGAGCGGTTGCACACCGGGGAATCGGTCGGCAAGGGCTTGCGCCTCCAGCGCTGTGTGAACAAGCGGCTCGTGCCCTGCGGTCGCCGTCATCGCGACGGCGAGCTGCCGACGGCTTGCGGCCGGTGCCCGCCTTGTTGCCCTGGCCAACGATCTGATGGTCGGGGCGTACGACGAAACCACTTGATCCAAGGCGTCCCCGGCCGCGTGGAGGGGCAGCGACACCAGTTGCCCGATCGGGAGCCACCACACCCTCGGTGCATCCCGGCTCCCTGCCGCGTCGAGCCGAAGAGCAGCAAGTACCGGGCTGGTGACCGCGTCCGACAGCCACGAGAGCGTCTCCGCGACCACTCGTGGACGACGAAACCGAGCCGCCAGCGACTCGTCGGAGAAGGCAGCCGCCAGCGCCTTCGCGCGGACAGCCACCTCGTCCGCATCCAAGTCTGGCAACGGAACCGTGATCGGTTCCCGCCCCGCGTTGATCAGGATCGCGTCGCCTCTGCTGCTCGCTGGGTTGACGAGAACGATCGTGCCGGCGCCGGCTGCCTGCCGGAGTTCATGGAACTTCGGCTCGGCCAAGAAGCCTGCCGCGGTACGTCGGATCTCTCCGAGCAGTCGACCCGCCTCACTGTCCAACTCACGTCGGCCGGCGGCCGCTGCCAGCCGCGCATCAGCCGCTTGACCGGACGGGCCCGCAGCAGCTAACTGCTCACGTACCTGGAAGAACTGCCGCACCAGCTGCGGGTCGGCTCCAATCAGTTCATCAGCATCTGCCTGAAGGTCGAGTTTCGAGGACAGCAGCAGACCTCTGCCCAATTCGGCGAGCTCGACAGCGGCCGGAGCGCGATCCACGGCGAGCTCGGCAGCGACGGCCTCCGCGACGAAGACCTGCAACTGTTCGAGGCCGTACTCCCGATCGGCGGTCTCCATCCACCCCGGCGCCACTTGCGGCAATATCTGGATGGACTGGCGGAACAGCTCGGCCGCTTTGTCGACCGCGCCGAAGAGTTGCGCAACCATCGCGACGCGGCCGATCGCGAGGGCTCGGGCCAAGGGTGTGGCGCCGGGCAGCGAGCCGACCGCACTGACCAGCCGGGTCAGTATCTCCGGCGTGATCTCGCCCCCGCTCTCCAGCACAGACTCGTACGTTTGCGCCAGGTTGGACAGCAAGGTCGCGAAATCCGGCCGATCCTCCGCCGCCGAGTCGACTACTTCACGCAGGCAACCGACAGCACCCTCGAGGTCAGCGGGATCCTCATCTTCCCGATAGCGGAGGTGGAGGGCGACGCCCAGCGCGGTCATCGCACTGACTCGGAGGTCGAGGTTCGGCGCTCCGGCGTCGACGGCGGCCTGGGCACGATCGACTGCGGAGGTGAGGTCGGCACGATCCTCGGTGACCAGAAAGCTGGCCCGATGGTAGTTCGAGAGGTTCGTCAGATAGCCGATTCTCTCGATCACGGAGGAGGTCGTGTCGGCCGCGGTGGCTGTGTGTTCGATCGCCTCGGCCAGGTCGGCCGGTGACTGGAGCCGGTCGAACCGAAGTTTCAAGGCGATCCCGAGATCGGCCTGAAAGCCGTCGTCGTCCGGCTCCGCGTCCACTGCAGACCGCCCGTGAGAGATGGCCGCCTCGAGATCCGCGAGCTCCCAGTTCGTCACGTACCGCAGCTGGTGCGCAGTTCCCAGACCTGCCAGCAAGTCACCCCTGTACTCGGCGTCCTCAGGCGGAGCAGCGGCCAGCGCTTCCTCACCCAGCCGAATGGCCATGTCGATGTCAGCCGCGACACCGCGGTGGTCGAATCTCGTCCGGTAGGCGACGCTGAGATTGGACAGGAATCCGCTGCGATGTTCGTCCGCGATCGATGCTCCGGCCCGAAGGGTCTCGGCGACATCGATCGCGGCAGTCAGATCGTCCAGCCTGCCGTGGTGATAGAAGCGGCTCAGGTACGCCGCACTGAGGTCAGCCTGGTAGCCGGCTCTCGCTGCCGTCGAAACGGCCCCTCTTGCAGCGGAGCCGAGCAGGCTGACCGCGAGATCGAGAGCATCCGAATCGTCGACTTCCTGGCAGTACGTCAGCAGGCTGCCACCTGCGTCTGCCTGGTCTTGGGGCGTGCTGGACCGGCCGATCACGCTCCGCAGCTCGACCGGAACCAGGTCAGGGGATAAGTCCGCAACGGGTGTGAGCAGGTGCAACGCGGCAGCGTAGTCAGCCCAGCTGTCATCTTCCGGAAGGGCGGCAGACCGCAGGTAGTACAGCCGGCCCGCGACGGCGCTGGCCGCGATCCAAGGATCCGAGCCTGATTGCAGCGACTCCAGTTCGGCCCGCAGTCGGAGCAGATGCGTCGGCACTTCCTCGGCGAGGACGATCGCCGTGTCGGCGGTCCGGTCGAAGTCGACGAGTCGGCGGCGCGCCCAGGTCACTGCAGATTCCGTCATGGTCCCCCACCGATCGAGCGGGAGACCACAACACCACAGATGCGACGCCCAGTGAACGGCTCCTGGTCAGAAGTCTTCGAGGTCGAGGGTGGAGGCGGCGGAGATGCCTTCCAGGTAGCCTTCGGCGCGCTCGGATTTGGGGTAGCGGTGGACCAGGCCCCAGAACGCTGCGTTGTGGGACGGCTCCACCAGGTGAGCGAGCTCGTGGACCAGGACGTAGTCCACGACCCAGGCCGGCATGGACTGCAAACGGGTCGACAACCGGATCGAACGGTCGGCCGGAGTGCAGGATCCCCAGCGTCGATTCTGGTTCGAAACCCACCTCACCGACGCAGGTTCGGGCACTTCTGGGAGGTGGCGACACGCGAGATCGTGTGCTCTGGCCAACAATTTTTCGTCCGACACGCGGGATTTGCTGCGCTGCTTCTCGAGCCGCTGGAGCATGGTTTCGACCCAGCGCGCCTCCTCGGCGGCGGACAGCCGATCGGGCATCAGCACGATCACCCGCTCACCGTCCCGGTAGGCGCTGACGGTCCGCTTGCGCCGCTTGCTGCGGCGGATGTCCACGTACGGCGGGATCGGGCGCGGTGGAGAGTCGGCCATGCCTCAGACCGTACCGCCTGAATCCCCCAACTTTCTTCCGTCCACATCCTGTGCATGGACGTTTCCGCAGGTCAGACGCCTGTTTGCGAATCGGTGGACGCCGGTTGTTTACACCCTGTTCCCCCACTCGTCCACAGTGTCGCCCGGCGCGCCCCACAGCTTGCCCACAGGTTTATCCACAGGGGTGGACAACCCGGACTTGTCAGCGCGGCCGGTACCTCCTAGCGTCAGGTCCAGCAGGCTCCCGGACCGCCTCCGGGGCCACTCGGAGGGGAAGCCGAGTGGCTCCGGTGGCGGACCCCCGGGAGCCTGTTCCGCGTTCGGCCAGGACCACGGAAAGCGATTTCCAGGCGGCGCGCGGAGCGGGAGTTGGGCTTGAGTCACTCTCAGCCTGCCGTAGGGTGAATCCCGATTGGGCCGAACGGCCTACGGCAGGACGGTCTGCCGAAAGCATCCACGACGGCCGGGCAAAGCCTCGGCTGGTATCAAGCAAGGAGAGGGCCCTCATGGCAGAGACCTGGAGCGGCGAGTTCTACTGCGTCAAGTGCAAGGCCAAGCGCACCGCCGACGGCGAGGTCAAGGTCAACGACAAGGGCACGCGCATGGCCAAGGCCAAGTGCCCCGAGTGCGGTACGAACCTGAACCGGATCCTCGGCAAGGCCTGACGCACCAAGTCGTGGGGGCGGCGGTGCGACCTTCGGGTCCACCTCCGCCCCTCCGTCGTTAAGCAACCTTCACGTGCTGTGACCCAACTCGCGGTGCCCCGGCCGGGGCTTCGCTTGGGTGACCGGACAGAATGGGGAGCGTGTCCGACCTCCCCCGCAAGGCCCTCAGCCGCACCGCCAAGCTGGCCAGCCTGCCGCTCGGTGCCGCCGGGCGCGCAACCGTCGGGCTGGGCAAGCGGATCGGCGGTGCGCCGGCCGAGACGGTGATGGCCGAGTTCCAGCGCCGGACCGCCGACCAGTTGTTCTCCGTCCTGGGTGAGCTCAAGGGCGGTGCGATGAAGTTCGGGCAGATGCTGAGCCTGATGGAGTCGGCGATGCCGGAGGAGTTCGCGGCGCCGTACCGGGCCACGCTGACCAAGCTCCAGGACTCGGCGCCACCGATGCCGGCCTCGACCGTGCACACGATCCTTTCCCGCGAGCTGGGCAAGCGCTGGCGGGACCGGTTCCAGGAGTTCGACGACCTGCCCGCGGCCGCCGCGTCGATCGGCCAGGTGCATCGCGGCATCCTCAAGGACGGCCGTGAGGTCGCGATCAAACTCCAGTACCCGGGTGCCGCCGAGGCGTTGCGCGCGGACCTCAAGCAGCTCGGCCGCTTCGCCCGGACCTTCGGTGCCTTGGTCCCGGGTGTCGACATGAAACCGCTCGTCGCGGAGCTGCAGGAGCGGATCGGCGAGGAGCTCGACTACGACCGCGAGGCGCAGGCGCAGCAGCAGTACGCCGACGCCTTCAAGGACCATGACGAGTTCGTCGTGCCGCGCGTCATCAAGCACTCCCCCACGGTCATCGTGTCCGAGTGGATCGAGGGCAAGCCGCTGTCGAAGGTGATCACCGAGGGTACGAAACAAGAGCGGGACGAGATCGGGCTCAAGTACGTCCGGTTCATGTTCAGCGGCCCCCGACTGGCCGGGCTGCTGCACTCCGACCCGCACCCCGGCAACTTCCGGGTGATGGCCGACGGGCGGCTCGGGGTGGTCGACTTCGGCCTCTGCGCGCGGCTGCCTGACGGGCTGCCGCCTGCCATCGGGCGACTGCTGCGCATCTCGCTGGAGGGCGACGGCAACGCCGTACTGGAGGGGTTGCGCGCGGAGGGTTTCATCAAGCCGCGGATGGACATCGACCCGGCACAGCTGATGGACTACCTGGCGCCGTTCGCCGAGCCGGCCCGCGAGGAGTACTTCCACTTCAACCGGGCGTGGATGCGAGCGCAGGCGAACCGGACCAGCGACTTCCGCTCGCCGAACGCGTCGATGGCACTCAAGATCAACCTGCCGCCGTCGTACCTGCTGATCCACCGGGTCTGGATCGGCGGCATCGCCGTCCTGTCCCAGCTGGACACCGAGGCGCCCTTCCGGTCGGTGCTCGAGGAGTTCCTCCCCGGCTTCACCGACTAGACAGTCACCACCAGGCGCTGTCGAGCTTGCCTTCGATGCCGCGGACGTTCTCGCGGGCGCAGCGGTCGCAGTACAGGAGCTTGTGCCCGTTCTCGACCGAGGTCACCCAGGTCAGCGGCAGGTCCTCGGTCGGTGCTTGCGTGCCGCACAGTGCGCAGCTCGGGTTGGTCATGAAACCAATTCTGCACCCATAGGCTCTCCGATATGCGATGGCAGATCCATGGAGAGACCGAGGCCTGGGGGAACCCGTGGCTGAGTGTGCGGCGGCTCGATGTCGAGCAGCCTGATGGGAGGCGGTTCGACTATCACGCGGTGCGGTTGAGGCACGTTGCGGCGGCGGTGGTGACTGATGGGGAGGGGCGGGTGCTCTTGATGTGGCGGCATCGGTTTTTGACTGATCGGTGGGCTTGGGAGCTGCCGATGGGGTTGATCGAGGCGGGTGAGACGGCTGCTGAGGCGGCGGCTCGGGAGGTTGAGGAGGAGACGGGGTGGCGGGTCGGTGGGTTGGAGGAGCTTGTGTACTCCGAACCCGCGGCCGGGATCATGGACTCCGAGCATCACGTGTTTCGCGCTACGTCGGCGGTACGGATCGGAGAGCCGACTGAGCTGAATGAGTCGGATCGGATCGAGTGGATCCCGCTGAGCGACGTACCGGCGATGATCGCCCGGCGCGAGATCGTCAGCGGGATCACTCTCGTTGGACTACAACAAGCTTTGTTGCAGGGCTGACTTCAGCCGGCCCCTACTCCGGTTGGGTCTTGAGGACGATGCGGAGGTTGGCCTTCGGCTGGTGCTGCCAGGCTTCCTCGGCCTGCTCCAGCGGGTAGGTCTCGATGATCGGCCGGATTCCCTTCAGGACGGCGAAGTTGAGGGTCTCCTCGCTGTCCTGGGCGACGCCGCTGTACCAGCCGGAGACCGACAGTCGCGTGTCGGCAAGGTCGTGGCCGGTGACCTGGATGGGGTCGCCGCCCTCCAGCACGATCAGCTGGCCGTTCGGGCGCAGGCCCTTGACCAGGTCGGACTGCAGCTCCGCCCGGGACACCGTCGCCAGCACTGCCGAAGCTCCGCCCAAAGCCTTGAGCGCCTCACCCGCGGAACCCTCGTTGCTGTCGATGTACTCGTCCGCGCCGAGCTCACGCGCCAGCTTCTCCTTGTCCCGGCCGCGGTTGATCGCGACGGTCCGGAAGCCCATCTTGTTCGCGAACTGGATCGCCAGGTGCCCGACCCCACCGACCCCCTGTACCGCGACCGTGTCCCCCGGCCCGGCGTGCGCGTGCCGGAGCGCGTTGAACGCGGTGATGCCGCCACACATCAACGGCGCCGCGTCCTCGAAGGTCAGCCCCTCGGGAATCCGGGCGACCGCGTCCTGCGGAGCCACCATGTACTCCGCATAACCGCCGTCGTACGACGTACCGACGATCGTGTGCTGGACGCAGTTGGTGAAGTCACCGCGACGGCAGAACTCGCAGGTGAAGTCGACGCCACCGGACCAGCCGACGCCGACCCGCTGGCCGGCCTCCCACACCGTCACACCGTCGCCGACCGCGTCGACCACGCCGGCGATCTCATGGCCGGGGACGCGCGGAAGTACGGTGCCGAAGAGCGCGTTGCGGGGAATCGCGTCGCCGCCGCAGATGCCGCAGGCGTACACCTTCACCCGGATCTGGCCGGCTTTGGGCTCGGGGATGGGCAGGTCGGTCATCACGAAGGGGCCGCCGGCCTGCTGGACCTGGGCCGCACGCATTGTCGCTGTCATTTTCTGGTATCTCCCTCAGTGCATTCCGCCGTCGGCGACCAGTTGCTGGCCGGTGATCAGTCCCGCGTCATCACTGGCCAGGAAGGCCGCGATTCCCGCCACGTCCTCGGTGGTGCCCAGCCGGCCGATCGGCACCATCGCGATCAGGCTCTTCTTGTACTCGTCGTTGGCCGGGTCGGTGAAGATGCCGGCGCCGTCGATCGGGCCGGGCACGATGGTGTTCACGGTGATGCCGCGCGGGCCGAGTTCGAGCGCGAGCACCCGGGCCAGGTAGCCGGTCGCCACCTTGCTGGTGCCGTACAGGCCGACGCCGATCTGCGGGACCGTGGTGGTGTTCGACGAGATGGTGATGATCCGGCCGTTGTCCGCGATCCGGCGGGCCGCCTCGCGCAGTACGAAGTACGGGCCCTTCGTGTTGACCCGGAAGAGCAGGTCGAAGTCCTCCTCGGTGACGTCGGTGACCGGGATGTTCACCTTCTCCATCCCGGCGTTCGCGACCACGATGTCGATCTGCCCGAACGCCTCGACCGCGGCGTCGTAGACCTTGGTGATCCCGTCCACCTGGGACACGTCCGCGGCGACCGTGATCGCCTTGACCCCGAGCGCCTCGGCGGCGACCTGGACCTCGTTCGCGGCGGACTCGTCGCGCGAGTAGTTGACGACGACGTTGGCGCCCTGCGCGGCCAGCCGGAGCAGGATCGCCCGTCCGAGCCCCTTGGACGACCCGGTGACGAGCGCCGTTTTTCCTTGCAGCGTCATACTTGCTTTCTCCCATCAAGTGGCCCTGGTCCGATCGTCCGGCCTCCTCGGGCGGAACGGAAACAGAGACTTGTTGGCGGAGCCACAACAGACCGTTGTGGCACGATGGCTGAGTGACCCGACACGGCGTGGATCTCAGCTTGAGGTTGCTTCAGGCACTTGCGGCGGTTGCCCAGGAAGGCAGCATGACGCGCGCGGGGCGGCAACTCAACCTCACGCAGCAGGCTGTCAGCAGCCAGATTCGTCAACTGGAGAAGGTTGTTGGCTGCGCGTTGGTCGAGCGGTTACCGACCGGAATCGAACTGACCGCGGCCGGGCAGATCGTGCTCAAGCAGGGCGAAGCATTGTTGCTTTCGGCCCATGCCATGGTCGCCGAGGCCCGGGTGGTCGGCGCGGAGCGGCCACAGCCGTTGCGGATCGCGTTCAAGGCGCAGAGTACGGCGCACTTCATGCCCGGCGTCGAGGCGGCGATCCGGGCCCAGATGCCCGACCTGGAGGTCCGGCCGCTCGCCGTGCACACGCTGCCGGACGAACTGGCCGCGTTGCTCGACGGGCGCGCCGACGCCGCCTTTCTCTGGCTGCCGATCGGCGACGATCCGCGGTTCGTCATTCACCCGCTGCTCGCGGAGAAGCGCTGGGTCGCGCTCCCGCCCGGGCATCCGCTGTCCGGCCGCGACTCCCTGACGATCGATGATCTGGCCGACGTGCCCGTGGTCGGTCCCCGCGACGGGATGCCGGCGGCGGTCGTCGACTTCTGGTTCATCGATCCCCGCCCGGACGGCCGCCGGGCGCTGTTCGGACCACAGGCCCGTACGCCGGAAGAGTGCCTGCACCTGGTCGCGGCCGGGCACGGATGCTGGATCGCGCCCGCTTCGACGGTCACGTACTTCGCGCATCCGCGACTGGTGTGGCTGCCGCTGCTCGACGCGGTGCCGAACGAGTTGGCGCTGGTCTGGCCGCGGTACAGCACTCACCCGTACCTGGAACTGCTTCTGCAGGAGACTCGACGGGCCACGGTCCCATGCTCCTCGGAGCGACCGGCCTAGAAGCGCTTTGGATGTGCCGAGAGGCGGCATCCGCTAGATGCCGCCTCTCGGGGTGTCAGCTTCGGTGTTTCAGTTCGGGGCCGGCGCGCACTGTGCTGGAGATTGGCTCCTGGCGCGCCGGCGACCGGGGTGGATCAGACCAGCCGGGCGAGGGAGAGGCGTGCCTTTGCACTGGCCCTCTCCGCGCGACGGGTGGCCCGCTCGGCCTGCTTCTGAGCCTTGGCGAACTGGGTCGCCAGACGGAAGCGCCGGTTCTGCTCGGCGTCGATCAGGATGTTACGACAATGAGCACGAGCGAGATCTTCTTGAAGTAAATGCATTTCAACTCTCCTGGGTGAAGTCTGGGTCTTCATGACTGTGTGTCTCGATTCGGGATGGATGGAGTCGTCTGGACAGGGTTGATCAGGCTGCGGTCACGGTGTCGCACTTGCGCGGACGTCCGCGAGGACGCTTGCGAGCGACGACGACACCCTGGACGAACAGCTGGCCTCCCCACACTCCCCACGGCTCGGAACGCTCGAGCGCTCCGGCCAGGCACTCGGCCTGCAGCGGGCAGGTGTTGCACAGAGACTTTGCGTACTCGACGTCCGCCGGCGATTCGGCGAAGAAGAGTTCTGGCGCGTAGGACCGACAGGGCAGGTCCTGCGACGTCGCAACCTCGGTGAAGGCATCGAGGAAGCTAACGCTCATTCCGGTCACCTCCTAGTGACTGTCTTGCTGGTAGTTCTCTTGCTGTCTTCGACGGCCACCGGTTGGCGCCGCCAAACTCTGGGACAAACAAAAGGGCCGCGGGACCCTGGTTAGGGTTCCGCGGCCTTGGAGGTGCCGGCTGACTTGTCGTCAGACCGGTGGACTCCATGCTCGAGAACCCTGACCGCCGTACTTCGCATCGCCCACAGCTCCGCCCTTGATCGGGGTGAAGTCATTGGCGAGCACCACAACGGTCTCGACGTGCAGACGCGACGACAGGGCGGCACCCTGGATCTGGGCGCACGGCAGCGCGACGCTGACGCCGTTCGGCTTCATCGTGATGTTGACCATTTCCAAGGCACCTCCTCTCGTTGTGGCGAAGTGAGCGGCAAGCTCATCGCTATGGTTTGAAGTTTTCCGGCCAGCCCTCGACCGCAGAAAGAACAGTACGCCGACCTCACCGGAGGCCGCAAACTATTTAATCCAGGTTTTCGAAGTTGGCCGGAAGTTGCCGCCTGGTGTGCGGAAACTTGCTGCCACTCCACCGGCCCGGCACGCTCCGGCGCGCTCCCGGCACCCTCCGAGATCGTTGCCTGTGGCCACTAGATGCCACTTCCCGACCCCTTGTCTGCCAGCAGCAGAAAAACCTGCTCCTCGAGTGTCGCCCGGGTTCGGCCAAGCCTGCAACGGCTTTTCCACTTGTTGCCAGGCTTGCTGCCTCAAAGGGCAAATAGTTGAAGGCTGGACCGTCAACGGGTGCAGATGTTGAGGACGGACTCGCCGTACTTCATCACCTTGGTCCGGCCGATGCCGGTGATCCTCAGCAGCTCGCGCTCGTCGGTCGGCCGGGCCTCGGCGATCGCGGTCAGGGTGGCATCGGTGAAGATGACGAAGGCGGGCATCGACTCCTCGGCCGCCTTCTCGGCGCGCCACTCGAACAGGGCGTCGTACAGCGCCTGGTCCATCGTGGACGGGCAGTCCTCGCAGCGGCCGAGCTTGCGGGCGGCCGGCTCGGTCAGTCCGCGGCCGCAGACCCTGCACTTCGGGATGGGCAGGTCTGAGCGGTCGGTGCGCTGAGCACGGGCTCGCGGGGACGGCTCTCGCTCGCCAGAGCGCGGAGTACGGACTCCGATCGGGTCCAGGAAGCGGGTAGGGCCGCGGCTGGCGCGGCCGCCGGGTGAGCGGGAGGTCGACCAGCTGATCGCGAGCTGGTCCTTCGCCCGGGTCACGCCGACATAGAACAGCCGCCGCTCCTCCTCGACCTGGGCCGGCGTCTGGGCGTACGTGATCGGCAGGGTGCCCTCGTGGGCGCCGACGATGAAGACACAGCCCCACTCGAGGCCCTTGGCGGCGTGCAGCGTCGCCAGGGTGACGCCCTCGGCCAGCGGCGCGTGCTGGATCGACGCGCGGCGGTCGAGCTCGGCGACCAGCTCCACGATCCCCGCGTCGGGATGGGCGGCCTTGAAGTCGGAGGCCATCGTGACGAGGGCGGCCAGCGACTCCCAGCGGTCCCGGACCGCTCCGGCGCCCGACGGCGGCTCCGGCTTCCAGCCCGCGCCGCCGAGGATGGCGCGGACGGTCTCCACCAGATCTCCCCCGGAGTCACCGGCCTTGGCCTGACCACGGAGCAGTACTGCAGCCTGCCGGATCTCGGCGCGCTCGAAGAACCGCTCGGCGCCCTTGAGCATCGCCGGGATCTTGCGCTCGGCGAGGGCCTGCTCGAAGTTCTCCGACTGCGCGTTGGTACGGAACAGGATCGCGATGTCGCGCAGCGCGGTACCGGAATCCTGGAGGCGGCTGACGGCTCGGGCGACCGCGTCGGCCTCGGCGACCTCGTCGGAGTACTCCCGGTAGGTCGGCGCCGGGCCGGGCTCGCGCTGGGACCGCAGGGTGACGCGCCCGGGGAGTCCGGACGGGCCGGCCGCGTCGAGGACCTTGTTGGCAACGTCGACGATCTGCGGAGTGGAACGGTAGTCGCGGACGAGCTTGATCACCTGGGCGGTCGGGTGGCGCTGGGCGAAGTGGACCAGGTTGGCCGGGTCGGCGCCTGCCCAGGAGTAGATGGTCTGGGCCGGGTCGCCGACCACGCAGACGTCCTCGCGGCCGCCGAGCCACAGGTCGAGCAGGCTCTGCTGCAGCGGGCTGACGTCCTGGTACTCATCTACTACGAAGGTGCGGTACTGCCGGCGGATCTCGGCTGCCACGCGCTCGTCTTCCGCGAGCAGGGCGACGGCGCAGAGGAGCACGTCCTCCAGATCGATCCGGCCGCGCTCGAGCTTCACGTCCTCGTACGCCGCGAAGACGCGGGCGATCGTGGCCGGGTCGAAGGCGGCGAGGGCGCGGGCGGACTGCGGGGCGAGCTTGGCGTAGTCGTCCGGGCGGACGTTGCTGACCTTGGCCCACTCGACCTCGCCGGCCAGGTCGCGCAGGGCCGGGGTGTCGACGCGGACGCGGCAGCGGGAGGCCGCCTCGGTCAGCAGCGGGAACTTGCGGTCGATGATCGGTGGCAGTTCACCGCCGAACACCTTCGGCCAGAAGTACCGCGCCTGACGCAGCGCGGCGGAGTGGAAGGTCCGCGCCTGGACACCGTTGGCGCCGAGCTGGGCGAGCCGGCCGCGCATCTCACCGGCGGCGCGTTGGGTGAAGGTGACGGCCAGCACGCGGGCCGGGTCGTAGGTGCCGATGCTGACGCCGTACGCGATCCGGTGGGTGATCGCGCGGGTCTTGCCGGTGCCCGCTCCGGCCATCACGACGACCGGGCCGTGCAGGGCGGTCGCGACCTCGCGCTGCTCGGGGTCGAGGGCAGCGAGCAGCTCGTCGGCGGACCGGCCGACGAGGGCCTGCGTGATGTTGCTCACGGACTGGGACATGCGGGAACAGCACTCCGACCGACGGGGTTGGGCTTCAAGGTAGAGCCACCTTATGCGGGCGCCCGGACAGTTTCCGCCGCCCGTCCCCACGCAGAGACGGAGCAAGCCACGATGGCGGCATTCACGATGTACTCGACCCCCTGGTGTGGCTACTGCCACCGCCTGAAGGGCCAGCTGAAGCGAGCGGGGATCGAGTTCACCGAGGTCGACATCGAGCAGGTCCCGGACGCCGCGAAGATCGTCGAGAAGGTGAACCACGGCAACCAGACCGTCCCCACCATCGTCTTCCCCGACGGCACCGCGATGACCAACCCGTCGATCGCCCAGATCGCCGACAAACTGGTCGCGTAGGCAGTTACCAGCTGCCGGTCAGTTCCTCGCCGTACCAGCCTTCTATCAGGCGGCGGGAGATGGAGATGTTGCCCGGGAGGGCCATTGAGCCGTTCTCGACCAGGGCGCGGAGGTCGTCGCGGCTGAACCACTTGGCCTCGGCGATCTCGTCCTGGTCGACGTTGATCGCGTAGCCCGTGGCCTTGGCGTAGAAGCCGAGCATGAGGCTGGACGGGAGGGGCCAGGGCTGGCTGCCGGCGTATTCGATGTCCTCTCCGATGACTACGCCGGTCTCTTCGAATACCTCTCTGCGTACGGCGGCCTCGAGGGACTCGCCAGGCTCTACGAAGCCGGCGAGGGTGGAGTAGCGGCCCTCGGGCCAGGCCTCGTTGCGGCCGAGCAGAGCGCGGTCCTGGTCGTCGGTGACAAGCACGATGATCGCTGGGTCGCTGCGCGGGAAGTGGCTGAGACCGCAGTTCGGGCAGTGCCGTACGTGGCCTGCGTCGACCACGTCGGTATGGGCTCCGCAGTTGGCGCAGTGGGTGTGTACTGCGTGCCAGTTGGCCAGCCCGACCACGTTGACCGCTATCCCGGCCTCCCTGTCGTCCAGTACTGCGCCGAGTTCACGCAGGCCGGCGTACGAGTCGTCTGGCTCTTCACTGACCAGTACTGCGAACACGGCACGCCCGTCGGCCGTCATACCGGCGCCGGCGACGCGGTCGATGCCCAGGAAGATGCGGATGCCGTCGGGGGCTGCGGCGGGCGGTACCAGGCGGAGCGCAGTACGGTCCTCGACTACTGCGAGCTTGTCACCGGCTACTAGCGCCACCTGCGTGTCCGCGGCGGCCCATGCTTTCTCCAGCCACTCCTGGTCACGCCGCCGGTCGGCAGCTCGGTCCAGCACGGAACGGGACAGCGACAGGGAACCGGGAACGATCGAGTAGGCCACGGCTTCAACGTATCTCGCCCGGCGATCGTGAGAGCATCCCGGCATGAGTATTCACATCGCTGCCGAGAAGGGACAGATCGCACCGCGTGTGCTGTTCCCCGGGGATCCACTGAGAGCCAAGTGGATCGCCGAGACCTACCTGTCCGACGTCACCTGCTACACCGAGATCCGGAACATGTTCGGGTTCACCGGCACGTACAAGGGTGAGCGCATCTCCGTGCAGGGCTCCGGCATGGGTCAGGCGTCGGCCTCGATCTACGCGAACGAGCTGTTCGCCGAGTACGACGTCCAGACCCTGATCCGGGTCGGCACCTGTGGCGCGCTGACCGAGGCCGTCCGGGTCCGGGACGTGATCGTGGCGATGTCCGCGAGTACCGACTCGCAGATGAACCGGCTGCGCTTCCACGGCATCGACTACGCGCCGACTGCCGACTACCAGCTGCTCCGCGCCGCGGTCGACGCGGCTGAGGCGGCCGGGCTGAACGTGCATGTCGGGCAGGTGTTCTCGGGCGACCTGTTCTACAACGACCGGCCCGACCTGGTGTCGCGCACGGCCGAGTACGGCGTACTGGGGATCGAGATGGAGGCGGCGGCGCTCTACACGCTGGCCGCCAAGTTCGGTCGGCGGGCGCTCGGCATCATGACGGTGTCGGACCACCTGATCACCAAGGAGGAGACGTCGGCCGAGGAGCGGCAGACGACCTTCTCCGAGATGATCACGATCGCCCTCGATGCTGCGATCGAGGTGGCGGTCTGAAGCGGGTCGCCGTCGCACTGGTGAGCGCTGCACTGCTCATCGGTACTACGGCCTGCTCCGGATCAGACGACAAGAAGTCCTCCGACGCACCTGCGTCGAGTGAGACGCCCGCAGGCTCCACCAGCGAGCCCGCATCCCAGCCCAGCGAGAAGCCTTCCGACCCGGTACTGCCTGACCTCACTGCGGCTCAGGTGGTCGCGGGGCTGGCCAAGGGCGGGTACAAGTGCGGGGCTGACGGGACGTACGCGATCTGTACTTCGGGCACGGTGGCGGTCTGGGTGCTGACCGGATCCCACCCGCGGCCGCCGGTCGTGTCGCTGCACGCCAAGGGCGCGAAGATCGCCGACGTGCGCGCCGAGATCGGCAAGCAACTGCCGAAGGTGCTGGAGATCGCGCACATCAACCCGCGGACGCCGATCACGGACTGGTTCGGCGAGCTGGGCACCGTCGAGCGCTCGGAGGAGGCCGGCGACTGGGAGGTCGACTGGTCCACCGAAACCGTCGACACCGAAGACCCCGGCGCCCACCTGACCCTGGTAGACACCACCTGCAAAACAAACTGCCAAGCCGAGTAAGAACCCCGCCGCCGCGCGCCCTCCGGGCGCCCGGCGGCGGGAAGTACGAAGGCGCAGCGCACCCGGCGGAGCCGGTGGTCCGGTGGAGTCGGTGGTCCGGTGGAGTCGGGTTGGGTTGGTTAGGAGCTGCCGGATGAGCCGGCGGTGCTGGCTACGACTATGGCTGCGGTTACTGCTGCTTGCATTTCTTGGACTGCTTTGCGGACTGCTGTGGCGGCCCAGTCGGATTCGGCGATTTCCTTTGCGCGGTTCTTGAGGGCCTTCTTGTCGACTGCGTCGGTGATCACCTTGGGGACGACGTTCAGGGCGCTCAGGAGGGCGATCAGGGCGGCGGTGCGCTCGTCTGGCTGGCTGCCGAGCTTCAGGACGTTCTCGAGGGACGTACGGACCTCTGCCTCATGCCGTGCGTCCTTGGCCGGCCAGCGGGTGACCGGGAACAGGCCCAGCACCTTGCCCTTGTCCTGCTCCAGCACACCGCGCTCAGCCAGCCTGGTGAGCACCTGGCGGCGCAGGTTGTTCGACAGCTTCTTCATCAGGTCCTTCGGCCGAGCACCCGGCTTGCCCGCCAGCAACGCGAGCCGCTCGTCCAGTACGGCGTCCCCGGTAGGCGTGGTGTCCAGTACCTTCAGCCGCCCCGCCTTGACCGTGTCACCCGCCTCGGCGATGTCCACCTTGCCCAGCAGCGTCAACTCGATCAGCACCGCTCCACCGAGCGCGTAGTCAAGCCCGGGCGACCCAGTGACGGGCTTCCCGCTCACATCGTCATACAAGAGCAGCGCGAGGTCCTCCGCGATCAACATGCCTCCAACGTAGGACGCCTCACCCCACCCGGACATCCGCCGCGCGAACGACCTTCCGCATCCACCGCAAGGCTGGCCTCTTTCCGCGCCCACTCAGCTATCTAGTAAGGTAAGCCTTAGCTAATCAACCGCCTACTGATCTAGCGACTGGAGTACCTCCGTGCGCACCTTCCGCCGATTCGCCGCTGGGATCGGAACGCTCAGCCTGAGACCGTTTGATCTCGACCAGGACGTGCCCACGTTGCACAGGTGGGTGACTCAGCCCTACGCGCAGTACTGGGGGCTGCTGCACGCCACCCTTGACGAGGTGCGTACGGAGTACGAGCGAATCGAGCGCACCGGCTATCACCAGGCGTTCCTGGGCAGCCACGACGGACGGCCGGCGTTCTTGATGGAGCGGTATCTGCCCGCGCACGACCCGGTCGGCGGGGTGTACCAGCCGGCGCCGGGCGATGTCGGCATGCATGTCCTCGTCGCGCCGCCCGAGCAGCGCGTGCGCGGCTTCACCGGCGCGGTGTTCGAGACGATTCTCGACTATCTGTTCAGCGATCCGCTGGTCGATCGCGTCGTGGTCGAGCCCGATGTGCGCAACACCAAGATCCAGGAACTCAACCAGCGCATGGGTTTCCGCAAGCACAGCATCGTGACGCTGCCCGACAAGCAGGCGTGGTTGAGCTTCTGCACCCGCGACCAGTACGCCGAGGCGACCCGGATGAACGAGGCAGGCTGACCATGACCACCACCCACCTCCAGCCCGACACCTGGGCCGTCGCCAACCGCGCGCTGGTCCGCAAGGCACTCGCCGAGTTCACGCACGAACGGCTCTTCGAACCCGTCACCTCGGGCGAGGGTTACACGGTCGCGAACGCGACGAGCCAGTACTACTTCCAGGCCGAGATTTATCCCTTGAATCATTGGGAAGTCGACGCCTCGAGCATCACCCGCACACGCGCCGGCGTCGACGCGCCGGTCGACGCGCTGGACTTCATCACGGAGTTCCACGAGCTGCTGGGCATCGGCGCGGAGATGCTCCCGGTCTACCTCGAGGAGATCAGCAGTACGCTCGCCAGTTCGGCGTACAAGCTGGCGAAGGACGACCTGACCGCGGCCGACCTGGTCGGCGCGGATTTCCAGACGATCGAGTCCGCGATGACCGAGGGACATCCTTGTTTCGTGGCGAACAACGGGCGGCTCGGGTTCGGCGTCGAGGACTATCGCGCCTTCGCCCCCGAGGCCGGCGCGCCCGTTCGGCTGGTGTGGATCGCGGTACGCCGGGACCACGCGACGGTTTCGCACAGCAAGACGATCACGTACGACGACCTGCTGCGGTCCGAGCTCGGAACGCCTGTGCTGCAACGGTTCAGCGAGCGCATCCGGGCGGTCGGCGGCGAACCGGCCGACTACCACCTGATGCCGCTGCACCCGTGGCAGTGGGAGAACAAGACCACGATCACGTTCGCGGCGGACATCGCTCAGCGGCATATCGTCTTCCTCGGCGCCAGCGACGACGAGTACCAAGCGCAGCAGTCGATCCGGACCTTTTTCAATCGGTCGGACCCGGAGCGCAACTACGTGAAGACGGCGTTGTCGGTGCTCAACATGGGCTTCATGCGCGGCCTGTCCCCGGCGTACATGGCGAAGACGCCGGCGATCAACGACTGGGTGCACGACCTGGTCGAGAACGACGCGATCCTCAAACGCCACGGCTTCTCCGTGCTGCGCGAGATCGCCGCGGTCGGGTATCACAACCGGTACTACGAAGCGGCGACGAACCCGACGTCGGCGTACCGGAAGATGCTTTCGGCCCTCTGGCGTGAGAGCCCGGTGCCGACGCTGGCTCCGGGCGAGCGGCTGGCGACGATGGCCTCGCTGCTGCACGTCGATCGGCACGGCTCGGCGCTCGCGGCAGCGTTGATCAGGTCGTCCGGACTGAATGCCCGCGAATGGCTGCGGTCCTATCTTGATGCGTACCTGGTGCCGTTGCTGCATTGCTTCTATGCGTATGAGCTCGTGTTCATGCCGCACGGCGAGAACCTGATCCTGGTCCTGCGTGACAACGTGCCGGTACGCGTGCTGATGAAGGACATCGCGGAGGAGATCGCGGTGCTGAGCACGGCGACCGCACTGCCCGCCGAGATCGAACGGGTGCGCGTCACCAACGTGCCTGACGACGAGAAGCTGTTGAGCATCTTCACCGACGTGTTCGACTGCATCTTCCGCTTCCTGTCGCCGCTGCTCGCTGCCGAAGGACTGCTGTCGCCCGAGGAGTTCTGGGCGGTTGTGGCGTCGTCGGTCCGTGATTATCAGGAGGCGACGCCGGAGCTGGCGGCGGCGTTCGCGAAGTACGATCTGTTCAGTCCTGAATTTGCCTTGTCCTGCTTGAACCGGCTGCAGCTGAAGAACAACCAGAGCATGGTCGATCTGACCGACCAGGCCGGCTCGTTGCAGTTCGTCGGGACGCTGCGGAACCCGCTGGCGGAGATCCAGCAGCCAGCCGTCGGAGCTGGGGGCTGTGGATAACTTTCGCCGGGGTCGGCGGGTTTCCGCGATGCTGGTGGGGTGAGTGATCGAACGGCACGACTCGAAGCAGCAGGCCTTACGTTTGCCGTGCCCGCCGGGCTCCCGGGGAGTTCGGTTCGGGCACCGGATGCTCGGCGGTACGAGGTGATCGACGGTCGGCTGGCGGTGACCGGGGTGCAACCACCTGCTCACCAGGCGGCGGTGGTCGCGTTGATGGTGACGCTCAAGCATGCCTGCCCTCCAGACCTGCTCGTCTCCGTCGGCTCCCTCGACTTCCGCCCAACCCGCCGCCTCTCCCTCCGCCCCGACATCCTGGTCACCACACGCGCCGACGCCGGCCCCCAATACGCCCAGAAGGCACTCCTGGCCGTCGAGGTCCTCTCCCCCAGCACCCGAGTCACCGACGTGGTAACAAAACGCGACCTCTACGCCCAACACGGCATACCGGCGTACTGGCTCCTGGACCCGGCGGCCCAAGAGCTCACCGTGCTGCGCCTTGACGACGACCGCTACGTCTGCGAGGCCGTCATCCAGGGCGAGGAGACCCACGCCACCACCACCCCGTTCCCTGTCACGCTCTCCCCTGCCCAACTCCTCACCTGAAAGCCGGGGCAGCTCCGGGCAAGTTCCGATCCGGCCTTGAGGCACAGCCCAGCTGACAACAGCATTGCGGCATGGACCGTGAACTGTTTGCGCCCCTGACGATCGAGCCCGGCAGGTTCACCCTTGCGGACCTCGATCGTCTTCCGGAGAACGGACTGCGCTACGAACTGGTCGAAGGCGTCCTGCTGGTCACGCCCTCTCGGCCTGCCGCTCACCAGGATGCCGTGTTCAACCTGGCGCTGAAACTGAGAGCCCACTGCCCTCCCACTGCCAGAGCGCTACTAGGTCCGTTGGCTTTCCGGCCCGCCACCGACCTGCTGCTCCAGCCGGACGTGGTGGTCTTCAGCCGCGAAGACACTGGCACGGAGTGGCTCGAACTCCCACTGCTCTTGGCAGTCGAGGTGTTGTGCTCGGCCACGCGGACGACAGACCTCGTGCTGAAGCGGGTCATGTACGAGCGGTCCGGTGTGGCGGCGTACTGGATCTTCGATCCCGAAGAGGTTGTGCTGACCGTGCTGGAGCTGGAGAACGGCCGGTACGTCGAGCGGGCTGTGGTGAAGGCCGAAGAGGCGTTCGACGCCACGTTGCCGTTTCCGGTGCGCATTGTTCCAGCGGAGCTTGTCGGGTAGCGCCCGCCGGCCGGGGTGGCCGGCGGGTGCTGACAGCCAACTAGTTGCAGGTTGTGTTGAGGCTGAAGCTTTCCATTTCGTTGTCGAAGGTGAGGGCGGCGATCGACTGGTTGGGGGCTACGCAGCCGAAGAAGCCGGTGGCGTCGTCGTTGGCGTACATCCGGACCCAGTAGCCGGTGCGGTTGTTCACGCTGCTGATCTCGTTGTCGCCTTCCCACCAGTCGATGTCGATGAAGCCGGGCTGGCCGACGACGTCGACGTACTTGGTGCCGTTGAAGCCCGGGTCCTCCCACATGCAGACGAAGTTGGCGCCGCAGGTACCTGACGTCGTGGCCGCCTGGGCCGGTCGCGACAAACCCTTTCGAGACAGCTGGAAATGTTGTCGCGGAAGGTTCAGCCGTTGAGAAGCGTGATCAGGGCAGCGCGGTCCGGGAGGTCTGTCGGACGGACGATGTCGCCGGTACGGACGTAGTAGAACGCGGCGCCCACCTGCCCGACGGGGATGCCGAGCAGTTCGGCCCAGGCGACCCGGTAGATGGCCAACTGGAGCGGGTCGGCGGTCTCGCTGCGGCTGGTCTTCCAGTCGACCACGTCGTAGCCGCGGGAGCCGTCCGGGCGGATCACCTGGTAGACGGCGTCGATCCGGCCGCGGACCATCCGGCCGCCGATCGCCAGCGCGAAGGGAGCCTCGATCTCGTACGGCATCTGCTCGCCGTACGGACCGACGCGGAAGGCGTCCATCAGCTCGGTCAGGTCGGTGTCATCGACGATGCCCTCGTCGGCCGCGCCCGGCAGGTCGTCCGGGTCGAGCAGGAACTGCTGGCCGAAGTAGCTCTCCACCCAGGCATGGAACCGGGTGCCGAATCGCGCCGCCCGGTTGGGTTTCCGCGGCATCGGGCGGGCCAGGTCGGCGGCCAGACCGTCCGGGTCCTTCGCCAGCCGCATCACCTGGGTCGCCGACAACGAGGCCGGCAGCGCGACGTCGTACGCCTTCCGGCTCCGGCTTTCCCTTGCCTCTGACAACAATCGCTCCAGCTCGGAGTCCCAGCGCGCGACCGTCGCCTGCTCGTCCAGCAGCAGCGATTCCTCGGCTTCCTGCGACGGTCCTTCCGCGCGCGCCTGCTCGACCAGTGCCACCGATTCGAGCCGCCGCTGGTACGCCGCTGCGTCGTACGGCGCGGGCCATGGCGCGAGCGTCTGCTCGGCGAGCTCCGGGTTCTCCTCGTTGAGGTCAGGCTGCGGGGCCCAGTCGATGACCCGCTCCCCCGCGTGCTGCTTCAGCGTCTCCAGGTACGACGAGGGTCCGCGCGGGCGCTTCTGCGTCGGCCCCCACCAGTGCCCGGTCGCGACCAGGAGCTCCTTGGCGCGGGTGAAAGCGACGTACCCGAGCCGCCTCTCCTCCAGCGCGTTGACGTCCTTGCACTCATCGGCGAAGACCTTCAGCCCAGCGTTCGACAGGTCGTGGAAGTTGGGCAGCGTGTCGGCGTCACCGCGCAACGGCCATGGCAGCACCTTCGCGTTGGTCGTCCACTTGTCACGGCCGCGATCCGACGGGAACACCTTGTTCACCAGCGTCGGCACGAACACGATCGGCCACTCGAGCCCCTTCGACCGGTGCGTGGTCAGCAACTTCACCGAGTCCGCCTCGCTCGGTACCGCGAGGTCGAGACCCGCCGCATACTCTTCCTCCGCCGCCAGGTACGCCAGCAACCCGTCCAGCGAACCACTCGACTCCGTCGACACGAAGTTGCCCACGGCATCCAAAAACGCGGCCAGGTGATCGCGCCGGCCGGAGTCGACGTGATCGGGCGTGGCGGTGAGCTCGACGTCGAGGCCGATGGTGCTGATCACCCGGCGAACCAGATCGAGCAGCGGCTCGCCTGAGTGCGCACGCAACTCACGCAGCTCGGTCGACAACTCCCGGAACCGCTCCAGAGCCTCCGC
Organism: Kribbella sp. NPDC051620; assembly: GCF_044453825.1. NCBI lineage: Bacteria > Bacillati > Actinomycetota > Actinomycetes > Propionibacteriales > Kribbellaceae > Kribbella > Kribbella sp. NPDC051620. The sequence continues at coordinate 400,508 of NZ_JBITDB010000006.1, forward strand.
TGAATAGCCCCACCCGGTCGGCCCAGGATCATCCACGGCCTCGGCCAGCGAGATGACCTCGGTCGAGTCCATCCCCGCCACCGCCGCGTCGAGGGCGGCGACGAGATCATCCGCGGCCGGGCGATCACCGGCGTCGGCCAGCACCCGGGAACGGTTGGCCAGCAAGGCGAGGTCGCGATGACCGATCCGGTAGCGCGGTCCGGTGAGGATGCGGAGCATTGCCGCGTTCGCGGTCAGATCGTTGACGGCCTGCAGGGTGGCGACCACGTCGACGACCTCGGGCAGCGCGAGCAGTCCGCCGAGGCCGACCACCTCGACCGGGACCTTGCGCGCGATCAACGCCTCGTGGACCGCGCTGAGGTCGGTGTTGGTGCGCATCAGGATGCCGATGTCCTTCCATCGGCGCTTCGGCAGCTTGTGCGCGGCGACGATCGCGTCCGCGACCCACTCGATCTCCTTCGAGCGCGTCTCGAACAGGCCGACCGTAATCGCGCCCTCGGGTGCTTCGGGCGGCGCCTCCAGCGGGATCACGCCGGGGTGCTGCTGGTAGAGCTCGGCCGCGTGCTGGTTGGCTGCCGCGAGGATTCGGCTGCCACACCGCCGGTTCACGCTCAGGACGTACCGCTGGGCCGGCGTACCGTCAGCGTTCTTGAAGTGTTCGGGGAACTCGTCGAGGTTCGCGACCGACGCGCCGCGCCAGCCGTAGATCGCCTGACATGGGTCACCGACCGCCGTAACCGGGTGTCCGTCGACGCCGAACAGCGCGGTCAGCATCCGCCGCTGCGAGACCGAGGTGTCCTGGTACTCGTCGAGGAGGACGACCTTGTACCGTCCTCGCTCGATCACCGGGACCTCGGGACACTCCTCGGCCAGCCGGGCACCGAGCGCCATCTGGTCGGCGAAGTCGACGACGCCCCGCTCACCCTTGTAGGCCTGATACTCCTCGACGAGTTGCAGGATCTCGCCACGCTTCAGCGCCGTCTCGGCCAGCTTCTTCACCTCGACCGTCTGCTTGCGCGCAGCCGCGACCTCAGCCCGCACGGCCTCGTCGTGAGCCCGTACTTCGTTCGCGCCGAGCAGGTGGTCGGCGAGCTCACCGTCGAGGGCGAGCAGGCTGTTGACCAGCGTCGGCACGTGATGCGAGGCGAATCGGATCGGCCCGTTAGACCGGCGTACCACCCGGCCGGCGAGCTGGAAACGGGTCGCGTCGGCAAGTACCCGGACGTCGGGCTCGAGACCGAGACGCAGGCCGTGCTCGGCGATCAGCGTGCCGGCGAAGGCGTGGTACGTCGAGACGACGGGCTCGCCCGGCTCCTCGGGCTCCCAGTTGGGGATGTTGCTGCGGAGGTGCGCGGCGAGGATCGGGTGCTGGTCGCGCGGCAGGGTGGAGCCGAGCACGCCGGCCTTGGTGAGGTCGTCGCGGATCCGCACGTCGAGCTCGTTGGCCGCCTTCTTGGTGAAGGTGAGACCGAGGACCTCCTCGGGCTGGACCTGCCCGGTGCAGATCAGCCAGACCACGCGAGCCGCCATCGCCGTCGTCTTGCCCGACCCGGCGCCGGCGACGATCACGCCCGGCGCGAGCGGCGCGGTGATCGCCTGCAGTTGCTGATCACTGAACGGAATCCCGAGCAGGTCACACAGCTCCGCCGTCGTCTCCAGCTTCGCTCTCATCAGACGATCTCCCGGCCTTCGGGCTGGATGGGGCAGAGGGCTCGGACGTCGCAGCGGTCGCAGCTCGGGTTGCGCTTGGCGATGAACTCCTCCGAACGGACCATCGACTCGGCGTCCTCGACCGCGTCGTCCAGCCAGGTACGACCGTCTTCGTCGGCCTCCAACGGAGCCTGGCCCTGGACCTTCGGCAAGCCGATGTCGTCATGCCGCAACTGGACCAGCTCAGCCCCGCCACTGCGCGGCTCCTCACCCAGCTTCTTCATCTGCCGCGACTCGATCGCCCGCTGGTAGATGGCCAGCTGAACATGCCGCTCCAGCGCCGGCTTGGTCGGCACGTTGCGCCCGGTCTTCAGATCGATCACCCGGATCGCGCCGTCGCCGTCCTGCTCCAACCGGTCCATCCGGCCCTTGACCCGGACCGCCGGCTTGTCCTCGTCCGGCAGCAGTACGTCGAACTCCACCTCGGTACCGAGCAGCGTCCGATCCGGCCGCCCCTGGTGCCAGGCGACGAACCGCCGCAACGCCTGCTCCGCCTCGACCCGCTCCCGATCCGAGATCCAGGACGACTCGAACTCGAGCTGCGTCCACACCTTGTCGAGCCAGCCGTTCAGCTCGTCGATGTCGGGCGGCAGCGTCCCGGTCGCGACAGCGTCGGCGAGCGTGTGCAGCACCATGCCGAAGCCGATGGCCGAAGTACTGGGTGTTTCACCGCCCGCGCGACGCTGCAGGAACCAGCGCAGCGGGCAGTCGACGATCGTCGTCAACGCGCTCCCGGTCAACGGCACCGGCAGGTCGGGATCGGTGATCGGGCGCTCCGACTTGGTGCGCTCGCGCACACCCCACCAGCGCTGCGGGTCAGCCGTCGGGACCAGCGCGTACTCCCGGTCGTCGACAGCGTCGGCGAGCTGCGCCAACCGGTCAGCGGCGACCCGCTTCAAGGCAGGCGACGAGGCGGGGTCGGCCAGTACGCAGCGGAGGTCGGCCACCAGACCGGGCAGCGACAACGGCCGGCGCGGCCGTCCGGCCACCAACTTCAAAGGAATGTCCAGCTCGGCAAGCAATCGGGAAGGCTGATCGCCGTCGGCCTCGGGCGCCTGGACGGCTGTCACGATCAGCCGCTCCCGCGCTCTCGTGATCGCCACGTAGAAGAGCCGCCTCTCCTCCGCGAGCATGGCACCGGCCGACAGCGGCTCGACCAGTCCATCGGGCCCTAGTCGATCCGGCTCCAGCAACGAGCCGCGCCTGCGCAGATCGGGCCACTGCCCTTCCTGGACACTGGCCACGACGACCAGCCGCCACTGCAGTCCCTTGGAGCGGTGCGCGGTCATCAGCTGCACGCCGGCTTCGCGGTACGTCGCGTCGAAGCGGTTGTCGCCGGCGATGTCCAGCGCCTCCAGCTCGGCGAGGAACGTCGAGACACCCTTGAACCCGATCTGCTCCTCGGCCCGGCTCGCGGTGTCGAACAGCGCGCAGAGCGAGTCGAGGTCGCGGTTCGCAGTACGGGCGACCTCGCCGCCGCTGTTCGCCTGGCCGCGGAGTCGTCGCAGCCACGGCGACTCCGACCACAGCGACCACATGACCTCGTCGGGCGCGGCTCCGGCCGTCACGATGTTTCTTGCCTTGAGCAACCTTTCACCGAGGGCGACGAAGCGTGCCTCGGCCGGTGATGCCTGCTCGTCGAGCAGCAACGGGTTCAGCAGTGCTTCGCGGAGCAACTCGTCGGACGATCGCGGGAGGCGCTGGCCCGCGGCTGCCTCGCGATCGCGCTTGCGCAGTACCCGGGCGAGGCGGCGCAACTGGCCGGCATCCATCGCGCCGAGCGGTGACAAGGCGAGGGCCCGGACGACGTCGACCGTCAAGGTGGCCGGGTCGGCGACGGCTCTCAGCGCCAGCAGCATCGGCCGCACCGCGGGCTCGCGCGACAGCGGCAACTCGTCGCCGGCGACGTCGACGGGGATGCCCGCGGCGGCCAGGGCGCGACGCAACGGCGGGATCGACCAGCTGCCCGATCTGACCAGCACCGCCATCTCGTGCCAGCCGACTCCGTCTTGCACGTGGGCACGGCGGAGCAGGTCGGCGATGTGCTCCAATTCGGCGCCGCTGGTCGAGTACAGGTTGGCCTCGACCTTGCCGGGGCCGTAGACGCAGGAGCTCGCGTCGGGGTTGCGGAAGCGGTCGAAGGTGTCGCGGTCGAGCGTGCCGGGGACGCCGAGCCGGTTGACGACGTTGCGCGAGACGCGCTGCAGGGTGGTGCCGAATCGGCGGGTGGTGGCCAGCGCGATCTGGGCGGCTTCGGCGCCTTCCGTAGTACGGAACTCGTCGGTGAAGCGGAGCAGACCGCGGACGTCGGCGCCGCGAAAGGTGTAGATGGACTGGTCCGGGTCGCCGACCACGACGAGGTCGCGGCCGTCGCCGGCGATCGCCTGGAGCAGCTTGGTCTGGCCGGGGTCGGTGTCCTGGTACTCGTCGACGAAGACGGCCTTGAACTCCTCGCGGAGCCGCGCCTTCACGTGCGGCTGCTCGGCCAGGATGACCGCGCGGTGGATCAGCTCGGAGTAGTCCAGCACCTGCTCGTGGTCGAGGATCTGCAGGTACTCCTCGAAGAAGTCGCCGACCGCGACCCACTCGGGCCGGCTGGCCGAATGCCCGATCGCGGACAGGTCCTCCGGGTCGAGCCCGAGCTGCCGTGCCTTGCCGATGACGGCCTGTACTTCCTCGGTGAACCCGCGCGTCTTCAGCGCCGGATGCAAGCTGGCCGGCCATTTCGTCACGCCGACCTCACGACTGCCCTCGAGCGACTCGCTCAGCCGGAGCGTCTGCTCGGGGCCGGACGGCAGCCGGAGCGGTACGTCGAACGCATCGGCCGGCGTGAACCGCCGAAGCAACGCATAACAGAACGAGTGAAAGGTCATCGACGGCATCGCCCGCGTCGTCCGCCCGAGCCGCGCCGTGATCCGGTCCCTGAGCTCGGTCGCCGCCTTCCGCCCGAAGGTCAGCACCAGCACCTCATCAGGCTTCAGCCCACGATTACCCACCCGATCGACGACGGCCTCCACCAACGTCGTCGTCTTCCCGGTCCCCGGCCCCGCCAGCACCAGCAACGGCCCACCCGCATGATCAACCACAGCCTGCTGATCAGCATCCAGCACCGGCGCCTCGGTGACCCGAGCCTGATGCCCGTCACCCCGCACCAACCGATACCGGGACCCAGTTCTACTGACCATCCCCCCATCCCACCAGACCCCACCGACAAATCCGACCCGGCACCCCACGGACGCCGCGCTGACCAGATCCAATAACGTCCCTGAGATGACGAGCTCCGCTTTCAGACCCGGTCTTGCGCTCGCTGAGGCCTTCTATGCAGATGTGGTCGCTCCGCTCGTCGACTGCCCACACACTGCCTGTCTGCTCGGCGAGGGATCCGAGATTCTCGGCTATGACAGCGCCCGGTCGACCGATCACGAGTGGGGTCCTCGGGTCCAGCTTTTCGTGAGCGCCGACAAGGTCGATCGCGTCCGCACCGCGATCGCTCAGGGGCTGCCCGCCGAGTACGACGGGCTCCCCACGGCGTGGTACTCACTGGCCACCAACACAGTGACGCACCACATCGAAGTCACCACCTTCGACGACTGGATCGTCGCCCAGATCGGAACCGATCCGCGGCAGGGCATGGACCACGCCGCCTGGCTCGGGCTGGCACACCAGCGACTTCTCTACGTGACCCGCGGGAAGGTCTTCAGAGACGATGACGGCGAACTCACGCGTGTGCGCTCCGCGCTGGACTGGTACCCCGACGACGTATGGCGATGGCTTGTCGCCAGCCAGTGGTACCTGATCGGCAACACCGAACCCCTCATCGGACGCGCTCTAGAAGCCGGCGACCAACGCGGCGCACGGCTTCTGACCGCCAAGTTGTGCAAGCTGATCATGCACATGACGTTCCTTCAGGAACGCCGCTACTGGCCCTACGACAAGTGGCTCGGCACCGCGTTCGCCGAGCTCGAAGCGGCCGCAACTCTGGGGCCGCTGATCGACGCCGCAATAGAACAAAGCCCCAAGATCGGAACAGACAGCGCGATCTCCCGCGCCCTGACGATGCTCGGCGACCGCCATACAGCCTTGGCGCTGAGCGATCCGGTCACACCGGTGATCGGCGACTTTCAGGTCAACATCAACGACGCTGTCCGGCCATACCCGGTCCTCAACACTTCCGATTTCATAGCGGCAACAACCGCAGCCATCACTGACCCGGCGCTGCGCAAACTGACAGCCGTCGGTGGGATCGATCAGCTCACCCATGCCGACGATGCGCTCATCCACTTCACGCCCTGGCCGGAACATCTGACGCGGACATACCGGACCCTCCTGAACACGCCCACGCCAGCCACCGCCTAGGTCCCGGCGACTGAGCTAGGGCTGTTCTTCGGGGTTCCAGCGGACTTCGCGGAGGTTTACTTTGCCGTTGGTTACGCGGACGCCGTCGCCGCGGAGGAGCTGGATCTGCTGGTCGACCACCTCGTCGGCGGGGATGCCGCTGGCCCGGATGACCCGCCACCAGCCGACGGCACCGCCGTACTCGCGCATCACGGCACCGACCTGACGAGGGCCGCCCTGACCGACGTACTCGGCGATGTCCCCGTACGTCGCAACCCGCCCAGCCGGAATCGACTCGACCGCCACCAACACGGCCTCCACATACTCCTCACGATCCACACCCCCACGCTATCCACCACCCCCGACAAAGTCCCGCTCCGTTCCGACCATGGCGGATTCTCCGGGTCGATGCCAGAGGAGCAACGCCGGGGCGGCACACACCAGTTGCATCAATTCGCCGAGGCATTACACGAAGTCGGCTCGCCGCCCACAACTAGCTGCCACCCCGGCACCGCGTTAACCACAGCGGCAGCCGGGACCGCCTGTTGCTCTTCGCCGTTGCTCTTCGCCGTTACTCTTCGCCGTTACTCTTCGCCGTTGCTCTTCGCCGTTGCTCTTCGCCGTTGCTCTTCGCCGTTGCTCTTCGCTTGTTGCTCTTGTCAGGCGATGGCTTTGGCGAGGGGTTCGAGGATGGTGGGTGGGGTGTTCAAGGGGAGGTTGAGGACGACGAGGTCGACGCCTGCTTCGGCGTATGACGCGGCTGTCGCCACGGCCTCGTCGATGGCTTGGGACAGCGGCTGGTCGGCGTCGATGCGGACGTTGACCGAGCAGGTGATTTCGGTGACGTCTCGGCCCAGGTCTTCGCAGTGGGCGACGAGGACGTCTTTGAGGGGTTTCCATTCGTCGGGGCTGGCGACGATGACGTTCCAGTGCTGGGCCCAGCGGGCTACGGCGCGCAGGGTGCGCTTGGGGCCTTTGCCGCCGATGGTGATGGGTGGGTGCGGGGTCTGGACGGGTTTCGGTTCGCAGTATGCGTCGGTGAGTTTGACGTACTGGCCGTCGAAGTTGGCGACCTTCTCGGTGAGCAGCGCGATCAGCGCCTGGGTGCCCTCGTCGAAGCGGTCGAAGCGTTCCTTCAGCGGGGGCAGTTCGATGCCGTAGGCGTCGCACTCCATCTGGTTCCAGCCGGCGCCGATACCGAGCTCGAGGCGGCCGCCGGAGATGATGTCGGTGGTGGCCGCCATGTTCGCCAGTACGGCGGGGTGCCGGTAGATCATCCCGGTGACCTGACAACCCACCCGGATCCGCTTGGTCGCCTGGGCGAGCGCGGCCAGCGTCGTCCAGGCCTCGAGGTTCGGGCCGGCCATGTCGCCGGTCAGCGGGTAGAAGTGGTCCCAGTGCCAGGCCGACTCGAAGACCTCGTACTCGTCGGCCGCGATCCACACGTCCCGCATCTGCTCCCAGCTCGTGTGCTCCGGCCTGGTCTTGATCGCGAACCGCATCCGCTGCCTCCTCGGTAAAGGTTTTCCAGCCCGAAATCTACCCCAGCGGCAGGCGGCAGATCGAGGACACCGGCGCCGACTGCTGGATCGCGGCGATCAGGGCGAACGCCTCGAAGACCACCCCGGCCACCGCCGTCGCGAACAGCACGATCGTCATCACCTGCCGGCTGCGACCGGACCAGCGGATCAGCAGCAGCAATGCGACCACCCCTAGCAGCAAGCCGACGGAGCCCAGCACGAAAGCGCTAGGCGGCATCGCGAGCGAGCCGTCGCAGGCCGCGCGGCGACGGCGCTCGAGTTCGGCACCGGCGTTCAGGCACGTCAGGGTCAGCACCACCCCGACTACAGTCAGGCCGAAGACCACGCCCTGCCGCCGCCAGTCAGCCATGCCACCGGGCACCGCTCGCCCGCCCCCCACCGAGCTGTCAGTCCAGGCCGAGGCGAGCCCGTACTTCGGGGCGGCGCAGCGGCGGCACGGTTTGTGGTGGGACGCGGCGTTCCGGCATCTCTTCCAGAAGCGCCTCGGTGATCTTGGCGACCTCGGCGGCGGCGCGCTCGATCGGGCCGCGGGTGGTCGCGCTGAGCGAGCCGACGCCGGTCACCTTGCGCACGTACTGCAGCGCCGCCGCGTAGATCTCTTCCGAGGTCGCCGCCGGCTCAAGTCCACGAAGAACGGTGATGTTTCTGCACATGCGAAAACAGTACGTGCCACCAGGGACAAGTACAGAGAAACGCTACGAGCTGTTGACTTACCTACGACCATTAGGTTTTCCTCAGTCTATGAGCACAACAGGCCTCGATCGCAGGTCCCGGCGACGGCAGCAGACCATCGACGAGATCCTCGACGTCTCGGTCGCGCTGATGGAGACCGAGGGTGTCGCCGCGCTGAGCCTGTCCGCGGTGGCCCGGCAGCTCGGGATGCGGCCGCCGTCGCTCTACCAGTACTTCCCGTCGAAGCTCGCGATCTACGACGCCCTGTTCCAGCGCGGCTCCGCGCAGATCCGGGACGCCCAGCGCGAGGCCCGGGCCCGCGCTCCTCAGGATCAGGAGCTCGAGCGCGGGATGGTCGCGTTCAGCCGTTGGTGCATGGACAACCAGGTACTGACCCAGTTGCTCTTCTGGCGGACGGTGCCGGGATTCACTCCCTCCCCCGAGGCTTTCGCTCCGGCGGAGGACATGGTGAACGACCTGAGGTCCTACCTTCAGCAGGCGGTCGACAAGGGCAGGCTGCATCAGGACGCGACCAGCGACGAAGGCATTGCGCTGTTCACCTCGCTCACCGCCGGCGTGCTCTCGCAGCAGATGGCGAACGAACCACAGGCGACCTACGAGACCGGCCGCTACATGAAACTGATGCCGACGGTGCTCGACATGTTCTACCTGCACTACCGACCGACCAGGGGGAAAGAGAAATGACCACCACAGCGACAGCCGCGCGGGAGATCGCCCGCGCCGACCGGTCCGCCGCCCGCCGTCACCGCGACGCCGAGCTCGCGGCCTGGCAGGACCTGATGACGACCCTCGACGCCGCCGACTGGGAGCGCCGTACGGTCTGCACGGAGTGGGACGTCGCCGACATCGTCGGCCACCTGTGCGGACAGGCCGAGGACGTCAACAAGCCGTGGTCCTTCCCGCTGCGTGATCGCCGGGCGCGAAAGATCTACCCGACGACCCCGTTGCTCGACGCGCACATGATGATCCAGGCCGACGACCACCGCGGTACGCCGTACGACGTCCTGCAGAACCGCTTCGGCAAGCTCTGGGGCAAGGCCACCAAGACCATCAGCCGCAACCCGGTGCTGATCCGCAGGATGCAGGTGAAGATCGAGGGCATCCCCGGCTTCGACAAGCTCGACCTCGGCTACATCCAGGACATCCTGCTCGCCCGTGACCTGTGGATGCACCGCGACGACGTCTGCCAGGCGCTCGGCCGGGAGTTCGACGCCGGCCCGTACGCCGACGAGGTGGTCGCCCAAGTGATGCGCGACATCGTGGACGGCCCGTTCTGGTCCGGTACGCCGGTAGTGCTCACCCTCACCGGCCAAGGCGGCGGCACCTACCGCCTCGGCCACGGCGACCCGATCGCCACCGTGAGCACCGACGCGATCGCCTACATGCGCACCCTGTCGGGCCGCGACGACCAGCCGACCGTAAAGCTCCTCGACGGCGATCCAGCCGGCGCCGAAGCCGTCGCCACCTGCCGCATGCCTTTCTGAACAACCTGCAACAACCTGCAAACCCTGTAACGTGCGCAGGCCGGCGCCGATGAGGTCAGCGCGACCGGCTGTCGTGTCGCTCTGACTATCTAGGGGTTCTTTTGCGTGCGTTTCCGCGCTTCAGCGTGCCGATGGCTCTGTCGGCCGTCGTCCTCACCGCGACCGTCCCGGCAATGGCGGCCGGCGGTTCCACAGCCGCCGAATCGGCCGATTCCATCACCGTCGCGCACACCGTGACGACCGAAGGGGTCAGCCGGACGTTCCTGGGGCGGATCCCCGTCCAGAGTGCGACCCAGGTCGAACCGCTCGCGGCCTCGGGTCCGACGCAGCAGGTCGACAAGGCCATCGCGGCTTCGGCCGACGGACGGCAGGTCGCCTTCTCGCAAGGAGGGACGAGCCTGTGGACGGTCTCGGTCGTCCCGTCGGCGCAGCCGGTGAAGATCCTCGACGGGAAGAGCGGGATCGCGGCCAAGTCATGGTCGCCCGACGGCGCCAAGATCGCCTTCGAGAACGGCCAGAACGGCACCTCCTGTGTCGACATCGTCGGCGCCACTGGCGGCGCGGCGGTCCGGGTCGGTTGCAACCTGGCGGCGCCGTCCTGGCTGCCCGACAACCAGACGCTGATCGTCAAGGATCAGCTGACCGGCAAGCTGCAACGCGTCCAGGCGAGGGCGGCCGGCGCGGTCCTGACGACATACGCCGGTACCGAGCTGGCGCAGCACCCGGTCGCGTCACCGGACGGCCTGTGGATCGCCTACTTCAAGAGCACCTCGGTGAACGTGCTCCCGGTGGCCGGCGGCACCCCCGTACCGGCTCCCGCCGTCGGTACCAGCGGTGAGTCGATCAGCTGGGCGAAGTCAAACCTCCTGTACGTCGCCCGCCGGACGGAGGACGGCAGCAACCTCCAGCAGATCCCGGTCAACGACGGCCGTCCGCAGACGAACGCGGAGCTGTTCAAGCCGCCGGCCGGAGAACTGGTCGAGTCGGCCGTCCTGCAAGGCCCGCGACTGTCGATCAAGCCGACCATGGCTGCCGTCGGCGCGAACCTGTCCGTGTCCTACGACACCACCGGGCTCGTCAGTCCCTTCGTCACGTGTGAGTTCGACGGAGTGAAGACGGCGCCCTGCCCGGCGTCGCCGTTCAAGAAGTCCGGCGTCACGGCCGGCCGGCACGTGCTGCGGATCGGGGCCGTCGAGCAGGGCGGGCGCGGTACCGAGGCCGTCCGCTGGCTCGACGTCGACACCGCGGCGCCGACCGTCAAGCTGACCGGTACCGCGTTCGACGTGACCAAGGCAGCCACCGCCTCGATCAGCTACGCGGGGACGGACAACACCGGCATCGGCTCGTACGACGTCCGCTACCGAATCGCTCCCACCGCGGGAACCTTCGGTGCCTACGCGACGATCAAGTCCGGTACGACGGCCACCTCCGTGGCGATCGACCTGGCCGCGGGCTACGAGTACTGCGTATCGGTCCGGACCCGCGACATCGCCGGCAACCTGTCCGCGTGGACCGCTGACCGCTGCTTCTCCAGGCCGTCCGATGACCGTCTGATGGGCGCGGCCAAGGGCTGGGTCCGGGCGAGCAACAGCGCGTACTACCTCGGCACCGCGACCACCACCAAGGCAGCGGGCATCTCGGTCTCGCGGAGCGTGCAGGCGAAGCGGCTGTTCCTGATCGCGACCAAGTGCGCGACCTGCGGCAGCCTGAACGTCTTCTACAACGGCAAGTCCGTCGGCTCGGTGAACCTCTACAAGGCCACCACCGAGTACCAGGCCATCGTGGCGATGCCGGTGCCGACGACGTTCCTCACCGGATCGGTACTGCTGACCACCCGGGTGACCGGCAAGGTCTACCAGCTCGACGGCCTCGCTGTCCGTCGTACCTGAGACAACGAAAAGGCCCCGCCCCTGGAAGCACCAGGGGCGGGGCCTTTCGCATGAACCTCAGTAGGAAGGCTGCGACGGGTCGATCTGGTCGACCCATGCGACCACACCACCGCCGACGTGCACCGCGTTGGCGAAGCCCGCGGCCTTGGCGATCGCGAGCACCTCGGCGGAGCGGACGCCTGACTTGCAGTGGAAGACCAGCTGCTTGTCCTGCGGGAGCTTCTCGAGCGCGACGCCGGTCTGGAAGTCGGCCTTCGGGATCAGCACCGAGCCCGGGATCCGGTTGATCTCGTACTCGTTCGGCTCCCGGACGTCGATCAGCTGGAAGTCCTTCTCGCCGTTGTCCTTGAGCTTGATCCACTCGCTCAGCGTCTTCACCGAGATGGTCGAGCCGACGGCCGCGTCGGCCGCCTCCTCGGTCAGCGCGCCGCAGAAGCTCTCGTAGTCGATCAGCTCGGTGACGGTCGGGTTCTCACCGCAGATCGCGCAGTTCGGGTCCTTGCGGACCTTCAGGGCGCGCCAGTTCAGGTCGAGCGCCTCGTAGATGTTCAGCCGGCCGAGCGACACGTCGCCGATACCGGTGAGCAGCTTGATCGCCTCGGTCACCTGAGCGGCGCCGACGGACGCGCACAGCACGCCCAGTACGCCGCCTTCGGCGCAGGACGGGACCATGCCGGGTGGCGGCGGCTCGGGGTACAGGCAGCGGTAGCAGGGACCGTGCTCGGCCCAGAAGACGCTGATCTGGCCGTCGAAGCGGAAGATCGAGCCCCAGACGTACGGCTTGCCGAGCAGTACCGCGGCGTCGTTCACCAGGTACCGGGTGGCGAAGTTGTCGGTGCCGTCGACGATCAGGTCGTACTGCTCGAAGATCTCGAAGACGTTGTCGTTGTCGAGGCGGACTTCGTGCAGCACCACGTTGGTGTTCGGGTTGGTCTCCAGGATCGACTCGCGAGCCGACTGCGCCTTGGACTTGCCGACGTCGGACTGGCCGTGGATGATCTGGCGCTGCAGGTTCGACTCGTCGACGGTGTCGAACTCGACGATGCCGAGCGTGCCGACCCCGGCGGCGGCCAGGTACAGCAGCGCCGGGCTACCGAGGCCGCCGGCGCCGATCACCAGCACCTTGGCGTTCTTCAGCCGCTTCTGCCCGGCCATCCCGACCTCGGGGATGATCAGGTGCCGTGAATACCGGCGGACCTCGTCGATGGTCAGCTCGTCGGCCGGCTCGACCAGCGGTGGCAGCTGTGGCACGTGACACTCCTCGTCAGCGGGAAACTTCAGGGAACGACGGTTACAACCCCTCGTTCCTCCTCCATGTTCCCGCACGACTCCAGGGCCGGCCCGCGGGGTCCGCATGGCGGACCCCGCGTCTCAGATCTCAGTCGTTGTCGGTGATCGTCGCCTTGATCAGCGCCGGCACCTTGTAGTCGACACCTTCGACACTGGTCAGGTTGACCGAGAAGGTCTCGGCGGGCTCCTTGACCTTGTCGTCGATGAGCTTGACCTCGATGTCGGCGGTCGTCTTGCCCGGTTCGATCTGGCCGTAGACGGAGGTGTCCGGCGGGTTCTGGGTGCCGTCGTCCTCCAGCGTCGTGAAGTCCTTGCGGATCACGGCCGTACCGTCCTTCAGGTCACCACCGAGCCACACGTACTTGTCGCTCGGCGCCGACAGCTTGAGCGGGAACTTGATCGTGCCCGCGTTCTCGGCCGCCGTCGGCGACCCGATCGTCAGGGTCGGCGTCGGGTCGTCGTCGATCACCTCCGCGTTGCCGATCGAGTGCCCGAGCAGCGCGTCGTGCGGTACCGACAGCACCAGGCCGAAGGGGCTGTCGTAGCTGTCCCGGGTGTTGCCCGCGACCGCCACGGTCACCTTCTGCTTGGTCTGGCCCGGCTTGAAGACCAGGTGCTTGGCGATCGACGTGACCGATGGAGAGTCGCTGTTCGCCTCGGCGTACACGCTGATCGGGCGGATGCTCGGCCGGGACAGCGTCACCCAGAAGTCGACGTTCTTGACGCCCGAGTTGCCCTCGGCGACCTTGCCTGCGTCGGAGGCCGACACCTGCGGCAGCTTGGACGGCGCCGACAGCCCAAGGCCAGGGGTCGCGAATGCCAGGTCGCTGACGAACACCGACCCGGTCGCGACCTTGTCGGTCGCCAGCTCGATCGCCCGGACGTCGCGCAGGTCGATCCCCTTCAGCGAGCTGGTCGGGATCCGCACGGTCCGCAGCAGGTTCTTCGGCAGACCGCTGTCATGCGCACCCGGCATCCGCAGCAGCGCGTCGCTGACCGCCGACACCGGTACTACGGCCTTGCGGCCATGCCCGTCGACCACGCGGACGCTCAGATCCGCCTTGGGTGCACCCGACGGATCGGGAGTCGCGCGGAACGTCAGCGCGGAGTACCGGCGGACGTCCCGCTGGTACGCGCTGAGCTTGATCCGGACGACGCCGGTCTTGCCGGTCCAGGTGAGCTTGGTGACTGCCGTGGTCGGCGTCTTCGAAGCGAGGTACGCGGTCACCCAGTGCGGCGAGTCCGAGCTGTTGTCGGTCTTGAGGCAGGTGGCAACCGCGGCAGCACGTTGCGTGGCCTCGTCGACCCCGCCACACACGACCGCCTTGGCGCTCCCCGTCACGGCGCCCTTCGGCAGCGCCGCGTCGAGCTTGTTGATGTCCCGCCGGGTCGCCACCGGAGCCTGCGAAACAACCCGTACGACGGCCTTGCCGACCGACGCGGGGTGCGCGTTCGAACCGTCGAGCAGCGGGAGCAGCTTCGTCTCGTGGCCGAGTTGCAGCCGGAAGAAGCCGGCCACGTACGCGGTACCGACGGCCTGCTGCTGCTTCGGCGTCAACCGGCCCGCGTACTTCGCTCCGCACGGCGCGGCCTTGTCGTTGTCGCTGTACCAGTCGTCGTTCGACGGCGCCACCGACTGGCCCGGCGTCCACTCGGTGTTGAAGAAGTTGTGGTTCGCGCCGAGGACCGTGACGGTCGAGCGGGTCGCGGCGTCACCGGTCACGGAGTACCGGGTGTCGTCGTAGAACTTCTGTCCCTGCAGATCCGATACGTCGCCGTCGCAGTACGGCAGGATGACGCTCATCGCGACGCCGGGCACGGTCGCCCGGGCGAAGTCGGTCGGGGCGAGCGGCAGGACCGCGCGGATCCCGTACTTGCCACCGCGGTCAGCATTGAGCACCGCCGCGCGGGCGACACCTTCGCCACCGCGCGAGTGACCCATCAGGCCGATGTTGTTCAGGTCGACCTTGCCGACGAACTTCTTGCCGAACGGCCCGCCGCCGATTGTCGACCACTTCTTCCACAGGTCGAGGTGGTCGAGGATCAGCTCGGCCCGGGCCTGCGCGCCGGTGTCGAAGACGCCGCCGTCGTAGGCGTTGATCGCGTTCGCGCTGATCGAGACGACCTGGTAACCGTTGCTCGCGAGCGCCTTCGCCGGGCCGTCGTACCCGCGGTAGCTCGGGATCGGCTTCTCGCCCTTGGCGCAAGGCCATGGGTTCGTCGGCTCTTCGGTCGCATCGCCGTAACAGACCGAGTGCCGGCCGTGCAGGAAGATCACCAACGGCCGGGCACCCGGCGCGCCCTTCGGCGAGTAGACCTTGCCGACGACCTCTGACTTCTGCCCGAGACCGGGCAGGTAGACCGCCTGGTCACCCAGGTTGTACTCGGCCGTCTGGACAACATATTTGCCGGTGGCACCCGGATCGACGGCCAGCTTCGGGCCGAGTGGTGCCTTCAGCCAGTCCTTGTCGGTGGTCACGCCACCGGCCAGGCCCTTGCTCTTCTTGCCGTCGTTCCGGCCCAGATCCCCCGACCAGACCAGCTCGACGTTCTTTGCTTGCAGCAACGACGGGTCCGGACTGACCAGCGAGACGGTGCGCTGGTCCGGGGACTGCTTCGCCACCCCCACCGGCTCACCGTTCACCGCGATCAGCGGCAGCGCGTTGCGCATCGGCGCCGGCGCGTCCAGCCGCAACGTCACTTCATAGCCGTCACCTACCGGCCGTACCGTCCAATTCTTGCCTTGGGCAACTGATTGCCCCGGCTCCGGCGGCGCGGCGTGCGCCGGCCCCACCGGGGCAAGCAGCGCTCCACCGAGCAGCGCGACAGCCATCCCCGCTCTTCCGAATACCCGCACAGCGGTCCTCTCGTCAGCAGACAGATCATCTCGACTGACTCCCGGCTTTGGCGGCAGGTTGTCGAATCCGGCGAAATCGGCGAAAGATCATCCCTGGGGATGATCTTCCGGCCCCGGCCTGCTACCTGAGTCGGTACCACCGGCCGTGCCGAACTGTTCGTACGTCAGTCGTCGACTGCCAATAGTGCGGGCTGAACGCCCTGCGAATGTGAGGATCTGATGGCAGCTTGATTGCAGTTACCCGATCAGCTGCCGGAACGCCCGCGCGACCAGCTCCGGATGTTCCATCTGCGCGACGTGCCCCGATCTCGGCAGGTAGAGCAACCGCGCGTCCGGGAAAGCCTGCTGCGCCTTGGTCCGGATCTTCGAATCGACCAGCCGATCCCGGCCGCCGTAGACGAGCAGGACGGGACAGCGGACCTTGGCGGCGTCGGCCCACAACGACCGTCGCGGCCGCGCGAACTGCGAGAAGAGAATGCTGCGGGCGGCCTCCAGGGTCGCCTCGGTTCCCCACGTCTGGCTGTCGCGGGCGCGCAACTCGGCCTCGTACGCTTCGAGCACCTCGGGTGGCAGCAGCCGTGGCTCGCCGAAGATCACCGACAGCGAGGCCTTGAACCGCCGCTCGAACGGCATCCGCCGGGTCCGCTCCAGGACAGCCTTGCCAAGGCGCGGCGTGGAGATCGCGGTGAACCACAGAGCACTGGCCGAAACGCGCGGGTGTGGGAGCGCCGGCGAGACCAGGGTCAGCGAGGCCACGTCGTCCGGCCGCCGCGCCGCGAGTGCCACCGCGGCGGCGCCACCCATCGAGTTGCCGAACAGGTGTACCGGCTGGTCGAACTCCTTGGTCATCAGCTCACTGAGCACCTCTGCCTGCTCGCTGATCCCACCCATCCCCGGCAGCGGCGGCGTCTGACCGAAGCCCGGCAGATCCGGGGCGATGCCGCGAACGGTGTCGTTCAGCAGCAGGCCGAGCGTCGTCCAGTTCAGCGACGACCCACCGAGGCCGTGCACGAAGAGCGCGGGCGGGAGCTTCGCGTCCGCGCCGGGCACGTCTCTGACCAGCAGCTCCACCCCAGAGACCGGCACAGTCCGTGCAGGCCATTCCTGCGCTCCCCGCGGCGACGCGGCGCCGGTTACTGCCCCGTAACTCTCCACGTAATGCATGGTAGGACGCATGAGCCCTGGACCGAAGCAGTTGACCACCGAGGTCGATGGTCAAACGATGAAGCTCACCAACCTCGACAAGGTGCTGTATCCGCAGACAGGGTTCACCAAGGCCGAGGTGATCGACTTCTACCACCAGGTCGCGCCGGTGCTGCTCCCCCACCTGTCCGACCGGCCGCTGACCCGCAAGCGCTGGCCGGACGGTACCGGGGCGGCGTACTTCTTCGAGAAGAACGCACCGCGCGGTACGCCGGATTGGGTCCGCACAGTGGTACTGCCGACCCCCGGTAGTTCCACCGGGCGGGACGAGGCGGAGTTCGTGATCGCCGACGACATCCAGACGATCGTCTGGCTCGCCAACCTGGCCGCCCTCGAACTCCACGTCCCCCAGTGGCGGGTCGGACTGTCGGACCAGGGCAAGACCCCGATGGCCGACCTGATCGTCTTCGACCTCGACCCGGGCCCCGGTACGACGATCGTCGGGTGCTGCGACGTCGCGCTGGCCCTGCGCGAGCTGCTGAACCACTTCGGCCTCGAAGGCTGGCCCAAGACGTCGGGCAACAAGGGCATGCACCTGTACGTCCCGATCGAACCCGCCTCGTCCCGCGCCACCAGCGCCTTCGCCAAGCTGCTGGCCGAGCAACTCGCCGAGGCGCTGCCCGAGAACGTCACCGCGAACATGACCAAGGCGCTCCGCCCGGGCAAGGTGTTCATCGACTGGAGCCAGAACGCCAGCGCGAAGACCACCCTGGCGCCGTACTCGCTGCGCGGCGCCGAGGAGCCGCGGGTCTCCACCCCGATCGACTGGGACGAGGTCGCCGGCGCGACCGAACCCGCCGACCTGACCTTCCTGCCGCACGACGTGCTCGCCCGGATCGACGAGTACGGCGACATCCTCCAGGGTCTGTACGACGAGCCGAAGCCGCTGCCGTCTTAACCGCGGCGGCTCTGGGTACTGGCATGTCCTGGCATCCGATCCCGATCATCCGAGGAGGCCTCGATGACCAGCGACTCCGGCGAGGTACCGGCGGGCGCTCTCGACCTGCCCGGGCTCGACGCGGACCATCCCGACGAAGCCCCCGAGAACGACGTACTCGACCAGCGGCTGCCACCGACCGGCCACGAGTCCGACCCGGCCGAGGACTACGACCTGCCGGCCGACGCCGATCCCGCCGACGTGGCCGATCAGCATCGCTCCGGCGGCGAACTGGACGAGTCCGAGTACCGCTGACCTGTTGCCGGGCCGACGCCGGGCGGGTGCCGAAGCTACTGGCGGGACACACCGCTGGGTAGGATTCGGTTCAACTACCCGGGGGTTCTGCTCGGGTGCCGCACCACCGAAGGAGCCCGACGTGTCGACGACACCGGAGACCGCGCCCAAGCGCGGCAGCCGCCTGCCGCGGCTGGCCCGCCGCGCGCAACTGCTCGAGGCGGCCCAGGAAGTGTTCGTCGCGAACGGCTACCACGCCGCCGCGATGGACGACATCGCCGACCGCGCCGGCGTCTCCAAGCCCGTGCTCTACCAGCACTTCCCCGGCAAGCTCGAGCTGTACCTGGCTCTGCTCGACTCGTCCTGCGAGGCGATCGTCGCCTCGGTCCGGGGCGCGCTGCGCTCGACCGAGGACAACAAGGAGCGGGTCGGCGCGACCATCCACGCCTTCTACGACTACGTCGCCAACGCCCAGGGCGCCTTCCGGCTGGTCTTCGAGTCCGACCTGACCAACGAGCCCGCCGTCCGCGAGCGGGTCGACCGGGTCACCCACGCGTGCGCCGAGGCCTGTTCCGAGGTGATCAGCGCGGATGCCGGGCTGAACAAGGAGCAGTCGATGGTACTGGCCGTCAGCCTGGTCGGGATGGCGCAGGTGAGCGCGCGGTACTGGCTCGCCTCGGACAACCCCACGCTGATGCAGGAGCAGGCCGCCGACCTGGTCGCCAGCCTCGCCTGGCGCGGCATCCGGGGCTTCCCCCGTACCGAGGGCTGAGCAGCAGGGTTCTGCTCTGGGCGGACGGGTGAGAACCCGATGGCCGCAGCGGATAGGCTCGAATCGGGTACCGGCGAGAGCCGCCGGTCGGAACGTGCCCGGGAGGGTTTCGTGGAGGTCAAGATCGGCGTACAGCACGCCAATCGCGAATTGGTGCTCGAGAGCGAGCAGAGCCCCGAAGAGGTCGAGAAGGCCGTCGCGGACGCACTGGGTGGCAAGACCGGTCTGTTGCAGCTGACGGACGAGAAGGGCCGCCGGGTGCTCATCCCGGCCGAGAAGCTGGCGTACGTGGAGATCGGCGAGGTCGCGATCCGCAAGGTCGGTTTCGGCGCGGTCTGAGCTGATCTCGCGGCGGCCGGGCGGTCCGCCCGGCCCCGGCTGGCTCGAGCACGTTTACAGGTGCCGCTCGCCGGTAACCGGTTCTCCTGCGACGAGACACAACGTCACATCGCGCGGCGTGGTCGTCAACAGGAGGAACCAGCGTCATGGAAATCATCGGAGTGATCATTGCCGGCATCATCATCGGCCTGCTCGGCAAGTTCGTGGCACCGGGCAATCGGGACAACATCCCGCTGTGGCTCACGGTGTTGTGCGGTATCGGTGGCGTGCTGATCGGGTACTACCTGGCGGCCGCTCTCGGCGTCGAGGCCACCGACGGCATCGACTGGGTCCGCTGGATCATCAGCATCGTGGTCGCCGCGGTCCTGGTCGTGATCGCGGCCAGCGTGACCGGACGGTCGAGGGCCAGGTCGATCTGACCGCACCCCTCGATCTGACACCGGCCGTCGCCTTCGGGCGGCGGCCGGTTCGCTTGTCCGGGGCGGACAGCGGCCCTGCGAAGGGTGAACATCCGGTCACGGACGGCGAGTCGGGGCGCCGCAGGTCGTCCGGGCGGAGGACGATGAGTTGCAGACCTGCGTCATGGGTGGTCTCACCCGCAGGTCAGTCATCCCTCAAAGGAGGAGCACCGTGGGTTACTGGGTCTGGATGATCATCGTCAGCCTCATCGCCGGAGTCATCTTCGGGCCGCTCGCGCGACTCGTACTTCCGGGCAAACAGAACATCAGCCTCGGCTGGACCATCCTGGGCGGCGGCATCGGCGCCTTCATCGGCGGTCTGATCGCGAAGCTGCTCGGCGTCAAGGACACCAGCGGACCGGACTGGATCCAGTACCTGATCCAGATCATCTGTGCCGCGATCGTGGTCGCGATCATCTCGTCGCGACAGAGCAGAGCGAAAGTCTGATCAGCGCCACCAGCACAGCGGCCGCCACCCCGTCCGGGGCAGGCGGCCGCTCCGCGTTTCAGGCTTGCCGGCGGTCCGGGCTCGTCAGGCCTGCAGGCCCAGGGCGGTCATCCGGGCGGTGTGGGCCTCGGTCAGGCGGGTGAACATCCGGCCGATCGCGGCCAGGTCGAGGCCGGGGCGGTCGACGCTGCCGGCCAGCAGGGCGGCGAGCGGGTCGCGGTCGGCGGCGATCCGCTGGGCCTGGCTGAGCGCCTCGCCCACCAGGCGGCGTCCCCACAGCGCGAGCCGGCCACCCAGCTTCGGGTCCTCCTCGATCGCGGCCCGGACCCGGTCCACCACGAACTCGGCCTGGCCTGAGTCGGCGAACACCTCCAGCACCAGCGCCCGGGTCTCGGCATCGACGTACGCCGCGACCTCCCGGTAGAAGTCGTTCGCGAGTCCGTCGCCGACGTACGCCTTGACCAGACCCTCGAGCCAGTCCGACGGCGCGGTGTGGTCGTGGAAGGCGTCCAGCGGGGTGACGAACGGCTGCATCGCGTCCATCGGGTCCACCCCGAGCGTGACGAGCCGGTCCCGCAACTGGACGAAATGGCCGAACTCGGTGGTCGCCAGCTGGGCCAGCTGGGCCTTGTCGTCGAGCGTCGGGGCGAGCTTGGCATCCTCGGCGATCCGCTCGAACGCGGTCAGTTCGCCGTACGCCAGAACTCCCAGCAGATCCACCGCCGCGGCCCGGTAGGCGGGATCATCGAAGGCCGTCATCTCGGTCATGCAGCGCACACTATCGGGCCGTGGCATCCGGCGGCGGAATTGCGGCGAAGCGGTGGTGGCGGGTATTCCGGCTACACTGGACCGTGTTTCGCCGGTGACGCGCCCAGATGGGCAGCTGGTGCGAGCCGCTTGCACAGTGTCCCGCGCCGTGAAAAGTAGGGCATTCCACGCCCACCCGGCCACTGATGCAACTGTCCGTACAAGCATGTGAGAGGCGATCAGCCTGACCACCTTCCGAGAGCTCGGCGTCCTGCCCGAGATCTGCGACGCGCTCGACCGCGTCAACATCAAAGAGCCTTTCCCGATCCAGGAGATGACACTTCCGGTGGCCCTGCTGGGCACCGACCTGATCGGTCAGGCTCGTACCGGTACCGGTAAGACCCTCGGGTTCGGTATCCCGCTGCTGCAGCGCACCATCTCCCCCGGCGAAGCCGACTACGAGGAGCTGGCCGCGCCCGGCAAGCCGCAAGCGCTGGTCGTCACCCCGACCCGTGAACTGACCATCCAGGTCGCCAAGGACTTGGTCACCGCGTCGACCGTGCGCTCGGTCCGGATCCTCACCATCTACGGCGGCGTCGCGTACGACCCGCAGCTCGACCAGCTCAAGGCAGGCGTCGACGTCGTCGTCGGTACGCCGGGCCGGCTGCTCGACCTGGCCAACCGTGGCGTGCTCGACCTGAGCCACATCAAGGTGCTCGTCCTGGACGAGGCCGACGAGATGCTCGACCTGGGCTTCCTGCCCGACGTCGAGCGGATCCTGCGCAAGACCCCCGAGCTGCGGCAGACCATGTTGTTCTCGGCCACGATGCCGTCGGCCGTGATCGGCCTGGCGCGCACCCACATGCGGCACCCGCTGAACATCCGGGCCGAGTCGCACGAGGACACCCAGATGGTCCCGACGACGGCGCAGTTCGTCTACCGGGCACACGATCTGGACAAGCCCGAGGTGGTCGCCCGCATTCTGCAGGCCGACGACCGCGGCCGGGTGATGATTTTCTGCCGGACCAAGCGCGAGGCGTCCCGGCTCACCGACGACCTGATCGACCGTGGTTTCAAGGCCGCCGCGATCCACGGTGACCTGAACCAGCAGGCCCGCGAGCGGGCGCTGGATCGGTTCCGCGGCGACAAGATCGACGTATTGATCTGTACCGACGTCGCGGCCCGGGGTATCGATGTCGAGGGCGTCACGCACGTCATCAACAACACCTGCCCCGAGGACGAGAAGGCCTACATCCACCGGATCGGCCGTACTGGTCGCGCCGGTGCGAGTGGCATCGCCGTCACCTTCGTCGACTGGCCGGACCTGGTCCGCTGGAAGACGATCAACAAGGCGCTCGACCTGCCGTACGACGAGCCGCAGGAGATCTACTCGACGTCGCCCGAGCTCTACCACGACCTCGGCATCCCGACCGAGGCCAAGGGCCGGATCAAGCCGCCGCGCGAGGCCGTCGAGCGGCAGGAGCGCAACGACCGTCCGTCCCGCGGCGACAAGCCGTCGGGGCGACGTGGCGAGCAGGACCGCAACCGGGTCCGCAGCCACGACGGCGACTCGATGCCCGCGGGCGACGGCGCTGCCGCGCACGGTGGATCGGACCGTCCGGCGCGCAAGCGGCCGAACCGCAACCGTCGCCGGTTGCGTGCCGGTCAGCCGCTCGAGGGCGGCGAGTCGACCGAGCAGAGGCCGACCGAGCGCAAGACCGAGTCCGACGTCACCGCGAAGACCGCGGTGCCGCCGACTGTCGAGTCGTCGACCGAGGCTGCCGAGGCACCGGCGGGCGAGCGCAAGCCGCGCTCGCGCACCCGGCGCCGTCGCGGCGCCGAGGCTGAGTCCGTGACGACCGAGACGCCGGTCGTGGCTGAGGCCGCCCCGGTCGAGGCCGCGCCGGTCAAGGCTGCTCCGGTTCAGGCTGCGCCGGTCGAGGCTGCGGCTGAGGTTGCTGAGGCACCGGCCAAGCGGACGCGGAGTCGCCGGCGTGCGACCGAGCGGTCTACCTCGGCCGAGTCGACCGACACCCAGGCTTCGGTCGAGGCACCGGCTTCGCAGCCGGCTGTCGAGGCAGCTGCCGCGCGGCCGGTGGCCGAGGCTCCTGTTGAAGAGGCGCCGGTGAAGAAGGCGACCCGGAAGCGGGCCGCCAAGAAGGTCGCCGAGCAGCCGGTTGCCGAGCAAGCTGCTGAGCCGGCGGCCGAAGTACCGGCGGAGAAGCCGGTCAAGAAGGCCGCGGCGAAGAAGGCCACTGCCGAGACGACGGCGGTCAAGAAGACAGCAGTCAAGAAGGCCGCTGCCAAGAAGACAGCGGTCAAGAAGGCGGTGGCCGAGGACGAGGCCGCGCCGAAGAAGTCGACGGCCAAGAAGACCGTGAAGAAAGCTGCAGTGAAGAAGGCTGCGGTGAAGAAGAGCGCGGCCGGTGTGGTCGTGCCGACCTTCACCTCGCCTGAATAGGTTGTGACCGGCGCGTCACCTTCTCGTTCCTGAAAGGTGACCGCCGGAGCGCAACGCCCGGCTTCCCGCTCCCGTCCTTCCACGAAGGCAACCATCGTGGAGGGAAGGGTGTGGCGATGACGAGGACGCGTACGTCGGCCGCGGTCGCAGGAGTGATCCTGACCGCGGCCGTGCTGTTGTCCGGCTGCGGGGCGAGCGGCGACGAGAAGTCGAGTGCCGGCTCGGCGGCGGCTCCCGAGCAGGCCGCCGGCAGCGACGCCAAGGCAGACCAGGGCACGGCGGGTACGAGCGGCAAGCCGGCAGCCCCCAAGGCGCCGGAGGGCGGCGCGGCCCAGCCGACCGTCACCCGGGCGATCATCAAGACCGGCTCGCTCACCATCGAGGTCAAGAACGAGGACGTGAACGCCCAGCGCCAGAAGGCGATCGGCATCGTCACCAGCCTCCGCGGCCAGGTCGCCTCCGAGGACTCCACCAGCAACGAGGACGGCCGGATCACCCTGTCCAACCTCGTCGTGAAGGTGCCGACCGCGTCGTACGAGACCGCGATCGACCGGCTGTCCGGCCTCGGCGACCGGACCGCGATCCATCAGGAGTCCAGCGACGTAACCGAGCAGGTGGTCGACGTCGACAGCCGGATCTCGTCCCAGCGCGCCAGCCTCGACCGGATGCGCGCGCTGCTCGCCAAGGCGACAACGATCGGCGAGATCGTCTCGGTGGAGAGCGAGCTGACCCGGCGCGAGGCCGACCTCGAGGCGCTGCTCGCCAAGCAGAAGAACCTCTCCCTGCAGACCGAGCTGGCCACCCTCAACCTGACGCTGTCGGAGAAGGGCAAGACGCCCGAACCGGCCAAGGCAGAGGGCCACGGCTTCCTGTCCGGCCTGCGCGACGGCTGGGACGCGTTCACCGCGACCTTCTCGGCGCTGGCGACGGCGGTCGGCGCGATGCTCCCGTTCCTGATCGCCCTGGCCCTGATCGGCTACCCGATCTGGCGCTTCCGCAATCGGTTCCGCCGTACTCCGGTACCGGCCGTCGCCACCGCCGGCACGCCGGGCGGCACGCCGCCGCAGCACCCGGACACGCCCTAGAGCAAGGACATCGCCACGGCTCGGTAGGCCTTCGCGCCTGCCGAACGGGGTGAGGTGGTGAGGATCGTCTGGCCGATCGCGGGGGCCTCGGCGAACCGGATCGACTTCGGGATCGCCGGGGCGAGCACGGTCAGCGCGTAGGTCTCGGCGATGGTCTCCAGAACGGCGCGCGCGTGCGTGGTGCGACCGTCGTACAGGGTCGGCAGGACGCCGAGTACCTCGAGACCCGGGTTGGTCAGCCGCTGGACATCGTGGACGGTGTCCAGCAACTGGCCGACTCCCCGATGCGCCAGCGTCTCGCACTGAAGCGGGATCAGTACGTCGGTCGCCGCGGACAACCCGTTGACGGTCAGCAGCCCGAGAGTGGGCGGGCAGTCGATCAGAATCCAGTCGTACGCCGCTTCGACCGGGCGCAGCGCGGTACGGACCAGGTGCTGTGGATTGCTCTCGGCCGCCAGGCTCAGCTCCGCCGCGGCCAGCTCGATCGTCGCGGGCAACAAGTCCGGGCCTTCGTCGGAGGGCACGATCACGTCGCGTGCCTTCACCCCGCCGAGCAGGACGTGCTGGATCGACTTGTCCAGGTCCTCGGGATCGAGCCCGACCGAGAACGTCAAGCAGGCTTGGGGGTCCAGATCGACCAGCAGGACCCGCTGGCCGAGCTCGGCCAGGGCAGCGCCGAGCGAGGCCACCGTGGTCGTCTTGGCCACGCCGCCCTTCTGGTTCGCTACCGCTACGGTGCGAGGCACCCGGCCATTGTGCCGCACCGCGGACCGGCCGGCTTTCCGGGGCGAGCCCGAACTTCAATCATTGTTGAGGTCTCAGGGTGATCGGCTACCGTGGACGCGTGAGTACGCCACGGACGCTGACACTGCCCGACGGGGTGCACCCCGCGACTCTGGAGACCGATCGTGGCAACTTCGCCACCTTGCAGGCCAGGCCCGACATCGGTACGCCGCTGGGCACGGTACTGCTCGTCCCCGGCTGGACCGGCAGCAAAGAAGACTTCACGCCGCTCGTAGACCATTTGGCGCGCTATGGGTGGATCGCGGTCGCGGTGGACCAGCGCGGCCAGTTCGAGACGCCGGGCCCGGACGACCCCTCGGCGTACACGCTGGCCGAGCTCGGGGCCGACGTGGTGGCGATGAGCAAGGCGCTCGGCGGCTACAGCCAGCTGGTCGGGCACTCGTTCGGCGGGCTGGTCGCCCGCGAGGCGGTGCTGACCGATCCGAGTGTCTTCTCGACCATCACGCTGCTCTGCTCGGGGCCGGGCGCGTTCGGCGACGAGGCGAAACTGCAGGGCTTGCAGATGCTCGCGATGGGGCTGGACAACCTGCCGATCGAGCAGGTGTACGACCTCAAGCTCGAGCACGACGTCAAGGAGGCCCGGTACGTGCGCCCCGCCGACGATGTCGCGGCCTTCCTGCGCAAGCGCTTCACCGGCAACACCCCGGCCGCGCTGGCCGCGATCACCCGGCGGTTGATGGACTCCGACGACCGGACCGAGAAGCTGGCCAAGGCGGGTGTTCGGGTGCAGGTCGTGTACGGCGAGACGGATGACGGCTGGCCGCCGGCCGTGCAGGACGAGATGGCCGAGCGGCTCGGCGTACGGGCTCAGGTCGTACCGGACGCCGGCCACTCCCCCGCGATCGACCAGCCGGCCGCGACCGCCCGGCTGCTGGTGGACTTCTTCCACAAGCACTGAGGTGAGTTTTTAACGACGCGCCGGGCAGAATGGGAGCTGCTGCCCGGCGCGTCCTCAAATCGCCGGCCTGGTGCAACAGGCCTGGCGATGGTCTGGGCGCCAGGGCTGTCTCAACCCGCTGAAAAGATAACCCAGCCGCCAGGTCACCGCCGGATCCGGTGCGAGTCGTTGCTACCGGCAACGCAGTCAGCGGACCGGACGGACGTCCGGGACGACGTGCAGGTTCTGCAGTCCGAGCGGACTCAGCGCGGTCTTGACCTGCTCGGTGACCACCAGCAACGAGATCGGGATCCCGGTCATGTCCGAGCCCATCCCGACGCCGCCGCCGGCGTAGGCGCCGGGGACCTCGCCCAGCAGGTCGCCGACCTGCGTGCTGAGGCTTTCCTGCTCGGCCCGGCTGTACTTCGTCGCGACCACGCACAGGTTGCCCTGGTAGACCTTCTCGAACGCCGACCGGAACGCGGCCAGGTCACCGTGCGCGACGCCGATCTCGATCACGACCGGCTTCTTCCGGGCCCGTCCTTCCGGATATCGCAGGATCGGCCCGCTGATCTGGCTCTCCCGCGCGTCCAGGAAGGCCTGCACCGGCCGGGACATCAGGTTGCTGACCCGATAGGGCCAGCCGCCGGCCGGTGCAGGACACCGGGGCTGGTCGATGTCGTCCGGCGGCTGAACCGGCGGGACATAGGCCGACTGCTGTTCGACGGTGATCGCTCCGTCGTTCCAGATACCGGTCACGTGGGCCTCGCCGGTTCGCACCCCCTTGATCTCGCCGAACTTGTTCACGTCGAGACCGAGCAGCTTGATCGAAAGGTCTGCCGGGCAGCTCGGCGCGGGCTCCTTGCCCGGCGCGAAGACCGGCAAGGTGGACGGCAACCGCGGGCAGAACAACGGGTCCTTGCCGGGCGCCGCGACGATCTGACCGTTGACCTCCACCTTGTCCCCGTTGTGGACCAGGAGGTCGTCGACACTCGGCTGGCCGGTTTGGGTGGTGCCCTCGGCCGTCTGTGGGGTCGCCTGGGTCGCCGGCGGGGCGACGGTCGGCTCGTTGTGGTCCGGCAGGATGGTCAGGGCGGCGGTGGCGATCGCGGCGACGCTGGCTGCAGCCAGGGTAGGGATCAGCCAGCGACGCTTCGGGGTGCTCTTGGTGCTCATGATCCGGTCGAGATCCGGCTCGGGAGCCGACGGCTGGGTCGCGCGCCACTGCGCGCCGGCCTCCGCCAGCAGGTCGTCGACCTTGTCGGTCGGGTTCATTCGCTGACCTCCAGCAGGGAGCGCAGGCGGGCCCGCGCGTCGGAAAGAGTTGATTTGACGGTGCCTTCGGAGCAATCCATCACCGCGGCGGTGTCGGCGATCGACAGGTCGGCGAAGTAGAAGCAGTCGACCGCCAGCCGCTGCCGGGCGGACAGTTCGCCCAGCGCTTGGCCGACATCGACCCGGCCCTCGACGTCCGGCCGCGCCACTGCCTCGTCGTGCTCCACCAGCTCCGCGACCGGGCGCAGCCGGCGGACCGCTTTACGAGCCTGGTCGGCGGTGATCGCGAGCAGCCACGAGGAGGCGGTGCCGCGCGTCCCGTCGTACTGGTCGCGCTTGATCCAGGCCCGGGTGAGTGCCTCCTGGACGATGTCGTCGCGGTCGGCGCCGACCGCGAGTCGCGCGGCCAGCCTGGCCATCGCGGGCAGGTGCGGCCGCACCCACTCGACGAACCCGGCCCCGTCCGCGGGCGGGGCCTGCGCCGGTACCGGCTCGTTCGTCATCGTCGGCATACCTTGTCTACCCCGGGAACAGCCGTCCGGTTGGGGCCCTCCGGCAAGGTCAACGACAGCAGCCTTGCCAAGTCATGGTTCGGGCGGGTCACAGCCGTGGCTCAATTGGCTTGACCGTACCCGGCACGGCGGCGTACCGTCCGATTCCTTGCCTTGACAACCGGCGCGCTTCGGCGTGCCCGCACAGTGGTGTCCGAACCCCCCACCCATTCCGGATCGGGGGCGGTTCCGCGTGTGCGCAGCTGCTTCGGACGTCCCTGCGCTGATTCGAAGGGGGTTTCGTGGGCGTTTACTGGGCGATCGCGGTGCGGTCGTTCCGCCGGTTCTCGACGTACCGGATCGCCACCTTGTCCGGCGCCTTCACCAACACCGTGTTCGGCTTCATCTTCTGCGGCGTCTACCTGACGCTGTGGCACGCGCGCCCCGGCCTCGGCGGCTACGAGACGGCGGACGCGCTCACCTTTGTCTGGCTTCAGCAGGGGTTGCTGCTACCGGTCGGCATCTTCGGCGCGAGCACCACGTCGGAGCTCGGCGAGCGGGTCCGTACCGGGGAGATCGCAGTCGACCTGTACCGGCCGGCCCAGCTGATGTTGTGGTGGCTGGCGATGGACGCCGGCCGGGCCGCGTTCCAGTTGCTGGTCCGCGGTGGCGCTCCGCTGCTGGTCGGCGCGCTGGTGTTCGACCTGAACTTCCCCTCGTCGGCCGGGCGATGGCTGGGGGTCGCGGCCGCGTTGCCGCTCGGGATCCTGGTCAGCTTCGGGGTCCGGTACCTGGTGGCGCTGTCCGGGTTCTGGATCACCGACTCGCGCGGGATGGAGAACCTTGCAATGGCACTGTCGCTGTTCTTCTCCGGGTCGACACTGCCGCTGGTGCTGTTCCCCGGCTGGATCGGCGAGGTCGCGCGGGCAACGCCGTGGGCGGCGACCCTGCAGGTTCCGATCGATGTGTGGCTGGGCCGGAACCCCGGCGGCGTCTGGTCCGCCCTCGCGTTCCAGCTGCTCTGGGTCCTGATCCTGTTGCTGGCGGGGCAGTTCGCGACGCACTTCGCGACCCGGAAGGTGGTGATCGCCGGTGGCTGAGTCTTCGTTGCGTCAGGCAATGGGTTGGCCGGGCCAGTACTGGCTGCTGGTCTCGATGTGGATCCGGTCGCAGCTGGCCTATCCGCTGTCGTTCGCGCTGACCGTGCTGACCGGCATTCTGATCACCGGTACCGACTTCGCGGCCGTGCTGCTGATGTTCAGCCACATCCGGTCCTTCGGTGGCTTCAGCCTGGGCGAGATGGCGATCCTGTACGGGACGGCGTCGATGGCGCTCGGCCTCGCGGACCTGGTGACAGGCTCGATCGAACGAGTCGGGCAGCGGATCCGGGCCGGAGACCTCGACGTCTGGCTGGTCCGGCCGGCCCCGGCGTTCGTCCAGGCGGTGGCGGACAACTTCGCGCTTCGCCGGATCGGCCGGCCGTTGCAGGCCGCGCTGGTGCTGGGGATCGCGGTCGCCCGGACCGAGCTCGACTGGACGGTTGCCAAGGGCGTGGTCCTCGCCGTCTCGATGGTCACCGGCGCGGTGATCTTCGCCGCGATCTTCGTGCTCGGCGCCGCCTTCCAGTTCGTGGCGATCGATTCGGCCGAACTGGCCAGCTCGTTCACCTACGGCGGGCAGCAGCTGACGCAGTACCCGCTGTCGATCTTCGGCAAGGACATCGTCCGGGCCGTCACCTTCGTCGTACCGCTGGCCTTCGTGAACTACTACCCGGTGCTCTACGTGCTGGGCAAACCCGCCCCGCTGGGGCTGCCGTCCTGGATCGGCCTGCTCGCGCCGCTGGTCGCCGTCGTGATGATCACGGTGGCGTCGCTGGCCTGGCGCGGCGGGCTCCGCCGCTACCGCAGTACAGGGAGCTGAACCGTGTCAGTGATCGAACTCGAGAACGTGTCCCGGGCTTTCACCGTGTCGAGCCGGGTTGGGTTTCGGCGTACGAAGCGGGAAGTGCGCGCGGTCGACGGGCTGAGCTTCACTGTCGAGCCCGGTGAAGTGATGGGCTACATCGGCCCGAACGGCGCCGGCAAGTCGACCACGATCAAGATGCTCACCGGCATCCTGGTCCCGACCGGCGGCTCGATCCGGGTGGCCGGCGTCGATCCGTCCCGCAACCGCCTGCGGCTGGCTCGACGGATCGGTGTGGTCTTCGGCCAGCGCACCACCCTGTGGTGGGACCTACCGCTGAAGGACTCCTTCGCCGTCCTCCAGAAAATGTACGGCGTCCCCCGCGACCGTCACCGCGAAAACCTGGCCACTTTCGTAGATCTCCTGGACCTCGGCGACCTGCTGGACGTCCCCGTCCGCCAACTCTCCCTAGGCCAGCGCATGCGAGGCGACATAGCCGCCGCCCTCCTCCACGACCCCGAGATCGTCTACCTCGACGAACCCACCATCGGCCTCGACATCATCAGCAAGGCCCGCCTCCGCGAATTCCTGGCCCAGGTCAACAAAGAACGCGGCACCACAATCATCCTCACCACCCACGACCTCGACGACATCGAAGCCCTCTGCTCCCGGGTCATGGTCATCGACCACGGCCACCAGGTCTTCGACGGCACCCTGGACCGCCTCCGCGCCAGCCAATCAGCCCCCCGAACCCTCATCGTCGACCTGGCCACCTCCCTCCCACCCATCAACATCCCAGGCACCACAGTCACCAAAACCGAAGGCCCCCGCCAACACCTGACCTTCCCTCCCACCACCAGCGCCGCCCCCCTGGTAGCCCAAATAGCCGCCTCCTACCCCTTGGTCGACCTCTCCATCTCCGACCCCACCATCGAATCAATAATCGCCCGCCTCTACGCCACAACCCCGTGACTACCTGAGGCCCGCCACCACACTCGCGAAGACCTGCTCAGGGTCAAACTGCTCCGGCTCGGATCGCCAGCGGGTCAGAGAATCGGCCATCAGTTCTTCGTCGACAGGCTCGAGCCCGGCATCGATCATCGCCTTGGCCTTGGCCTTGGCGACGGTGACCTGTTCGTACTGGAGATCCCGCGCCATGAAGAAGTCATCGCGCAGGCGTTCGTTCAGGTGGAACTTCCACGTGTCCGGCACATTGGTATAGCCCTTTGTACCGGCGTCGCTCGACGTAGGAGTTCCGGACTCTCGTCAGCAGGTCAGGGGTTGAAGCCTGCGGCCATCGAGAGGACTTCGGTGGGGGTGAGGGGGTTGGGGTCGGCGCGCCATCTGGTCAGGGCGTCCGCGTAGTCAGCTTCGTCCATTGGCGTGATCACGTTGTCGATCAGGCGGCGTGCTTCGGCGCTGCCGATCGGCTCGTAGCTGAAGTAGCGCTCCATGTAGAAGTCGTTGCGCAAGGCATTGTTGTCGTGGAACTTCCCGGTGTTCGGGACGTAGCCGTACATCTTCTCGCTGGCTAGGGCCGCCACCCAGACGGGCTCGTCCTCGTGCCTGACCAGGTAGAGCTTAATCGCAGATCTGCTACGACGCTCGCGAAAACCTGCTCCGGAACCAGCGCTTCGGCGTCTCGGCGCCAGTCGTCGAGGTGGTCGCCCATCAGGTCTTCGTCCAGTGGGTCGAGGCCGGCGTCGATCACCGCTCTGGCCTTGCTGACGGTCACCCGTTCGTACTGCAGGTCCTGGGCCATGAAGTAGTCGTCGCGCAGGCCCTCGTTGCGATGGAACTTGCCGGTGTCCGGAACGTACGTGTAGATGTCCTCGCCGATCAGCGCCGCCACCCAGACGAATCGGTCGCCGTCCTTGACCAAATAGAGACTCATAGCTCCTGACCTTTCCTCTCAGCCCGCCGCACGATGCCCTGGCGGCGATCGCTGGACTGGGGTGGACTCGTGGTTGCGTTCGGTCGATCCGGGTTACGGTCAAGACCATAGCCGCGAACGGTGACCAGGCAGCCGCCGAGTTCGGTCAGCCGATCGAGCCCGCGCGGCGTGGGCAGGCTCTCCGAGAGCCGGATGCACTCACCTCGTGCCGACTCTCGCTCCGGTTTTGAACGCCGCTCGTCGCGCTCGACCTCGTACGGCCGGGTGGTCGCCTCCTTGACGGCGAGCGACGCCGCCGAGTGCACCTGAACCTCGATGCGCTGCCCCCGCGGATCGTGGGTGTCGAGGTGAATTCCCTTGTACCGGCTGCCAGGGACATACGAGTTGCGGATGCGCCTCAACTCCCACCCGCGATCTTGGAGTCTCGAGGCCGTCTCCTTCAGCAGGTCGACCAGGCGCGCATGATCACCGGTCATCACCGTGTAGCGCTGCAGGTCCTCGAGAGATGGTTGCCGACGGCTACCACCGATCTGCTTCTTGATCTTCCGCGCCAACGACTGCGGCGACTTGATCCGCCGTTCCACCTGATACAGCTTCGCGCCGTCCGCAACCGAGCCGAGCAGCTCCTTCGTCGCCTCGGCGTTCCGCCACCCAATCCCCTCCAGCTGAACCAACGCCCGCCTGGTTGCCCGTACGCCGTACTCCGCCCCGATCTGCGCGGTACTCCAGAGCGGCTCACCCCAATCCAACGGATACTCAGCCGAGAACCGCGCATGCAGCTCCCTCGGTTCTGGAAGGTCTTCGAGGTTCGGTGAGGTGGGCGGCATCTCTTCCCCCTGCTTCGGTCGATGCTTCGACCGTAGTCAGTGGGGAGGGGGCTGTGGGGTGCGTTCTCGGATCTGTGGATAACTCGTGCCGGGTTCCAAGGCGCGGTGAGCTACCCGCCGCTCTCAACCCACATGACTGCTCTCAAGCGCTCTTGTACTTCGCAGGCCTCCTGCCCACCGATTTCCACCGCGCAACCTGAGCGCGCGGCACCTCGTCAACCACCGGCCGAAGAGGCGCACTGTTCTTTGCTCTTGCTCTTTGCTCTTGCTCTTTGCTCTTGCTCTTTGCTCTTGCTCTTTGCTCTTTGCTCTTTGCTCTTGCTCTTTGCTCTTTGCTCTTTGCTCTTGCTCTTTGCTCTTGCTCTTTGCTCTTGCTCTTGCTCTTTGCTCTTGCTCTTTGCTCTTTGCTCTTTGCTCTTTGCTCTTTGCTTTACGTGAGTTCGGCTTCCAGGACTTGGGTTAGGAGGGTGGCGAAGGGGGTGGGGTGGCTGGCGTAGCCGGTGTGGGGGCCGGGGAAGGATACGACCGGCCAGCCTAGGTGGGTGGAGAGGACGGCTATGGGGCGGGCGGGGAGGTGGGCGGCTGCTTGGTGGCCGGCGGCGCGGACGATTTTGTTGGTGTGGTGGAGGAGGGCGGGGAGGTTGGGGCGGTAGGTGGTGAAGGGGAGGAGTTTTTGGGCGAAGTAGGTTTCGGTGTTTGTTTGGGTGCGGTCCAGGAGAGCGCGGTATTCGGGGCGTAGGTCTTCTGGGGCGGGGAGGTCGTCCTCGTCCAGGCCGGTGCCGCCGGCGTAGAGGAGTTGGGCCATGGGGGTGCCTTCTCGGAGGTACGTTTCGTGGACGTCTTCGAAGAAGGCGCGGGCGTCGGTTGCGTCGGGCAACAGTTCGATGCAGGGGGGTTCGTGGGCTACGAGCATGCGGACGCGGTCGGGGTGGTGGGTGATCAGGTCGAGGCCGGTGATCGCGCCGGTGCCGGTGCCGAAGACGAATGCCGGGGCATCTGGGGATATTAGGTTGATGAGGGCTAGTGCGTCTGCTGTTGAGACTCCTACTACGTCACCCGGTTGGCTCGGCGGTGTACTGGCTGCGGGAGTTGCCTCGGGGGTCGTAGGCGACGACTGTGTGGGTGGCGGCGAGTAGGTCGATGATGCTGTCGAAGGCGCCGGCGTCGCTGTCGCCGTCGGCTATCAGGAGGAGTACTGGGCCGGAGCCGGTCACCTCGTAGTGGAGGGTGGCGCCGGGGACGGGGAGCCGGTTCAGGGTGCGGGCGGTCATCGCAGGGATCCCGTCAGTACGCGGTGCAGCAGCGTCGCGAATTCGAAGGGGTCGCTGGCATAGCCGCCATGCCCGCCAGGGAACGCGACGACGTCCCAGCCGACGCGGTCGGCCAGGGCGAGGATGGGTTCGGCGGGGAGCACTTTCGACGATTCGCTGCCTACGGCCGGTACGAACTTGTCTTCCAGCTCTACCAGCGCCGCGACATCGGGGACGTAGCTCGTGAAGGGCAAGAGCTTGTGGGCGTAGAAGACTTCGCTGTTGGCGTCCATCCGCTCGGCCACCTCACGGAACTCCCAAGGCAGCTCCTCGGTCGGCGGCAGCTGGTCGTCCTCGTCCACGCCGATGCCGCCGAGGAACAGCTTGTCCGCGGCCAGTCGCCCCTCCAGCCGGTACGTGTCGTAGACCGACCGGAAGAACGCCCGCGCCGAAGTTGCGTCCGGCAACAGTTCGATGGCGGGCGGCTCGTGCGCGACCAGCAGCCGGATCCGGTCCGGGTGGCGGACCAGCAGTTCCATCGCGGTGATCGCTCCGGAGCTGCTGCCGAACACGTACGCCGACTCCGACCCCGCGACCGCGTCCAGGACGGCTAGCGCGTCCTCGGCGGCGACGTCGACGCGCTCGTCGACCGGCTCACCGAGGTAGGGGCTGCGCGAGTTGCCGCGCGGGTCGTAGGCGACGACCGTGTACCGCGCGGCGAGCTGCGGCACGATGCCGTCGAACACCGCCGCGTCGGTACCGCCCCCGGCGATCAGCAGCAGGACCGGGCCGGTGCCGGTCGTTTCGTAGTACAGCGCGGCGCCGGGCACAGTCACCCGGCCGACGGTCTTCACGGTCATCTGGTCACCCCTCGAGAAGTTCGGTGACTACAGACTGGTGAACGCCGCTGGTACGCCGCGCACATCCGGCTGGCATGACCACACCAACCGTGCCAGCGGGGTCAGCAGGCCTCCGCGACCGGTACTTCGGTATCGCCGTAGCCGGCGGTTTCGAGTGCTGCCCAGGGGTCTCGCGGGGCGGCGACCCGGCGCCCCTGCGGGCAGATCCGGGCGAAGTCGCACCAGCCGCACAACGCGGACGGCTGCGGCGGGAAGTACTCGTCCGCCTCCGCCGGCGTGAGCCCGCTGTGCCAGCGCGCCTCGGCGGCCGCGGCGTCGTCCGCGATCGACTCGGCGCGACGCTGGTGACGAGCCAGCGAGGCGTCATCGTGGTCGGCCGCGGCGACGGTATTGGTCGGCAGGTGGTGCAGCTCGACCCTCGTCGACGGCCGGCGCAGGACGCGTCGAGCCCCCAGGACGTACAGCGCCAGGGCGAGCGACGAGCGCGCGTCCGTGCTGGTCAGCGGATGGCGACCGGTCTTGTAATCGACGATGACCAGTTCGGTCCCGCCGCTGCCGTCGCGGGCCGGGCGCTCGTCGATACGGTCCACGCGGCCGCGCAGGCTGGCGCGGTCCGTGGTGAAGGCGACAGTGCGCTCGACCCCGAGCGGTTCGTAGTACGGGTCGCTGTCGCGGAGGTAGCCGAGGATCATCTCGGTGGAGCGTTCGCGCCAGGTGAGTGCCTGCTGCTCGTCGCGGAACCCCTCCTGCCGCCAGCTCGAGCGGATCTTGGCGACGACCTCGTCCGGCGTACGCCGGGACGCCGGCCACCGTCCGAAGAACTCGGCCAGCACCTCGTGCACGATCCCGCCGACCGTGTTGTGCGCCCACGGCGGCCCCTTCGGCGGGCGCGGCGTCTCGAGGTAGGTGAACCGGTACTTCCGCTTGCAGTCGGCGAAGTTGAGCAGCTTCGTCGGAGTCGCCACGAACAGCTTCGTCGGCATCCCCGGCAGCGTGTCGCTCACTCGACTCAACCCGCCTTGATGAAGTCCGTCACCGCATCCGCAACGAGCTGGACGGCGATCGCGCTCAGCAGCAGACCGGCGATCCGGGTGACGAGCAGGACGCCGTTCTCCCCCAGCACCCGCATGATCAGCCCGGAGAACCGCAGCGTCAGCCACATGACCAGATGGATCAGCACGATCCCGACCGAGATCGCGACCACGTCGCGCAGTCTGCCGTCGGCCTGCTGGACGAACACCATGGTGGCGACGATCGCGCCGGGGCCGGCGAG
Source organism: Kribbella sp. NPDC051620 (assembly GCF_044453825.1). Classification (NCBI taxonomy): domain Bacteria; kingdom Bacillati; phylum Actinomycetota; class Actinomycetes; order Propionibacteriales; family Kribbellaceae; genus Kribbella; species Kribbella sp. NPDC051620. Next base: position 436,444 of record NZ_JBITDB010000006.1, read on the forward strand.
CAGCGGCGTACCGAGTGGGACGAAGGCGATGTTCACGTTCTTCGTCTGGACCGGGTCCTCGGCGGTGTCGGTCAGCAGTTGCAGGGCGATCAGCAGGAGCAGCAGACCGCCCGCGCATTGCAGGGCCGGCAGCGAGATGCCCAGGTGGCTGAGGATCTGCTGGCCGAAGGCGGCGAACGCGACGATCACGCCGAAGGCGACCAGCACCGCCTGCCACGCGGCCTTCTTCCGGACCGCGCGCGACTGCCCGGCCGTCAGCGAGATGAACACCGGCACGGTGCCCGGCGGGTCCATGATCACGAACAGCGTGACGAAGACCGAGCTGAGCAACGACAGGTTGATGATGCTGTTCACGGCAGGTAGGCCTCGGGCACGGTCGCGCCGGGGGCGGCTGCCGCGTTCGACTTGGCGACGTCGAGGAGTCGCTGGAACTGCTCCGGCTCGGTCGTGTTCACACCCAGCTCGTGGTCGATCTTGCCGACGCCGTGGTGGTCGCTCGACCCGGTGTAGATGATGCCGAGGTCGTTGGCGATCGCGCGCAACGCGGTACGAGACTCCGGCGAATGGTCCTGGTGGTCGACCTCGATACCGGCCAGGCCGTGCTGCTCGACCAGGCTCGCGATCGTCTCGGCGTTCATCACTTTGTAGCTCGAACGGCCCCACGGGTGGGCGATCACCGGTACACCGCCGGCGCCGCGGACCAGGTCGATCGCGCGGCCGGGCTCGATCGCGTAGTGCGAGACGTGGCCCGGACGCCCGTCAGCCAGGAACCGGTCGAACGCCTCACTCCGGTTGGCGACCGTGCCGTTGGCGACCAGCGCGTCGGCGACATGCGGCCGGCCGACCGACGGTGTCCCGGTCGCCTGAGCGAGCACCTCGTCGACTGTCAGTGCGACGCCCAGGCTGTTGAGCCGGGCCACGATCGAGGGCAGCCGGTCGGTACGCCCCTCGCGGACCGTGGCCAGCTCGCGGGCCAGCGGTCCGTACGACGGGTCCGGCAGGTACCCGAGCAGGTGCACGCTGATGCCGTTCAGCTTGCAGGAGATCTCGATGCCCGGCACGAAACCGATCCCGAGATCCTCGGCGGCACGGCGGCCCTCGCCCCAGCCGTCGGCCGTGTCGTGATCGGTCAGCGCGATCACGTCCAGGCCGTCCCGCTTCGCGTGTGCGATCAGGACGTCGACCGGGTCGGTGCCGTCCGAGCGGTTCGAATGGGTGTGCAGGTCGATGCGCACGAGTGATCGGGATCCCTTCTCTGGACAACTGTCAACGGTGATGCTATCGGTGCTTGCTCTTGGTCCTATCGTTTTCCACATGGAAAACCGCCCCGGCCCCGAACGCGTCGAGTGCGTCGGGGCGCTTGTGTACGACGAACAGCATCGGCTGCTCGTCATCCAGCGGGCCAATGAGCCCGGGCGCGGGCTTTGGTCGTTGCCCGGTGGGCGGGTCGAGCCGGGCGAGGACGATCCGACCGCGGTGGCGCGGGAGGTCGCCGAGGAGACCGGGCTGCGGGTCGAGGTCGGCGAGTTCGTCGGCGAGGTCGAGCGGGACGCCCCGAACGGCAAGCTGTACGTGATCCGCGACTACCAGGCGGAGTCGGTCGGTGGCACGCTGACAGCCGGCGACGACGCCCTGGACGCGCGATTCGTGAACCGCGAGGAGTTCGAGAACCTCCCGACCGCGACACTGCTCGCCTCGACGCTGGCCCAGTGGAACGCCCTGCCGGGATAAATGGCTCGCACACCGCCGCTTGGTGGGCAGAGACTCATGTGATGGATGACGCGGAGCTGATCCGTGCGATCGAGGACAACGCGGCCGAGCTGCTGCTGGCGATGGGCGCCGCGGGTGGCGGCCGGCAGCGGGTCGACGACGAGGTCCGGTGGACCATTGGCGGGTCGCCGCTCGACTATCACAACGCCGTGGTCTCCTGTACCGCCACAGACGCCGATCTTGTGATCGCGGAATCCCTGCAGGAGTTGAGGAAGTTCGGCGTACCAGGGGGTTGGCACGTGGGGCCGTCGATGCGGCCGTTGGATCTTGGGGAGCGGCTGGTCGCCGCCGGCTTCTCGTATGGCGGGCCAGAGCCCGGTATGGCCCTCCGGCTCGCTGAGTTGCGCGAAGCGGAGGTGGCCGGGCTGCGGGTCGAGCGGCTGCTGGAGGTCGATCAGCTGACGGTCTGGGCTCAGACCTTGGGTCGCGGCTTCGGTGAAGGCGTGAAAGAAGCAGAGTGGGTGGCTTCGGTCTATCAACGACTCGGGCTGGCGGATCCGTGGCGGCATTACGTCGGCTATCTCGAGGACGAGCCGGTTGCCACAGCGACCGTGTTATTGGCTGCCGGAGTGGCCGGGCTGTACTTCGTGATGACCGTGCCCGAGGCCCGGCGGCGCGGGATCGGCGCTGCGATCACCGCCGCCGTACTGCGGGAAGCGCGGGACTCAGGCCTGGAGTACGCCGTGCTGGGCTCATCGCCCGCCGGTCGGTCAGTTTATGCGGGCCTCGGATTCCGGGAGCTCTGCGCCGTCCACCTGTACGACTGGGCCCTCCCGGAGGAGTAGGACGGCGACCGCCGCGACGATGACGGCGGTCAGACCGTGGATGCCGAGAGCCGTGGCAACCGAGCCGCCGTGCGTGAGGACCGCGATCATGTCGCCGACCGGGACGATCGTGACGACGGCCATCACGATGCCGACCGCTCGGCGCTGTCCCGCCGCGAGCAGGATCAGCAGATTGAGGCCGAGCACGAGGTCGCGGACGGCCTTGACGATGTAGTAGCCGGCCGCGTTGCCGGTCGGCCAGGGGTCGATGCCGAAGCCGCTCGCGGCGCCCTGCCCGTTGAGCAGGAAGTTCAGCCCGAAGCTGATCGGCGCGAGGGCGAGCACGACGGTGAGGATGGTGGTGATCCGGCGGCGGTTCATGGGAAGCTCCATTTCTAGCGCTGCTAACTTTCATAGCAACGCTAGCACTGCCGTCGCTAGAATGTCTAGCAGTGCTAGGATCAGCAGATGCCAGCTGACCAGAGGAAAGCGAAGGCGCGCCAGGAGCGCGGCCGCCTGATCGTCGCGGCCGCCCGCGAGCTAGCCGAGGCCGAGGGCTGGGAGGCGGTGACCACCCGCAAACTCGCCGACAAGGTCGAGTACAGCCAGCCGGTCCTCTACAGCCACTTCAAGAACATGGACGCGATCGCCGCGGCGGTCGCCCTCGAAGGCATCGAAGAACTCGGCACCCTGCTGTCGAAGGCGACCGGCCTGCGCGGTCTGGCGAACGCCTACCTGTCCTTCGCCGCCGAGCACCCCGCCATGTACGAAGCCATGTTCGTACGCCCCACGGACCTGACCTTCGCCACCGGCAACGTCCCGCCCGCCCTCCGCGCGGCCTTCGAGGCACTGCGCGCCGGCGTGGCACCGTTCGCGCACGACGACACCGAAACTCTCACTGAACTCTTCTGGAGCTCACTCCACGGCCTGGCCACCCTGCAGGCCGGCTCCCGCCTCCGCCCCGACCACCAACACCACCGAGTCAACCGCTTGATAGCCCTGATCACCGGCTGAGCCCATCCGGGTGGTCACCGGCTGACCCCATCCGCGTCACCGGATGAGTTCGTCCGGGCGGTTGCGAGTCGCAGGCTGTCCCAGCGCGGAGAAGGCATCGGCCGGGCCTGCGCCGACGACTGCAGGCGGGAGAGGGGCACTGCTGCCGTCGGCTTCAGGCAACTCGTCCACTCCGACACCAAGGTTCCGTTGAAGGCGTTCACACAGAACTGATGCGACGCCGCCCCGTCCGGATAGAGCATGTTCACCAGCTCCGACGTTCGACCCACGGTCGGGAAGAACAGATTGTGGTACAGCTCCCCCCGAAGCCAGTTGCGGTACTGCACGAGGTATCCCGCCGCGCCGCTCACCGGCGACCAGGACAGTTCCGCTGCATAGGTGTTGCCCGCTGCGATCGTCGCCTTGAAGTTGCTCGGAACGCCCGGGGTGCCGGCGCCTGGGATGGCGGGCATGGCCCCGTTCGGCAGGCCGTCGCCGTAGTAGTTGACCGAGGCGACCGCGAGGTTGTACCGATGCCCCGGGATCAGGTTTGTGATCCGGTAGTTCGTGGCGGGCGTCTTGTAGGCGGTCAGCCAGGCGCCCGGTATGTTCTCGTCCACCGCGTAGACGATGAAGGACGAGACGGTGTCGCTGTAGTCGCCGGTCGGCCTCGACCAGGCCAGGTCGATGAAGTTCGAGCCGGGCAGCACCTTGGTGACGATCGGACCGTTCGCCGTCTTCGGATTCGCGACAGCGGAAGCGGTCTGCGACGGCTCCGACTCGTAGTCGCCATGCGCCGCCGCCACCTTGAACTCATAGGTATGGCTGCGGAAGACCCAGGTGATCTTCCAGGTGTCCGCGGGGATCTGGATCGCCGAGCGCTCCCAGGCGCCGTTCACCGTCACATTGCGCTGGTAGAGCCAGTAGCCGCTGACGCCGAAACTGTGGTTCCACGAGATCGTGATGCCGGCATCGGTAGCCACTGCCTGGACGCCGGTCGGAGCAGCAGGCCTCAGATCCGTCACCGTCGCCGGGATCGCCGGGAACGCCCCGCCCAGACCGAATCGGGACGACAGCACCGTGGCGAAGGCCTTGGCGATCTTGTACTCGCCGACCCCGTTGGGATGCAGTCCGTCATAGGTGTCGGCGACTCCCATCGGCCCGTCGATGTCCACCAGCGCGACCGTCGATCCGGCCGTGCTCAAGGTGCTCAGCGAGTTGGCCAGGATCGAGTTGTACGACGAGATGGCAGCCGGCAGTCCTGGATTGCTGCCGAGCGGCGTGCGCTGGGTGACGTTCGCCACCAGGAAGTTGAGATCCGGCCGCGCGGCCCGTGCCTCCCGGATGAAGGTCTGCAGGTCGGTCCACAGCCCGTTCGGATCGGAGATCCCCCAGCCCAGGTCGTTGAAGCCGAGCTCAAGCAGGATGTACTTCGGATTCTGCGCGGCGACCGTCGCGCGGATGTTGTCCTTCGCCTCGGCCAGCTGACGACCCCAGCGGGCATAGTGCTCGCTGTCGAAACTGATGCCCGGCCGGTAAACACCCTCGTAGGCCGGCGGGACCGGCTCGTCCGGCCAGCCGTCCGGGAGGGTCGCCGGCAGGTTGGTCGTACCGCTCCATGGCCCGACGAAGTCCACCTCCTGCCGGAGATGGTTCGCCAGCCGGTAGCGCCAGGTGTAGTCGCCCTCATGTCCCTGGCTGATCGAGTCACCGACCACCATCACCTTGGTGACAGTGGTCGAGAAGGTCAGTTTGACCGGTGGCGAGGTGAAGGGACCGGTGGCGGGAGCGTCCGAGTCGCCACCCTCGACCTCGATGGCGAGCGGACCACCGGCCGCCCACAGCTGCCAGTCCTCGTCGGCCGGATGGAACTTGGTCTTGTTGCCCAGATAGATGTTCGCCAGCGCGGCCGTTTGGCCGACGTGGCGGATCACCAGGGAGAACTCGTCGTACAGATGGCCGGCGGCGCCACCGGGCGCCCATCGGAACTCGGGCGCTGTCGACGCGCTGGCCGGGCCTGAGGTGTGGGAGGTGATCAGCGGGGTCAGCCCACTGAGCCGCAGGGCCGAGCCGGCCAGTTCACGCTCGGTCAGTGAAGCACCGGCCAGCAACGCTTGCAGTGCAGGCGTGAGCGTCTTGGGTTTCGCCGACCAGAGGGTTGAGTAGATCCGGGTCGCGGCCCAGGTCGCGGACTCGCCGTCGACCGGGCTGTCCCACAGATCCCACAAGACCGCCTGAACGGCCAGCTCACTGGTCTCACCCAGCGGCTTCGGCACGCCGATGCTTGCGCAGTACGCAGCTCCGCCGTCTTCCATCGAATAGCTGAACGAACCGCCCCCGCTGTTCGGCGGCCAGGACTTGTCGTCGTACCGGCCGTCGCCGATGTCGGGCGCAATGCCGGCCGGCTTCGCGACATCATGCAAGGCGACCTGACCCCAGAAGCTCGCCCACCCCTCGCTCCAGGCCAGTCGCGCCGCGTCCGACTTGGAACGGCCGGAAGCCCAGGCGTCGTCGCAGATGTAGTGGTCGCCGGTCGGCGAGTCGTCCATGTCCGCCCGGAAGGCGACGATGTGGCCGACTTCGTGCGCGATCACGTCCCAGTCGAGTGCGTCTTCTCCGCACCACTTGTCACCGCAGCGAACGTTCCCGCCGCCGATGTAGATGACCTGGTCGGAGCTCCGCGCAAAGCTCCCATCGGTTCCGCTCGGGTAGCGAACCTTGAGCGTCGACGACCAGCTCGCCGGCTTCTTGCTCAAGTAGTAGTCGGACATGGACTTCAGCGCGTCCAGTGCGGCGAAGGCGTGCCCGGAGTCGGAATGGCGGTCGGTGACCAGGTTCGCCCCCGTCCACGACATGCCATCGGACAAGGTCTTCGACGGGCCGACCACCAGGTAGGGCTGGTCGTTGGGGTAGAAGACGCCGCCATTGCCCATGTCGGCGACCATCCGGACCGAGTAGAGGCCGGAGGTCCCGGTGGCGAGCGAGATCGAATACGCGCCGGTCGAGGACGACCTGGCGGTTCCGCGGGCGGCGTTGTCCCGCCACAGCTGAACCAAGACGTTACGCAGGGGTAGCTCGACCCCGCGACCGTCGACGTACTTCGCAGTTCCGGAGACGGTGATGCCGGCTGCCACGGCACTCGAGACCTTGCCGGGGGTCGATGTGGTGCGCGTTCTGCGGATGGCGGCCAGTTGCTCGTCGCCTGCCGACTTGGTCAGCCAGCCGCGGCGTACGGCGTACTCGATCTTCGTCTGTTCCAGCAGCTCGGAGGTCGCTGCGGTCAGTAGCGTGGTGCGGACCTTGCCCGCCACGATGGATGCGCCTCCGGCCACTGCGCGACGCGCGTTGGTGACCTCGGCGGTGACGGTGAAGGTCGACGCGGGTGGCGTGCTGGAGCGGATCAGCTTGGTGATCGGGCGACCGGCGGTGAGGGCTCCGAGGCCGGCCTTGCGGGTGAAGACGATGTCGTCGCCACGGAAGATCCGCAGCGTGACGTCCGCGGCGGGGATCGATCGACGAGGAGTGATCCGCAGCCGGTACGTCCGCTGATCGGCGTCAAGCGCAATGCCGACCGCAACGTCAGCCTCGCCATCGGACATCCCGGCCTCAACCGCCGAAGGCGTCGCCGCCGCCGTGACCGTCGGCCCGGCCTGCGGACCTGCCGCAGGCGCGGTGGCAGTGGGAGCGGGAGTGGCTGCGACTGGGCTGGTTGTGGCCGCCGCGGTGGCGGGGTCGGGGGTTGGCAGGTTGATGACTGTGGCAGCCAGCAAGGCGGCCAGGATGGTGGTGCAGCGGGACAGGTTCATCGTTCCCCCACGACGCTCGGCGTGCGGGGACAGTAGGCGCGTTGGGACGGCTGCAACAAGGCTTGGGTGGCCTTGTTGCAGCTACTGACATCGGGCCCGAGGGCTAGACGGTCAGGCGTTCCATTGGTGGATGGCTGGGGAGCCTCGTTCCCAGCCGAGGATTGAGATGGTGGCTGTGTTGAGGACGAAGTGGCGGCCTTCGGTGACGTCCAGTTCGAGCCAGCGGGCGGTCAGGGCTCGGAGGGCGTGGGAGTGGCCGAAGACCAGGACGTCACCGTCCACCGCGGCGATGCGGGCGTTGACCCGGTCCAGGCGGGTCGAGACCTCGGCCGGGGTTTCGCCGTTGGGTACCGGATCTGCCCAGACTGTCCAGCCAGGGACGGTCTTGCGGATGTCCGCGGTGGTGATGCCTTCGTAGTCGCCGTAGTCCCACTCGACCAGGTCGTCGTCGACCTCAGCTTTGGAGAAGCCGGCCAGTTCCGCCGTACGCCGGGCCCGCTGGCGCGGGCTGGTGAGGACGAGGTCGAAATCGTGGCCGGTCAGCCGCTCGGTCAGCGAGGCTGCGATCCGCTCGCCCTCCGCGGTCAGCGGCAGGTCGGTCGTCGACGTGTGCCGGCCCGACTTGCTCCACTCGGTCTCGCCGTGGCGGACCAGCCAGAGCCGGTCCTTCCGCTCTGCTGACTCTGCGTGTGTGCTCACCGCAACATCGTCGCAGAAAAGGCGATCCATCCGCGACGAGCCCTTGACCAGCAGCATCCACTCAGGGCAAGGTCGAAAACTGTAAGCGCTTCCACTTTCACTCCGTACCGACCCGAGGAGGACCGCGGATGGCGTCCGGACCGACCGGCAAGCCGACGACGATCTATGACGTCGCGGCGCTGGCGAAGCTGTCGATCGCGACGGTTTCGCGTGTCCTGCAAGGGACCGGGCCGGTATCGGCGAAAGCCCGAGCCAGGGTCGATCAGGCAGCGCAGGAGCTGAACTACGTGCCCCTGCGAGCCGCCCGCAGTCTCGCGGTGCAACGTCACGAGGCACACGGGCTGGTACTGCCCGACCTGGCCGGTCCGTTCTACGGGGACCTGCTGATGGGGTACGAGCGCTGGGCCGGCGGACATGGCCAGAGCGTCATCCTGACCGTCACCCACGGCAACCCCGATCCGTCCCGCGGCGTTCGCGAGCTGGCGAGCCGGGTCGACGGAATCGTTGTCCATGGCAATGCTCTCGAGCTCGGAGTAGTACAGGATCTGCGGCGGGCCAATGTTCCGATCGTGCTGGTCGCGCACCCGCCGGTGACCGGCTGCGACTCGGTCCGCAGCGAGAGCGCCTCCAGCGCAGAGCAATTGACCAGCCGCCTGCTCGACCACGGGCGGCAGAAGTTGCTGTTCGTCGGTGATCCGGCCAGCTCGTACGACGTGTCCGAGCGGTACGCCGGATTCTCGGCGGCGCTGCGCGCTCACGGGCTGGAGGTGCCGAAACCGGAACAGGTCCCGCTGACGGAAGAGGCCGGAGCGGCTTTCGCGACAATGTTGCTGACCGCAACGAGTGGGACGAGCCGGGGAGGCAGCGGACGCTGGGGGGCGGCCCAGCCGGACGGGCTGGTCTGTGCCAATGACGAGTTGGCGTTGGCGATTCTGAAGACGTTGGGGGATGGCGGCGTTGGCGTACCTGACGACGTCGTGGTGACGGGGTGGGACGACGTGATGGCGGCTCGGTATGTGATGCCGGGGTTGACGACTGTTCGGCAGCCGATGGCTGAACTGGGCCGGTTGGCTGCTCAGCGGTTGCACGAGCGGATCACCGGCGAGCGGACGCGCGCGCGGAACGACGTACTGGGGACTGAACTTGTGCTGCGGGGCAGCTGCGGCACAGGACCGGGGGAAACGCAGGCAACACGATCAACCGGTTGAGGAGAAACAACTGATGTTCATCCACACCACCCGCCGCCGACTGGTGATCGGCGGTGCGGCACTGACCGCGACCGCGCTGGCACTGACCGGCTGTGGCCGCTCCGCGGACAGCGGCGAATCGGCGCCCAAGGCAACTACCAGTGTCGGCGACGGGCCGGCCACCGGAGACCTGACCGTGTGGGCGATGGGCACCGAGGGCGAGAACCTGCCCAAGCTGACCGCCGCCTTCGAACAGGCCAACCCGGGCGTCAAGGTGAAGGTGACGCCGATCCCGTGGGATGCTGCCCACGCCAAGTTCACCACCGCGATCACCGCGCAGACGGTGCCGGACGCCGCGATGGTCGGCACCACCTGGATGGGTGAGTTCGCCGACCTCGACGCGCTCGACCCGACGCCGGCCAACATCGACACGAGTGGCTTCTTCGAGGGCGCCAACGAGACCACCAAGGTCAAGGACACCAGCTACGGCGTGCCCTGGTACGTCGAGACGCGGCTGGTCTACTACCGCAAGGATCTCGCCGCCAAGGCCGGCATCACCACTCCCCCGACCGACTGGGACGGGCTCAAGGCGATGGCCAAGGCGATGAAGGAGAAGGCGGGCGCGAAGTACGGGATCAACCTGCAGCCTGGTGGTACCGGGTCATGGCAGACCGTGATGCCGTTTGCGTGGTCCGCGGGTGCGTCGATCACTGGTGATGATCAGAAGGAGTTCACCTTCGACACCCCGCAGATGCAGGAGGGGCTGAAGTACTACCAGAGCTTCTTCACCGACAAGCTGGCCGGGACCGACCTGCCACCGAACCAGACCGAGGCGCAGTTCGTCAGCGGCCAGGTGCCGATGTTCATCTCCGGGCCGTGGATGGCGGGGTCGGTGGCCAAGCTCGGTGGCGAGAAGATCAAGCCGAACATCGGCGTCTTCCAGCTGCCGAAGAACAAGACCGCGACGTCGTTCGTCGGTGGCAGCAACTTCGTCGTCTTCAAGAACAGCAAGAACAAGGACAGCGCCTGGAAGCTGGTCAAGTGGTTGTCGGAGGCGAAGACGCAGGCGCAGTGGTTCAAGTTGTCGACCGATCTGCCGGCGGTGAAGAGCGCGTGGGAGGACCCGAGCATCGCGAGTGACCCGTTGCTGCCGGTGTTCGGCAAGCAGCTCGAGGACGCCAAGGCACCGCCGGCGATCGTCAACTGGGAGCAGGTCGCCACCGCGTTCGACGCCGAGGTGGAGAAGATGGCCAAGTCCGGCCAGTCCCCCGCCGACACCGCCAAAGCAATCCAGACCAAGGCCGCGTCGATCGGCACCGGTAGCTGATCGCGGTGAACTCGACATCAGTACAAAGCTCGGACAAGAACGCCGCCGCGCGCTCCGCGCGCGGCGGCGGGGTGGGGGTCGGGCGCGGAGCAGCCCGCGGTGCGGGCGGGCGCGGCGGCCGCTCGGCGGCCGCCGGCCGCCAGACCGCGGCTGCGTGGATCTTGACGCTCCCCTTCGTCGTGCTCTTCCTGGCGTTCACCGCCGGGCCTGTCCTGGGGTCGCTCGGGATGAGTTTCACCGACCTGAAGCAGCGGGATCTTCGGACGCCGTTCGCGGTGAACGGGGTTGGGTTCAGCAACTACCTCAAGGCTTTCCAGGACGAGACGTTTCGGAAGGCCGCGCTGAATACGGCGTACTTCGTGCTGGTGGGTGTGCCGTTGACGCTTGTGCTCGCCCTCGCGGCGGCGGTGTTGCTGGATCGCGGTGTCAAGCGGTTCCAGAGCCTGTTCAAGGTCGCCTACTACCTGCCGGTGATCACCTCGATCGTCGCGATCGCCGTGATCTGGCGGTTCGTGCTGGCACCGGACTCCGGACTGCTCAACACCGTCCTGTCCTGGGTCGGGATCGACGGGCCGAACTGGCTCGCGTCCAAGACCTGGGCGATGCCGTCGCTGATCATGATGGCCGTCTGGCGCAACTTCGGCTCGGCGATGATCATCTTCCTGGCCGGCCTGCAGGGCATCCCGGCCGCCGTCGAGGAGGCCGGCCAGCTCGACGGCGCGGGCGCCTGGCAACGGTTCAGGTACCTGATCGTGCCGTTGCTCCGGCCGACGATCCTCTTCACCAGCGTGACGACGGGGATCGGCTATCTGCAGTTCTTCGAGGAGCCGTTCGTGATGACCGACGGCGGGCCACTGAACAGCACGATCTCGGTGGGGATGTACACCTACGAGCAGTTCAGCTTCGGCAACTACGGCTTCGCCACCGCGATGAGCTACATCCTGTTCGTCGTCATCGCCGTGGTCACCTTCATCCAGTTCCGGCTGCTGAGGGAGAAGTGATGAGACGCACCTGGTGGATCTACCTGATCGCGGTCCTCGGCCTGGTCGCGGTGGCCGCGCCGTTCCTGTGGATGCTGCTCGGCAGCTTCAAGACCCAGGGCGAGCTGCTCCGGGTCCCGCCGACCTGGTTGCCCGAGGCACCGACCACGCAGAACTACGACGACCTGTTCAGCAAGGCCAACTTCCCCCGGTACTTCCTCAACTCCACGATCGTCGCGCTCGCCGTGACGGCCGGCAACCTGCTGTTCTGCTCGATGGTCGGCTACGCCCTGGCGAAGCTGAACTTCCACGGCCGCAACGCCCTGTTCGTCCTCGTCCTGGGCACCTTGATGATCCCGGGCGTGGTCACCTTCGTACCGCTGTTCGTGCTCGTCACCAACGCCGGGCTGGCCAACAGCTACCCCGGCCTGATCCTGCCGTTCCTGGTCTCGCCGTTCGGCGTGTTCCTGATGCGGCAGTTCTTCCAGGGCCTGCCCGACGACCTGATGGACGCCGCCCGGGTGGACGGCACCAGCGAGCTCGGCATCTTCGCCCGGATCATGCTCCCGTTGACCAGGCCCGCGCTGGCCACCCTCGGGATCCTCACCTTTCTCGGTTCCTGGAACAACTTCCTCTGGCCGCTCGTGGTGGCCCAGACCGAGGAGAAGTACACCCTGCCCGTCGCACTGGCGTTGTACTCGACCGGACAGAACGCGCAGAACTTCGGCCTGCTGATGGCCGGCGCGGTCGTCGTCGTGGTCCCGGTACTGGTGATCTTCCTGGCCTTCCAGCGCCACGTCACCAAGGGCATCGCCATCACCGGTTTCAAATAATCTCTCTGGAGGCTCGGATGACCGCCAACATCACCCGACGCACGTTGCTAGCAGCCACGACCACCGCCGCCATCGCCGGCTCCACCGGCCTCACGACCAGCTCGTACGCCGGCCAGTATCAAGGTCGGGCGGCAGCCCTGGATCCCGGAAAACTACTCCGCGGCAACTGGCACCCAAGTCGCCAGGACCGTGCCCTGGTAGGCCGTTGGGCCAGGGACACCTGGCGCAGCCTGGTCGCGATGACCGACGAACACACCGGCCTGCCCGCGGACAACATCGGCGACTCGGTGACGAGCCCGGTCCGCAGCAAGTACACGTCACCGACCAACATCGGCGGCTATCTGTGGAGCGTCGTCGTCGCCCGCCACCTCGGCATCATCTCGCCGCAGGAGTCGCTGCGCCGGATCACCCAGACGCTGACCACGATGAAGAACGTCGACCACCACGAGCCCAGCGGGATGTTCTTCAACTGGTACGACGAATCGACCGGCGAGGTCCGCTACGTCGACCCGGACGGCACCAAGCCGATCACGCCGTTCGTGTCGAGCGTCGACAACGGCTGGTTCGCCTGCGCGCTGATGGTGGTCCGCAACGCCGAGCCGCGCGCCCGGGCACTCGCGGACTCGTTGCTCAACAAGATGAACTTCGCCTACTACTACAACCCGGCGGCCCGGCCGGGCGGCCTGATGCGCGGCGGCTTCTTCGAGACGCCGCCACCGGACGAGGAGACCGACAAGGGCAACCACGCCGGTACCGGTCCGGACGTGTACTACCGCAAGTTCCACTACGACACCCTCAACACCGAGGCCCGGATCGCCGGGTACGTCGGATTCGTCCTCGGCCAGGTGCCGCACACGCAGTACTTCGCGACGTACCGGACCTTCCCGGAGACCTGCGACTGGTCGTGGGTGGAGCAGCAGCCCGTCGGCGTCCACCGTACGTATCTCGGGCTCGATGTCTACGAGGGCACCTACTCCTATCGCGGATTTCGGCTCGTGCCGTCCTGGGGCGGCGACATGTTCGAGTCGTTGATGCCTGACCTGTTCGTTCCGGAGGCGACCTGGGCGCCGCGCAGTTGGGGGATCAACCACCCGCTGACCGTCCGGGCGCAGATCGAGCACGGGCTCGACGAAGCGAAGTACGGGTACTGGGGCTTCTCCCCCGCGTCGAACCCGAAGGGCGGCTACTCGGTCTACGGTGTCGAGCCGATCGGGATGGATCCAGGCGGATACCCGTCGGACCTGGAGGGCACCAACTTCGACAGCGGATTCGGCGACTGCCGCGCGGGCGTCAACCCGAACCCGACGTACGGCGATGGCGTGGTCACCCCGCATGCGGCGTTCCTGGCGATGTCGTACGCGCCGCGGCAGGCGATCGAGAACCTGAGCAAGATCGAGCGGGACCTGCACGCGTACGGCACGGGCGGCTTCTACGACGCGGTCGCGGTGAAGTCGGGGCTGATCGCCAAGCGGTACCTGGCGCTCGACCAGGCGATGGTGATGGGTGCCATCGGCAACGTCTTCGGCAACGACCTGATCCGGCGCAACTTCGCCGACCGGCGGGCCGAGCGAGGGATCCGGCCACTGATCGCGATGGAGCAGTTCGGATCTGGGATCGAGTGACGGGGAGCGGCATGCCGAGCGACGCGAAGGCTGACTGGGACGAGCGGATCGCGATCCGCAGCGACGAGAGTCGCGAAGTGGAGCTGCCGGAGCTGGATCCGCCGGCGTCGGTGACGGCGGTGGGTGGAGTCGGGCAGGTGACGGTGGACTGGACGCCGGTGCCGGGCGCGGTCGGGTACGTGATCCTGCGCGGTACCGGCTCGCAGGACCTCGAACCGGTCGACCACCACAGCGGTGACATCTTGTCGGTGCCTTCGCCGCCGTACGTCGACACGACCTGCACACCCGGTACGGCGTACAGGTACGCGGTGGCGAGTGTGCCGGAGGTGACTGTGCACGGCCGCCCGAGCCCTTCGGTGGAGGGTACTCCATTGGTTGCTGATGGCAACGTACCTGGCGTCCGGTTGATCGTCGATGCCGTTGCCGAGGGCACTGAATTGCAGCGGCCGTGGGTGCCGATGATCGGCAGCGAGCGGCTCAGCCAGCTGCTGTGCAAGGACCTCACCGGCGGACGGGAGATCGGCGGCGAGCTCGAGGACGCGTTGCGCCGCATGCATGATGAGATCGGGGTGCGGACGGTTCGGGCGCACGCGATCTTCCATGACGACACCCACGTGATCGGTGCTGAGGACTATGACTTCAGCGTGGTGGACGCGATCTACGACAAGCTGCTGGGGATCGGGCTGCGGCCGGTGGTGGAGCTCGGGTTCATGCCGCGGGAGCTCGCGTCGGATCCGTCGAGGACCGTCTTCGAGTACGGCGCGATCATCTCGCCGCCGGCGTCGTACGAGCGCTGGTACGACCTGGTGCGCGGGCTGGTCGGGCATCTCGTGGAGCGGTACGGGCTCGACGAGGTGCTGGGCTGGGACTTCGAGGTGTGGAACGAGGCGAACCTCGAGGTCTTCTGGTCCGGCACCAAGGCCGAATGGATGCATCTGTACGACGTGAGCGCGGCCGCGGTGAAGTCCGTCGACGAGCGGCTGGCCGTCGGCGGTCCATCCTCGGCGGCGGCCGGGTGGGTGGACGACCTGCTCGCACATGCGGCCGCTCATGGCACGCCGGTGGATTTCGTCACGACGCACACCTACGGGAGCCCGCCGCTCGACGTACAGGCATCGCTGGATCGGCATGGGTTCAGCGCGGCGCGGATCCTGTGGACCGAGTGGGGGGTGACGCCGCGGCACTTCAACCCGATCAACGACTCGGTCTTCTCCGGGGTGTTCCTGCTGCGCGGGATGCGGTCGGCGGCCGGGCGGGTGGAGGCGCTGTCCTACTGGGTCGCATCAGACCACTTCGAGGAGCTGGGGCGACCGCCGCGGTTCCTGCACGGCGGCTTCGGGTTGCAGACGGTCGGCGGGCTGCCGAAACCGCGCTTCCACGCGCTGACGCTGCTGAGCCGGCTCGGCCCCGTCGAACTCCCGGTGACCTTCGAAGGCGACGGCGGCGGAAGCCTGGTGGAGGCCTGGGCGTCCCGGGATCGCGACCGCATCGCCGTACTGCTGTGGAACCTGACCCTGGACCAGTCGAAAGCGGACGGCGCTGCGGAGCTGACCCGCGAGATCACGCTGTCGTTCCCGGGAGTCGATCCGACCTGGCTGGCCACCGCCACCTGGCTCACCGCAGGCGAAGGCTCAGGAGACCTGGTGGCGGAGGCAGCTGCGCTCGGGGTCGGTGACTGGCCGACTGACGAGCAATGGGGCGAGCTGGCCGAGCGCAGTCAGCTCCACACGTCGCCGGTCGAACGTACCGGCGAAGACCTCACCATCACTCTGCAGATGCCATCAGCCGTCCTGATCGAGCTGCGGCCGTCTAACTGAGCGGGGTCGGTCGACCTGGTTGTTCGCCGCCGCGGGCTTCCAGGTAGGAGTTTTTGGGGACCATTACCTTGCGGGTGAAGAGGCAGACGACGGTGCCGTCTTGTTTGTAGCCTTTGGTTTGGACCTGGACTATGCCTCGGTCGTCCTTGGAGGTGGACTCCCACTTGTCCAGGACGACCGTTTCGCCGTAGATGGTGTCGCCGTGGAAGGTGGGGGCGACGTGGCGCAGGGATTCGATCTCCAGGTTGGCGATCGCCTTGCCGCTGACGTCGGGGACCGACATGCCGAGCAGGATCGAGTAGATGTAGTTGCCAACTACAACGTTCTTGCCGAACTGGGTGGTCTGCTCGGCGTAGTTGGCGTCCAGGTGCAGCGGATGGTGGTTCATGGTGAGCAGGCAGAACAGGTGGTCGTCGGACTCGGTGACCGTCTTGCCGGGCCAGTGCTTGTAGACCGCGCCGACCTCGAACTCCTCGTAACTGCGACCGAACTGCATCCCTGCTCCTTCCGATGTCCCCGTCCCGAGGCCCATGCTGCCCAAACCCGGGCGCCGGCGGCAGTACCGCGCCGCGTGGCCTACCTCTCAGTAGGGTTGCGGCCGGGCGAGAGATGCGTCACGCGGTGAGCCATCGGTAAGGGGCAGCTGTTTCTCTGGGCCACATGCTGCGGATTCACTTCACGGCCGACGACCTCGCCCGTACTACGCTCGCCGCCGAGCCGGACCCGCTCTGGGAGGTGCTGCTGAGCCTGCACATGCTGCAGGTCGACGACGACCCCGTGGCCTACGGCACCTGGCGGCAGCGGATGCGCCGGACGCTCCCGCGGGAGACAGTGGGCCCGCTGGCCGCCCTTGCTCCGCCGGTCGGCTACTCCCCCGACTTCCTGACGCCTTCGTCCCAGTCGAGCGGGCTCGACCACGCCCTTGACCTCATGCTGTCCGTACCCCGCCGCCAACTGCGCAGCGATCTGTCCCGGCTGTCCACCCGCCGTACCGCGGCCACGTGGGTCCGCCAGCTCGCCGAGGCCCGTCCGGAGACCCTGCATCGGCTGGGCCACTCAGTACGCGTCTACCACCGCGAGGCGCTGGCCCCGTACTGGTCGTCGCTGCGGTCAGCCGTGCAACTGGACAACCGGCGACGCATGCAGCAACTGACGGCCGATGGTGTCGCCTCGATGATCGAGGCGATCCACCCGGCCGCACGCTGGCGCGGCGAGACGCTGGAGATCTCAGCCTTCGCCGACGAGGAGCTGCAACTCAACGGCCGGGGCCTGCGCCTGCAGCCGTCGTACTTCTGCTGGCGGGATCCCACGAAGCTGCTGGACGCCGACCTGCCGCCGGTGCTCGTGTTCCCCATCCGGCACGCCACTGGGCTGATGCAGCAGACCAAGACGGACGCCGACAGCCAGGAGCGGCTGTCCGCCCTGGTGGGCAAGACCCGGGCGACGGTGCTGGCGCTGACCATCGAGGGTGCGACCACTACCCAGTTGGCCCGCTCCTGCGACATCACCCTCGCGACGGCCAGCCACCAGACCGCCGTACTACGCGACGCCGGCCTGATCGTGTCCCGGCGCCAGGGGAAGTCAGTCATCCACCAGGCAACCACCCTCGGCGTCGCACTACTGGACGGCACGACTCCTTAGTTGGTCTGCTCCGGCAGCCGGGGAGCAACCTCGCCCTTGAGCGCCAGCTTGGCCAGGTGATTGCGGGCCTCTTCAGCGAACTTGAAGTCGCACAGTACGTCGTACGTCGTCGCCACCACCGCGGTCCGCGAGGTGAAGTCACGGCGTCCGGCGGTCTGGGCATACCCGATCGCGCCGAACACCGTCCCGAAGACCGCGCCGAGCACCACGCCGGTGAGGAGCGCGGCCAGCCAGCCGCCGTTGCCGTTGGTGAACAGCCCGAGCAGCACACCGACGAACAGGCCGAACCAGGCACCGCTGGCCAGGCCGGCGGTGAGCGCCCGGCCCCAGGTCAGCCGCCCGGTGATCTTCTCCACCTGGCGCAGGTTGTTGCCGACGATGGTGGTGTGCTCGACCGGGAACTTCTCGTCCGAGAGGTAGTCGACCGCTCGCTGTGCCTCCCGGTACGTGTCGTAGGTCCCGATCGTCAGGCCGGTCGGCCGGGGGTCTGTCGAACCCATGCCTTGCGTGGTCATCGTCGTTCCTCTCGCTTGCGTCCAACTCCATCATTGCCGACGAGTGGTGACGGCACATTGATAGCCTCGCCTCGATGGCCGGGCGGAAGTGGGACATGGGCGCGACACGCCGGGTAGGACGCGTCTTCGCGCGCCGTCCCCCGGGTACCGACGCACCCCTGGATCTGGTCGGCAGCGGCAAGCTGGACGGCGCCCTGGTCGACTGGGCCTACTACCGCGACGGCCGTCGCGACACCAGGTCCGGATCGTACGTCGACGCGCTCACCCGGGCCAGGCGTGGCGACGGTTTCGTCTGGATCGGGCTGTTCGAGCCGAACGAGCACCAGCTGGCCGTGATCGGCAGCGAGTTCGGGCTGCACAAGCTGGCTCTGGAGGACGCCACCGAGGCGCACCAGCGGCCCAAGCTGGAGCGGTACGGCGACACACTGTTCGCAGTACTGAAGACTGTCCGGTACGTCCCGCACGACGACCTGACCGCCACCAGCGAGGTGGTGGAGTCCGGTGAGGTGATGGTGTTCTGCGGGCCCGGCTTCGTGATCACCGTGCGGCACGGGGACCACGGCGAGCTGACCGGGTTGCGGCAGGAGCTGGAGAAGTCGCCCGAGCGACTGGCTGCCGGACCGGGTGCTGTCCTGCACGCGATCGCCGACCATGTGGTGGACAGCTACCTGGCCGTCGCGGACGCGGTACAGGCCGACATCGACCTGATCGAGATCGAGATGTTCAGCCCGCGCGGCTGGCGCAACATCGACCGGGTCTACCAGCTCAAGCGCGAGGTACTGGAGCTGAAGCGCGCGGTGGCGCCGCTGACCGGCCCGATGCGGCTGCTGTCGACGCTGCCGCACCCGATGATCGGCGACGACATCCGGAACTACTTCCGCGACGTCGACGACCACCTGTTGCGGGTGAAGGAACAGGTCATCTCCTTCGACGAACTGCTCAGCTCGATCCTGCAGGCCGGGCTGGCCCAGGTACAGGTGTCGGAGAACGACGACATGCGCCGGATCTCGGCCTGGGTCGCGATCATCGCGGTACCGACGCTGGTGGCCGGCGTCTACGGGATGAACTTCGAGAACATGCCCGAGCTGACCTGGCACTACGGGTACTACGGCGCGCTCGGCCTGATGGCGGTCGCCTGCACCGTGCTCTACATGCTGTTCAAACGGAACAGATGGCTCTGAGGTTTCACCGCTTCTACAGGTTCGGCAGCCGGTTGGCAACCTCGTGCCATGGCCGCCAGTGCCCCGCCGGACTATGTCAGATCCGGTTGTTGGTGCCCCCCGGCGCCTGATTCAATCGACAGGTCGCTTTCGGTCAGCGATCCGCCACATTCTGCGACCGACGGCATCTGGGGGATGTCGTGATCTGGATCAGGGAGGGCCCCATGCTCCGCATACATTTCACGCCGCGCGATCTTGCCCGGACGACGGTGTCGACCAGGCCCGCGCCGTCGTGGGAGATCCTGCTCAGCCTGCACATGCTGCAGCACTCCGAGGGCCGGCTGATCTTCGAGGACTGGCGCCGTTCGATCCGGACCCGGGTGACCCCGGACCAGATGCGGCTGCTGCTCGAGCTGACCCCGGCCAAGGGCTACTCACCTGACTTCCTCACCCCGGCCGAGTCCGCACCGGACTTCGAGACCGGGCTGGACCTGATGCTGTCGACGCCGAAGGTGCAACTGCGCAGCCAGTTGGAGCTGCTGAGCAAGTACCGGCCGGTCTCGCCGTGGACCCGCGAGCTCGCCCAGGGCGACAGCAGTTCGCTGCACAAGCTGGGCCGGGCCATCCGGTCGTACCACGACGCCGCGATCGCGCCGTACTGGAAGTCGATCGGCACGCACGTGTCCGCGGACCACTCGCACCGCGGTGAGGCGCTGGCCCGGCACGGTGTCGACCGGCTGCTGTCCACGCTGCACCCGCGGGTCCGCTGGGTCGCGCCGGTGCTGCAGGTGCTGGACATGAACGACCGCGACCTCTACCTGGATGGCCGTGGCATCGAGCTGCAGCCGTCCGCGTTCTGCTGGCAGGTGCCGACCAAGCTGCGCGATCCCGAGCTCAAGCCGATCCTGGTCTACCCGATCCAGCACGCGCCGGGCATCCTGCGCCAGTCGTCAGTCGATTCGGGTGCGTCCTCGGACGTCCTCGGCTCATTGCTCGGCTCGACAAGGGCGGCCGCTCTGGAAGCCACCGTGACCGGCTGTACGACGACCGAGCTGGCCCGCCGTTGCAAGATCTCCCCGGCCGCGGCCAGCCACCAGGCGACTGTGCTGCGCGAGGCGGGGTTGATCACCACGCGTCGGGTGGGGGCATCCGTGCGGCATGAGGTCACCCAACTGGGGATCTGGCTTTTGTCCGGCCACGGCTCGGGCAGTGTGCGGCCGCGTATCGCAGTACCGGATGCTCTGGTGCGTTAGGGCTCTTCTACTCGGTCTAGTTCGGCGAGTAGGGCATCAAGGTCGCTGCCTGCCTCGCGTAGCCGCTCGGTGCCGTGCTCGGCGATCAGTGCACGGGTCTGGGCGGCTGCTGCCCGGCCTCGCTCGATGTCACCGGCTGCGTACCGGGCGAGCGCCAGCCGGGGCAGCCTGTTGGCCACACCCACCAGGTAGTTGTCGCGGCGGTGCAGTGCCAGTGAGGTCTCGAACCGGTCGGCGGCCTCGGCATGCCGCCCCAACCCGGTCAGGGCCTGCCCGAGGGTGTCCATCGCATGGGCGAGGTAACGCTGGTTGACCAGAGGCCTACCGACCTCGGCTGCCTCGGTGGCGAACTCCACTGCTTCGGCGAACCGGCCGGTCACGACGTAGGTCATCGCTAGGTTGATCAGCAGGGTGGCGATCGCATGGGGCTCGCCCTGGCTGCGATTGAGCTCCAGGCCCCGTTCGAGGTGCTGGACGGCCAGATCGGTGGCGCCGCGGAGCTGGTACAGAAAACCGAGGTTGCCGCGCACAAGTGCTTCACCAGCAGGGCTGTCGATCGCCAGGAACATCTCCAGCGACCGCTGCAGCAGCGCCTCGGTCTGATCCAGGTCGCCGACCACACCATGGCTGGTGGCGAGCTGGTTGAGGGCCATCGCCTCGACCAGCTGGTCTCCGGCCAGCTCGGCAGAGGCCGCGGTGATCTGCTGCAGCTCGATCGCCTCGGTCGCGCTCACCAGTGCCGCGAGCGGTGCCCACAGTTGGAGGCCCAGCTTGGCTGCCTGCTCGTGGAATCCACGGGCCGCGGCCGCGCGGACGATCGCCATCAACGAGCGCAGTTCGAGTTCCAGCCAGGCCTGGGCGGCAGGCCGATCGGCGAACTGCATCGGCTGGGTCCCGGGCAGTGGGGCGTCGAGGTATTTCAGCCTGTTCGGCTCGCCCTTGGCTCCGCGGGCCGCCTCTGCCGAGTGAATGGCCCAGTCCAGCAGCCGGCGCCAGGCAGCGTCGGCGTCCTCTTCACTGTCGACCTCGCGGACCTGTTCGCCGGCATACGCGCGCAGTAGGTCGTGGAGCTGGTACCGGTCGGCACCGGTCTCGTCCAGGAGGTGCAGGTCGACCAGCCGACGCAGCAGCCGGACCGCGACCCGGTCGCTGACACCAGCGAGAGCGGCCGCGCCCGCTGCGGAGAACCGGCGAGCCGGGTGCAGGCCGAGCAGCCGGAAGAACCTGGCAGCGTCGGGATCGAGAGCCCGGTACGACCAGGAGAACACCGCTCGCAGGTCGGTCGCCGGGTCATCACCGGTGTCGAGCACATCGAGCCAGCGATGCTCCAGTTCTTGGACCAACTCCTCGAGGCCAGCAGTGGAGCGACTTGCGACCTGCTCGGCCGCGATCACCAGCGCCAGCGGCAGGTGGTTGCAGCGGTCGGCCAGCTGGTCGAGAAGCTCGGCATCGGCGTCCAGTACGCCGATCCGCTCGCTCAGCAAGGCCCGTGCGTCGACTCCCGAGAGCTGGTCGACCGCGATCTGCTGGGCGCCCTCCCGGACCACCAGCCCACGCAAGCGGCTGCGTGACGTGATGAGCACGGTCCCGCCCGACCCGGGCAGCAGCGGCCGCACCTGCTCGGCATCACGCGCGTTGTCGAGCACCAGCAACACCCGTCTGGTCGCCAGCGTCGACCGCAGCAGAGCACTGCGACTGTCCACATCGGGCTGGATGTTCTCGGTCGGTACGCCGAGACCGTGCAGCAGGTATCCCAGGGCGACCGAAGGATCTACCGGTTCGCCTGGCCCGTAGCCACCGAGGTCTGCGAACAGCACGCCGTCGGGGAAGTCCGCTGCGACCCGGTAGCCCCAGTGGACGGCCAGGCTGGTCTTGCCGGCGCCACCTGGTCCATGCAGCACGATCGTCAGGGTGGACTCATTGCCCTGGTCGCAGTACGCCCGGTCAAGAGCGGCCAGTGCCTGCTTGCGGCCGGTGAAGCCAGGCACATCAGCGGGCAACTGGTTGGGAGCCACTGGCTTCTCGGCCGACTCCCCGGCGAGCAGCTCGGTGTAGATCGTGCGCAGCTCGGCTCCGGGGTCCACTCCCAGCTCATCGGCGATGCGCTGGCGAATCGACTCGTACAGCTCCAGGGCTTCCGCAGTACGGCCGGTCTCGGCGAGTAGACGCAGGAGGCGGGCCCAGAGGGATTCGCGGAGGGGGTGTTCGGCGGCCAGCTCTCTCAACTGGAGCAGTAGTTCGGCGTACGGGGCGTCGGTGGGTCGGAGGTCGACCAGGCGTTCGATGGCGCCCAGTCGCTGCTCGATGAGCCGGGGCGTCTCGATGGCTTCCAGCCAGTCTGAGCGGACTCCCTCGAAGGGTCGGCCACCCCACAGCGCCAGGGCTTCGAGCAGTCCGGCGTACTCGCGTTGTGGGTCGGTCTGCTTGGCCGCAGTACGGAGCAGGCGGCTGAAGCGCAGGGCGTCGACCTGGTCCGGCTCGAGTCGCAGGCTGTATCCGGTGGGGCCGGTGACCACGAAGCCGGCGCCGACACTGCGGCGCAGCCTGGTCATCAGCGTGTGCAGGCTCGGCCCGATATTGGCCGGTGGCTCGTCGCCCCAGATCCTGTCGGCCAGTACGCCGGTGGGCAGCGGCTCCCCGACCGCCAGCGCCAGCACGACCAGCAGCGCCCGGACCCGCTCGCCGCCGATCTCCACCGGGCGCCCGTCCACGTGGATGCCGACAGTGCCCAGCAACCGGATGGAGACCCCCGGTTCAGGGCCCGATCGCTGTGTCATCTGCCTCCGCTCCCCAGCCGCAGGCTGGCAGAGTACCGCGACTGAACCTTTAGCGTGACAGGCTGCTGACAGGCTGTTCCCGGCAAGATTGGAGCACCTAGGAGGGGGCGTTTCGATTGCTGCGGATCCACTTCACCAGTCAGGACCTGACCCGTACGACGCTGGCCGAGGAGCCCGACCCGCTGTGGGAGGTGCTGCTGAGCTTGCACCAGCTCCAGGGCCGCGACGGCGCGGCCCAGTACGGCTACTGGCGTGAGCGGACGCGACGGCAGTTCCCGCGGCATGCGGAGCGGCTGCTGCACCTCACCCCACCCCGCGGCTATTCGCCCGACTTCCTGACTCCCCCGTTCGCCGGCGGCTCCTTCGACGACGCCGTCGAGCAGGTGCTGTCCACTGCGCCCAGCCGGATCAACCAGGAGCTGGAGATGGTCCGGCGGCCCGGATCGAGCTGGACGCGGGACCTGGCAGTGGGGCGCCGTGAGGCGGTCAACAGCCTTGGGCAGTCGCTCCGGATCTATCACCGGCACGCGATAGCTCCGTACTGGGACTCCATCCGCGCCTCGGTCCGGAGCGATCTGCAGCAGCAGGTGAGCAGGATGACCACGTCCGGCGTAGACGACCTGCTGAGCAACCTGCACCCCGCAGTGCGGTGGGAGCGGCCGGTCCTCAAGATCATGGGCTTCCCCGAGCGAGACCTGCACCTCGAAGGCCGCGGGCTACGGCTGCAGCCGTCCGTGTTCTGCTGGCGGACGCCTACCAAGCTGCGCGACCCGCAGCTCTCGCCAGTGCTCGTCTATCCGGTCCGGGAAGCCCCCGGGATGCTCCACCTCACCAGTGTGGAATCCCGTACCGAGCCACTGGCCGCACTGCTCGGCAGTACTCGCGCATCCGCACTAGCGGCTATCTCAGATGTCTGTACGACGACCGAGCTGGCCAGGCGCTGTGACATCTCCCTGGCCGGGGCGAGCCGCCAGGCGGGCATCCTGCGCGAAGCAGGGCTGATCACCACCCGCAGGGCGGGTCAGGCTGTTCTGCACGACCTGACTCCGCTCGGCAAGGCGTTGCTCGACGGCTCAGACCTGCCGATTCACAACTTGTAGTCCTCGAGGAGGCGGCGGCCGATGATCATCCGCTGGATGTCGGCCGTCCCCTCTCCGATCAGCAGCATCGGCGCCTCGCGGTACAGGCGCTCGATCTCGTACTCCTTCGAGAACCCGTAGCCGCCGTGGATCCGGAACGAGTCCTCCACCACCTGTGAGCAGTACTCGCTGGCCAGGTACTTCGCGACGCCGGCCTCGAAGTCGTTGCGCGACCCGGAGTCCTTCTTGCGGGCCGCCTTGACCATCAACTCGTGCGCGGCCTCGACCTTGACCGCCATGTCGGCCAGCCGGAACAGGACGGCCTGGTGCTCGGCGATCTTCTTGCCGAACGTCTCGCGCTGCTGGGCGTACGAGATGCCGAGCTCGAACGCCCGCCGGGCCACCCCGCAGCCGCGGGCGGCGACGTTGACCCGGCCGACCTCGACGCCGTCCATCATCTGGTAGAAACCCTTGCCCGGTACACCGCCGAGCACCTGGTCCGCCGCGATCTCGTACCCGTCGAAGATGAGCTCGGTCGTGTCGACGCCCTTGTAGCCCATCTTCTCGATCTTGCCCGGCACGGTCAGGCCCTTGTCCACCTCGCCGAAGCCCGGCTCCTTCTCGACCAGGAAGGTGGTCATGTTCTTGTAGACCGAGTCGCTGCCCTCGTCGGTCTTGGTGAGAACGGCGACCAGGTTGGCGCTGCCGCCGTTGGTCAGCCACATCTTCTGGCCGTTGATCGTGTAGGTGTCACCGTCTTTGACGGCCTTGGTCTTGATCGCGGCGACGTCGGAGCCGCAGCCGGGCTCCGACATCGAGAACGCGCCGCGCACCTCGCCGGTCGCCATCCGCGGCAGGTACTTCTGCTTCTGCTCGTCGGTACCGTGCTGGAGCAGCATGTACGCGACGATGAAGTGCGTGTTGATGATGCCGGACACGCTCATCCAGCCGCGGGCGATCTCCTCGACGCAGAGCGCGTAGGTGAGCAGCGACTCACCCAGACCGCCGTACTCCTCGGGGATCATCAGCCCGAACAGGCCGAGTTCCTTGAGGCCCTCGACGATCTGGGTCGGGTACTCGTCCTTGTGCTCCAGCTCGGTCGCGACCGGCAGGATCTCGGACTCGACGAAGGCACGCACCGTCTTCAGGATCTCCTCCTGGATGTCGGTGAGTCCCTCGGTCTGCTGCAACCTGCTCATCAGCGGCGCTCCTTCGGTCGGCCCACGTCGACACTACTCGTGAGTATCGCGGGTCCCCCAGCATGCTCGCCACCACCGACACCCGCTGTGACACCGACCACGCTGCAACCGTCGTCTGCCTCACGTACGAGGCTCGGATCAGTTGCGGTTCCAGCCGTTGCCGTCGTCTCCGTCGTTGTTGTCGGCCCGCAAGGCCGCACCGACGGCGGCGAACATCGCGGAGATCTGCGGTGTCGACTGCCAGCGGCCCTGCTGCTGAGCTCCGATCAGCCGCTGCCTGGCTTGCTGGTACTGCTCCACGGCCTCGTCGGTGTCGCCCTGGTCGAGCGCCTTGGCAGCCTGCTCCAAGTCCCTGGCAGCCTCTTGCACGGTGCGCTTGGCGTGCTCTTGCTTGTGGTCCCGGACCATCTGAGCCAACGTCCGCAGTGCCGCCGAGGTGTTGTTGTTCTGCGGCTGGGAGGGCTTCTTGGTGGGCTTCGGCGTCGGCTTCTTGCTGGGCCTCTTGGTCGGAGTAGGCGTCGGAGTCGGAGTTGCCTTCGGCTTGGCAACCGCCTTCACGGTGGACGACGGCGCGGTCGACGGCACTCCCCCGGCCTCGGCCGGCGTATCGGACGACACCCCCTCCCGCAGCAACGCAGCAATCATCACCCCAACCACCAGCACCGCAGCCCCAACCAGCACCCGAGTAAAGGTCACCCGCCGCTTACTAGGCTCCTCCCGCTCCGGATGCTCATCGAACGCCCCCGCAGGCAACAACCCCGCAGCAGCCGGCAACTGCCCGCCCACCGAACCACCGGCGACCGCTGCATCGCCAGCGGCCGCGCCGCCAGACGCCAGCCCAGCCACGCCATAGCCCGCGCCAGCGGCTGCACCGGCCGCAGCATCGCCGTACCCGGCCCCCGCGGCTGCGCCGCCACCCAGCGCACCGGCGGGGCTCCCCGGTTCCACTCCCGTTCCTCCCGCAGGGAGGAGCGGGAGTACTCGGGTGCTGTCGTCCACCGGAGGGGCAGCTGTTGGCTTTAGGTAGGCAGCTAGGGCGGTGGTGGAGGACGGGCGGGCTGCTGGGTCTTTGGCTAGTAGGTGCATGACCAGGTCGGCCAGACCGGGCACTGTGTCAGTACGGCGTACTGGGACTGGGGTTGCGTCCAAGTGCTGGTGCATGACGTCCATGACGTCTGTACCGACGAAGGGGACGGTGCCTTCGAGTAGTTCGTAGAGGACGCACCCGAGGGCGTACCAGTCGCTGGCAGGTGTCGCGCGCTCGCCACGGACCTGCTCGGGCGAGACGTAACCCGCAGTACCGAGGAGGACCGGCCCGGTGGCGCCGTCTACGCCGCTTGCCTGGGCGATGCCGAAGTCGGTGATCTTGAGCGTGCCATCAGGCGCCAGCAGGAAGTTGGCCGGCTTGACGTCGCGGTGCACGATCCCCGCCGCGTGGGCCGCGTCCAACGCGCGTGCGCCCTGCATCGCGATGTCGGCGATGAAGCGCTCGGACGGCAGGCCCTTGGTCCGGAGCAACTGCGCCAGATCGGGACCGTCGACGAGCTCCATCACCAGGAACACCTGGCCGTTCGCAGTACCGACGTCGTACGTCGCGACCACGTTCGGATGGGTCAGCCGGGCCGCTGCCTGCGCCTCGGTGCGGAATCGCTCGACAGCGTCCATCTGGTCGCCCTCGAGCCGACGCAGCAGCTTCACCGCCACCGGCCGGGCCAGGACCGAGTCCTCGCCCCGCCACACCTCGCCCGCGCCGCCATGCCCCAACGGGGCCAGCAATCGATAGCGCCCCGCGAGTACCTCGCCGTTCACACCCAACACCTCACAGTCGGCCGGTTCGCCGCCCTACCCTAGGCGGCTCGTCCACCAGGTGCGAGTCCGGAGCGGAATCCTTCAGCAACCTTTGAACTGCACCGGACGTTTGAAGCAGTTGCTGCCCGCTTTCCGGTGACAGCCCTGTCATGTCAGGACTAGGTTGGCGATCATGTTGCGCAGACTCAGCTTGCTGGTCGTCGCCGGACTTGCCGCGGCGACCCTCACCTCGACCACCGCGGGCGCAGCGCCCGCAGTACCGGCTGGACACCAGCCGCCGACCGTACGGTGCGAGTTCACGCCGACGCCGGAGAACCCAGCCGCCAAGCCGGTCACCGTGCCGAAGGCCACGGCGCTCGCGAAGGGCACCGTCGACGTGTTCTTCGCGACCAACTACGGGCCGTTCGTGGTGCGGATGGACCGGGCCAACGCACCGTGCGGAGTGTCCAGCTTCGTCCACCTGGTGAACAGCCGGTTCTACGACCGGACCCAGTGCTTCCGGCTGACGAACTCGGCCCGGCTGGGCGTGCTGCAGTGCGGTGACATCTACCGCCAGGAGGAGGGCGGACCGGGGTACAAGTTCCCCGACGAGGTGACCGGCAAGGAGACCTACCCGCGCGGTACCGTTGCCATGGGCAACCAAGGGCCGGGGACGAACGGCAGCGAGTTCTTCGTCGTGCACTCGTTCGCCAACATCCCGCCGAACTACACCGTGCTCGGCCACGTCATCTTCGGCATGTCCACCTTCGACCGGATGGTCAAGGCCGGCATCGCCGACCCCGACCAGGACGGCCCGCCCACCTACCCGATCCGCATCCTCAAAGTCCTCACCCTGCGCTGATCCCCGATGACGCTTCAGTTGGGTGTGATCGGGCAGATCTCACGGCCGGTACGCGACATCGAGGTCGCCGTTCGGTGGTACGGCGAAGTGCTCGGGCTGCCGCATCTCTACACCTTCGGCGACCTGGCGTTCTTCGACTGCGCCGGCACCCGGCTCTTCCTGAGCGCACGCGACGAGCCGGCCGGCGAGCCATCGGTCCTGTACTTCCGGGTCGACGACATCAACGCGGCGTACGACGAACTGCGGGCGCGCGGCGTCACCTTCGAGGCGGCGCCGCACCTGATCCACCGGCATGACGACGGGGTCGAGGAATGGATGGCGTTCTTCCTCGACCCCGACGGACATCTGCTGGCGCTGATGTCCCAGGTTTAGCTCTCCGGCTTCCAGACGTCCGTGCGGGTCATGCCGGCGGCGCGGCCCTTGGCGGAGATGACGAGGGCCATTTTGCGGCTCGCCTCGTCGATCATCTCGTCGCCGAGCATGACCGCGCCGCGGGCGCCGCCGGCGGCCGAGGTGAAGTGGTCGTAGGCGTCGAGGATGTTCTCGGCGTGGTCGTAGTCCTCCTGCCGCGGCGAGTAGACCTCGTTGGCGGCGGCGATCTGGTCCGGGTGCAGCACCCACTTGCCGTCGAAGCCGAGGGCGGCGGCGCGGCCGGCCACCCGGCGGAACCCGTCCACGTCCTTGATCTGCAGGTACGGGCCGTCGATCGCCTGCTTGCCGTAGGCGCGGGCCGCCATCAGGATCTGCATCAGGATGTAGTGGTAGGCGTCGCCGACGTCGTAGCCGGGCGGCTGCTCGCCGACCACCAGCGACTTCATGTTGATCGAGGCCATGAAGTCGGCCGGCCCGAAGATGATCGTCTCGACCCGCGGTGAGGCGGCCGCGATCGCGTTCACGTTGGTCAGGCCGAGCGCGTTCTCGATCTGCGCCTCGATCCCGATCCGGCCCTGCTCGTAGCCGTGCACCTTCTCCAACTGGGTCAGCAGCAGGTCGAGCGCGACCACCTGCTCGGCGGTCTGCACCTTCGGCAGCATGATGCAGTCGAGGTTGGCACCGGCGCCGGCGACCACCTCGATCACGTCGCCGTAGGTCCACTCGGTGGTCCAGTCGTTCACCCGGACCACCCGGATCTTGTTGCCCCAGCCGCCCTCGTTCAGCGCGGCGACGACGCTCTTGCGCGCGTCCACCTTCGCGATCGGCGCGACCGAGTCCTCCAGGTCGAGGAACACCTGGTCGGCGTCCAGGCCCTTGGCCTTCTCCAGGAAGCGCGGGTTCGAGCCCGGTGTGGCCAGGCAGGAACGCCTGCTCCGGAGCGCCTTGCTGGTGGTCGTCTGGTCAGCCATCGCCGCATCCTTCAGTCCGGTTACCCGTCGGTCACTCGCAGCGTACGGCGAAACCGCGGGCCGTATGGCGGTGACATCCCTCACGCCCGACGGGGATGTGTCCGGGGTCACCGCCTCCCGGACGACCCCGGGCGTGAGCGATGATCTGTGCTGTGCTGGAGCCTCTCGGACTAACTCGTGCTGAGCAGGACCTCTACGAAGACCTGGTGTCCCGGCTGCCGGTGACCGAGGCGGAGGTCAGTGACCCGGCGGCCGCCAAGCGGTTGGTCGAACTCGGTCTGCTCTCCCTGATGCCCTCCAACCCGCCCCGCTATCTGGTACTCCCGCCCGACATCGCCCTGGAGCTCCTGCTCAGGGACCGCGAGCTGGAGCTGGCTAGGGCGCGGCAGGAGACGGTGCTGCTGGCCACCAGCTTCCACACCAGTACTACGCGCAGTGAGCCGGCTGAGCTGATCGAAGTACTCCGGGGTGAGCCGGAGATCGCCGCGGGCATCGAGCGGCTGGTCCGGAGCGCCAGGAGCGAGGTGTGCTTCTCGGACGCGCCGCCGTTCATGGCTGACCCGAGCCAGGTCCATCAGAACGAACTGGAGCACCTCCGCGAGGGCATCTCCTTCCGCATCCTGTACGACCGGAAGGGGTCGGTCGACCGGCCCGGGCGGCTGGCATCGCGGGTCAGCGGCGTCAACGACGGTGAGCGGGCCCGGGTGGGCGAGGTACCGCTCAAGCTGATCCTGACCGACGGCCCGATGGCATTCGTACCGATCGACATCGGCGCCAGCCAGTACTCCGCTGCGCTGCTGATCCACGATCCGACCCTCGTGGAGACTCTGCAGGCGCTGTTCGAGCTGCTGTGGAGCCGGGCCGTGCCACTGGCCACGTATGCCGGGCAGTCGGGCCGTACGGACCGTCCTACCGAGCAGGAGCGAGAGCTGCTCGCTCTGCTGATGTCAGGGCTCACAGACAGCGAAACGGCGACCCAGCTGGGGTGGACCGAGCGCAATGTCCGCTCCCGGATCGAGCGGATGCGCCAGCGCCTCGGGGCCGACACCAGGTTCCAGGCAGGCCACCAGGCCGTACTCCGGGGATGGCTGGACTCATATGACGGATGACCTCTCCGTGCTCGGCCTGACCCCGGCCGAGCACGCGGCGTACCGGGCTCTGATCGCGCACCAGCCTGTACCGCCCGGTGAGGTGTTGGCGACCCTGGTGGACAAGGGGTTGGCGACACCCGTCGACGGCGGGTATGAGGCGGTGGCGCCGGACATCGCGCTGGAGGTGCTGATCCTCGCCCGCGAGCGGCAACTGCGGGAGGCCCGGGAGCACATCTCGTCGCTCATGGTTGCCTACCGCAAGCATGTGACCTCGCCGCGGCCGACACTGCTCGAGTATGTCGGGGATGCCGATGCTGTGCGGCAGCGGATCGTGCAGGTTCAGCAGGCGGGCCGGCTTGAGGTCCGGAGGCTGATCCGCTCGCCGCAGGTGCCTCTTGAGGTGCACGTCGAGTGCCGCACGATCTACGAGGCGGCCGCTTTGCAGCCGGATCCATGTGGCGAGGTGCGGGTGGTACCGACGCTTCCGGTGGAGCTGTACCTCGTCGACGACCGGATGGCGCTGATCATGCTCGGTGAGGACCGCGCGGCGATCCTGCAGCCATGTGGGCTGCTCGATGCGTACCAGGAGCTGTTCGAGCGGCTGTGGGAGCGGGCGCTGCCCCCTGTGCCCGATGACGAGGCAGAGGCTCGCCTGCTGACCTCGCTGCTGCTATCGGGGCTCTCGGACGGGCAGATCGCTCGTGAGCTTGGGGTGAGCCCGCGGACGGCGCAGCGGAAGCTAGCTGCGCTGATGCAGGAGCTCGGCGCGCAGACACGGTTCCAGGCTGGAGCACAGGCTGCTCTGCGCGACCTCTGATCAGTTGCTCAGGCGGTGTGACAACCTAGGCGGGTGACGACTGACGAGGCTGTTGCGGAGATCGCTGGGGTGATGAAGAAGGCCGGGCTCGTCTGGTTGTCCTGGAACGGTGGGCGGCCCGCACCGGCCTGGTTCGCCACGGTCGACGGGGCGTACGTAGTACTGGCCGACAGGGCGGGGAGTGCTGAGCAGCCGCTGCCTGGGCTGGCTGAGGCGGGGACGGCTGAGGTCGTAGTACCGGCTAAGCCTGCTACTAGCCGGCTGGCTGGGTGGAAGGCGTTGGTACGACGCCTGGATCCCGCTAGCGAGGAGTGGACGGCCGCTGCGCTGGTACTGCGCACAGAGCGGCTCAACGCGGACCACCTGGACACCCAGCTCGACCGCTGGCGGGTGGAAGCCGATCTGCTCGTACTGGAGCCCACTGGTGAGATCACCGAGGCTGTCGGCCGGTACGACGGGCAATCCCGGCTGGAGACACCTGCCGGGAGCAGTGCGACCACCCGCGGCAAGCGCCCGATCACCTTCCACCGGCGCTCCAAGCGGCGTCCCAAGCTGACCTGATTCATGTCCTAAGCAGGGTGAGCGTGCTCGGGGCACTAGCCTTCGAGTTATGAGCGGCCCTCCTACGCGCGTCTACGTGGCCCGGCTGGCTGGTCTTCCCGTGTACGACCCGAACGGGGACCAGGTCGGCAAGGTCCGCGACGTCGTCGTCATGCTCCGGCAGGGGACGCAGCCGCCGCGGGTGCTCGGGCTGGTGGTCGAGGTGTTCACCCGGCGGCGCATCTTCCTGCCGATGACCCGGGTGACCTCGGTGGACGTCGGGCACGTGATCACGACCGGGCTGGTCAACATGCGCCGGTTCGAGCAGCGCAGTACCGAGGTACTGGTGCTCGGTGAGCTGCTGGACCGGACAGTGACGATCATCGAGTCAGGTACGCAGGCGACTGTGTTCGACCTGGCGATGGAGCAGTGGCGGACGCGCGACTGGGTGTTGACCAAGGTGGCCGTCACCGAGGGCGGGAAGCGGTTCCGCCGGCGCCGGGGACAGTCGCATGTGCTCGACTGGGCCGACGTGAGCGGGTTCGCCTCGGTGGAGGAGGGCCAGGGCGCTACCCACATCCTGGCGGCCTTCGACTCGATGAAGGCGGCGGACCTGGCCGGCGTACTGCATGAGCTGTCGCCCAAGCGGCGCAAGGAGATCGCTGCCGCGCTGGATGACGAGCGGCTGGCCGACGTATTGGAGGAACTGCCCGAGGACGACCAGGTGGAGATCCTGGCCGGCCTGGACACCGAGCGGGCCGCGGACGTGCTCGAGGAGATGTCGCCCGACGATGCGGCCGACCTGATCGCCGAGCTGCCGACGGAGACCGCCGAGGCGCTGCTGACGCTGATGGAGCCCGACGAGGCCGAGGACGTCCGGCGGCTGCTGACGTATGAGGAGCGGACCGCTGGTGGTCTGATGACGTCGGAGCCGGTGATCCTGCCGGCGGACGCCACTGTCGCCGATGCGCTGGCACATGTGCGGAATGCCGAGCTGAGCCCGGCGCTGGCCGCGATGATCTACGTCTGCCGGCCGCCGCTGGAGACGCCGACCGGCCGGTTCATCGGTATCGGCCACATCCAGCGGTTGCTGCGTGAACCGCCGTCAGCGCTGGTGTCCGGGGTGCTGGACACCGACCTGGACGGGCTCCGGCCGGATGACAGCTTGCATGCCGTGAGCAAGTACCTCGCCACCTACAACCTGGTGGCGGCGCCCGTGCTCGACGACGAGGGCCGCCTGCTCGGCGCGGTCACCGTGGACGACGTACTGGACCATCTGCTCCCCAGCGACTGGCGGGAACCGAATCAGCAGGAGGTGGACGGCCATGCCCCGTGACGACCGCAGTACCGACGAGCGCCGGTTGACCCGGCCCGCCGCCGACCGGCTGGACATCCCGCGGGAGCTGCGCCGCACGATCGTCCGGCGGCGGGCGTACGACGCGGACGCGTTCGGCCGGCTGTCGGAGCGGATCGCGCGCTTCCTCGGCACCGGGCAGTTCCTGGTCTACATGACCGCGACGATCGTCTTCTGGGTGCTCTGGAACATCTTCGCTCCGGAACACATGCGCTGGGACCAGTACCCGTTCATCTTCCTGACCCTGGCGCTCAGCCTGCAGGCGTCGTACGCCGCTCCGCTGATCCTGCTCGCGCAGAACCGGCAGGAGGCCCGCGACCGCGTCCAGTACGAGCGGGATCGGGACGTGGACGCCCGGACCCGGGCTGACATGGAGTTCCTGGCGCGCGAGATGGCCGCGCTGCGGATGTCCATCGGCGAGGTCGCCACCCGCGACTTCCTCCGCTCGGAGCTGCGATCACTACTGGCCGAGCTAGACCTCAAAGACCGCGAGGACGATCGCGTCTGAGATGGGTCAGCAGGGCCGCGGCCAGCTTGGCCAGGGCAGCGTCGCTGGGTTCGTCGTACTGGTTGTAGAACGCCTCGGCGTCCTTGCCGGTCAGCTCGGCGAGCGGGCGGGCTGCCAGGTCGGCCAGCTTTGGTGTGCGGTAGCGCAGTACTGCGGTCGCTCCGTCCGCGTCGGTGCCGGTGAGCAGGACGCCATCTGTGGTTGCGTTGCGTAGCGGAATGGGTGGGAGGCGGCGGCCTGAGGGGAGGTCGTACAGGTCCACCTGCTGTTGGCCGGTACGGACCAGGAGACGGGAGTCTGGGGTGATGGCCGAGTCGTAGGCGATGAACTCGGGGGGCTGGGGCTCGGGTGCGGTGTCGACGGGGTGGCAGTGTGGGAGGCGCCAGAGAGCTAGGCCGGTCGGTTCGACGGCGGCTAGGTAGGTGCCGTCGGGGGTGACGAGTGGTGGGGTCTGGGGGTTGTCCAGTGTCAGGTAGGCGATCGGTTCTCCGCCAGGTACTCGTGCGACTGCTATGTGGCTCCTGCGGTGGCAGTCCCGGCCGCCGGTGACGAGGATGTCGCCGTCGGGGGTGAAGAGGAGGCTGTCGACCTCCCTTATGCCCGCTGGCCTGGTCGGGACGAACGCGGTGGTCTTGCCGCTGGCTCTGGTGCGTCGGAGACGGACTGCGCCGGATCGCTGGGCCTTGGCGGCCAGGCTGCCGTCGGGGCTGATCGCTGTGATCAGTGGGCGGCGCTTGCCTTGGGGACGCTTCGGCGACTCGCTGGTCTCCGGCGGCTCGGCGCCGGTACCTAGTGCTTCGAAGGGCCGGCGGTTGTCGCGTGCATTGGCGTAGCTCTTGGCGAGCTGGACCAGGGTCTGGTCTGCCGGCTGCCAGTCGGCTAGTTCGACGAGGCAGCGGGCTGACCATTCGAGTGGGGCTTTGGCGAGCGCCTGCCAGAGGTACTGCTGGCGGTCGGTACGCAGTAGGGCGATCACTGCCTCCCACTCTTCAGGGAGCAGGTGCTCGGGGACCGCGGCCACTCTGTAGGCCCAGGCGACATGCTCTCCTCGGCGGGCGGCTGTGGCGAGGTGGACCCGTAGTAGCGGATCGCCTTCTCTACGGGCGTTTTCGACGAGTTCGCCTGACGGGTCCGTGTGGGCATAGGCGTCCTGGTCGCCCAGGAGGAACAGGGTGACTGCTTTCTGGCGGGCGTCAGCGGGGAGCCAGTCCTTGATGAGTTGCTTCAGTCCGCCATCAGGGTCCCGCAGCCAGACCTGCCAGACGGCCTGGCGCGCGCTTGGGTCGGTGAGTCGCTCCAGGTAGTACCAGGCGAAGGCAGAGACCCGTCGATGGGTGAAGACGCCGCGGACCGGGTCGCCGGAGCCGGCGGTGTAGACCTCGGCGAGGGTACGGGCGTACCAGGCGATGTGCCCCGGTGACGGGCTCCAGGGCCTGAACGGGCGCCACTTGGGTGCCACCAGCTTCTCGAGCTCGGTGAGCGCCCGTTCCTGGTACCGGACCTCGTTGCGCTGCTCCAGACCGAGCGCCCTTCGCCGGAGTCGCTCATGCAGCGGGGTGATGGCGGAGGAGGGCACCGGCCGACACTATCCACCTCCCCCGGAGGTTAGGTTTGCCTTGCCGGGCCTAGGTCACAGTGGACTGGGGTCGGGTGGGGGTTGTGGAGCACGTAGCCTTGTGGGCATGGCCCCAACTGCTGACCAAGTGACCGCCGCACTGGGTGGCGTCATCGACCCGGAGATCAAGAAGCCGATCACTGAACTCGGCATGGTCGAATCCGTCGTGGTGAAAACCGACGGCGTGGTCGCGGTGAAGATCCTGCTGACCGTCGCCGGCTGCCCGATGAAGGACACCCTGCGCCGCGACACCACCGCCGCCGTCAGCGCGCTCGACGGCGTGACCGGGGTCGAGATCGAGCTCGGCGTGATGTCGACCGAGCAGCGCGCCGCCCTGCAGACCCAACTGCGCGGTGGGGTGGCCGAGAAAGAGATCCCGTTCGCGCGGGCCGACTCGCTGACCAAGGTGTTCGCGATCGCGTCCGGCAAGGGCGGCGTCGGCAAGTCGTCGGTGACGGTGAACCTGGCCGTCGCGATGGCGGCCAAGGGGCTGTCGGTCGGCGTCCTGGACGCCGACATCTACGGCCACTCGATCCCCGCGATGTTCGGCGTCGCGGACGAGCGGCCGACCGCGGTGGACGACATGATCATGCCGGTGCCCGCGCACGGCGTGAAGGTGATCTCGATCGGCATGCTCAAGCCCAAGCGCGACCAGGTGGTCGCCTGGCGCGGGCCGATCCTGGACCGCGCGCTGGTGCAGATGCTGGCCGACGTGTACTGGGGCGACCTCGACGTCCTGCTGCTCGACCTGCCGCCCGGTACCGGCGACATCGCGATCTCGGTCGGCCAGCGGCTGACCAGCGCGGAGGTCATCGTGGTGACGACCCCGCAGGAGGCCGCCGCCGAGGTGGCCGAGCGGGCCGGCACGATGGCGCAGATGGTGCACCAGCGGGTGGCCGGCGTGATCGAGAACATGTCGTTCCTGCCCTGCCCGCACTGCGGCCCCTCGCACCGGATCGAGATCTTCGGCTCCGGCGGTGGCGCGCGAGTGGCGTCGACACTGTCGCAGCGGCTCGGATACGAGATCCCCCTGCTGGGTGAGGTCCCACTCGACGAGCGCCTCCGCAGCGGCGGCGACATCGGCCAGCCCCTGGTGATGGCCGACCCGGAGACCCCAGCGGCCCTGGTCCTCGGCGAAATCGCCGACCGCCTAGGCGGCAAACCCCGAGGCCTCCTCGGCCGCCAACTAGGCCTCTCCCCAATCGGCCGCTGACCTGTAATTCCCCACGCGGCCTAACTACGCAGCCCGCTCCCACCCACCCCATGGGCGCGTGCTGCGCCCGCTTACTCGACAGCACCCTGGCCCCGTCGTCTCGCAGATCGCTAGCGACTCGATAGCTGGGGCGCTGCCGCAGTACCCACCCCGAGGCGTAGAAGCCTGAGCGACGCAGAGCGAACGGGGCGCCGGTGTGGGCCGGCGTGGGCGGATACCTA
This sequence comes from Kribbella sp. NPDC051620, assembly GCF_044453825.1. NCBI lineage: Bacteria > Bacillati > Actinomycetota > Actinomycetes > Propionibacteriales > Kribbellaceae > Kribbella > Kribbella sp. NPDC051620. The sequence goes on from NZ_JBITDB010000006.1 coordinate 473,218, forward strand.
ACGCCAGACAGCCCCCGAGTCCACGCCATGGCAGTCAGCCACCCATAGCAGACCCGCGACAACCAGCCCGCTCTCACCAAGCCGGCGACGGAGGAGCCCGCGCCCGGGGCGGGTGGGAGCTCAGCGCCGGGTGAGCGACGAAGGAGCGAGCGGAGGCGCCAGCGTGGGCGAGTACGCCGCGCCTGACTCAGGAAGCGGAAGTACTACGTGGCTTCGGGGTCGAAGGGGGCTCGGGTGCCGGTGGGGAGGCGTTCGGGGGTGGCGTAGCCGTTGGAGATCGGCTTGTCGGCGTCGAAGTCGCCGTCGATGCCGTCCAGGAGGTGTTTGCGGACGAAGCTGCGGGGGTTGAGGTCGCGGACGTCCAGGTCGGCGAACTCGGGGCCGAGCTCCTCGCGGAGGTCGTTCTGGGCCTTGCTGACCATGCCACGGACCTGGCCGAGCAGCTTGGCGGCGGTACGGACGAACTCCGGAAGCCGGTCGGGGCCGAAGACGAGAATCGCGACGATGGCGATCACCGCTATCTCGAGCGGACCGATGTTGAACATGCCCCACCTTTTCCGAGGTTCCGTTGCGCCGCGGACAGCCTAGCCCGCTGCTGGTCGACGACCCGTCCGGGTCGCTCAGCCTTCCTGGGCGGTCAGCTTCAGGGTCACCTCGCGCGGTTTGCCGCCGCGCTCGAAGACCAGCCGGATGTTCTCGCCGGGCTGGTGTGTGCGGATCGCGACGATCAGCGCCTCGGCGGTGTCCACCGGCTGGCGGTTGATCTGGGTGATCACGTCGCCGGTGCGCAGTCCGGCTCGCTGGGCCGCGCTCTTCGGCAGGATCTCGCTGACCCGGGCGCCGCCTTCGAACTGCATGTCCACGTTCGCGCCGATCACCGGGTACGACGCGTGGCCGGAGGCGATCAGTTGCTGCGCGGTACGCCGTGCCTGGTCGATCGGGATCGCGAATCCGAGCCCGATGTTCCCACTCGCACCCGGCTCGGCACCGCGCACCGTCGCGATCGCCGAGTTGACGCCGATCACGTGCGCGTCCATGTCGACCAGCGGCCCGCCCGAGTTGCCCGGGTTGATCGCCGCGTCGGTCTGCAGCGCGTTGATGTACGAGATCTCGCCCTCGCCACCGGCGGTGACCGGCCGGTTCTTGGCCGAGACGATGCCGGACGTGACGGTCCCGGCGAGGCCGAGCGGCGAACCGATCGCCACCACGTCCTGCCCGACGACCGCCTTCGCGGACTCGCCGAACTGCACCGACGGCGCGTCGATCCCGAACACCTGGACCACCGCCAGGTCGTACGCCGGTGAGCGGCCGACCAGGCGGGCCGTGGCGACCTTGCCCTTCTCCGTCACCACCTGGATCGAACCGCCGTCCGCCGCGGCCGCGACGACGTGGTTGTTCGTCAGGATGTGCCCGGAGCCGTCGATGACGAAGCCGGAGCCAGTGGCGTTGGAGTCGTCGGCCCCTTCCACCTTGAGCTGGACGACGCTCGGCAGCAGCGTCTGGGCGACGGCCGAGACCGAGCCGGTCTTGATCTTCGGGTCGGCGCCGGTACCGATCTCCGGACCGGAGTCGTCGACGCTGTTCTTGTCCAGAGCCACCACCGCCACGGCCGCACCTCCGCCTGCGACCAGACCGATGAGCAGGGCGATCACGGCCGCCAGGCTGATGATCTTGTTGCGCTTCTCCGGCGGTGCCGGGGTGTACGCGCGAGCCTGCTGCTGGTGCCAGTCCAGCGGCGGCGGGGGCACGTAGTCCGGCTGCGCGGTCGGCCAGGCCTGCCCGGCGGGGTACGTGGGCCGGAACCCGTTGTCCTGCGGCTCAGGCCGTCCGAAGCTGCGCTGGGTCGTCGACCGCCCGTTGCTCTGCCGGTACGCCGAACTGCTGCTGCCCGGAGCCGGCAACGGCTGCGACCCGGCCATGGTGTTCGGCGGAGTCAGCGCGGAGACCGCCGGACTCCCCGCGTATCCATTGGTCGAAGGAGCCGCCCCGAAGTACCCCGAGCCGGCTGGAGCCGGAGGGGCCTGGCCAGCCGGAGCCGGACCGGCAGCAGCCTGGCGTGCAGGGGGTGCAGCAGGTGCGGGCGCAGGAGTCACCGGCTGCGGCGCAGTGAGACCTGCGGCCGCGTCGGCCAGGGTCGGGTCGCCCACAGGCGCCCCAACGTCCTGGTTGCTGTCCGGGGTTGCAGGGTTCCGGGGCGTCGGTTCGGCGTCATCCCAGCTCACGGTGCCCGCCTCACGTCGTCGTCGTCGTCTTGGAGTCGGGAGCGGCCCGCACCGAGGTGCCGGGAAGTACTCCCACAGTTGATTATCCCAGCTTGTGGGAAAGCGCACCCATCGGTGTGAGCCAAGAGGCGATTTTAGCCAACCCGGTGCCCATCCGCTGGACCGCCGTGACGTTGGGCGGCGGCACGTGCGGGAACGCCGCGACCACCTTGCCGAGCGTCTCGAACGGCAGGTCGCCAACCATCGTGTAGACGATCCCACCCGACGACCAGACGACGTACGACGGCATCCCGTACCGCTGGTAGACCCGTGCCCCCTCAGGCGTCGTCGACGCCGTGTAGCCCGCCACTGCGGCCGGGTCGAGCTCCCCGCGCTGCTCGAAGAGCGAGACGTTGAACAGCCCGTCCGAGTACGAGAACTGCAGCGACTTGGTCGCCTGGTCCTGATGGACGTCGTAGAGCTGCAGCGACGCCGGGAGCACCGGCGAGCAGGTCCAGCCCTGTGAGCGCAGCCCGTCGACACTGCCCATCCCGACCGACTCGACACTGCCCGGAGCCATCGGCGGCAAGTGGCCGATGAACTCGGACTCCTCGATCTCCAGGTCGGTGAAGACGGTCGCCCGGACCATCGTCTTGCCGTCGTCGCTGAACAGCTGCCGCTGCAGCAGCAACCCGGTTGCCTGGTCGATCCAGAACCGTGCCGCCAGCGTCCGGTCAGCCCGGAGCGCCTCGACCAGTACCGCGGCCCGCCCGATCGTGTCCGTACAGCACTTGTAGGCGAGCTCGTACGTCGCCTTGAGCAGCGACAGCGGCCCACCGTCGACAGTCGGCCCCACTGCGTGGCTGGCGCGCTGCACGAACGCCTTGGCACCCGGTGACGCGGAGGACCCGACCACGCTGATTTCAGACCCCTGCGAAGCGGCGTGGACGATGTCAAGCATCGCGGAGCTCGACCCCTGCGTTCCCCAGGAGGTGATGATCTGGGTGCCGTGGTACGAGACATGATCCGGCGCTGCCGCCGCCCGCTCCAGCCAGGCGACAGCGTTCGGGTTGTCCTCGCGCTGCGCCACCGGAGCAGGCGTAGCCGCAGCAGGCACAGGCAGGCCAAAGCCGATCAGCGCAGTGCCGACCACTATGGCGAGCCGCGAAAGGCTCATCGGTCAGCGGCCTGTCAGAGCCACCGGCTGCAGCGTCGGGCTGAGCCCGGCGTATCCAGCCCCGTTGAAGGAGTTCATCAGCGCTACCGGGTCTGCGAACGGAGCACCGGCGGTCGCGGCCGCGTGGTCGGCGGTGTAGCTGGTCAGCGGGGGTTGCAGCGACGGCGGTTGCTCCGACCGGGCCGGGTCGCCCAGTACGAACGCAGTGCCGAGTAGTGAGGCCATGGCGGCTGCGGAGCCCGCTGCACCCAGCACGCCGGTACGCCGGCGGCTGCGGATCGCAGTACGGGAGCCTGGTCGCGTTGCGTCGCTCCGCGCAGCCGGGAAGGCCGATCGCTGAGGGCTGAGGGTGAAAGCCGGCGTGAGCACCGGGCGGATCTCCTCGCGCGGCTCCGTGCCGAACGACGAGACGCCCATCAGGCGCTGCATCAGGTCCATCGAGGGGTCCGGAGCGGGCGTCGCGGCCAGCCGGGCCTTGAGCCGCCGCTGGGCGTCCACCTCGGAGCGGCAGGTGTCGCAGCCGACCAGGTGGCTCAGCACCTTGTCGCGCGAGTCGTGGTCGAGCTCACCGTCGACGACGGCGCTCAGCTTGTCCAAGGGGTGTTGCACGGTCACCGGTCGCCACCTCCGGCACTGAGGGGCCCGTCGGTGGGCGGGCCGCTGATACGGGTCTGGCCGGACCGCGGCGCGCGGTGCTCGAGGTGCTTGCGCAGCATCGAGCGGCCGCGGTGGATCCGGCTGCGGACGGTACCGAGCTTCACATCCAGCACGTCGGCGATCTCGTCGTACGTCATGCCCTCGATGTCGCAGAGCACCACGGCCGCCCGGAAGTCCTCGGGCAGCGCGTCCAGCGCGTACTGCACGTCGTGGTCGAACAGGTCGTGGTCGAGCTTCTCGGCCGGGCCGGAGCCCTTGGCGGGCAGCCGGTCGTGCGCGTCCTCGGGCAGCCCGTCGAACCGGATCCGCTGCTTGCGGCGGGCACCGTCCAGGAACAGGTTGGTGGTGATCCGGTAGAGCCAGCCCTCGAAGGTGCCGGGCGTGTAGGACGACAGCGACCGGAAGACCCGGACGAAGACCTCTTGGGTCAGGTCCTCGGCGTCGTGCTTGTTGCCGGTGAGCCGGTACGCGAGCCGGTAGACGCGGGCCGAGTGGGCCCGGACGATCTCGTCCCAGGACGGCAGCGCCTCGATCTCCGGCTGGACCTTCGGGGTGCTCGCAGCGGGCACCACGGGAGTGTCGACCGGTTTCACGGCAACGCCTCCCTGGGTCCGCTCGGCAACGAGTGAGAACACCATGGTGCCGCGTTCACCGTCCTCTTCGCACGTCGGGTACACCCTGGTTCGACCCTGGGATGCCAGTACGACGAGTCAACGGCCCCCGCTGACGGGAAGTTCCCCGCCTCGGCAGCTCTCATGGAACTCTCATCTACAAGACGCGCGAGCGGTGACAAAGGTTGAACGCTACTTCTCTTCGATCACGGCGATCGGGTCGCCGTCGCGGACGACCTCGCCCTCGGAGACCTTGAGCTCGGTGATCGTGCCGGCCACCTCGGCGAGCACCGGGATCTCCATCTTCATCGACTCCAGGATGACGAGGGTGTCCTCCGGCCCCACCGTGTCCCCGGCCTTGGCGATGATCGTCTGGACGTTCGCCACCAGCTCTGCAACGACGGTGTGAGTCACGCGCGCTCCTCTGTTGCCGGGATCCTCGCGTCGATCCTAGGCCCCGGCCGCCTTCGAGCGGGCCCGGTACGACGCAACGCGGGTCCGGCCGGCGCACGTCGGCGTACAGAACCGCCGTGGACGCCGCTCCGCCGCGTTGACGAAGACCCGCTCGCAATCCGCCGCGGCGCAGGTGTGGATCGCCTCGAAACCGTGCCCGGCCACGAATCCGGACAGCCCGAGCGCCGCCCCCGCCGCCAGCCACTCGGCCCACGTCGCCTCCGGCTTGGCCACGTGCAGGTGCCACGGCGACCCGTCGTGATCCGACAGATACGGCCGTACCGCGTAGTCGCGCAGCAACTCGTTGAGGATCCGGGCCGCCTCCCGCGGCTCGGCGTGGAACACCGGCCGGATGCGCTCGCGAATCGCCTTCACAGCCGCCAGATCCCCCTCGTCGACCGTCGCCGTCGGCTCACCGTGCTCGAGCAGGAACTCCCGCAGCGCGTCGACCGACGTCAGCTTCTCCGGATCGAGCGACTTGGTGTTCACCAGGTCCACCGCGATCCGGATCATCCGGTCCGGCGTCGTCAAACTCTCCACTCGACCGATCGTAACGCCTTCGCTAAGGTAACGCGTAACAACCATCTATGCGTTACGTATGGAGGGACGATGCTGGCCCGCTATCTGACCGCGGCGACCCTCGCGCGGGTCGCTGCCGAGATGGTCGCGTTCACCCTCGTCCTGCTCGTCCTGGACCGCACCGACAGCGCTGCATTGGCCGGCCTCACCGGCGCCGGTTATGCGCTCCCCGCGATCGTGACCGGCCCGCTACTCGGCGCCTGGCTCGACAGAACGCAGCACCGCCGTGCTGCGCTAGCCCTCAGCCAAGCCGCATTAGGCGCCGTCATGCTCGCCATGCTCGCCGTCGTCGGCCACAGCCCTCACTGGGTCACTCCCGTCCTCGCAGCAGTCGCGGGTACGACTCTGCCGCTGATCAGCGGCGGATTCACCAGCATGCTCCCGAGCCTGGTCCCGTCGGAGCGTCTCCCCCGGGCCAACTCATTGGAGGCAGCCAGCTTCGGAGCAGCCACCATCACCGGCCCCGCAGCAGCGGCCACCATCGCTGCAGCCGTATCGGTTGAAGCAGCCGCCGTGGTGATCGCCCTGACCGCCGCCCTCAGCATCCTCGCGATCAGCCGTCTACCTTCGCTACCGACGGCCCACAAGGCCCAGGAGCCCTTCCTGGCTTCAGTAGTAGCCGGCCTCACCCACCTAGCCCGCACCCCGCGCCTGCGAGCCTCCACGGTGACCACCACCCTCCTCATGGGCGTGATCGGCATGCTGCTCATCACCCTGCCGCTGCACATGGCCTCGCTGGGCATGCCTCGCTCAGCCGCCGGCTACCTCTGGACCGCCTTGGAGCTGGGCAGTGTCACCACAGCCCTTCTCCTAGGCCGTTTCCAGACCCGCTGGCGACCCGAGCACGTCGTGATGCTGTCGGTAGCTGCCTATGGCCTCGCCTTCACCGCTTGGCCGTTGGCGAGCAGCTTCGTTGTGCTGCTATTGCTCGCAGTGTTCACAGGCCTTCTAGAGGGCCCGATGCTGCCGGCCATGTTCTCCGCCCGCCAGGTCTACAGCCCGCTAGCCCTACAGGGCCGGGTCGCCACCACAGCCGCCAGCCTGCGAGTAGGTGCTGCCGCAGTCGGCCAGGCAGCGGCCGGCCTACTCGTTCCAGCTATCGGCACCGACGCCGCACTCCTGCTGATCGCAGCAAGCCTGGTCGGCGCTTCAGCACTCGGCTACGTATCGAGCTACAGCACAAAGGCGGTCGCCGATGCTGGTTAAAGCCTGGGCCGACGGCTGGGCCATAGCGCGCGGAACGGCTGCACCGGTGGAGGTACCCGAGGGCTACCGCATCGACGTCAACCGGCCGGGACACCTCACGCGCTACGTGCTCCCCACCCACGCGCCGGAGCTAGCGGCTCGCCTGACGACACCAGACACCTGGCTGAAGATCTGCGGGCCCAAGCCACCTCTGGACGACCGGTGGCAGGTGCAGGCGCCCGAGTACCTGATGACAACGAGGCTGAACGCTGAGGAGCCGACCTGCCCACCGGAGTACGAGCTGGAGGTCGAGCAGGTGGACAGGCTCGTGACCGTGGTCGTCAGCAGCCGGGGTGAGACGGCGGCGCGGGGCCTGGCGGCGGTGAGCGGCGAGTACGCGGTGATCGACCAGGTGGTCACCGAGCCCGGCCACCAGCGCCGGGGACTCGGTACCACCGTCATGCGAGCGCTCAGCCAGGCAGCGAGCCGCAGCGGCGCGCGTACCGGCGTACTGGTTGCTACTGAGCAAGGGCAGCAGCTCTACAACCGGCTGGGCTGGGTGCTGGTGTCTCCTATGACCGCTGCTCGACTAGTACCTAGCTGAGGATGACTGAGCGGGTCAGACTGCGGGGCTGGTCGGGGTTGAGGCCCAGGGAGAGGGCCTTGGCGACCGCTACCCGCTGGGCGACGACCAGGGAGGCCATCGGGTCCAGGTCGGCGTGGTGGACGATCGTGGCACCGGTGGCGGTCACGTCGTCCAGCAGGTCGGCCGGCGGCTCGCCGAAGATCCAGACGCCGCGGCCGGGCTGGGCGATGGCGATCGGGCCGTGCCGGTAGTCCATCGCCGGGTAGGCCTCGGTCCAGGCCGATGCTGCCTCGCGCTGCTTCAGGCCGGCCTCGTGCGCCAGGCCGATGGTCCAGCGGGTGCCCAGGTACGTGACCTGCTCCAGCTTAGCCAGCTCGTCGACGTCGACGGTCAGGGCAACCTCGGCATCCGCGGCGGCCTGCGACAGGTCCTGTCCGAGCGACGCCCGCAGCAGCGCCAGCGTGGTGGTCGCGAAACGGGTCTGTACTACGGACTGCTCGTCCGCGAAGTCGAGCATGATCGTGTGATCGGCGAGCTCCACGATCGGCGATCCCGGCGTCGCGGTGATCGCGATCGTCGGCAGGGTCGTGGTGCGGATCAGGTCGAGCACCTCGGTCGTCGTACCGGACCTGCTGATCACCACCACCGCGTCGTACTCGCGGCCGGCCGGGAACTCCGACCCGGCGAACGCGTCGGTCAGGCCCTGGCCGAGGTCCTCGCGCAGCGCGGCGTACGCCATCGCCATGAACCACGAGGTGCCGCAGCCGACCGCTGCAACGCGCTGCCCGGCGGTGGGCAAAACGCCACCGTACTGCGCGAAACCGGCTGACACCTGCCGCCACAGCTCGGGCTGAGTGGCGATCTCAGTGCTCACGAAAGGAGTGTCGGTCATGTCGTCTCCGGACTTGTAATGGTCGAAACTGCTCGAACGTGATCGAATGGTGCCAACCGGCAGCCGTCCGGCTGACCGATTGTGTGAAGGAGGAGCCCCGGGTGAAACGTTATGAACGCCTGAACACGTTGCTCGAATCGCTCGCTGAGAAGGGCGCGATCGATGTCGACGAGCTCGCGGAGCAGTTGCACGTCTCCGCGGCGACGATCCGGCGTGACCTCGACCACCTGGGAAAACAGCAGCTGCTGACCCGTACCCGCGGCGGCGCGGTCGCCAACGCGGTCTCCTACGACCTGCCGTTGCGCTACAAGACTGCGCGTTTCGCGTCGGAGAAGCAGCGGATCGCGCAGGCCGCGGCGACGCTGGTCCGGCGCGGCATGGTGATCGGGATGAACGGCGGTACGACGATCTCCGAAGTCGCGCGCACGCTGGCGACCCGGCCGGAGCTGTCCGCCGAGCACGGCGAGCCGGCCTTCACGCTCGTCACCAACGCGCTGAACATCGCCAACGAGCTGATCGTCCGCCCGCACGTCAAGATGGTGCTGACCGGCGGCGTCGCGCGGCCGCAGTCGTACGAGATGATCGGGCCGCTGTCGCACCGGATCCTGGCCGACCTGTCGCTGGACATCGCCTTCATCGGCGTCGACGGGATCGACGAGACCGGCGCCACCGCCCATCACGAGGGCGAGGCGAACATCAACCAGCTGATCGTCAGCCGGGCCGCCAAGGTGGTCGTGGTCGCCGACTCCAGCAAGCTCGGCCAGCGCGCCTTCGCCCGGATCTGCGAGCTGAGCGAGATCGACACCCTCGTCACCGACGCGCAGGCCGACGAGTCGCAGCTGTCGATCTTCAAGGAAGCCGGGATCGACGTCATCCGTTCCTGACGCCCTTGACGCTGCTGACACCGCCCACACCTCCTTCGCCGGGTGATTCCTGCTCAGTCAACACGATCATATCTGCTCAGGGCTACAAGTTACGAGCAGGAGTGCGCAACCTCAGCGCGGGAGGCGCGGTCTGGGCATCGGGGGACGCTAGGCTTCCCCTGAGAAAACAACGCAGGGATGAGTACCGCAGCGGCATCGATCAGGGAGGGCATCATCGCCACGGGCATCGACCCCACGTCCTGGGCCTACGCCGAGGGCTACACCGGTGAGGACGAAGTCGTCACGGGTGCACGGGCGAGCGCCGACGACAGTGGCACCTCCTCGATCGGCCCTGGCGCCGCCTCCGCGCTGAGCCTGCTGGCTGCCGCGGTGGGCGCCAAGGCAGTCGTGGAGATCGGTACCGGCACCGGTGTCTCCGGCCTGGCGCTACTGCGCGGCATGCGCGCCGACGGCACGCTGACGACGGTCGACCTGGACGCGGAAAACCAGCGCTTGGCCCGCAAGACCTTCCTGGACGCCGGCATACCGTCCAACCGCTTCCGCCTGATCGCAGGCTCGGCCCTGGACGTCGTCACCCGGCTGACCGACGGCCACTACGACCTGGTCTTCTGCGACGCCGACAAGCGCGAGTACACGGCGTACCTGCACGAGGCCCTCCGCCTGCTCCGCCCCGGCGGCGTGGTCGTCTTCGACAACGCCCTGCTCCGCGGCCGGGTCGCCGACCCCTCCCACCGCGACCCCGACACCACGGCCGTCCGCGACCTCATCCGAGCCATCCGCGACAACGACGACCTGACCTCAGCGCTACTCCCCACCAGCGACGGCCTACTGGCCGCCGTCAAGCGCGCCTGACAGTCGCGCAGCGCCCTACTCCTGCAGCGCCCTACTCCTGGGCCCAGCCGGCGTATCTGGTGATCTCGGCTGTCACGTGCGGCCAGGCGGTACTGAGGGGGTCGATCAGTTCGTAGTGGCCGGTGCCTTCTACGCGGACGAGCCTCGCGGTGGGGTGGGCGGTGGCGTAGGACTCGGAGACTGCGAGGGGGACTCGGGCGTCGGCTGTGCCGTGGATGATCGAGACCGGCATGATCGGGGCGGGCAAGTGGGTGGGGTCCAGGTCGTTGCGGACGCCACCGCCCAGGAAGTCCTGTACTGCGGTCTTGTCGAGCTCTAGCTGGTCTGCCATCAACAGGTCGGCTACTGGGGCCAGCGCAACTACTCCGCGGAGGCGGATGGGGTTGAACGTTGCGGCCGCCCACAGGGCGAGGTGGCCGCCTGCGGAGTGCCCGGCCAGTACGAAGCCCGCGCGGAGGTCCATCAGGTCCTCTAGCCGGTCCAGGGCGTCGCGGATGTCAGTGGCGGTGGCGTCGGGGTTGCCGGGCTCGCGGCGGTAGTCGATGGATGCCACCGGCCACCCTTCCTCGGCCAATGCCTCGCCGAGCGGCCGGGCGTGCACCCGGTCGTACTCCGGGCGCCAGAAGCCGCCGTGGATGAAGATGATCACCGGGCGCTGCTCTTGCGCATGCCAGACGTCGACCATCTGCTCCGGGTAGTTGCCGTAGCTCAGCTCCTCGTCCGGATCACGTGCCTCGCGGGTCAGTACAGAGCGGTCCTCAGTCATCCGTGCCTCCCAACATCAGACCTCCCAGCATCAAGACCTCCCAGTTCGGTCCCCCAGGAAACGTAAGGCGTTGTCTGACAGCAGCTTGACCTGCTGGGCCTCCGAGAGCCAGTCGGCCCGCCGGACGACCTCCCCGACGGGTCGCTCACCCAGTGGATACGGATAGTCACTCCCGACCATTACCTGGTCTTCGCCGAGGGTATCGACCAGTAACCGCAAGGCTGGTTGCTCAAACACGACCGTGTCAACGGAGAAGCGCCCGACGTAGTGGCTGGGCGGGTGCTGAGACTTGCCCCGTACTACGTCGCCACGGCGATGCCAGGCGTTCTCCACCCGGCCCAGCCAGAAGGCGAAACTCCCGCCGCCGTGGGCGAAACAGATCCGCAACGACTCGGGCAGCTCGTCGAAGGCGCCGCCGAGGATCATCGCCAGCAGGGAAAGATGTGTCTCCGCAGGCATCCCGGTCAGCCAGCGCGCCATCCAGCGGTCGAGCCGAGGCCCACCCGGCATGTCCCACGGATGCACCAGAACCGGCGCGCCGACCTCCGCGCAATGCTTGAGGAAGGCAACGATCCCGGCGTCGTCGAGATCCTTGTCCCCTACATGGTTGCCGATCTCAACACCTTTGTGCCCGGCGGCCAGACACCGATCCAGCTCCGCACAGGCAGCATCCGGATCCTGCAACGGCACCTGACAAAACGGCACCAGCCGATCATCCCCCGCCAGCGTCTCCAACGTCAGATCATTGAAGATCCGCGAAACCTTGATCGCCTGATCGGCAGGCCGCTCATACGCAAAGAACACCGGCGTAGGCGAAACCACTTGCAGCTCGACACCATCAGCATCCATGTCCCCCCGCCGCGTCACCGGATCCCAAGCCTGCGCCCCAACCGGCCGGAACTCCGTCTCCCCGACCATGATCATCGCGTCCCGCTCAGAATCCACCCGCAACCAAGGCCACCCCTCCCCACCACAGGCGACACTCAGATCTGGCCAGCCCTTGGGGACGAGATGGGTATGGACGTCGATGGCGCCCGGCATCAGGCCTTGCCTGGGTGGAGGGTGCCGCATTGGGGGCAGGTGCGGGCGTCTTCGCTGTCGTAGAAGGCTTTGAAGACGGGTGGGAGGTCTTCGACGATGTCGTTGACCTGGAGCTCGACCTCGTGGACGACGGCGTTGCAGTTGGCGCAGTACCAGCGGAACTTCTCCAGCACGCCCGGCTCCCGGACTCGCTCGATCACCAGGCCGATCGAGTCCGCGTCACGCTGCGGCGAGTGCGGCATGTTGCGCGGCAGCATCCACATCTCGCCCTCGTTGATGTCGACCCGGGCCGGCCCGTCGTCCGTCATCACGTCGACGTGCATGGTGCCCTTGATCTGGTAGAAGAACTCCTCGTACGGATCGACGTGGAAGTCGTTGCGCTGGTTCGGCCCGCCGACCACCATCGTGATGAAGTCGTCGCCCGTCGGGAACATCTGCTTGTTGCCCACCGGCGGCTTGAGCAGGTGCTTGTTCTGCTCGACCCACTCGGGGAAGTTCGTCGACTCCAGGTTCGCCATCGTCTTCACCTCTCCTTTACGGCTGCTGGGACTGTACGGCTGCGACTGCTTGGATCTCGATCAGAAGCTGCGGATGCGGCAGCTGATGGACAGCGACCGTCGTCCGGGCCGGCCCACCCTCGTCGAAGAACTCGCCGTAGACCTCGTTGTACCCACCGAAGTCGTTCATCGACACCAGGTACGCCGTAACGCTGACCAGATCGTCAAGGCCGGCACCGACCGCGCCCAGGATGTCCCGGATGTTCTCCAGTACCGCCCGCGTCTGCACCCGGATGTCCAGCGTCGTCGTCCCGAACTCGTCCACCGACGCGCCCGCGATCGTGTTGTCCGGCAACCGGCTCGACGTCCCCGACACGAAGGCGAACCCACCGGCCACCTTCACATGCGGAAACCGCCCCCGCGGCGTCGCCTTGCCCGCCACCACCTTCGCGTCGCTCACGACAGCTCCACGCAGACGTTGGTCAGCTCCGAGTAGAAGTGGAGCGAGTGGTTGCCGCCTTCGCGACCGATCCCGGAGAGCTTGGTACCACCGAATGGCGTGCGCAGATCGCGCAGGAACCAGGTGTTGACCCAGACGATGCCGACATCGAGCGCCGCGCCGGCCCGATGCGCCCGGCCCACATCCCGCGTCCAGACCGTTGCCGCCAGCCCGTACTGCGAATCGTTGGCCAGCGCGAACGCCTCGTCCTCGGTGTCGAACGGGGCGATGTGGCAGATCGGGCCGAAGATCTCCTCGGTGTTCGTCCGGGCGGTCGACGGCAGGCCGGTCACCACGGTTGGTTGCACATAGCAACCGTTGTCGCGGGCGTCGCCGAAGGACGGTATGCCGCCGCCGGTCAGCAGGTCGGCACCTTCGGCTCGTGCGAGGTCGTAGTACGAGAGAACCTTGTCGCGGTGGGTTTTCGAGATCAGTGGCATGTTGACGGTGGCCTCGTCGGCGGGCCAGCCGAAGGTGAGTTCGGCGGCCCGGGCGGCGAGGCGGGTGCTGAACTCGTCGAAGACGGAGCGTTCGACGTACAGGCGTTCGGTGCACAGGCAGACCTGGCCGCCGTTGGTGAAGACCGAGCGGACCGATCCCTCGACCGCCGCGTCGAGGTCGGCGTCGGCGAAGACCAGGCCGGCGTTCTTGCCGCCCAGCTCGAAGGACACTGCCTTCACCCCGTCGGCGGCGACCTTGGCGATCGCGCTGCCGGTGGCGGACTCGCCGGTGAAGGTGATCGCGTCGACGCCCGGATGCTTGGTCAGGAACTCACCGGCCGACGACGGACCGAAGCCGTGCACGAGATTGAAAACCCCGTCCGGTACGCCCGCGGCCGCCATCACCTCGGCGAGAACGGTGGCCGACGAAGGCGTCTCCTCCGATGGCTTCACCACCACAGAGTTGCCACAGGCAAGCGCCGGCGCCACCTTCCAGGTGAGCAGCAGCAATGGCAGATTCCACGGCACGATGATCGCGACGACCCCGACCGGCTTCCGCACCGCGTAGTTCAGCGCCCGCCGTCCATCAGCCAACGTGGTCGTAAAGGACTCAGTCGACGCGGTCGTCGCAAAGTCCGCGAACGACCGAAAGTTGGCCGCCCCCCGAGGAATGTCCAGCGTGCGAGCCTGACTGATCGACTTCCCGGTATCCCCCACCTCAGCGGCCACCAGATCCTCGAACCGCCGCTCCAACTCATCCGCAACCCGCCGAAGCACCCCCGCCCGCTCCTGCTCACCCATCCGCCCCCAAGGCCCGCTCAAGGCGGCCCTGGCAGCGCTCACAGCAGCATCCACAACAGAAGCGTCCGCCTCGGCAACGTCGAAGATCTGCTCCCCCGTCACCGGACTGACCTTGGCAAAAGGAGCGCCGCCATCGACAAACGAGCCACCGACGAAGTTCCGCAACAGCCCGACCGACTGAGGCTGTCCGGTCAGCAAGCCCGGCTGCCACAAGCCGCTCATCGTGTCCCCCGGCCAGAGCGGGCGATTCGTGTCGCGGCGCCTAGTACGCCGGCTCCTAACAGCACGGCGGCGGCTAGGAATTGGTGTTGGCGGTGGACGCGTTGCTGGACTTCGGCGTACGGGGTGGTGGAGAAGGAGACCAGCTCGTAGCGGGAGACGTAGCGGCCGGGGAGCAGGCGTTCGAGGGCGTGTTCGATGCGTTTGCCGAGGCGGTAGACGGGGCTGGTGACCTTGTCCCGCATTTCTACGAAGTTGTCGAGGGCCATGGCGGCGATCGCTTCGGTGTTCTCGCGGCGGCGGTGTTCGTACAGGGGTAAGGCTCGGGCCCAGGAGCCGCCGGTGTCGGCCAGGCAGCGGTCGAGCTCGACCACGTCTTCGAAGGCGCAGTTGGCGCCCTGGCCGTAGAAGGGGACGATGGCGTGAGCGGCGTCGCCGATCAGGGCGGTACGGCCGTGAGCCTGCCAGGGTTGGGTGTGGACCGTACCGAGGACGCCGACCGGGTTGTGGAGGTAGTCGTCGACCAAAGAAGGCGCCAACGGCAACAGATCTGGGTAGTGCGTGCGGAAGTGCGCCTCGATCGAGACCGCGTTGCTCAGGGCATCGAAATCGCCGGCCGGCCAGAAGAGCGTGCAGGTGAACGAGCGGTCCGGGTTCGGCAGGGCGATCATCATCGACGTGCCCCGCGGCCAGATGTGCAACGCACCCGGGTCGAGCGCAAAAGCACCGTCCACCGCTGGGATGCTCAGTTCCTTGTAGCCGTAGTCAAGGAACTCCACAGACTCTACGACAGCCCCCTCGGCCAGCAATTGTTCCCGTACCGCCGAGCCCGCGCCGTCAGCACCCAGTACTACGTCCGCCGACACCTTCACCTTGCCGCCGGGTGTCTCGAAGACCATCGACCCGGTGCACGAATCCAGCTCCACCAGCCGGTGCTCGAAATGCACCGAGACCCCGGGCGCCGCGGCCGCCGCGTCGAGCAGCGAGTTGTTCAGCGTCCCGCGACTGATCGAGTTGATCGCCCGATCCCCCGACGCGGAGTACTGGTGGAAGTCCAGCTGGCCGGCGACCGGATGGATCATCCGCCCCTTCATCGGCAGCGCGTCGGTCATCACCGACTCGACCAGCCCGATCCGGCGCAACGCGTCCAGCCCGCGCTCGGAGATCGCCAGGTTGATCGACCGTCCCCGCTCGGGCTGTCCCACTCGCGGGTCCGGCCGGCGTTCGTACAGGTCGACCGACAGCCCACGCCGCGCCAGATAACACCCGAGCAGACTCCCTGCCAGGCCGGCGCCGACGATGGCTACACGCTCAGTCATGCATTCTCCGGAACAGCCTGGGCCAGCGCGTCAACCGCGCGCCAGCAGTCGTGGTACAGCGAATAGAGCGGCACAGGAGCCAGCCGCAGTATGTCGGGTTCGCGCGCGTCGGCGATCACGCCGTGCTCGAAGCGCAGCGTCTCGGACAACGCGCCGGCTCGCAGCCCACCGCCGATGCGGAGCGACAACTGAGCACCCCGCCGCAGCGGATCGGCAGGCGTGATCACCTGCAAGGGCCGCGAAGGCGTGATCCCGGCCAGCAACTTCTCCAGGTGCGCCGTGAGTCGCAGGCTGCGCTCGCGAAGTACCGAGATGCCGACCTTGCCGAAGATCTCCAGCGACGTCCGTACCGGGCTCATCGAGAAGATCGGCGGGTTGGACACCTGCCACGCATCGGCCGAGGCCGGCGGACGCGACTCGGGCGCCATCTCGAACCGGGACGCCTCCTCGGTACTCCACCAGCCTTCGAACCGCGGCAGCCCGGACGCCAGATGACGCTCGTGCACGAAGGCGCCGGCCAGCGCGCCCGGCCCGGAGTTCAGGTACTTGTACGAGCACCAGGCGGCGAAATCCACGTTCCACTCGTGCAACGACAGCGGCACGTTCCCGACCGCGTGCGCGAGATCCCACCCGACAACGGCACCGGCCGCCTGACCGGCCTCGGTGATCGCCGGAATGTCCATCAATTCGCCGGTCAGGTAGTTGACGCCGCCCAGCAAGACCAGGGCGACGTCCGGTGCCGACACGGCGGCGAGTACGTCCTCGGTACGCAGTATGTCCTCGCCGGCTCGCGGCCGGAGCCGGACCACCGCGTCATCAGGTGAGTAGCCGTGGAACGCGGCCTGCGACCGTACGGCGTAGCTGTCCGACGGGAACGCCGCGTCCTCGATCACGATCCTGAAGCGGTCAGCCGTCGGCCGGTAGAACGACACCATCAGCAGGTGGAGGTTGACCGTCAGCGAGTTCATCACGACGGTCTCAGTCGGCAAGGCGCCGACCAGCCGGGCCGCGGGCTCGGTCAGCAACGAGTGGTACGGCAACCACGGGCGCAAAGCGTCGTGGTGCCCGTCGACGCCCCAGCGCCCCCAGGAGTCGAGGTCCTCGAGCAACTCGACCCGGGTCGCCTTCGGCCGCAACCCGAGCGAGTTGCCCGCGAAGTACGCGACCTCGGGATACCGCCCGTGCTCCACCGGCGGAATGTCGAACAACTCCCGCCACCCCGGATCGCCCTCGTCGAGCGCCACCGCGGCAGCCTCGGCCTCCCCCGGATCCACGATCCAATCCGGCGGCACTCCCGGCTTCGCCTCGTCCGGCTTCACTTCGTCCGGGTTCACGCTTCGATGACCGTGTCTTTCCCGACTGCCGTCACGCCGCCCTTGCTGACGGTGAAGCCGCGTTCGCGGTCGCGGTCGGGGTCGACGCCGACCTCGACGCCGTCCGGCACGATCACGTTCTTGTCCAGGATGACGTTCCTCAGCACGGCGTTCGCGCCGATCTTGCAGTTGTCCATGATCACCGCGTTCTTGATGTTCGCGCCCGCGCTGACGATCACGTTGGCGCCCAGCACCGAGTGGTCCACGGTCGCGCCGGAGATGATCGAGCCGGCGCAGACGATCGACTCGCCGACGGTCGCGTTGTCGGTGAACTTGGCGCCCGGCAGCTGCGGGTGCGAGGTGAAGATCGGCCAGTCGGAGTTGTACAGGTTGAAGACCGGCTGGATCGAGACCAGGTCCATGTGCGCCTCGTGGTACGAGTCGAGCGACCCGACGTCACGCCAGTACGACCGGTCCCGGTCCAGCGCGCCCGGTACGTCGTTGTCCTTGAAGTCGTAGACCCCCGCCTTGCCCTCGGCAACCAGCATCGGCACGATGTCGCCACCCATGTCGTGCCGGGACGCCGGGTTGGCGGCGTCCTTGCGCAACGCCTCCACCAGGACGTCGGCGCTGAACACGTAGTTGCCCATCGAGGCGAACGTCTCGTCCGGCGAGTCCGGCAGGCCCGGCGGGTCGGCCGGCTTCTCCAGGAACTCGGCGATCGTGTGCCCGTCCTCGGCGGTCTTGATCACGCCGAACTCGGACGCCTCGGCGCGCGGTACCCGGATCCCGGCCACCGTCACGCCGTTGCCGCGGGCGATGTGGTCGGCGACCATCTGGGAGGCGTCCATCCGGTACACGTGGTCCGCGCCGAACACCACGATGATCTCGGGTTTCGCGTCGTTGATCAGGTTCATCGACTGGTAGATCGCGTCCGCGCTGCCCTGGTACCACTGCGGGCCGAGCCGTTGCTGGGCCGGCACACAGGTGACGTAGTTGCCCAGGAAGGTCGACATCCGCCAGGTGATGGTCACGTGTCTGTCCAGCGAATGCGACTTGTACTGCGTCAGCACGCAGAGGCTGCGGATGCCCGCGTTGACCAGGTTGGACAGCACGAAGTCGATGAGGCGATAACTGCCCCCGAACGGCACGGCCGGTTTGGCCCGGTCCGCCGTGAGCGGCATCAGCCGCTTGCCCTCGCCACCGGCCAGCACGATTCCCAGAATTTTCGGTGCCTTCGCCATGTCCGCACCTTAGCTTTGGTTGCCCCGTTGCATAAGACGGTTGAGAGTGTCGTGACACTAGGTGTATGCCAATTCTTGTCGAACCCACTACCTCCGTTCACCGGTCCTTCCTCGAAGCTTGGGACGAGTTGCGGTCCTCGGAGGAGCGGTGGATGGGGGCGAGCGGGTTCCGCGAGCGGTGGACCCGGGAGCAGGCCGAGGACCCTGGCGAGTTCGCGCGGATGGTCGAGGCGATCCGTGCGGACGCCGACGAGAGCATTCCGCCGCCGCCCGACCTGGTGCACCAGACGACGCTCTGGTTCGTCGACGACGGGGTCGAGTGGCTGGGCCGGCTCGCCATCCGGCACACGCTGACGCCGCCGCTGCTCGAGCTCGGCGGGCACATCGGGTACTGCGTACGACCGTCCGCCCGGCGCCGCGGCCACGCCACCCAGATGCTGCACCAGTCGCTGCCGATCGCCGCCCGGCTCGGCATCGATCCCGCCCTCGTCACCTGCGACACCGGCAACGAGGCGTCCCGCAAGGTCATCCTCGCGGCCGGCGGCGAACAGGAGGACGAACGCCACGGCAAACTCCGCTTCTGGGTCGCCACCCACACCTCGTGACTTGGCTTATGGTCGGGGGATGAAGATCGCGATCCTGACGCGTGAGTTTCCGCCGGACGTGTACGGCGGGGCCGGGGTGCATGTGGACTTCCTGGTCCGGGAGTTGCGCAAGCTGCTCGAGGTCGAGGTGCACTGCATGGGCGAACCACGAGCCGGCGCGATCGCGCACTCCGAGGACGACCCGCGCATCCCGCACGCGAACGCGGCCCTGCGCATCCTCTCCACCGACCTCACCATGACGGCCGCCGTCGGCGAGGCTCAGCTCGTCCACTCCCACACCTGGTACGCGAACATGGCCGGCCACTGGGCCAAGCTCCTGTACGGCATCCCGCACGTGGTGACCGCGCACTCGCTCGAGCCGCTGCGCCCGTGGAAGGCCGAGCAACTCGGCGGCGGGTACCGGCTGTCGAGTTGGGCCGAGCGGACGGCGTACGAGGCCGCGGACGCGGTCGTCGCGGTCAGCAACGCGACCCGCGACGACATCCTCGCCAGCTACCCCGCAATCGATCCCGCCAAGGTCCACATCATCACCAACGGGATCGACGCGGACTTCTACCACCCGGACCCGTCGACGACCGTGCTCGAGCGCCTCGGCGTCGACCTCAGCCGCCCGTACGTGACGTTCGTCGGCCGGATCACCCGCCAGAAGGGTGTCCCGCATCTGCTCCGCGCGGGGCTGCAGCTCGATCCGTCGGTACAGCTCGTACTGCTGGCAGGCGCCGCCGACACCCCCGAACTGAAGGCTGAGACCGACGCGCTCGTCGACGAGCTGAAGGCCAGCCGCGACGGCGTCTTCATCGTCTCCGAGATGCTGCCGCGCGAAGAGGTCCGCCAGGTGCTCACCCACGCGCTCGCGTTCTGCTGCCCGTCGATCTACGAACCGCTCGGCATCGTCAACCTGGAAGCGATGGCCTGCGAGACCGCTGTCGTCGCCAGCGCGGTCGGCGGCATCCCCGACGTCGTGGTCGACGGCGAGACCGGCACGCTGGTCCCGTACGACGAGAACGACCCCACCACCTTCGAACGCCAACTGGCCGAAGGCATCAACGCTCTGGTCGCCAACCCGGCCAAGGCCGAGGCGATGGGCAAGGCAGGCCGCACCCGGGCGATCTCCGACTTCGGCTGGGACGCCGTCGCCAATCGCACTGTGGAGCTCTACCAGTCGCTCCTCTAGCTACCCAAAGAGGCGTCAGCCGATGCCGGCGGTCGGTGCCTCGCTGGTGAGCCAGGTGGTGAGGAGTCGGGCGCCAGCGCCGGTGGCGCCCAGGGAGTACTCGTACTCGTCGCGCGGGGACTCCGCGATGCTCGACAGGTCGAGGTGTGCCCACGGCAGCCCGCCGGTGAACGCCTTCAGGAAGAGCGCGGCGGTGATCGAGCCCGGCCCCTTCGAGCTGTTGACCGAGTCGGCGATCGGGGTCGAGATCAGGTCGGCGTACTCGTCCGGCAGCGGCATCCGCCACAGCCGCTCGCCCGACACCTCACCCGCGTCGGCCAGCCGCGCCGCGAGCCCGTCGTCGGTGGCGAACAGCCCGCCGTACAGCATCGAGCCGAGCGACACCTTGATCGCGCCGGTCAGCGTGGCGATGTCGACGACCGCGTCGGGCTTCAGCTCGTTCACCGCGTAGGCGAGCCCGTCGGCGAGTACCAGCCGTCCCTCGGCGTCGGTGTTCTTGACCTCGGTCGTCCGCCCGCCGTAGTGCCGGATCACGTCGTCCGGCCGGTACGCCGTGCCGGACGGCATGTTCTCCGCCGAGCAGATCAACCCCGTGACCCTGACCTGGGCGCCCAGATCGCGCAGGGCCGACATGGTCGCGATCACCGAGCCGCCGCCGGTCATGTCGCGCTTCATCGACACCATGCCCTCGCGCGGCTTCAGCGACAGGCCGCCGGTGTCGTAGGTGATGCCCTTGCCCACGAGGACGACGTACGGCGTGTTCTTGGTCGCGCCGGCCGGGGTGTAGTCGAGGCGGATGAATCGCGGCGGGCGGGTCGAGCCCTTGCCGACCGCGAGGATGCCGCCGAAGCCGTCGGCGGCGAGCTGCTTCTCGTCCCAGACCTTGACCTCGAGGCCGGTCTGCGCGGCCAGCTCGGTGGCCCGGGCGGCCATCCAGGCCGGGTCCTTCTCGTTCGAGGGGGTGGTGGCGAACTCGCGCGCCAGCCAGCCGGTCCGCCCGATCACCAGGCCGCGCTCCAGTACGGCGGCGCGGTCGTGATCGGAGCCGTCGGTCAGCACCACCCGCTCGACCAGCGGCTTGCCCACGTCGACCGTCTTGCGGGTGAAGGTGAACGACCCGAGCGCGATCCCCTCGGCGAACGCCTGGAGCGCCTCGTCGTCGATGCCCTCGGCAACGACCGTGGTCAGCTCGTCCTTGCCCCGGCCGAACCGCGCGATCGCCGCACCGGCGTGTCGCAGGCTCGCCGGGGAGCCGTCACCGGCGCCCACCAGCAGTACCTCGGCGACCTCACCGGTCAGCAGCGGGTACGCCGTGGTCGCTCCCGCCGTCGGGCTGAACCCGGTAGCGCGCTGCGCCTCGAGCAACCGGTCGAGGTCGACCCCGAGGCGCTCGCCTGCCTCCTTGGCAGCGGCCGGCAGCCCGGCCTCGTCGCCGACCACGATCACCCAGGTCCGCGACCCGTGCACGGGGAGCCCCGGCTGCCAGACGACGGCAGGCAGAGTCGGGAAGCTGTTGCGGGCGCTGCTGCGGCGAGCCACCTTGGACGTCCTCACTGTTTTGATCAAAAGAAAGTGTCGATGTCACCGTAACGACCCCGGCCGGTGCCGGAAAAGGCACCCACCGGGGTCGTGGAGTTGTGGGTGCGCTCAGCTGGAGCACACCGAGGAGATCGGATCAGCCGACAACGGCCTTGAGCGCGTTCCCCAGCTCGGTCGCCTCATCGGCGTTCAGCTCGACGACGAGCCGACCGCCGCCCTCGAGCGGAACCCGCATCACGATGCCCCGGCCCTCCTTGGTGACCTCGAGCGGACCATCGCCCGTCCGCGGCTTCATCGCCGCCATGCGCGCACCCCTTCCCTCATTGGATACTGCCCTCTTCGGTGTTGAGCGACGACACCGAACGGACGCTGGAGTGGCCGGCGCCCGCGCGGTGATGCGCCGTCGGCGCGCATCGCAAAGTGTGTATCTCGACCCATTATCCCCGATCCCGGGCCAGAGCCGTGCACCATACGGCAGACTCAGGTCTCGTGCACGCCCGTTCAGCCCTCTTCGACCTGTACGGCGACCACCTGCGCGCGCGGGGAGCGCGCGCACCGGTGGCCGCCCTGGTTCGGCTGCTTGCCCCGCTGGGCGTGCATCCTCCGGCCGTTCGCACCGCCGTGTCGCGGATGGTCCGGCAAGGCTGGCTGGAGCCGGTCCGGATCGACGGGCAACCTGGTTACGCGCTCACCTCCCGGGCGCGTCGCCGCCTCGACGACGCCGCCGTCCGGATCTACCGGACCGACGCCGACGGCAACCTTCCGCCGGACCAGCCGGGCACCCCCGGCGACTCGCCCGGTGGGTGGGACGGGCACTGGCATCTGGGCATCCTGCGGGAGGTCCCGAACGCCCGCCGGCGCGAGCAGCTGGCGAGCCAACTCGCCTTCCTGGGTTGGGCTCCGCTGTCCGACGCGGCCTGGGTCGGCCTGCGCAACGACGCCGAGGTGGACCAGATCCTCAGCCTGGAAGGGATCGCCGTGGACCGGTTCCGCGCGCCGGTCGAGGACGACGCGGCCGAGTTCGCCCGCCGGGTCTGGAAACTGGACGAACTCGGCGCGTCGTACGACTCCTGGCTGAAGGACGCGAAGGCGCTGGTCGACAGCGCCGGTGACGAGCTCACCGACGAGCAGGCGTTCGCAGTACGGTCTGAACTGCTGCACGAATGGCGCAAGTTCCTGTTCCTCGATCCCGGGCTGCCGGCCGAGCTGCTGCCGGCCGGCTGGGCCGGTACCAGGGCGGCCGCGTTCTTCGACTTCCACGCCACCCGGCTGGGCCACGCGGCCGGGCGTTTCGTGGACAACTGCCTGACCATTCACTGACTATCTTCACCGAGTGTTGGGAGCCAGCAACGATGAGTGACCCTGTGCTGTACGACGTGGCCGACGGCGTCGCGACGATCACCCTGAACCGGCCGGACGCGATGAACGCGTTCGACACGCCGACCAAGGTGGCGTTGCGGGACACCGTCCAGGCGGCGGCCGCGGACGACGCGGTCCGGTGTGTCGTGCTGACCGGCACCGGGCGCGCCTTCGGCGTCGGGCAGGACCTGAAGGAACACATCCGGCTGCTCGAGGCGAACGACACCGACGCCCTGTGGAGCACGGTCCCCGATCACTACGCGCCGATCGCGCTGGCGCTGGCCGAGATGCCCAAGCCGGTGATCGCCGCGGTGAACGGGGTCGCCGCCGGGGCCGGCGCGTCGATGGCGTTCGCCTGCGACTTCCGGGTGGTCGCGGAGACGGCGGGCTTCAACTTCGCCTTCGCCGGGATCGCGCTGTCCTGCGACACGGGTGTCTCCTGGACGCTCCCCCGATTGATCGGTACGGCGCGGGCGACCGAGTTGCTCTACTTTCCGCGCACGATCCCGGCCGCTGAAGCGCTGACGCTGGGGCTCGCTACTTCCGTAGTACCGGCTGAGGAGCTCGCGAGCGCGACGGCCGAGCTGGCAGCCAAGCTGGCGAACGGGCCGACCGTCGCGTACGGATCGATCCGGCAGTCGATCGCGTACTCCGCGACGCACACGCTGGCCGAGTCGCTGGCGTTCGAGGGCGGCAAGATGCAGCTCACCGGCGACACCGAGGACCACCGCAACGCGGTCGCCTCCTTCGTCGCCAAGGAGAAGCCGACCTTTCACGGTAGATAGAGCCACGGCAAGTAGGTCCATGACGTACCGCGGCCCGGAAACCCCCATTTGAGGGTTTCCGGGCCGCGGTCTGTGCTGAGCCGGGTCAGCGGATGGTCTGGAAGGTGCTCAGACCGGTCTTGCCGTTGGCCCAGAGCTGGTTGACCCGGTTGCGCTCGGTCGAGTTCGGGTAGGCGTTGGTGCAGGACGGGCCGGGGCCGCCACCCGACATCAGCTCGCTGCACGGACCGGAGTAGTGGTCCGGCAGACCGAGCACGTGGCCGGTCTCGTGGGCGACGATCCGGGTCGGGTTGTACTGCTGCGCCTGGGCGAAGTCGAGGAAGATGTAGCCCCGGCCGTGGCCGTTGGTGGACGCGTACGAACCGCGCGGGTCGTTGCCCTGGGTGTAGTAGAAGTCGTACGAGCCGCTGGTGACCTGCTGCAGCTTGACGTTGGCGACCGACGAGTTCCAGATCGACGTCGACTGCGAGATCTGGCTCGAGAACGACGACGCGGCGTTGCGGTACCGGACGGTGACCGCGGCGAGCTTGTTGCCGCTCTTGGCCTGCTTGGCCAGCGCGGACTTCATCACCGCGTCGTAGAAGGCCTTGTTGGCGGCCGCTTCGGCCGGGGAACCGGCGTAGGTCGAGACGGTGGTCGCCTCGGCGCGCTCGGGGGCGGGAGCGGCGGTCGCCTGGCCGGCCGCGGCAGCGGCGAAGCCGAGGGCGGCGGTGGCCAGGATGGCCAGGGAGGAGATGAGCTTGCGATGGGGCATGGGCGGGCCTCATTCAGATCTTGGGGCGGAGAGCGATCGATGGACTACCGAACGCGACTGACCCCGCAGTGATACCAAGGACCGGCATTTTCCGCACCAGGACGGCAGATAACCGAGGGTATTCCTGCACGCACCCTCGGTAGATCCCGGCAACCCTCGGGGTAACCCGTCGTTTGAGAGCGATACGCCGGCTGCTGCCGAGGGCCACGTCAGCGGGCGATGCAGTCGGCCAGGTGGTCGTTGACTATGCCGGTGGCCTGCATGAGGGCGTAGCTGGTGGTGGGGCCGATGAAGACGAAACCCTTCTTTTTCAGGGCTTTGGCCATCGCGATCGACTCCGGGGTGGTGGCCGGTACGTCGCTCATCGTCTTCGGGGCCGGGCGGTCGGCGGGCTGGAACGACCACAGCAGGTCGGTCAGTTCGCCGGGCGCCAGCTCGAGCAGGGCGCGGGCGTTGGTGATGGTGGCGTTGATCTTCAGCCGGTTGCGGACGATGCCCGGGTCGGCCATCAGCCGGTCGAAGTCCTTCTCGCCGTACGCCGCGATGCGCTCAGGATGGAACTGGTCGAAGGCTTTGCGGAAGTTCTCCCGCTTGCGCAGGATGGTGATCCAGGACAGCCCGGACTGGAACCCCTCCAGCGTCATCCGCTCGTACAGGCCGTGGTCGTCGCGGATCTCCTTGCCCCACTCGTCGTCGTGGTACGCGATGTACTCCGGCGCGGAGGTGGCCCAACTGCAGCGTGGCTGCCCGTCCGGGCCGATCACGGCCGTCATCGCGCGATCACCGCGGCGAGGCGCTTGAGCGAGATGCGCATCATCAACTCGAACGTGGGGCGGATGACGGGCCAGGCCGTGCGGCCAAGGGCGCCCAGAGGTGGGATGACGTCTTCGGACCAGGTGAACGTGCTGCCGTTCGCCGCGGGTCGGACTGCGAAGGTACCGGTGCCGCGGACGATCGTGCCGAGGTGTTTCACGGTGCATTCGTTGGGTGGGTCCCAGTGGGTGATGACCATGTCGTCAGTGAATCCCAAGGGACCGACACTTGTCCGCGCCGCTACTCCCCCGCCGACGCCCCGGCCGTCGTTGTCGGTGGCCCAGACGCGGGTGAACAGCATCCAGTCGGACTGACCGTTCCAGTCCATCACCGCGTCCCAGGCGGCCTGTGGATCGAGCGGCAGGTCGACGGCGGCTTCGGCGTGGCAGGACATCAGTTGGGACGCTGGACGGCGCTCACGTCAGGCGAGGCACTGTGCCGGCCACGCGGCAGCTCACCGCTCTCGTCCTCGTCGTCGTCACCGTCGGTCCCGGCGCGGTCGGTGTCGGCGCGGTCGGGGTCGGCGTCCGTGGGGTCGGCCGGGGTGGCTGCGGTGTTCTCGGCGAGGACCTCTTCGGAGTACTCGGGAGGGGGCTCTTTCGCCGTGAACCAGGACTCCGGTTCGGCGTCCTCGGTGGTGTGGACAAGCTCCTGCAACATCGGCGGCAACGGCACGGGAGCCTGCGGCCGCTCATCGAGCACCGAGCTCGTCTCAGCCTCCTCGAACCAGGGCTCAGCCGGTACTTCGTCGGCCGCCGGTACAGCCGGTACTTCGTCAGCCGCTGGTACGGCCGGTACGTCGTCAGCCGCCGGTGCAGAAGGTGCCTCGGTTACTGCTGTGGGTTGCGCAGGTTGTTCGGCGTGCACCTCCGCAGGTAGCTGGGTATCCACCTGCGCCTGCGGCTTGGCGGGGGCTTCCGGTGCGGGCGGTGCCTCGGCAGCCGGTACTGCGGGGGCCTCGGGCGCGGCCGCGGTCTCGGCGACGGCTGCTGGGGTGGGCTCCGGTTGGACGGCGGCTGGAGGTTCTTCCGGGGTGGGGAAGTCGCCGCCGACGAGGATGGGCTTGTTGTAGCCGGTGTCGTCGAAGTCGGTGGGGTGGTAGTCGGCGCGGGCGGTGAAGCCGGCGCCCTCGGGGCCGTGGATGATCGGGCTGACGGCTCGTTCGAGGTCGGCGATCCGGCGGTCGCGTTCGGCCACCTCGCGGGCGACGCGTTCGAGCAGGGTGTCGACCTCGTCCATCCGGTATCCCCGCAGGCCGACGCCGAAGCGGGCCGTCTCGAGGTCGTCGGCGGTGAGCGCTTGCCGCGCCGGCACCGTCAGATCCGGCCGGTCGTCGTACGCCGGGGCCATCGCGCCCCACCGTCCGGAGGCAACGACGGCAACAGCCCCGATCAGGAGCACGACAATCAGCCCGAAGAACCACATCACGTGACCGATCGTGCCATGCCGACGGACAACCCCGCACAACCACGGGCCGGTCGCCGGTTGTCAACCCCCAGTTTCAGCCCCCCGCCACCGCGAGACCAATGCAGGATTCACATGCCGTCGGAGCCGAGCCGGCGGGTTTCGCGGCGCTCCCTGGCCTCCGGGCTGTCGGACTCGGCGACGTCGCGGGCGGCCGCTGCCGCTGCCTCTTCAGCGGCCGCGTCGGCCATCTCGCCGGCCTTCACGATGTAGCTGATCGCCTCGTCCACGTCGTCGGTGATGGTGAACATCTCCAGGTCCGCCGCCGAGATCTTGCCGTCGGCAAGCATCGTCTCGCGCAGCCAGTCGGCCAGCCCGCTCCAGTACGACGTACCGAACAGCACCACCGGGAACGACGTCACCTTGCGCGTCTGCGCCAGCGTCAGCGCCTCGAACAGCTCGTCCAGCGTGCCGAACCCACCCGGCATCACGACGAACCCCTGCGCGTACTTCACGAACATCGTCTTGCGGGTGAAGAAGTACCGGAAGTTCATCCCGATGTCGACCCACTCGTTCAGCCCGTTCTCGAACGGGAGCTCGATGCCGAGCCCGACCGACACTCCGCCGGCCTCGGAGGCGCCCTTGTTCGCCGCCTCCATCACGCCCGGTCCGCCACCGGTGATCACCGCGTAACCGGCGCCGACCAGCTTGCGCCCGAACTCCTCCGCCGCCGTGTACATCGGGTCCTCGGGCTTGGTCCGCGCCGACCCGAACACGCTGATGGCCGGCCCGAGCTCGGCCAGCATCCCGAAGCCCTCGATGAACTCCGACTGGATCCGCAGCACCCGCCACGGATCGGTATGCACCCAGTCCGACGGCCCGCGACTGTCCAGCAGCCGCTGCTCGGAGGTCGAGTGCTGCACCTGGTTGCGGCGCATCACGACAGGCCCCCGCTGCTGCGAGCCCTGCGGACGGTCGGGGTGGATCGATGGGTCGGTCATGTGTCCAGATTAGTGCGCCCGGACGGTACGGACCCGGCAAAACCCTACGTCGTCAACCAAGTCCTCAACCGCTGTTCACACTGCTCGATCTCCGCCTCGGGCACGAACTCGTCCTGCTTGTGCGCGTACAACGGGTCGCCCGGCCCGTAGTTCACCGCCGGCACCCCCAGCGTCGTGAACCGCGCGACATCGGTCCAACCGAACTTCGGCTGCGGCTCACCCCCGACCACCTGCAGGAACGCAGCCGCCGCCGGCCGCTCCAGTCCAGGCAGTCCACCCGGTGCCGAGTCGGTCACCACCACGTCGTACCCGGCGAAGACCTCACGCACATGCGCCTCAGCCTCGGCCTCCGACCGGCTCGGCGCGAACCGGTAGTTGACCGACACCGTGCACAGATCCGGTACGACGTTCCCCGCGACCCCGCCGCTGATCGCGACCGCGTTGAGCCCCTCGCGGTACTCCAGCCCGTCGATCGGCACCCGCCGCGGCTCGTACGACGCCAGCCGATCGAGGATCTCCCCCGCCGCGTGGATCGCGTTCTTGCCCATCCACGAGCGCGCCGAGTGGGCCCGCTCGCCCCGTGTCGTCACCTCGACCCGCATCGTGCCCTGGCAGCCCGCCTCGACGACCGCGTTCGACGGCTCCATCACGACCGCGAACACGCCCTCCAGCAGCTCGGGATGCGTCTGGGTCAGCTTGAACAGCCCGTTGCGCTCCGCTTCGATCTCTTCGCAGTCGTAGAAGACATAGGTGATGTCGCGATTCGGCTCGGCCAGCGTCGCGGCCAGCCGTAGCCCGACGGCGACGCCACCCTTCATGTCGCAGGCGCCGAGGCCGTGGATCAGCCCGTCCGCCCGGCGCGCCGGCAGATTGTCGTTGAGCGGCACGGTGTCCAGGTGCCCGGCGACGACGATCCGCTCCGCGCGCCCCAGCTCCGTCCGCGCGACGACGGTGTTGCCGTGCCGCGACACGGTCAGATGCGCGTACGCCGACAGCGCCGACTCGACCGCGTCGGCCAGCTCCTCCTCGGTCCCGCTGACCGACGAGACGTCGACCAGCGCGGCACAAAGGTCCGGTCCGGACAGGGACAGATCAAGCTTCGCCATCAGAATCCTCAACTGGTACTGGTAGGAACACGCAGAACTCGTTGCCCTCGGGGTCGGCGCAGACGTGCCAGCCGATCTCGTCGTCCTTGGGCCGCAGCAGTGTCGCACCCGCGGCCAGGACGGCGTCGAGGTCGTCCGCCGTGATGTCCCAGTGGATCCGGTTCTTCACGGTCTTCGGCTCCGGTACCGGGTTGAACACCCAGTACTTGAACGGCATCCCGGGCACGCCCTCCAGCCAGTACCACGGCTTGCCCGGCTCGTGCCCGACCTCGCCACCGACCACCCCGGCCCACCAGCGCGCCTGCGCCTCCGGGTCGGCCGAGTCCACGGCCAGCTCCATCAACCGGTACGCCGGAACCTTCTCCCGCACGAATCCACAGAACTCGCCGCCCTCGGGATCGGCCATCACGGCCCAGTGCTGCTGCTCCGAGATCGGGCTCAGGACTGTCGCCCCGACCCGCTCCAACTCCTCGATCGAGCTGACGTGCACATCCAGGTGGACCCGCTGCTTGACCGTCCGCGGCTCCGGCACCCGATTGATCCAGATCGTCTTCTCCGGCCGGTCCCCGACCAGCACCTCCGGGTTGTCCGCGGGCGAGGTCAGCCCGAGCAGCCCGCCCCAGAAAGCCGTCATCACACTCGGGCACACAACATCGACACACAGATCCTTGAACCGCGCTGTTGCCATACGCCACAGGCTAACGGCGCCCGCGGACCCACCACAGAACCCGCCCGTGGAACCGAGACACGATTGTGCGGTGGATTCCGGCGCCGTCCCGTTTGTGACCCGGCGCGGTGGTTACCGGTGGACCCTGAGTGCCGTGCAACCGGCGGGCCGCCTCCTGCCCCGAGTTAGTTGGAGGCTTCATGACCATGTCCGGCAGAATCACCGCGGTCGCGAGCGTCGCCGCCGTCGCTCTGGTCTCGACGGCGGGTGCCCCAGCCGTCAGCGCGGCTCCCCCGCCGCCGAAGTACAAGTACTACGTGGCGCTGGGCGACAACTACACCGCCGCGCCGCTCGTCCCGCCACTGGATCTGGCCAACCTCGGCTGTCTGCGCTCGGGCGGCAACTATCCGGCCTTGCTGGCCCAGAAGCTGAAAGTCCCCAAGACGACTGATGTCAGCTGTGGCGGGGCGGACACCACCCATCTACTAGCCGGTCAGGCCACTCCGGCGGGCTTCGTGCCGGCCCAGTTCGATGCCCTCAGCAAGCAGGCCGACCTGGTCACGATCGGAATCGGCGGCAACGACTTCGGGGTGCTCGCCAGCCTGCTGGCGGTCTGTCCCAGCCTGCGGAAGTCGGATCCGGACGGCGCGCCGTGCAAGAAGAAGTTCACCGCCGGCGGCAAGGACCAACTGAAGGAGAACGTCACCCAGACCAAGACCCGGTTGACCGCGGCGGTGAAGACGGCCAAGGGCAGGGCCAAGCCGAAGGCGATGATCCTGCTGGTCGGCTACCCCACCATCGCGCCGCCGAAGAAGCCCTGTCCCGAGCTGCCGCTGGCCAAGGGCGACTACGCCTACCTGACCTCGATCCTGACCGAGCTCAACAAGGCGGTCCAGGCGGCTGCCAAGACCGGCGGCGCGAAGTACGTCGACGTCTTCAAGGCGACCACGGGTCACGATGTCTGCGCCAAGGCCAAGGCCTGGATCCAGGGCAAGGATCCCGATCTGCTGAAGGCGGCCGCATACCATCCGCACGCCGAGGAGCAGGCCGCGGTGGCCGACCTGATCGTGAAGACGATCACCGGCCGGGCAGCGACGATCACCGAGACCGAGGAGGCGAGCTGGCAGGCTGCGGCCGAAGCCCGCCGGCAACAGTCAGCCGCGATCCTGACCACGCCGGACGCACGCAACCGCATTACCGACCGCCTGAACCAGGGCCCCTTGTTCCCGCCCGGCCACTAGGGCCGGTCGGCAGGCTAGAGGTCGTTCGGTGTACCGGCCTTGCGGCGGTAGTGACGGTTGACGCGCTCGCGGTTGCCGCAGGTCGGGGAGCACCAGGTCTGCCGCGGGTCGTCCTGCAGGAAGTACTTGACGCAGCGGGCCGCTGGGCAGGCTCGGAGGCGATGGCGATCAGGGCCGGCGAGAAAGTCGATCCCCGACCGGCCGACGGCGCCTAGGAGGAGGTCGAGCGGGTCGGCGGACTCCGCGGACCACCGCGTCCTCGGCTCACCCTCGTCAGGCCACTCCAGATGGGCGCTGCCGAGCCGGTCCGCCGCCTCGTTCAGCATCGCCAGGGCAGTGGCCGGCGCCAGCAAGCGAGTGGCGTCGGCCTTGCTCGGCGGCGCGGGACTGACCGCCCGCGCAAACAACGAACGCACCGCCCGCCGCACGCCGACCAACTGCAAGCGCACACCGTCGTCAACTGAAAGAGATGAACCAAGGGATCGGCCACCGGCAACCTCTTCGACGAGCGGGGCGTTTGCCTGGATCCAGGCTTCGGTCAGCTCCGCTGTCGCCAGGCCGTCCGTGACGCCGCCCTGGCCGTCGTGGCGGATGGTCGCGGCTATCTCGAAGGCGAGCACGCTCATGCCGGGCATACTATCCCTGCTAACGGCAGAATCAGATCTAACATTAGGCGGATCCATGAGCGCTCCGATCGAAGCGTCGATCAGTCGGCTGAACGCCCTGCTCGTCGACCTCGACGACCAAACAGTCCGGGCCCCATCGGGGCTGCCGGGGTGGTCGCGTGGGCATGTGCTGACGCATGTCGCCAACTTCAGCGAGGCGATGACCCGCCAGGTCGAGGAGGCGCTGGCCGGTCGGACGATCGAGATGTACGACGGCGGGCGACCGGCCCGGGACGCCGCGATCGAGGCGGGCGCCGGCCGGTCCGCCGATGAGCTGAGGACTCACGTCGCAACGGCGAGCGCCGGCTTGCTGGCCGCGTGGGGCAAGGTCGACGACTGGTCGCGCCCGGTGCGGCACCGGGACAGCGACCTGGCCGCGACCGTCTACGCCGGCTGGCGGGAGTACGAAGTACACACCGTCGATCTTGCCCTGCAGCCGACCTCGGACGACTGGTCAGACGAGTTCTGCCTGCACCTTCTCGACTTCCTGCGACCCCGCACCCCCGCC
The DNA here is from genome assembly GCF_044453825.1 of Kribbella sp. NPDC051620. Taxonomy (NCBI): domain Bacteria; kingdom Bacillati; phylum Actinomycetota; class Actinomycetes; order Propionibacteriales; family Kribbellaceae; genus Kribbella; species Kribbella sp. NPDC051620. The sequence goes on from NZ_JBITDB010000006.1 coordinate 505,055, forward strand.
GGAGTCCATTTGATGTTGGACGCGGGCGACGTCCGTTGGGAGAACGGCAGCGGCGAAGACCTTGTCCTCACCGGCAAGCTGACCGACCTCACCGCATGGCTCGCCGGGCGGCCGCACCCCCTCACCGGCGACCTTCCCGACCTCAACCCCTGGCCCTGACAATCGGAACCGTGGATCCCGACCTGCGCGCAGCCCTCCTCGCCGACCGGACCGGTACGGCGAACCGCATCGCCGCGCTCACCGCCGACCTGGAGAGGATCATGGAGGCGTCCCGACTGGTCGCCACCGACGACGAACACGATCCCGAAGGCTCGACGATCGCCTTCGAACGCTCGCAGACCACGACTCTGCTCGACGACGCCCGCAAACACCTCGCGGACCTCGACAGCGCCCTGCGCCGCCTCGAAGCCGACGACTACGGCCTCTGCGAAGTCTGCGGCAACCCCGTCGCGGTCGGTCGGCTGCTCGCCCGGCCGACCGCGCGAACCTGCATCAACTGCGCGACCTGACCACTGCACTCACTTCAATCCAGTGGTCTTCATGGCGTCGACCAAGCGTTTCTGGCCGGCTACGAAGACGATGACGGTGGGGATGGCGGCGATGACGGCGGCCGCGAGGATGAGGTTCCAGGCTGAGGCGTACTGGCCTTGCATCCCGGCGATGCCCAGCTGGATGACTCGGAGGTCGGGGTTGCGGGTGATGGTGAGCGGCCAGAGGAAGGCGTTCCAGTTGGCCAGGAAGAACAGCACGGACAGGCTGGCCAGGACCGGGCGGCTCAACGGCAGAATGACGCTCCAGTACCGCCGCCAGTAGCCGCAGCCGTCGAGGTCGGCGGCTTCCTCCAGCTCGCGCGGGATGTTGAGGTAGTACTGGCGGAGCAGGAAGATGCCGAAGGCATGGAAGATGCTCGGCACGATCAGGCCGGCGTAGCTGTCCAGCAGGCCGAGCTGCTTGGCCACCAGGAACAAGGGCACGAGGATCACCGGCAGCGAGACGAGCAGTGTCGACATGATGCCGGAGAAGATGATCCCGCGGCCCGGGAAACGCAAGCGGGCAAGGGCGTACGCCGCCATCGAGTGGAAGAACAGCGCGACGACGGTGACGACGACCGAGACGATCGCGCTGTTCAGCAGGAAGCGCGGCAACGGGATCTTCAGCAGGACATACTGGAGGTTGTCCAGCGTCCAGGTCGACGGCCAGCCGAACGAGAAGACATCCTCGGCGGGTTTGAGCACGCTGATCAGCACCCATAGCAAGGGCGCGACAGCCAGCAGGGCCAGTACGTGCGCCAGGATCGGGAAGAACCTAGTCCTCATCGAAGCGGCCTCCTCGGGTGACGGCGAACATCAGGCCCGTGCAGAGGATGAGCAGCGTGACGACGACGGTGGTCAGCGCCGCGGCGTACCCCATGTTGTTGAAGGTGAACGCCTGCTCGTAGATGTAGATGACGACCGTGCTCGTCGCGCGGGCCGGCCCGCCCTTGGTCAGCACGTAGACAAGGTCGAACGCCTGCAGCCCGGTCACCGCCCCGATCGTCGAGTTGACCACGACGAAGAAGCTGGTCGGCCGGAGCAACGGCCAGATGACGTACCGGAACCGCTGCCACGCACTCGCACCGTCGATCTCAGCAGCGTCCTCGAGCTCCTTGGGCACGTCCTTCAACCCCGCCAGGAAGACCAGCATCTGGTAGCCCATCAGGAACCACACGGAGATCACCACATAGGTGCCGAGGGCAAGCGACGGCGTACCGAGGAAGGACACGTCGCCCAGCCCCAACGGCGCCAGCAGCTTCGAGAGCGCCCCGCGCTTGTCGACCAGCAGGAACTGCCAGATCAGGCCGACCACGACCAGGCTGACCACGTTCGGCAGGAAGAACGCCGAGCGGACCCAGCCGATCCCCTTGAAGTGGTTGCGGACCAGCATCGCCAGCGCGAAGCTCACCACGAACGCGATCGGCACGAAGCTGACCACGTAGATCGCGGTCACCTTGAGCGAGGCCCAGAGCTGGTCGTCGCCCGCCATCAACCGGTAGTTGGCCAGACCGACGTACCGGTAGTTGCCGAAGCCATCGACGTTGAAGAAGGCGACGCCGAAGGCCAGGACCATCGGCAGCGCTACGAAAATCAGCAGGCCGATCACATCCGGCGCGAGGAACGCGTACGCCGCGAGGGCCTCCCGCCGCTTCTTTGTCATCGGCACCTTTTCGCGCCGGACCTTCAGCGCGGGCTCGGGCCGGGTGATCGTCGCGGTCATGTGATGGGCGCGCCCTGGTAGGTCTTCAGGAAGGTGTCGATCCTCTGCGCGGCGTCGGCGGCCGCCTTCGCCGGATCGGAGCCGTTCAGCTGGCAGGCCTGGATCGCGTCGGCGATCGGCTGGTACACCTCAGGTGGGAAGCGCGGCTCGGGCCGGCCGGTCGGCGCGATCTCGGCGACGAACTTCTTCAGCGGTCCGTCGGCGAAGGCGCCCTTCGCGTCGGCGGCCGTCTGGACCGACTTGCGCGGCGGTACGTTCGTCTTGACCACGGTGTTCCACTGCCGCTGCCGCTCGACTCCCTCGGCGTCGGTCGAGCCGAGCGCCCAGGCGATGAACTTGGCCGCGGCCTCGGGGTTCTTGCCCTTCGAGTTCGCGACGAACGCCCAGCCGCCGAGGTCCGTGGCCGGCTTGCCGCCCTCCGGAGTCGGGTGCGGAATCACGCCGTACTTGAAGTTCTTCGCCTTCGACCGCATGTCCGCGACCGCCCAGATCCCGCTCTGCTGCATCGCGGCCGCGCCCGAGCCGAGGTTGGAGACGACGTCGCCGCCACCGTCGCCGAGCGCCTTGCGCGGGGCCACCTTGTTCTTGATCGTGTCCTGCCAGAACTTCAGCGCCTGCACTGCGGCCGGTGAGTCGAAGGCGACCTTGCCGTCCTTGATCGGCGTCCCGTCGCCCTGCCAGAGGAACGGGTACCAGGTGAAGTTCTGGTAGTAGCCGGGCAGCGTCTCGAACATCACCCCGTACCGGTCCTTGCCGGTCAATTTCTCCGCGACCGCGAGGGTCTGGTCCCAGGTGCTGGGCAGATCCGCCTCGGACAGGCCGGCCTTCTCGAAGGCGGACTCGCTGTAGTACAAGGCGAGCGGCTCGATCTCCATCGGCAGGCCGTAGATCTTGCCGTCGACGCTGCGAGCGTCCAGCAGGCCGGGCAGGTAGTCGGCCTTGGTCTCATCGCTCAGGTTGCCGGACAGATCCTGCAGGACGCCGCCGTTGTAGTAGCGCAGGAAGTCGCCGGGGCTGATCAGGAAGATGTCCGGACCCTGTCCCGACTGGAACGCCGTCTGCAGCGTCGTACCGCTGAGGTAGTCCTTGCCGGGGATGTAGCGCAGCTTCACCTTGACGTCGTTGTTCTGGTTCCACTGCTCGGCCACGGCGACGAACCACTTGCTCTGCGGGCTGTTGTCGTCGGACGGGCCGTAGAAGTTCCAGAACGACATCTCCTTGCCGTCGCCGCCGGAGTCGTCGCCACCGCAGGCGGTCAGCAGTGGTGCGGCGACAGCGGATGCGGCCAGCGCGCCCAGCAGGGTCCGTCGGCTCAACTGAGGTGCGGGGGATCGTGCGGCCATCGGATACTCCTTGGCAATCGATTTCTCACAAAGTACGAGCGAGGGCCGGGACGGTCAAGGTTTCATTGACAGCTGAGCGTGGATTTGCCTACTCTCGCTGGAAATCGATTTCTGATCATCGATGAAGGTGGGGGCAAGCGATGCCGGGTACGCCGCCTGTGGAGTTGCCCCGGGAGCTGGTCGGGCGCGGTCTGGCCGCTGCCCGGCACGCGATCGAGACCGAGGCCGCGGCCGTGTCCGCGCTGGCCGGCCGGCTCGACGGGGTGTTCCTCGACGTACTCACCGCCGTGGCCGCTTGCGAGGGACATCTGGTGGTCACGGGCCTCGGCAAGTCGGGCCTGGTTGGGCGCAAGATCGCGGCGACGCTGGCGTCGACGGGGACACCGGCCACCTTCATCCATGCGGGGGACGCGTTGCACGGCGACTCAGGCGCGGTCACCTCGCGGGATCTCGTGCTTGCGTTGTCCGCGTCGGGCGAGACGGCGGAGGTGTGCGCCTTCGCCCGGATGCTGCGCGATCGCGGGATCCCGGTGATCGCGATGACGGGGGCCGAGGAGTCGACGCTCGCCGGGCTGGCGACGTACACGCTGGACACGATGGTGTTGCGGGAGGCCGATCCGCTCAACCTCGCGCCGACGGCATCCACCACCGCTGCGTTGGTGATGGGCGATGCGCTCGCGTGCGCTCTCGTAGTACTGCGGGAGTTCACTCACCACGATTTCGCGCGGTTTCATCCCTCCGGGGCGCTCGGGCGCAAGCTGCTCGGCGCCGGGGAGGAGGCATGACGCAGTACGACGTGTGCGTGCTCGGGTCGTTCATGAAGGACTTGGTTGCTCGCGCTGAGCGGCGGCCGCTGCCCGGGGAGACCTTGCACGGAACGGGTTTCGCTGAATTCCTTGGCGGCAAGGGCGTCAATCAGGCGATCGCGGCCGCGCGGATGGGAGCGCGTACTGCGATCGTCGGCACGATCGGGGACGACCGGTACGGCGAGGAGTTCCTCGAACTGCTCAAGACGGACGGTGTGGACACCGATTGGGTGGTGCGGCATCCGGAGCTCGGCACTGGGGTGGGGCTACCGCTGGTACTTCCGGACGGCAGCAACTCGATCATCATCGTGTCCCGCGCGAACTCGGCGATCACCGCCGCCGACGTCGAGGCGGCTTCGTCCGTACTGACCTCGAGCGCGGTCCTCAGCGTCCAACTCGAGCTCCCGGTCGATGCGTCGCTGGCTGCTCTCCAACTCGCGTCGGCCGCGGGGGTCACGACGATCCTCACCCCGGCACCGGCCGGCCCGGTCGACTCTTCCCTGGCCGCCTTCGTGGACATCCTCGTCCCCAACGAGGTCGAGGCCGCCGCCCTGACCGGTCTTGACTGCAACGACTCCCAAGTACCGGTGATTGCGCGCCGGCTGGCCGACGACTGGAACCTCCGCGGCTGCGTCATCACCCTCGGCCCCCGCGGCGCCTACGTCCTGGATCGCTCCGGCGCGGCCGGCCGAGGGCGGGCCTCGCCTGAGGCCGGGCGAGGGCTTCGCGTGCCCGCGCATTCCGTGGCGACCGTCGACACCGTCGGCGCCGGCGACGCTTTCTGCGGCTCGCTGGCCGCGTCGCTGGCGGCCGGAGCGCCGCTCGCGGACGCGGTCCGACTGGCCAACGCCGCGGGCGCCTTGTCTACAACGATGCACGGAGCCGCGATCTCCTGCCCCTCCCACTCCGCCGCCCGCGCGCTGCTCGACGCACAACCGGTTGAAGCCTCACCTTTCCCGGCCTCGTGAGATCCTGGTGCCGTCCAGACGGCAGTTAGGCCTTCAGCGGGGAGCGAGCATGACGACGATCTACGACGTCGCGCGTAGATCTGGCGTATCGCCGGCCACCGTGTCGCGGGTGCTCAGCGGCCGCCGGAACGTGGACCCGGAGCTGTCCGAGAAGGTCCGCGCGGCCGTGGCGGAGCTCGGCTATCGGCCGAACGGTGTGGCCCGCAACCTCCGCCGGGCCAGCACCAACCTGTGGGCCGTCGTCATCTCCGACATCGAGAACCCGTTCTTCACCTCGCTCGTCCGCGGCCTCGAGGACGTCGCCCAGACCGAGGGCTACCACGTCGTACTGTGCAACTCCGACGAGGACCCCGCGAAGGAAGAGGCGTACGCCTCCGCGGTACTGACCGAGCAGATGGCCGGCGTCGTGATCTCCCCGACGTCGACCGCCGAGGGCGTCGCCCTGCTCGACGGCGCCAAGACCCCGATGGTGCTGATCGACCGCCGCGTCGAGGGCGTCGAGGCGGACACCGTCCTGGTCGACAACGAACACGGCGCCGCCGAAGGCGTCAAACACCTGATCGACGGCGGATACCAACGCATCGCCTGCATCACCGGACCGCGGCGGGTCAGTACCGCGATGGACCGCCTGGCCGGCTACCGCTCAGCCCTCCGCGCCGCCGGCATCCGCTACGACAAGGACCTCGTCCGCCACGCCGACTTCCGCGAGGCAGGCGGATTCGCCGCCATGGAAAGCCTCCTCGACCAGCCCGAGCCACCCGAGGCACTCTTCGTCACCAACAACCTGATGACCGTCGGCGCCCTCGAATGCCTGGCCAAACGAGGCCTCCGAGCCCCCGACGACATCGCCATCGTCGGCTTCGACGACATCCCCTGGGCCGACCTGGTAGTCCCCTCCCTCACCACAGTCGCCCAACCCACCTACGAACTAGGCCGCACCGCCGGCCTCCTCCTGAAAGACCGAATCGCCTCCCCCGGCCGCCCACCCTCCACAGTCACCCTCCGCACAGAACTCCACATCCGATCCACCTCAGCCCCGAAAAAAACCTGATCCACCCTGCTATTCTGAGTTCCACGAGGCCTTCGATGGCCGCGGAGAGAACGTCAGGTCTGCTGCCAGACCCTCCGGTCCTACCGGCTGAGGCGCTCCGGACCATCGAAGGCCTCGTCGTCCGTCACAGCCCCTCCACCGGCCACCATGGGTATGCCTCCATCAGGCCCGGCACGGCGATCACCCGCACCCCGTGTCCCCAACTCTCCCCTTCGTACCTGCGGAGCTGATGCCTGACCGCCAGCAGATGATGGTGCTCGAACCCGCCGAACTCATCCGGCTCCAACGCCGCCCGCATCCCGGCGTACTGATCAGCAGCCTGCAGCCCATCCAGTTGCCCCGCACCCAGAAACCGCGGCTTGCTGCGAAGGTGCTCCCACACCTCCGGATCGACCGCACCAGCACGCAGCTTCTCGAAGTACGCCAACGTCTCCTCGTGCGGGAATCCCCGGACGTGCCCGAAGGTCACCACCACATCGCGCCGTCCACCGCGCCAAGCGCCCGCCGTCAGCAATATCCCCTCGAGGATCAACCCCGCCACGTAGTTGTAGAAGGCAACTTGATCGCCTCGGATCAGATCGCCTGCCGAGAGCAGCCTTCTCGACAAGCACGAAGTTGACCACCACTCCGTCGACCGCCGCGAGCTGACCAGCGACGAACTGTCGCCGGGGAAATCTCTTGACGTGTTCGGTCCAGTGCAATGGCTTGCTCACCGGCACCGAGAGCCGCTGGCGGCACACTGCGACCGCCCTCCGCAACGACGGATCATCCGCTGCATGCCGGTGCTAGTTGGCAGTTGCCGGTTGCTTACGGCGGGGGTCGTAGTGGGGGACGTGGTGGGCTAGCCAGGGGGCGCCGAGGGTGGTTAGGGCTCCTAGGGTCAGGGCGGCTGCGGTTAGGGGGGCGGTGAAGGTTATGGCGGAGATGAGGAGGGGGCCCAGGACGCTGCCGGATTCGGCGGTGAAGGTCCAGCCAGCTAGGAATTGGGCGCGGAGGGATGGTGGGGAGGCGTCGGCGCCCAGGGTTTTGACTATGCCGGAGCCTAGGCCGTTTCCTATGGCCATCAAGATGGCGACAGCCAGTACGCCGTAGAGGGCTGTGGTCAGGGGGAGGGTGAGCATTCCCAGGCCTAGGAGGACGGTGGAGGGGACGGCGATCCATACCCGGCCGAAGCGGTCCATCACCAGGCCGGCGGGGTAGAAGAGCAGCATTTCTATGCCGTTGGTGATGCCGAAGACTATGGAGGTGTCGGTGGCGGAGAGGCCTACATGTTCACCCCACAAGGGGATCAGGCTGGTGCGGGCCGCCCTCGCGACGGCGATGATGAAGACGATGGTGCCCAGCGTGAGGAAGATGCGGCGGTTGTCCCAGAGGACTTTCTTGATCGGTTGCGGGTCGGCCGACTGGGCTTGGCCGGCGGGCTCGTGGGAGAAGACGAGCAGTATCGCGGCCCCCAGCGAGCCGGCGATTCCTACGGCGTACGCGGCGGCGATGCCCCACCAGTGTCCCGCCGCGGCGCCCAGGAACGGGCCGATGAACAGCCCGATCCGGCTGACCCCGCCAAGCGTCGACAACGCCCGCGCCCGCAACTCGATCGGCACCACCTCGGTGACGTAGGACTGGCGGGCGAGGCTGAACACCGCACCCGCCAGACCCGCTCCCAGCAACGCGACCCCGAGTACGGCGACGCTGCCGGCCAGCCATGCCGCGAGCCACGCCATTGCACTGACGATTGCCGCTAGCAACAAAGCCCGCCGCTCGCCGACCCGGACCACCAGCGCGCCGGCCGGCAACGAACCGGCGAACTGGCCGATCCCCAGTACGCCGACCAGGAACGCTGCCACCCCGACCGACCCACCCAGCTCCCGGGCGGACAGCGCGACGATCGGCAGCACGGCACCCTGGCCGACCGCGTTCAGCACGGTCGGCCCGAAGGCCGGCACCGCCACTCGCCACAAACTGAACCGCTCGCCCACCGCGCCCAGGCCCTTCACCTCGGGTATCTCGACATCAAGATACACGACCTGAAGATAACCCGGTCAACCTTTTTACTCGGACAGATTTGTGTCCGCGTACACCGTCATCGCGTCCCGCAGGTACTCCACGACGCTGTCGTCACCGCCGCCGATGGTCCGCCGGAAGCGTTCGTCGTCGACGTACATCTGCCCGAGCCCCTTGTACGCCGCGCGATTCGGCGTCCAGAACAGGCTGGTCACCTCGTAGTGGAGCTGGATCAGCTCCTGCACCGTCGGATCGTGCACGTCTGCTCCTTCCGCCTTCAGCGCCGCGATCCCTTCATGGACGCGTACTTGGCCGGTGCGGGCGAACTCGACGTCCTGCTCGGTCCAGCCGCGCATCCGCTCGTAGCTCGCGTCCACCGCCTCGTCGCCCCAGCGCTCGCGCGCCTCGGCCTCGTACGGGTTGTGCTCGAATCCCTCGAAGACCTTCTCTGGTTTCATCTCGCCTCCTTCGGAGAGGTTGGCGATGGTGGTGTCGACGGTCCGGATCAACTGACCGATCCGCAGTTGCTCGCGCAGCAGCCATTCCTCGTGCCGGCCGAGCACCTCGATCGTGCTCGCGCTGCTGCGACGCTCAAGCACCTCGGCCACCACGTCGAGGCTGAGCCCGAGGTCGCGGAGCAGCAGGATCTGCTGCAACCGGAGCAACTGCTCCTCCTCGTAGTACCGGCGCCCGTTGGGCGCGGTCCGGGCCGGGATCAGCAGCCCGATCGCGTGGTAGTGCCGCAGCGTCCGCGAGGTCACACCCGACTCCCGCGCCACTTCCGCGATCGACCAGGCCACCTCGCCCACCGTCCCTCCACCATCGCGCGGCCGGTCCTTCCGGCCACAAACAAGGACGCTAGGTGTTGCCGCTACGTCAACTTCAAGCTTATTTCAGTGCGCCTCATCGCAGACCCTTCGTGACGTCGTCGAGTTCGGCCAGCAGCGGCTCGGTCCATTCGCTGGAGGAGGGGACCGTTCGGACGCCCTCTTCGACAACCCAGGTCAGGGCGCGCAGGATGAAGGCGACCCCGCCCACCGACAGTTGCCGCTGCACCAGCGACGGATCAGCACCCGCGGCATCGATGTACCGGGCAACGATCGGCTCCGCTTGGTGGCCAACGGCAACGGCATCGCGGACCAGCGTGTAGAGGTCGCTCAGATGCGGCGCGACATACGCGAGCGGCCAGTCCACGATCGTCCACCGGGTCCCGTCGGTCACCAGGTTCTTCGGCACATAGTCGCCATGGACCACCCGAGCCGGTGTTGCCTCATGCAACTGATCGAGCGCGCCGACGGCCACGGAGGAGAGTCGCTCGGCCAGCGCGGGGCTGGCGGGACTTCGGCGTACGAGGTCGAGCAATTGCGCCGAGGTGAACTCACTCGGAGCGTCCACCGGCTTGGATCGGACCTCGGCCAGGAGTTCAGCCGCGGCCAGGAAGCCCTCGGCCGACGGCTCCTGCTCCAGATTCACCCGTCCGACGTCGGCCAGCACGAGGAGTACAGACTCATCCGACTCGACGCTGTGGATCAACCGAGGCGCCGGCAACTGGAGCGGTACGACGAACCGCCGGTACGCCGTCCCCTCACTCGTCTGGGCGTCGCTCCCCCGCTTGACGATGACGGAGCGCAGTCCGTAGGACAGCCGCCACACCTCCGACGAACCCCACTCGCGCAGCACCTCGCCCTTGAGCTCACCGACCGCCGGTGCCTGCGTCGCCTCCAGAACCGGTCCAGCGATGACGTCGAGCCAACCAGGAAGCATGCAGCCATCCTGACAAGCCGCGCCGCCGCATCCAAGCAGGTTTCAGCACCCGGCCGTCAGCAGCCGGGCTCAGTCGATCGCCGCGAGCATCCGATCCACGATCCGGCGGGCGACCCGTACCGGATCCAGATCCGTGACGATCCGATGCGGACCACCGTCCTCCACGCCAAACCGGGTCAGCCCGTCCTCCTCCACCACAATCCGTCCGGTCGCAAAGGAGAACAACGACGGCTCGACCATCATCAGCACCGCCGCCGGATCATGCGGCTCGTTGAAGTCGCGCTCACGATAAGCCCAGTACTGCCGAATCTCGCCGCCCAGCAACTCCCCCAAAGCCCCCGCCCCCTCAAGCTCCGCCAGCATCAAGGCATCGAGCCGCAACCGCGTCGTCTGCTCCAGCCCGATCACCGTCGCCGGTACGCCGGACCCGAACACCACCTCAGCAGCCGCGACATCGCACTTGATGTTGTGCTCCACCTTGCCCGACGACGTGAAGTCGCCACCCATCAAGAAGACCTGCCCGATCCGGTGCCCGGACAGCTCGACCGCCTCGGCCAGATTGGTCAACGGCCCGATCGCCAGCACCGTCGACGACCCGGCCAGCAACGCGATCGGATCGCCGTCGGCATCGACCTCCTCCTGCTCGAGGTCAGGCATCAGCGCGCCCTCATGCCCGGCCCAGAAGATGTCCCGCCCGGATCGGGGCTCGCCACGCCCGGGCACGACCGGGCCGACCGACCGTCCGGCGACGCGCGCGAGCCGGGCGACCATACGGGCGCGCAGCAGCACGTCGCCGTACACGGTCGTCACGCCGGCGAGGTGGAGTTCCGGTGATCCGAGGATGGCGGTAAGGGCCAGGACGTCGTCGATATCGGTGCCGATGTCGGTGTCCAGGATGAGCGAGGTCGGCACGGGGATCCTTCCGCAGTCGGAGTAGGCAGGTTATCGACTGGCAAGACCGGTGGTCGGCCGCCGACCGGGCGTCTGGCAGGCTTTGGGGTATGACTGAGAACGCCACTCGCGCCTGGGGCTTCGGCCTCGCCACCGTCACGACCTCGGGCAACGTGCTCGACGTCTGGTACCCGGCCCCCGAACTGGGCGAGGCGCCCGAGGGCGCGAAGGCGCCGGCCGAGCTGATCGCTGCCGAGGGCAACGACGATGTCCGGCAGGTCCGCCGTACCGTCGTGAAGGCCGCGATCGCGCTCGACGAGGCCCCGGCCGACGTCGCCGACGCCTACCTGCGGCTGCACCTGCTCTCGCACCGGCTGGTCCGTCCGCACGGCGTCAACCTGGACGGCATTTTCGCCTCCCTGCCGAACAACGCGTGGACCTCGCTCGGCCCGGTCCCCGTCGACGAGATCGAGCACGTCCGCCTGCGCGCCCGGGCCGCCGGGATGCACCTGTCCGTGACGAGTGTCGACAAGTTCCCGCGGATGACCGACTACGTCGTACCGTCCGGTGTCCGGATCGCCGACGCGGACCGCGTTCGCCTCGGCGCGCACCTGGCATCGGGCACGACCGTCATGCACGAGGGTTTCGTGAACTTCAACGCCGGCACGCTCGGCACCTCGATGGTGGAAGGCCGGATCGTGGCCGGCGTCGTCGTCGACGACGGCAGCGACATCGGCGGCGGCTCGTCGATCCTCGGCACCCTGTCGGGCGGCGGCAAGGCCGTGCTCACGATCGGCAAGCGCTGCCTGCTCGGCGCGAACAGCGGTATCGGCATCTCGCTCGGCGACGACTGCGTGGTCGAGGCGGGGCTCTACGTGACGCCCGGTACCAAGCTCAAGCTGCCCGACGGCAGCGTGGTGAAGGCGATCGAGCTGTCCGGCCAGTCCGGGCTGCTCTTCCTGCGCAACTCGATCACCGGCGCGGTCGAGGCGCGGCCGCGCAAGGGCGAGGGCATCACGCTGAACGAGGCCCTGCACGCGAACGCGTGACGATTCACGCCAACCAACGCGACGAGCAGCACGTCATACAGAGCGTGACGCAGATCCCGGAACCTGTACGCCGTAGTCGGACGTTGGGATCGGTATGCCGGTGAAGCGTGGCGCCTTGGTCGCAGTGGGAGCAGTGGGTGCCTTCGCGGTCGCTGTCGGTGTTGGCATCCACTGGGTCAGCGGTAAGGACTTCGGCCCGCTGCTGCCACCACGCGAGCAGTGCGAGGCCACGGTCAGCACTGGGTCCGTAGTACTGGATCTGGAGCAGGCGGAGTCGGCGGCGATCATCGTGGGCGTCGCTGTACGCCGTGGGCTGCCGCCGCGGGCCGCTACGGTCGCGCTGGCTACGGCGTACCAGGAGTCCGGACTGCGGAACCTGGCGCATGGCGACCGGGACTCGCTCGGGCTGTTCCAGCAGCGGCCGTCGCAGGGCTGGGGGACGATCAAGCAGGTGCAGGACCCGCACTACGCGGCGGGCAAGTTCTACGACGCACTGGTGAAGGTGCCGAACTACCAGAAGCTCGCGGTGACGGTCGCGGCCGACAAGGTGCAGCGCAGCGCCTTCCCCAACGCGTATGCCGACCATGAGGCGGATGCGCGGATCCTGGCGTCGGCGCTGACCGGCCAGTCGAAGGCCGCGCTCAGCTGCACCGTCAACACCGAGTCGATGCCGGCCGAGACGATGGGCAAGAACGGCCTGACGCCGCGCGCCGAGAAGGTTCGCAAGGACCTGGTCGCCACCTTCGGCAAGGTCTCCACCGGCGGTTACGAGCCCGGCGGCGTGACGACCGGCCACATGGAAGGCTCAGCGCACTACGAGGGCCGGGCCGTCGACATCTTCGTGAAACCCATCTCCGCGGGCAACACCGTCAAGGGCTGGGCGATGGCGCAGTACCTGGTGGCCCGCGCCGATCACCTCGGCATCCGGACGGTCATCTTCAGCGACAAGATCTGGACCGCGGGCGGCCGGTCCGACGACGGCTGGCGCGACTACACGCCGCCCGACCGCCCCGGCAACAAGGACACCCTCCGCCACCTCGACCACGTCCACGTGGACGTCATCGACCAGTAGCACGCAAACACCGCAGCGCCCCAGGGATTCTGGAGCGCTGCGGTGGGGTGGTGCGGGGTTCTACTCGTCGTGTTCCTGCGGGGGCAGGGCGGCGATGAACGGGTGGTCCTTGTCGATCTTGCCCATCTTGGAAGCGCCGCCGGGCGAGCCGAGGTCGTTGAAGAAGTCGACGTTGGCGGTGTAGTAGTCCTTCCACTGCTCCGGGGTGTCGTCTTCGTAGTAGATCGCCTCTACCGGGCAGACCGGCTCGCACGCTCCGCAGTCGACGCACTCGTCGGGGTGGATGTAAAGCATCCGGTTGCCCTCGTAGATGCAGTCGACCGGGCACTCCTCGACACAGGCGAGGTCCTTGAGGTCAACACACGGCTGCGCGATGACGTAGGTCACTGGTACTCCTCCTATAGCCAGCAGGCGCAGCGGACTGGGTGCTGCGGTGCGGTGTTCCCGATGCTCATATGGTGGTGCGGCTACCTAGTATCACGGTAGTCCCAGCCCCACTCTGCCAGGAGTCCGCATCGTGTCAGGCCTCAGCGCCCGTGATATCGGCCACCGTGTCGTGGTCCGCCACCGGCTTCCGGGCGGCCAGTCGACCGATGTGATCGGGGTACTGCAGGCATACGACGCGGGTTGGCTGGTGGTCCGGCACTCCGACAGTACGCTGCACCGGGTCCGTTTGCAGGACGTCTCAGCAGCCAAGCCGATCCCACCGATGCCCTTGCGCCCGGTGGACGTCGAGCAGCTCTTCCTCACGACCGCCCTGGGCCGCCCTGCAGTAGAGACCTCGTACGTCGGCCAGTGGCTCCTGCGGGCCTCTGACGGCTGGACTGGCCGCGCCAACTCTCTCCTGCCGGCCGGTGACCCCGAGATGCCCATCTCGGAGGCTCTCAAGCTGGCTGAGGCGTTCTACACGGAGCGGGGCCTGCAACCGCTGGCGCTGGTCCGCCTCGACAGTCCGGCAGCTCAGGAGTTCAGCCAGCTCGGCTGGGTAGACGCCCGTCCCGAGCAGGCCGACGTACTGGTCATGCACACGACGCTGGACCTGGTGAACGCAGAACCGGCCGTGGAGGTGACCGTCCGCGACAAGCCCGACGCCGCCTGGTACGGCACTGCCTTCGAAGGCACTCCCCCGAAGGCAGCACCAGCTGTCATGGAGGGCGCGCCCAAGGCCGCCTTCGCGTCGGTAGAGCTCGACGGCAAGGTCGTAGCGGTGGGCCGCGGCTCGATGACGGGGCACTGGCTGGGTGTGGACGCAGTACGGGTCGACCCGGAGTACAGGCGGCGTGGACTCGCCACAGCCGTCCTCCAGGGCCTCACACGCTGGTCCGGGCACCTCGGCGGTCGCCGTAGCTACCTGGAGGTCGTCGAGGACAACACCGCAGCCGTTGCGACCTACACCAACCTCGGCTACGCCGTGGCCTACAAGTACCGCTACCTAACCAACCAGCCGTCGAGCTGACGCAGCCAGCAGCCGGCAGTCGGTAGGGTCGGCCCATGACTGAGCAGGTGCGGCCGGAGTACGCAGGGGACTACGAGGGCACGGTGCACGTCGAGTACACGCCGCACCCCGATGACGGTGTGGCGGATCCGGGCGAGGTGGTCTGGACCTGGGTGCCGTTCGAGGAGGACCACCACCGGGGCAAGGACCGGCCGGTACTGGTCGTCGGCTCGGACGGGCCGTGGCTGCTCGCGTTGATCCTGACCAGCAAGGACCACGACCGCGACGCCGCCGACGAGGCGCGCTGGGGCCGGGTCTGGCTCGACATCGGCAGCGGCCCGTGGGACAAGGCCGGCCGCAACAGCGAAGTACGGATCGATCGGGTACTCCGGATCGACCCGGCCGAGGTCCGCCGCGAGGGCGCGGTCATCGGCGAGGACATCTTCAACCTCGTGGCGGCCCATCTCCACGAGCTCCACCGCGCCTGAAACCGGGCCTGAAACCGCGGCCGAAACCGCGCCGAGCTGAGCGAAAGGCCGCCCCGAGCACGGGACGGCCTACGACGCGGTTCAGAGGTTCAGCTGGGCGGCCGCGTGGTCGTCGGGCCACCCGACGGCTTGCCCATCCCAGGCTGACCGGGAGTGGTGGGCGTCTGCGGCGGCGTGCCCGGCTTGGGGCCGCAGTGGATCGTGTCGGCCGCGTTGTAGTTCGTGGTGAACGACTCGGTCTTGACCCGGGCGCCGTTCTTCGCGAAGTACCGGTAGATCTTGATGTCGAAGCCACCGGTCGGCGCCTGCGGCCGGCAGTTCGCGGCGGTGTCCCAGATCTCGCCGGGGGCGCGGAAGTTGGTCCGCTCCGACTTGCCCGCGGTGATGTCCCAGACCTTGGTGCCCCAGATCTTCACCGTCAGGGTGCCCTGCCCGCCGGGCTTGGCGGCGGTGAAGATGGTCTGCACGTAGATCCCGTGCCCGGAGTCGTTGAGGAACTTCAGGTCGACCGACGGCCAGGCCACGGTCGCTTCGCGGCCGACCGGGTAGCGGTCGATGTAGACGCTGTGCGCCTTGTGCTCGACGTCCTTCAGCCCGGCGAAGAAGGCCGCGTTGAAGGTGGTGGTGGCCGACTGCGAGACGCCGCCGCCGAGATCCAGGACGAACTTGCCACCGTTGATGATGTTGCCCTCGGTGAACCCGTTCGCCTTGGTCCGCTCGCCGACGATCTTGTTCAGGCTGAACATCTCGTTCGGCTTCAGCAGGGTGCCGTTGATCTTGCGGGCGGCGGTGCCGATGTTGACGTTGCGGTACTCGGCGTAGGGGAAGTGCGTGGTGAACTCCCCCATCACCTCCTTGACCCCGAGCGCGGTTGCGGCCTCGGTGGTGATCTTGGCCTTGGTGTGCGCCAGGCCGACCGCGGCGGTCCGCTGACCGGCCGGCTTCGGCAGGATCTCCAGGATCGCCGGCACCACCTTGTCCCGGGCGACCACCATGCCGTCGACGGCCGGGATCACCTTGGCCTTGCCGGCCACGATCCCGATCGTCGCGTCCTTGGGCAGCGTCTCGAGCGTCTTGAACCGCTCGGCGAACAGCGGCTCGAGCAGCTTGGCGTTCAGGCTCGGCGTGAAGCTTCCGTCCTTGGCGGTCAGGGTCAGCGCGGGGGCGAGCTCCTCGGGCTGCAACTCGGCGCTCTTGTCCCCGACAGTCAGCCGGATCGGGCCGGACATCGCCGGTACGGCGTACTCCGTCATCGCCTTGTCGATCGCCTCGGTACCGGCCTGCGGCTTGGTCACGCTGACGTGGAGGTCCTTCGGGTTGCCGTCCGACGGGAAGCCGGAGACGACCGTCGCGGCGGCCTTGTCGTTGTCCAGCTGCAGCCCGTCGGCGGACGGGTGCTTGACCGCCTTGGCCTCGACGAAGGTGATGGTGCCTTCGGTGGCCGGCCGGTTGACCTGCTTGGCCAGTGTCTCGACGGCTGCCTTCAGCTTCGTCTCGTCCTTGGCGATCACCGGCTGGATCGCGTCCCCACCGGTCATCGCCCGCCAGATCCGGGCGGGGTTCAGGCTGCGCCCGGCACCCGCCTCGGCGACGGTCGCGTCGACGTCCAGGGTCAGACCGGCGTCGGCGGGCTTCACCGCGAAGGTCGACTCACCGGCCTTGAGCTTGATCGGCAGCACCAGGCGATCCTTCAGCCCGGCCTGCAGTTTGGCCTTCGCGTCGTTCTCGGACAGGCCGCCGAGGGAAATCCCCAGCACTGTCGTATCCCCCGGTACCTTGTCGCCGGTCAGCGCGAACGCCAGACCGTAAGCGACTACGAGCACCCCGAACACTGCCGCGGCGATGATCCCCGCGAGCTTGTTTCTCCCCACCGGACAGAGTCCTCCTGCTCGTAACCAGGTAACAGCAACGGCAAAGACTACCGGAAGGGGCAGGCCTAGCTGCCCTTCAGTGCCCGATATCCGCCTGAGTAGTAGATCAGCCCCGAAGCGTCACCGGCCGGGCCGGTTCCCAGGCTCAGCACCTCGCCGACGACGATCGTGTGGTCGCCGCCCGGGTAGGTCGCCCAGGTCCGGCACTCCAGCCAGGAGAGCGCTCCCTCGATCAGCGTGCAGCCCGTCTTCGGACCGGCCTGGGTGGCGATCCCGTCGAACTGCCGGTACAGGTCCCGCCCCGACTTGGCGAACCGCTCGCCGATCTCCCGGTGCGAGTCGGCCAGCACCGAGATCGCCCAGTACCCGCACTCCAGTACGGCGTCGTGCATCCGGACCCCGTGGTCCACGCACACCAGGACCAGCGGCGGATCCAGCGAGACCGACGTGAACGCGTTGGCGGTCATCGCGTGCGCGACGCCGTCCTGCAGGGTGCTCATGATGGTGATCCCGGAGGCGAACCGGCCCATCGCCGTACGGAACTCCCCCGAATCGATGCTGCCGCCGGGGTCTGTCGTCACCCCAGCACTCTATGACCCCGAGAAGGTTGACGCCTCAACTCACGGTTGTGGAACCAGTCACTGCCCGGCCAGCAGCTTCCGGGCCTGCTCCGATCGCGGGTTGCCGTGGCTGTCGTAGAAGCGCAACGCGGCCTGCCACTCGGCCCGCGCCTCGTCCACCCGGCCGAGCGCGGCCAGGGTCTGTCCCATCCGCAGCCGCACGCTCGCCTCACGATCCTGCGCCTCGACCTCCAGCGCCAGCTTCAGCGCATCCTGCTGGGAGCCCAACGCCTGCTCATAGCGCCCGAGCTCGAACCACACGGCCCCGAGATGATCGAGTACCTCGGCCACCCCACCGTCCGATCCGAGGGCGCGATGGATCACCTCGGCCTGCCGCAACGCGTCGACGGCATCGTCGTACCGGCCGGTCGTCCGGTACGCCTCGGCGATCGTCAACTGCAGCGCCGCCACGCGGACCGGCCGGTCCGTCCGCCGGACCACCTCGACCGCCGCCTCGAAGGCAGCCCGCTGCGCCTCGGACTCGCCTTCCTTCCCGGCGATCTGGCCGAGGACCAGCCGCGAATAGGCCTCCAGGTTCTCGTTGCCGATCCGGATCGCCTGAGCCATCGACTCCCGCGCCGCCACCCGTCCTTCGTCCAGCCGATCGGCCTGTTCGAGCATGTGCGCGAGGTTCATCAGGCTCTTGGCTTCGTACTCGTCGTCCCCCAGCTCCGCCGCCAGCCGGCGCGCCACCGCCAGATGGTCCGCGCCGCCGGCGAAGTCGCCCAGCTCGGCCTGGGCCAGTCCCAGATCGAAATGGATCATGAACGCGGCCATCGGGTCCGATCGCTCGTCGACCAGACCGACCGCGAGCTGGTTGAGCTGCTTCCACTCCAGCCATCTCCGGTGGTGCCGGCACGCCAGACTGGACCCGACGGCGATCCGCACGACCCGCCCCTGCTCTGCACTTGACCCGGCCGCCGCGGCCTGGGTCGCCAGGACGAGGTTGCCGCGATCCGCGTCGAACTCTTCGAAGACGCTCCCCAGATCGGGCAGATCCAGCGCACCGGCCGCCCAGGCCGGGTCGTGCCACGTGACTCGTACGGGCGACTGGGGATCCAGCTCATCCGCGCGCCAGAGCATCGCGGCGTACTGATCGAGCACCCGCAGCCTCAGCGCGACTCGATCCTCTTCGGTCGTCGTCGACAGCGCCAGGTCATGCCCGACGGCCCGGATCAGGTCATGGATCCGGTACCGCCGCAGCGCCGGCGTCTCGAGCAGATTGACGTCGACCAGGTGCTCGAGTGCCGTCTCGACCTCGAACAGGGGCAGCTCGAGCGCAGCCGCGGCAACCCGCAACGAAAAGTCGTCGCCGGGGAGCAGGGAGACCAGTGGGAGCGCGCGAGCAGCCGTCTGGTCGACCTTGCGAGTACTGGCCGCCAGCGCCTCGATGGAGACGCCGAGGCTCGAGCGCACTCCGTCCCCCAGCCCGGTGGATGACAGCACGCCGAGCTTGGACTGCTCGTCGGCCAGCGCTTCGGCCAATTGCCTGACCGAGAGTCCAGGTCGGTCGGCGAGATAGGTACCCGCGATCCGCAGCGCCAATGGCAGGCGCCCGCACAGCCGGACGACCTCGGCGGCTCCAGCGGGGTCCTGCTCCGTCCGGTGCTCGGCCACCGAGGCCAGGAGCTCCAATCCTTCGGCCTCGGACAGCAGGTCGAGAGGGAGGTGCTTGGCTCCGTCCAGCGCGCTCAGCCGTCGCCGGCTGGTGACCAGCGTGACGGTCTCCGCAGTACCGGGCAGCAGCGGGCCCACTTGGTTAGTACTGGCTGCGTTGTCGAGCACCAGCAGCATGCGCCGTCCGGCCAGCAGCGATCGGTACCGAGCCGACGCGGCTGCCACCTCATCCGGTACGTCGTGCACGCCGAGCGTCCGCAGGATCCGGCCCAATGCATCCAGGGCGGAGACCGGATCGCCACCGTGACCGCGCAGATCGACGTAGAGCTGACCATCGGGGAACTCATCGGCGGTCTGCTGCGCGGCACGGACCGCCAGCGAGGTCTTGCCGATGCCACCCATCCCGGCGATCGCCACCAGCACCGCTCCGCCTGGATGGCCAGGAACAGCCGTCAGCGCATCGACCAGCTCATCGAGCGCCTGCTGCCGGCCGACGAAGTCCGCGAGATCGGCCGGCAACTGCCGCGGCACAGCCGGTCCGGCGGGCCTCTGCGCAGCCTGCGCCAACTCGTCCTGCTCGGCCTCCGGCAACCCCAACGCTCCGGCCAGGTGCTCGATCGTGCTGGCCCGCGGATACCGCCGCCGCCCGTTCTCCAGCGCCCGGATCGCCTCCACGCTGAGCCCGGCCCGCTCAGCCAAAGCCTCCCGGCTCAACCCGACGGCACCCCGATGCGCGCGCAGCAGCCCACCCAACCGAGTGCTCATGCTGCCGATCGTAGTCGCGGCTAGGCGAGCAGCTCCCGGACGTCTTCAGCAGCCGCGGCGCCATGACGCTCGTAGATTCCGAGCGCCTGTCGCCAGGCGTCCTCAGCCTCGCCGATCCGGCCGAGCGCAGCCAGCCGCCGGCCGAGCGCAACCTGGATCCGGGCCTCGCAGTCCCACTGTTGCTGCTCCTGGACGAGCGGAAGCGCCTCCAGCAGAACCGATTCCGCCTGGTCGAAGCGTCGGCTGCCGACATAGGCCGTCCCCAGGCATTCGAGGATCGCGGCGATGTCCATGGCGTCGTTCTCTCCGCGATAGAGCGCCAGCGCCTGATGGAACGCGGCTTCCGCCTCCTCATATTCGCCGGCCTCGGCGAGCGACTCGCCGATCGTCCGGTAGCGCATCGCCAACGCACGCGCTGGAGCTCCCGCCACCCGGTACAGCTCGATCGAGCGATCGAAGGCGGCGCGCTGGCCGGGCAAATCCTTCTCCTTGCCCGCGATCATTCCCAGGATCAAGGCGATCCAGGAGGCGATCTGCTCGTCCAGCTGCTGTTTCTGGACCTGTTCGACGATCGCCCTGGCCTCGGCCGGCCGATCCGCCCGCTCCAGCGCGTGACTGAGATGCAGCTTGGCGGCCGCCTCGAACGACTCCACTGCGATCTGGTGGGCATAACCGACCGCGCGGGCGAGCTGCCCGGCGCCGGCTTCGAAATCGTCGAGCTCGTTGTGGACGATGCCCAGGTCGAAATGGACCATGCCCGCGGCGACCGGGTCGTCGAGCTCGCCGGCGACGGTGACAGCGGCTCCCAGGACCGCCCGCCACTCGCTCCACCGCTTGCGGGACAAGCCGTAGTTGTTCATCCCGGTGGCGATCCGGATCACCGCGCGGCGTTGGGCCGACGAACCACCTGCCGCCGCCCGCACCGTGGCGACCAGGTTCTGGCGGTCCGCGTCGAGGAGTTCGATCGCGGCCTCCAGATCGAGGTGCTTGGCCGCCGACGACCATTCGGGGTCGGGCCAGTCGCCCAATGCCTCACGTGGTGCCGCGTGCTCGTCGATCCGCCAGACCAGAGCCAGGTACCGGTCGAGGACCCGCAGCCGGACGGTCTCGATGCCGGCCGTCCCGAGGGTTGCGTGTGCCAGCTCCCGGCCGACCTCTGCGACCAGGTCGTGCATCCGGTACCGATGCGGCTGCGGCGTCTCGAGCAGGCTGATGTCCACGAGGTGCTCGAGCGCGTCCTCGATCTCGCCGGCCGGCCGGTCCATCGCGGCGGCCGCCGCATCCAGAGCGAAGTCATCAGCACCGAGCAACGCCGCGATCGGGAACGTCTCGGCAGCCGTCCGGGCGATCGGGCCGGCGTCGTCGGCCAGGGCCCGCAACGACAGGTCGACGCTCGCGCGAACTCCGTTGCCGTCGGTGGACAGCACCCTCGTCCGCGAGTCCTCGAGCTCGGCCGCCAACTGTCCGACACTCTTGTCCTGCTGCCCCGACAGGTAACCTGCCGCGATACGCAGCGCCAACGGAAGATGGCCACACAACCGGGCCACCGCCAGCGCGGCCTCCCGCTCCTCCTCGACCTTGCGCTCACCCAGCAGCGCCGACAGCAGCTCCAGCGCCTCGGCGTCCGGCAACACGTCCAGTCGCAGCTGCCGCAGGCCGGCCGGCTCGGTCAGCTGTTTGCGACTCGTGATGAGGACTGCCGAACCGCTCTGCCCGGGAATGAGGGGCCCGACCTGCGCCGCGCTGGCCGCGTCGTCGAGCAGAACCAGGACTCTCCGGCCGGCCAGGACCGAGCGGTACCGCGCTGCCGCGACCTCGACCTCGGCCGGGATCTGCCCCTCGTCGACCCCGAGTGTCCGGAGCAGCCGCTGCAACAGTTCCAGCGGCTGAGCCGGTTCGCCTCCGCCGTGCGCCCCGAGGTTCAGGTATATGACGCCGTCCGGGAACGTGCCGGTCAGCAGCCTCGCCCCGTGCACCGCGAGGGCCGTCTTCCCGATGCCACCCATCCCCGCGACCGAGACGAGCGCGACCGCGGGCGCAGTACCGGTCAGCGCGTCCAGTAGTTCCCCGAGCTCTGCCGTCCGGCCAGAGAAGTCGTCGACGTCCGGAGGCAGCTCATGTCCGGTCACCGCTGGGCGCCGCCCCGCGGCCTCCAGCAACCGGGCGCCATCCTGCTCAGACAGCCCAAGCGCCTCCGCCAACTGCCGCACTGTGGCCCGCCGCGGGTGGCGCCGGCGACCCGCCTCGAGCAGACGGATCGCCTCGACACTCAACTCGGCCCGCGCCGCCAGCGCCTCCTGAGTCAGCGCCGCGTCCCGGCGGAAGCCGCGCAACAATACTGCGAACCTCGGGGCGAAGGTCATACCGCCGATCGTAACCGCGCCCACCGACAGACCGATTGCCAGTGCGGATCGTGCGGCGCAGCAGCCTGGCCCCCGCCTCAGAGGCCGGCGAAGAGGTCTGTCTCCACACCGGCGGGGCCGGGGGCCGCGGTGCCCTTGACCAGGCGGTAGGCCTCGTCACCGAAGATCTCGTTGCCTGTGTTGTTCGACAGGGCGAAGAACGGGCCGTCGACGGTGATCTGGGTGGCGTGCGCCTTCATCGCGTTCATCTTGCGATCGAGGTACTCGCCGGCGGAGATGACGCAGTCGACCAGCCGGTCCGGGGTGATCATCGGCGGCATGGGGCCGTCCGGGTCCATCCCCTCGAAGGTGGTGGTGTCGCCGGCCTCGCGGAGCCTGCGCAGGCTCTCCCGCATGCTCGACTCGGGGATGGTCGGCCAGTAGATCTTCGCGATCTCCCAGGCCTCACCCAGATCCTCCCGGTACGACGGTGCCGCGGCCAGGGCGGCCGCGTAGGTGGCGACCCGGTGCGCCTGGATGTGATCGGGGTGGCCGTAGTTGCCCCACTGGTCGTAGGTGACCAGGACCTGCGGGCGGATCTCCCGGATGACCGGGACGAGGTCGTTCGCCGCGGCCAGCAGGTCGGCCTTCCAGAAGCTGTCCGGCCGGGGTTCCGGCGGGACGTCCGCGTTGCCCTCGGCGTTGTAGATCATCCCGGTGTCGCGGTACTTGCCCGGTCCGCCGAGGAACCGGT
The DNA here is from genome assembly GCF_044453825.1 of Kribbella sp. NPDC051620. Lineage (NCBI taxonomy): Bacteria > Bacillati > Actinomycetota > Actinomycetes > Propionibacteriales > Kribbellaceae > Kribbella > Kribbella sp. NPDC051620. Next base: position 528,145 of record NZ_JBITDB010000006.1, read on the forward strand.
GGTCGGTGACGCCCAGCTCGGCCATCGCCGCGGCGAGCTCGCCGATCCGGTGCTTGCCGAGCTCGTCGGTCTGGTCGGCGGCCAGATGGGCCAGCTCGGGGACGAGCACCTCGCCCTCCTCACCGAGGGTGCAGGTCACCAGGGTGACCTGCGCGCCCTCGGCGACATATCGCGCCATCGTCGCGCCGTTGTTGATCGTCTCGTCGTCAGGATGGGCGTGGACCAGCAGCAGGCGGCGGTCGGGAAGCTCACTCATGTCGCCAGACTACGTTGGCCGGCGGACAGTCCCCGGGTACTGGTTCAGCCGAACCGGCGGACCAGCAGACAGCCTGCCTGGAAGCGGGACCTGGCGCCGAGTCCGGCGATCAGCGCGCTGATCTCGGCCCGGACGGTCCGCAGCGAGAGCCCGAGCTGGCGGGCGATCGCGGCGTCCTTGGCGCCCGTGGCCATCAGCCGGCCGATGGTGACCTGGCGGCTGGTGAGCTCGTTGGCCGCGGCCTGCGTCTTGCGATGCGTGCCCAGCTCGTAGACCTCACAGACGACCTCCGGTGCGAAGTCCTCGCGTCGCACCGCAGGAACGGCCTGGTAAACCGACATGCACATCTCCTCCCCAGTCGTCGTGCGAGTTCAATTCTCGACTGCTGTAAACCGGCTCACCAGGTACAACCCATACAGTTCACCCATACAAATAGGGCGTGACCGAAAGTGGCGATCGGGAGGTAGTGGAGTGGACTCGCAGTTCGCGGCGCTGCTCCGGCGGCACCGGGCGGCCGCCGGGCTGACCCAGGAGGAGCTGTCGGAGGGCTCCGGCGTGAGCGTCCAGGCGATCAGCACCCTCGAGCGCGGGACCCGGCGCTACCCGCAGCTGAGCACTGTCGACGCGCTGGCCGAGGCGCTGCACCTGGACGCCGACCAGGCGGCCGCGCTGGCCGCTGCCGCCTCCCGCCGCGGTAAGTCCGACAAGCCGACGTCGAAACCGTCCCTGGCGGCCTCCCCCAGACAGCTGCCGTTCGCCAGCGGGGACTTCACCGGCCGGGTCCGGGAGATGGAGCTGCTGACCAAGTACCTGACCACCTCCAAGGGCGTCAGTGTGACCGCCATCACCGGGATGGGCGGCATCGGCAAGACCACACTCGCCATCCACACCGCTCACCAGGTCGCAGACCACTTCCCGGACGGCCAGCTGTACCTGGACCTGCGCGGCTTCGGCATCGGCCCACCACTGGAGCCGCTGGACGCCCTGACCTACCTGTTGGAAGACCTGGGCGAGACACCTCCCGTGGACCTCGCCACCGCCACAGCCCGCTTCCGTACTGCGCTCGCCGGGCGCCGCCTGGCGCTAGTACTGGACAACGCCTCCGACCAGGACCAGGTGCGGCCGCTCCTCCCTGGGTCGGGCGGCTGCGCGGTCATCGTGACGAGCAGGCGCAGCATGGCCGGGCTCGGCGGCCGTCAGTTCCAGCTGGGCGAGCCGCCGCTGGAGGAGTCCATCGAGATGCTCCGGCGGATCTCAGAACGCCCGGACGCGCCAGAGGACGAGTGCGCCGAGGTCGTACGGCAGTGCGGCGGCCTCCCCCTGGCCATCCGGATGGCCGGCGCCAGGCTGGCGTCTCGCCCGACGTGGCCGGTGGCTCACCTCGCCGAGCGGCTGGCCGACGGCCGACGCCGGCTCGACGAGCTGCAACTGGACGATTCCGGCGTACGGGCGACGCTGGTGCTGTCGATCGAGCAGCTGGCCGGCAGTGACGACCCGATCGACGTACAGGCCGTCACGATGTTCGCGCTGCTCGGGTTGTCGGACTCTGTGGATCTCACGTCGGCGCTGGCGGCCGCGCTGTCGGACAGCCCGGAGCCGGAGGCTGTAGTAGTACTGGAGCGGCTGGTAGACGTGCACCTGCTCGCCACGCCCGGGCCAGGGCGGTACAGACTGCACGACCTGGTGCGGGTCGCGGCGCGCGAGCTCGCGGACCAGATGCTGACCGAGCAGGACAAGGCAGCGGCGACCACCAGGTGGATCAGGCGAGTCTCCGCCGTCGTCTGGAAGGCCAGCGAGTACGCCGGACACGGCGTGACCCGCGAAGGCTGGCTCGACAAGGAGTGGCTGACCGGCGCCCAGGACCTCGACTGCCAGGAGGACGTGCTCACCTGGCTGGACAGTGAGCGGGCCAACCTGGTCGGCATCGTGCAGCAGGCGGCAGTGGACCAGCCCAGCCTCGCAGTACAGCTAGCGGTCGGGCTCAACGTCTACTACGCCGTCCGGCGGGCCTGGCTCGAGTGGCTGCAGGTCAACGAGGCGGTACTACGCCTGGTCAGCGGCGGCCCCGACCGGATCGCCGAAGGTCTCGTCCTCCACGACCTCGGCGCAGCCCACGCCGAGCTGGGACAGTACGAGCAGGCCGTCGCTCCGCTGCGCCGAGCAGTGGACACTGCTGACGCCTCCGGCGACGGCAACCTCCAGGCACTCTGCTTGAGCAGCCTCAGCCACGTACTGGAGCGCACCGGCCGCACCACCGACGGCATCCCGTACGCCGAGCGAGCCCGTGAGATCGGTCTGCGCCTGGGGATCCCGCCACGAGCCGCCTGGGCCTGCCTGGCGCTCGGCATGCTGTACCTGAAGACAGGGATGCCGAAGTCCGCCCGACGGCACTTCGACGAGGCGATGGAGCTCCTGATCGAGCCCGGCCTGGAGAAGTACCGCGGCATGATCGCCCAGAACGTCGGTGTCGCCTACCGCGAGGCCGGTCAGTACGAGGTGGCCGGCGAGTCCCTGCGCGAGAGCCTGAAGCTCTACCGGATGGCAGGTGCCGCGATCCCGGAGGCCGAGGTGCTGAACGAGCTCGGCCGTCTGCGCCTGGCCGAGGGCCGCTACGAAGAAGCCCTCGCCGCCCAGAGCGAGGGCCTGGCCATCGCCGGCCAGTACGGCGACTGGCTGGTCGAGGCCGACATCCGCAAGAGCCTCGGCGAGGTCCACCACGCCCAGGGCCACCTCCCGGAAGCCCGCCGCGAGTGGCGCATCGCCCTGTCCATCCACGAACAACACGACGCCCACGGCGCCACCGCCCTGCAGCAACTCCTCCGCGGCACCTGAGCAACAACAGCGAAGGAGGCGGCTCCCCTGCGGGAACCGCCTCCTCCTCACCAGTCAGGTAATGGTGCTACCTGCTCGATCAGCTGGTCGGCTTCTTCAGGCCGATCTGCGTCAGGTCCAGGATTCCACCGGTGTTCGGGTCCGCCACCGCGTCGGTGATGTTCGAACCGGTCACGTACACGTTGAGGTCCTGAACGGTCGGCACCAGCGGCGCCGTCTTCATGATCTCGGTGTACAGGTCCGAGTAGCCCTGCTCCATCTTGGGCTTGTCGGTCTCCTTGGACAGCTCGGCCATCTTGTCCCAGCCCGCGTTGCTGCGAGCGTAGTTGTTCTGCGCGGCCTTGTTCGGGGCCGTCAGGTCCGGTCCGAAGACCGGCGGGACGATGGTGGCCAGGGTCGCCCAGTCGTAGCACCAGCCGGCGGTGATCAGATCGGTCGCCGACGCGTCCTGCTGCTGGGTCGAGTAGTAGTTGTCGCCCGGGATCTTGCGGATGTCGATGTTGATGCCGACAGCCTTCCAGGACGCCTGCGCGGCCTCGGCCGCCTTCGTGGCCAGACCCGAGTCGGCGGTGCCGAGAGTCAGCTTCTCACCCTTGTAGCCGGACTCGGCCAGCGCGGCCTTCGCCTTGGCCTGGTCGCCCTCGGGCGGGGAGTTGAAGAAGCTTTCCTTGGTGTAGCCGTTCAGGTCCTGCGGGATGATCGAGTCGACCACCGCGGCCAGCCGCTCGCCACCACGGGCGTCGCGGTAGCTGGTGCGGTCCAGACCGTAGTACAGCGCCTCGCGCAGCTTCTGGTTCTTCAGCAGCGGCTTCTGCTGGTTGAAGGCGATGTAGCGACGGCAGACGTCGGTACCGGTGACGACCCGGTCCTTGACGTTCGGCTGGTTGGTCTTGGCGATGTTCTCCGGCTGGACACCGGCGAAGCTGACCGAGTTCTTGTCCGCCGCACCGTCGGCGAACAGCCGCTGGTCGACGGTCGCCTCAGCGTCACCGAACTTGAAGACGAACTTGTCCGGCAGCGCGTTGCGCAGCGGGTCGGTCTTCGCGTCCCAGTTGGTGTTGCGGACCAGCGTCAGCGACTTCTTGCGGACGTAGGACTCGATCTTGTACGGACCGGTCGCGACCGGGTGGTTGTCGTACGCCGTGTGGGTGTCCTTGGCTTTCGGGACCGGCGACCAGATCTTCATGCTCGCGGCGCCCTCGAAGGTGGCGACCGGCTCCTTCAGCTTGAAGACGACGGTCTTCTCGTCCGGCACCTCGATTGCGGTGCAGCCCTTGCCGCCGTTGTTGTTGTTCACGTACGGGCCCTTGTAGCCCGGGCAGTCCAGGTACTGGTGCGCGTACGGCGCACCCTCTGCCATGTCGGCGGCGAACGATCGCTCCGCGCCGTACTTGATGTCGGCGGCAACAATCGGCGAACCGTCTTCGTACTTCAGCCCGTCCTTCAGCTTGAAGGTCCAGGTCTTGAAGTCGGGCGACGCCTCGTAGCTGGCCGCGAGGTCGTTCTCCAGAACGATCTTCTTGGCCTTGGCGTCGTAGCGGTAGTCGACCAGCGTCCGGGTGATCAGCTTGCCGATCATGCCGGAGTCGGTGACGAAGTTACGTGCCGGGTCGAGGTGCTCGACATCGTTGACGTGGTAAACCGTGACGGTGCCCCCCTTGGCCCCGGTGGTGCCGCTGTCTGCAGTGGACTTGCTGCCGGCGTCATCGTTCCCGCCGCCGCAAGCAGTCGCCAGCAGGGCCACGGAGGCCCCAGCTGCAACTACCTGTCCTACTCGTTTGGCGTACTTCATAGCCAGTAATTCCTTCCTTGTCATGACGTTCCACGCCGGGTCGCGGCGGCCGGATAGGTCATCTGGCGTCACAATTCGCGGTTATCAACTCACGGATTCACAGGTGGTGCAACGAGCTTGCGGCTCGGTGACCAGATCGTGATTGGTTCATTGCCATCGATTGACCTAAGGTGACTCTGCGCAATGTTCAGATCACATCGCGCTCCTCGGGGAAGTGGCAGGCCGCCTGGTGACCCGGTGCGCCGATCTGCATCAGCGGCGGCTCCTGCTCGGCGCAGATGTCCTGCGCTTTCCAGCAACGGGTCCGGAATCGGCAACCGGACGGGGGGTTCAGTGGGCTCGGGACGTCACCGGTGAGCCGGATCCGCTCCCGGTGGGCGACCGCGTCGGGGTCCGCTTCCGGTACCGCCGACAGCAGCGCGTGGGTGTACGGGTGCCGGGCGTGGTTGTACAGCTCGTCACGCTCAGCGATCTCGACGATCTTGCCCAGGTACATCACCGCGACCCGGTCCGAGATGTGCCGGATCACCGACAGGTCGTGCGCGATGAACATGTAGGCGAGCTCGAACTCGTCCTGCAGGTCCTCCAGCAGGTTCACGATCTGCGCCTGGATCGAGACGTCGAGCGCGGAGACCGGCTCGTCGCAGACGATCAGCTTGGGCCGCAGCGCGAGCGCCCGGGCCACCCCGATCCGCTGCCGCTGGCCACCGGAGAACTCGTGCGGATACCGGTTGTAGTGCTCCGGGTTGAGCCCGACCCGCTCCATCAGCGCCTGGACGGCCTTCTTCGTGCCGCCCTCGCTCTTCACGCCCTGGATCTCGAACGGCGCCGCGATGATGGTGCCGATCGTCTGCCGCGGGTTCAGCGACGAGAACGGGTCCTGGAAGATCATCTGGACCTGGCGCCGGAACGGCCGCATCTTCTGCCGGTTCAGGTGGGTGATGTCCGAGCCCTCGAACCGGATCGAGCCGCCGGTCGGCTCGTCCAGCCTGGTGACGAGCCGGCCGGTGGTCGTCTTGCCACAGCCCGACTCGCCGACCACCCCGAGCGTCTCGCCGGAGCGGATCGTGAAGTCCACTCCGTCGACCGCCTTGACCGCGCCGGTCTGGCGCTGGAAGACGATGCCCCGGGTGACCGGGAAGTACCGCTGCAGACCCTTGACCTCGAGCAGTGCCTCGCCCTGCTCCGGCCGGACGACCTCTTCGGCCGACGTCGACGTACTCACGATCGCTCCTCAAACTTGACGGCCGGCATCACAGGTTCGGCTTGATCTGCTCGGTGAACAGGGCCATGCGCTTCTCGTGCTCGATGTGGCAGCGGACCCGGTGCTCCTCGACGCCGACCTGCAGCAGCTCCGGCACCTCGTCGGTGCAGGAATGCCCCTCGACGTACTGCTGGAAGTCGCAGCGCGGCTGGAACGGGCAGCCCTTGGGCAGGTTGATCAGCGACGGAGGAGTGCCCCGGATGGCCTTGAGCCGGTGATCGCCACCGCGGTTGACCCGCGGGATCGAGCCGAGCAGGCCCCAGGTGTAGGGCATCTCGGGCCGGTAGAAGATGTCCCGGACCGGGCCGGACTCGACCACCCGGCCGCCGTACATCACCACCACGTCCTGGGCCATCTGGGCGACGACGCCGAGGTCGTGGGTGATGATCACGATCGCGGAGTTGAACTCCTTCTGCAGATCCTGCATCAGGTCCAGGATCTGGGCCTGGACGGTGACGTCCAGGGCGGTGGTCGGCTCGTCCGCGATCAGCAGCTGCGGGTCGCACATCAGCGCCATCGCGATCATCGCGCGCTGCCGCATACCGCCGGAGAACTGGTGCGGGTAGTCGTAGAACCGCTTGTCCGGCGACGGGATGCCGACCCGGTCGAGCAGGTCGACCGCGCGCTTCTTGGCGACCGCCTTGGTCACGTCGTTGTGCACCCGGTAGGCCTCGACCAGCTGGTCGCCGACCCGGTAGAAGGGATGCATCGCCGACAGCGGGTCCTGGAAGATCATCGCCACCTGCTGACCGCGCAGCCGGCGGATCTCCGGGATGGACATGTCCACCAGCTCGGCGCCGTCCAGCCAGATCTCACCGGTCACCTTGGCTCGGCTGCCCTTGTGCAGGCCCATGATCGCCAGGCTCGACACGCTCTTGCCGGAGCCGGACTCGCCCACGATGCCCAGCGTCTTGCCGCGCTCGAGGCTGAAGCTCAGCCCGTTCACGGCCTTGACCAGGCCGTCGTCGGTGGGGAAGTGCACCTGCAGGTCCTTGAGCTCAAGGAACGGCTTGCCGGTGCGGTCCGTGGATGCTGTGGTCGTCACAGTCTCGGTCACTTGTCGTCTCCTCGACGGGTCAGGACAACCGCACGCGCGGGTCGATGAAGGCGTACAGGACGTCGACGATCACGTTCGCGAGGACGACGAAGATGGCGGCGAACAAGACCACGCCCATGATCGAGGGCAGGTCGTTGCCGAGCACCGAGTCGATCGAGAACTTGCCCAGCCCGGTGATGCTGAAGACCTGTTCGGTGATCACCGCGCCGCCGAGCAGACCACCGAGGTCCAGGCCGAAGATCGTCACGATCGGGGTCAGCGCGGACCGCAGGCCGTGCTTGAAGATCACCGTCCCCTCGCCCAGCCCCTTGGCCCGGGCGGTGCGGATGTAGTCCTCGTTCATCGTGTCGATCATGTTGGCCCGGGTGATCCGGGTGTACAGCGCCGCGTAGACCAGCGCCAGTGTCAGCCACGGCAGGATGTAGAACTGCAGCCACTTGAACGGCCCGACGGTGAACAACTCCGAATTGGCGGTGTCCGGGAACGGCAGCCATTTGAGCTTGACGATGAACAGGAACAACAGCAGGTAGCCGAACACGATGGTCGGGAACGAGACCCCGAACAACGCCAGCCCGACGCTCAGCTTGTCCAGCCATTTGCCCTTGCGCAGGGCGGCCAGCAGGCCGAGCATCACGCCGCCGATCAGCCAGATGATCGCGGCGCCCACGGCCAGCCACAGGGTGGGCGGGAAGGCGTCGGAGATCGAGGTCCAGACCGGAATGCCGTTCTGGTACGACTCACCGAAGCACGGCCACGCGCAGTTGTGCTCGCTGCCGGCGGTGCCGATGTCGCGGCCGCCCGGGTTGACCAGGCCCTTCATGTACGTGCCGTACTGGACGATCAGCGGGTCGTCGAACCCGTAGGTCTCGTTGACGGTCTGGATCGTCGCGGTGTCGCAGTTCTTGCCGCAGATCAGCAGGGCGGGGTTCGCCGGCGTGATCCAGAACAGGAAGAACGTGATGGCAGAGATCACCCAGAGGATGAGGACGGTCTGCAGCAGCCGGCGGATCAGATAGCGGCCCATGGGTCAGCTCCTCCCGGCACGCGGGTCGAGGGCGTCACGCACGGAGTCGCCGAGCAGGTTGAACGCCAGAACGGTGATGAAGAGCGCCATACCCGGGAAGAACAGGTACAGCGGGTTGCTCTCGATCCATTGCGAGGCATCGCTGATCATCCGGCCCCACGAGCTGGTGGGCTCCTTGATACCGACACCGAGGAAGGACAGCGCGGCCTCCGCGGTGATGTTGCTCGGGATCAGCAGCGTCGTGTAGACGAGCAGGGTCGGCAGCATGTTCGGCAGGATCTGCTTGAAGATCACGTACATCGGGCCGGCGCCGAGCGACCGGGCCGCCTCGACGAACTCACGTTCGCGCAGCGAGAGCGTCTGCCCGCGGACGATCCGGGCCAGATAGGCCCAGCCGAAGAACCCGAGGACGAACATCAGCACGCCTAATCGGAGCCGGTTGTCGTCGGGTATCCCGAACAGGGCCTGGCCGCGGTCGGCGACCACCGGCGTCAGCGCCATGATGAACAGCAGCGACGGGAAGCTCAGCATGATGTCCATCAGCCGGCTCAGCACGGTGTCGATCCAGCCGCCGAAGTAGCCGGAGACCATGCCGATCACGGTGCCGAGCACGATCGCGATGATCGTGCCACCGAGCGCGACCAGCAGTGAGACCCGGGTGCCGTAGACCAGCCGGGAGAACACGTCGCGGCCGTTCTGCGGCTCGACGCCGAGCCAGTGCTCGCTGCTCGAACCACTGCCGAACAGACCGCCGATCGGAATGCTGCCGTCGCGCGTGTTCAGCAGCGGCGTGCCGTCCTTGTTCAGCTTGTTGAACTGGTCCGGCGGAAAGCCGTTGATCTTCACGATCAGCGGGGCGAAGATCGCCACCGCGATGATCAGCAGGATGATGACCGCGCTGATCACGGCGATCTTGTCCTTCTTCAACCGGGCCCAGGCGATCTGCCCTAGGGACCGGCCTTCGATCTGCTTGGCCTCAGCTGTCTCGGCCAAGCCGTCTGCCGGAAGACCGCCTTCTGGAGACAGCTCTTCGGAAACCCCCAGCGTCATCGCTGTTGCCTACCCTTCCCACTTGAATCGCACGTCGTCACCCCGACGGTCGAGTTGCCGGGAACCCTACGGATCTCGCAGTGTGGACGCCACCGGGCACTCACCGATGTCACGGAATCGTGACGGATTAGTGCCACCATTACCCGGGCATTCAGTGCCACCCGCACTTATGTGCCGTTTTCGACTACTTGGCGTAGAGCGGTGAGGAACGGACGGTCAGTCGGCAGCCATTCCAGCTGCGCCAACTCGGCCACGCCGACCCAGCGGATCGCGCTGTGTTCGGACAAAACCGGTTCACCACTCAACAGCGCCGCAGCGTACACGCGGAGCTGGTATCGATCTCCGATGGGCTGGGCAGGCCCCAGTGACACCCCGGGCTCGATCTCCACGGACAGCTCTTCGCGCAGTTCCCTGATCGCGGCCTGCGCATCGGTCTCGCCCTGCTCGACCTTGCCGCCCGGGAACTCCCAGCCACCGTCCGGTCCGGGACGCAGCGCGGCCAGTACGAGACCGTCGCGGATCACGGCCACCCCGACGACCACCTGCGGCTCACTCATGGGGCTGCACTCTTCCAGAGCTTGCCTGGATGATGGCCGGGTGCCACTACAGAACAGAGTGCTGCCGACCCAGGAGATCGTGGCCGACGCCGGTCGCGGCCTGCTGATGGGCAACCGCGGCACCATCCACCATCCCGGCCGCACCCTCGGCACCACCCGGTGGCGGTCGAAGGCCTGGATCTGCTGCGTGCTGGACTTCAACGGTGTGCAGCGCGACCCGATGCCACCCGGACGCTGGACCGCACTGTTCTTCTTCGACGAAGCGGTCGCCCTGGCCGCCGGCCACCGCCCATGCGCCTACTGCCGCCGCCGCGACTACCTCCTGTACGCCGGTGCGTGGGCCGCCGCCCGTGGCCTGCCCGAGCGGCCCCGGGCCACCGCGATGGACGCCCAGCTCCATCTCGAACGGGTCGACCCGCGAACCCGGCAGCAGCGCACGACGATCGCCGACCTCGACGAGCTGCCCGACGGCGCGATGATCCGCTTCGACGGCCGGCCTGCCCTGGTACTGGGCTCGCAGGTGCTCGGCTGGTCGTGGGAGGGATACAACACACCGGCCCGGCCGGCCGGGTTGCGCGAGGTCGAAGTACTGACGCCGCCCGCGAATCTCCTTGTACTCAAGGCTGGATTCGCCCCTTTACTCCACCCGACGGCCATCGGCAACTGAGGCGAACCTAACTAGGAACACGCCGTACCGAGGGGTCTTCCGTTGTGCGCCGCGCGAGGGCAAAGTGTGCCCATACTTACAGCGACAAAACCATCACTGGAGTCGGTATGGGTGACGGCAACAGCACCGTGGCAGCGGTGCAGCGCGCGCTCGAAGCGCTACATGCCTGCGTCGGCAAACTCAGCCAGGAGTACGGTGACACCCTCGGCGTTCGCCGATTGGTGTCGGACGTGGCCAGGCTGAGCGACGACCTGGCCGAGCTCGGCCCTCCCGACCCTCATCACAGACCCGGACCCGTTCCGGAGGAACTCGAGGAGATCCCCGACGTGGAATACGACGCGTCCATGTGGACCGACGCGGAGCACGAAGGCTTCGGCGCCCCTGACCGGCGCGCACCCTGATGGCGACGGGTGTGAGTGCTCCCGGTAGAGCACAGATCAAGCAGAAGACTCTTCGTACCGATCGCTGGTGGCTGGCGCCGCTGCGGATCGGCGTGATCCTGGGCTTCTTCATCGTCTACGCGACGGTCCGGATCTTCATGAACAAGTACTACTGGGTCGACGCGTACCACTACCTCACCCCGTTGTACTCCCCGTGCGTGACCTCGTCCTGTGTCGAGGGCTCGAGCCACCTGGGCACCTGGTTCGGGGACTTCCCCCGGGTGCTCCCGTTCAGCATCATCACGTTCGCCGTGCTGGCCGGCTTCCGCGGTACCTGCTACTACTACCGCAAGGCGGGCTGGCGTTCGCTGCTGCTGGCACCGGGCGCCTGCGCGGTTCCGGAGCCGCACAAGAAGTACAACGGCGAGCGCAAGTTCCCCATCGCCGCGGTGAACCTGCACCGGTACTTCTTCTACGGCGCGCTGGTCTTCGGCCTGCTCAACGTCTACGACGGTCTCCAGGCCTTCCACGGCAAGGACGGCGGCTTCGGCATCGGCCTGGGCACGCTGATCATCTGGATCAACCTGGTGATGCTGTGGATGTACACGCTGTCGTGCCACGCCTGCCGGCACATCGTCGGCGGCCGGCTGAAGAACTTCTCCAAGCACCCGTTGCGCTACCGGTACTGGACCTTCGTGTCGAAGCTGAACCCCAAGCACGGCACGTACGCGATGATCTCGCTCTTCACCGTGATCATCACCGACGCGTACATCATGTCGGTCTCGGCCGGCTGGTTCTCCGACTTGCGCTTCTTCAACTGATACGGACGTCTGAACACTTATGACTGAACTGGAACGACACCAGTACGACGTGATCGTGATCGGCGCCGGCGGCGCCGGCCTGCGGGCCGCGATCGAGGCCCGTGAGCAGGGCAAGCGCACCGCGATCATCTGCAAGTCGCTGTTCGGCAAGGCGCACACCGTGATGGCCGAGGGTGGCTGTGCCGCGGCGATGGGCAACGCGAACTCCAACGACAACTGGAAGACCCACTACGTCGACACGATGCGTGGCGGCAAGTTCCTGAACAACTGGCGGATGGCCGAACTGCACGCGCAGGAAGCCCCCGACCGGGTCTGGGAGCTGGAGACGTACGGCGCGCTGTTCGACCGGACGCCGGACGGCAAGATCAGCCAGCGCAACTTCGGCGGTCACACCTACCCCCGGCTCGCGCACGTCGGCGACCGGACCGGGCTGGAGCTGATCCGCACCTTGCAGCAGAAGATCGTCTCGCTGCAGCAGGAGGACTTCAAGGCCACCGGCGACTACGAGGCCAACCTCAAGGTCTACGCCGAGTGCACGATCACCGAGCTGCTTCTTGATGACACAGCCGGCGACTCCCCAGCTATCTCCGGCGCCTTCGGTTACTGGCGTGAGTCGGGCCGGTTCGTACTGTTCGACGCGCCGGCCGTGATCCTGGCCACCGGCGGCGTCGGCAAGTCGTTCAAGGTCACCTCGAACTCGTGGGAGTACACCGGTGACGGTCACGCCCTCGCGATGCGGGCCGGCGCGACGCTGATCAACATGGAGTTCATCCAGTTCCACCCGACCGGCATGGTCTGGCCGCCGTCGGTGAAGGGCATCCTGGTCACCGAGTCGGTCCGTGGTGACGGCGGCGTGCTGAAGAACTCCGAGGGCAAGCGGTTCATGTTCGACTACGTACCGGACGTGTTCCGGGCGCAGTACGCGGAGACCGAGGAAGAGGCCGACCGCTGGTACAAGGACGCCGACAACAACCGGCGCCCACCGGAGCTCCTGCCGCGCGACGAGGTCGCCCGGGCGATCAACTCCGAGGTCAAGGCCGGCCGCGGAACGCCGCACGGCGGTGTCTTCCTGGACGTCTCCTCGCGGCTGCCCGCCGAGGAGATCCAGCGCCGGCTGCCGTCGATGTACCACCAGTTCAAGGAGCTGGCGGACGTCGACATCACGGCCGAGCCGATGGAGGTCGGCCCGACCTGTCACTACGTGATGGGTGGCGTCGAGGTCGAGCCGGACACCGCGCAGTCGTCGGTCAAGGGCCTGTACGCCGCCGGTGAGGTTGCCGGTGGCATGCATGGCTCCAACCGGCTCGGCGGCAACTCGCTGTCCGACCTGCTCGTCTTCGGCCGTCGCGCCGGAGCCGGCGCGGCGATGTACGTCGAGTCGCTGGGCGAGAACCGGCCTCAAATTTCCGAGGCTGATGTCGACGCTGCCGCTGCCGAGGCGCTGGCACCGTTCGAGCTCGAGGGTGGCGAGAACCCGTACACGATCCACCAGGAACTGCAGCAGTCGATGAACGACCTGGTCGGCATCATCCGCAAGGCCGACGAGATCGAGCAGGCGCTGGCGCGGCTGGCCGAGTTCCGCGGCCGGATCGCGAAGATGACGGTCGAGGGGCACCGGCAGTTCAACCCCGGCTGGCACCTCGCGCTGGACCTGCGCAACATGCTGACCGTGTCGGAGTGCGTCGCCAAGGCCGCGCTGCTGCGCGAGGAGTCCCGTGGCGGTCACACCCGCGACGACTTCCCGGGCATGAACGCTGAGTGGCGCAAGGTCCTGCTGGTCTGCTCGCTGGAGAGCAGCGACGACGGCGTGACGGTGGTCAAGAAGGACCAGATCCCGATGCGCGAGGACCTGCTGGAACTGTTCGAGGTCAGCGAGTTGAAGAAGTACCTGACGGAAGAGGAGCTGCCGGCATGAGTTACCTGGCGAAGTTCCGGGTCTGGCGTGGGGATGCCGAGGGCGGCGATCTCGAGGACTTCGAGGTCGAGGTGAACGAGGGCGAGGTCGTCCTCGACGTCATCCACCGGCTGCAGGCGACCCAGACCCCGGATCTGGCGGTCCGCTGGAACTGCAAGGCCGGCAAGTGCGGCTCCTGCAGCGCCGAGATCAACGGCATGCCGAAGCTGATGTGCATGTGCCGGATGAACACGTTCGAGGAGGGCGAGACCGTCACGGTCACCCCGATGCGGACGTTCCCGGTGATCAAGGACCTGGTGACGGACGTCTCGTTCAACTACCAGAAGGCGCGCGAGGTACCGGCGTTCTCTCCCCCGGCCGACCTGAAGCCGGGCGAGTACCGGATGCAGCAGGTCGACGTGGAGCGCTCGCAGGAGTTCCGCAAGTGCATCGAGTGCTTCCTGTGCCAGGACACCTGCCACGTGATCCGCGACCACGAGGAGAACAAGGAGTCCTTCTCCGGTCCGCGCTTCCTGATGCGGATCGCCGAGCTGGACATGCACCCGCTCGACTCGGCCGACCGGCAGAAGGCGGCCCAGGAGCAGCACGGTCTCGGCTTCTGCAACATCACCAAGTGCTGCACCGAGGTGTGCCCCGAGCACATCAAGATCACCGACAACGCCCTCATCCCGATGAAGGAACGCGTCGCCGATCGCAAGTACGACCCGCTCGTCTGGCTCGGCAACAAGATCCGCCGCCGCGAAGGCTGAGCACGTAGTACAGGCAAAGGCCGCCCGCAGCTGAGAACGCCGCGGGCGGCCTTCCGCGTTCCAGAACAAACATCGCCGGTCGCGGGCATAGCCCAGGTGACAGTTCCCGTTCCATGCCAGCCCCCAGCGATGGCGACAGTACAGAGGGCGGGGCAACGGGCGTGACATAGCCGCCAAGTTGCCGAAACGCGTTGTTGCGCAAGGGCCGTGAGTTAAGACCTGAACAACCGCCCCTGCTTGAAAGACAAGAGCTGCACGACGCTCCTTCCGGAGTTCCTACCTACAGGAACCGAGCAGACGATATTTGCACCGGAAGTCCCCACGGGATTCCGAACTGCCGCTCGGAGCAGTCCGTGACGGACTTCCTTGCACTCGGCGGGATTTGCGCCCTTACAGACCGTTACCGGCACGCGAGACCCAGCCCGGCGCCCAGCCCCGCTATTTCCTTCTCTTTCTATCTTTTTGTTTCTTTTGGTTCTTGTTGCGTCAGCTCTTGGGGGTGGTGGCGAATTCGGTCAACGTGCCCTTGTCGGTGATCGACTTGAGCAAGGTGACGTCGCGCTGATGCGTCGGCGTCTCTACCAGCATCGGTACCTCCGCCAGTGCCGGATGAGCGAGGAACGCGGCAAGCGTCGGCAGGCCGATCGTGCCTTCGTTCAGTGACTCATGTCGGTCGCGGTGCGATCCCCGGGGGTCACGGCTGTCGTTGACGTGGATCAGCGCGACGGCATCCGCCAGGTCGTCGATCAGCCGCGGATCGGCGAGGTCTTCCCCCGCCGCGTGCAGGTGACAGGTGTCGAGGCAGAGGCCGACCCGCTCGTCATTCAGGGCCGCGACGTACTCGACCGTGCTGCCGATCGTCGAGGCCATCGATTCGCCGGCGCCCGCGGTCGGCTCGATCAGCAGGCGGACGCTTGGGTCGGCCCGGTCGACAAGTGGGCTGATCAGTTCGGGCAGGGCAGCCAAAGCGGTCGTACGCCGTCCCGGGGTGACCGACGACCCGGCGTGGACGACGACCGCGAAGGCGCCGAGATCGGACGCCCGCTGCAAGGTCAGCTCCAGGGCAGCCAGTGAGCGGGACAGCACCAACTCCGACGGGGCACCGAGGTTGATCAGGTGCGGGGCGTGCACCACCACCGGCAACGCGCGCTCGGCGCACCCGGCCCGAAAGGCCTCGTCAGCGGCAGGGTTGGCGGCTCGCGGCGCCCAACTCCGTGGATTGCCCGCGAACAGCTGGATGATCTCGGCCCCGGCCTCGTCGGCCTCGCGCAGTCCGGTCTTCACCAGCCCACCCGCGACGGCCACATGGGTGCCGATCAGCGACATCGCTCTCCTCCCAGGACGGTTCGCTGCCAGCGTACCCGACTTTTTGACCTGGGGTTCAACAAGTGCCTACTATGGCTGCATGGCGATGGGCAGACCGATGAAGTTCGAGGCCGGTGAGGCGCTCGACAAGGCGGTCGAGGTGTTCTGGCAGCGCGGTTTCGCCGCCACCACCCCGCAGACCCTCGCCGACGAGCTCGGCATCGGCCGCGGCAGCCTGTACAACACCTTCAAGAGCAAGCATCACCTCTTCGACCTGGCCCTCCGCCGGTACTCCGCGACGCGGGTGGCCGCCCTGGCCGAGGGACTCGACGGACCCGGGCCACTGTTGCCCCGGCTCCGCGAGGCGATGCGCACCCTGGCCGGCATCGGCGACCACCGCTACGGCTGCCTGATCGTCAACTCCGTCGCCGAGCTCGGCAGCACCGACGAGGGTGTGGCCGACGTCGCCAAGGACCTCTTCATCCAGATCGAGCACACCTTCCGGGCCGCGCTCGAACGCGCCCGGGCCACCGGCGAGCTCACCTCGGAGCGTTCACCCGCCGACTCCGCGAGCGCCCTGCTGGCCGCCGTCATCGGCACCAGCGTGCTGGCCAAGTCCGGTGCCGATCCCCGCCAGCTCAACCGCATTCTCGACGCCACCCTCAAGGACGTCTGAAACCTCAACGAAAGAAGGCGATCGGCCGTGACGGCCATTGTCACCGGACCTGAGTCCGGGACCGCATCACCCCTGCGCGGAACGGCGAAGTCGCTCGCTGCGCACATGACCAGCAGCCTGACCGTACCGACCGCCACCAGTGTGCGCACGGTCGCGGCCAAGCTGATGATCGACAACCGGATCGTCATCAACAACCACCTGCGCCGCAACCGTGGCGGCAAGGTCAGCTTCACGCATCTGATCGGCTGGGCGCTGCTCCAGGCCGTGAAGGCCAACCCGGTGCTCAACACGTACTACGACGAGTCGGACGGCAAGCCGGTCGCGGTGACTCCGCCGCACGTCAACCTCGGGATCGCCGTCGATCTGGTCAAGCCCGACGGCACCAGGACGCTGGTCGTCCCCAACCTGAAGGTGGCCGAGACTCTTGGCTTCCAGGAGTACCTGGCGGCGTACGAAGTACTGGTCGGCAAGGCTCGGGCCAACCAGCTGACGGTCGACGACTTCGCCGGTACGACGATCTCGCTCACCAACCCGGGTGGGATCGGGACGGCGCACTCGATGCCGCGGCTGATGACCCAGCAGGGCGCCGTGATCGGAGTTGGGGCGCTGGAGTATCCAGCGGAGTACCGGGGGCTCAGTCCTGCAGCCCTTGCAGACTTGGCGATCGGGCAGACCGTGACGCTGACGAGCACCTACGACCACCGCGTCATCCAGGGAGCGGCGTCCGGCGAGTTCCTGCGGCTGGTGGACGAATTGCTGGCCGGGGCCAACCATTTCTACGAGGACATCTTCACCGCGTTGCGGATCCCCTACGCGCCGATCCAGTGGGCGCGCGACATCCACGTGGACGAGGCGAGCGCGGTCGACAAGACGGCCCGGGTGCAGGCGCTGATCAACGCGTTCCGGGTCCGCGGTCACCTGATGGCGGACACCGATCCGCTCGAGTACGTGCAACGGTCGCACCCCGATCTGGAGCTGTCCGGGCACGGGCTGACGTTCTGGGATCTCGATCGTGAGTTCGTCACCGGAGACTTCGGCGGCGCTGAGCGGACGATGGCGTTGCGCGACATTCTCGGCGTACTACGCGATGCCTACTCCCGCACGGTCGGCGTCGAGTACATGCACCTCCAGGATCCCGCGCAGCGACTGTGGTTCCAGGAGCGGCTGGAGCGCCCGTACGCGAAACCCTCGCACGACCGGCAACTGCGGATCCTCGGCAAGCTCAACGAGGCCGAGGCGTTCGAGACGTTCCTGCAGACCAAGTACATCGGCCAGACCCGGTTCAGCCTCGAAGGCGGCGAGTCGGCCATCGCCCTGCTCGACGCGCTGCTGGGTGGCGCCGCCGAGGCCGGGCTGGACGGCGCCACGATCGCGATGGCGCACCGCGGCCGGCTGAACGTGCTCACCAACATCGCCGGCAAGACGTACGCGCAGGTCTTCCGCGAGTTCCAGGGCACGGACGACATCGACGGTTCCGGAGACGTGAAGTACCACCTCGGGACCGAGGGGATCTACCGCGGCGCTCGTGGTGAGGAACTGCCCGTCGTACTCGCGGCCAACCCGTCGCATCTGGATGCGGTGGACGGCGTCCTGCTCGGGATCGCCCGCGGCAGGCAAGATCGTGGGTCCGCGACGTTGCCGATCATCATCCATGGCGACGCGGCGATGGCAGGTCAGGGAATCGTCTCCGAGACCGTGCAGATGTCCCGGCTGCGGGGGTACACGACCGGCGGCACGATCCGGATCAACCTCAACAACCAGGTCGGTTTCACGACTCTGCCCTCCGATGCTCGCAGTTCGGTCTACGCGACCGACGTCACCAAGGCGACGCAGACGCCGGTCTTCCACGTCAACGGCGACGACCCGGAAGCGGTGGTCCGCGTTGCCGAGCTCGCGCTCGCCTACCGGCAGCAGTTCCATCGTGACGTCGTCATCGACCTGGTCAGCTATCGGCGGCGCGGGCACAACGAAGCCGACGACCCGTCGATGACGCAGCCGCGGATGTACGCGCTGATCGAGGGCAAGCCGAGCGTGCGCACGCTCTACCTCGAAGCGCTCGTCGGCCGCGGCGACATCAGCCGCGCGGAGTACGAGCAGGCCGATCACGACTTCCATGACCGGCTCGATCGTGCCTTCGCCGAGACGCGTGAGGTGTCCGGTGCGTCGGCCGCTTCCGAAGTACAGAGTGCCGCAGGTACTACGCCTGCTGTGACGGAGGAGTCGATCCGGGCGATCGGGGATGTGTTCGCCGAGCTGCCGGCCGGGTTCAGCGTGCATCCCAAGCTCGGGCAGTTGCTGACCAAGCGGCAGGAGATGAGCAAGTCCGGTGGCGTCGACTGGGCGTTCGGTGAGTTGCTCGCGTTCGGGTCGCTGCTGCAGGAGGGGACGCCGATTCGGTTGGCCGGGCAGGACTCGCGCCGTGGGACATTCGTCCAGCGGCACGCGGTACTGCACGATCGGATCACCGGTCAGGAGTGGATGCCGCTGAGCAAGCTCGGCGCGTTCGCGGCGTACGACTCGCTGCTCAGTGAGTACGCCGCGATGGGCTTCGAGTACGGCTACTCGGTCGAGCGGCCGGACGCGCTGGTGCTCTGGGAGGCACAGTTCGGCGACTTCGTGAACGGCGCCCAGATCGTCGTCGACGAGTTCCTGTCGTCCGCCGAGCAGAAGTGGAACCAGCGGTCGTCCCTCGTCCTGCTGCTCCCCCACGGTCACGAGGGCCGCGGCCCCGACCACTCCTCGGCCCGGATCGAACGGTTCCTCCAACTCTGCGCCGAGAGCAACCTCACCGTCGCGCAGCCATCGACGCCGGCCTCCTACTTCCACCTGCTGCGCCGTCAGGCCCACGAGGCGTCGACTCCGTTGATCGTCTTCACCCCGAAGTCGATGCTCCGCACCCGCGACGCGACCAGCTCGATCGCCGACCTCACCGAAGGCCGCTTCGAGCCGGTCATCGACGATCCACGCATCACCGACAGGTCAGCCGTCCAACGGGTCCTCGTGGTCTCCGGCAAGCTGTACTACGAGCTGCGCCACGAACTCGAGAAGACCAGCGACCGCGCTGTCGCCCTCGTCCGGCTGGAGCAGTACTACCCACTCCCGGCATCCGAGTTGGCCGACGTCCTCGACTCCTATCCCAACGCCGAGCCGTTCTGGGTCCAGGACGAGCCGCGCAACCAAGGCGCCTGGTCCTTCCTCCAGTCCGAACTCAACCCGCTGCTGACCAGGCCGTTGCAGGTCGTCTCCCGGCCCCGCTCGGCAGCCCCGGCGACTGGTTCGGCCAAGAAGCACGCCGAGGAGCAGGCGACCTTGATCAGCGCGGCCCTGCACTAGTGGGCCGTGTCGGACAGCCTCGGCCGCAATCAGGGTCGGTCGAGGTGGCCCGGACTGTGTAGGTCCGGGCAGGCGGGTCCCCTCGACGCCCGCCATCCGGTCTCCTCACCCAGCCCATACCGGGTGAGGAGACCGGCCCTTGCAGGTGCCGCGATCCGGCGGCGGCACATACCGGGCGAGGAGACCGGCCCCTTGCCTGGAAGGCCGGCGGCAGGCTCACCTGAGCGATGGCTGCCATCCCCCGCGTGGGTGAGGTGGCTGGACGGGTGCTGGGCCTAGGGTGCGGGGCATGGACGTGGCATTGGTCGGGCTGGTCAACATCGGCATTTTCATGTTCTTGTTCGTACCGGTGTCGCAGCGGTTGCTGGGGGTTCGGTTCGGCTTCGGGCGGCTGGCGGTCGGCGCCGCGCTGACGCTGGCGATCGCCGGTCCGCTGGCGAAAGCGGTCTCCGGCCCACCGCCGTGGACCGGGTCGAACGGCGCGGCCTTCGCCCTGCTGGCGTTGACGGCGTTGTGCTCGATGCTTGCCGGACTCATCTTCCTGGTTCTGGCCGAGGCGCTGGTACCGACCGGATCGTTGCCCAGGGCCCGTGATCTGCGGCGGGACCTGAGTGGCCGGATCGCGCGCACCCGGCGGTACCTGCAGATCCTCCGGATCGCGATCAAGCACGGCCTCGGCCCGTACCTGCGCGGCCGACGACGCCCCGGACACGAGAACGCGGCCGGCCAGGCCGATCTCGCCCGGTCGCTGAGGCTCGCGCTGGACGAGGCCGGCGTGACGTTCGTGAAGCTCGGCCAGGTGCTGTCCACCCGCAGCGACGTGATCCCGGCGTCGGTCGCGGTCGAGCTCAGCCGGTTGCAGGACCAGGTCTCCCCCGCGCCCTGGGATCAGATCGAGTCCGTACTCACCGAGGAACTCGGCGCGCCACCCCAGCAGGTGTTCGCCGACTTCGCCACCGAGCCGCTCGCCGCCGCCTCGGTGGCTCAGGTCTACACGGCTCGGCTGGACGGCGTACCGGTCGTGGTGAAGGTGCAGCGTCCTGGCATCGCGTCGGTCGTCGAGCGGGATCTCGACATCGTGCAGCGGCTGGCCCGGTTGCTCGAGCGCAACACCGACTGGGGCTGGTCGATGGGCGTCCGCTCGCTCGCGACCGGGTTCGCAGACGCGATGCGGGAAGAGCTCGACTTCACCGTCGAGGCCGGCAACATGGCCAGCGTCGCGGCCGGCAAGTCGGTGGCCGGGAACCGCGATGTCGTCGTACCGGAGTTGCACCCGAAGTATTCGACCCGCCGGGTGTTGACCATGCAGCGTCTCGACGGGATCGGCCTCGGGGGCGCAGCCAAGTCGATCGCCGAACGCGGGCTCGACGCTGCCCGGCTGGCGAAGGTGCTGTTCGAATGCCTGCTCGGTCAGGTCGCGATCGACGGTGTGTTCCACGCGGATCCGCATCCAGGCAACTTCCTGCTGCTCACCGACGGCCGGATCGGCATGCTCGACCTCGGTTCGGTCGGGCGGCTCGACCCGTCCACCCGCGAGGCCTTGCAACGGTTCCTGCTCGCTGTCGACCACGGTGATCCGGTGGCCGCGACCGATGCGCTGCTGGAGATCGTCTACCGGCCGGACGTGATCGACGAGCAGAGCCTGGAGCGCGCGGTCGGTCAGTTCATGGCGCGGCACCTGGGCGCCGGCGCAGCGATCGGGCCGGTCATGTTCAACGACTTGTTCAAGATCATCACCACGCACGAGTTAGGCGTTCCACCGGAGGTCGCCGCGGTCTTCCGCGCGCTGGCGACGGTCGAGGGCACGATCGCGCGGATCTTCCCCGCCTTCGACCTCGTCGCCGCCTCCCGCTCCTTCGCCGCTGCCCACGTCACCGACCGGCTCGCGCCCGACGCACTCCGCCGTACTGCGACCGAGGAACTGGCCACCTTGCTGCCGATGCTCCGCAGGCTCCCGCGCCGCATCGACCGGATCGCCGCCGCCGCCGAGAGCGGTCGCCTCAGCCTCAACGTCCGCCTCTTCGCCGACGAACGCGACCGCCGCCACCTGACCGGCCTCCTCCACCAGGCCCTGCTGGCAGTCCTCGGCGCGACCGCCGGTCTGATGGCCGTACTCCTGCTCGGCACTCCCGGCGGCCCCAAGGTCACCGGCACTCTGACCCTGTACCAGCTCTTCGCCTACAACTTGCTCGTCATCTGCGCAGTTCTCGTACTCCGCGTCCTCGTGCTGGTCTTCCGCCTGCCCGACACCCGCTCCCGCACCTGAATCGGGATCCGTACCAAGTAGTAAGTAGGACTAGAGTGTGGCTCATGTCTGAGCTGCTGACCGATGACCAGATCGATGCCGCGTTGCGCGACCACCTGCCGGAGTGGAAGGTCGTGGACAACGCGCTGGTGCGCAGCGTGAAGAAGGACTCGTTCATGGACGGCATCCGGCTGGTCGCGACCGTCGCCCAGCTCGCCGAGTCGATGAACCACCACCCGGACATCGACATCCGCTACACCACGATCACCTTCAAGGTGACCAACCACGAAGCCGGCGGCCTGACCGACGACGACCTGGTCCTAGCCCGCCACATCGACACCGCCGCCGGCTGAGCTGCCCAGCTCCAACTGCGGCCCGGGCCTCGGCGGTCAGTCAGAGCTGAAGGCCGCCGCGTCCGCCCACGCCATCCGGAGACCATTGGGTTTTCCGTTAAGGTGCGCCGGATCGCCGCCTGGCGGCGACACCGGCGCGGTCTCCACATGCTTGGCTCCGACCGCGAGGTAGAACTGCTGCGCCGCGACGTTCTGCTCCAGCACCCACAGGTACATCGCGTCGCCATCCGCCTGATCGACCACGGCCTGCGCCGCGCGCCCCAGCAACTGCTTGCCGATCCCACCACGTCGCCGGCTGTGTACCACATGCAGGTTGTCGACCAGGCTGCCCCACTCCGGGTCGAGATCCAACATCACATGCACGAACCCGACCAGCTCGCCATCAGCCTCGGCAAGGATCGTCGCCGTACCATCCGGATCCACCAACCTCTTCGACCACACCGCCACCCGCTCCGCGACCAGATCTCCATCGAGGAACGAATCGGCGAACGCCCCGCGGTAATGCCGCCGCCAACTGTCCGCGTGCAGCATCGCGACCTGCTCCGCGTCCCCGGGCCCCGCCGACCGGAACTGAACGACCATGCGCTCGATCCTATTGGCCTCTGAGCCCCACCAAGGTGCCTTCCGGATCGCGGACATACACGACCCGCCCCTGCCCCGGAATCTCCTGTACGTCGCCCGCCACGCTGCCGCCGGCTTCCCGTACCGCCGTCAGCGTCGCATCGAGGTCGTCGACCTGGAGCCACGCGATCGTCACCTGCTCCTGATACCCACGACCCATGATCGCGCCGTCGATCCCCTCGCCGGTGCCGGTCGTCGCGACCAGATACTCGTCGGCGAACGGCGACGGCTCGGTCTCCCACCCGAAAACCTCGGCGTAGAAGGCGGCCGCCCGGGCGGTGTCCGTAGCAGTCAGCTCGACATGAATGATGCGTCCCACGATGCTCTCCTCTGCGGTACTCCGACCCCCGCAGCATCTCCCGACCCACCTCAGACGTCTTGGACAGATCTTCCATGCATCAACGCGGCGATCCCGTCCTGCACTGCGCGGAACGACGTCGCGCTGACCCCCGTGTAGCGCTTGAAGTCCCGGGCGGCGTGCGCCTGGTCGTAGTACCCGTGCAACGCCGCCAGCACCGCCGTCGCATCAGCCGGCCCGTCGAGCAGTCCGCCGACGAACCGGAAGTACCGGACGATCTCACCGAACTGCTTCGGTCCGATCCCGGTCGCTCCGGCGAACACCCGGTACAAGCTGCTGTACGAAACCCCGACGACGGCAGCCAACTCGGCCACCGCCACCGCTCCATGGCTCTCCTCGATCACCGCGACCACTCGCGAGAGCCGGTCGATCCCACGCACCGGCTGAAGCCAGGACTCGACAAAGGCCGCCAGTCGCGCCGCCCGCTCCGGCCCGAACTCCACGTCGGCGAGCTGCTCCGCCAGGCTCTTCGTAGCGCCGGCTCCGACCCAGTCGGCGAGTGGCAGCACACCATCGACCAACCGATCCGGCAGAACCCGCACGACAGGCCGATCCGGCGGTCCACCTGCGGCAGGCCGATCCGGCGGTCCGCCCGCAGGCCGTTCCGGCAGGTCGAGGGCGGCGATGCCCCAGGGCTTCAGTTCGGCGCCCACGTAGCTCGACATCCCGGTTTGGCTGAGGACGTGTGGTCGCGTCATGATCCCGAACAGCGCCGCATCGTTGACCCACGTCGCGCCGCTCAGCGGATCCTGCCGGGTCCCCGGCTCGGCCAACGCGACTGCCAGCCCCGGACGTCCGTTCGGGATCAGGATCTGCTGTTTCAGCTCCGTCGGCGAGCCCGGCATCTCGACCATCCAGTAGTGCTCGACGGCGTCGCGCTGGGTCGCGGGTGGCGGAAAGCGAAGGTAGCCGGACACAGCGCAACGATAGGCCCGGTGGCGATCTCGGCAGGCGGACGTCGCGAGCGGCTGGCGGGGAATGGCGAAGACTCGTAACTATCCAACGACTACCGTTGGAGCGTGACCACCGTTGAGGAGTACCGACTGCTGGGTTTCACCGATGCCGATCGGGAGGACGCGGAGAAGTTCGAGGCGGATCCTGTCCTGGTCGAGGACCTGGCCGGGCAGATCCGGGCCGCGATCGGGACGTTCCCGGCCGAGGGCGAGTCCGTGAAGATGCCGGACGATCCGCGCGTAACGGTGGCGGCGCTGCTCAAGACGGTGCCCGACATCCGCCGGTACCACCGCGAACGCGGCATCAGCGACGAGATCAGCTGGGCGACCCTGGCAGACCTCGGCAAGCAGTTGGACGTCCATCGCCGCACCTTCGGGGAGTACGGGCTGGCCACGCACTGGTGGCTGGGCATCCACTGGGCCGGGATGCTCTTCGCGCTCGGACGGCTGCAGTTCCTGCTTCACCAGGTACCGGCCGACAACCCGGTCCCCGGCACTGAGCCCGGTGAATGGGTAATCGGAGTCCACATCCCCGAGACGGGTCCGCTGACGCCCGAGGCGATCGACGACAGCTTCGCCCAGGCTCGTGAGTTCTTCCCGCGCGTCTTCCCGGAGTACCCGGTGAAGACCGCGACGCTCGGCTCTTGGCTGCTCGACTCGTACCTGCTCGACAACCTGCCGCAGGACTCCAACATGGTCCGCTTCGGCCGCCGCTTCACCCCGTACGGCGTACCGCGCGACGCGCAGGACAGCGCGATCTTCTTCACCTTCCGCAGCCACGACCTCGACCACCTGGACGACTTCCCGCAGGACACCACCCTGCAGCGCCTGATCGTCGCCCGCATCAAGGCCGGCGGCACCTGGCAGAACGCGTTCGGCTACCTCAGGCTTTAGGTACTCCGTACCGAGTCAGCCAGTTGACCAGCTCGATGTTGGAGACGCAGCGGACGTCCTGCTGCGTGCAGGTCTCCTGGACGAAGCTGGTGAGCGCATCGGAGTACACGCTGTTGTTCCAGCGGTTGAAGTGGTTGCCGAGGAACAGTGG
Organism: Kribbella sp. NPDC051620; assembly: GCF_044453825.1. Taxonomy (NCBI): domain Bacteria; kingdom Bacillati; phylum Actinomycetota; class Actinomycetes; order Propionibacteriales; family Kribbellaceae; genus Kribbella; species Kribbella sp. NPDC051620. The sequence continues at coordinate 553,398 of NZ_JBITDB010000006.1, forward strand.
TGGGTTGCCGCCCGCACGGGAGCGGGCCAGCGCCATGCGGTAGGTGGCGAGCACCTGTGCCTTGAGTGCGGGCGCATGCGCGACCGGCGCCTCGTGGGCCTCCGTCTGGCTGTACCAGAGGTTGTAGTCCATCGTCAGCGTGTTCTTGTGCGTCCCCGCGAGCTGCACGGACTGCAGTGGGAAGTTCCACAGCCCGTCCTCCTTCTTGGGCCAGGCGATGTAGCCGGGCTCGGAGGCGTCGTACAGCATCCCGCGCTGCTTCATCACTGCCCGGTACGCCGGCCTGTTGCCCTCCAGGCATGGGGTGCGCATCCCCTTGACCGTGGTCGGATCGAACGGCGGCGCGAGCGTCTTGCCCGCGGCCAGCGTCGGGCCGTTGCGCACCATCGCGTCGAACGCGGTCAGCTCGTTGGTCCACTGCGGGCCGGTCCAGCGGTCGATCCCGTCCTTGCCGCAGAAGTGCCCGTTGGCGTGGGTACCGATCTCGTGGCCCTCGGCGATCGCCTGGCGCAGTACGACGGCCCGGCGCAGGATCTTCTCCGGATCGCCCCAGCCGATGTCGGACGAACCCGGTTTCTTGTACGGCGGTTTGTAGTTGGTCCTGTGTGATTGCGGGTAGAGGTACGGGCCGGACAGGAAGAACGTCATCCGGGCATCGACCTGCTTGGCGACGGCCCGCCAGTGCGCCCACAAGGGGAGGTCGCCGGCGCCGTCGAAGGAGACGACGATGAACAGCGGCGGCTTGCCATTCCGCAGGGTCTTCGGGAACCTGCGCGTGACCGGCGCCGCGGCGGGTGCCTTCACGCCGGGTGTGAGCGTGGTCGATGGATCCGGCGTCACGCTGGGCGTCTTGCTGGGTGTCTTGCTCGGGCTTTTCGAGGGAGGGTGGCTGCTGGGCGCCTTGGTCGGGTTCTCACCGGGACCGGCGCCCTCGAGCGGGACGTCGGCGCAGCCACCGACCACTGCCGCCATCACGACGGTACAGGTCAGCAAACGCAGTACTGCGGGCCTCACCACGTCTCTACTGACGCACGGACCGCCACTTCGGTTGGTCCGGGACACGCGTTCGCGCGGAAAGCGAACGATTGATCGTTACCCGGCCGTGACCTTCGCCGCTGCCCCCGCCGCTGCCACTGCCTTGCGCTTGCCGGCGATCCGGCGGGTGGTCTCGATCACCAGGCCGATGGTGAACGCCAGGCCGAGGCTGAACGCGAGCGCCTTGAGCGAGTCGTGCGCGAACGCGTCGCCGCCCAGGTAGCCGAGCAGCGCGACGTAGGTGTAGGCGATCGTCACGCCGGCGATGGTGAACAGAATGAACTTGCGGAAGGAGTACGCCGTCGCGCCCGCGGTCAGCGTCGCGACCATCCGCGCGCCGGGGATGTAGCGCACCGTCATCAGGATCAGCCCGCCGCGCGAGTGCAGCGCCGTGGAGACCTTCTCGAAGATCCGTTGCCGCTTCTCCTGGCGGCGCATCCAGCGATGCAGCGCGGGACCGGAGCCCCGGCCGAGGAAGTAGCAGAGGGACTCGCCGATGACCGAGCCGACCATCGCGGCGACGATCACCAGCAGCAGGTTCTGGTGACCGGCAGCGGCCGCCATCCCCGCGGTGACGACCAGACCCTCACTCGGAACGACCGGGAACACCGCGTCGACCGTGGCAGCCACGAACAGCACCAGGATCAGCCAATGCGAAGCCATGGCGATCCCGAGCAGGTGCCGTGCGGCTTCCATCAACTCTGTCACCCCAGGAAGCATGCCATCCGATGTCAACCTCGACCCAATCGGCGAAGGCTGTCTCAGGCGGGGAACTGCCAGGAATTCATCCTCAGGGACCAGAGAGTTTCCAGCGGCGCGTCGGCGTACTCACCGGGATCGCCGTGCAGGGAACGCTCCCAGACCAGCGCCCGGGCAACCTTGCCGATCCAGCAGGCGAGGTCGAGTTCGGCGACCAGCTCGGCCGGGTTCCCGAACACCTCCAGATAGGCGTCGCGCGGGCGGCGTACCAGTTCGTCGTCCGGGCCGACGTCTAGCAGCTTGGTCAGTGCCAGCAGCGGGATCAGCATGCTGCTGAACGAGTGCGCGAGCACGCTGTCGCCCCAGTCGTAGAAGCGCACCGAGTCGCCCGGGCCGCCGAGGATGTTGTTGGTGTGCAGGTCGTTGTGGTCGAGGCTGGCCCGATCGGGCAGGTCAGTACAGCGTGCGGTGAACTCCGCGCGTTGCCCGGCGATCCATTCGTGCCGCTCCTTGGCCTCCGCATCGCCCGAGGCCTCGGCGTACCGGCCGGTGACCTCCAGTGCCTCGTCGAAGCGCTGCGGCATCACAGCGGGTCGCATGTCGGTGACGCCGGCGGCCAGCAGGTCCTCGGCGTGCGGTTGCAGTTCGAGCTGCAGTTCGGCGTACTGCGGAAGTACTCGCGCCATCACCTCGGACAGGTCCCGCTCGCCCATCTGCTCGCGCAGGGTCGGGCCGCCGTCCGGCAGCAGCACCCAGCCGCGCTCGATGTCGACGGCGATCGGATCCAGCACGAAGCGCGGCACGAGCGTCGCCAGCAGCCGGTAGAGCGGTACTTCGAAGACCGTCGCCGGGCCGGGAGCCTTCAGCCAGACCGGGCCTGCGGTGGTGTCGGCGCGCAGGACAGTCCCCCACGCGCGTACCCGCGGCTGAGCCAGCTCGCCCACACGCTCGGTGCCGGCAGCCGCCAGCTGTTCGTCCAGCCAGGCTTGCGCCTGACTGAGCCACTCATCAGAGGTCCAGGTCGCAGCGTCCACGTATGGACCATGCCACGACCTGCTGCGGAGTGCCCGCGATTTAGTCCGGGCTGGCCTTCTCGAGGATTTCGGCCAGCTCGGGACGGGAGTGGATGCCCAGCTTCGTGTAGACCTTGCGCAGGTGGTACTCGACCGTCTTGGGACTCAGGAAGAGCCGCGCCGCCACACTGCGGATGCTCTGGCCGCTGGCGAGCAGTAGTGCGATCTGCCGCTCCTGCGGAGTCAGGTCGTCCGCAGTACTGGGCTCCCGGCGACGTGCTGTCTCACCTGTCGCTTTGAGCTCCGCAGCAGCCTGGTCTGCCCAGCCAGGTGCGCCCAGCTCGTCAAAGGCCGCTACTGCTTCGCGTAGCTGCTCACGGGCGTCCACTCTCCTTCTCGCCCGGCGCAGCCAACCGCCATAGGCGAGACGAGTACGTGCGAGCTCGAAGGCGTCCAGCGTCCGCGCATGCCACTCCAATGCCTGCTGGAACTGCTGCTCGTCATCGTCGACCAACCCCAGTGCGCGGGCAGCTCGTGCCTGCGCCCAGGGCTGCCCCTTCTGGGTCGCCTGCGTCGCGAACACTCGCGCAGCCCTTCTCGCGTCCTCATCTCGTCCCAAACGCAGGTAGACCTCCACCAGCTCGGGCGCGGGCGACAGGTCGGGATCCAGCACGCCCAGCGACGCCAGTACCTCCGCCAAGCGCTCGTACTGCGGTAGTGCCCGCTGCGGATCACCCTTGCCCAGCTCGAGGTCGCCTAGTGCGAACAGCGACCAGACCAGCCCGAGATGGATCTGCCGTTCCGCGCAGATCCGCATCGCCTCGGCCGCACTCGCCCGGCACTCCTTCTCATGTCCTTGGTGCGCCGACAGCCACGCCAGGCCGGCCAGGTTGATCGCCAGCTCGGTCGTCTGCCCGGTCTCCCGGCTCAAGCGGACACCTTCGTCGTACGACGCCGCCGCATCCGCCCAGCGGTCGGTCGTAGCGTCGTCGCGCGCCAAGTGGAAGAGCACGCCCGGCAGTACTCCGACTGCGACCCGGTCCCGGCGTTCCCGCATCGCCTCCTCGATCAGTGCGCGGCCAGTGCCTGCCTCGCGCAGGAAGAGCGGCGCGAGCATCATCCAGATCTGCCGTCGCCGGTCCTGGTCGAGCGCGACAGATGGTGCCAGCGCGATGGCTTGGCGGATCTCTTCCGTGCCACCACTCCCGCCGAGCACCTTGGCGATGCCGCTGGCCAGTAGTCCGATGACACGGGTTCCCGGGCGCTCGACCTTCGGCAGTAGCTCGGTCAGGTCGGCTCCCGCCTTCAACGCCGTCGATGCGTCCCCCAGACGGAAGCAGGCGCTCACTACATCCGCTAAGAGGCCTACTGCTGCTTCCGGGTCGGTGGTCTCGGCTGCTGCGGCGACGAGGATGTCCCGGGCGCGTGCTGGGGAGCCACACTTCACTGCGATGTCGCCGCGGAGCTCGTCGACCTGGGTGCGGACGCGTCCTGGTGGGTCGAAGGTCAGCGCCTCGTTGAGCAGGCCGTCTGCTCGCTCGGGCATGCCGGCGAACCAGGCTGCCTGACCGGCCGCGACCAGGCGCAGCGCGCGAGCGCTCGTAGTACCGGTGAGGCGGGCGGCTCGCTCGTAGGCGGTTGCTGCTACTGCATGGGCTCCTCTGTCGACAGCGTGGTCGCCTGCTAGGCCTAGCGCGGCGGCTACTGCATCGTCGGTGCCGAGCACTGTCTCAGAGAGATGCCATGCGCGGCGGTCAGCGTCCTGTACTGCGTTGGCTACCGCTAGGTGCACGGCCCTCCGCTGCGCGGGCTCGGCGTTGGCGTAGATGGCCGAGCGGACCAACGGATGTCTGAACTCCACTCGTCCGTCTCTGAGGTGGATGAGCCCGGCCTGCTCGCCTTCACCCAGCACTGCGACGTCTACTCCAAGGTCTTCGCAGGCTCTCGCTACTACTCCCAGGTCCCCGTCCTCGACGGAGGCGATGAGCAGTGCACGCTGGGCGGGCTCGCTGAGCTTGTGAGCCCTTGCAGCAAAGGCATCCGCGAGCAGAGCCGACACGGGGACGGGCACACCGGGAGGTACCCGCTGCAACTGCTCCGGATCTCTGGCCAGCTCGATCAGCGCCAACGGGTTCCCCGCGACAGTCCGATGCAGGCTGGCCACCAGATCCACCGGCAACCCGGCCACCAACTCCTGAGCCGCCGCCAATCCCACTCCACCCAGCCGCAACTCCGGCAGGTCAGCCTGAGCTAGCGGATGCCGCTCCCCAGCCCGCGCAGCGATCACCAGCCCGATCGGATCCGCCACCAACCGCCGCGCCGCGAACAACAACGCTTCCGCCGACGGCAGGTCCACCCACTGCGCGTCATCCACCAGCACCACCACCGGCGCCCCCTCCGCATACCGGCAAACCAAACTCAAAACCCCAGCCCCCACAGCAAACCGCTCCTCAGCACTGAACCGCCCCTGCCCCCGCACCCCAGCCTCCGCACTGGACTGCCCCGGCGCCCGCCCCCCAGCCTCCGCGCTGCGGGGGCGCTGCCCCGACTCCACTTCGCCTTCCCTCAACTCGCGGTGAGGCACCTCGCCCGCACCCTCTTCCAGAGCGAGAGCGGCAGCGAGGGCTCTGCGTTGGGGGGCTGGGATGCGGGGTAGTTCTCCGAGGGCCGGCCGGAGTAACTGCAGGAGCGTGCCGAAGGGGAGTTCTTGTTCGGCTTCGGTGCCTTGAGCCTTGAGCACGCGCATGCCGGCGGCGAGCATCGCCGTCTCCGTCACGAGAGCCGTCTTGCCGATCCCCGGTTCCCCGGTGATCAGCAGTACCCCGCTGGATCCCACCCGCGCCCCCGCGACCAGCCGTTCGATCGCCCGCCGCTCGGTTTCCCGCCCGATCAGCATGTCTGGCAGTACACACCAGGTGGGTCACCTGATGCGAGCACCTGCCCGCGCTTCCTAGGTTCGCAGTACAGATCCAGGGAGGGAACTGAGATGACAACAGTTGCGATCGACATGGACAAGCTGATGGCCTTCGTGGGCCAGGCGGTAGGTGAGGTGGGCGCGACGCTGAACGCCGCGCTGGTGGTGATGGGTGACCGCCTCGGCTACTACCGCGCGCTGGCCGACGGTGGCGCGACCACACCGGCCGAGCTGGCGGAGAAGACGTCCACCAGCGAGCACTACGCCCGCGAGTGGCTCAATGCCCAAGCAGCAGGCGGCTTTGTCGAGTACGACCCGCACACAGGCAAGTACCTACTGCCACCGGAGCAGGCAGTGGCGCTGACCGACGAGAGCAGCCCGGCGTTCCTGCCCGGCTTCTTCCAGATCGCGCTCGGCACCGTGCAGCACACCACCGAGACCATCGAGGCCGCCCGCAGCGGCGCAGGGATCGGCTGGCACGAGCACAACTCCGACGTACACCTCGGCTGCGAGCGCTTCTTCCGCCCCGGCTACAACGCCAACCTGATCGCCGGCTGGCTGCCCGCGCTCGACGACGTGGTGCAGAAGCTGCAGACAGGTGCTCGGGTGGCCGACATCGGCTGCGGGCACGGCGCCTCGACCATTCTGATGGCCCAGGCGTTCCCGCAGTCCACCTTCATCGGCTCGGACTACCACCCGGAGTCGATCGAGACGGCCCGCCGGCGTGCGGCCGAGGCGGGAGTGGCGGACCGCGTGACGTTCGAGGTGGCGCCTGCGACGAAGTACAGCGGAAGCGGGTACGACCTGGTGACCACCTTCGACGCACTGCACGACATGGGCGACCCGGTGGGCGCCGCCAAGCACGTACGCGAGTCACTGGCCTCCGACGGCACCTGGATGGTCGTCGAGCCAATGGCCGGCGACCGTGTCGAGGACAACCTCAACCCGGTCGGCCGCGCGTACTACGGGTTCTCCACGCTGCTCTGTACTCCGGCTTCGCTCTCACAGGACGTCGGTCTGGCGCTGGGAACGCAGGCCGGGCCGGCCCGGATCCGCGACGTCACCACGGCGGCCGGCTTCACCCGGTTCCGTACCGCCGCCGAAACCCCGTTCAACCTGGTCTTCGAAGTCCGCCCCTGAGACAGTGCCGGGATGGGGGAACGGCAGATGAAACCAGAACGACCCGCTCGACCGGCGGACCAGGTGGGGACGGTCGAGCGGGCCGGGGTGACGATCGCGTACCAGGTGTGGGACGGGCCCGCCTTCGAGAGGGGGAACGGCGGGCCCACGGTCGTACTGATGCCGACCTGGTCGATCGTGCCCTCCCGCATGTGGAAGGCGCAGGTGCCGTACCTGGCTAGGCACTTCAGGGTGGTCACCTTCGACGGCCGCGGCTCCGGCGCTTCCAGCAAGCCGGTGGGAGCCGCGGCGTACGCCGAAGCGGAGTACGTGGCCGACACTCTCGCAGTACTGGATGCCACGGGGGTGGCGGACTGCGTACTGGTCGGCTTCTCCCGTGGTGCGCCATGGGCCTTGCAAGTGGCCGCAGCTCAGCCGGGTCGAGTACGCGGGGTCGTGTGCGTGGGCAGCGCACCCGGTCTCGTCCCGGACCCCAAGGGCTTGTGGGGCGAGCGCCAGCCGTCCAGCGAGGGCTGGGCGAAGTACAACCGCCACTACTGGCAGGAAGGCGGCTACGAGGACTTCATCGAGTTCTTCTTCGGCCAGATCTTCAGCGAGCCGCACTCCAGCAAGCAGATCGAAGACGGCATCCGCTGGGGCCTGCAGATCGGCCCAGACCGCCTCGTCGACACAGAGGCCGCCCGCCAAGCCCAGCAGCCGTCGCTCCCAGCCGTGCAGTGCCCAGTGCTCATAGTCCACGGCTCCGACGACCCGGTACGACCGCTGGCCGAGGCACAACGCCTGGCCGAACTCACCGGAGGCTCCCTGGTCACCATCGAAGGCGGCGGCCACGCCCCGCACGCCAGGGACCCGGTGTTCTTCAACCGCCTCCTCAAGGACTTCGTCACCGCACAGCAGCCGGTACGGCGTACCTGGGTGCGCGCACTCAACCGCCCCCGCCGAGCCCTCTACCTTTCGTCGCCCATCGGCCTCGGGCACGCCAAACGCGACCTGGCCATCGCCCAGGAACTGCGGGTGCTGCGCCCCGACCTGCAACTCGACTGGCTCGCGCAGCATCCCGTCACCAGAGTCCTGCAGGACGCCGGCGAGACAGTGCACCCTGCCTCCGGACTGTTGATCAGCGAAGCCGCCCACATCGACTTCGAGGCCGACGACCACGACCTGCACGCGTTCCAGGCGATCCGCCGGATGGACGAGATCCTGGTCGCGAACTTCCTCACCTTCGCCGACCTGGTCGACGACCGGTACTACGACCTGGTGATCGCCGACGAGGCGTGGGAGGTCGACTACTTCCTGCACGAGAACCCAGAGCTCAAACACTTCGCCTACGCCTGGCTCACCGACTTCATCGGCTGGCTTCCGATGCCCGACGGCGGCCCCGCCGAAGCCGCCCTCACTGCGGACTACAACGCCGAGATGCTCGAACACCGAGCCCGCTACCCGCGCCTGCGCGACCACTCGATCTTCGTCGGCGACCCGGAGGACATCGTCACCACCACCTTCGGCCCCGGCCTCCCCTCGATCCGGGACTGGGCCACCACCAACTACACCTTCACTGGCTACATCATTGGCCCTCCACCCACCACAACAGGCCCACGCAGTAGTCAACTCCGCTGTGTGGTGAGCGTGGGCGGATCAGCAGCCGGCAAGGCTCTTCTGCACCGAGTACTAGACGCAGTACCCCTGGCCCGACGACTGGTACCCGGCCTGGAGTTCGTCTTCGTCACCGGCCCCCGCATAGACCCGACCGAACTGCCACCCACCGAAGGCGTCACCATCCACGGCTACCTACCCGACCTGAACCAGCAACTGGCCGTAGCGGACCTCGCCATCACCCAGGGCGGCCTGTCCACCTGTATGGAGTTGACCGCCCTGCGCATCCCCTTCATCTACGTCCCACTAGAGCACCACTTCGAACAGAACTTCCACGTCCGCGCCCGCCTCGACCGCCACAACGCCGGCCACCACCTCCCCTACGAAGCAGCCCGCAACCCCCAACTCCTGGCCGAGGCCATCGCCAAACAACTGACCCAACCCATCGACTACCTCCCCGTCCCCACCAACGCCGCCCCCCGAGCCGCCACCCTGCTCAACGAACTCCTCTAGCCCGCGACGAAGACACCCACCGGCAAGGCCCGCTCCGGCCCCAGGGCGGGCGGGAGGAGTACCGGCCGGAGGTACCGGGAAAAGCTAGAGCCCCGGGCGGCAACCCGGGGCTCGAGGTGGATGGATGGGCGGCGGAATTCAGCTGCCGGACTTGCGCCGGAACTGGCGCTTCTGCTTGTCGTTGTGCGCCTCGCCGACACCCTCGTGCCGCGGCCCACTGCCGGGGTGCGAGTCGTGCTGCTGGTTCTTCTTGGCAAGCGCCTCGCGGAACTTCTTCTGCAGATCGTCCTTGGCCGGCTCGCTGGGCGTGTCGCTCATACCGTCTCCTTCAAACCGTCAGGCATTCAACCTCTAGCTAACCAATTGTGCCCACCACCACGCCACCGATTATCAGCGGCCCCCATCTCAGCCCCCGAAAATGCCTCCGGCCCGCCCCCGCCCGGCTGTTAGCGTCGCGGCGACGCAACGGCGAAGGGGACGGTTCATGGTCAGCACGGAAGCATTCATCGGGATCGCGCTGGTCGAGCTCGGCCTGGTCGTCATCCCCGGCCCGAACATGATCTATCTCGTCTCGCGCTCGGTCGTCCAGGGCCGTCGCGCCGGCCTCACCTCGCTCGCGGGCGTCGGCGTCGGCTTCCTCGTCTACCTGCTCGCCGCGTCCGCCGGCCTGGCGACGCTCTTCGCGCTGGTACCGGAGATCTACCTGACGCTGAAGCTGGCCGGCGCGGCGTACCTGCTCTGGCTCGCCTGGGGCGCCCTCCGCCCCGGCGGCAGCTCGGCCTTCACCCCGTCCGAGCTCGCCCCGGATCGCCCCCGCAAGCTCTTCGGCATGGGCCTGCTCACCTGCCTGCTCAACCCGAAGATCGCGATCCTGTACATCTCGCTGCTCCCGCAGTTCGTCGATCCGTCGGCCGGCCATGTCGGCACCCAGAGCCTGCTGCTCGGCCTCACCCAACTCGCGGTCGGCGTCGCGGTGAACGCGATCTTCGTCGTCACCGCCGGCTCAGTAGCGACCTTCTTCAGCCGCAAACCACTCTGGTCCCGCATCCACCGGTACCTCACCGGTACTGCGCTAGCCGTCTTCGCCGTGAAGCTCGCCACAGACCGCACCGCGCCAGTAGCCGCTCCGTAGCCCCGGCAACACCGCCCGAAGTCACCAGGGCCGTACTCTCACGCCCAGCCACCGTCCGCGCACAAACCCCTGCGTTTCAAGCGCTTGAGCACCCAGCCCGCCCCTTGGGTCCCGACGTACCTTTACTAGTACGGCCCCCGGACCACCCGGCACCTCCGATCGCCCCATCCAGCGCGGCGATCCCCACCGGCACAACGTCCCACCCCGGCCGCCCCGACCGCTCCCCCAGTGGCCCCCCTGACAGGTCAGGGTGCCGGTGATCCCCATCCCCTGCCCGGCACCCTGGCCGCTCCACCTACCTGGCGACGAAGACGAACTCGAGCCCCGGTCGATCCGGCGCATCCCGTACTTCGTCAACCGCGAACCCAGCCCGCCTCAGCGACTCCTCAACCTCACCCCGGGACCGGAACCGCAACGTCGACCGCGAGAACAACGTCGCGCCGTCCTCCGCGAAGACATAGGTGGACTCGAACGTCACCAACGGCAACCGAACCTCCACCAACTCGGTCCAGTTCTCCACCACCCCAACCCCAGGCACCTCAACCCGCCGGTAGCTCTCCTCCCGATTCCACCCCAACCAGGCCTGCCGCCCCGGATCCCTGGTCTCAAACACAAACCGCCCACCCGGTACCAACGCCCGCCGCACATCTCCGAGCGCCGCCGCCCACTCCTCATCCCCCACAAACACCTGCGCCACATTCCCCGTCATCACCGCCAAGTCAGCCTCCGCCGCCGGCAACGCCCCCGCATCCCCATGTACCCACCTCACGGCCTCAGCCCCAGCTTTCCCCCGAGCCACCTCCAACGAAGCCAACGCCGGGTCGACTCCAACGACGTCGATCCCACGCTCGGCCAGCATCAACGCAAAAACGCCCGTCCCACACCCGACGTCGACCACCCGGTGCGCGCCGAACTCCTCCACCATCGCCGCATAAGCCTCGAGATCCCCCCGCCCCGCCTCCAACGCGTCATAAACCGCAGCCAACCGAGGCACAGCGAACAAGGCATCAGGCATGCGTCGACCCTAGGTGCGCACACCCTCAGCGCTCGAACGGTTTTCCGCGATCCGTACCGCTTCCGGCGTCTGCCCCGTCCAGTCATGGAACGCCCGGTAGAACGACGTCGTGTCGTCGTAGCCGAGCAGATAGGCGATCTCGGCGGCCGACATCGCCGAGCTGCTGAGGTAGTGCCGGGCCAGCGACTCGCGCGTGGTGCGCAGGACGGTCTGGAAGGCTGTCGACTCCAGTTGAAGGCGACGCTGCAGGGTCCTGGTACTGATCGCCAACTGCCGAGCCACCGCGCTCATGGTCGCGGCGCCGGCGGGGAGAAGTTCGAGCAGGGCCGCATGGACGAGTTCGGCGGTCGTCGACGCCCGGTCCAGGTCGGCGAGGCGACGGCGGAGGTCGGGTTCGAAGGAGTCCCACATGCGCTCGTTCGCGGTCAGGAACGGCCGGTTGGCATCACGGTCGTTGAAGGTGATCGACCAGCGCGGTCCGTACGTGATCGGGATTCCGGCGTACTCCGCGTACTGGTCGCGAACCTCCCGCGATTGCCTGACCGGCGCCGTCAACTGCAGCGGCCGCACCTCCCCCCGAGTTCCGATCCGCGCCAATGCCACCCAGAACAGCAACTCGGTGAGCGCGTAGACCTCCGGCGGCCGGTCAACCCACAGCAGCTCGATCTTTGTACTGCCGCCCGACGCCTCGACCTCGAGCCGGAGCGGCCCGATCAGTCTCTTGTACTGCGCGATGCGCCCCGCCGCGAGCGCCAGCGACGGACTGCACAACGCCGCGAACAACGCTGGGTCGAAGACCTCGGCCGTCAGCACGCGGGCGATCGTGACGGGCAGGACCTCGTCACCCAGGTCATCGGCCAGCGCCTGCCACAGCGCGTAGTACTCGGCCGACGTCAGCTCAACGGTGCCGTGGGCAAGCAACCCCTCCGGCAGCCGCGCACGCCGTAGTACGGTCGGAACCGACGCGCCGAGATCCACCAGCAGCGCCCGCGCCGACGGGCCCAGCATATAGCCGCCCGAACTCATACCTGACTCATCACAACACGATCGTAGACGCGATCGCCGAACCACTTACGGGTGAACATCAACGGCCGCGCGTACTTCCCCGCGACATACCGAGTCCGCGGCCGCCGCGCCGACACCGCCTTCACGATCACCTCGGCGAGCTTCGCGGCCGGCGTCCCCTTGACCGCGTTCTCACCGCCGCTGGCCGCCGCAACCTTCCCCGCCAGCGCGGCGTAAGCCCCCTGCCCCGACCGCCGCAACATCGGCTCCGCCAGCACCGCCCCGAACTCCGTCGCCACGAACCCCGGCTCGATCACCACAACGTCGATCCCGAACGGCTTCACCTCCACCCGCAGGCAATCCGACCACCCCTCCACCGCGTGCTTCGACGCGTGGTACCAGGCCCCCAGCGGCGTATAAACCTTCCCACCCATGGACGAAATGTTGACGATCCGCCCACTCCCCCGTGCCCGCATCCCCGGCAACACCAGCTGCGTCAACCGAGCCATCCCGAACAGATTGACCTCGAACTGATACCGGGCATCCTCGATCGACGTGTCCTCCACCGCCCCGTACAACCCGAACCCCGCGTTGTTGATCAACACATCAACCCCGCCCTGCTCCCCCTCGATCCGCTCAACCAAAGCGACCAACTCGTCATCCCGAGTCACATCGACCGCAAGGATGATCGCCCCGGCCTTCTCCAACTCCCCCATCTCCTCGACCCGCCGCGCAACGGCGTACACGCTGTACCCCTCCCCCAACAACCTCGCCGCAGTAGCCTTCCCCATCCCCGCCGAAGCCCCAGTAACCAACACAGTCGCCACCACAACCTCCTCAACAGACAGCCCACCTGACCACCCACCAAAGACGCTATTGCCGACAGCCCCATCCCCCACTGACCATCCCCGCCAACCAACTTCCCGATCCCGCCACCACTTCGGTACGCCGATGCGCCGCCCCACCCCACAATTGGCCAGCCTCACCCGCATGCCCACCCCAGCCGCGCTCTTCGACGGAGACCCCGCCGTCGTCCAGGTGACCCAGCGCCCGTCGGCGGTACGGCGAACTTGTCCGGGACCGGCAATTCCCAGTCGATCGTCACCCGGCCGCACGGCGTCTGAAGCAGATCGCCGGGCTGTCACGCAGGTACCCCAGATAGAGCCAGTGATCCGAGTACCAGGCCATCGCCGCGTCCGCCGATTCCGACTCCACGTCGTTCCAGTCGAGAGAGTCGCCGCTGACGAAGTCGGCCAGATCGTCAGGCACATCCTGGAGCATCACGGGAAGCAGTTGCAGCAGGTCCTCCCACAACCGAACCACGTAGTAGTCGATGCCGGACCCATCGGCATACTGCAGCAACCGCAACTCACCGACCTCGATCCAGTACCACCCGTCGGTCAGCCCGAACCAATGCAACCGCGGGGTCTCCCCACCCAAACCCCAACGTCCGCCAGCGCCCGAAGCTCAAACCCGAATCGAATCGCCACCGCTCAATCATCCCCGGTCAAGACAGCGATGACCGTCCCGGAAACGGATCAGTGGGCTTGGGCCGAGGCGATCATGAAGTTGTAGCCGGCCAGTTGTACGGCGAAGGCCCGGGTGCCCCAGGCGCGGTCGGTGAGGGGACCAGGGGCTTGATGGGCGGCGTGCACAGCGTCCAGTGCGTCTGATGGCACTTCGAGGTAGAGCTGCACACCGGCGCCTCGGTGCTCGCGCGCCTCAGCTGGAAGGAACTGCTCGGTGTCCACACCAAGCAGAACCTGGGCGCCGTGGAGTTCTACGCAGGCCAACGGGTCAGCTGATCCCTTCGGGGTGGCGAAGACGAGGGTCCAGCCGTTGGCGACGAACTCGTCGGCAGCCAGGTAAGGGTCGGCGGTCGCAAGGATCGGCGTCAGCACGACGAACCCTCAACCGCTGAGACGGAACTCAAGCCAGGAAACCGAAGTGGCGTTCAGACGTTGAAGCGGAATTCGACGACGTCGCCGTCGGCCATGATGTAGTCCTTGCCTTCGATGCGGACCTTGCCGGCGGATTTGGCGGCTGCCATGTTGCCGGCTTCCATCAGGTCGTCGAAGGAGACGATCTCGGCCTTGATGAAGCCGCGTTGGAAGTCGGTGTGGATGACGCCGGCTGCTTCGGGGGCGGTGGCGCCCTTTTTGATGGTCCAGGCCCGGGTTTCTTTGGGGCCTGCGGTCAGGTAGGTCTGGAGCCCTAGAGTTTCGAAGCCTACGCGGGCCAGGACGTCCAGGCCGGGCTCTTCTACGCCCATCTCGTTGAGCATTTCGCGGGCCTCGGCCTCGTCGTCGAGTTCGACGAGTTCGGCTTCGAACTTGGCGTCGAGGAAGATCGCCTCGGCGGGGGCGACGAGGTCGCGCATGCTCTGCTTCAGGGTCTCGTCGGCGAGTTCGTCGGCGTCGCAGTTGAAGACGAAGATGTACGGCTTGGCCGTCATCAGCATCAGTTCGCGGATCGCGTCCCGGTCGACGTTGGTGGCGATGATCGGCGTACCGGCCTCGAGGTGCTTCTGCGCCTCGCGGACCGCCTCGAGTACGGCGACGCTCTCCTTCTTCAGCCGGGCTTCCTTCTCCAGCCGCGGGATCGCCTTCTCCACCGTCTGCAGGTCGGCCAGGATCAGCTCGGTCTGGATCGTGGAGATGTCGTCGGCCGGTGAAACCTTGCCGTCGACGTGAGTGACGTCGTCGTCACGGAACACCCGGGTGACCTGGCAGATCGCGTCGCCCTCGCGGATGTGGCTGAGGAACTTGTTGCCCAGCCCCTCGCCCTCCGACGCGCCCCGGACGATGCCGGCGATGTCGACGAACTGCACCGTCGCCGGGATCACCTTGGCCGAGTCGTACAGCGAGGCCAGCTTGGCCAGCCGCGCGTCCGGTACGCCGACCACCCCGACGTTGGGCTCGATCGTCGCGAACGGGTAGTTCGCCGCGAGCACGTTGTTCTTGGTCAGCGCGTTGAAGAGCGTGGACTTGCCCGCATTGGGGAGCCCGACGATTCCGATGGAGAGTGCCACGGGCAGCAAGACTACGCGGCGTGGCCCACTCGACCTAAATCACAAAGGACTCCAGCTCCGCGTCGTACCAGCGTGACGTCAACCCCAGGGGCTGCATCCCGAGCCGCTTGCACACCGCGATCGACGGCTGATTGTCCGGCCGTACGACGGCGTAGATCTCCCCCAGCCCCGCCCGGAACCCATGCGCGATCGCCCCGTGCGCCGACTCCGTCGCCAGGCCCCGCCCCCACGCGTCGGGGTGGAAATGCCAGCCGACCTCGACCTCTCCCTTCGACGACGGCCCCTCCGGCAGCGGTACCAGCAAGACCGTCCCGGCAACCACGCCGGTCGCCTTCTCCTCCACGGCCCAGATCCCGTAGACGTCATCGGAGTTGCGCGCGTTCCACCGCTCGATCGTCCGGGATGCCGCGTCGCGATCCGTCATCACCCGCGGGTCGGCGCCCAGCCAGCGCGACACCTCCCAGCGCCGGTAGATGTCGAACACCCGGTCCCCGTCGCTCTCCGCCCAGTCGCGCACGACCAGCCGGTCCGTCTGGTACACCACCCTCGGATCCATCGCGGCACCTCCATCCGTAGGAGTGATCTATCCGTCCCAACCAGGCGATAGCAAGCAGCGTCTCCTTTCTGTGACCAGCCGGAGAAAACTCGCGCCCAACCGATCACACATCGTGTTCGCCTGCTCGCAATTCCTGCGGTTCGGCTGGACCGAGCTGGTCTCCTGCCTGTTCCCGGCCGCGCTGTTCGCCGGCCTCGCGCTCTCGAAGTACGTCGAACTGCCGATCGCCCGGTACGACGCGTTGCTGATCTACTCCGTCCTGCTCACCGGAGGGTTCTGGCTGGCCGGCCTGGAGACGTGGCGCGAGATCGCCGTCATCTTCGGATTCCACCTGGTCGGCCTCGGGCTGGAACTGTTCAAGGTCCAGGTCGGCTCCTGGGAGTATCCGGGCGACGCGGTGACGAAGGTCGCCGGGGTGCCGCTCTTCGCCGGCTTCATGTACGCCGCGGTCGGCAGCTACATCTGCCAGGCGTGGCGCCGGTTCGACCTGCGGGTCAGCGGATATCGGCCAGCGCTCACCACCGTGCTCGCAGTACTGATCTATGCGAACTTCTTCACCCATCACTGGATCGTCGACCTGCGCATCCCGATCGCGCTGGCTCTTCTGCTCGTACTGCGGCGCACGTGGGTCTTCTATTCAGTCGGCAGCCGCAGGTACCGGATGCCGCTGGCGCTGGCGTTCGCGCTGATCGGCTTCTTCCTCTGGATGGCGGAGAATTTCGGCACCTTCCTGGATGCCTGGAACTACCCCGACCAGGTGAACGTCTGGCACCTGGTGCACCCGGCGAAGTTCGGCGCGTGGGCGCTGCTGGTCAGCATGAGCTTCGTACTGGTCGCGAGCGTGAAGTCGCTGGAGGGCAGGCTGTACCACCGCGGCACGCTCGCGACCGTCGCGACTCCGAAGGCTACTGAGATCTCCCCGCAACACAGCGATGCCAACCAGGCCCGAAGGTAAGGCGTCTTACCAACGAAAGCTCCTTGAGGGGGAGCGTGTCTGGGGAACATCCGCCTGATCTGCAAGGGAGCATCATGTCCCGAAAGCTTGCCGCCGTCATCGCCACCGCCGCCGCCTCCGCGCTGGTCGTCGGTTCGTTGATCGCCCTGGCGCTGGGACACACGAACCAGCCCAAGCCGACCTCGGCCTCATCACCGAGCACCCCGTCGTCGACACCGATCGAGACGCCGACCACGACGCCCACGCCGCCGGCCAACTCCGGCTCACCGGAGAGCGGCAAGCCGCGCAAACCGGCCGGCGACCCGACGCTCGCTGCGTCGGCGGGCAACAAGAAGGTGCTGTTCTTCAGCTTCGACGACGGCCCGGACCCGTACTGGACGCCGAAGATCCTGCAGGTGCTGAAGAAGTACGGCGCCCACGCGACCTTCTTCGAGCTCGGCAACATGCAGGCCGCCCACCCCGGGCTGCGCGAGCAAGTACTTGCCGCAGGCAACACCATCGGCAGCCACTCGATCTCGCACCCCCAGCTGACCGCGATCTCGGCGGCGAAGCGGCACCACGAGATCTTCGACGGTCCGCGGTCCAAGTGCTTCCGGCCGCCGTTCGGCGCCTCGAACCCGAAGGTCCGCGCCGAGATCAAGGCCGCCGGTATGGTCCAGGTGCTCTGGGACGTCGATCCGCGCGACTGGGCCCGGCCCGGCGTGCACGCGATCGTGAGCAACATCATGACGCACGCCCACAAGCGCAACATCATCCTGATGCACGACGGTGGCGGCGACCGCAGCCAGACCGTCGCAGCACTCGACAAGGCGCTCCGCCTGCTCAAGGCCCAGGGCTACAGCTTCCCCGCGATGGCCTGCTGACCTCGGGGTTGAGCTCAACCTGACTTTAAGTCGTACCGTCCACCAATGGACACCCCGGCGAACGGCTCCTGGCGCGAACTGCTCGGTCTCACCTACGCCCCCGTGGCGGTGGTACTGGCAGGCGGCGTGCTGATGGAGGCGAGCAACGTCTACCTCACCACCAGCCTGCTGCCGACCATCGTCGGGGACATCGGTGGTACCGGCTTCTATGCGTGGACCATGACGGCCTTCCTGGTCGCGTCGGTGATCAGCTCGATGCTGGTCAGCCGGATCCTCATCACGCGCGGCTCCATGGTCGCCTATCTGCTCGCGTTCGGGTTGTTCGGGCTCGGCTCGCTGATCGCCGCCGCGAGCCCCGGGATCGGCGTCTTCCTGGCCGGCCGGGCCGTGCAGGGCTTCGGCGGCGGGCTGCTCGCGGGACTCGGCTATGCCCTCATCCAGCGGGCTTTGCCGGAGCGGTTGTGGGCCAAGGCGGCCGCTCTGGTGTCGGCGATGTGGGGTGTCGGCAACCTCGTCGGGCCGTCTGGCGGTGGCGCTTTCGGGCAGTTGGGCGTGTGGCGGCCGGCATTCTGGTTGCTGGTGGGGCTGGCCGCAGTACTGATGGTCGTCGTCGTGCGGGTGATTCCTCGTACCGAGCGATCGGCGGCCGCGTCCGCAGTACCGGTGGTGTCGCTGGTGTTGCTGACCGCGGCGGTGGCGATGGTCAGCATCGCGAGCATCGTGCCGGCGGGGGTGGCGACCGCGGTGGTGCTGCTGGTCGGGCTGGGGCTCGGCGTGGTCTTCGTCTGGTTCGAGCGGACCGCAAAGGCGGCTGTGCTTCCGCGGGTGACCTTTGCTGCCGGCAAGTCGCTGAAGTGGGTTTACCTGACCGTCGGAATTCTTGCCTTCGGCATCGGTACCGAGGCCTTCATCCCGTTGTTCGGTCAGGAGCTGGGTGAGCTGTCGCCGCTGCTGGCCGGGTTCCTCGGCGCGGCGCTGTCGCTCGGTTGGTCGTTGAGCCAGACAGCGAGCGCGAGCGCATCCAGTACGGCCGTCGTACGCCGGCTGATCGTCGGCGGGCCCGCGTTGCTGGCGATCGGCCTCGCGGCGTACTCCGCCTTGCAGGTCCACGGGCCCTCGGCTGTGGTGGTGATCCTGTGGTTCGTCACCCTGTTCGCGGCCGGTGCCGGGATCGGGATCGCCTTCCCGCACCTGGCCGTCGCCGCGTTCAGCAGCGTCGAGGACCAGGAGGAGGCGGCCAAGGCATCGGCGGGGATCAACACGGTGTTCCTGATGTCGAGCGCGTTCAGCGCGGCCTTGGCCGGCGTACTGGTCAAACTCGGCGAGCCTTCCGTCCTCACATCCGCTCACCTACTGCTGTATGTCTTCGCTTTCGCGGCCGTGCTCGGCGCCCTCCCGGCCTGGCGGATCGCTCGCTCCGGAGTGGCTCGCAAGGCCGACGCGCCGCAGCTCACACACTGAGGTTCGGTGGTACCGGGCTTGTCGTGCGGAAATTGTCGGCGGGGTCTGCGACTGTCTGTGACATGACCGGTACCGCGGTTCTGCTGCTCTTGGTTTTCCTGCTGGTCGGGCTCGGGCTCGGCTGGGTCTTCGGCCTGCTCTGGTCGCGGGGACGCGACGGCGCCTCGCTCGCGCGGATCACAGCCGAGCGGGATGCGGCCGAGGATCGCGTGGTCGAGCTCACGCAGGAGCGGACGACGGTCGGGCAACAGATGTCCGGGCAAGCGGTGGTGAAGGAGTCGCTCGACCGATTGCATGCCCAGCTCAACCAGTTGGAGAAGGGCCGCGCTGCCTGGCAGAGCCAGCTGCACCAACAGGTGAACGAGGTGCGGATGAGCGGTGAGGCACTGCGGCGGGAGACCGCCTCATTGTCGACCGCGCTGCGCAAACCACAGGTGCGCGGGCGATGGGGCGAGCTGCATCTCCGGCGTACGGTCGAGCTGGCCGGCATGGTCGCGCACTGCGACTTCACCGAGCAGACCACAACCGTGGGCGACGACGGCCTGCTCCGCCCCGACATGGTGGTGCGACTTGCCGAGGGCAAAAACCTGGTCGTCGACTCGAAGGTCCCGCTGGCGGCCTTCCTGGAAGCCGCCGAGAGCGACGACGCCGACTTCCGCGAGGAACGCCTCCGCGCCCACGCCCGCCACCTGCGGACTCACGTCGACCAACTCTCCGCCAAGGCGTACTGGTCGCGACTCCCCTCGACTCCCGAGTTCGTCATCCTCTTCGTCCCCGGCGAGTCCTTCCTCTCCGCCGCCTTGGACGTCGAGCCGGCGCTACTCGAGTACGCCGCCGAGCGCCGCGTCATCCTGGCGACCCCCACCACCCTGATCGCCACCCTGCGCGCGGCCGCCTACGCCTGGAACCAATCAGCCCTGACCGAATCGGCCCAACAGGTCTTCGAACTGGGCCGGGAACTCTACGAACGCCTCAGCACCATGGGCGACCACCTCAACAAGGTCGGCCGCTCCCTGACGTCGGCCGTAGACGCCTACAACAGCACCGTCGGCTCCTTCGAACGCCGAGTCTTCACCACCGCCCGCAAACTCCGAGACCTCCACGTCACCGAAGCAGAACTAACCGCCATGGAATCCATAGAAGCCTCCGCCCGCCCCCTAACCGCCCCCGAATTCCTGGCCGTAGACGACACCCCCAACACCCACCGCTGGCTCCCCGGCCCCACCGTCGACAAAACCCACCGAGAACCACCCCCACTCCCCGGCCTGGATACCCAAACGGGCTGACCGCGAGCCAAGAACCCCACGCCTGCTCCGCCGTCCGCTCCTTCGTCGCGTCCGCGTTCGCAGGCTCCCACCCACCCTGGGCGCAGGCTCCTCCGTCGCCTGCTTGAGCGACTGCAACCGTCCAGCACCACATCCCATGCAAGACGGACCCGAGTCGCTTCGCCTCGCCGGCCGCACGCCTCGCAGCCTGCCCGACCCAAGCGTCAACTGACGAGGACGGACCCCGACGCTAGAGCGGACTCGCACCGCGTCAGCCTGAGTTGGCACGGCACTCAGTCCCGCTCAGCTCCCGCCAGCAAGAGAGCGACCACTCGACGTCCCTGGCTTAGCGCGTACGCCACGACATCAGCAGTGCCGCCGAACTCACCTGCGGGCTTGCCGTTCCACACAGCGATCAGGGCATACCCCGTCGAAGTACCGGCGTGGTCCGGCGCGGATCGAACTACAGCAGGCTCTGTGGATGGTGAACAGCGGCGATGATGTGAGCACTGGCATCGAGCATGCGTCGGCCGCACTTCAGAGCTTGCCGAGCAGAGATCAGATCCGACCGATCGTTGCCCTCGCCAAGGAAGTACTCGGCGCTGTACCAGCGCCGCAGATGTCGAAGCCGGCGGTCGTGGAGTTCCGTGAGTGTCTTGAGCTCAGCGCAGGTTGATCCGCCTTGAAGAGGGTAGTCAGAGCGGCATGAGCGACCTGGACCAACTGACCATCGAGCGGCACGATGCAACCTCCACCCTGGAACTGCGGAACGACATCTTGCCGGTGTACATCGCTTCGCACGACGATCAGATGCACGACCCGTGGTTCCGCCCAGACCAGTTCTGGGAGCGCCTGGTCGAGCTGTACCTCCCCGGCCGCGACTTCGAACTCGTTGCCGCCCGGATCGCCGGCACCGTCGTCGGCTACGCCTTCGGCAGCCCGCGCGATCAACATGGCGCGATCTGCGATGAACTCCGCTCGACGTACCCGGAGTGGGATCTTCCTGTCGAGTCGGTTCCGCTCTACCTGTTCCGGGAATTCGCCACTCATCCGGACCACCAGCGGAAAGGCATAGGCCGCCGTGTCCATGACGCGCTGCTCGAAGGGAGACCTGAGCCGGTCGCTGAACTCCTGGTGCGCAAGGACAATGTTCCGGCGCAGGCTGCGTACCGCTCGTGGGGCTGGGTCCAGCTCGGAGAGAAGCAGCCGTTTCCGGACTCACCGGTATTCGATCGGCTTGTTTTTCGGTTGCCACCGTCATGAGAAGCGCAAGACTCGCCTGACCCAGGCCAGACCACCTCCCGCCATCTGATCTTCGGCGGCTGATTGTGCATCCAAGTCGACTCGGGGACCATCAGCCGACTGACAATATTTCTGCGCCGCTCCCCTACTGGGCCACAGATATAACCTGAGCGCCGGCACCGCGGCGACCACAGCGGCAGCGGGGCCCCCTTGTTCTTGTTCTTGTTCTTGTTCTTGTTCTTGTTCTTGTTCTTGTTCTTGTTCTTGTTCTGTTCTTGTTCTTGTTCTTGTTCTTGTTCTTGTTCTTGTTCTTGTTCTTGTTCTTGTTCTTGTTCTTGTTCTTGTTGCGTTTGCTTGGACGTGACGCTGGGCGGTTGGCCGTCGAGGTAGTTGGCATGTCGGGCTGGGTCGGCATATCAGGCGTCGGAAAGCCGACAGGGGTTGGGGGTTGACAGGGGTGGTGGGGCGGCCAAGTATGAGAGCGCTCTCACTCATCCGGTGATCCACCGTCCCTCGTCGGATGAGCAGTGGGTACCGCTCGCCCCCAGCGGTGACTGTGTCCTGGTATCGCAGTCTCTTCGTGGTCGTCCGGTGCTCCGCCTTCTCTCGCACGGGACAAACCTGAGGAGGAGTTGTGCGCATCAAACACAAGCTGCTGGCGGTTCTGGCCGCCGCGAGTACCGTCGCCGCCGGGCTGGTCGCGAGCGTCGCGATGCCGGCCCAAGCCGTGCCGACGACCATTCCGCTGAAGATCTCCAACAGTTCCGGCCGCGGCGACGCGGTCTACATCTACAACCTCGGTACGAACCTGCAGACCGGCCAGCAGGGCTGGGCCGATGCCGCGGGCAACTTCCACGCCTGGCCGGCCGGCGGCAACCCGCCGACGCCGGCACCCGACGCCTCCATCGCCGGACCCGGCAACGGCGGGTCGATCACCATCCGGATGCCGAAGTTCTCAGGCCGGGTCTACTTCTCGTACGGGCAGAAGCTGGTCTTCAAGCTGACCACCGGCGGCCTGGTGCAGCCCGCGGTCCAGAACCCGAGCGACCCCAACCGCAACATCCTGTTCAGCTGGACCGAGTACACGCTGAACGACTCCGGCCTGTGGATCAACAGCACCCAGGTCGACATGTTCTCGGTCCCGTACGCGGTCGGCGTCCAGCAGGGCAACGGCAACGTGCTGACCACCGGCCATCTCAAGCCAGGCGGGTACAACAACTTCTTCAACGCGCTCCGCGGCCAGCCCGGCGGCTGGGCCAACCTGATCCAAACAGCACCCAACGGCTCGGTACTCCGCGCACTCGCGCCCACCTACGGCGTCGAGACCGGCGCGCTGCCCGGCAACGTGATGGACGACTACATCAACAGGGTCTGGTCGAAGTACAGCTCGCAGACCCTGACCGTGCAGCCGTTCGGCGACCAGCCGAACACCAAGTACTTCGGTCGCGTCTCCGGCAACGTCATGAACTTCACCAACACCTCCGGCCAGGTCGTCACGAGCTTCCAGAAGCCCAACGCGCCCAGCATCTTCGGCTGCGCCGGCCTGCTCGACGCCCCGAACGACCTGGTCCGCGGGCCGATCTCGCGCACGCTCTGCGCCGGCTTCAACCGGTCGACGCTGCTGATCAACCCCAACCAGCCAGACCCCAACAACTCGAACTTCTACAAGGACAGCGTCACCAACCACTACTCCAGGCTGATCCACGCGCAGATGGCCGACGGCAAGGCCTACGGATTCGCCTTCGACGACGTCGGCAACCACGAGGCCCTCGTCCACGACGGCAACCCGCAGCAGGCCTACATCACCCTCGACCCCTTCAACTAACCAAAGAAACAAGTCAGAGACCCGCCCCGGGTCCCCGTAGCTGCCCGCGGGGGACCCGGGGTGTTCCACGTGTTGACACCGGTAGTCTTGACATCGGCAATGGTTAGTGGCAACTTACCGTTCGTGAGCACTTACCAAGCCGGTACCGTCCTCGACGCTCTCGGCGATCCGACCAGACGCACCATCCTGGAGACCCTGCGCCGCACCGGCCCCAGCTCGGTCGCCGGCCTGGCAGAGCGCGTCCCGGTCAGCCGCCCCGCGATCTCCCAGCACCTCAAGGTCCTCAGCCAAGCCGGCCTCGTCGACCACGAGGCCAGGGGCACCCGCAACATCTACCGCCTCGACCGCGCCGGCCTCGACGAAGTCCGGGACTGGCTCGACCAGTTCTGGGATGACGCGCTGGACGCGTTCGCGGAGTACGTACGAAAGACCGAAGAGGAGCAGAGATGAGCATCGCGCCGCTGGTGAAGCGGGTGGTCGTCAGCACCACCCAGGATCGCGCTTTCGAGTTGTTCACCAAGCAGATGAGCGCCTGGTGGCCGCTGAAGACTCATTCCGTCGGCCACGACAAAGCCACGAGTGTGGAGCTCGAGGGCGCCGTCGGCGGCCGCATCGTCGAGTACGGCGAAGACGGCCCACTCGGCTACTGGGGCACAGTGTCCGACTGGGACCCGCCGAACAGCCTCTCCTTCACCTGGCATCCCGGCAGCGACCCCAAGCAGGCCGGCAGCATCACTGTCAGCTTCACCCAACTGGACGACGGCACAGCGGTCGAACTGGTCCACAGCGGCTGGGAGCGCCAGCCCGACGGCGCCGAAGCCCGCGAGGACTACAACACCGGCTGGGACTACGTGCTCGACTTCTACGTGAGCCACAGCCGATAGTGGGCGGATGGCCAACGCTCCGGTCGACCCCAGCGCACTAGCCGCCTCACTCCGCCCGCACGGGGAGTCGGTCATGCTGCCGCAGGCGGCGTACACGGACCCCGCAGTACTGGCCTGGGAGCGCCGTAACTTCTTCGCCGGCACCTGGACCTGCCTGGGCCGAGCAGAAGAACTAGCTGCCGGTACTACGTACAGCGCGACGACCGTGGGCGACATCGGAGTGCTACTGACGTTCAGCGACAAGCCCCGCGCCTTCGCCAACACCTGCAGGCATCGCGGCCACGAGCTACTACCGCAAGGCGACTCCAGCGAGCGCAGGGCCGTCGTCTGCCCGTACCACGGCTGGTCCTACGACCTGGACGGCGCAGTCAAGGCAGCCCCACGCATGGGCGACACCTTCGACGCCACGCCGTACGGACTCACAGAGTTGCCGACCGAGGTGTGGCACGGCTGGCTGTTCGTCAACGCACTCGGCACGGCTCCAGCGTTCAGCGAGCACGTCGGCGGCCTGACGGACCTCGTCGCGCCGTACCGGCCGGAGGCGTTGACCCTCAAGGCGCGGCACAGCTACGACGTCGCCTCGAACTGGAAGACGATCGTGGAGAACTATCACGAGTGCTACCACTGCCCGTTGATCCACCCGGAGCTCTGCAAGGTCTCGCCCCCGACGTCAGGCGACAACTGGAACCTGCCCGGCGCCTGGGTCGGCGGCCTGATGGATCTCCGCCCCGACGCCGAGACCATGTCCCTCGACGGCAAGTCCCACGGAATCCCCTTGCCCGGCGTCGATCCACGGACCGTGAACTACGTCGGCTTGTTCCCCAACCTGCTCATCTCCCTGCACCCCGACTACGTGATGACCCACCGCCTCGAACCCCGTACTCCGCGCCTGACGGCGATCGAGTGCTCCTGGTACTTCCCGGCGGAGGTGGCCGACCCGTCGTACGCCGTCGAGTTCTGGGACATCACCAACCGCGAGGACTGGTCGGCCTGCGAGTCGGTCCAGCGCGGCGCCGACTCGCCTCACTTCCGC
Organism: Kribbella sp. NPDC051620; assembly: GCF_044453825.1. Taxonomy (NCBI): domain Bacteria; kingdom Bacillati; phylum Actinomycetota; class Actinomycetes; order Propionibacteriales; family Kribbellaceae; genus Kribbella; species Kribbella sp. NPDC051620. The sequence goes on from NZ_JBITDB010000006.1 coordinate 578,572, forward strand.
CCCGGCCCCCTGGCGCCGGCCGAGGACGCCGTCTACCAATGGGTCACCATGCTGGCCAGGGGTTACCTGGGCAAAAGTCTTACTGAGTAAAGAAATCAGTTCGCGACCGTGAACCGGCCACGACGATGAGCAGGCTGCTCGAGCTCGTCCACCAGCGCGACGGCGTAGTCCTCCGCCGAGACCTCGCCCCCAACAGGCTCGTCCAGGCCGAGCTTGAAGACGCCAGTCCGCTCGCCAGGCGCGATCACCGGCGCCGGCGACAGCAGCGTCCAGTCGACGTCCGCCGGCGTCGCACGCAGGGTGTCTAGCACTCCGGCGACAACCAGCGCCTCGGCCTTGTAGATCTCCGGGAAGTCCGGCGAGTCCACCAGCCGCTTGCCACCGGCAAGCAGACTGCCCGCCCCACCGACCACCACCAGCCGGGTCCCGCCGGCCGACGCGATCAGCGTGTCGATAGCGTCCACGAAGTCCTGCGGATCCCCGCCGGTCCGGCTCGGCCCCATCGCCGAGACCAGCACGTCGACCGAGGATGCGATCTCCTTCACCGACGCGGCATCGTTCGCCGACCCGACGACAGCCCGCACACCGTCCGGCTGAGCCCCACCAGACCGGGTGATGCCCACGACCTCATGCCCACGCCTGACCGCCTCGGCGGCGATCCGGCTCCCGATCATCCCGCTGGCACCATAAACCGCGATCTTCACGACAAGTCTCCAAACATCGGCAGCAACCTCAACGCAGCCGACAGTAACCATTGGTAACTGGCTACTTCAACGTGCTATAAGTACCTGGTGGTTACTAACGGAGAGCCTCTGGTCGCCAGGATGTTCGATCGCGGCAACCTGTTCGATCCGGACTGCCCGACGCGGCTGATTCTGGACCGGATCGGCGACAAGTGGACCGTGCTCGCCGTGCTTCTGCTGAGCAACGGCCCGCTCCGGTTCACCGAGCTCCGCGACGGCATCGGCCGGGTCGCGCCCAAGGTTCTCACCCAGACGCTGAGGCGACTCGAGCGCGACGGCCTGGTCACCCGCGAGGTCTTCGCCGAGGTCCCACCCCGCGTCGTCTACACGCTGACCCCGATGGGCGAGTCCCTGATCACCCCGATCCGGGCGATCAGCGACTGGGCCGAGGAGCATGTCCCGGCCATCTCCGCGGCGCAGAACAGTTACGACCTGGACAACGCCTGATCACGGCTCAACCTTTCGCCCCCGCTCGGTCATCACACTGCTGACCGAGACAACACTCCACTGGGGGCAACTGATGGATCCAGGGCTGGACGCCGAATTCGCAGCGTTCGTCGACGGACGTTTCACCGCACTGCAACGGTTCGGCTACCTGCTGACCGGGGAATGGCAGTTGGCCGAGGACCTGGTCCAGACCGCGCTGACCAAGGTGTGGTTCCACCGCAAGTCACTGCGCAGTGCGAACGCGCTGGAGTCGTACACCCGCACAGTGATGGTGAACACCAGCACCCAGTGGTGGCGGCGCAAGTGGAAGGGCGAGGCGCCCACCGAGCACCTCCCCGAACCTGCCACCCACTCCGAGTACGGGACGATCGACGATCGCGACCTGCTGCTCCGCGCGCTGGCGACGCTCACCCGCCGGGTCCGGGCCACGCTGGTCCTGCGGTACTTCGAGGACCTACCGGAGGCCGAGATCGCCCAGCTCATGGGCTGCTCCACCGGCACGGTGAAGAGCAACATCTCCCGCGGACTGGCCAAGCTCCGCGAACACCACCTGCTCACCGATCCCCTGATCGCGCCGCCCGCCAAGGCTCCGGCCCGGAAGGAGGGCTGAACGATGCCCGATGAACTGAAGGACAAGTTCCAGCAACTCGTCGCCGATCCGCCGCCACCCACCGCGGTGCCGAGCGAGGCCGTCTTCGCCAAGGTGCGGACCGTACGCCGGCGTCGTACCGCGGGCGTGGCCGTGCTGGCAGCCGCCGCCGTGGCCGCGATCGCCGTCGCCGGCAACAACCTCACCGACATCAACTCCACCCCACCGGTCTCCGGTACTCCCGGCCCGACGATCGCAGCGTCCGCGCCGCCGTCGTCCACCAGCAACGCCACAACCGGAACGGTCGGGACCACCAAGACCACCAAGACCGGCACGACCGGCACGACCGGATCCGTCCAACCCACCGGCCCCGCCAAGCCCTCGTCATCCGGGACCCAGACTCACAACCCACCAGCAAGCCCGCCCGTCGCGGTGACCGTCTCGCTGCTGCCGAGGCTCACCGGCAGGTCACTCACAATGAAGGTCACCGTGAAGGGCACGCTGATCTCGCCGCTCGGGATCGAAGGCGACGGCAGCTCAGGCGTCGAACTCCCCGGCGACACCAGCTTCCTGAACCGCACCCTGGGCACGACCTACCTGTACGGGGACGGTGAGGAGAGCGGCTCCGACGGTGGCGCCGTCACCTGCACCGGCGCCAAGAAGCGGGTCACCTCGAAGGAGACCTACACGCTGATGGACGGCCCGCATGTGTACAAGAAGGCCGGCACCTACACCTTCAAGTACACGGTCCAGTACTGCGGAACCAAGAACCAGACGCTCAAGGCGACCAAAACCGCCCAGATCGTCGTGCCCTGACCAGGCGGGCCTGACCACACGGGTCAGGCCGGACCGAGGTCAGGCGTGGTCGGACGTGCCTGTGGTCGCCATCCCGGCGGCCTTCAGGTCGGTACGAAGCTCACGCGGCAGTGAGAACACCAGGCTCTCCTCCGCCGTCGTGACCTCCTCCACCTCCCCGTACCCGCGCTCGGCCAGCCAGCTCAGCACGTCGCGCACCAGCAGCTCCGGCACGCTCGCCCCGCTGGTGACGCCGACCGTGTCGACACCCTCCAGCCAGGCCTCGTCGATCTCGGCCGCGTAGTCGACCAGGTGACCGGCCTGCGCCCCGTGCTCGAGCGCCACCTCGACCAGCCGGACCGAGTTCGAGGAGTTGCGCGAGCCGACCACGATCATCAGGTCGACGTCCGGCGCCATCTTCTTGACCGCGACCTGCCGGTTCTGGGTGGCGTAGCAGATGTCGTCGCTCGGCGGGTTCTGCAGCTTCGGGAACCGCTCGCGCAACCGGCGTACGGTCTCCATCGTCTCGTCGACCGAGAGGGTGGTCTGGGACAGCCAGACCACCTTCTCCGGGTCGCGGACCTCGATGTTCGGGACGTCGCCCGGGCCGTCCACCAGGTGCACGTGCTCGGGCGCCTCACCGGCGGTACCGATCACTTCTTCGTGTCCGTCGTGGCCGATCAGCAAGATGTCGTAGTCGATCGCGGCGAACCGCTTGGCCTCGTGGTGCACCTTGGTGACCAGCGGGCAGGTCGCGTCGATCGTCTTGAGCTGCCGCGCCGCCGCCTCCTGATGCACGATCGGGGCGACGCCGTGCGCGGAGAAGATCACCGTCTGGCCCTCGGGCACCTCGTCGGTCTCGTCGACGAAGATCGCGCCGCGCGCCTGCAGCGTGGAGACGACGTGCTTGTTGTGCACGATCTCCTTGCGCACGTAGACCGGCGGGCCGTAGAGGTCGAGCGCCTTCTCGACCGCCACCACGGCCCGGTCCACGCCCGCGCAGTACCCGCGAGGGGCCGCAAGCAGCACCCGCTTGGTCTTCAGCGCGGTCGGAGTTCCGGTGGTCTCAGGCTGGGCAGTCACGACCCCCATCGTACGGGCCGTAGCTGAACACCCCACCCGCCGTGGTGGACATCACGGTCCGGACAGCAGGCCTCGCTTGAAGCCCTCGGCGACCGCGGCGGCCCGGTCGTTCACGCCGAGCTTGAGGTACAGATTCAGCAGATGGCTCTTCACGGTGGCCTCGCTGATGAACAATCTGACCGCCGTCTCGCGGTTCGTGTTGCCCGCCGCGACCAGCTCCAGCACCTCGATCTCACGCTGGGTGAGCGGGCCGGCCTCCGGCGTACGCACCCGGTTGACCAACCTGCTCGCCACACTCGGCGACAGCACGGACTCCCCCGCCGCAGCCGCCCGCACCGCACGGAGCAACTCGTCACGAGGCGCGTCCTTCAACAGATACCCGGTAGCCCCAGCCTCGATCGCCGGAACCACGTACGTGTCGGTGTCATAAGTCGTCAGCACCAGAACCCGCGCGGCACTCCCCTGCTTGGCCAGCTCGGTGATCGCGGTCAGCCCGTCCATCCCCGGCATCCGCAGATCCATCAGAATCACGTCCGGCTGAAGCTCCTTGGCCAGGGCGAGCGCCTCGGCGCCGTCAGCAGCCTCACCCAGTACTTCGAAATCGGGGTCGCGCGCGAACATGCCGCTCAACCCGTCGCGCACGACCGGGTGATCGTCCGCGATGAGCAGCTTGATCGGGCCGCTCATCGTTCCCCGCGCAACACGGGGACGCTGGCCGAGATCGCAGTACCGGCGCCTGGCTCCGACTCGATCTGGAGGCAGCCATCCAGGGCCTCGATCCGCTGCCGCATCGCGATCAACCCGAACCCACCTTCCCCGTCGACCTCTCCAGCCACGAATCCCTTGCCATCATCGCGGACGTCCAAGGCGATCTTGTTTTCCAGGTAGGACAGTGTCAGGCCGACTCGGCTCGCCTGCGCATGTTTGGCGACGTTGGCCAGCGCTTCCTGAGCAGTGCGGAGCAGGGCCAGCTCGGCATCGGGCGGCAGCGGGAGCGTGGTACCGGTCGTTGTCACTTGTACGTCGATGTTGTGCAGTGCTGTCCATCGCTTGGCGACGTCGGCCAGTGCGTCGCTGAGGCGGGCGCTGTCGAGTGAGCCGGGGCGGAGCGCGTGCACGGATCGCCTTGCTTCGTTGAGGCTTTCCCTCGCCAAGGTGATCGCGGCCTCGACATGACGGCTCGGTTTGTTCTCAGCCGCCTGCAGCTGGGTGATGATCCCGGTCAGCCCCTGCGCGAGGGTGTCGTGGATCTCCCGCGCCATCCGCTGCCGCTCATCCAGTACGCCGGCCTCGCGGGCCTGGTCGAGTAGTTGCTGGTGGAGTTTCGCGTTCTCGGCCAGCGTCGCCTCGAGCCGGCGATTGGCCTCGCTGACGTCCTGCAGAGCGTGCTGGCGGGCGTCGTTGCGTTGGTCCTGCTGCCGGTTGAGCCAGGCGAACCCGGTCATCGGCAGGATGTTGGCGAGCAGTACGGCGAAGAAGATCGCGAGTCCGACCGTCGTCGATTTGTCGACCGTGGATGCCTGTGCCGCGCCGGCGAGGGATGCCACGGCGGCGACACCGAGCAGCTCCCACGGCCAGGGCAGGACGCCGAATGCGTAGAAGTAGGCGGCCGGGGTGAAGAAGCCGAACCAGGGGTCGCGGTGGATGAGTACGCCGATGATGATCAGCAGACCGGTGACGAAGACCAGCATGTGCGGCGTACGGTCTCGCCACTGAGGATGCAGGGTGAAGATGCCCAGCATCCAGAGCGCTGCCAGGGCGCAGAGGCCGAGGTCGATCGCGAGCGAGCGTGGCTCGGAGTGCTTGATAATGACCGTGCCGACCGCGAGCACGGCCAGCAGAACATAGGGCACGACGGTGACCAACCCTGGCCAGCGACGTTCCTCCACGATTCGCACCTTACCCGCGGTCGAAGGCAGTTCGCAGGTGCTTGCCGTTGACAACCAGTACGACGCCGAGCAGCAGCAAGCCGCAGACGCCCTGCTCGATCTTGAGCCAGACCGGGAAGTCGCCCGGGATCGCGATGATGACCGCGATCGCGACCAGCATGATCGCCGAGACGAGGCGGAGCCGCAGGAACGACCGGCCGTGCCCACGCGCTGCCCGGGCGGCGAAGGTGGTCATCAACGCGGCGCTGCCGACGACGATGACGGTCCGCACCCAGACGGCGTCGGTGACGACCGACGGGTGATGCCGAAGGATGACGACCGCCACCACCGTGAGCACGCTCAGCACCAGATAGCCGGCGACCAGCGCCCTGACAGTCCGGAAGGCGGCGGTGTGGGTTGCTTCGAGCTGTGTGGTCATACGTCGAGCCTGACAGCCGTACCGGCGTCCGCGCATCGACCGATGCACCCGTTCGCAGGCCAACCGACCGGCTGAGGGTCCGGATCAGCCGATCGGTTGGTTCATTGCCTACAGCAAACAAAAAGGAGCCGCCCGCCCTGTCCGGGCGACTCCTCTCCAGGAGGTGTTCACCCCTCAAGAATGCGCCCAGCCAGCCTTCCACGCAAAGGATTTACGCCACTCAGACGTTGTCCTCGCCCCACACCCTGATCGCGGCGAAATCCGCCGGTGCCAGTCCCCGGTTCGCCTCGACGCGATGCAGCCGGAATGCGCCGACCCCTGGCGTCGATTCGAGGAGCATCCGGTCGTACCGGTTGATCTCGTCGTCGATCCAGACGAACGGACGGCTGCCCACCCAGCGCGCGACATGTGGCGTCTTCCAGGAGCGGCGGCTGCGCTCGGCTCCGGCTCGTGCGTCCGGCGGCCAGCAGATCACCGGAAGATCAGCGGGCATCCCGAGCCTCGGCGCGATGAGCCGATTGGCGCCATCCTCCCAAGTGGTGGCCCACACCAATTCGAAGATGTCTGCCAGCGCAGTCAACTCGACTCCGTGCTGCTGGTTGAGCAGCAGCTTCCAGGTTTTCTCGCCCTCGACGATCTCCTCCAGCCGGTACCCGGGTGGGATCGTCTTCGCGCGGTACGGATTGAGCGGGCCGTCGACGTCGAGCAGGAGGTACGGGCGGGGCTCCATGTTCGCAATGTACTGGGGGTTGGCGGGGATTGTCGGTCGGGCACCGTAGAGTCGCCGGGTGGCATTGGAGACCTCGCCGGAAGCGCCTGCAGCCGTTCGCACGATCGCGAACGGCATTGCCGGCTGGATCAACCAGCTCGGCGCCGTCTGGGTCGAGGGGCAGCTGACCGACGTCTCGATCGGGCGCGGGACGACGACCGTGTTCGGCACCCTGCGCGACACCGATGCCGACATCTCGCTGCGCTTCACCTGCAACCGGCGCGTCTTCGAGGCGGTCGATCCGCCCGTCACCGATGGCTCCCGCGTGGTGGTGAACGCCAAGCCCAACTTCTTCGCCCGGCGCGGCACCCTCGCGCTCGCGGTCAGCGAGATCCGGCACGTCGGCATCGGCGAGCTGCTCGCCCGGATCGAGCGGCTGAAGCAGTTGCTCGCCGCCGAAGGGCTCTTCGAGGCGTACCGGAAGAAGAAGCTGCCGTTCCTGCCGCACACGATCGGGCTGATCTGCGGCCGCGACTCGGCCGCGGAGCGCGACGTGCTGGAGAACGCGAAGCGCCGCTGGCCGGCGGTCGCCTTCCGGATCGAGTACGCGTCGGTCCAGGGTCCGGCCGCGGCCGGCGAGGTGATGAACGCGCTTCGCAAGCTCGACGGCGACGAGTCGGTCGAGGTGATCGTGATCGCCCGCGGCGGCGGCTCGCTCGAGGACCTGCTGCCGTTCTCCGACGAGGGGCTGATCCGGGCGGTCTCCCAGGCCAGTACTCCGATCGTCAGCGCCATCGGCCATGAGCCCGACTCGCCGCTGCTCGACCTGGTCGCCGACCTCCGCGCGTCGACCCCGACCGACGCCGCCAAACGGATCGTGCCGGACGTACGGGAAGAGCTCGACGGCGTACGGCTCCTGCGCGAGCGCGGTCTCCGGGCCATCCGTGGCTGGCTCGACCGCGAGACCCACGCGCTGGCCGCCATCCGCAGTCGCCCGTCGCTGGCCGCGCCGACGACAGATCTGCAACGCCGCGCCGATGAGATCGCCGCCCTGGTCGACCGCAGCCGCCGCACGCTCACGCATCGCCTGGACCGCGCCGGCGACGACCTGGCTCACCGCCTGGCGAGCGTACGGGCCCTGTCCCCCAAGGCAACTCTCGAGCGCGGCTACTCCGTGCTCCAACTGGCCGACGGCACCGCAGTACGGGAGATCGCCCAGGTATCGGCCGGCGATGTCCTCAACGCCCGGGTCAGCGACGGCCGCTTCGACGTAGAGGTAAAGGAAAGCAAATGACCAAGAACGCCGAGCCGGCAGCCCGCCCCGAGCTCTCCTACGAGCAGGCCCGCGAGGAACTGGTGGAGGTGGTCCGCAAACTGGAAGCCGGCGGCACCACGCTCGAAGAGTCCCTGGCGCTGTGGGAACGCGGCGAAACCCTCGCCACCACCTGCCAGCAATGGCTCGACGGCGCCCGCAAACGCCTCGCCGAGGCACAAGCCGCCCACGAAGAGAAGGCCAATTAAGCGGTCAGCAACGCGGTAGTCGCAGCCACCAGACCTGCCTGCATGCGGGCGAGGTCGAAGCCTTCTTCACGCAGCGCCTGATGGAGGTCGGCGGCGAGCGGCGCGAGGATGAAGTGCGCCGTGTAGTCGGCGTCGAAGTCCGGCCGCGCTTCCTCCACCAGCATCGCGACATGCCGGTGCCACAACCGGTACGAACCGATCCGGTACCGGGCGCCGTCTGACGCGTTCTCGCTGTCGGCGAACAGCTCGACATGCCGATCCAGCAGCTCCGTGTACGCCGTCAGGAACGCGGTCACCCGCTCGACGGCCGGCGCCCCCGGCCCGAGCGGCGGCGGACCGCTCAACAGCTTGCCCTGCAGCTCGACCTCCCGCTCGTCGAGCAGCGCGACCGCCAGCCCGGCCCGGTCGCCGAAGCGCCGGAAGACGGTGCCCTTGCCGACCCCCGCCTCGATCGCGATCGCGTCCACCGACACGTTCTTCACGCCGTGCTCGGCGAACAGTCGCTCCGCCGCCTCCAGCACCTTCAGCCGGTTGCGCCGGGCGTCGGCCCGCTCCGGGCGTGGTTCCCCCAGGACCGGCAGACTCCGTTGTGAAACGGACCGTGGTCCGCTATCGTCGTTCATAAGACGGACTGTAGTCCGCTCAAGACCTTGGAGGAAGCACCATGAGCAACACCACCGCCCGGATCGCGGTCGCGTACCACTCGGGCAACGGCCACACCGCGAGGCAGGCGCAAGCCGTCGCGGCGGGCGCTGCCGAAGTACCGGGAGCTGTCGCTGACCTGGTATCGCTGGACGAACTGACCGATGAGGTGTGGGAGCGGCTCGACGCCGCCGACGCGATCATCTTCGGTACGCCGACGTACATGGGCAGCCCGAGCGCCGTCTTCAAGGCGTTCGCCGAGGCCAGCGTGAAGGTCTGGGCCGCCGACCTGGGCTGGCGGGACAAGATCGCGGCCGGCTTCACCAACTCGAAGGCGATGTCGGGCGACAAGCTGAACAGCATCGTCGACCTCGCCGTGTTCGCCGCGCAGCACGGGATGATCTGGGTCGGCCTGGACATCTACCCGGGCTGGGCCGAGTCGACCGCGAGCATCGAGGATCTGAACCGGCTCGGCAGTTGGCTGGGCGCGATGGCGCAGTCCGACGCCGACCTGTCCGCGGAGAAGGCGCCGCCGGAGACCGACCTCCGTACGGCGGCGGCTCTCGGCGCCCGGGTCGCGACCGTCACCCTGCGGCACCAGCGCGGGTCGCTGGCGGCCTGATGGCCTGGCTCGTACTGATCGTGGCGGCCGCGTTCGAGATCGCCTTCGCGGTGAGCCTGAAACCGAGCGACGGGTTCAGCCGCTTCTGGCCGACTGCCGGCGTACTCATCTTCGGCATCATCTCGGTCGTCCTGCTCTCGAAAACCCTCGACCGGCTACCGGTGGGCACCGCCTACGCCGTCTGGACAGGCCTCGGCTCACTCGGCGTCGTCACCCTAGGCGTCCTCTTCTTCAACGAACCACTAACCCCGGCCCGCCTCGCCTCCATCACGCTCATCGTGGTGGGTGTAGTAGGCCTCCGCCTGGCCGGCGCCGACTAGACGCGGCGGCGGCGGAGGGTGCGGCGGGTGATTCGGCCTCGGGTGGGGACGGCGGCGGGTGGGACGACTGGGGGGTCGACGCCGAGGGTGTCGGGTTGGGCGACGAGGGACTGGTAGTCGTCCCAGCTGTCCACCCGCAGCGGAATGTTGCCGACGGCATCGACATCGGTGACCGGGTGGCTGCCGGTGCCGATCACCGACCAGATGTCCTGGTCGTTGCGCAACTGCCGCAGCTCGCCGAACAGCTCCCGCCCGAACCAGCACGGATTGCCGCGGCCGTTCTCGTACCGGCTCACCCCGATCGGCGTCGACGGCCCGGCCACCTCCGCGACCAGCGACCAGACAGTGGCCGAGGTCACTCCGGGTTGATCACCGAGCATGATCACCAGTCCGTCGGTACGCCGGTCCACCACGTCCAGCGCGGGCACGATCGACGAGCTGCCGGTGTCGGCATGCGGCGACTCGACCACCCGCGCGCCGTCCAGATCGACCCGCTCGCGTACCTGCTCCGAAGCAGTCCCCAGCGTCACGATCAGCTGGTCGAAACCACACTCCCGCGCCGTCTCCAGCGACGCGCCGAGCAGCGTCTCACCCTGGTACGCGAGCAGTTGCTTGGGTACGCCGAGCCGCGGCGACCCTTCGGCGGCGAGCACCAGACCGGTGACGAACACGGCGGCCTCACCCCTCGACCTGGCACAACGAACTCATCCCAGGTCCCTTCGCCGGCGCCAATCCGACGATTGCACAACGCGGGGCAACGCCGTGTCAACGGCTGAATAACCCCGGCGAATTCACTTCAAGGTGGCGGCAAACGTTTCAAGTGCTTGATATCCGGCATTTCCGGTGACGATCGTGGTGACCCCGGAGCCGACCAGCAGCAGGGCCTGCTCGCCCTCCCGGTCGGTCAGCGTCTTGCGCTGCCAGACGACGCCGTCCACGGTCGAGGTGCCGTCGTCGGCGGTCCGGCCGAGTTTGTCCGCCGGAAACCCTTTGCTGGTCACGTTGGACTGCTCCAGCCCGACGTATTTCTTCTGGTCGGTGACAATTCCGAGGTGCCAGCTGATCGGGCTTTGCTGCGGCGCCCGGAATTCGACGCTGGTCGCCTTCCAGCCGGCCGGCATCGGCTCCGGCCCGCGGATCCAGGAGGCGGCCTTGCGGGCGTCGGCCAGCTGCGCGGTGTACTCGACCTCGCGGACCTTCTCCGTCTTCGGCCGCCAGGTGACGATCATCAGGAACGCCACCACGATGAAGCAGGCCAGCAGCGCCCAGAACATGTTGGTCAGCGTCCGCGCCTTGGCCCGGTCGATCTTGTTCTGCGCACGGTAGGCCAGCGCCTCCTCGCGCGCCCTGGCCTTCTCCGCCTGGGCCAGTGCCTGCTCCCGGGTCGGCCCTTCACTCGTCGAACTCATGCCACCAGTGTCCCCCGAGACCGCCAACTCGCCGACACCGGTCGTTGGCTACGATCCGTGGCATGAACGACCCGTCCACGCCCCCTGCCCATCTCGAGGTCGACGAGCACGCCCCCGACCGCAACCTGGCCCTGGAGCTGGTCCGGGTCACCGAGGCGGCCGCGATGGCCGCGGGCCGGTGGGTCGGCCGGGGTGACAAGAACGGCGCCGACGGCGCGGCCGTGAACGCGATGCGGACCCTGATCGGCACGGTCGGGATGAACGGCGTGGTGGTGATCGGCGAGGGCGAGAAGGACAACGCCCCGATGCTCTACAACGGCGAGCAGGTCGGCTCGGGCGAGGGCCCGGAGTGCGACGTCGCGGTCGACCCGGTCGACGGTACGACGCTGGTCGCCAAGGGGATGGCGAACGGGATCGCCGTGATGGCGGTGGCGCCGCGCAACACGATGTACGACCCGTCGGCCGTTTTCTACATGGAGAAGCTCGTGGTCGGCCCGGAGGCCGCCGACGTGGTCGACATCCGGCTGCCCGTCGCCGAGAACATCCGCCGGGTCGCAAAGGCGAAGGGCTCGCCGGTCGACGACGTCACCGTCGTACTGCTCGACCGGCCGCGGCACGACGAGCTCGCCACGCAGATCCGGGCGACCGGGGCGCGGATCAAGTTCATCAGCGACGGTGACGTCGCGGGCGCCGTCGAGGCCGCGCGGCCGGACACCGGCCTGGACATGCTGATCGGCATCGGCGGTACGCCGGAAGGCATCATCGCGGCCTGTGCGATGAAGTGCATGGGCGGGATGATCCAGGGCCGGCTCTGGCCGAAGGACGACGAGGAAAGGCAGAAGGCACTGGACGCGGGCCACGACCTCGACCGGGTGCTGTCCACGGACGACCTGGTCAGCGGTGACGACTGCTTCTTCGTCGCGACCGGCATCACCGACGGCGAACTGCTCCGCGGCGTCCGATACCGCAGCTCGATCGCGCGCACCCACTCGCTGGTGATGCGCTCACGCAGCGGCACGATCCGCAGCATCGAGAGCGAGCACCAGCTGTCCAAGCTGCGCGCCTACTCCGCGATCGACTTCGAGCACGCCCGATGACGGTGCTGTTGTACGCGCCCCCGGCGCCCGGGTCATCGGGGTTGACCTCCCGGCCTTCCCTCGTCGCTTCGCTCCTCAGTCCGGTCCGGGAGGCCCGATGACCACTCCGGTACTCGTCATTGGTGAGGCGCTGGTCGACATCGTCTCGAGCGGGAACGGGAACGGGTCCGGGCGGAACGGCAAGAACGGGTCGAAGGCGACGCCCGGCGGGTCGCCGGCCAACGTGGCGGTGGGGCTGGCGCGACTCGGGTTGCCGACCGAACTCGTCACCCGCTTCGGCACCGACCCGTACGGCGATCAGCTCGGCGCTCATCTGTTCGGCAACGGGGTCCAGCTCTCCCCTGGCTCGGTCGACCCGACGTTCCGGACCAGTACTGCGACGGCCACGCTCGACGCCGCAGGCGTTGCGTCGTACCGGTTCGACATCGCCTGGGAGCCGCCGGCGCTGTCGCTGCGACGCGGCTGCCCTGCCGTGCATACCGGCTCGATCGCGACGGTGCTCGAGCCGGGCGCGGCGGCGATCCGGACGTTCCTCGCCTCGCTGGCCGATCAGCCCGTCACGGTGACGCTCGATCCGAACGCGCGCCCGACGATCACGCCCGACGCGGAGAGCACCTGGGCGGCGGTACGGGTGCTGGCGGCGTCGGCTGATCTGGTGAAGCTGAGCGACGAGGACTGCGAGTTCCTGCGACCCGGGATGTCGCCCGACGAGATCGCGGCCGAACTGCTGTCGATTGACCGGACCAAGTGCGTCGTGATCACCCGCGGCGGCGAGGGCGCGATCGGAATCAGCCGGGGCGCGCGGGTCGAGGTGAGCGCACCGGCCATCAAGGTGGTCGACACGGTGGGCGCGGGCGACTCGTTCATGTCCGCGCTGATCGCCGGCCTGCAAGCACGCGGCCTGCTGGGCGACGTACGCCTCGAAGGCCTGGACGAGCAAACCCTCCACGACGTCGTCGACTACGCGGTCAAGGCGGCCGCGATCACCTGCACCCGCCACGGCGCCGACCCGCCAACCGCGGCCGAACACACCGCGACCTGGGGCTGACGGCTTGAGTACCGCGGACACCTGGTCGGCCGAACTCGAATCCACCGGCCAGGTGATCTTCCCTCAACGCCGCAACCGCCTCTGGGTCCGCGCGGCGGTCGCGGCCTTCTTCTTCAGCAACTCCCTCTGGTCGCTGATCGCCCACATCCGCGCCGACGACATGACCGGCGTGGTCGCCGTACTACGAATCACCTCATTAGGCGCCTTCGTCTACTTCCTGGCGATCACCGCCTGGCAACTTGTCACCCGCCGCCCGGTACTGACCGTCAACCGTGCCGGCGTCCAACTCGGCAAACGCGGGCGGTTCGTCCCCTGGCACGAGATCGCCCGCATCGACGACCCACCCGTCGCCTCCTTCGCCCCCGGCCTCCGCAGCATCCAACTCCAGCCCACCGACCGCCACGGCTCCCGAGCCCTGGCCATCAACCACGAATTCGCCGCGGACCTGATGAAACTGGCCGCCTGGCTACGAACCCTCCACGCCAACCAAACCCACCCCACCACCGGCTGACCCAGTCCAAGCTCAACCGGCCGGGAGATCAGGTCAGGCCGAGGCGTTTGGTGAGGCGGGGGCCTCGTTTGATCTTGATTTCGCCGAGGATGGCGGTGCCGCGGATGTGGAAGATCTTGGGGGCCGACGGTGGTTCCTCGACGGCGCCGAGGACCGAATCCTGCTCGGAGACCGAGCCGAGGATCGGGTTGCTGTCGAGGTGGACGATCGCGTTGCGGGGTACCCGGATCTTCACGTCGGCGAGGATCGACTTCACGTCGATGTAGATCTCGTTGTACGGGACCTGCGCCTCGGTGTAGTCCAGCGTGACGTCGCCGAGGACCGCGTTGACCTCCTGGCGCTGAGGCGCGATCCAGTTGCCGATGCGCTTCTGGTCGGACAGGAAGACGTTGATGACCGGGGCGTGCACCGTCATCCCAGGACCGGGGCTGGCATGGCTGACCGGCGCGATAGCGGCCGCGCCCGCAGCGAGGGTCGGACCGTTGGGGAGATCGGAGGCGATCTCGACCAGCTCGCCGTACGTCTTGGCGGAGTACAACGTCTCCAGCCGGTCCTCGAGCTCGGTGTAGCTCAGCCGGCCCTCGCCCGCGGCCTCCCGCAGTACGTCGGCGACCTCTTCCCGCTCGAGATCCGACACGCGTCTGCGCAGCGCCAGCTCGTCAGCGCTCGGGGCGGCCACGCTGTCCTGGCGAGGCGTGTCCTGCGGGCGGTTCGGCTGGGAGAACTCATTGTCGGCCACACCAAAACTCTACGCGCGGCACCGGTTCCCCGCGGATAAGTCAGATCCCCGAATCCACCCTGAGCACACCCTGAGCAGCCGCTGTACCGGCCCGTCGGCGCGGGTTCGCCGGCCCGGAACTACGCTTATGGGGTTCTGAGACCACTTGCCCTGGAGGTACGCCCGGTGTCCGCCGACTTCAACTACTCCGAACTGCTCCCGCTGGGTGCCGACGACACGGAGTACCGGCTCCTCACCACCGAGGGAGTGAGCACGTTCAGCGCGGGCGGCCGCACCTTCCTGCAGGTGGAGCCCGAGGTGCTGCAGCAGCTCACCGCCGAGGCGATGCACGACATCTCGCACTACCTCCGTACTGCGCACCTCACCCAGCTCCGGCGCATCATCGACGACCCGGAGGCGTCCGGCAACGACCGGTTCGTCGCGCTCGACCTGCTGAAGAACGCGAACATCTCGGCCGGCGGCGTGCTGCCGATGTGCCAGGACACCGGCACCGCGATCGTGATGGGCAAGAAGTCCGAGGGCGTGCTCACCGGCGCGGTCGACGAGGAGTGGATCAGCCGGGGCGTGTACGACGCGTACACCAAGCTCAACCTGCGCTACTCGCAGATGGCGCCGCTGACCATGTGGGACGAGAAGAACACCGGCTCGAACCTGCCGGCCCAGATCGAGCTGTACTCCACCCCCGGCGGCAGTGGCGATCCGGCGTACAAGTTCCTCTTCATGGCCAAGGGTGGCGGCTCGGCGAACAAGTCGTTCCTGTTCCAGGAGACCAAGGCGGTGCTCAACCCGGACGGGATGATGAAGTTCCTGGACGAGAAGATCCGCTCGCTCGGTACCGCCGCCTGCCCGCCGTACCACCTGGCGATCGTGGTCGGCGGCACCTCCGCGGAGTACGCGCTGAAGACAGCGAAGTACGCGTCGGCGCATTACCTCGACGCGCTGCCGACGACGGGATCGCCGCTGGGGCACGGGTTCCGCGATGTGGAACTGGAGGAGAAGGTCTTCGAGCTGACCCAGGAGTTCGGGATCGGCGCGCAGTTCGGCGGCAAGTACTTCTGCCACGACGTCCGGGTGATCCGGCTGCCACGGCACGGCGCGTCCTGCCCGGTCGCGATCGCGGTCTCCTGCTCGGCGGACCGGCAAGCGCTGGCGAAGATCACCCCCGAGGGCGTCTTCCTGGAGCAGCTCGAGCGCGACCCGGCGCGGTTCCTGCCGGACACGACCGATGAGCACCTGAGCGACGACAGTGACGTCGTACGGATCGATCTGAACCGGCCGATGGCGGAGATCCGCACCGAGCTGTCCAAGCTGCCGGTGAAGACGCGGCTGTCCCTGAACGGGCCGCTGGTGGTCGCCCGCGACATCGCGCACGCGAAGATCAAGGAGCGGCTCGACGCGGGCGAGCCGATGCCCCAGTATCTGAAGGACCACGCCGTGTACTACGCCGGCCCCGCGAAGACCCCCGAGGGCTATGCCTCCGGATCTTTCGGCCCGACGACGGCCGGCCGGATGGACGCGTACGTCGACCAGTTCCAGGCCGCCGGCGGCTCCTTCGTGATGCTTGCCAAGGGCAACCGCTCGGCCAAGGTCACCGCGGCCTGCAAGGAGCACGGTGGCTTCTACCTCGGCTCGATCGGCGGACCGGCCGCCCGGCTGGCGCAGGACTGCATCAAGTCGGTCGAGGTGATCGAGTACGCCGAACTCGGGATGGAAGCGGTCTGGAAGATCGAGGTCGAGGACTTCCCGGCCTTCGTCGTGGTCGATGACAAGGGCAACGACTTCTTCACCGACACGCGCAAGCCGGTCCCGCTGACCGTCCGGCCACGCAGCTGAGCCGCTGGCCCACCGCCGGCTGGGGCGGTGGGCTAGCTGGCGTTGGCGGCGGTTGTGGCCGGGTCGGGGAGTTTGATCATCAGGTGCTTGGCGGCACGGAGCAGGTCGGCCTCGTTGTGACCGAAGGCCTGGAGGTACGAGCGCAGGGCAGATCGCAGCAGCCTGAGCTCCTCGTCATTCAGTTCGATGGTGTGCATGTTTTTCACGGTAAACCCGCTACCGCCAGAAAGCGCCGCCCGTGACCGACCCGTTGCTCAGCCGCCTCCACACCCACTTCCCCGCTGGTGGACGGAGGGACAGGCCTGCAGCGGTCAGCCGAGGAGTTCCTTGGCTATGTGAGTCACGGCGTAGCCGGTGGGGGCTTCTGGGAGGCGTAGGTGAGGATCTGGGCGCCAGTCCTTCCAGTTGTCAGCGAAAGGACTCGTCCATGCCTCGATGTCCTTGATCGCGGCGTGGGCGTCGGCGGTGATGCGGTCGGCCTGTTGCTGGGTGTAGCGGCCGGTGGCGACGGCGCCTTCCAGTTCGTCCTCGTCTTTCCACTCGATCCGGCGGTCGGGGTGGATCCAGAGGTCCAGGACGTAGTCCTCGCAGCTGGTTCGCTTCGCCTCGAGGTCGCGGTGGTGTTCGGATTCGAGGTTCACGTACCAGCCGAGGAAGGTGTCATCGGCGGACCAGAAGTGCCAGACGGACCAGGGCTTGCCAGCCGGCGAGACCTTCAGGATGCCGGTGCCGTGCCAGATGTCGAGCTTGAGGACGCGGTCCTCGGTGAACATGCCCTCCGGTCCGGCATGGCGCATGTCGCGTCCGTCGAGCAGGACGGGCTTGATCAGCGGCGTACCGGGTGCGAGCCAGGCGACCAGGCCGTCCTCGTCGTCGCGGACCACCGTCATCGGGCGGACGTTCGGCAGGTCGCTGAATCGGCCGGTACCTTCGTAGACCCACTCGATTCTGGTGCCGGGCTCCCAGTACAGCTCGACCCCGGTCGTCGTCCCCGCCGTCACGACCCGGCCGGCCGGGTCATCGAGAGCACGTCGAGGGCGGCGTCGAGCTGCTCCTCGGTCAGGTCGCCGTTGCTGACGTGACCGTTCTCGATCACGACCTCCCGGATCGACTTGCCCTGCTTGAGCGCGCTCTTCGCGACGGCCGCCGCGTTCTCATAGCCGATGTACTTGTTCAGCGGCGTGACGATCGACGGCGACGACTCGGCCAGCGCGCGGGCATGCTCAACATGAGCGGTGATGCCGTCGACGCAGCGGTCCGCCAGCAGGCGAGACGCGTTGCTCAGCAGCTGGATCGACTCGAGCAGGTTGCGCGCGATCACCGGCAGCATCACGTTCAGCTCGAAGTTGCCGCCGGCCCCGGCCACCGTGATGGTGGTGTCGTTGCCGATCACCTGCGCGGCGACCATCAGCGTCGCCTCGCAGATCACCGGGTTGACCTTGCCCGGCATGATGCTCGACCCCGGTTGCAGATCCGGCAGCGCGATCTCCCCCAGCCCAGCGCGCGGCCCGGAACCCATCCAGCGCAGGTCGTTGCAGATCTTCGTCAGGCTGACCGCGATCGTCTTCAGCTGCCCCGACAGCTCCACCAGCGCGTCGCGAGCCCCTTGCGCCTCGAAGTGGTCGGCCGCCTCACTCAGCTCCAGCCCGGTACGCCGATTGAGCTCAGCGATCACCTTCCCCGCGAAACCGGCCGGCGTGTTGATGCCCGTGCCGACAGCCGTCCCGCCCAGCGGCAACTCGGTCACCCGCGGCAGCGTCGCCCGAACCCGATCCGCGCCCCGGCTGATCTGCGCCGCATACCCGTTGAACTCCTGCCCCAGCGTCACCGGCGTCGCGTCCATCAAGTGCGTCCGCCCCGACTTCACCACCGACGCGAACTCAGATCCCTTACGGGACAGCGATTGCGCCAAGTGCTCCAGCGCCGGCAACAGATCCTGCACGACCCCGGCCGTCGCGGCGACGTGGATCGCCGACGGGAAGGTGTCATTACTCGACTGGCTCGCGTTCACGTGATCGTTGGGATGCACCTCGGCGTCCAGCGCTCGCGTCGCCAAAGTCGCGAGCACCTCGTTCACGTTCATGTTGGTCGACGTACCGGACCCCGTCTGGAACACGTCGATCGGGAACTCGGCGTCGAACTCGCCCGCCGTCACCCGGTCCGCCGCCGCGACGATGCCGTCGGCAAGCTTGCCGTCCACCACGCCCAGCTCGGCGTTCACCACCGCGGCCGACGCCTTGATCTGGGCGAGCGCGTGCACGAGGGCCGGCGCCAGCGGCTGGCCGGAGATCGGGAAGTTCTCCACCGCGCGCTGCGTCTGCGCCCGCCACAACGCGTCGCGCGGCACCTTGACCTCGCCCATCGTGTCGTGCTCGATCCTGAATTCCACGTTGTCTCCCATACCTGCAGAGTACGTCGAGGCTAGGAGCCACCCTGATACACGTAGTACGTCTCGGACCGTCCTTGCAGGGCGACGGGAACGGGCCGCACCACACACCCGCCGAAGACCTCGCGCATCGCCGCCTCCAGGGCTGAAGACGTCGACGACGACCACACTGTCAACACCCCACCCGGCGCCAGCCGAAGCCGGCACTCGGCCAGGAACTCACTCTCGTAGAGCGCCGAATTCTCGTTGTAGACAAGGAAGTCCGGCCCATTATCCACATCGAGTAACACCGCGTCCAAAGACGCCAACGGTTGAGCCAGTACGACGTCGCGCACATCCCCCACCAGCACCGACACCCGCGCGTCGTCGAGTACCGACGGCACCAGCCCGGACCGCATCCACTCGACCACAGCCGGCTCGATCTCAGCCACCAGCACATTCGACACCCGCGCATCGGCCAACAGGGCACGCACGGTGTACCCGAGGCCCAACCCACCCACCAGCACCCGCGCGGGCCGCAGTACGGCATCCAGCGCCGCCGACGCCAGCAACTCCTCGCTGGACGTCTCGACGTCGTCCATCACGAAGACGCCGTTGACCCGCAGTTCCAGCGCCCCGTCCGGACGGCGGCGGAGCAGGAGCTCACCCCGCTCACTGACCGCCCGCGCCACCTCGCCCACGGACTACCTCAACGCACCAGCACCGAGCTCAGCGCTCAGTACCAGCCCTTGTTCTGGGAGTGGCCCCAGGCGCTGCAGGGGGAGCCGTACGTGTTGTCGATGTAGTCCAGGCCCCACTTGATCTGGGTGACCGGGTTGGTGCGCCAGTCGGAGCCGTAGGCCGCCATGCGGTTGCCGGGGAGGGCTTGCGGGATGCCGTAGGCCGAGGAAGACGGGTTGTCGGCGTTGACCCGCCAGCGCGACTCCTTGTTCCACAGGCTCTCCAGGCAGCCGAACTGGCTTTCCTTCCAGCCGTGGTCGGCGAGCAGGTTCTTCGCGATCTGCTTCGGCGTGCCCTCGAACTTCTTCCGCTCGGCGTCGCGGCTGGCACGCTCCTCGCTGGAGCTGCGCTGCGTCTTCTGGAGCGCCTTGTACCGGGCCATGGCCGTGTTCTTGGCCTTCTGGCGCAGGTCCGACTGGTCCTGCGCGGCCTTGCGGGCCGACTCGACGGCCTCGATCTGGTTGCGGAGCTGGATGACTTCCTGGGCCTGCTCGGCCGGGGTCAGTTCCTTCGGCTTCGGCGACTTGGCCGCCTGCGCCCGCTCGCTGTTCAGCACGGCCATCTCGGCGCGCCCGGAGACCGGGTCCGAGGCGTTGGCGCTGCCTGGAGAGGCGAAGAGGTCGAGGCCTGCGACAACGGAGACGACGACGATCCCACTGACCGCGAGGATCGCGACGGAGCGCTTGGCTTTCATCTGTCCTTCCGAGTTACCCGACCCCCGTCGGCTGCAACAGGAACATACTCTGGCCTAATCAGAGCGTGATCACAACAACGTCACAAAGTACGGTGCGGCCACATGGCGTGTGGCCGCACCGGGTACCGCGAAATCCTTACTCTCGTTTTACAGAATCGTCCGCTACAGCTGGACGTCCTCCAGCATCTCGGTGACCAGCGCCGCGATCGGCGAGCGCTCCGACCGGGTCAGCGTCACGTGCGCGAAGAGTGGGTGACCCTTCAGCTTCTCCACCACCGCCACCACGCCGTCGTGCCGGCCGACCCGCAGGTTGTCGCGCTGGGCGACGTCGTGGGTGAGCACCACCCGCGAGTTCGCGCCGATCCGGGACAGCACCGTAAGCAGCACGTTGCGCTCCAGCGACTGGGCCTCGTCGACGATCACGAACGCATCGTGCAGCGACCGGCCGCGGATGTGGGTCAGCGGCATCACTTCGAGCATGCCGCGGTCCATCACCTCGTCGATCACGTCCGGACTGGTCAGCGCGCCCAGCGTGTCGTGCACCGCCTGCGCCCAGGGCGCCATCTTCTCCGACTCCGAACCGGGCAGGTAGCCGAGCTCCTGGCCGCCGACCGCGAACAGCGGCCGGAAGACGACGACCTTCTTGTGCTGCCGCCGCTCCATCACCGCTTCGAGCCCGGCGCACAGGGCCAGTGCCGACTTGCCGGTACCAGCGCGGCCGCCGAGCGAGATGATCCCGACATCCGGGTCCAGCAGCAGATCCAGTGCGACCCGCTGCTCGGCCGAGCGGCCCCGGAGCCCGAAGGCCTCCCGGTCGCCGCGGACCAGCCGGATCCGCTTGTCCGGCATCACCCGGCCCAGCGCGCTGCCCCGCTCCGACAGCAGCACCAGTCCCGTGTGGGTGGGGAAGTCCCGCCCCTCCGGGATGTCCAGTACGCCGTCCTCGTACAGCGAGTCGACGTCGCTGGTCGGCACCTCGATCTCGTCCATCCCGGTCCAGCCGGACTCCAGCGTCAGCTCGGCGCGGTACTCCTCCGCGTCCAGGCCGCAGGCCGAGGCCTTGACCCGCATCGGCAGGTCCTTGGAGACCAGCGTGACGTCGCGGCCCTCGGCCTGGAAGTTGCAGGCCACCGCGAGGATCCGGCTGTCGTTGTCGCCGAGCCGGAAACCGGCCGGCAGGCTCTCGGGATCGGTGTGATTCAGCTCGACCCGGAGCATTCCACCCTTCTCCCCCACTGGCAGGGGGGCGTCCAATCGTCCGTGCTGGATCCGGAGCTCGTCCATCAAGCGCAACGCGGTGCGAGCGAAGTAGCCGAGCTCAGGGTGATGCCGTTTTGCCTCCAGTTCGGTGACGACGACAACCGGGATGACCACCTCGTGCTCGTCGAACCGCAGCATCGCGTGCGGGTCGGAGAGAAGCACGGAGGTGTCCAGCACGAAAGTGCGCTGGTCCGGCGTGGATGAGGGGTTTGACGCCTTGGCGTGGGTGGCAGCCATGTCGCACGTCCTCTCGGACCGCAGCGTGCACCACGCCCGGCCCACCAGTGGTTAGGTGTTGGACCGGGTCCGGACCCGGAGGTCTGGTGCAGACCCCCTCCGTCCCGCAAGGTGCGCGGAAACGGAAATCAGTGAGGGTGAGACCGTGGGTCTCGGGCACTCCGTTCGGCGCCTCATGGGGCTACCGGCGAGCAATTACGTCTCATCTGATCGGGCCTCCCGGACAGCCGGCTTCCCCTCCGACCGTCACTTAGGACTGTAGGTGGGTCGCGCAACTGCCGCAGCCCGACACGCCCGGCCACGGGGTTAACGGCTTGTTACACGTTTCCCCCTACCGGGCGACGCCGTTCACCCCGCAGGGTGAGCCAGTACCACCGTCCGCCGCCGCACGCTGTTCGCATGCTGAAAACCACGCTCGGTTACGCCACAGCACTGTGGTCGCTGACGTACGGAGCCCTGGGCATCTACTGGGCCACAGGCGGTGCCGGCTACCCCTTCGCACCCGTGGACGACGATCACAGCACCGCCTCCCTGCTGGAGGGCGCTCCCGTCGGCGTGGTGGGCCCGACGATGGTTGCCCTAGGCCTGCTCGGCGCAGTGGTCGCCGTGCTGATGACACGGCGAGAGCGGCCGGCCGACGGCCAGGGCGGTGGGTGGGTGCTGCAGGGTTTCGCCGTGGTGATGGCTGTGCTGCTGGCGCTCGTCATCCCCGACTACACGCCGCTGGCCACGCTCGCCCTGTCCCCCGCGCTGCTCG
This sequence comes from Kribbella sp. NPDC051620, assembly GCF_044453825.1. NCBI lineage: Bacteria > Bacillati > Actinomycetota > Actinomycetes > Propionibacteriales > Kribbellaceae > Kribbella > Kribbella sp. NPDC051620. Next base: position 601,041 of record NZ_JBITDB010000006.1, read on the forward strand.
TTTTCGCCTTCACCGGCGTGCCCGGCGCACAGGACGGCATCGGCGACATCCTGTACTGGCACCGGGTGAACATCCTGATCATCTTCGTCGGCGGCCTCCTGTGGGCCGCTACGGCGGTCAGCTACCACCGGCGGCTCAGTAACGCCTGCGCGAGCTGCGGACGCGATGACAGGCCACTCAGGCCCTGGCAGACCCCCGAGGGCGCCCTGCGCTGGGGACGCCGGGCGGTACTGATCGCCGTCGTCGCCAACCTCCCCTACGAGCTCACCCGGGTCGCCTGGTACTTCGGCTGGGAACTCGGCATCACCCACGAGTTCCACCAGATGATGGCCGACACGCCAGGCATGCTCGAGATGGGTCTCGCCATGGCCGCGATGGGAGTCGCCGGCAGCATCCTCACCCACGGCCTCGTCCAGCGCTGGGGCGAGATCTACCCCCGCTGGATCTGGTTCAAGGCAGGCCGACGCGTCCCACCCCTGCTCGCCATCATCCCGGCATCGACGGTCGCCGTCGTACTGATCCCGGCCGGCCTGATGAACCTCCGGCTCCCCGGCACCCACGCAGCCGACAGCTGGGGCGTGGCGATGCCCGGCACGCTCTGGGTCGTCTGGGGCGCAGCCCTGGGCGCCGCCACCTACGCCTACTACCTCAGACGCCGTACTACGTGCCGCCGGTGCGGCCGCGGTGCGCCAGAGACCGCAGCACTCACGTCCCGAAGCGGCGCTCTCGTTGCGCATAGCTCCGAATAGCGCGCAGGAAGTCGACGTGCCGGAAGTCCGGCCAGAGCGCCTCGCAGAAGTAGAACTCGCTCAGCGCGCTCTGCCAGAGCAGGAAGCCACCCAGCCGCTGCTCCCCCGACGTCCGGATGACGAGGTCCGGATCGGGCTGGCCCTTCGTGTAGAGGTGCTCGGCGATGTGCTCGACGTCGACCCGCTCGGCCAGCTCCTCGATCGAGATGCCCTTCGCGGCCTCTTCGAGCAGCAGCGACCGGACCGCGTCGGCCAGCTCGCGCCGGCCGCCGTACCCGACGGCGACGTTGACCAGCATGCCGTCGACGTTCTGGGTCGCGGTCTCGGCGTGCTTCAGCACTTCGGCGGTCGCGCCCGGCAGCAGGTCGAGCGCGCCGACCGGGTGGATCCGCCACTGGCCGATCGTGGTCAGCTCCTCGACGGTCGACTCGATGATCCGCAGCAGCGGCTCGAGCTCCTCGGCCGGCCGGGTCAGGTTGTCGGTGGACAGCATCCAGACCGTGACGACCTTGACCCCGACCTCGTCGCACCAGTGCAGGAACTCGGTGATCTTGGTCGCGCCCGCTTCGTGACCGCGCGACACCGGATCACCGGTCGCCCGGGCCCAGCGCCGGTTGCCGTCGATGATCACGCCGATGTGGCGGGGCATCCGGTCCGGTGACAGCGAGCGCGCCAGCCGCCGCTCGTACAGCCCGTAGACGACGTCGCGCAGCTTTGCCTTGCCAGGTGTCCGCATGGGCAGGTGCTCTCCTCAAAGCTCTCCGGCTTCTGAGGCTAGCCGAGATTTCCGGTTCCGTAGAGTGATCGAACTTTTGCCGGAGTTTGCGCGTCAGACACTCCGGGCACCTGCTGCGGGTCGGTGATCTCGCCTACATTCATCCTTCCGGACGATAGAACCTACGGTTGCGTAGGTTACGGTTGCGTAGGTCACCACTACGCGCGTACGAGAGGATGGCGATGACGGAGAAGTCCGCGATCAGCAACGCGACCGACGTCCACTCGCCCGAGCACGAGCACGAGCACGGACACCGCCTGGCGGAGCGGCTCGCACCGCTGAAGCCGAAGCTGCGCGGCTGGCTGCACGCCGGCACCTTCCCGCTCGCGACCGCGGCCGGCATCGTGCTGATCTGCCTAGCGCCGAGCACCAGCGCCCGCTGGGCCGCCGCCGTCTACACCGCCGGCTCGATGCTGCTATTCGGCATCTCCGCGCTCTACCACCGCTTTTACTGGGGTCCGACCGGCGAGGCGATCCTGCGCCGGCTCGACCACAGCAACATCTTCCTGCTGATCGCCGGCACCTACACCCCGCTGGGCGTGGTGCTGCTGCGCGGCAACGACCGGATCCTGCTGCTCAGCCTGGCCTGGGGTGGCGCGCTGATCGGCATCCTGTTCCGCATCTTCTGGGTGCACGCCCCGCGCTGGCTCTACACCCCGATCTACCTGGCTCTGGGCTGGGTGGCGATCTTCTGGATGGGCGACTTCTACCACCTCGGCGGCGCGTCCGTGGTGACGCTGCTGGCGATCGGCGGCGGACTCTACTCGATCGGCGCGGTCATCTACGGCACCAAGCGGCCGAACCCGTCGCCCCTGTGGTTCGGCTTCCACGAGATCTTCCACGCCTGCACGGTGGCGGCCTTCATCTGCCACTACGTCGCGGTCAGCATCGCGACGTACCGGAGCTAGCTACGGCCTGGAGAGCCACTCCAGCTCTTCGTCGAGCGGCCCGCAGACCTCGACCAGCGTCTCGCGGAACGACTCGAACCTCTCCGCGCCGAGCCGCCGCTTCCACTCCTGCTCGACCCGGTCGATCGACGCCCGGCTGAACTCCATCGCCCGGTCCCCCGCCTCGGTACGCCGGACCAGCCGGACCCGCCGATCCCCGGCCACTCGCTCGGATTCGGCGTACCCGCGTTCCTGCAGGTAGTCGACGTGCTGCCCGAGCCCCTGTTTGGTCATCCCGGCGATCTCGGCCAGGTCGGTGATCCGCGCCCCGCTGTCCGGGATCAACTCCAGCAACCGGAAGTGGGACACCCGCAACCCCGGGAACTGCTGCTCGCCATCGACCAGGATCTCCTGGCGCAGCCGCTTGAGCGCGAGCCCGAGCAGACCGGCGATGTGCAGGCCACGGTAGCCCTCAGCATGGCCCGACAGTGCATTTTTTGAGGGGCAATTGACGGAAGTCATAAGGCAACTTTACTATCTCGGTAGTAAGGCTGCTTTACTTCTTCGGCGCGGCGGATCTTAAGGTGAGCTGAAGACTCGGCGGCAGCATCGAAGAACTACCGAAAGCCGGGGGGACCCATGAACACCACCACCGTCAGCGACGGACTGGCCGAGCTCGGCCGGGACGCGCCCGACGAGCGCGCGCTGGCCTGCCTGGTCAGCAAGATCACCGGCCTGCCCGGCGCCGTACCGACCTCAGCCCGGGTCGAGCCGGTCGACTACGAGATCGGTACGCCGACCACCGAGGCCCTGCTGCGCGTCCTGGGCACCGCCGAGCTGCACTCCGGCGAGACCGTCGAGTGGTCCGTCTTCGTCAAGAAGCTCGCGTCTGTGCGGCACTGGCCGATGATGCACCTGGTCCCGGAGCAGTTCCGGGAAACGTTCATCCAGAACATCCCCTGGCAGCTCGAGATGATGGTCCACCGGAGCCCCATCGCGACCCTGCTCCCGGACGGGCTGCGGCTGCCGGTCATGTACCGGATCAGCGAGTACGACGACGATCGCGCGACCCTGTGGATGGAAGACATCGAGCAGGCACCCGACTGCTGGCAGCTCGGCCGTTTCGAGCGCGCCGCGAACCTGCTCGGCCGGCTTTCGGCCCGGCGGCAGGCACACCTGGTCGAGCCGCTGTTCCCCCGCGGCAACGTGCACGTCCCGGGAATCGGACTCCGGTACTACACGGACGGCCGCGTGCTGAACGGCGCGATCCCGTTGCTTGCCGACGACCAGACCTGGCAGCACCCGCTGCTGGCCCAGGCGGTCTGCTCGACGGGTGACCACGGGCTCCGGGACGATCTGCTCGACCTGGCGAACCGGCTGCCCGGAGTACTGGATCGGCTGGACACGCTGCCGCAGACATACCAGCACGGGGACGCGAGCCCGCAGAACCTGCTGGTGCCGAAGGACAAGCAGGACGAGTTCGTCGTGATCGACTGGGGTTTCGACTGCCCGCAGGCGATCGGCTTCGATCTCGGCCAGCTCCTGATCGGCCTCGCGCACGCCGGCGAGCTCGCGCCGGAGGAGTTGCCGGCCATTCACACGGTCATCCTCGCGGCGTTCATGGAGGGAGTGGCCGCGGAGGGGATGACGGTGTCGGAGGAAGAGGTCCTGTACGGCTATCTCGGCTCGCTGATGGTCCGCGCGACCTTCACCGCGCTGCCGCTCGAGCAACTCGGCAAGACTGCGGCGTGCGGGATCGAGCTCTTCGAGGAACGGGTCCGACTGACCCGTACCTTGGTCAACCTCGTATCCACCATCAGCTAGGGGTCAGCACGAAGACGCGGATCGCCCGGCCGCTGCGTTCGACGTAGGTGTCGTAGGCCGGCCAGACCTTGGTGACGAGTGGCCAGACCCGGTCCCGTTCCGCTCCTTCCGCGAGGACGGCGCGGACCGGGATGTCCCGGCCGCCTTCCAGCGAGATGATCGCCTCGCTGGAGGCGAGCAGGTTGGCGGACCAGGCCGGGTGGTGCTCCTGCCCCCAGTTCGACGCGGTGACGACGAAGCCGTCGCCGTCCGGCGCGTAGATCAGCGGGACGGTCCGGGGCAGTCCCGACTTCCGGCCGCGCGTCGTCAGAAGCAAAGTAGGCAACGCGGATCGGCCGAGGATGGTGATCCGGCCGTTCGTCTTTCGTTGCAGCCAGCGGTCTATTGGTACCAAATTGCGGCCGGCCACCGCGAACCACGGCCGATGCCCTAACGAGCGGATGACATTCGTGTACCAGCCCATGCACGAAGTCTGCCGTCACCCCGAAGTTGGGTATGCATGGGGGATGAGAAACATTCGGTTCGTACTACTGGCAGCCGCCGCCGGTCTGGTTCTGGCCGGATGCGGTGATGACTCCGGCGCGGGCGGTACGCCGTCCGCCACCAGCAACCCGAGCACGCCGATCGCCAGCCTGCCGTCGCCGAGTACCGGCACCACCACCGGCACCGGACTTCCGCTGACCGTCAGCCGGACCGGCGGGTTCGCCGGGTTCAACGATCAGGTGGTGGTCGGCGCCGACGGCATCGCGAGCTACAGCTCGACGGGCAAGTCCGGCAAGTGCAAGCTGGAATCCGGCTTCCTCAACACCCTCACCGACGCGGCCAAGCAGGTCGACTGGGCGTCGGTCGGCATCACCAAGCCGACCGTCCGGCACCCGGACGACATGATCATCGCGGTCTCCTCGAGCGGCGGCCTGGCCCGGCTGGACGACCCGAAGCTGAAGCCGTTGGTGGCTCCGGTGGGCACGCTGCTCACCGAAGCCACCAAACCCGGCAACCTGTGCAAGGCGGTCTGATCAGCCGGCTGCCAGCGCCACGTCGTCGACCACGAAGCTCGTCTGCAGCGACGAGTCCTCCTGGCCGAGGAACTTGACGGTGATCGTTTTGCCCTTGTAGGCAAGGACGTTGAACGTCTTCTGCGTGTACGTGGTGTTCTTGTTCAGGTTCGAGTACGTCGCCAGCGTGGTCGTCGTCGACCCGTCGACCACCTGCACCTTCACCGTGTCGTACACGGTCGAGGTGGTCGTCTCGGCGGTGTCGATCCGGATCCACAAGGACAGCGCCGCCGCGGTCGCGGTCGACGGAATCGCCACCGACTGGCCGAGGTTTTCGCTGCTGGTGCTGCCGTTGCCCTGCAGCCAGGCCTTGTAGGTGCCGGCGTGCGCGGGCTTGCTGCTGCTGTTGGTGACGACTCCGCTGGTGCCGGTCCAGTTCACCGCGCCCGCCTCGAAGCCCGGGTTCTGGATCAGGTTCGGGCCGGTCGGCGGAGTGACCGGGCCGTAGTCCTTCTGCGCGTAGTTCCAGACCATGTGGCCGATGGCGTCGATCTGCCGGTCCAGCGACGTCAGGTTGAGGTTGTTGATGGTGTCGCAGGAGCGGTGGTAGCAGGCGTCGAACGCGGCGTTCGCCGTACCGCCCCACTTGGTCGCCTGGGCCGAGGTCTTGATGTCCTCGGCGCCGGAGAACGTCCCGGCGGTCGGGATGCCGAGCGACCGGAACGCCGCGTGGTCGGACCGGCCCTGCACGTCGATGTACTCGGTCTGGATGCTCTTGCTGGTGAAGTAGCTCTTCAGATCGTCGCGCGCTCCGTTGCCGGCCGGGTTGTCGTCGTAGATGAAGTAGCCCGGGTTCGGCGAGGCGATCATGTCGAAGTTCAGGTACAGCTCGATCTTGGCCCGCTCGGCCGAGGGCAGGTTGTTGACGTAGTACTTCGACCCGAGCAGGCCGAGCTCCTCAGCTCCCCAGAAGCCGAAACGCAGACGGTTCTTGGGCACCTGGCCGCTCGCGGCGTACGCCAGTGCGGTCTCCAGGACACCCGCGCTGCCGCTGCCGTTGTCGTTGATGCCCGGTCCGGCGCTGACGCTGTCCAGATGCGAGCCGGTCATCACGACATGGCTCGCGTCGCCTTGCGGCCACTCGGCGATCACGTTGTACGACGTACCGGCAGACGTCGAGAACGACTGCAGCGTAGTGGTGTAGCCGGCCGCGTCGAGCTTCGACTTCACCCAGTTGGCCGAGGCGAGGTAGCCGGGGCGGCCGGTGTAGCGGTTGCCGCTGTTGGCGGTGGCGATCGACTGGAGCTGGTCCAGGTGCGCCTTGGTGTTGGTGACCGAGATGTCGGGTGAGTCGACGGCGTTGGCGGCAGATCCCGGGACGAGGATCGCCGTGGCGACGAGAGCGACACCGAGTACGCCGTACAGGCTTGGTTTCAGGGGGGACTTGAGCATGGGCGGATACTCCTTTGCCTCACAAAGGAGGACCCCGGTGCGGATCCTGATGAGACCCGCACCGGGGACCAGGTGTTAGCAGGCGGCTGAGCCTGCCGGTACCGAGATGCCGCTGAACGCGGCCTGAATGCCCTTGCACTGCACGGAACCAGCGCCGTACAGCTCTTTGGCGGAGGTGATCGCGCCGTTGCGGGCATCCTTGTAGGTCGAGCCCGAGCTGAGCTTGGTGCTCAGCGTGCGGTACCAGACCTTGGCGGCCACGTCGCGGCCGACGCCGGCGAACGTGGTGCCGTTGCAGGCGGTGCTGTTGTAGCTGACACCGTTGATGGTCTTGGAGCCGGTGCCCTCGGAGGCCAGGTAGAACCAGTGGTTCAGCGGGCCGGAGGAGTAGTGCGGGTCCAGACCGCCGGTGCTGGTCGTCCAGCAGTCCTTGCTGCGACCGTCCTTCGACGGCTTGTCCATGTAGCGCAGCGGGGTGCCATTGCCGTTGATGTTGATCTTCTCGCCGATGAGGTAGTCACCGACGTCGCTGGCGTTGTTGGCGTAGAACTCCACCATGGTGCCGAAAATGTCGCTGGTCGCCTCGTTCAGGCCGCCCGCGTCGCCCGAGTAGTTCAGGTTGGCGGTCGCCTCGGTGACGCCGTGGCTCATCTCGTGACCCGCGACGTCGATGGCGGTCAGCGGGTGGGTGTTGCCCGAACCGTCGCCATACGTCATCTGGGTGCCGTCCCAGAACGCGTTCACGTACGAGTTTCCGTAGTGCACCCGCGAGCGAGCGCCCTGGCCGTTGTTGAAGATGCCGTTGCGGCCGTGGACGTTCTTGTAGTAGTCCCAGGTCAACTGGGAGCCGTAGTGCGCGTCGACCCCGGCGGTCTGCCGGTTCGAGGCGGCACCGGTGCCCCAGATGTTGTCCGCGTCGGTGAAGGTGGTACCGGCGCCGGACGAGCCACCGTTCAGGTCCGTGGTGTAGTTGCCGCCACGGGAGGTGTCCTTCATGACGAAGTTGGGCGCGCTGCCCGACGTACCGATCGTCACGGTGCCGGCGTACATGGACTTTCCGGTGCCGGTCTTGACCTCGTCGTCGGAGGCCAGCAACGCACCGGTGCCGGCGTCGATGAAGGAGTGCAGGACCGACGGGGTCTGGTCGGCCTTGACCCCGGTGGTGATGACCTCGTAGGCCAGCACCGGCTTGGCCGGAGTCACGTAGACGACCAGGGTGCCCTGGTTGCCGGTGGCCTTGAAGCCGGCCGCCTTCGCACCCTTGGCCAGCGCCGCCGAACGGGTCAGCAGCGGCTTGGTCGACTTGACGCCGACCCCGGTCGCGTTGCGGTTGTAGGTGACGCTGCTGATCGCGCCGCCACCGTCGCGCTTCACGATCATGTCGCCGCCGGCCACCTTCAGGCCGTTGAACGTCCGCTCGTACCGGACGAACTCGGTGCCGTCGGCATCTTTCACCACATCTTTGACCTGAAGAACCTCACCCTTGCCCAGCCCGAGCGCGGCCGCGGTCTTCGCGGACAGCGTCTGCTCGGACTGGACGGCGGCCGGCTGGTCGAAGCCGGAAGCTGGCAACGGGGCGGAGCGGACAGACGCGCCGGCCGGCGCGATGGCCAGGCCCGCGGCCGCCAGCACGGCGACCGCCCCTACAGATGTCATTCTCTTCACAACAGCACTCCTCACGGTTTCGTCGCTGAATGGGCGCAGCGCGTTCGCTTGGTACACGTGCTTCCTGGCAGGCCAGGCGGAATGGTGACTAGCCGATCAGCGACACGTCGTCGACGACGAAGCTGGTCTGCAGCGACGAGTCCTCGTTCTCGAGGAACTTCACGGTGACCGTCTTGCCGGAGTAGGCGCCGACGTTGAAGGTCTTCTGCGTGTACGTCGTGTTCTTGTTCAGGTTCGAGTACGTGGCCAGCGTCGTGGTGGTCGAGCCGTCCACGATCTGCACCTGGAGCTTGTCGTACACCGTCGAGGTGGTGGTCTCGTTGGTGTCGATCCGGAGCCACAGCGACAGCTGCGCCGAGGAGTTGCCGGCCGGAATGGCGACCGACTGGCCGAGGTTCGCGGTCGAGGTGGTGCCCTTGTTGCCGAGAACGGCCTTCCAGGTACCGCCGTGAGCCGGCTTGGCGCCACCGTTGACGATCACACCGGAGGTACCGGTCCAGCTTGCGGTGCCGGACTCGAAGCCGCCGTTCACGAGGCGCTCGGAACCGGTCGGCGGGATGACCGCGCCACAGGTCTCGGCACCGGCCGGGACCGTGATGCCGTTGAACGCGGCCTGGATGCCGAGGCACTGGGACGAGTTGGCGCCGTACAGGGCCTTGGCGACGGAGATCGCGCCTTCACGAGCGTCCTTGTAGGTGCTGCCCGAGGTCAGCTTGGTGGTCAGGGTCTGGTACCAGACCTTGGCCGCCACCTCGCGGGTGACACCGGTGACGGTCCCGCCGTCGCAGGTGGTGCTGTTGTAGGAGACGCCGTTGATCGTCTTGGCGCCGGAGCCCTCGGAGGCCAGGTAGAACCAGTGGTTCAGCGGGCCGGAGGAGTAGTGCGGGTCCAGACCGCCGGTGCTGGTCGTCCAGCAGTCCTTGCTGGCACCGTCCTTCGACGGCTTGTCCATGTAGCGCAGCGGGGTGCCGTTGCCGTTGATGTTGATCTTCTCGCCGATGAGGTAGTCACCGACGTCGGAGGCGTTGTTGGCGTAGAACTCGACAGCGGTGCCGAAGATGTCGGAGGTGGCCTCATTCAGGCCGCCCGCGTCGCCGGAGTAGTTCAGGTTGGCGCTCGCCTCGGTGACACCGTGGCTCATCTCGTGGCCGGCCACGTCGATCGAGGTCAGCGGACGGGAGTTGCCGGAGCCGTCGCCGTACGTCATCTGGGTGCCGTCCCAGAACGCGTTCACGTACGCGTTGCCGTAGTGCACCCGGGAGCGCGAACCTTGGCCGTTGTTGAAGATGCCGTTGCGGCCGTAGACGTTCTTGTAGTAGTCCCAGGTCAGCTGCGCACCGTAGTGGGCGTCGACGCCGGCGGTCTGGCGGTTCGCGGTGGTGCCGCTGCCCCAGGTGTCGTCGGGGTCGGTGAAGGTGGTGCCGTTGCCCGAGGTCGCACCGTTGAGGTCCGTGGTCCAGTTGCCGCCACGGCTGGTGTCGGTCATCGAGTAGCTGCCCGACGTGCCGATGGTGACGGTGCCGGAGTACATCGAGTTTCCGGTACCGGTCTTGATCTCGTCGTCCTGGTCCAGCACCGCGCCGGTCCTGGCGTCGATGAAGGAGTGCAGGACCGACGGCGTCTGGTCGGCCTTGACCCCGCTGGTGACGACCTCGTAGGCCAGCACCGGCTTGGTCGGCGTGACGAAGACGACCAGCGTCCCCTTGTTGCTGGTGGCCTTGAAGTCGGCTGACTTCGAACCCTTGGCCAGGGCGGCGGCCTGGGACAGCGTCGGCTTGGTCGAGCTGACTCCGACGGCCTTGGCGCCACGGTTGTAGGTGACGTTGCTGATCGTGGAGCCGTCGCGCTTCACGATCAGGTCGCCACCGACGACCTTGAGTCCGTTGAAGGTCCGGTCGTAGCGGACGTACTCGCTGCCGTCGGCGTCCTTGACGACGTCGCGAACCTTGAGCACCTCACCGCCGGCCAGTCCGAGGGCGGTGGCGGTCTGCGCGGTCAGCGCCGACTCTGCCTGGACAGCGGCCGGCTGGTTGAAGCCGGATGCCGGAAGCGGGGCCGTCCGGTTGGCGGCTCCTGCGGGCGACATCGCCAGCCCCGCGGCTGCGACGATGACCACCGCCCCTGCTGATGTCAGTCGTTTCAAGACAACATCTCCTCACGGTGTGGTCGCTGTTTGGGCGCAACGACCAATTCATTTGGGCGGGCCGGATGTCTGGCGCAGCAGTGCCACTGCCTAGTTGTGACACTGCGTGTCAGTACATGCGAGTTCTGTTACATCCGACTGAGGGAGGACTCTGTCCTCCGCCGGAGCAGGAGTCAAGCGATTCTGCCGAAATGACAGGGAAAACCCGCACTTCTGCAAGGGGTCACACTGTGGCGTTCAACTCACGCCGAAGGTCTTCCGGCAACACAACCGGCAGCTTGCAGGTAAACCGCTGACACACGAACGCGGCCGCCTTCCCCCCAACCAGCCCACGCCCTTCAAGCAACGGAACCCCGCTCCCAGGCAGACCACTAGCCACAGCAGTCCCCCACGGAGACTCCTTCACCGCGACGCTCAGAAGTTCGGTGGACTCACCGACGATGGCGATCTCCAGCGGGCCTGATGCGATGGTTTCTGCTACCGCCAGAGCTCGCCCAGCGAAGCGGGGCGCCCTCGCCGCGATCGCTGCGGACATCTGGAGTGCTTGCCGGGCGGCAGCCTCGTAGCGGGCCGATCCGGTCACGGAGGCGAGTGTGGTGAAGGCCTCGGCTGCGAGGGAGACTCCGGACGGGCTGGCGTTGTCGGTGGCGTCCTGCGGGCGCCAGACCAACGTCTCCGCATCAGCGGCCGTGTCGTAGAAGATGCCGTCGGCAACAAACTGCTCAAGCACCCGGTCCAGCAGGGTTTGCGCGACCACCAGCCACTCGGGATCACCCGTCACGCCGAGCAGCGTCAGACACGCGTGCGCATAGGTGGCATAGTCTTCCAGCACCCCGTGAGCCGACCCAACCACACCATCACGCGACGTCCGATGCAGGATTCCAGCCTCATCCAGATGCACGTCCCGGACCAATTCAGCCGCAGCGACAGCCGCCTCGACATACTCCGGCTTCGCCAGTACGACGCCCGCCCGCGCAAGCCCAGTGATCGCCAACCCGTTCCATGCCGCCACCACCTTGTCGTCGCGGCCGGGATACGTCCGACCGCGCCGCGCCTCCCGTAGTACCGCCTGGACCTTCTGCCACCGACCCAGATCGTCCGGGTCGCGGCGGAGTTGCAGCACAGACGTCCCCTGCTCAAAGGTGCCCGTGACATCGCAGAGCTCTATCACCCAGTCCGCGTCCTCGCCGAGCAACTCATGCAGCTCGGCGGGCGACCATACGTAGTACCGGCCCTCCTCCCCCTCTGTGTCAGCGTCGAGCGCCGAGGCGAACCCACCCTCCGGCGTACGCAGCTCGGCGAGCAGGAAGCCGGCCGTCTCGAGAGCGATCCGTCGCGCGAGCGGCTCCTCCGTGATCGCCCACCATTGGGTGTAGACGTCCAGCAGCAGCGCGTTGTCGTAGAGCATCTTCTCGAAGTGCGGGATGACCCACTGCCCGTCGACGCTGTACCGCGCGAACCCACCGGCCAGCTGGTCGTACATCCCACCCCGCGCCATCCGCTCACACGTCCGCGCGACCATCTCCAGCGCCTCCGTGGAACCGGTCCGCCGATGGTTCCGCAGCAGGAAGTCGAGCACCATCGACGGCGGGAACTTCGGCGCCCGCCCGAACCCGGCGTCGACCGGATCGAAGTCCACCTTGAGCAACGCGACGGCACGCTCCAGCGTCGCCTCGTCCATGGCTCCCTCAGCCACCGCCCCACGAGCCCCAAGCTGCTCGACCACCGACCGCCCAACCTTGTCGATGTCCTCCCGCTTGGTCTGCCACGCGTTGACCAACGACTCCAGCACCTGCCGGAACGTCGCCATCCCATGCCGCGGCTCACTCGGGAAGTACGTCCCACAGAAGAACGGCTCGGCCCCCGGCGTCAGAAACACCGACATCGGCCACCCACCCTGCCCGGTCATCGCGACAGTCGCCTGCATGTAGATCGCATCCACATCCGGCCGCTCTTCCCGATCCACCTTCACACAAACGAAGTTCTCGTTCAGATAAGCAGCCGTCACCTCGTCCTCGAACGACTCGTGCGCCATCACATGACACCAGTGACAAGCCGAATACCCCACCGACAAAAACACGGGCACATCCCGCTCCCGAGCCTCCACAAAAACCGCCTCGGACCACTCCCGCCAATGCACCGGGTTATCCGCATGCTGACGCAGGTACGGCGAAGTCGACTTACCGAGCTCATTGGAGGACATACCCCCACACTAGGCAGTCCGCCCGGCTATCCTGACTGCAGTACTACCGGCCCATCGCTGAACCAGGGGAGGTACATCGTGACTGCAGATATGGTCGCTCCGGCGTGGATGCACAGCCAGATCACGGCGGAACAGTACGACTCCTGGTCCGCCGAGCAATGCGCCGGCATCGAGATCGTGGATGGGATGGTCGTAGTGACCCCGAGCGCTTCCGCACGGCATAACCGCTTGGGTCGCTTCCTGGCCAACGGGCTGGAACTCGCGGCAGGTCCGGACTGGAACGCCGATACGGACTTCGACGTTCGGTTGCAGGACATCCCGCTGACCAACCGCCGGCCGGATGTAGTGGTCTATCGAGCAGACAGCATCGACCTGGTGCCGATGAGGCCCGACCGCGTGCTGCTCGTTGTCGAGGTCGTATCACCCGGCTCGGAGACCACCGACAGGGTCGTCAAGCCAGACCAGTACGCGAAAGCAGGCATCGCCTTCTACTGGCGTGTCGAGCAGGCCGCCACCGGCGTACCGGTGGTCTACACCTACGTGCTGGACCCGGCGAGTGGCGTCTACCGCGACGGTGACATCTGCACCGGCGTCATCAAGACCTCCTTGCCGTTCCAGATGGAGATCGACCTCGGCGCACTCTGACCCAGGCCCTAGATGGTCTGGGCTAGGGCTATGGAGAGGCCTATGGCTACGGCCATGATGAAGAGTTCGCCGGCTACCAGTTGCCAGAAACGGCTGCCGGTGGCATCTATGTCGCCGATTGTGTGGCGGCGGTGTAGCCAGCCGCCGATGATGAGGATGATGAAGGCGATGGTTTTGGCTAGGAGTAGGGCGCCGTAGGGGTCTGAGGTGAGGACATCCAGGGCTTTGCCGTAGCCGCCGCCTTTGGCTGCCAGGCGGGCGGCGGCGCTGATCAGGCCGCTGAGCAGGACGGCGATCGAGGACAGCAGGGCTACCTGGCTGAAGCGTTCCAGGACGAGGGGAAGACCGTTGCGGCTGGCTCGGCCGTAGCGGACCAGGCCCGCGAGGCCGCCTACCCAGCTGGTTGCGGCGATCACGTGGATGACCAGGGCCGCGCCTGCGAGGACGACGTACGACTCGTTGCGTGGGAAGGCGGTCAGGGCCGGCGGGACCAGGGCGGCGATCGCGACCAGTACGCCGAGTCCAGCGCCCGCAGACGTCTCGGCGCGGCGGATGCCGATGGCCAGGGCGACGACGAGGATGCCGGTGATCAGCAGCGACTTCACCTCGGGGACGGCGAGCGCGTCGTCCAGCCGGAGGCGCAGCAGGCTGACCGGGGTGGCCAGCAGGATCGCCGCGGTGAGGATCGCGCCGGCGAAGGAGCTGACCGCCCAGATGATTGCGGAGTTGCTGGCGTCGCGGATCGCCCGCCGGCCTTGCAGTCCGAGCGGGCCGCCATCGGTACGCAGCAACACGACCGCTGCCAGCAGCGCACCGGCGCAGCCGACGGTCGCCATCGTGGCGAGCAACCGGAAGAACGGCAGCAGCCACTCGACCAGCAGGCCTGGGCCGCCGAGCCCGTCATCGGCGGTTTTCGGTTCGCTGCCGGCGGCGTACAGGGCGATCACCATCGCCACCGCCGCTACCGCGACCGCACTGGCGCCCCCCGCGACCAGGCGGCCGGGCATGCGATGCCGGGCGACGCGGGTGGCGCGGGTCGTCGTCACGGAGCGTTCCCGCCCTCGGCACCATGGATGGACACGCGCACACTATAGGTGAGCTATCTAACAGAGTCCCCGCATGACACCATCTCGTGACCAGCCGGGTTCAAACGGTTGTTCAGCCGTGACTTTCGGCGATCGCGGCGCCCGCCACGAGCCCGCGAAAGAGCCAACCCGTTGCCAGAGGCATCTACCCGGGAAGCCCCTTACCGCGCGTCACCGACCGGCTGCGGCTCGCCTACTTATCCGGCGTCTCGGCAGCAGTCGTCGTCGCCGCCGGCGGCCCGGCAGCGCCAGCCGGGGCCGCTGAGCTGCCCGTGGTCGGCGGGACGTCGGACGGTGCTCGGTCGCGCGCACCCGCGTCCGGGTCGAAGTCGATCCGCTTCAGCTGCTTGCCCATGTTGCGCCACAGCAGGACGGTGGCGCCACCAAGCACCAGGACGATCAGCAGCGCGACCCAGCCGGGCTTGACCGAGTTCGGATCGATCTCGGTCATCGGCGGGCTGATGGTCAGAAGTCGGGTCATCGCTGTCACCTCTGTAGTCTCTCACCGGCTGTCCCCGCCCTCAGCGCAACCCCGCGAAGAGGTCGTCCTCAGGCAGTTCGGAGTCCACCAGGCTGCGAGCCAACTCGTAGTCCTCGGTCGGCCAGGCCTGCTGGTGCACCTCCAACGGTACGGTGAACCAGCCGCCGTCGGGGTCGATCTGGGTCGCGTGCGCGAGCAGGGCGCGGTCGCGGACCTCGAAGTACTCGGCGCACTCGACCCGGGTGGTGATCCGCTTCTCGTTCTCCGGGTCCGGCTTCCAGTCCTTCAGCCGATCGGCGTACGGCGACTCCAGGCCGCGGGCGACCATCGCGTCGTGCAGCGCCTTCATCCGCTCGCGGTGGAAGGTGTGGTGGTAGTAGAGCTTCAGCGGCTGGTACGGCGTACCGAGCTCCGGGTACGCGTCCGGGTCGCCGGCCGCCTCGAACGCCGCGACGGTGATCTGGTGGCACATCACGTGGTCGGGGTGCGGATAGCCGCCGTTCTCGTCGTACGTCGTGACGACCTGCGGACGGAACTCGCGGATCAGCTTCACCAGCGGCGCCGCGGCGTCCTCGACCTTGAGCGAAGCGAAGCAGCCCTCCGGCAGCGGCGGCAGCGGGTCGCCCTCGGGGAAGCCCGAGTCGACCCAGCCCAGCCACTCCTGCCGGATGCCGAGGATCTCGCGGGCCGCGTCCATCTCCTGGCGGCGGATCTCGGTGATGTTCGCCAGTACTTCGGGCCGATCCATCTTGGGGTTGAGGATCGAGCCGCGCTCCCCGCCGGTACAGGTGGCCACCATCACGTCGACGCCCTCGGCGACGTACTTGGCGGTCGATGCGGCGCCCTTGCTGGACTCGTCGTCGGGGTGTGCGTGGACATGCAGTAGGCGAAGATCTTCAGTCACAAGACACAATGGTCCTCCAAGCCCGAGGAGAACCAGTGACCGACCCACACCCAGACGTCCGGACCGCCGGTACCAGCGCCGGCCCGAACGCCGGTGCGGGCAGCAGTACGGGCACTGGTACGGGCCCTGGTACTGACCCCGGTACTGACCCCGGCACGAAGGCCGTACTGGACGCCCGGTACGGCCGGACCGGGCGCAGCCGCCGGGTGCTGATCGTCGCCGGGGTCGGCGTGCTGGCGCTGGCCGGTCTGGTGTGGCTGGCGTGGGCCGCGTTCATCGCGTCGAACCCGCCGGTCTCGTCGCGGATGATCGGCTTCAAGATCGAGTCGGCGACCACGGCGACCGCGACGTTCCAGGTCGACCGGAGCAAATCGGTCGAGGCGCAGTGCCGGTTGCAGGCGAAAGCGGCCGATTTCTCCATCGTCGGCGAGCTGACCGTGACGGTCGCGCCGGACTCTGCCCGGCAACAGACCATCGACGCCACACTGACGACGCAGCGGGCCGCGACGGCCGTCGTACTGGTCGGTTGCACGACCGCTGACGCACACCGGCCGAACTAAATCCGCCTACCCGCTTCCGAGGCGGGGTAAACGATTGCCTCGGTGAACACGGTAAGCGGTTGCCAACTGTTTGAGAAGGCGAAGAACTGTGGGGTTCTGAGCGCTGTCTTGCTACGCTCAGTGGATTGGTCGCCGTCGACGACGGCGGCCTCAGCCTTTTTCTCACCCCATCCCATCGACAAAGGAGCAGCCATGACGCAGAAGATCGACGAGGACAGCGTTGTCTGGCTGACACAGGATGGTTACGACCAGTTGAAGGCCGAGCTGGAGGAGCTGAAGGGCCCCGGCCGGACCGAGATCACCCAGCGGATCAGCGACGCCCGCGACGAGGGCGACCTGAAGGAGAACGGCGGCTACCACGCGGCCAAGGACGAGCAGGGCAAGATGGAGGCCCGGATCCGGCAGCTCGAGGACATGCTGCGCCGCGCCCGGGTCGGCGAGACCCCGAAGGCCGGCGGCAAGGTGGAGCCCGGGATGAAGGTCTCGATCAAGTTCGCCGGTGACGACGACGTCGAGACGTTCCTGCTCGGCTCCCGCGAACTGCTCGCGCTGGACTCTTCGGTGGACATCGACGTCTACTCGCCGCAGTCGCCGCTCGGCTCGGCGATCCTGGGCAAGAAGAAGGGCGAAAAGGCCACCTACGAAGCCCCCAACGGCAAGCCCGTCACCGTCGAGATCGTCGCGGCCGTCCCTTTCAAGGGCTGACCCAGCCTTCAGCACCCCCGGGCCGCGAGGTCCGGGGGTGCTGTTTTGTTCAGTGGCCGGTGGCTCGGCGGTACTTGTTGACTGCTAGTGGGGCGAAGACGGCGATGATGGCGGTGCACCAGATCAGGGAGAGCCAGACCGGGTGCTGGGCGGGGAAGCCGTCGGGGCTGGCGAACGGGCTGGGGTTGCCGAAGAGGTGACGGCAGGCGGCCACGATCGAGGAGATCGGGTTCCACTCGGCGACCGGTTGCAGGCCGCTGGGCAGGTTGGGAGTCGGTACGAAGGCGTTCGACAGGAACGTCAGCGGGAACAGCCAGATCAGGCCGGCCGAGGCCGCGACCTCCGGACCGCCCACCGACAATCCGATCAAGGCGCCCACCCAGAGCATGGCGAAGGCGAACAGCAGCAGGATCGCGAACGCCGCCAGGGCGTTGCCGATCCCGTTGTGCCAGCGCCAGCCGACGATGAAACCGCAGATCACCATGATCAGCATGACGAACGCGTTGAAGACGACGTCACCGATCACCCGGCCCGCGATCACACCCGAGCGCGCCATCGGCAACGACCGGAACCGGTCGATCAGCCCCTTCGACATGTCGTCGGCCAGCCCGACGCTGGCCGAGGCGACCGCGAACGCCATCGTCTGGGCGAAGATCCCGGACATCAGGAACTCGCGATACGCCCGCGCCCCCGGGAAGCCCGGGATCGGGATCGCGTTGCCGAAGACGTACGCGAACAGCAGCACGAACATGATCGGCTGGATGGTCGCGTAGATCAGCATGTCCGGCGTCCGCGGGATCCGCTTCAGGCTGCGCCAGGCCAGGATGCCCGCGTCGGTCACCGCCCGTCCGATCGGGCTCACCTTCACCGGCGTACCGGTCGTGCTCATGCCTTCACCTTCTTCGGATCGGAACCGGTACTACCTGCCGTCTCGTCCACGGCGGTGTCCGGGTTGTCGGTCGCGTGCCCGGTCAGGCTGAGGAACACGTCGTCCAGCGTCGGCCGGCGCAGCCCGATGTCGGCGATCCGGATCCCGGCGCCGTCGAGCGTGCGGATCACCCCGACCAGCGCCTCCGAACCACCCGGCGCCGGCATCGTCAGCCGCTTGCTGTGCTTGTCGAGCGTGGTCGACTCCGGATCGGTGATCTCCAGCGCCGCGGTCAGCAACTCGAGCGCCCGGTACGTCTCGTCCGGCTCGTGCACGACGACCTCGATCCGCTCGCCGCCCACCTTCGCCTTCAGCTCGTCAGCGGTGCCACGGGCGATCACCGAGCCGTGGTCGACCACCGCGATGCTGTCGGCCAGCGCGTCGGCCTCTTCCAGGTACTGCGTGGTCAGCAGGATCGTCACACCTTCGCTGACCCGGTCGCGGATGATCTGCCACAGGTCGAGCCGGCTGCGTGGGTCGAGCCCGGTCGTCGGCTCGTCCAGGAACAGCACCTTGGGATGCGCGATCAGCGACCCGGCCAGGTCGAGCCGGCGGCGCATGCCACCGGAGTACGTCTTCAGGATCCGGTCGGCCGCCTCGGTCAGGTCGAAGATGTCGAGCAGTTCCTCGGCCCGTTGCTTGGCCTGCTGGCTGCTCAGCCGGTACAGCCGGCCGAACATCCACAGGTTCTCCCGGCCGGTGAGCAGCTCGTCGACCGCGGCGTACTGACCCGAGAGCCCGACCAGGCCACGGACGGTGTCGGCGTCCTTGACCACGTCATGGCCGAGCACGCGCGCGCTGCCCGCGTCTGGCCGCATCAGCGTGGTGAGCACCCGGACGGTCGTCGTCTTGCCCGCGCCGTTCGGCCCGAGCAGGCCGAGCACGCTGCCTTCGGGGACCTCGAGGTCGATGCCGTCGAGCGCTTTGACCGTGTTCTTGCGGGATTTGAACGTCTTCACGAGGCCTGTCGCCTCGATTGCAGCCATCGCAGCCGCTCCTTCCAGATGTGATGCAGGTCATCCTGTCGGAGCTCACCGACAAATTTCGAGCGGTTTAACGCTGTCTCAACCTTGAGCCGAGTAGGCTCAACTTTGTTGACATTGAGTCGACAACGCTCAAGTCTGCGTTCTACCGTCGCCAGATGAGCTCCACCCCAGGCATCCTCAGCCACCCGGACTTCCGCCGCCTCTGGATCGCGGACCTGCTGAGCCAGCTCGGCAGCCGCCTCGGCATGATGGCCGCTCCCCTGCTCGCTCTCCTCACGCTGGACGCCTCCACGCTCCAGGTCTCGCTCCTGCGCACCAGCGAGACGGCTGCGTGGCTAGTACTTGGGCTGTTCGCAGGTGCCTGGGTCGACCGCGTCCGCTGCTTGCCAGTGCTCGTCGCCGCGGACCTCGGGCGGGCGGTGCTGCTCGGGTCGATTCCGATCGCCGCCTGGTTCGGAGTACTGACTCTTGCTCAGCTGTACGTCGTACTGGCGCTGGCTGGGCTGTTGACGGTGCTGTTCGATGTCGCGCACAGCTCCTATCCGCCGCGGCTGCTCGCGCCTGAGCAACTGCTGCCAGGCAATGCGAGGCTGGCAGCCAACCACTCGGTCGCTGCCGTGGTGGGAGCGGGTGCGGGCGGGTTCCTCGTCCAGTGGTTGAGTGCGGCCGTCACGCTCGGGCTCGACGCGCTCAGCTTCGTATGGTCCGCGATCTGGCTCCGCTCGATCCGTACGCCGGAACCGCGCCCGACGCCGGCCGAGCGGCCGAACCTGCGACGGGAGATCGGTGAGGGGCTGAGGTACGTGTTCACGCATCCGCTGCTGCGGCCGATCGCCTTGAACCAGACCACCACGATGCTGTTCCAGGCGGCCAACGGCGCGGTGATGATCGTGTTCCTGGTCAGGGAGATCCACCTGTCGCCCAGCCTGATCGGCGTACTCAGCATGACCGGCCTACTAGGCGCCCTGGCCGCCTCCTGGTTCACCGAACGCCTCAGCACTCGAATCGGCGACGCCCGGGCGCTGGTGCTCGGGTCAGTAGCGATCGGGGTCGCCTTCACCCTGCAGGCGCTGACCACTCCCGGCTGGGGCCTGGCCTGGTACGTCCTAGGCACTCTCCTGGCGGCCATCGGCATCATCGTCAGCTACATCGTCGCCATCAGCGCCCGCCAACGCTTCTGCCCACCCGACCTCCAAGGCCGGGTAAGCGCCACCATGTCCTTCGTCAGCTGGGGCGCAGCCCCCATAGGCAGCCTCCTCGGCGGCCTGACCGCCACCGCCATCGGCCTCCGTCCCACGTTGGTACTAGCCGGGCTGGCCACCTTGCTCGGCTCAGCCTGGCTTTTCTTCTCGCCCCTTCGAACCCTTCGGACGATTCCGGAGGTCAGTCGGAGGTGATTTGGGCGCTGCCGACCAAGACCTCTACGTCGAGGGCGGCTCGGCCTCGGCCTATTTCTACGTCCTTGGACTGGCCGGAGACTGCGCCGGTCCAGGAGACTCGGCCCAGTTGGGCTTCGGTGTGGACGCGGACGTCGGAGCCTCGGCGGAGGGTGACGTTGGCGGAGCCGGACTCGACGCGGACGCGGGAGCGGCCCTTGGTGATCTGGGCGTCGAGGGTGGCGGTACCGGCCTGGACGAGCAGGTCGATCGGGCCGTCGACGTCGGTGACCTTCGCAGTACCGGCGGTGACGCGGACGCGGGACAGGCCGGGGAGGCGTTCGGCGGTGACGCTGCCGCCGGTCACCTCGATCTCCACCTCGAGCATCGGGTTCACCCGGATGGACAGCTCCTTGGCGAACCCGTTCACGTGCGACTTGAGGTCCGTGGGGTTCCGCAGCATGCTCAGACCGTCGATCGAGACCCCCATGTCGCCTTCGCTGTTGATCGCCAGCGTGTCGCCGTCGCGCTTGATCACATGCGGCCCATCCACAGCAACCCCAGTCACCGCAGGCTCCCCGATCAACCGCACCCGCCGCCCGATCGCCCGGATCGTCACCCGCCGCACCCCGGACGGCACCACCAGATCACTGTGCAACGCCTCCTTCTCAACAAGCGGCTCTGCGGCAGGCGCAGTCACCGGCTCAGCAGCCGGCTTGGCGGCAGCAGGCTTGACGGCAGCAGCCGGCTCGGCGGCGGCCGTCGGCTCGGAGGCCGGCTCGGCTGCAGCGGCAGGCTCGGTCGCAGCCGCTGGCTCGGGGACAACGGTCGGCTCGGCGGCGACAGTCGGCTCGGTGGCGACAGTCGGCTCGGTGGCGGCCGTCGGCTCGGTGGCGGCCGTCGGCTCGGGGGCCGGTGCTGCCTCCGGTACTACGGCAGCGTCGTCCACCACGCTCCCCTCGCCCTCGGAGGCGGCGGCCGCGTGCTTCGGAGAGCCGTTGGAGGCAGGAGTGTCGACAACCTCGGCCCACACAGACGACGAAGGCGAGTCATCCCCGCCCGCAGGAGCCGAGTCGGCGGGGGCCGCAGAGCCGGCGGGCGCCGAGTCCGCGGGAGCTGAGTCGGTGGGGGCGGAGTTGGTGGAAGCGGAGTTGGTGGAAGCGGAGTTGGTGGGGGATGGGGAGTTGGTGGGGAGGGCAGCGATCAGGGTCGCGGCTTCTTCGGTGGTGAGGTGGCCGGCGGCGACTCGGTCGAGGATGGTTCGGACCCGTCGGTCGTAGTCGCTCTGGTTGCTCTGATCGCTCATACCCCCAGTCCAGCACCCAGAAGGTCCGAAACCAATCGGGGATCGCCCCGAACTCCCCCGCCCACCCCCTGAACACCACCACCCACCCGACACCCGAAGGCCGCCCCACACCCCCGCAACACCCCACCGACTGCTCGCAGCTGGGCGCCAACACCGCCGCGCTCGGCGATCGGAGGGTCAGGTGGTGGCTCCGCCGGGGTCGGTGGGTGGGGGTGGATGCTGGCACCGGCGCGGTGGGTGGGGATGGGTGGGTGGTGGCATCACCGGGCTGGGTGGGGTGGGTTAGGGGGCTGGGTGGAAGGTGGTGGTGATTGTTTGTAGGAGGGGGCGGCTGGCGGTCCAGCGGGAGTCGGGGGTGGACCAGTAGATGCCGTAGGCCTGGTGGGGGCTGGTGATGACGCCTCGGTTCAGGACGTGTTGGCGGGCGCCGCTTTTGACTGTGTAGGTGAATTCCCAGTCGGCGGCTTTCTGGAAGTAGTTCACTGCTTCCAGGCGGATTCGGCGGTACTGCGGGTAGCCGGCGCGGCGGGACTTCTCCTGTTGTTGCCAGTCGGCGACCGGGTCGGGCTTCGGCTCGTCGGTCTGGTCGATGAGGAGGAAGCGGGATCCGCCGGGCTCACGGAAGTAGACGCGGCCGTTTTCGCGGCTGACGGTCCAGTTCCGCGGTACCAGCACCGAGAACCCGGTCGGGTCGTTGTGGCGTTCGAAGCCGGCCGGTACCACGGCGCCGCTCGGTTGAGCTGTGGGCCGAGTCGGGGGCTGCGTTGCAGGCGTTGTGGGTCGGGTGGAGGGAACTGAAGATGACGACGGGGCGCTGGTCGCGGGCTTGCTGCTCTTGGCAGACGCGGTTGGCGTGTTGCGCGGGGCTGTGCCGCTGGGGATCGCGGTAGGCGTCGTGGATGCGCCTGGGTGCCGGCTCTGGTTGTTGTCGCCGTCTGGGCCGAAGACGGCCCAGGCTCCGAGAGCCGCAGCCACCAATAGACAAGCTGCCGCGATAGCGAGCGCTCTGGCCTGTCGCCCACCCGTGGACTTCGGCGGGGACGGCGAGGCGGCCGCAGGTGGCCGGTCGGCCGGGGACAACGGATCGACCTCAGGTGGCGGGCCGGCTGCAGATGGCAGCTCGGCCGCAGATGGCAGCTCGGCCGCAATTGGCGGGTCGGCAGCAGGTGGGGTCTCGGGCGAAGGTGGCGGGGCGGCTGGTTTGGTCGGCTTCGAAGGGACGGTCGGCGTCGGCGGGACGACGGGCGGGTGGGGGTTCGAGACGGCTGGTAGGGCGGAGAGGACTCGGGTGCCTTGGCCGCGATCCGAGGCCGGTGCTGGTGCCGGTACCGGCTGTGGGCGTGGGGGCACGCTAGGGCTAGGCGCAGCAGCGGCTTGCAGTAGTAGGCGGCGGGCTGACGCGGCGTTGAGGCGGTCGGCGGGGTTCTTGCGCAGCAGCCCTTCTATGGCCGGCCACAGCGGCCCGGCTCGACGCGGCGGGTCCGGTGGCTCGGTCACGGCAGCGGTCAGCGTGGTGAGCGGAGTATCCCGGTCATGCGGCGGCCGCCCCTCGACTGCCGTGTAGAGCGTCGCCCCAAGCGACCACAGGTCGGATTCAGGTCCCGCCCCTTTTGCCTGCACGCGCTCAGGCGCTATGTACGCCGGTGAGCCAACCAGCGCCCCCGACTGGGTAAGGGCGGTTTCGCCTTCCAGCGTTGCAATCCCGAAGTCCGTCAACACCACCCGACCATCGTCGGCGAGCAGCACATTGCTCGGCTTCACGTCGCGATGCAGTACCCCGGCCGGATGCGCCGCCTCCAGCGCGGCCAGTACCTGCAACCCGATCCTCGCCACCCGCTGATACGGCAGCGGGCCGTCCTGCCGCAGCGTGTCGGCCAGCGTGCGGGACCTGACGAACTCCATCACGATCCACGGCCGCCCCTCCTCCTCGACCACGTCGTACACGGCGACGACGTTCGGGTCGCTCAGGCGGGCGGCCGATCGCGCCTCGCGGAGCGTCCGGCGACGGAGCATGTCGCGGTCCGGATCGGAGAGTTCGGGCGGCAACACGATCTCCTTGATCGCCACCTCTCGGTGAAGCACCTCGTCCCGGGCATGCCAGACCTTCCCCATGCCGCCGCGACCCAGCAGGCCGAGCAGCCGGTACCGCCCTGCCAGGAGACGCCCCTCCGGCTCTTCACTGCGCATCCGCCACCAGTGCCCAGCCCAGGCCGGCCACAACCACATCAGCCCCAACCACCGGCCACAACCACCCAGCCCCAACCACCGGCGGACGCAGCAGTGCGGGCCCCGGCGGAGTAGCCCGGGACCCGCACTGTTCATATGTGACTCAGGCGGCCGGAGTCATCTCCTCATCCGCCAGTTCTTTCTGTACTGCGTCCAGCTCAGCCAACTCAGCAGCCTCGGCCGCCCGCCGCGCCCCCAGCCCCCGCAGGCCGAGGAATCCGATCAGCGTGCCGAGGATGGTGATCCCCGTGACGACGACCAGCGCCGGCTTGTACGCCGAGAGCATCCCGCTCGGCGCCGTGACGCCGTGCGACTGGCTGCCGATCACCGCGGTGGTGATGGCCAGCACGATCGCCCCGCCGACCTGCGCCGACGTGTTGAACAGACCCGACGCGAGCCCCTGCTCGTTGTCGTCGACCCCGTTGGTCGCCTGCATGTTCAGCGCCGGGAAGGTGATCGCGAAGCCCAGGCCGATCAGCACGATCGTCGGCAGCACAGTTCCGAAGTAGTCCGACGACTGCCCGATCCGCAGGAAGAGCGCGTAGCCGACGACGAACAGCCCCATGCCCGCCGCGACCATCCGCTCGGTACCGATCCGGTCGGCCACCTTGCCGGCGTTCGGCGACAGGAAGGCGACGATCAGGCCGGCCGGCAGGAAGCCGAGGGCCGTCTCCAGCGACGACCAGCCAAGCAGGTTCTGCAGGTAGAGCGTGCCGATGAACTGGAAGGACACGTACGCCCCGAACACCGTCATGATCGCGAGGTTCGCGTTGCGCAGATTGGCCTGCTTGAAGATGCCGAGCCGGACCAGCGGGTGCTTGGTCTTCAGCTCGATCAGCACGAAGGAGGCCAGCAGAACCGCAGCGAGCACGAACAGCCCGATGGTGCGGAAGGAGACCCAGCCGGCCCCTTCAGCGCCGACGACGGCGAAGACCAGCGACAACATGCCGGCCGTGACAGTGACGGCACCCGGTACGTCGTACCCGCCGGCGCTCTCGTCCCGCGGGCTGTTCGGGATCAGCTTGAGCGCGAACAGCAGCACGATCAGCGCGACCGGGCCAGGCATCAGGAAGGTCCAGCGCCAGCCGACCTCGGTCAGCAAGCCGCCGAGGATCAGGCCCATCGAGAAGCCGCTGGCGGCGCAGGTGGTGAAGACACTGAGGGCGCGGTTGCGATCCGGGCCCTCGTGGAAGGTGGTGGTGATGATCGAGAGCGCGGCCGGCGCGGTGAACGCGGCGGCGATGCCCTTCACGAACCGCGCGGCGATGAGCAGTTCGGGGTTGGTGGCCAGGGAACTCAGCATCGAGACCACGGCGAAGACGGCGAGCGCGATCAGGAAGACGCGGCGACGGCCGAGCAGGTCGGCCGTGCGGCCACCGAGCAGCAGGAACCCTCCGTACCCGAGCACGTAGCCGGTGACGACCCATTGCAGGGAGGAGAGCGAGACGCCCAGGTCGGCGCCGATGGACGGCAGCGACATACCGACCATGGACACGTCCAGGCCGTCGAGGAAGATCACGCCGCAGACCACGAGCAGTGCGCCCCACAGGCGCGCGTCCCAGGTCAGGCGATCCGGAGTTGTGGTGTGCGTTGTTGTGTGTGTCACGAGAAGAGAGCATTGCATGCACCTGCATCTAATGTCTACTCATTAATTGCGGTTGCATTGAATGCAGATGCATGATAACGTCGCCTCCATGACCGAGACGAAGGTCAGCGCTGAGACTGGTGAAGTCAGCGCCGATGTCCGCATCTGGCGCGAGCTGTTGGCTCGACACGCCGATATCGGCTGTGCGCTCGATCGCGAGCTGCAGCAGCACGGACTGGGCATGAGTGAGTACGAGGTGCTCGAGCGGCTCGCCGAGCTCCCCGAGCAGTCCGCGAAGGTCCAGACGATCGCCAAGTCGGTCCACCTGAGCCAGAGCGCGCTGTCCCGGGTGATCGGCCGGCTGGAGTCCGCCGGCCTGGTCGAGCGGTTGATGTGCCACGAGGATCGCCGCGCGGTCAACGTGAAGCTCACCGACGAAGGCCTGCTCCGGCAGACCGAGGCAGCACCGACGCACCGCCGAGTGCTGGCCGAGCGCCTGCACTCCCCGCTGCTCAAGTCGTGCGAGCCGCTCTAGTGCCCTGAGCCCGAAGTTGTTTGACAGTGGGCGGTGTTCAGGTGCGTGCATCGCGGTGGCGGAGAAGCGGCCTCGATGTTTTTCCATCGTGGCCGTTTCTCCGCTGCCGCGAGGTGCGTGCCTGGGCGCCGCCCACGTCAAAGAACTTCGGGCTCAGGGCACGAGCTACTCCCGTACCGCGCCCTCCAGCATCCCCGCGATGAAATGGCGCTGCAGGAACGCGTACACCAGTACCACCGGTGTGCCCACGATGACCGCGCCGGCCGCGAGCAATGTGAAGCCGGACGTGTACTGCCCGGAGAAGAAAGCCAGCCCCAGCGGCGCGGTCCGCAGCGACTCGCTCGTCACCATCACCAGCGGGATCAGGAACTCGTTCCACGTCCACATGAACACCAGCACGACCAACGTCACCAGCGCAGGACGCGCGGGCGGCACCAGTACCGCCCACAAGGTCCGCCAATGCCCCGCACCGTCCAGCCGCGCAGCCTCCACCAGCGACCGGCTCGACGACCGGAAGTACGCCCGCATCCAAAAGGTGCCAAAGGCAACCGATTGCGCGACCTGCGGCAACGCGACGGCCCAGAACGTGTCGGTCAGCCCGAGCGAGCGAAGATCGAAGTACAGCGGAACCACGATCGCCTCGGTCGGCATCATGATGCCGAGCAGGAACAGGTAGAACAGCACCCCTGCGCCGCGGAACCGCATCGTCCCGAACGCGTAGCCGCTCAAGATCGACAGCAGCACACTCACCACGACCACGAAAACCGAGACGGCCAAGCTGGTGCGCAGATAGCTGCCGAAGTGCCCGATCTCCCAGGCCTTCCCGAAGTTGCCGAACCCGCTGGACCCACTTCCGCCGTCGTCGGGCCCCAAGGCAGAGACCAGGATCGTCACGATCGGACCGAGCGCGAACAGCCCGAAGACCGCCAGCAGCAGGTAGTTGCCGACCCGCTCGGCCAACGGCGCCCTCACGCCGTACTCCGATCCGCCAACCGGTTGACGCCCAGCGTGATCACGAAGATCAGCACCGTCAGGCACACCCCGACTGCCGCCGCCGAACCGACCTGCCCGAGCTCGAAGGCCCGGTGATACACCTCGTACGACGGAACGCTGGTCGACGTCCCCGGTCCCCCACTCGTCGTCACGTAGACGAGGTCGAAGGTCCGTAGCGCCGCGATCACCGTCAACGTCACTGCGACCGCGATCTCACCCCGTACGGCCGGCAGTACCACCGCGAAGAACTCGGCCACCGCCCCGGCCCCGTCGAGCCGCGCCGCCTCGTAACGCTCAGCCGGAATCCGCGCCATCCCCGCCAGCAGCAACACGGTCACCAACCCGGTCTCGAACCACGTCCCGATCACCCCGACGGCCGGCAAGGCGAACGTGTAGTCCCCCAGCCACCCGCGAGCAACCGAGTCGAGCCCAACAGCACGCAGTACGTCGTTCAGCGGCCCGTCCGGCGCGTAGATGTGCCGCCACGACACCGCGACGACAACCATCGCGATCACCTGCGGCAGGAACACGACGGTCCGGAAGAACCCCAGCCCGCGAACCCGAGCCCGCTGCAGCACCGACGCCAGCGCCAGCCCGATCACCACCGGAAGTACCGAATAGAAGACGATCAGCACCAGCGCATGCCCGAAGGCCGCCCGCAGCCCGCCGTCCGCGATCACGTCGGCATAGTTGCTCAGGCCAACGAATTTCCCGAGCGTGATCCCGTTCCACTCGAACAGCGACAAGTGCACAGCCCGCCCGAGCGGATAGAGCAGGAACGCCGCGTAGACGAGAAAAGCAGGCAGGATGTAGAGGTAGCCGATCTTGCGCGGCTCGCCGGGCGGTGAACTCACTTTCCGGCGAACTTGCTGTAGTCGGCCTCGAGCTTGTCGACGAACTGCGCCGGAGTCGCCTTCTTCGCCAGCAGGTCCTGGAGTGCGGCGCCGAGCGTGTCGTACATCGTCGGCGTCGCGTAGTCGAGATACGGGACCAGGCCTTCCTTGCCCACCGCCGTCCCGAAGGCGTTGAAAATGTCGGCGGCAAGCCCAGCCGGAGCCTGCTGCGCCGAGGTGTCCGCGATCGGCAGGTTGCCCGTGCTGGTCAGCACCTTCATCGCGTCCGGGCTGGTGATGAAGTTGATGTACGCCGCGGCCGCGTCCGGGTTCTTCGCCTTGTTGGTCACGGCAAACGGCAACCCGGTACCACCGGTGACGACCGGCTTCTCATCGGCCGACGCACCAGGCGGGAGCATGAAGCCGACCTTGTCGCCGAGCGCCTTCTGCAGATCGGCCTGCAACCAGGTACCGGCGATCAGGAAGACGCCCTTGCCCTTGCCGAAGTCCTGCCAGGCCGGGTCGTACCCCTGCCCGTTGAAGCCCTGGTTGAAGTAGCCCTTGTCCACCCAGGACACCAAGGTCTCGGCAGCCTTCGTGTTCTCCGCCGTCTTCCACGAAGCACCGGCCCGCCCGAAGGCCAGCGTGGTGATCTGCTCGGCCGGCACCAGCTTGTCCTGCACCGTGCCGAAGACGTGGATGGCCGGCCACTTGTCGAGGTTGCCGAACTGCATCGGCACCTCACCGGCCGCCTTCGCCTTGCCCAGCGCGTTCTCGAAGTCGGCCCAGGTCTTGGGCGGCTCGATCCCGAGCGCGGCCAGCTTGGTCTTGTTGTAGTAGATCCCGACGACCTCGCCGACCTGCGGCATGCCGTAGAGGTTGCCCTCGCCGAAGGTCTTGCCGTCCGCCGAGTACCGCGAATACTGCAGTACCGAGGCCGGGTACCGGCTCTTCCAGTTGTACGCGTCCGCCCACTTGTCCAGCGGCACGAGCTGCCCGGCCTTGACGAACTCACCCATGTCCGAGCGCCCATTGTTGGCCTGTACTACGTCCGGCGCGTCGTTGCCGGTCAGCGCGAGCCGCAGGGTGGTCTTGAGGTCGTCGAAGGACCGCGAGACCCGCTTGAGCTTGATGTTCGGGTACTTCGCCTGGAACTGCTTGTTCAGCTCGGCCATCTGGGCCGCCTGCCCGCCACGGACCTCCTGGTCCCAGACGGTCAGCGACACGTCCCCCAGCGCGCCGGCGTCGGTCTTCACCGAGCTCGGCGCACTCGCACCGCCACTCGGGTTGTCGGAGCCCGGAGTACAGGCTGCCGTGAGCAACAAAGCTGCAGTGGCCAGTGCGACGACCTTCACAGGGGGCTCCTTCTAGTTCAGGGTGTACGTGTAGCCGTTGGCGCTCAGACTCGCCAGTACCCGTGAGCGATGGTCCTCACCGCGGGTCTCGAGCTGCAACGCGACCTCGACCTCGTCCAGGTTGAGCGTTTCCGAGATGCGCTCGTGCAGCACCTCGATGATGTTGGCATCCACCTCGGCGAGCCGGCCGAGCAACGTCGCCAGCCCGCCCGGGGTGTCGGGGATGCGGACCCGCAGGGACATGTATCGGCCGGCTGCCGCCATGCCGTGCCTGATGACCCGCATCAGCAGCAGCGGGTCGATGTTGCCGCCGGACAGCACCACGACGACCGGCGGCTTGAACCGCTTGGGGTCATCCAGCACCGCGGCGACGGCAGCCGCACCAGCCGGCTCGACGACCAGTTTGGCGCGTTCGAGCACCAGCAGGAGTGCCTTCGACAACGAGTCCTCGTCGACCGTCAGTACGCCGCTCACGTGCTGCTTGATCGCGCTGAACGGGACGTCGCCCGGCAGCCCGACGGCGATCCCGTCCGCCATCGTCGCCATCTTGTCGAGCTGCACCGGCATACCGGCTTCGAGCGAGGCCGGGTACGCCGCCGCGCCCTTGGCCTGTACGCCGACGACCTCGATCGGCATCCCGTCGCGCTGCATCGCGAGCGCGATCCCGGCGATCAGGCCGCCGCCACCGGTCGGTACGACGACTGTCCGCACCTGCGGGCACTGCTCGACGATCTCCAGCCCGGTGGTCGCCTGCCCGGCGACGATGTCGCGATGGTCGAACGGGTGAATCAGGATCGCACCCGTCGCCGCCTCGAACTCCCGCGCCGCGACCAGGCAGTCGTCGATCGACGTACCGACGAAGCGGATGTCCGCGCCGTACGCCCGGGTGGCCTTCTCCTTGGGGATCGGCGCGCCGTATGGCATGAACACCGTCGCCTTGATGCCGAGCAACTGGGCCGCGAGCGCGACGCCCTGCGCGTGGTTGCCCGCGCTCGCCGCGACGACGCCGAGCGCCCGCTCCTTCTTGGACAGCCGTGCCATCCGGACGTACGCGCCACGCAGCTTGAACGAGCCGGTCCGCTGCAGGTTCTCGCACTTGAGGAACACGTCGCCACCGACCAGGTCGCTCAACCATCGCGAGTACTCCAGCGGGGTCGGCGCCACCACGTCGTGCAGCAGATCCGCTGCCCTGGCAATCTCAGCCGCAGTGATGCTCACGCCATCCACACTAAGCGCGAGACGACGTTGCGGGTGCTTATTTACCCGGCTGGGCCGCGTCTTGTAGTTGCTTGAGGCGGGTGACGAGCCCGGAACGTACCGGTCGGTCGAGTTCGTCCTCCCAGGGCGGGATCCCCCGGGTGCCGCGGCGGAAGGCGTAGTACGCAAGGGCGTCGGTGAGGGCGCGTTCGCGCAGGTAGAACATCGCCATCGTGGCGTTGCGCTCGCCGCCGGGCAACCGGCCGAAGGAGGCGTTGGCGACGAAGATGCCGAAGCCCTGGAAGACCGCGAGCAGATCGGTCAGCGACTCCTGGTCGGGCCGGTCCGCGGTGATCCGGCCCTCGCCGATCAGCAGCTCATGACCGATCTCGTGGGCGAAGTTCGCGACCAGCACCGACGGCTCACCGAGCAGCCGCCGACTGGTGTAGACGGTGTTGCGGTTCCGGCCCGGCACCCACAGCCCGAAGCGCAGCCGGGTGGCGCCGGCCAGCTCCCGTTGCGCCCTGGTCCGGATCACGCCCGGGTCGATGTCATCCAGGTCGAAGCGCAGCACGAGCCGGCCGGGAGGTACTCCCATCCGCTCCCGGACCTTCTCGAACAACCTCCGGCCCGCCGCCTCGGAGCCGTCGTACGTGGCGGGGACGAAGACGGACGGCCGGACGATCGGACGGTTGAACACCTCGGAGCCGAACTGCTCGATGAGCCACTCCATCGAGCCCTCGATCCACTGCTCCTGGCCGCCGGGCAGCTCTTGCAGAGGCACCCTGAGCTGCTCCAGCAAGGCGAGCTGATCCTTGATCCGGCGCATCCGCGCTCTGAATGCCTTGAACATCCTGATCAGACGCAGGCCGTGCCCGATCGGTTGCAGTCAGCTACTGCCGGCGATAAATCCATGGGCCGCTAACCACTCGCCAGCTACGCTGCGGACGGTGACAGGAGGTGCTGTGAGAGTCACGGCCGTAGTTGTGCATCCGGACGACGAATCCCTGCTGGTACTGCCCTCTGGGCTTCCCGAAGTATCGGTCGCCGATGAGTTCTGGTTCTTCGATGTCGAGGCCCCGGTCCGGGCGCTGCGCGAGCAACTGGGGATCGAGGCTTGCGTGCTGACCTGTCTCGACAGCCAGCCGGGCGGAACGTCCTACCTGATGCTGAGCCTCGACGCCCTTCCTGTCGGCGCTCGATGGGTGGCGGCCTTCGATCACCCGCTGGTCGAGGCCGCGCGCGCACACCTCGCGCTACCCGCCGATGCTCCCGTGACGCCAGCCTGGACCAAGCCCGGCTGGTACGCCGAGGCGCTGCCGTGGATCGATGAGCACCTGACCGCGGCCGGTACTCCGCGGACCGGCGTCCCGGCTCAGGTGCGGTCGTGGGGGTTGTCGAACGTACTGCGCTGCCCGACCAGCAAGGGCGACGTGTACTTCAAGGCGCTTGCCCATTCGAGTACGGTCCGGCCGGCCCGGGCCGATGCGCTGCCGCTGCTGTTCGCGCATGAGCCGCTGCTGCTCCAGAAACTCTCCGAGGCCCGGCCGGGCGAAGTACCGGCTCCGCTGGCGATCGACCAGGAGCGGGCCTGGATGCTGCTGCCTGATCTCGGTCCGCCGCTGGCTGCCGAGACCGACGTCTCCTTGTGGATGGACTCGTTGCGGGGTCATGCGCGGTTGCAGCGCGGCTTCGCGGATCAGGCGGAGCGGCTGCTGTCGTTCAGCTGTGTCGATCGCCGGCTGACCGTACTGGACAGCGAACTCGACCGGCTCTTCGGACCGAACCCGGCGACCGGGCAACTGGAGCCCGCCGAGCGCGCGAAGCTTCCGCGCCGCGCCGATCAGTTGCGCGAGGCAATCAATGAACTGGCGGCGATCGGGATCCCGGAGACGCTCCTGCACGGCGATCTGCATCCGCGCAATCTGGCCGTCCGCGACGGTACCGTGCTCGCCTTCGACTGGACCGACGCGGCGGTGGCGCACCCGTTCCTCGACCTGGTCACCTTCATCGAGAAGCGATCGCCGATCTCGACCGATACACGCGTGAAGGACGCCTACCTGGCTGAGTGGGAAGCGTATGCGTCGCCCGCTGCGCTGCGCCGCGCACTAGAGCTGGCAGAAGAGCTCGGCGCGCTCCACCAGGTGATGACCTCGCTGCATCTGTCCGATCATGTGTCGAGGCTGACCGCCGAGTCGATGGTCCGCGGTGCCACCTTCTGGCTGCGCAGGCTGGTTACTTGAGCAGGAGTTTGCCCAGGCGGCGAGAAGCGACGTACATCCCGGCGGTGCCCATCACTGCGAGGTACAACGCGTTGATGAGCAGGGTCCAGGTGACCGTGCCGGTGGTGAGCGCACGTTCGAGCGCGACGCCCTGGTAGAGCGGGGTGATCTCGACGAGCCAGCGGATGGAGGCCGGGTAGGTCTCGACCGGGTAGAAGGTCGCCGAGAACAGGAACATCGGCATCGTCGCGAGCTGGACGAACTCGAAGTCCTGCCAGCTTCGCATGAACGTGGTCAGCGCCATCCCCGCGCCCGCGAACGCATAGCCGAGCAGCACCGACACCGGCAGCGCGAGCAACGCCCACCACGACTGGATCAGCCCGAGCACGAGCATCACCAGGATGAACATCGCCGAGTAGCAGGCACCGCGCAGCAGCGCCCAGCTCACCTCGCCGGTCGCGACGTCCCACGGTCGCAGCGGAGTCGCCAGCATCGAGTCGTACAGCCGGGCGTACTTCATCCGGAAGAAGATGTTGTACGTCGAGTGGAAGATCGCGCCGTTCATCGCCGAACTGGCAAGCATCGCGGGCGCGACGAAAGCGGCATACCCGATCCTGGTGCCGTCGGCCAGCGTGAAGTCGCCGACCAGTTGGGCCACGCCGATGCCGATCGAGAGCAAGTAGAAGACCGGCTCGAAGAAGCCCGAGACGAAGACGATCCAGGATCGCCGGTAGACCAGGAAGTTGCGCTCGACCAGGGTGCGGCCGTTGCCGGGCTTGATCGGCAGCGGGACGACGCGGGCGGTCAGGGTGGCCATCAGCTGATCAGCCTCCGGGTGAAGGTGCGCACCGCGAGCCAGGTGCCGATGCCGAACCATGCCAAGAGATAGGCGACGTTGCCGACGGCCGGCAGCAGCTCGACCGTGCCGAGGCTGAGGTCACGCGACAGCTCGACGCCATGCCACAACGGGCTCAGGTAGGCGAGCCACTCGATCCAGTCCGGCAACTGGGAGACCGGGAAGAACGCGCCCGAGAACAGGAACGCCGGGATCACGCCGAACCGGAAGACCATCGAGAAGCCCGCGTCGTTGTCGAGCGTCGCCGCATACGCGCAAACCGGCGCCGAGACGGCCAGCCCGACGAGCAGGGCGACCGGCAGGCCGAGCACACCCCACCCCGTCTTCAATCCACCGAAGGCCGCGATGACGGCGACGAACACCGCGCAGGTCGTGACCACCCGGAAGGCGATGAAGGCCAGCTGCCCGAACAGCACGTCGGCCGGTCGCAGCGGCGTCGCGATCATCGAGAAGTACGTCTTGTGCCAGCGGATCCCACCCATCACCGGATAGGTCGACTCCCCCACCGCGATCTGCATCGCGGTCGCGGCGAGCAGCCCGGGCGCGATGAACTGCAGGTAGCTGACACCACCGAGCGCGCCCGTCCCGTTGTCGTCGACGAACGAGCCGAGCCCGATCCCCATCGCGGCCAGGTAGAGCAGCGGCAGCAGGAAGCTGCTGACCAGGCTGCCCTTCCAGGTGCGCTTGTAGACCGTCAGCCAGTAGTCGAACTGGCGACGGCCGTTCTCCACCGCGAGCACGGTCATCTCAGTCGACCAACGTCCGGCCGGTGAGCCGCAGGAACACGTCCTCGAGCGTCGACCTGCGCACCAGCACCGCAGCCGGCTGCAATCCGCGCTCATGCACGGCCGCGACCGCACGCTCCCCGTCATCGGTGTAGAGCAACAACCGATCAGGCAGTACTTCGATCCGCTGCGCGAGGTCCTCCACCTTGCCGGCCAGCGCGTCGTGGTCCGACATCATCACCTCGGGCCCGAACCGCAGCTCGGTCACCTCGCGGGTCGAGTAGTCCCGGATCAGCTCGGCCGGCGACCCCTCGGCCGCGATCTTGCCACCGTCCATCACGACCAGCCGGTCGCACAACTGCTCGGCCTCATCCATGTAGTGGGTGGTGATGATGAGCGTGACGCCGGCCTGCTTGAGCCGGAACAGCTTGTCCCAGAGCAGGTGCCGGGCTTGCGGGTCGAGCCCCGTCGTCGGCTCGTCGAGCAGCAGCAGGTCGGGCTTGCTCACCAGCGACCGGGCGATCGTCAGCCGCCGCTTCATCCCGCCCGACAGCTCGTCGACCTTGACCTTGGCCTTCTCCGTCAGCGCGACGAACTCCAGCAGCTCATCGGCCCGCTCCCGGCACTCGGCGCGGCTCAGCCCGAAGTACCGGCCGTAGACGGTCAGGTTCTCGTGGACGGACAGCTCGACGTCGAGGGTGTCGTCCTGCGGACAGACGCCCAGCCGGGCCCGGATCGCCGGTCCGTGGGTACCCGGATCCATCCCGAGAATGCGCAGCTCGCCGCCGCTGACCGGGGAGACCGCGCCGATCATCCGCATCGTCGACGACTTGCCCGCGCCGTTGGGTCCGAGGAAGCCGAAGGCCTCCCCTTTCCAGACGTCCAGGTCGATCCCCGCGACGGCCTCGAAGTCCGCATAGGACTTCCGCAACCCCCGCGCCCGCACCAACGACTCCCGCAGTTCCGCCACCCCCCGACCCTAAACCGCGCTGCCGACAGTTCTCTTGCTGGTTTTGGGAGTACCACGCCCACGCACCCGATCCCCCCATCACGGCCTTGAGGCCCCCTACGTCTCCCCCAGCCCCGCCCCACCTTGAGCACCAGCCAGTCACCTAAACGCGGATCAACTCCCTGCCCGGTGCTCAAAGTCGCTGCCTGGCCGACCCCTCGCCCACCTTGTGCACCCAGCAGGCATGTGAACGCGACTCGAGCGCCTGGCCGGTGCTCAAAGTCGCGGGCCGGCGTCAGCCGCGGCCGGCGTACGGCATGCCGGCGGCCATCACCGTCAGGGTGGGGACGGCGATGCCGGTGGGGAGCTGGGCGATCTTGACCACGAAGTCGGCGACGACCTTGGGGTCGAAGGTGGGCTCGACCTCGATCGAGCCGTTGGGCTGCAGGACGCCGGCGCCCATCCCAGCGGTCATCGAGGTGGCCGCGTTGCCGATGTCGATCTGCCCGCAGGTGATGCCGAGCGGGCGGCCTTCGAGTTCCAGCGCCTTCGTCAGTCCGCTGATCGCGTGCTTGGAAGCCGTGTACGCGATCGCCTGCGGCCGCGGTACGTGCGCCGAGATCGAGCCGTTGTTGATGATCCGCCCACCCGACGGCTCCTGCCGCAACATCAGCGCGAAGGCAGCCTGCGCGCACAGGAACGACCCAGTCAGGTTGGTGTCGACTACCCGTCGCCAGTCCTCCTCCTTCACATCCTGTACTGCGGCCGCCGGCGCCCCCGTCCCCGCGTTGTTCACCAGCAGGTCGATCCGCTCCAGCCCACCGAAGAAGGCCGACACCGCAGCGCCGTCGCACACGTCCAGTACTGCGGTCCGCACCTCCCCCACGCCCGCCGGGCCGACCGCGCTCACCGCGGCGTCGGCCGTCTCCTGGAGTTTCGCCTCGGTCCGCCCGGTCACCGTCACCTGGAAGCCGGCCGCCGCGAGAGCCAGAGCCATCTCCCGCCCGAGCCCCGAACCCCCGCCGGTCACCACCGCCACCTGCTGCATGCCGTCCTCCACACCTCTCGCTGGATGGCCCATTCTCGCTGGTTACCTCTGCGTGACCGGCCGATGACGAGAAGTTAACAACTTGCGACACCTCCAAGAGATCCGGAAACTCATTTGCGTGTATCACGCAACCATGTATATGCTTGCACCATGCATGTAAATGAGGGATGGGTGCCGGAGACGCCGGTGGAGGGTGTCCTGCACGCCTTCACCCGGATCGGCCGCCGGCTGAAGTCGAAGCAGGCCGGCGACACGATCGACCACAGCGCCCACCTGGCGCTGTTCGTGCTGCGGTGCAACGGGGCACTGCGACTGTCCGACCTGGCCGCCAAGATGGAGATCGACGCCTCCACCGCCAGCCGCCACGTGCGGGCACTCGAGCAGGCGGGACTGCTCCAGCGCTCGGCCGATCCCGATGACGGCCGGGCCTTCCGGGTCGAGCTGACCGAGCAGGGCATCGCCGAGTGGGAGGCAGCGGCCAAGCGCCGGATGCAGCTGCTCTCCCAGGCGATGGACGGCTGGACGCAGTCGGACATCGAGACCTTCGAGAAGTTGATGACCAGATTTGCCGACGGGGTGACCAGCCTCGTCGACGAGCGCGACGCCGGCAAAGCATGGGCCGACAAGGGGTGGGCCCAAGCGGCCGCCGCGCACCGTAACGACGTACAGAACGTGGAGAACAACAGATGAGCACCACCGAGCCCGCGGTCGCGGCGCCTGATCCGAATGCACCGACTTACCTGTCCCACCGCAACATCCTGGTGATCCTCGGCGGCCTGATGGCCGGCATGTTCCTGGCCGCACTCGACCAGAGCATCGTCGGTACCGCGCTGCCGCAGATCGTCAGCGAGTTCAACAGCCTGGACAAGCTGTCCTGGGTGGTCACGGCCTACCTGCTGACCTCGACCGCCTCCACTCCGCTGTGGGGCAAGATCTCCGACCTCTACGGCCGCCGCCCGCTGTTCATCGCGGCGATCCTCACCTTCCTCGGCGGCTCGGTGCTGTCCGCGCTGTCGCAGAACATCGAGCAGCTGATCGGCTTCCGCGCCGTCCAGGGTCTGGGCGCCGGCGGTCTGATGTCGCTCGCCTTCGCCACCATCGGCGACGTGATCCCGCCGCGCGAGCGCGGTAAGTACATGGGGTACTTCGGTGCCGTCTTCGGCCTCTCCTCGGTGGCCGGCCCGCTGCTCGGCGGTCTGCTCACCGACGGTCCCGGCTGGCGCTGGATCTTCTGGATCAACCTGCCGATCGGCCTGGTCGCGCTGGGCATCGTCGCCGCCGTCCTGAAGCTGCCGCACGTGAAGCGCAGCCACAAGATCGACTACCTCGGTGCCGCCATCGTCACCGGCGCGGTCACCACGCTGCTGCTGGCGGTCTCCTGGTCCGGCCCGCAGAACGGCTGGGGCAACGGCACCACGCTCGCCCTGCTGATCGGCGCGGTCGTCCTCGCCGTCGCCTTCGTCCTGGTCGAGCTCCGGGTCTCCGAGCCGATCATCCCGATGGACCTGTTCAAGGGCCGGATCTTCTCCGGGTACGCCGGTTACGCCTTCCTGCTCGGCTTCGCGATGTTCGGCGCGCTGATCTTCCTGCCGCTGTACCTGCAGGCCGTCAAGGACCTGTCCCCGACCCGGTCGGGTCTGGCGCTGCTGCCGATGATCGTCGGCATCTTCTCCGCCTCGATCCCGAGCGGCCAGCTGATGAGCAAGACCGGCCGGTACAAGATCTACCCGATCATCTCGGCGGTCCTGGTCGGCGGCGCGATGGTGTTGCTGTCCACGATCGGCATGAACACGCCGTACTGGCACCTGGCGATCTACATGTTCGTGATGGGCGCCGGCCTGGGCCTGTCGATGCAGATCACCGTCACCGCGGCGCAGAACAGCGTGCCCCGGCAGCACATGGGCACCGCCACCTCGACGATGACCTTCTTCCGCTCGATGGGTGGAGCGATCGGTACGGCCGTCTACGGCGCGGTACTGACCAGCCGCCTGAAGGACCACCTGCACGACATCGTCCCGGCCGCCCAGCAGAACATGGTCGAGCCGCTGTCCAAGGCAGCCAACAGCGTGCCCGTGCTGCACGCCCTGCAGGAGCCGATGAAGGGCTGGGCCCTGAACGGCCTGGTCAGCGCGATGGACGACGTGTTCCTGGTCTCGCTGCCCTTCCTGGCGATCGCCCTGGTGATCGCGATCATCACCCCGGAGCAACGCCTGGCCGGCCGCACCGACGGCACCCCGAAGCCCGAGGGCGAGAACCTCGAAGCCTCAGCCGCCGCCGCAATGCACTGAGCACTGAGCACTGAGCACCAAGCACCAAGCACCAAGCACCAAGCACCAAGCAAGGAAACAGCCGAGGCGGCTCACACCTCGCCTTTCCAGAACCGCCGACGCCGGCCGTCCCCCGCAGGGGACGGCCGGCGTCGGCGGTTCTGCTCTTGTTCAGAGCTAGGCTCGTCCCGATGTCACGACTAGAGGCCTTCGGCAACCAACTGATCCAGTTCCACATCTACTTGCGTGAATTGCTCGAGGATCTTCGCGACCGGGTCGAAGCGGGCGAGCCGGTCAGTACCGGCGGGCTCGACCTGCGAGCGCACTGCCTGAGCTTCTGCCAGGCCGTCACCAGTCATCACACTGGTGAGGACAACGGCGCGTTCGCGGTGATCGGCGAGCATTATCCCGAGCTTCAGCCGGTACTGGCCGAGCTCAAGCGCGACCACCACCTCGTCGCGAGCTCCCTCCGCCGGATCGAGACCCTCGATCAGCTCGACCCTTGCGCACAGGCGCAGGAACTCGCCACGGTGGCAGCGCTCCTCGAGACACACTTCACCTTCGAAGAGCGCAAACTCCTCGACGCGTTCAACGCATTGAGCGACGTGAACGCGGCCGACCGGGAACGCCTCGCGCTGCCTTTCCGACGCAACGCATCGAGCTGACGGCGGCGTACCGGCGTAGCGGATCGGTGGCGGTCCGGAGTACTGGATTTGGGCTGACGGCAGACTGGGGCGTATGGATGCGCTGCAGGGCAGGATGGCGACGGTTGGGCTGCGGGCGTTGGCGGGTGATGGGTTCGTACTGGCGGGTGGGTATGCGTTGCGGGCGCATGGCTTCGGCGAGCGCGGGTCCGACGACATCGACCTGTTCACCGACGTACTGGATCCCGAGCGCTTCGCCGCCGCCGTCGAGCGGTTGGTCGCGGCGTTCCGCGGGGACGGCTTGGAGGCCGAGGTGGCCCGGCAGGCTCCGTTGTTCGCGCGGCTGGTGGTGACCTCGGAAGGCGCAAGCGCCAAGGCCGATCTCGGGGTGGATCACCGGTTGCTTCCGCCCACGCAGCTGCCGATCGGACCGGTGCTGTCGGAGGCCGATGCGGTCGGCAGCAAGGTCGGGGCTGTGTACTCGCGGCTGGAGCCGCGCGACCTGATGGACGTACAGGCCGTGCTCGACAGCGGCCGGTACGACGTCGACGCGCTGCTCGCACTCGCCGACCAGCGCGAGGCCACTGCCCTGGACCGGCCGATGTTCGCCCAGCAACTTCTCGCGGGCAGCCGGCTTCCCGCCGCCGGTTTCGAACGCTACGGCGCCACCCCGGAGCTGATCGAGCGCATTCGGGCGACGACCCGCGCCTGGGCCGAGCACCTGCGAAGCTGGACCGCCGATCAGGGACAATGACGCCATGAACGAGGAGCGACGGACCCAGCCCGGAGACCTGCACGAATCGCGGATCCCGTACGTCGTACCGGACTCTCTCGACCAGCTCACCGGCCCGCTGACCGGGATCGTCCAGGTCGGCATCCCGATCGACTGGAGCCCGCAGCGGGTCTACGACCTCAACAACCCCGACGACCGGATCGCGCTGTACACGACGGTGCTCAGCGAAGCGTCGACCGTCGAGGACCTGAGCCGGTTCCTCAACAAGGACGGCCTGCTGGCCCTCTGGCCACACCTACGACTCCCCCGGTACTGCGTACGCCGCTGGCACGCCAAGTTCCCCGAACTGGCTGAGCTGGGGGCAGGCGGCATATGGCAGTGATGGACCCGGACCACGAAGCAGCCGCCCGGATCGCACTGTCGGCGACGCGGGAGCAGGGGTTCGCGCTGGCCGGCGGTCATGCGCTGACCATGCACGGCATCGGGTCCAGGCCGTCGAAGGACGTCGACATCTTCACGGACCAGCAGACGGACTTCGACGGTGCCGTCGGCAACGTGCGGTCGGCGTTCGAGGAGCAGGGGTACGACGTCGAGGTGCCGCGGCGCTCCGAGGAGTATGCGCGACTGGAGGTCACCAAGGATGGGCGTACGACCCAGCTCGACATGGGCCGCGACTACCGCAGTCGCCCGGCCGTCGAGTCGGACGTCGGTCCGGTGCTGTCGGTCGACGACGCGGTCGGCTCGAAGGTCGGCGCGGCGTACGGTCGCGGCGAGGCCAAGGACTTCGTCGATCTCCAGGCGGCGGCCCAGGACGGTCGGTACTCCCGCGACGAACTGCTTGCCCTGGGCGACGAACGTGAGGGCTCCCCGATGGACCGTCCGATGTTCGCCGAGCAACTTACCTCCGCGGCCCGCATCCCGGACGCGAAGTACGCCGAACAAGGCCTCGCCCCGGAGCAGACGGCCGCCCTGAAACAAGACCTCAATGGCTGGGCCCAGGACATGCGCACCCGCGCCGAGAAGCCCGACCTCGACAACTCGATGCGCCTGCTCCAAACCGGACAGGCCCGCCCCGGCACGGCCCCGGCAGTCGCATCCTCGGGCGAAGCGGATCGCCGCCACTCCCCCTACGAACAGTCCCGCAACCCCAACGACCTGAGCCGCTGACCATTCGCGGGACGCGGCCGCACCGGGCGCCGGGGTGGGCCGGATGGGTTCGCCGGGCGGGACTTACCGGGGTCAGGTTGTTGGTTGTTCTGCCTCGGGGGTCGGGGGACGGCGGCGCGGTATGGGCGGGCGCGGGATCGGGCGGGGTGGTTCTGGGTCTACGTCGTGGCCGGCCAGGTGGTTAACGATGGTGCTGAGGACGGCGGCGGTCGGGACTGCCAGCAGGGCGCCGACGATGCCGGCGATGATGACGCCGGTGGCGATCGAGAGGATGACCGCCAGCGGGTGGACGTTGACGGCCCGGCCCAGGAGGAACGGCTGCAGGACGTGCGCTTCCAGTTGCTGGACGCCGACCACCACGCCGAGCATGACGATCGCCACCACCGGTCCCTTGGCGACCAGCGCGACCAGGACGGCGACGATGCCGCTGACCAGGGCGCCGACCACCGGTACGAACGCGCCGACGAAGACCAGGATGCCGATCGCGCTGACCAGCGGCAGCCCGAGGATCGCGGCGCCGAGCGAGATACCGATCGCGTCGACGGCGGCCACGATGATGGTCGCCCGGACGAACGCGGTCAGCGAGACCCACGCCTTACGGCCGGACGAGTCGGCCTTGTCGCGCGCGTGCCGCGGGAACAGCCGCACGACCCAGGCCCAGATCTGCGGACCCTGGTACAGGAAGAAGAACAGGCAGAACAGCGCGATGAACAGCCCCGCGACGACATGCGTCGCGGTGGTGCCGACCTCGGCCGCCCGCTGACCGATTCCGCCACCGTTCATCACAGTGTCGCGGAGCTTGTTCAGTGAGTCGGTGATGTCCTTCTCGGTCAGCCCGAAGTTGAGCCGGAGCAGGTCGCGCAGCTTCTGCCAGCCCTCGCCGACCTGGCCCGACAACTGGTCGAACTGGCCGGCGATCTGCGTCCCGACCAAGGTCAGCAACCCGGCCACCACCACGATCGTGCCGACCACCGTGATCCCGGCCGCGGCGCCGCGCGGCAGCTTGAGCCGGCTCAGCGCGTTCGTCACCGGCACGAGCAGCGCGGTGAGCAGGATGCCGACGGTCACCGGTACTACGACCTCGGACAGGTACCGCATCCCGTACGCGATCACGAGCACGGCCGCCACGATCACCAGGAAGCGCCACGACCAAGCACTCGCGATCTGCATCCCCGGCGTCACCCCGGTGTCGATCGCACCCTTGCTCGACGCCACGACCAGATGCTGCTCATCCGTCGGCACCACCGTCG
The DNA here is from genome assembly GCF_044453825.1 of Kribbella sp. NPDC051620. Classification (NCBI taxonomy): domain Bacteria; kingdom Bacillati; phylum Actinomycetota; class Actinomycetes; order Propionibacteriales; family Kribbellaceae; genus Kribbella; species Kribbella sp. NPDC051620. Next base: position 643,295 of record NZ_JBITDB010000006.1, read on the forward strand.
CACTCACCTTGTCGGCGGCCGAGTTGTCCGCCACCGGACTCTCCCCCTCCCACCCCACCTGAGGCACGTCAGCCCCAGTCCCCCGCTCCCCAGACACCCCCGCTCCAGGCCCATCAACTCCAGCCACTGCGCCGTCCCCGGGCAAGGCCGCTGCGCTTGCGCCCTCCCCGGACACCCCGGTTCCAAGTCCGCCAGCTCCGGCCGCTGCGCCGGCTCCGGGCACGCCCGCCCTGCTCGCGCGGTCCTCGGAAATGCCTGCCCCGCTCGCGCCCTCCCCGGACAGCGCTGCTGCTCCAGGTCCGTCGACTCCGGCTACTGCGCCGTCGCCCGCCCCGCGCCTTTCGTTGGCTCGGCTTGCGCCGCCTTCGGGCGTCTCGGTCGAGTCGTCCCGCCCCACCGGCTCGTCCGGCTTGCTCATGACACCTCCGGGGTCTCAGTTCTTCCTGAGACTAGTTCCCCGGCTCAATCGTTCCGTGAATATGAGCGGCCAGTCCTTCAGCCGCCTTCGGGTCGAGCTCGGCAAGCAATCCCACACCCGCCAGCACGTAGTCGGAGTCGACGCACGTGCGTGCTGCGGTCGGTACCAGCCAGCCTTCTTCCTGCGCCCCGACGGAGATCCCGCCGAGGATCCGTGCCGCGACCTCCGGCCCGTTGTGCCGCAGCACTCCCCCGGACCCGACGAGCAGATCGACCTCACGCAGATCCTTCCCGGACCGCTCGATCACCCGCCCACCCGGCCCGAACACCACCCGCTGCCGCCCCGCATGCCGCCGGAGCGCCACCGTCGCCGCCACCCGAGCCAACGTCTCGTCGTACGACGCCTCGAGCGCATCACCCGGCAGGAACGACGGGTCCTCATGCCGACGCACAGCCGCCGCCTCGAGCACAGTACCGGCCTCGAGCAACCCCGCCTCCAGACCAGCGCCAACGACCGGTACCGCGCTCCAGCGCATCCCCAGATCACCCTCGACCGTCCGCGTCACCGGATGCGTCGCTACGACCTCACGACCGAGGTTCGCGTCCTCGGGATCGAGCTCGATCACCGAGTGCACATCCGTCGTCGCCCCACCGATGTCGACCACGGCGACATCCCCGTGCAACTTGGCGAGCACCTCGACTCCGCGGAGTACGACATCCGGCGTCGCCGCCCGGACCGTCTTCGCGAACCCCGGATCACGCGACAGATTCTTGCCACCGATCACATGCGCCAGGAACATCTCCCGGATCGCCGCCCGCGCGCTGTCCGGCGCAAACACCCCGATCTCCGGCACGACATTGTCCGCGATCACATGCGGAACATCGGCCGACGACAACAACTCACGAACAGCCTGCTGCGCATCAACGTTGCCCGCAGCAACCACCGGCCGGCGCCACTTGTACCTCGCCAGCACCGCGGCCGCGTTGGTGATCACCGCCGAGTTGCCACCATCGGTACCTCCGAGCAGCAGCACCACATCCGGGCGCTCGGCCCTGAGCGCCTTGAGAGAGCTTGCCGTCAGCCCACCGTTGACCACGGCAACCACCCGGCCACCGCTCGACAACGCGACCCGCCGGCCCGCTTCCGCGGTGACCAGCTCTTCGTTGCCGACGACACCGATTCGCAACCCGCCGCCCGCGCTCGAACAGGCCAGCACCTCCGCCGCGGCGACACCGGAGTCCGCCGCCAGCAACGCAGTACGGCAGGCGTACCAGCCGTCCATCACGTCGCTGTCGACGGTCGTGCGGTGTTCGGCCCGGGCGATCAGGTCACCCGAGCCGGCGTCCACCGCGATCGCCTTGGTGAAGGTCGACCCGAAGTCGACCGCCACCCACAGGCTCACGCCATCGCGCGATCGAGGTCCTGGAGCAGGTCGTCGATCGTCTCGATGCCGACGCTGAGCCGGATCAGATCGGCCGGCACCTCCAGCGGCGTACCGGCGACCGAGGCGTGCGTCATCTTGCCCGGGTGCTCGATCAGCGACTCGACGCCGCCGAGCGACTCGCCCAGCGTGAAGACCTCGGCCTTGTTGCAGATGTCCAGCGCTTGCTGCTCGCCACCGGTGACCCGGAACGAGACGATGCCGCCGAACCGCTTCATCTGCTTGGCCGCGGTCTCGTGGCCGGGGTGACCGTCGACACCCGGGTACAGCACCGAGGTGACGCCCTGGTGCCGCTGCAGGAAGTCGACGACCTTCTCCGCGTTGTCGCTGTGCCGGTCCATCCGGACGCCGAGCGTCTTGATGCCGCGCAGCACCAGGAACGAGTCGAACGGGCTCGCGACGGCGCCGATCGCGTTCTGGTGGAAGGCGATCTTGTCGGCCAGCTCGGTATCGCGGACGATCAGCGCGCCGCCGATCACGTCGGAGTGCCCGCCCATGTACTTCGTGGTCGAGTGCACCACCACGTCGGCACCGAGCTCCAGCGGCTGCTGCAGGTACGGCGAGGCGAAGGTGTTGTCGACCACCAGGAGCGCGCCGGCGTCGTGCGCGATCTGCGCGACGATCGCGATGTCGGCGACGTTCAGCAGCGGATTGGTCGGCGTCTCCAGCCAGACCACCTTGGTCTTGCCAGGGCGGATCGCGGCCCGGATCGCCTCGGGGTGGGTCACGGCCGCCGGGGTCATTTCGACACCCCAGGCGCCGAGCACCTTGGAGAACAGCCGGAAGGTGCCGCCGTAGGCGTCGTCGGGGAAGACCACGTGGTCGCCCGGCACGCACAGCGACCGGATCAGCGTGTCCTCGGCGGCCAGCCCGCTGGCGAACGCGAACCCGCGAGTACCTGCCTCGATCGCCGCCAGACACTCCTCCAGCGCCGTCCGGGTCGGGTTGGCCGACCGGGAGTACTCGTAACCGTTGCGCAGCCCGCCGACACCGTCCTGCTTGTAGGTGCTGGTCGCGTAGATCGGCGGTACCACCGCGCCGGTGGTCGGGTCGGGCTCGTTTCCGGCGTGGATCGCAAGCGTCTCGAAGCCGTAGGAGTGTTCAGAGTTCACCGGACCAGCGTACGGCCTGGTCCCATCCACATCTGAATCCCGTCCCAGCCCCGAGACAAGCCTGTGGATAACAGTCGGCGGGTGCACCTGGGATGGGCCTAGAGTTTCGCTGGCTGACGACATACGGAAGGAATCCGCCGGATGAAGACGCAGGACAGGTCGCTCGACGAGGACAGCCTGGCGATGGCCGACCTCGCCGAGATCACCGACTGGACCCCGATCGCCGGGCCCGACGACGATGAGTCGGGTGAGGCAGTGGTCCGCGCGCTCGTCCACCGGGTGATGGCCTCGACCACCTGGCAACCGTGGCCGCTCGAGCCGGGCGAGACGATCGACGACGCGATGGTCTCCTGGGGCTTCACCACCGGCCGCGGCATCACGATGGTCGTCTTCGCCGGGCTGGCCTTCTCGGACTGCCCGGACAGCGGCTGGTCGGCGTACGACATCGGTCCTGACGACCTCGCCGCGGCAGCGGCCGGGCTGGACGAGCACTGGCCGGAGCACCTCGCGCTGGCCACGCAGCACTGGGGACTGCCCGACTACGTCAACGACGACAGCGCAGAAGGCTTCGACGACGAGTGGGAACCGGGAGCGGGTGCGGGCCGTCGGCATCTAGCGGTCTGGGTGCGGCCGGGAGCGCAGTACCGGCTGTACAGCACCAGACCGAGTAAGGATCCGCTGACGACCGCTGTCGGGGTCAACTACGCCGTCTACATCGACTAGGAGCTCCGATGAGCCTCTCGAACCCGTCCCCGCGCCGGATGACCCGGCGAGGCACCCGGACGCTCAAGTCGGCGTACGCCCAGGCGCAACGCGACGTGAAGCGGATGGACCCGGCCGTGCTGGCCGCCGTCGGGCGCTCGAAGATGAACGGCCAGGACCTCAAGCACCTCGCCCACGCCAACATCAACGGCCTGTACGGCTCGAACCATGAGCGCTTCGCCAACCAGCTCAACGCCCAGGCGGCAGCGCAGGTGCAGGCGACGACACCTGCGACTGAGCGAACCCGCAACCCGTTCAAGAAGCTCGCGAACCGGCGCGAGGAGAAGAAGGCCGTCCGCCAGGGCCGGTACGTGCTGGAGCAGGCCTACGCCCAAGCCAAGAGCGAGGTCAAGCGAATCGACCCCGCGGTCCGGCAGGGCATCGGCCACTCCCGCGTCACCAAGCAGGATCTGGCCCGGCTCTCGACCGCCCAACTGAGCGCACCCATTCGCGCCGGCATCGAGCAAGCCGCGCAACACCACTACGCCCAAGCGCGCGCCTCCGCCGCAGCCGTCGCCGCCCAGCCGCCCCGGCAGTCCGCGGGCCAGCGAGTCGCCAACGCGGTCAACACCGCCTCCCGCTGGAAGAACTCAGTCCGCGACGGCGCGAACAACGCGATCGCCAAAGCAGAGAAATTCCGCACCGACTACAACGAACGCCGCCAAAACCCCACCACCCGCAACGCCCCCACCCAACCAACTGCTGCGCGCACTCCCGACGTAGCCGCCGACAAGGCCGCCCAAGCCAAGGCAGTCCACGCCGGCCTCAACAACACAATGCCCACCCCGGAAGCCACCGCCCCGGAAGCCGCCACCCCCGCCACCGACCGCCACCGAGCCCCCGAAGCAGCCGCCGCCTTCGACGGCCTAGCCCCCGCCAACGGCGCCGTCACCACCCAGACCGCGCCAACCGGCACCCCGCCCCCTCAAACCGGACAAACAGCCGAGGTAGCAGCAAACCAGCCCCAAACCGGCTCCTTCAGCGGCCAACTAGACCCCGCCATGGCCCCAGCCGCCGGCGCCGTCAAACCAGCAACCCAGCAATCCACCACAAGCCAAGGCCAAGCCACCCCCACCCACACCAAACACCAAAAACCCGAAGGCCAAGAGCGGTAACCCCCTAGGCCTCAGCTCTGGCTCGGCCAGCGATCAGTCGGTGAGACGGCTCGGGTGGTTGTTTTTGCGGCCTCGCCGGACCGCCCAAGTGGCGAAGACGGCCGAAAAGGCGACGCTGATCAGTGCGCTGGTCAGCGCGGTCAGCACGTTGGTGAGCGCGTTGAACATCAGCAGACCCAAGAACAAGAAGAGCAGCACCCCGGCCTGGATGGGGTGGGCCTGTTCCCACGCGGTAGCTCGTCCGTCATAGATGGCCCGCGGTGAGATGGCACAGAGCACGCACAAGCCGCAGAGTATCGCCGTTCTGACGACCTCGAGCAACTGATGGTTTCCGATCAACGGCAAGGCGAAAGTTACCGCCGCCACCAAGAACACGATGCGTATCCACGGCCGCGGACGCGCGAAACGCTTGCTGCCCCACACCATTCCCCACCCCTTGCCCGAGCCCATCCTGGCCCCGAATCATCGCAGCCGGCCGGGCCAAATAGGCGTGGGGGGCTATACGTCGGACCGCAGGCTATTAGTTGGTTTTGCGGGACAGTACGGCGGCTGCTGCTTCCAGGAGGATGGTGTGGAGGTCTTCGTCGGAGACCTCGGATGGGTCTGGGCCAACCGACAGCACCGCTCCGATGGCCTCTACCGCGGCCGCCGCGAGCAGGCGGTCGGCGATGGTCGGGTTCGGGCCTGCCAGCCAGAGCTGGAAACGGCGGCTCTGGTCGATCAGGTCGCCTAGCTGGTCGTCGAACGCGGCCAGTACTGCTGTGAGGTCCCGCAGTACGGTCGGGCCAGTCGCGCGGTGCTTGATGACGACGTCCAGGTACGCACCGAGCACCTCCAACTCCCGCTCGGGCGACCACTCCAGCCCGTCCGTCTGCTCGAACACCCGCTTCGCGTCGTCGAAGAACGTACCGACGATTGCCTGGAGCAACTCCTGCTTGGACGAGTAGTGGTAGTACAGCGAGGCCTTGGTGATGCCGACCTGCTCGGCGATCTCGCGCAGGCTGGTCTTCTCGTAGCCGCGGCTCGAGAACAGCTCGAGCGCCGCCCGGTGGATCTCGGCCTTGGTGTCGCGCGCCCTGCCCGGCGCCCCGCTCTCGTCCCGCACCTCACCAGACTAGGTCGTGTGGGTGTGCGGCTGCCGGGCCCCCTGGTCCGGCAGCCGCAGCTTTAGTTGGCCGCTGCTTCGGTCTTGAGTTTGACCGTGAACAGCGGAAGCAGGATGTGGACCAGCGGCCCGATCGCCAGCGCATAGGCGACGGTGCCGATCCCGACCACGCCACCGAGCAGCCAGCCGACCGCCAGCACGGTCACCTCGATGCTCGTCCGGACCAGTCGCACGCTCTTGCCGGTACGCCGTACCAGCCCGGTCATCATGCCGTCGCGCGGGCCGGGGCCGAGCTGGGCGCCGATGTAGAGCGCACCCGCCAGGGCGTTCACCACGATGCCGGCCACCATGAACACGATCCGCAGCCACAGCTGATCCGGCCGGTCCACGAGCGCGATGGTCAGGTCGACGGCCAGGCCGATCACGATGGCGTTGCTGATCGTGCCGACGCCGGGCCACTGCCGCAGCGGGATCCAGGCCAGCAGTACGACAAAGCTGACCACGATCGCGACCGTGCCGAAGCTGAGATCGACGTGCTTGGTGAGACCGGAGTGCAGGACGTCCCAGGGGTCGAGGCCGAGGTTCCCCTGGACCATCAGACCCATCGACCCGCCGTACAGCAGCAGCCCGAGGTAGAGCTGAACCAGGCGGCGCGGCAGGTGACCGGCCTTGAGTTGCTCGATCGGGTTCAGCGCGGCCAACTGGCGGCCTCGGACTGGTTTGGCGGCAGGGGCTTCCGAAGTGGCGGTCACAGAATCCAGTTTGCGGCCGATTGGCCTGGTGTTCGATAGCCACTTGGGCAATAGTGGACTGCATGACAGGGCAACAGCTCCCCGCAAGCACTCTGGCCGGCCTGCTCGGTACCTGGTCGGACGACTCCGGACCGGCGTACCGGAGCCTGGCCGAGCGGTTGCGGTTGCTGATCGCAGACGGGCGGATCATGCCCGGCGCGCGGGTGCCGTCGGAGCGCGAGCTGACCGACGCGCTCGGGGTGAGCCGGACGACCGTCGCTTCGGCGTACCGGGAACTGCGCGACCGCGGCTATCTCAACAGCCGGCGCGGCTCCGGCAGCGTCACCTCGCTGCCGTCGAAGGTCGAGCCGGAGCTCGGGCGCCATCACGCGCCGTGGATCGACACCGTCGGGCTCTACGACTTCACTTGCGCGGCCTCGCCGTCCGTACCGGGGATCAGCAGCGCGGTTGCCGAGGCCGTCGAGGATCTCCCGCTGCATCTGGCGACGCCCGGGTACCACCCTCAGGGACTGCCTGAGCTGCGGGAGGAGATCGCCGCGTCGTACCGCGCCCGCGGACTGCCGACGACGGCTGACCAGATCATCGTCACAGCCGGTGCGCTGGCCGCGACCGCGATCGCGATCCGGGCGATGACGCAGATCGGCGACCGGGTGCTGACCGAGAGCCCGACGCATCCCAACTCGGTGGACACCATCCGGCGGAGCGGGTGCCGCGTGGTCGGCGTACCGATGAGTCCCGACGGCTGGGATCTTCCGTTGCTGGAGGCAACGATTCGGCAGTCGGCGCCGCGGGCCGCGTGGATGGTGGTGGACTTCCAGAATCCGACCGGGCGGTTGATGCCGGCCGCCGATCGGCAACGGCTGGCTCGGGCGTTTGCTCGTGCCCGGACGACCGTGATCATCGACGAGACGCTGTACGAGTTGCCGCTGGACGGGCAGGAGATGCCGCCGCCGTTCGCCTTGTTCGATCCGCAGGGCGTGATCACGCTGGGGTCGGTCAGCAAGTCCTTCTGGGGCGGTCTGCGGATCGGGTGGCTGCGTGTGCCTGAGTCGCTGGTCGCTCGCATCCTCGATGCGCGCGCGTCGCTGGACCTGGGGGCGCCGGTACTCGAGCAGCTGGTCGTGACTCGACTGCTGCGTTCGTACAGGTCGGTACTGCCCGAGCGGCGGGCCGCGCTGGCGCTGCGGCGGGACACGCTCGCTTCGGCGCTTCGTACTGCGCTGCCGACCTGGCGGTTCACGTTGCCCGGCGGCGGGCTGTCGATGTGGTGCGAGCTGCCCGAGCCGGTGGGGTCGAGCCTGGTGGGGGTGGCCCAGCGGAACGGAGTACTGCTGGTTGCTGGGGCGCGGTTCTCACCTGATGGTGGGTTGGAGTCGTTCTTGCGGCTGCCGTACACATTGGATCCGGATACGCTGCGTGACGCTGTTTCGCGGTTGGCGGCCTCGTACGAGTCGCTGACGGCGGGACCACCGCTCCGGCGTACCGCCGCGATGATCGCTTGACGTAAACGCCCCGTAATCGGCCGGGGGAAGGTTCACCCCGGGCGTCGCGTTGAGAGACTATGAAAGCCACTTTGCGAGAGGCGTGAGATGTCGTTCTTCAACCGCAACACCGCCCTGGTCGAGCCCGAGCGCGCGCTGCCCGGCCGCCCAGAGCCCACCTTCGCCGTACCGGCGGACAACATCGTGCTCGGTACGCCGCAGACCGCACCCGCTCCCGAGGGTTTCGAGGAAGTCTGGTTCGGCACCGGTTGCTTCTGGGGCACCGAGGAGATCTTCTGGCAGCAGCCCGGGGTCTACACGACCGCGGTCGGCTACGCCGGCGGCTACACCCCCAACCCGACGTACGAAGAGGTCTGCTCCGGTCGTACCGGCCAGACCGAGGCGGTCCGCGTCGTCTACGACCCCACCAAGACCACCTTCACCGATCTGCTGAAGGTCTTCTGGGAGACCCACGACCCGACCCAGGGCATGCGCCAGGGCAACGACCTCGGCTCCCAGTACCGCTCGGCCATCTACTACACCACCGAGGCCCAGAAGGCAGAGGCAGAGCGCACCCGCGACCTCTACGCCCCAGTCATCAAGCCCCTCGGCTACGGCGACATCACCACCGAAATCGCCCCGGCCAGCACCTTCTACTACGCCGAGGGCTACCACCAGCAGTACCTAGCCAAAAACCCCAACGGCTACCGCTGCCACAGCAACACCGGCGCCAAGTTCCCCACCGACGTATAGCGCCCACCCGTACTCGTCTAGCGGGCTGAAGTCTTGAGCCCACCCGAACCACCTGCGGCCCCATGTGATGCACCTGAAACCCGCATCCCATGGGGCCGCCGCCATGCCCAGCGGCTTCAGATCACCTCGTTGCGTGGTGTAACGCGGTGGCGGTTGTGGACGATCTGAGGGTGGGCGGGCAAGGGCACCGGCCGTCGTGCTCGAGTGGGGGTCATGTTGCGTTTGCCAACAGTGCTGGTGCTGGTCGGTGTGTTGCTCACCGGTTGTACGGCAGCCGAGGGTCCGGCGACGTTCGTGGCAGAGGCGTCTGATCAGCTGTCGATCGTTCAGTGGACCGAGGACGGCGACGGCGTTCTGACGGGGACTTATCAAGTGGTCTCCGCGTCGAGCAAGTCCGACGGGCCGGCCACGGAAAGCTCGGACGCCAGCATCCGTGGGCGGGTTTCGAAAGGTGCGCTGAACCTGACTGTTGACGGTCTCACCACCATCACCGGGACGTTGTCGGGCGACACCTTGACGCTGTCTGTACCCCAGAAGGACGGCGGTGTCCGGACCGTGACGTACTCACGCTCGACGATCGAGTCCTACAACCGTGCTGTTCAAGCGCTCGCGACGCGCGTCTCCACCGAGCGGGAAGAGCAGGCCAAGGCCGCCGCGGATGCCAGTGCGGCGGCAGCACTCGCAGGCGACGAGCAAGCACTCGCGGACAGCATCGGCAATATCCCCGAGTTGATCAGCGCCGTCAAAACAGCCGGCGGCGGACTGACGGTAGCGCTCGGCAACGTACAGAGCGCCCTCAAGACGCAGCGGGCAGCGCTGGCCGCGGTGAAATCGGCCGACTGTGTCGACGTATTCACCAGGATCGGCGACGAGGGCACCGCGTACGGCGACCTGATGACTGCCGAAGGCGACTTCGGAACCGCCACGGCGGACCTCGCGAGCGCCGAGCAGGATCTGCAGACCCAGATCACGTCAATTCAGGCATCCGCGAAGAGTGTCCAAGCGCAGGGCGGCACAGTGCCCGACCTCTCGAGCGTGAAGGAGGCAGCCGGAGTTCTGCGCCAATCAGGTACGACGAAGACGACGGCAACTGCGAAAGTTCACAGCCTGACGACCTCTGCCGAGCAGATCGACACCGCAGCCAACGATCTCGCGAGCCGAGCCTGCTGACCGGTACCTGGGAACGTACGAAGCTGAATGTCGAGAGTTGGGGGTCGGCGCCGATGTAGCTTCGAGAGGGCCGATCGGCGGCTGCTCCGACGTTAGGGAACTCTGATGAAGTACGTCGTACTGATCCACTCCAACCCGCAGCCGTGGGGGCACCCGACCGGTGACACGGTGGCCGAGCATCAGGCGCTGCCCAAGGCCGAGCGTGACCGGTTGAACTCGGACTTCGAGAAGCTGTTGGGCGAGCTCCAGGCCAGCGGCGAACTGCTCGGTGGCGAGGCCCTGGGCGACCCGGCCACGTCTCGTCTCTACCGGTACTCCGGTCGTCCGGTCGTCACCGACGGCCCGTACTCGGAGGCGAAGGAACACCTGGCCGGCTTCTTCCTCATCGACGTCGACAGCCCCGAACGCGCCGACGCCGTAGCCCGAACCTTCGCCGGCCCCGGCGAAACCATCGAGCTCCGCCCGATCCACGTCTTCTGAAAGACCCCGGCCGGGCCAGTACGCCGTACTGGCCCGGCTGCCCCAACGCCTGGCGTTCCCGGCGAAGCCTCCAACGCTGTCCGTCAGAGATGGACGTGTGACAGCAGGGCGGACATTCAGGGGCCTGGAGGGGTGCAAATGGAGAGATTTCGCGCGCGGCTGGGGCGGGGCTGATGGTGAGCCCACAGCCGTTCTTCGTGAATTTCACCTGTAGCTCGACCCGCCATCCCGGCGTGGCCAGGTTCGAGTGGATGAGTGAGCAGTGGGTGCTCGTCGGAGCTTCTCGACAGCGGCCTGAGAGCAATCCGGTGGCCGCCAAACGGCGCTCGCAGTCGGGTGGTTTCGCCTGCGCGTCGACCTACACCGGCTGCCCGAGTTGTGGAGCCGACAGCTTCGTCCAGTGTGGGGGTTGCCAGAGCCTGGGGTGCTGGGACAAGAGCTGGCCGGACTTCACCTGTCCCACCTGCGGCAACCGGGGCCCGGTGTCAGGCGAGATCGAATCGGTCTCGACGACCGGCAGCAGCTGAGGAGCGGGCGATGGGTTTCGACCTGGAACGCGGCCAGTTCGGCGCATACACAGTGGACCAGGCCACCCTGGCCAAGGGTGGGGTGGGTTCGATCCACCGGACCGACGATCCGCGCTTCGTCGTGAAGCGCTACTTCAACCCCGCCAAGGCACCGAGCCTGGCGCGACTCGATCCGCTGACCAGGGTCGGCCGCGAGGTACTGGTCACCCGCGGAAAGCGCCCCGGCGACACCCCGGAGTCCTCGGTGAACTGGCCGGTCGACTATGTGCTCGACCGGTCGGGCGCGGTCAAAGCCGTCGTACTGCCCGCGATCCCCGCCGAGTTGTTCGACGCCGACCTGGGTACCGTCCGCACCCTCGACTTCCTGATCATGTCCCGGGCCCGGCCGCCGCTGGCCAGGGAACGGGTGGCGCTGCTGCTCCGGATGGCCGAGATCCTGGCCTTCGTCGACGCGCAGCAGCTCGTGCACGGCGATCTCAACGTCAAGAACCTCGCCTGGACGTTGACCCCTGAACCGATCATGTACCTGATCGACTGCGACGGAATGGTCCCGCGGGACCCGCCACCCCAGGTGGGCGTCGCGGCGGCCGGCTGGACCGATCCGCGGGTGGTGACCAGGGCGATCAAGGCACACGACCACTACAGCGACCGGTACTGCCTCGCGCTCGCGATGTACCGGGGCCTGCTGCTCACCCCCGGCCGCCTCGACCGGGCAGCCGACGGCAGCTGGCCGGAACCCGGCAACATTCCGGCCCAGCTCGACAAAGAGATCGCCAGCCTCATCCGGCGCGGGCTGTCACCGCTGGATCCTGGTATGCGGCCGCGGCCCAGGGAATGGGTCGATGCGCTCCTGCGTGCCTACGTGCCGGGCGGCCGATTCGACGTGCGGGCGCTGCAAGCACTCGACGCCATCACGAAGCCGAAACCGAAACCGAAGCCGGCCGCCCCGTTCGTACCGTTGCCGAAGACCACCTGGGATCCGCGGCCATCGACCCCCACGGTCAGGCAACCGCCTCAGCCGCCGCCGACTCCTCCGCAACCAGTGCCGCTTCCCCCGCCATCTCCGCGGTGGTCGTCGCCACTACCGCCACCACCGGTTACTCCTCAGACTTGGTCGCCACCGCCACCGCCACCGCCTCGCCGGTACCCACAACCGGCTACCCCGACCGCTTACCCCGGTCAGTACGAGCTCATCTCCGCTCCCACCGGCGGTGTGGCCAGGCGAGCACTGGCCGGCGGACCTGCCTGGTACGTGAAGGGCGTGCTCGCGCTATTCCTCATCTGGCCGGTGGCGTTGGTCTATTGCGTCGTCGGTCTCCTGCAACTGATGCGCGCTGATTCCCGGTACCCCGGAGTCACCCGGGCACGGATCAGCCTCGGGATCTACGGCGGATTTGCGGCCCTCTTCGCCCTGGGTTTCTTGTCCAGCGTTTAGTCATGCACAAAACAATCGCCTGAATCGACAGAAAGAGAACACCATGAACGAAAACTCGGAGTCTTATACGATTTTCCCGATCTTCATGCTGGTGGACGTCAGCGCGTCCATGGCGGGCGGGCCGATCGAGGCCTTGAACGAGGCCATGCCGGAGATCAAGAAGGTGATGCTCTCGGATCCGACGGTCGGCGAGATCGCCCGGGTCGCGCTGGTGACGTTCTCGGACGACGCCCGGACCCTCATCCCGCTCTGCGACCTGGCCGACGCGCCCATTCCCGAGGTGATGGTGGAAAGCGGCACGAACTTCGCGGCCGGCTTCCGCGAGACCAGGTCCGCGATCGAGAGCGGACTGCGCTCGTTGCCGAAAGGTACGCCGTTCTACCGGCCTGTGGTGTTCTTCCTGAGCGACGGTGAGCACATTGCCCGGGAGGACTACCGACCCGCGCTGGCCGAGTTGAAGGACCCGAACTGGAAGTTCGCCCCCGAGGTGGTGACCTTCGGTCTGGGCGAGGCCAGGAAGGAGGCGCTGCAGGAGATCGCGAGCCGCTTCGCGTTCATGGCCAACGACACCAACCCGGCCGACGCCGTCAGGGAGATCATCAACGCGCTGATCAGCAGCATCCGTACGACCTCGCGGAGCTTCCACGATCCGAACCAGGTCGACGGCCTGCACATCGACGCGCCGAGGACCCACTTCACACCGCTAGAGAAGTTGTCGGCGTGACCGCCGGCCAGGACGAGCGGGTCGACTCACCGCCGGCCCCGTCGGACCAACCGGCGACCACGCCGCCGCCCGAGTCGACCGAGCCACCCACACAGCCTGACGACGACCCGGAAACCCGCGCACCTGACCCCCGCGTCCCCGAAACCCGCGACTCCGACGCCCGCCCCGAAATCCGCGACCCCAACCCTGAAGCCCGTGACCCTGAAGCGCGTGAGTTGCCGACGTCGGCACCGGTCATCGGCAAGGTCCGGCCGCTGCCCCAGCTCCACGTCGGCGTGGGAGTCGTACATCGCACGCCGACGGTCGCTCTCGACGGATTGAGTGTCGGCTCGTTCCATGTCGCGGCCGCATCCCAGGCCGGTACCGCGCACCTCATCAAGGGCGAGCCACGCCAGGACTCGTACGACTTCGTCCTGACGCCCACCGGTCGCCTCGTCGTAGCGATCGTCGACGGTCTCGGCTCGCGCCCGGCTTCGCAGGTCGGCGCCCGGATCTTCTGCGAACAGGTGACGATCCTTGCCGGTACGACGGACTGCACCGCGGCCGAGTACCTCGTCCAGGCAGCCGCCCAGACCAGCGCAACCGCCGAGGACAGCTACGGTCTGCCCAGCGACGACATCTCCTTCGTCGGAGCCGTCGCCGTCTTCACCGAGGATGCCGTCGACATCGCGCGGGTAGGAGATGTGTCAGCGTTCGCACTGACCTCCGACGGCTCCTTCAGCGAACTGTTCGAGCACGACGACATGGCCCTCAACATCGTGCCGGCCCGGCTGCCGAGCACCCATGCGCCCGTGGCCGAGGAGGTCCGCACCGGCAGCGACAACCAGATCGTGCTGACCACCGACGGCCTCGCGACAGACCTCCGCAACTCCGCCGGCCTCCGCGAATGGCTCGCTCAGGAGTGGCGGCTGCCCCTCGGCCCCTACGCCATGGCCAACAGCCTCCGGTACCGCCGCCAAGGCTCCCACGACGACCGAACAGCAGTAGTCATCTGGAGACACGCCGACATCGCCGCCGACTCACCAGCCGACGAGCCGGCCAGCGCAGAAGGCGCCGATGCATCGGTTGTTCAGAAGTTCATGTCCGAGCCCGACTGAGCGGGTCAAGGTCCAGGGCGGTGAATCGCCCGGCCAGGTCTTCAATCCAGGCGGGTGGGGTTCGGTGGTCTGGGAGGGGGACGGCTGCTTCGCTGCGCCACAGGGCGTCGCCGAGCGTGGTGCGGACGTGCCACGCCATCACTCGGTCCGTTGCCAAAGTACGGCCGGTGAGTTGTTCGTAATGGTGCTGGGTGGCGGTCAGGAGTTCGGCGCCGGGGCCTGTTCCGGGGAAGCAGCGCAGGTCGTACTCCGCCTCCGCGAGGCCGGCGGTCTCGAAGTCCAGGACTGCGCGGAGGTGGGCGCCACGCCAGATCTGGTTGCCGCCGTGCAGGTCGCCGTGCACCAGAACACTCGGGCCCGGCGTCGCCAGTACTTCGTCTGTCCAGTCGCACCATTGGCTGACAGTAGGGCGCTGCTCTGGGCGAACCCACTTCGGAAAACGTTCGCGCAGTACATCGGTCGAGACTGGTTGCAGCGATGCAGGAGGAAGGTCACCGACGTGGGTCGCCGAATCGTGCAGCTCGCTCAGAAAGTGGGCGAGCTGCCCACCGGCCTGGTCCAGGTCGAGCGAGTTCGCAACGTCGAACAGCGCCCGACCCGGAACGAGCTTGGTCACCAGCAGCAGCGGGTCGGTGCTGCTGGCAACTACCTCTGGCAGGTACGGGATCGCCAAGGCCTCCAGCATGGTGATCTCGTGGGCCAGCCGGTGGGCGGCGGGGCGCGACCAGGCGTACTTCGCGACGTACCGCTCCCCGATGACCGTACTCGCCGACCACCACGTGGGGTCGTCCTCGCCCGGCGATTCGCGAAACGCGATCGGGTGGTCCGCCAACGCGGGCGCGACCTGCCTCAGCGCCTCGGCCAGCGCGGTCGTCGATCCGTCCTGCAACCACCTCATGCCTGCCGAGGCTACTTGCGGAGGAGGCGTTCAGCCCATGGTTTTCTGCCCGTCGATGGTTTCGCGGATGATGTCGGCGTGGCCGGCGTGCTGGGCGGTTTCGGCGGTGATGTGCAGGAAGACCCGGCGGACCGTCCAGAAAACACCCGGCGGCTGCCACGGCGCGGCCGGAAGTTCGTAGCTGGCGTTGAGGTCGAGCGTCCGGACGAGATCGTCGGTGGCAGCAGCAACCTTCTCGTACTCGGCCAGTACGCCGGCCCGCGTCTCCCCCTCGGCCAGCCGGAACTGGTTCTCCCACTCGGCGATCATCTCCGGTGTGAACTCGACCTCCGCCGGAACCTCCTTGCCACCACCCGAAACCGCGAAGTCGGCCCAGTTCTGCTCAACCGCCGTCACATGCTTGATCAGCCCACCAATGGTCAACTCACTAACCGTGCTCCGAGTATTCGCCTGCTCATCGGTCAACCCCTCAGCAGTGTGCCGCAGGAAGTACCGATGCTTGCCAAGAAAGTCCAGGATGTCGTCGCGCTCACCGGTGGCGATCTGCTCGTTCGTAGTCATGCCTTCAGCCTAGGGACAATAGCGGCCAGCTCCTGACCTCTACTATCAACAGTTTCACAAAAGCAGTCGCCGGAGGCCGGCAATCGACTCCTGCGCCGGCACAGCCGTCACGCCCCAATAGGCCCACCCAGCACGGCTCGCGTTACCAACAGGTTCAACGGAGGCCGAGCCAGACCAAGCGCTCGGTGAAGGCGCCTCTTTCTTCTGCTTTGGCTTGGCGGAGTTGCTCCAGGGTTGCGCGGTCGGTGCCTAGGTCTGCGGCTATGGCGTAGACGACTTCCAGTACGTCTGCCAGTTCCTCGATGGCGGCGGTGGAGTCAGCGGTCAGGAACTCGTCGACCTCTTCGAGGAGCTTGTCGCGGAGTCGTTGGCGGTACTCGGCCGCGGCGGCGACGTAGGTGATCGGGTCTTCGCCGTTGGCGCGGATGAGGTCTGGGATGCGGTCTCTGATCAGCTTGCCGTCGCTCATAGGCCCGGCTCCGGCTTGGGGAAGCCTGTCCAGCGGAGGTCTTTCGGTAGGTGGCGCATGTCGTTGTAGACAAGGGCTGTTGCGGGGCGGCCTGGGGTGTAGCGGAGGACTGTCAGGGCTGCGTTGCAGTGGTTGAGGGTGAGCCAGCGCCAGCCGGGAGCGCCCAAGGCCTGGGTGACGAGATAGCCGACCAGGAAGTTGTGGGTGATGAGCAACTCGTGCCGATCCTCGGGACCGTCAGCTGGGCCGGTGAAGAGATCCAGGGCCTGCCGGGCGAGCGGAGGGCCTTCCTGCAGCTCATCGGACGTGAACTGCGCGAGCACGTGACGCACGAAGTCGGCGTACTCAGCCGGTACTTCGCCAGCCACCGGCGCAGCAGGCAGATAGTCACCGGCCGCCGCCGAAGCCTCCGCCGGAACACCCGCCCGCAGCTGCCCACCAACCAACCCAGCCGTCTGTACCGCCCTCGGCAACGGACTGTGATGAAACCCCGCCAACGGCACGTCCCGCAGCCGCCTGCCGAGCAACTCCGCCTGCCGACGCCCCTTCACCGTCAACCCACTCTGATCCGCCAACGCCTCCCCATGCCGAGCGAGATACAGGTACCGAGTAGCAGCCATCCCAGCCTCCCTAAAGCTCTACCGATCCTCACACGATCGCCCCGGAGAGCGCCTACTGGATTCGACCGCCCTGACCCATGGGGCGCTTACTGTGCCTGCACGGCGGCGTCGATCCGCGGGGCTGCCTGGTGAGGGGTGGGCTAGATGGACATGGACCGGAGGCGGTTGCTCGCGTTGGGGGCCGGGGCGGCTGTGGCTGCTGGGGTCACCGGGTCGGCGATCACAGCACAAGCAACAGGCACAGGCGGCGGCGTACCGTCTGATGCTGCGCTCGCGCGGAAGCTGGGACTGCGGAGCAAGTACTGGAAAGGTCAGCACTACGTGATCGGCGGTCACGGTGAGCCGCTGGTACTGCTGCCCGGCTGGCCGCAGACCTGGTGGTCGTTCAACAAGATCCTGCCTGCGCTGGCGAAGCGCTACACGGTGATCGCCGTCGACCTGCGCGGCATGGGCGGATCAGCCAAGCCTGCCGACGGGTACGACAAGAAGACGATGGCCGCCGACGTGGCCAACCTGGTCCACCACCTCGGCTACGACTCGGTCAACATCGCCGGTCATGACATCGGCGCGATGGTCGCGCACAGCTTCGCGGTCAACCACCGCGCGGCGACTCGCAAGCTCGTGCTGATGGATGTCGGTCACCCCGATCCTTCGCTGTACGACCTGCCGCTACTGGTCCGGCCCGGGCAGGGCTTCAGCCTGTGGTGGTTCGCGTTCAACCAGGTGCAGAGCCTGCCCGAGAAGCTGATCACCGGCCGGTCCCGGCACATCGTCGACTACTTCATGGACACCTTCCCGCCGGACCCGTCTGCCATCGACGAGCTGTCCCGGCGCGTCTACGCCCACGCGTACGCCGGTCCGGCCGCGATCCGGGCCGGCAACGCGTGGTACCAGGGCTTCCACCAGGACGTCGTCGACTTCGCCGGCTACGGCAAGATCACCGCGCCGTTCCTCGGTCTGACCTCGGAGTACAGCTACGAGTCCAACCTCGCCGTCTGGTCCGGTCAGGGCACCGACGTGCGGGTCCACAAGGTCCCCGGCACCGGCCACTTCCTCGCCGAGGAGAACCCGCAGGCGGTGATCAGCGAGCTGACAGCCTTCCTCGGCTAGCGCTCACCGGTTTGCCCGAAATCGACGGGCAGCTATGGTTGGCGGCAGAGGAAGTGCAGCGTCGGAACGCTTCTTCTGCCGCTAGCGGCTTCGAGGCGCATGGATGGTCATCTGCGGATGATCCTTGTGCCTTGGAGGTAGTCATGACAACGCTGGTGATCGGTGCCCGGGGCAACGTCGGGCGAGCCGTGGTCGAGCAGCTGCTGGCACTGAGCGAGGACGTTCGCGCCTCGGTACGGCGTATCCGCGGCAACGAGTTTCCCGCGCAGGTCGAGGTGGTGCGCGCCGATCTCTCCGAGCCGGACAGTCTCAGCGCCGCTCTGCGCGGAGTACAGCGGGTCTTTCTCTACGCACCCGAGCCGAACCAGGTAGCGGGCGTGATTCGCGTACTGGAGAAGGCGGACCCCGAACGCGTGGTGCAGCTCTCGTCCGGGAGCGTACTGCTGGAATCCGCCGCCGGAAACTCCATCGCGGAAGAGCATCGAGCGGTCGAAGACGCTTTCGCCGCCGCTTCATTGCCTTGGGCCCCTATCCGGCCGTTGGTACTGGCCACCAACGATCTCCACTGGGACACGCGGCACCCCATCCGCCTCGTCCGCCCACAAGCTCGTACTGCGCCGATCCACGAACACGACATCGCCGCCGTCGCCGTCACGGCTCTCACCACCACCAAAGCGACCGACGGAATACTCACCGGCAACGAGCTGCTGAGCCAGGAAGAACGAGTCGCCATCATCGCCGACGTCCTCGGTCGCCCACTGCAGGTCGAGGAACTGACCGAGGGCGACGCCCGGAAGGCCTTCCAGCACAGCAGTCAGATCGAGGCGATCCTGGACTTCCTGCGAACGGCCGCTGATGGCGGCTCACCCGCGACCGGCGTCGTGGAGGAAGTGCTGGGCCGCAAACCCTTGTCCTACCGGCAATGGGTCGAGGACCACCGCAACGACTTCGCCTAACGGGCAGCCTGTGGAGTCGTCAGGGCGGGGAGAAGCCCTGGGAAGGCTTTGTCGAGGTCGTCCCGGCGCAGCGCGTTGAGGCGCGAGGTGCCCACGTAGTACTGGCGGATCAGGCCGGCCTCACGCAGTACCTTGAAGTGATGCGTGGCGGTCGACTTGTGGACGGCGATGTCGAAGTCACCGCATTTGATGTCGTGCCCCGCGGCGTCGAGCTGCTGGACGATGCTCCGGCGGACCGGGTCGACGAGCGCCTCCAGCACCTGCTGGAGCTCGAACTCGGAGACCTCGGGATGCCGCGGCGCACGTGCCATGAGCCCGATCATACGATATCCATCATAGTTTGATGGATTTCAAAGTTTGACAGTTCTCAAACTTCCGCCTTGACTGGCTGCATGACGACGACCGTGCGCTTCCACGCCACCGGCGGCCCCGACGTACTCCGGCTGCACGACCTCGACCCAGGTGAGCCAGGCCCGGGCGAGGTGCTGCTGCGGATCGACGCGATCGGCCTCAACCGCGCGGACATCCTGTTCCGCAGCGGCAACTACATCGAGTCGGTCAAGCAGTTCCCGGCCGGCCTGGGCAGCGAAGCGGCCGGCGTCATCGAAGCACTCGGCCCCGGCGTCAGCGGATTCACGATCGGCCAGCCGGTCAGCGTCATCCCCAACTTCTCCCAGAACGACTACCCCCTGTACGCCGAACGCGCACTGGCCCCCGTCACCGCCCTCATCCCCCGCCCCGACTCCGTCGACGCCGTCTCCGGCGCCGCCGTCTGGATGCCGTACCTGACCGCGTACGGCGCGATGGTGGAGATCGCCCACGTCCGCCCCGGCGACGTCGTAGTCATCAACGCCGCCTCCAGCAGCGTCGGCCTGGCCGCTATCCACACAGCCAACCGCCTGGGCGCGACCCCGATCGCCATCACCCGCACCACCGCCAAGCGCCAACGACTCCTGGAGGAGGGCGCCGCCGAGGTCATCATCTCCGCTGAAGAAGCTGTCCCGAACCGCATCCTCGACCTCACAAACCAGCGCGGCGCGGAGTACATCTTCGATGCCGTGGCCGGTCCCGGAGTCGCCGACCTGGCCCGCGCGGTCGCGCCCGACGGCACCCTCTTCCTCTGGGGAGCAGCCAGCGGCCGGCCGACGCCGTACCCGGGCTTCGACCTCGGCATGCCCGCCCTCAACCTGCGCACCTACACCGTCCACGAGATCACCCGAAACCCAGAACGGTTGCGCAGGGCAACAGCCTTCGTCACCAGCGGCCTGCGGAGCGGCGCCTTCAAACCCACCGTCGACCGCCTCTTCACCCTCGACAACATCATCCAGGCCCACCAGCACCTCGAATCCAACACCCACTTCGGCAAACTGGTCGTCACCATCCCGCGCTGATTCCGGACGAGAACCGTCCGGGTCATGCTCTAGCGTGCAAGCTATGACCGAGGACGCATTGGTGTTGGAGGACGTTCAGCTGCGCGGAGCCTTCCTGCGCAAGGTGCGGCTGATCGGCGCGGAACTGTACGACGTCGAGATCACCGGCGACATCGAGAACCTGACGATCAACGGCGTCGACGTAGCACCACTGATCGACGCCGAACTCGACCGGCGCGACCCCGACCGCGCCAAGATGCGCCCGGCCGACCCCGACGGTTTCCGTGCGGCCTGGGATCTGCTCGAGCAGCGCTGGGAGGAGACCGTCACCAAGGCGCGCGCCCTGCCACCAGAGCTCCTGCACGAGAGCGTCGACGGCGAGTGGTCCTTCATCGAGACGCTCCGCCACCTCGCCTTCGCCACCGACGCCTGGGTCCGCCGAGCGATCCTCGGCGACCCAACCCCTTGGCACCCACTCGACCTCCCCTGGGACGAGATGGCCGACACCCCCGGCGTACCGCGGGACCGCACCGCCCGCCCGTCCCTCGACGAGGTCCTCGCCCTCCGCAAGGACCGCATGACCGGCGCCCGCCAGTACCTCGCTCAGCTCACCGACGAGCAACTCGCCGCCGACACCACACCGGTCACCGGAGCCCCCAGCTGGCCCCGGCCGATCAGCTACCCGGTCCGCGAATGCCTGCTCATCACGCTCAACGAGGAGTACCAGCACCGCCTGTACGCCGAACGCGACCTCGCGGTCCTCGCCGGCGGGTGAGAAATGTCGATGGGGGCGGCGATGCTTCGACCTATTGGCATGGACCAACTACTGCAGTCATTCCTGGACGCGCAACGAGGCCGGGTCTTCGAGATCGTCGAAGGACTCACCCCGGAGCAACTCACGAAGGCCGTGCTGCCCTCGGGCTGGACGGTGCTCGGCATGATCGAGCATCTCGGGGGTGCCGAGCGGCACTGGTTCCAGCAGGTTGCGCTGGGCGCTGCCGATCCGTTCCCCTGGCCGGAAGAGCCCACTGAAGACGACGAGGGCGGCTTCAGCTCGGCGCTTTCGCCGGAGACTGTCTTCGGGTTCTATCGGGACCAGATCGCCCGCTCCAACGAAGTACTGGCGTCCGTTCCCTGGGACACGCCGCCGGTCGGTGATCACGGGCAGGGGGACACCAGCCTGATCACCGACCTGCGGTTCATCGTGCTTCACCTCATCGAAGAGACCGCTCGTCACCTCGGCCACCTCGACGCCGCCCGGGAACTCATCGACGGGAGGACCGGCCTGGGCCAGGACCCGCTATGACGCCAGCCGGTCGGGTGACAGGTTCAGGCGACGCAGCAGTTGGGCGTTGAGTGCGACGACGATCGTCGACAGCGACATCAGTACCGCGCCTGCCGCCGGCGACAGGACAATCCCGGCGAAGGCCAGGACCCCGGCCGCCAGCGGTACGGCGATGACGTTGTAACCCGTCGCCCAGACCAGGTTCTGCCACATCTTGCGATAGCTCGCCTTCGACAGGTCGATCACCGACAGCACCGCCCGCGGATCGTCGGCGGCCAGTACGACGCCCGCCGACTCGATCGCGACATCCGTACCGGCGCCGATCGCGATCCCCACCTCGGCCCGGGCCAGCGCCGGTGCGTCGTTCACGCCGTCACCGACCATCGCGACCTTCAACCCACGCGCCTGCAACTCGGCCACCTTGGCGTCCTTGTCGTGCGGCAGTACCTCCGAGAACACCTCGTCGATCCCCAACTCGGCCGCCACCGCCTCGGCCACCTGATGCGCGTCGCCGGTGATCATCGCGACCTTCACCCCACGCTTGTGCAGCGCATCGACGGCCTGCCGCGACTCGTGCCGCACCTCATCCTCCAACGCCACCGCGCCGAGCACTTGACCGTCCCGAACCACCTGCAGAACCGCCGCTCCCCGCGCCTTCCACTCGTCAATCGCAGCGTCCAACGATGCAGGAACCTGTACTCCGGACTCGCGCAGCAAAGCCGGCCCGCCAACGGACACGCGAGCGCCATCAACAACAGCCTCGACCCCACGCCCGGTCAGCGACCTGAAATCGGACGCCTTCAGGCTCTCCGCACCAGCGTCCGCGGCCGCCCGCACGATCGCCTTGGCCAGCGGGTGCTCGCTGTCCGACTCCACCGCCGCCGCAATGGCCAGCAACTCGTTGTCAGCAACGGAAACCGTCGCAACGCCGGTGACGGCCGGCTCACCCTTCGTCAGCGTGCCGGTCTTGTCGAACAGGACCACGTCGATCGTCCGCATCCGCTCCAGCGCCAACCGGTTCTTGACCAGGACACCGGCCTTCGCCGCGCGCTCGGTCGAGATCGCTATCACCAACGGGATGGCGAGCCCGAGGGCGTGCGGGCAGGCGATCACCAGGACGGTGACGGTTCGGGTGACCGCTTCGTCCAGCTTGCCCAGCAGGCTCCAGACCAGGAAGGTGATGATGCCTGCGATGGAGGCGAAGTAGAACAGGAACGCGGCCGCGCGATCGGCGAGCGCCTGGGCGCGTGATGACGACGCCTGCGCTTCGGCGACCAGGCGCTGGATCCCGGCCAGGGCGGTGTTGTCGCCGACGGCGGTGATCTCGACGCGCAGGGCGCTGTCGGTGGCGACCGTACCGGCGACGACCTGGTCGCCGGCGGCGCGTAGTACCGGGCGGGACTCGCCGGTGATCATCGATTCGTCGACCTCGGCCTGGCCGTCGACCACCTGCCCGTCGGCGGGCACCCGGCCGCCGGAGCGAACCAGCACGACGTCACCCTCGGAGAGGTTGCTCAGGGCAACTTCGATCACGCCGTCATCAGTGACCTTCTCGGCAGTGTCGGGCAGTAGTGCGGCCAGCGCGTCGAGCGCACCGGAGGCGGCGCCGAGCGCCCGCATCTCCAGCCAGTGCCCGAGCAGCATGATCACGATCAGCAGCGCGAGCTCCCACCAGAAGTCCAGGTCGAACCCACCGATCCCGAGCGTCGTCACCCAGGACGCCACGAACGCGACCGAGATCGCCATCGAGATCAGCAGCATCATCCCCGGTTGGCGAGCCTTGAGCTCGCTCCACCCGCCGCGCAGGAACGGCTGCCCGCCGTACAAGAAGATGATCGTGCCGACGATCGGCGCGATCAGCTCGGCGCCGGCGAACTCCGGCCTGCTGTAGCCCAGCAGCTCCGAGAACATCTCGCTGAAGAACACCACCGGCACAGCCAGCCCCAAACTGACCCAGAACCGATCCTTGAACTGCGCCGCATGATCCCCGTGCCCGCCATGCGCCGCGTGCTCATGCTCACCCTGTGCGTGCTCAGCATGAGTGGCGTGTTCGTGACTCATCTCAACCTCCATCGACTCACCCAACACCATACCCCCATGGGGTATCAATCCGGCAACCGGCGTCCCTCCCTGCCTATTCCCGCCCGCGACAAATTGGCTGGAGATCGCCACCACCACCCGTGAGACTGAGCGGATGATCGAGGAAGCGACAGAGACCGCCCGGAGGCTCGTCAAGGAGCGTTATCCACAGGCACGCGCCGCCTGGCTCGGCGGAAGTGTCGCCCGAGGCACCGCCACGCCGACCTCGGACCTCGACATCACCGTCCTGCTCCCCGGCCCGCCCGCACCCCTGCGCGAATCCCTCCGGTACGCCGACTGGCCGGTCGAACTCTTCGTCCATACCGAGGCGTCCCTCGCCCACTACTGCGAGAAGGACCGCCAACGCCGGCAACCCTCGATGATGCGCCTGGTCGGCGAAACCGTCGTCCTGCTCGACACCGACGGCTCCGGCGCCGCCCTCCAAGCGAACGCCAAGGCCCAGCTCCAGGCCGGCCCACCGCCGCTGTCACCCCATGACCTCGCCATGCTCAGGTACAAGATCACCGATCTGCTCGAAGACCTGATCGGTGCCGACAGCAACGACGTGCGGACGGTCGTCGCCTCGTTGCTGTGGCAGGACGCCGCCACGCTCCTCCTGACCGGCGCCAACCACTGGGGTGGCACCGGCAAAGGTCTGCTGCGTGAGCTCCACGCCTACGACGCGACCCACAACACCAACTACGCAACCGCCCTACCCGCCGCCCTCCGCGCCGCAACCACCGGCACCTCAGAACCGTTGATCACCACAACAGACTCAATCCTTGAGCCCTACGGCGGCCGCCTATTCGCCGGCTTCCACCTCGCCGGCGACTGATCCGGTACGGTTCGCCGGCTTCCGCGCTCGACGAGTGATCCGGTCCGGTACGGCCGCTCAGCCGGCGCTGAAGTCGGCGATGACCTCGTTGATCACGTGCTGGGCGTTGGCGGCGATGCCCGGGTTGGTGTCGCGGTAGTACGGGAGCTGGATGAGCGCCATCGACAACGCCCGCCCGCGACCGCGTACCCAGGCGGCGTCGTCAACCCCGAGCGCCTCGCGGTAAGCCGATCGCCCGGCCGCGGGAAGCAGGTTCCACGCCGGAATC
The DNA here is from genome assembly GCF_044453825.1 of Kribbella sp. NPDC051620. NCBI lineage: Bacteria > Bacillati > Actinomycetota > Actinomycetes > Propionibacteriales > Kribbellaceae > Kribbella > Kribbella sp. NPDC051620. Next base: position 668,118 of record NZ_JBITDB010000006.1, read on the forward strand.
AGATCGCAAGCCGGATCCCCGACTCCCGCGGTGGCGAAGTCGATCACCGCCGCGAGCCTTCCGCCGTCGGTCAGCAACAGGTTGGACGGCATCAAGTCGGCATGCACCCAGGACGGCGACGTCGCCGGCGCCGCCGCCAGCGCGGACTCCCAAGCAGCCAACGCAGTCCCCGTATCGATCCAGCCCTCCAACTGCACGAGCGCCTTCCGCGTCCCCTCGTCCTGGGCGAACAGCGGCCCACCCCGATACGCCGCCGGCCCCCCGATCCCCCCGGACCCGGCCCCCGCATCGCCCGGCAGGTCGATCGAGCGCATCGCTCGGACGAATCCGGCCAGATCTTCCGCCAACCCGACCGGCTCGCGCACTTCCCCAGCAACCGCGATCGACCCCGGGATCCATTCCTGCACCAGCCACGGCCACGGATACCCGTCGGCCGGCTCCCCCAGCGCGACCGGCGTCGGGATCCGTACCGGCAGCAACGGCGCCAGCCGTGGCAACCACTCGAACTCCTTCTCGATGTCTGACACCCCACCCGCGATCCGCGGCAACCGTACGGTCAGCGACTCCCCCAGCCGGTACATCGCATTGACCGTCCCACTCGACGGGATCTCGGCGACCGCCAGCCCGCTCCATCGCGGAAACTGGCCCGCCACCAAGCGCAGTACCAGCTCGTCGTCGATCAACGCCTCGTTCGCGTGCATCCGGCCCATACCGTCATCCAAGCCCAGCCAGCGCGAATCTCAGAACGAATTTCGCCGCCGCATCCGCCGCGGCCGACCGTCCGGGTCATAGACATGGTCGTAGAGCGGCCGCGCCCACACCCTCGCCAGCCGCCCGACCGGCGCGGGATCATGCCGCCGTAGCTGCCCCGCCGGTCGTGGCCCGACCTCGCCCTCCGCATGCCACGAGTCCAACGCCTGAGCAGCAGCCTGCCACTGTTCAAAACCCTTAACCGGGTCAAGTTCGGGCTCCACCCCCAAATGCTCCGACCACAGCTCGGCCCGTACCGACCTCGCCAACCCGTCACCGACGACGGCACACGTCAGCTCGCTGTCGTTCGTCCACGAGCGCCGGTTGAAGTTGTCCGACCCACACGTGAACCACTCGTCGTCGACCACGCAAACCTTCGCGTGCACGTAGATCGGCGTACCGGCCGCATTCTCCAGGTCGTACACGGCGAAGCGATCCGGCGCGACGGAGTGCAACAGGTCGAGCGCCTGCAACTGCCCGTACCGCGCCGGCGGCCCGCTGAACCGCCCGTCGGCATCCGGATACCGCGGCACCACCGCGATCACCCGCAACTCCGGCGACCGCTCCAGCGCCTCGCACAACCCCTCCGCCACCACTGACGACCACAGGTACTGGTCCTCGAGATAGATCAGCCGCCGCGCCCGCCCGAACGCCTTCCGGTACGCCCGCGCGATGCTGTACTCCCCCTTCGGCGCGAAGCGGAACGGCGGGTGCTTGTGCCCGAAGGTCCGCAGCACCTGCACCGCGTGCCGCCCGGCCGCCGGCGGATCCGGAAAGGTCTCCGGCAGCTTCGACGGATGCCGCGGCATGTCCGCCTTCCGCTGCACGAACATCCGGTACGGCGTACGCCGATCGAGCGGATGCGGATCGTCCCAGCGCTCGACAAAGGTGCGGAGCACATCCCCGACGACCGGCCCACGAAGCTCGAGCGCCGCGTCGTGCCACGGCGTCTGCTTCCCGTACCGAGGGTCCATCGGCGCCTGCTGCGGATCGCCCAGGTGCCGAGCGTCATCGCGTCGCTGATGACTCAGATCGATCCCACCCACATACGCGACATCCTTCGCCGGCTCACCCCGATGCCGGATCACGAACATCTTCTGGTGATGCGACGCCAACCGCCGTACCCGCTGATCGAGCAGTACCTCCGCCCCGGCCTCGTTGAGCTCGGCCCCGAGCCGCTGGTTCTCCTGCGCATTGAACTGCACATGATCCGAATGCGACCGCCACAACAACCCCCGGACCTCGACCCCTGCCTTGGCGAGGTCACAAAGCACCTCACCGACAGACGGCCCACCGTCGTAGAGCACCTCATCCGCATCCCCACGCCAATCGGTGAAGTACACCCGATCGCCCGCACTCAGCGCACACAGTTCGTCGTACAGCCGCTGGAAGTAGACGGCACCGTGCACGAGCATCCGGACCGAGTTGCCCTCCGTCCACGCGCCCTCGAGGTCGGAGGCCGGGTTGCCCCGCTCCTCAGCCGTCAGAAACCAGTCACTCATCCGCTCCCAGTACCCCGGCCATCCCACTCCGAACTCCACGGGTTGCCCGGGACCACTGGAGCGTGACGACGAGGAGGTAGGTGACAGCCCCAACGGGTGCCACCCAGATTCGGTAGAAGGGGAAGTTGCCGGTGGCTGCCGTGATGAAGAAGACGGTGGCGATGGTGATGGAGCCGACGGCTGTGCCTCGGCGGTGGGAGTCGCGGGCCGTGCTGGGGAGCGGGCCCAACTGGCGGTCCAGAGCGGCAGCGACTGCGGAGAGGGCGGCAATGGCGGTGACCGCGACGATCAGCATGCCGGGTGGGCCGCCCAGAAAGGCTGCGAAGACGTTGGCGCCGGCGAAGAGGGCGACGATCAGGAGGGTGAGAAAGGCGCCGCTCCCCAGGTGCCGGAGCTGGCGGCCGCGGAGATCGACGGCTTCGGCGGAGCGGAGGATGCCGGCGGGGGCGGCGAGGCGGCGGAGTACGAAGTACAGGCCGGTGAGGGTGAGCGCCGCGGTCAGCGCGAAGACGATCGTCAAGACCGTCGAGCGGGTCGGCGAGATGAACTGGTGGACCTGGCCGTCGCCGAAGTCGCAGGTGGCGTGCGGGGGTAGCCATTGGCTGGTGATTCGCAGGCCGTTGCCGTCGGCGAGGGGGAAGGCCTGGGCGCAGTCACGATCGGGGTCGTACCAGCTCGGCATCGACGCCGAGACCGCCAGACTCCAGCCGAGCATCGAGACCAGCCCGAGCCCGAGCACGCTCCCGGCCCGCCGCGTCAGCACGCTCCCAACCGGCCGCATCTGCTCGGTGTCTCCTGTACTGACGACGTGATCTGGTTGACAAGTAGACGCACCGCTTGGCGGCCAAGTTCTGAGCCTAACCAGGCTTGATGTTCTGGTTCAGGTGGAACACGTTACCCGGGTCGTACTCCGCCTTGACCCGGGCAAGCCGGTCATAGTTCTCCCGCCCGTATCCGGCCACCACCCGGTCCTGGCCCTCGTCACCGATGAAGTTCAGGTAGACCGCGCCGGTCGCCCACGGCTTCATCTCGGTACAGAGGTTCCGCGCCCACTCGATCCCCCGCTGATCATCGGCGGGATCGGCCCACATCCCGAAGGGATGGACCACCCAGGCAGCACTCCGATGCGGCAACGGCCACTTGTCGGCATCGCGCGCGACCGCACCGCCCCACGGCACCACCACCTGCTGCGAAGGCGCCGGGTACGGCATGTCGGCCGCACAAGCGGCAAACGCGGCGATCGCCTCGTCGGGGAACTCGCTCAGATGCTCGGCCGACCAGTAGTTCCGGAATCCCGGCGGATCGTCCAGCGCCGACTGGAGCGCCACATAGGGCATTTCGGCGACCATCACGCCTTCCGGCCCGAGATCGAACATCGGCGCAAAGACAGCTCGCGCCTCGTCCTCCGGCCCCGCGTAGAACGCACCCGCGGCCACCAGCCGTTCGCCCTGCAGATGAACCGGCACGAAGTCCTCCGGTGGCCCCGTCAGGTAGATCACGCCACCGCCCAACTCCTCCGGCACCCCTGCCTCGATCAGATTCCGGTACCGGCTGAGGACCTCAGGTCCAGCGGCGGCCGGCCAGAGCAGCATCACCAGCGTCATCGACGTCAGCGGCCGCAGCTTGAACGTCAGCGACGTCGCCACCCCGAAGTTGCCGCCACCACCGTGCAGTGCCCAGAACAACTCGGTGTTCCGGGTCTCGTCGGCAATCACCAACTGCCCATCAGCGGTGATCAGCTCGACCGATACCAGGCTGTCGCACGCCAACCCGAACTTGCGCTCGAGCCAGCCGGACCCACCGCCAAGCGTGAGGCCGGCCACCCCCGTCGTCGACACCCTGCCACCGGTCGTCGCCAGCCAGTACTGCTGACAGGCGCCATCGAGATCCGCCCAGGTCGCACCACCAGCCACCCGTGCCAGCTTGGCTTCCGGGTCGACCTGCACGGACCGCATCTTGCGCAGATCGACCACCAGGCCGCCCTCCGTCACCCCAGCACCCGCAACGCTGTGACCACCCCCTCGTACCGCGATCTCCAAACCCTCCGAGACCCCGTACCGCATCGCCGCGGCGACGTCGGCCGCCGACTCGCACTGCGCGATCACCCTCGGCCGCTTGTCGATCATCGCGTTGAACACCGTCCGGGCCTGGTCGTACGACGGATCGCCCGGCCGGATCACCTCTCCCCCGAAACCGTCCGGCCGCCCCCGATGAGAACCCGGCGAACGCGCCATCGTGTCGGACATGGGAACTCCCCCTTGCCTAGCTGTTCCCCAGTTGACACCCCGATGCTGCTCCCGCGCACCGACCCGGTCAACGCCTCACCCCTTACCGAAGGATGACGCGAATCCCCTGCACACCAAGGGCTTCCAGCCGACTACAGTCGGCATCCTTTGACTGGTCCCGAGCGACAGGACACCCCTTGGCAACCGCTTGCCAGTAAGCTGAACAGCATGACCGCCACCGACGCGCAGACCGCCGCACTGCTGGGTGGACCCGGCCAGGTCCTCTCCGATGCCGACGTCACCGCCTTCATCCACGAGCAACTGGCCGGCGCCGGGCTCGACGGCCGGAGCGTCTGCGTCATCGTCCCGGACGCCACCCGGAGCTGCCCTTTGCCGCTCCTGCTGAACGCAGTCCACGGCGCCCTGACCGGAAAGGTCTCCCGGCTGACGGTGCTCGTTGCCCTCGGCACCCATGCCGAGATGTCCGCTGACGAGCTGCGCACGCATCTTGGCGGCGACTACGACGTGCTCAACCACGAGTGGTGGAAGGAAGAGACCTTCGCCGACCTCGGCATCATCAGCGCGGACCGGATCGGCGAGATCTCCGGCGGCCTGCTGCACGAGGAGGTCCCGGTACGCCTCAACCGCGCAGTCGTCGAGCACGACGTCGCGCTCGTCGTCGGCCCAGTCTTCCCGCACGAGGTGGTCGGCTTCTCCGGCGGCAACAAGTACTTCTTCCCAGGTGTCGCCGGCCAGGAAGTCATCGACCTCTCCCACTGGCTCGGCGCGCTGATCACCAGCGCCGGCATCATCGGCACGCCGGGCATCACCCCGGTGCGCGCTCTCATCGACGAGGCCGCCGCGCTCATCCCCGCCGAGAAGCTCGCGATCAGCGTCGTCGCCCAGTCCGGCACCAATGGCCTGCACGCAGTGGCTTTCGGCGACACCGCATCCTCCTGGCAAGCAGCCGCATCGGTGTCCGCGCAGACCCACGTCCGCTACCTCGACAAGCCGGTACGCCGGGTCGTCTCGCTGATGCCGTCGCGCTATCAAGACATCTGGACGGCCGCGAAGGGCTTCTACAAGGTCGAGCCGGTCGTGGCCGACGGCGGCGAGGTCATCCTGTACGCCCCGCACGTGACCCAGTTGGCCGCGATGCACCCGGAGATCGAGCAGATCGGGTACCACTGCCGCGACTATTTCCTCGGTCAGTGGGATTCGTTCCGCTCGATGCATTGGGGGGTGCTCGCGCACTCGACGCATCTCCGGGGCGCGGGGACCTGGGATCCGGTCGATGGGGAGCGGTGTCGGGTGGACGTCACGCTGGCGACAGGCATACCGGAGGAGGTCGTCCGCGGCGCCAATCTCGGGTACCTGGATCCGGCGGGGTTCGAGCTTGCGCAGTACGAGAGCGACCCGGACACCTTGGTCATCCCGAACGCCGGCGAGATCCTCCATCGACTCCGCTGACAGCGACCTGACTGGCGGGTAACCTTCGCTGGTATGACTGCTCTGGAACAGGTCGAGGTCGCCATCATCGGGTCCGGGTTCGCCGGGATCTGCATGGGTATCAAGCTCCGCCAGGCCGGCTGCGAGAACTTCGTCATCCTGGAGCAGGCCGATCGCCTCGGCGGGACCTGGCGCGACAACACCTACCCGGGCTGCGCGTGCGACGTACCGTCGTACCTGTACTCCTTCTCGTTCGAGCAGAATCCGCGCTGGACCCGGATGTTCGCGCCGTGGGACGAGATCCTCGCCTACCTGGAGCACTGCGCCACGAAGTACGGGATCGCGGACAAGATCCGGTACGGCTCGGACGTCACCGAAGCGGCGTACGACGAAGCCACCGGGCACTGGACCGTCACGGTCAACGGCACCGAGACGCTGCAGGCGCAGGCGCTGGTGAGCGGCGTGGGCAACCTGCACAAGCCGAAGTTCCCGGCGATCGTCGGCCTGGATTCCTTTGCCGGCAAGGCGTTCCACTCGTCGCAGTGGGATCACGAGCACGACCTGACCGGGAAGCGGGTGGCCGTCATCGGGACCGGCGCCTCGGCGGTCCAGTTCGTGCCTCGCGTCGCTGAGCAGGCGGCGCAGGTGGACCTGTACCAGCGGACGCCGCCGTGGGTCACATCCAAGCCCGACCGCGCGATCGGGTCGCTGGAGCGGTCACTGCATGCGCGGTTCCCTGCCGGTCAGCGGGCAATCCGCGACATCATCTTCTGGGGGCTGGAGGCGCGCGGGCTCGGCTTCGCGGGCAACCCTCGATTGATGAAGGGGCTCGAGCTGCAGGCCAAGCGGCAGCTCCGCAAGCAGATCAGCGACCCGGTACTGCGGGAGAAGCTGACGCCCGACTACCAGATCGGCTGCAAGCGGGTCCTCATTTCGAACGACTACTACCCGGCGCTGGCTCGCGACAACGTCGAGGTCGTCACGGACGGGATCGGCCGGGTGACACCGACCGGCGTGGTGACCGCGGACGGGGTCGAGCGGGAGTGCGACACGATCGTGTTCGGGACCGGGTTCGAGGTGTCGGGGAACCTGACCCGGATCAGCATCCTCGGCCGCGACGGGGTCGACCTGGGCGACGCGTGGAAGCAGAACGGGATCGGCGCGCACCTGGGCATCACGGTGGCCGGCTACCCGAACCTGTTCCTGCTGGTCGGCCCGAACACGGCGCTCGGGCACTCGTCGATGGTCTTCATGATCGAGGCGCAGGTCCGATACGTGATGCAGGCGCTGGACTTGCTGCGCCGCCGCAACGCCACCGCGGTCGAGGTGCGCGAGGACGTCCAGGAACGCTTCGTCTCCGAGGTCCAGCACGACCTCGACGGCAGCGTCTGGCAAGGCGGCTGCACCAGTTGGTACCTCGACGACCAGGGCCGCAACTCCACCATCTGGCCCGACTTCACCCTCACCTACTGGCGCCGCACCCGCCGCCTCAACCCAGCCGACTACGTCATCACCCACTGACACCCCTGAGGCACCCCGGACTACTGGAGTAGGAGAGGGCCAGGGTCGGCGTACGACTATAGGTGGAGACGAAGACAGGTCTTTGGACCGACGTTTTCCGCTCGTTTCCGGAGGACTCTAGAAGCATGAACCTCCTCCAGATCCTCAGCACGGTCGTCATCGTCGGCGGTGTGGTGATCACCGCCCTGATCGCCATCATCCCCACCGTCGTAGACCGCTGACCCAGCCCCGCACTCGAGCCGGGCGTGCTTCCACCCCAACCCCCCACGCCCCGGTAGCAGGCCAGGCGCCCCACCTACCGAGCGCTCGAGTGCGGCCGCCCCACACCCGAAGAGTCCTCGGGGGGCTCATCGGTGGTGGAGCAAGCAGGAGTACGACGAGCAGCTGGTGGCGCGCAGCGCCACCGCTAGCTCACCCACCGGGTGCGGGCAACGCGCCATTCGCACCTCCAGAACCGCCGACGCCGGCCGTCCCCGTAGGGGCGGCCGGCGTCGGTGGTTCTGTTTATTGCTTGGGGCAACAGAAGTATGAGGGAAACAAGGGGTTCTGCTACCCCGGGAGGACCACAAGACAGGTCTAGGGACCGATGGGCAGAACGGATTTCCGGCGGATTCTGAAGGTATGGAAATTCTTCAGGTACTCGGGTCAGCAGCGATCGTGGTCGGCATCTTGCTCACGGTCCTGATCGCCATCGTTCCCACCGTCGTGGACAGATAGGAGTCAGCTGACGGACAGATGACCGAGCAGGTCCTGCCGGGTGAGCACGCCCACCGGCTTCCCGTCGTCCAGCACCATCAGGGCGTCCCGGCCCTCCAGCAGCTCGACCGCCTGCGTCACCGACTCGCCCGCACCCAGCGACGGCAGCGCCGGGTCCATGTGCAGTTCGACGATGTCCGCGAGCCGCGCCTTCCCGGAGTACAGGGCGTCCATCAGCGTCCGCTCCGACACCGAACCAGCAACCTCGGCCGCCATGATCGGCGGCTCCGCGCGCACCACGGGCATCTGCGATACGCCGTACTCGCGCAGGATCTCGACCGCCTCGGCGATCGTCTCGTGCGGGTGGATGTGCACCAGCGGCGGCAGGCTGCCGTCCTTGCGCGCGAGCACCTCGCCCAGCGTCGCCCCCTGCCGCTCGTGCGCCAGGAACCCGTACTGCGCCAGCCACTCGTCGTTGAACACCTTCGTCAGATACCCACGCCCACCATCCGGCAGCAGCACGACGATGACCGCGTCCGGGTCATCCAGCTCCTTGGCCAGCCGAATGGCAGCCGCGGCCGCCATCCCAGCAGATCCGCCGACGAGCATCGCCTCTTCCCGCGCCAGCCGCCGCGTCACCGCGAACGAGTCGGCGTCGGAGACCTCGATGATCCGGTCGCAGATGTCGCGGTCGTACGTCTCCGGCCAGAAGTCCTCACCGACGCCCTCGACCAGGTACGGCCGGCCGGACCCACCGGAGTACACAGAACCCTCCGGGTCCGCCCCGATGATCTGGACGCGCCCGCCGGAGACCTCCTTCAGGTACTTCCCGGTGCCGCTGATCGTGCCGCCGGTACCGACGCCCGCCACGAAGTGGGTGATCTTGCCGTCGGTCTGCTCCCAGAGCTCCGGCCCGGTCGACTCGTAGTGCGAGATCGGGTTGTTCACGTTGGCGTACTGGTTCGGCTTCCAGGCGCCCTCGATCTCGCGGACCAGCCGGTCGGAGACGTTGTAGTACGAGTCCGGGTGCTCCGGCGCGACCGCGGTCGGGCAGACCACCACCTCGGCGCCGTACGCCTTGAGCACGTTGCGCTTGTCCTCGCTGACCTTGTCCGGGCAGACGAAGACGCACTTGTAGCCCTTGGCCTGGGCAACCATCGCCAGCCCGACGCCGGTGTTGCCGGAGGTCGGCTCGACGATCGTGCCACCCGGCTTGAGCTCGCCGGAGGCCTCGGCCGCCTCGATCATCCGCTTGGCGATCCGGTCCTTCACGGACCCGCCCGGGTTGAAGTACTCGACCTTCGCGAGCACCAGCGGCTTGGCACCGTCGGTGGTCTTCGAAAGCCGCACGAGCGGCGTGTTGCCGACCAGGTCCAGGAGAGATTCTGAGTAGCGCACAGTCTCACTGTACGAGACCAGTGTGCCCTCAGCGACATCGCTCGAACGATGGCGGCGTCCAGGTGCGTGCATCGCAAGGCGGAGAAGCGTCCTCGATGCCCTGGCATCGTGGACGTTTCTCCAACGCCGCGAGGTGCGTGCCTGGGCGCCGCCATCGTTCGAGCGATGTCGCTGAGGGCACACTTAGCGCGCCGTTCCCCTATTTCACTTGCTTCGGCATCACACCGTGTAATCCTGGGTCTATGACAAAAGCCCGGGCCGCCAAGAAACTGGCCCAGGCCGCAGCCTTCGGTGGCGGGGGACTCGGACTGATCGGGGCGACGCTGTACGGCGTACTGACCGCGGAAGCGCGGTATGCCAAGCACGTCATCGGTCCGATGAAGGCTCACCCGGCCAAGGGCGACGGCCTGTACGGTCGGTACCCAGGTCGCCCGATCACGCTCGCGATGATCGGCGACTCCAGTGCAGCCGGATACGGCACTTCCTCGCCCGACGAGACCCCCGGCGTACTGCTCGCCAGCGGTCTCGCCGACCTGGCGAAGCGCCCGGTCCGGCTCGTCGACGTGTCCCGAACGGGGGCCAAGTCCGTCGACCTGGCCGGCCAGGTCGACAATGCTCTCCTCGCCGGCCCGCACGTGGCCGCGATCCTGATCGGCGTCAACGACGTGAAGGCGCAGGTGCCGCCGTCGACCTCCGTCCGGCTGCTCGAAGCCGCCGTACGCCGGCTGCGCGCCGCGAACTGCGAGGTCGTCGTGGGCACCTGCCCGGACCTCGGCGTCGTCCGGCCGATCATGCCGCCGCTGCGCCAGGTGGCCCGCTCGTGGAGCCAGCGGCTGGCGGCTGCACAGACCATCAGCGTGGTCGAGGCCGGTGGCCGTACGGTGTCGATGGGCTCCCTGCTGAGCGAGGCCTTCCGCACCAACCCGTCGATGTGGGGGCCGGACAACTTCCACCCCTCCGTCACCGGGTACGCCGCCGCGTCGGCCGCGTTGCTGCCGTCCGTTGCCGCCGCGATGGGGATCGGGCCGGAGTCGTACATCTATCCGGAGCCGTTCCGGGGTGAGGCGGTGCTGCCGATCGCGGAGGCCGCGGTACAGGCCGCCCGGACCGCTGGTACCGAGGTCGCCGCCACCGAGGTGGCCGGTCACGAGCGCGGTCCGCGTGGTCGCTGGGCCGAGCTCCGGCACCGTCGTCGCCATCCCGAGGTCGAGGTCGAGCGGGTCGAGGCTGAGGGTGTCGAGGAAGGCGTCGGCGGCACCGCGGACGCAGTACCCGTTGGGAAATAGAGCGTCCGCTGAGCGTTGACTTTCATGAAGAAGGGCTTGCACGCAACGTCTTCCTGATGCACAGTCGAATGACTACGCGATACCCCGGATGAAACGGGAGGCGAAGATGGGCTTGAACCACTCCGAGGAGACGCACCAACGTCTGGTGGAGAAGGTGCCCAGATGCACTGGACGTGAGATGGCCGAGTGGTTCAGGTTGATGAACGACGGACCGTCGTTCCTGCGCTTCGACGACAGGGTGAGATGGCTCTCCAGCGAGTACGCCCTCGCACACGGGCACGCCACAGCCATCGTCCATGAGTACGACCTCGCCAAGGCGCACAGGCGAATGGGCTGACGAGCCGAACAGGAGACTGAATTTTTCGCCGAAGACCTGCCCTTTCAGGTGGAGGGGCAGGTCTTCGTTGCATGCAGTCGCCTGAGACAACGTCCGGCATGACGAAGGCCCGGTTCCTCCACCTGAAGGAACCGGGCCTTGTCGGGTAGTACTAGTTGTTGCCGCAGTGCTAGTTGTTACCGCGAAGGATCGCGAGGATCTTCAGCAGGTTGATGTACAGCCAGACCAGCGTGACGGTCAGGCCGAACGCGGCCCGCCAGGCCTCTTGCTGCGGGGCTCCGGCGCGAACACCCTGCTCGACCATGTCGAAGTCGAGGATCAGGTTGAACACGGCCAGGCCGACGCCGAGGACGGCGAACAACAGGCCCATCGCGCCGAACCCGCCGATACCGGTGTGGTAGCCGAACAGGCTGGCGACGAAGTTGACCAGCAGCACGCCGGCGAAGGCCATCGTGCCGATGACGACCATCTTGGTGAAGCGTGGCGTCACCTTGATCGCGAAGTACTTGTAGGTCGCCAGGGTCAGCGCGAACGTCACCATGGTCGCCAGGACGGCTTGCACGATGACATCGGAGCTGCCGACGTAGCCGGCGATGAACTTGCTGAAGATTCCGAGGAACGCGCCCTCGACCGCGGCGTAGGCGATCACCAGCGCCGGGTTGATCTTGCGCGAGAACGACAGCACCATCGCCAGCGCGAAGCCCAGCAGCGCCGACGCGATGAACACCGGCGACACCAGCCGGTCCGGAATCACGTTCCAGGCCACCGCGGCACCGGCGATGACGACACCCAGCGTGATGCTGGTCTTGACGATGACGTCGTCCAACGTCATCGGACGGCTGTTGGCGGGGGCACCTTGGTACTGCTGGCCCGGCATTCCGGGTCCGCCGTACTGGCCGGGCTGACCGTAAGGACCGGGCTGACCGTACGGAGCTGCCCCGGGATAGGCCTGGCCTTGGCCAGGCGCAAACGCACTCGACCGGTTCAGGACCGGGTTACTGCTCTGCATGTCATCCTCCTGATAACCCACTGTGGGTCGTACCTGGATACTACGGGCCCACCCTTAACAACGCCTGAGGATCAACCAGGTGTTCCCCAAGCGATATCCCTAAGCCAGAACAGGTTGCACAACCCAACCGCTCAGGCGGCGGCGACCTTCTCCCCCAACATCCGCAGCCGCTCGGCAGCCATCGGGGCCGACCCGGCCCACAGCCAGCGGAGGCGATACCTCCACCCGATCGGCTTCGGATCCCCCAACCGGCTGGTCAGCCACGCCACCACCCGATCACGACCGATGACCTCGCACAACATCCGGTCGGACCGGCGGAGGAGGCTGCGCGTCATGACGAACGCCAGCAGCACATGCACCAACTGGGTCAGCAGGTAGGCGATCGCCAGCGCTGCGAGCAACCCAAGCAACGCCAGGAACCTGTTGTCCGTGATCTGGCCTACGACCAGGCCGCCGACCACGCAGAGGGCCAGCAACGATCCTCCCTCGATCCACCTGAACCTCTTCGGCCAGCGTTCGACCCCCAGCCGCCCTTGCACGAATCCCTGCGTGATCAGTATTTCCTGCTCTTCCACGGAGTGGAAGTCGCCCACGTGATCGTGCACCGTGAGGATCAAACCTCCGGCCGGGTTCGGCGTGATCTGGATGCAGCTCTGGTCGTGCACGCCGCCATCGACCCAGATCAGCGTCGGCATCGGGTAGCCGAGCCGCCCCGACAGCTCCCCCACCCACGCATACATCTCCTGCTCGTTCACCCGCGAATGATGGCGTACGGCCGCCGATCGCGCCAGGAAACTGCTGCTTCGGCCGGCGGTGGACGCGGTGCGGCGTCGTACCTGTATGGGCAAGTACGACGCCGGGACCGGTGGCCACCCAGGATGTGGTTCTTCCCGCAGGCCAGTTCAGGGGTTACTTCAAGGGTTACGCAGAGTGGTCTCCTGGGAGGCGAGGGCCGCGCCGACCTGGTCGGCGAGAGCGACAGCGACCAGGCGCTGCTCGAGGTCGGGGCGCGAGATCCGGCTCGCCGCGGTCAACAGGAACCGGCCCTGGACGACGCCGGCGTGCTGGACCACCAACTCGATCTCGGCGTCGGTCGGCAGCCCGTCGCGCTCGACCTTGATCAGCCGATCCCGCCGGGAGACCGAGCCGTCCGGGTTCAGCTGCGGCGAGTGCTCACGCTTGCCACCGGCAAGGAATCGGCAACCGTCGATACGTAGTACGGCGGTGAGCTCCGTCCGCACCTGGTCGATCACCTCGGCCGTCGACCCACCCGCCGCGATCGCCTTCGACGTGGTCATGACGCCGGCCAGATACCCGGTCTGCCGACTGGCCCGAGCTTGTTGCCGCCGGCCCCAGATCGCGATCTCGGTCACCGCCGCGCCGATCACAACGAGCAGAATCGTCGTCTCGATGTCGTCCTGGTTCTCGATCGTCAGCCGGTTGTAGGGCACCGTCAGGAAGAAGTCGAACCAGACCGCGCTCGACACCGCCGCCACCACCCCGGCCGGCCGCACCCCGAAAGACGCCACCGCCACAATCACCAGCACCAGCAGCAACGCCGCATTGGCATTGTCAAAACTGCGCCTGAACGGCGCAACCACCACACAAACGATCAAGGGGGCGAACACCGCGCCCGTCAGCACCGGATTCCGGTAACTCTCCACACCTCCATTGATACGCCCCGCAGCCCAACATTCCAACGCCTCTCACCAGACTCTGACAAAGTCACCGGACGTTCAGCCGCCCGTTGACGCTCACGGCTGCTCGGCCTCGCCTCGCCGCTCCGACCTGCGATCGGTAACACCAAGGCAGACGTGACCGATACGTTCAGTGAGGATCGGCAGTTCGGGGGCGGTCCCAAAATGGGATGGGGATGTTCGGTGTGGAGCGGTCGTTCGCTGGATGGGGTACTCGACTGACAACCGTCGTCCTGATGGCCGTCACGACAGGATGCGTGGTCAACAACCCGACCGTTCAGCCACCAGCCGTCTCCGGACCTCCGGCATCGGTGGCGTCCCTGCCCTCGGCTCCAGCCAAAACGCCAGCTCCGCCCATCACCAGTCGACCAGCCAGTACTGCGAGAGTGCCCGCGCTGTCAGGCCCAGGTACCTACTCGTTCGCGTTCGGGGATGCCCGAGGGACCATCCAGGTACCGACGCCGCGGACCGATCCGCGCCTTCAGCGGTACGGCGACTACCGGCGCCTCGCGAAAGCTCCTGTCGTGACCTACTTGATCGCAACCGTCGACAACCGATCGAACGACACAATCAACATGTACAAGGTCATCGTCGTCACCAAGGAAGGGCGCCAGATAGAGGCAACCGCCGTCAGCGACTTCGTCGACGAGTGGTGCGACGCGTTCGCGGGCGAGGACGGCGACGCCACGAAGTACAACCGAGGGGTGAAGCTGTCCAACGAGAGCCAGTTCTACCTGCTCCCCGGAGCGAGGGGCACCGCGATCCTCGCCACGAAAAGCCCCATCTCCAGCGTGAAGCGGGTCTTCGTCTACCCGGCGGGCCTTTTCAGCCGGGTAGAGGCCCACCGCACAAGCTAGCTTGGCCGAATGGACAAATCGGTGGTGCAACCCGTCGAGCGCTCCCGCCCGTTGCAGGCCGCGGATGAACGCGCGACTCTGAACAGCTTGCTCGATTTCCTCCGCGACACGGTCGTGAACAAGGTCGCCGGTCTCACCGACGAGCAGGCCGCCACCCGCTCCGTCCCCGCTTCAGCCCTGACCCCCGCCGGCCTGGTCAAACACCTCACCGGCACCGAACGCTTCTGGTTCGCCATCGACTTCGCCGCCCAGGACATCGAATGGCCCTGGCCCGATGACAACCCCCACGGCAACTTCTTGTTGGCACCTGAAGACACCCTCTCGGCCTTGGTAGCCGCCTACCAAGCCGAATGCACCCGCTCCCGCGCCGTAGTAGCCGCCGCCTCATCTCTCGACGACATGGCCCAAGGCAAAGGCATGACCTTCAACCTCCGCTACGCCCTCACCCACATGATCGAAGAAACCGCCAGACACCTAGGCCACCTGGACCTCCTCCGAGAATCCCTCGACGGCACCACCGGCCAATAAGGTCCCCCACATGAGCCTTCTGCTGGGTTGGGGCCAACGAATCAGACGCTGGCCGAAGTTCAAAGACTCGGAGACGGCGTGGGTGGACAATCGCCCCAGCGACATCAAGGTCGTCACCACCAACAGGCTCGAGGAACTGATGGCCTTGGCCGCGCGGACACCGGGGGTGAGCTCCGGCCGCCCCGCGTGGCTGGAGCAGCACCGAAGCCAACTTGGAGCCCACTACATCCTGGCCGCCGGACCACAGCCTCCCGATCACTACCTCTGCTTCGTCACCAGCGAACTCGCCGGTGAACCAACCGGGTACTACCGCCTCGACATCCACCAGCGCACCTTCCACGCGTCACCGGACATCTCCCCGGACCTGCTGCTGACATTCGCTCACCGCAACCTGATCGCGCTAGGGCCGATCCCGCCGGAGCCCAGCACCCTGCAAGCCGACCACGACTTCCTGGGAGGCCTAGATGACCACCACTGATCAGCAGGCAACCGACCGCTCCGAGCTCGAGCGGATGGTGGACGCGTTCTTCTCGGCCTTCACCTCTGGTGAGGGAGTCGCGGCACGCCTCGACGTACTGCGGCAACTCCTCATCCCCCAAGCCGTCATCGTCCGGACCTGCGGCAGCGAGCCGGCCGTCTACGGCGTCGAGGACTTCATCGCCCCACGCCAAGCCCTGCTCGAAGGCGGCACGCTGACCGACTTCCACGAATGGGCACTTGGCGGAAGTACCGAGATCTGGGGCGACATCGCCCACTGGTGGGGCGCCTACGCCAAGGCAGGCACCCAAAACGGCGAACCCTTCACCGGCCGCGGCAGAAAAATCATCCAATTCATCCGTACCACCGAAGGCTGGCGAATCTCCGCCGCAGCCTGGGACGACGAACGCCCCGGCCTCACAATCGACTAGTCGAACGGCCCGCGCGTCCCACCCACCTCATGCGATTCCCAGCACTCAAAGAGATTCACCCGCCCTGCGCCATCGAATCCGCCGACATCGACACATCCAGGCACCCGGATACTCCCGCGCCCGCTGGACAATCACCCGATGCGACGCAACCAGGCCGAACCGGACACGGCCGGCCCAGACACCGCTTGCAACCGCGGATTCCTGTCCCGATGGACAGGACATACTCACGCTCCCCGGCGACGCCCCCGCCTGCCACAGGTCCCACGAGCCGCCGATTCGGCACTATGTCCTGTCGAACGGAACACAACGCCGAGAACAGGGCCGGATCGTCTGGTAGACCTGCGCAGATGACGAGGCTTCAGGATTTCGTTGTGCAGGAACTGGTTGAGACGGAGCGACTACCTCAACTGATGGACTTGTTCACCTCAGCCTGGTGGATGACCGACCGCACCCCGGACGACGTCACAAGAATGGTAAGGGAGTCCGACCTGGTCCTGTCCGTGATCCACACTCCGTCCGACCAACTCGTCGGCTTCACCAGAGTCCTCACCGACTACACCTACGTAGCGCTTGTCCTGGACGTACTGGTCAGCGACAACTTCCGCGGCTCCGGCCTAGGCGCCACCCTCATGGACTCCGTCGTCCACCACCCGCGCCTCACCGGCGTACAAAGCATCGAACTAGTCTGCCAACCCAACCTCATCCCCTTCTACCGCCGCTGGGCCTTCACCGACGAGGTGGGCAGCTCCCATCTAATGCGCCGAACCAAAAACCCAAGACTCACACCCCCCGGCGCGCAGGGCGGGGCCGACTAGTCGCCCACGAAGCGGAGTGTGCTTTCTGGAAGGTTTCGGCAGGTCGACGCCAACGCACGGAGGCGGAGCAGTCCTCTGTGCTGAAGGCCTGGGGCGACAGAGCCGATAAGCCGATCTATTTCTGGGACCAGTGCGTCCATGTCATCGGGAGAGAAGGCCGTCTGGTCGAATGGTCCCACCCGACTGAGCTGCTGATACGCGGTTGCGTCGACCGGCAGCAGTTCGTCGAAGTCCCCGGCGCCATCGAACGTGCCACCCGATGGATCCGGAAGCCGGATTACCGCACCGCCAGATGCAACAAGCTCGGCGCGAATTCCCATGCCGACATCATGCCTTGCGAATTCGCCGGTCATGAATACAACCCGCCCGAACCGCTCGCAGGGCAGTGAACTGCGACCGCCGATGTAGCCGTGGGCCGGTGTTTCGGTCAGGCTGGGGTGAGGAGGCAGAACTCGTTGCCTTCTGGGTCGGCTAGGACCGTCCACGGGACATCGCTCTGGCCTAGGTCGATGGGGGTGGCGCCGAGGGAGCGGAGTCTGGCGGCCTCTGTCTCCAGGTCGTCAGCTGGGTATGGGCGGAGGTCGAGGTGGACTCGGTTCCACACAGTCTTCACGTCGGGTGTACGGATGAACTCCAGGTATGGGCCGACGCCCTTGGCGGAGCGAAGTACCGCGTTGTGGTCGGTCACTTCGAGCAGGGCCCAGTCCATCGCCTCGCCCCAGAAGCGGGCCATGGCTCGCGGATCCGCGCAGTCAACCACCACTGCCGCGATCGGTCCGGTGTCTCGGTAGACCGGCCGGGGTTCCAGCACGCAGAACTCGTTGCCCTCTGGGTCGGCCATGACCGTCCACGGGGCGTCGCCCTGACCCACGTCGGCGAGTGTTGCGCCGAGGTCCGTGAGTCGCCCGACCAGCTCCGCCTGATGGACCGCGGAGGTGGTAGCGAGGTCAACGTGCACGCGGTTCTTCACCGTCTTGGGCTCCGGTGAGACGACAAGGTCGATGCAGACGGCGACGGGGTCGGGATAGACGAAGCCCTCCGGCTCAAGATTCGTCACGCCCGGCCCCTCGCTGGAGATCTCCCAACCAAGCGCCTCCGCCCAGAACCCGCCCAACGCGGCGTCATCCCGAGCCTTCATATTGATCTGAACAAGCCGCGTCGCCATGCCGCCGATGCTAACGAAGGTCGGCGCCCTTCACTTCACAGTGTCGTCACGAGCCGATACGAACTCCCAGTCGTCTGCGATGTCGTCCCAGTCGATGGCACCAAAGGGCGGCGCAAACCCCACGTCGCGAAACCAGTGATCAGACCACTGCGACTCAACGAGCGCCAGGTGCTTCATCAAGCCCCCCAACGTCATATCAGTCGGTATCCCGGTGAGGCGCTGGCAAGAGCGCGTGCTGTTTACGGCGTGACGGTGATGTCCAGCAGCGGCGACAGCATGGTGCCGCTGTCGGTGCGCATGGCGATGACTAGCCGCCATTGTCCTGGCGGTACGGCGTACCCCAGGTCGGGAACCATCGAGGCTGTTCCGATCAGAACCGGCACAGGGCGGCTCTGATGAGGTTCGATCGCAAAGCCCACGCGAGACGCGTGGAGTGGGCCGACGTACAGACCGACGATGCCGCCGGAACTGTCGGTCACCCCTGAGGTCAGAGCACCGTGGGTGAAGAGCACCTGCTCATGCGCAGTCCGATTGGTTACCAGCACATCCTCGTGCGTGGACCGGCCGGTCCGCACCGACAACGGTGACAGGGGTTCCACGTCGAGGCCGGCGGATTCGGCGGGTACTCCGCGCAGCTGGGGCAGGTCCGCGCTCAGCCACAGCTGTCTGGCCGGGAAGGTCATTGCCCCGACCTCTAGATCCAGGAGGCTCCCGTACTTGGCGTTCAGCGTGGCCGCGATGTCGGTTGCCCAGGCGGCCAACTGGATGTGGAAAGGCGGCTCACGCCGCTCCCTGTCGGGGCTTGGGCCGACGACGATCGCACCCGGTGACTCCTCATACAACCGGCGCAGATCCACCCGCAAACTCTGCCAACCAGTCATACCCAGACGGTATCGGAACCGTGCCCTCAACGACCCCCACGCCGAGGACGATCAAACCCTGGACGGGCCGTCGTTCGGCAGCGGTAAGCGTGCCGTCACGCCTGCGAATGTCCGTGGGCCGGTGTAGGACGGTGAGCGATGACGGCGTCTACCGAGGAGGACACCATGCGTTGGGCCGAGATCGAATCCCGTCAGCCACGTCTGATCGAGTTCGGGCACCGACGGCTGCTGGATCCGGGAGTCGTCCTGGTTGCCACGACCCGGCGCGACGGCACGCCGCGGCTGAGCCCCGTCGAGCCGTATGTGATGGACGGCGATCTCTGGCTGTCCATGATGTGGGGGTCGACCAAGGCACGTGACCTGCTGCGCGACCCGCGGATCCTCGTGCACAGTGTGATCACGAGCCGCGATGGCGGCGAGGGCGAGTACAAGGTGCGCGGCCGCGCCGATCCGACCGACGACGCCGCGATTCAGCGTCGCTACGCGGACGCGGTCACAGACGCCCTCGGCTGGCGTCCTGTGCCCGGCCATTTCCATCTGTTCGCGGTCGATGTCACAGACATCACCGTCATCCGCTACGACGATGCCACCGGTGATCAATTCGTCGCCCGTTGGCCGGACGGGCGTGAGTTTGTCCGACGCGGGACGTCGGCGACCTCGGTAGGCGAGCCCGAGACCCACCACGATCTCCTGCGGCCATCACCAGCGTGACGCGGGGCCGAAGCAGGTGTGCTAGAACAGTGGCGTGGAGCTTCTTCATCGGGGCAAGGTTCGGGATGTTTACAGCGATCGGCCCGGGGAGGTGATCCTCGTTGCGACTGATCGGGTGTCGGTCTACGACGTGGTGTTGCCTACGCCGGTACCTGACAAGGGCAAGCTGCTGACGAGTCTCTCGTTGTGGTGGTTTGACCAGCTCAAGGACGTGATGCCGAATCACGTGATCTCGGCTACCGACGTACCGGCCGAGTTCGAGGGGCGGGCCGTCCGGGTGCAGCAGGTCGACATCATCCAGGTCGAGTGCATCGCTCGTGGATACCTTGCTGGGCTGGGGTGGGAGGCCTATCAGGAGACCGGGAAGATCTCCGGAGTGTCGCTTCCTCCGGGGCTGCGCGAGGGCGACAAGCTGCCGCAGCCGGTCTTCACGCCGACTACGAAGACGGCGCCCGAGGATGGGCATGACGAGCCGATGACCTTTGAGGAGGTCTCGGAGGCTGTTGGGCCGGAGCTGGCGAAGACGCTCGAGGCCAAGACGCTTGAGCTGTTCACGCGGGCGACAAAGATCACCGAAGGCCGTGGGGTTCACCTGGCCGACACCAAGTTCGAGTTCGGCTTGGCGAAGGACGGGACGCTCGTACTCGCGGACGAGGTTCTGACTTCGGACTCGTCGCGGTACTGGCGCGACGAGGACTGGAAGCCCGGGCAGCGGCAGGTGTCGTTCGACAAGCAGTTCGTACGTGACTGGGCGCGCGACTTGGGGACCTGGGACAAGACTCCCCCGGGCCCGGAGATCCCGGCCGAGGTCGTCGATGAGACTCGGGCTCGCTACGTCGCGATGTACGAGCGCATCACCGGGCTGAAGTGGGACTGACCATGGCGACGTGGGAAGAGATCCAAGAGGCCCGCCTGAGCGAAGTACTGGAGCTGCAGAAGGTCCACCACCGGTTGCTGGCCGCCAAGGAACATGGCGTGGAGCCGGAGCCGGCGGATGTCGAGATCGCCAGATCCGTTGCCGCGACTGGGTTGAGCATCGACCGGGTCAACGCGCGGGACGATTACTAGACCTTCGCGCGCGGTTCTGCTTATGCTCGACGGTGTTCTAGAACACCGATTGAAGAGTCTGAGGTTCTGTCATGCCCCCGAAGTTGGTGCGTCCCGCGCCGCCGTACCTGCAGATTGCCGACGCGATCCGTACCCGGATCTCCAACGGTGAACTGCAGGCCGGCGATCGCGTGCCGTCCGTACGAGCGCTGATGCGCGACTACGGAGTGGCGATCGCGACGGCGCAGCGCGCGTTGACCAGCTTGCGGGCCGAGGGGTACATCCGGCCCGAGCGTGGCGTCGGAAGCATCGTCACGACTGAGGACGAACGCGGCCGGGCAGCGAACGACCGGGTCGACAAGTCCCGGCGTACCGGCAAGGTCTACCCCACCGGCCAGTACGCCAAAATCACCCACGCGGCGCTCGACAAGGCGAGCGAGCAGGTCGCCGACGCACTCGGCCTCAAAGCCGGAAGCACCGTGATCCGTCGCGTGCGAGTCACCTATCGCGCCGACGACAAGCCGATCTCCGCGTCAACCTCTTATTTCAAAGGCGATCTGGCCGAGCTCGCTCCGCTGCTGCTGAGCACCGAGCGGATTCGCGAAGGAACTTTCGCGTACATCGCCAGCGCCCTCAAGCGGACGATCGACGCCTGGCAAGACCAGTTCGAACCGGCAACTGCAACCGCTGAGCAGGCAGCCGAACTCGCTCTCGAAGAAGGCGACCTCATCCTCGTCGGACGCAACTGGATCTACGACGACACCGGCGACGTCCTCGAATACGGCGAAAGCATCACCTACGGCCGAGTCACCTACCGCGGCCGCCTCGGCGACTGATCGGCCCCGTACCCGCACTACCGAACAGCCGATCTCGACGGCCTTGTGCGTTCTATTCGAGTGTTCTAGTCTCTGAACTAGAACACTCGATCTTTGGAGTACCCGATGAGCGACACGGATCGCACGAAACCCCTTCTTCTCGGCTACATCCGGCAGCACCTGCTGATGACCTCGGACGAACTCATCGGCGTCAAGGAGCGGCTTGCCCACTACGCCACCATCGAGGGCTTCACGATGGGGCCGGTCTTCGTGGAGCAGCGGGAGTCGACGCCCGCTGCCTTCGAAGCACTCATCCAAGCCATCGGCCAGCACCAGGCAACAGCCGTCGTACTCCCGAGCATGCTGCACTTCGCCGTCCTCGGCGCTCCGCTCGCCGTCAAGCTCACCTTCGAGCAGGCGACCGGCGCCCAGGTATTCGTCGCCTCCCCCGTCGACGCGACTCCATAATCCGGCGGGTGGACTCACCGGGCCCAGCACCCTGCGTCCACCTGCCGCTCCAGTTGCCCACAGCAACCGAATCAGATGAGGCACCCATGTCCGACATCCAAAGGCTCAAAGCTCAGCTCTACCAACTGACAACCGAAGCCCAACAAGGCGCCGGAAGCCTTGGCGGCTTCAGACAGAAGTTCAGCCAGACGGGCGCACAGGTTCAAGCCCTGATCGCCGGCTCAGCCACTGGCGCCGACCGCGACATCTCTCAACTCCTCGATGCGGCCGGGCGCTCGCTCGAACAAGCAGTTGAGTCTCTCCAGATCGCCGCCCAAGGCTGCCGAAGCTATGCCGACCAGATCTAGCATCCACAGGCACGCGGATGCCCTCCGAACTCCAGCGAGTAGCCCAGGCACTGCTGGCCAGCCTCGACGAGACGCCTCGCGTTGCCCAGTACCTACATCGAATGGCTCAGAGGTGTCGGGAGAACGCGGGCCTTGTCAGCCACATCGCCAACCATCCGGCAGCCCGAATGGTTGCAGTTCAGCTGGCCGAGGCGGCCCGCCGCTGCGAGGACGCAGCGCAGTACCTTGCCCAGGTACGACCAAAGGCGCGCGACTGGGCCGAGCAGCTGGTCTCCGAGAATCGTACCGCCGGGAGATCCGGAGAACCGAGCGAACGCACACCGCGTGCGAGTGGCGATCAGACCCGCTCTCCGACCGATTCCCCTGACGCTCAGCGCGATCGGCACCGCCGCCTGACCGGAGGGGAGTTGCTCGCATCCCTCCCGGTCCAGCGTGTGATCCCGAACCACCGACAGAAGACGAGGGGTGCCTGGCAGAACGAGAGCGGCGTCGTACAGAACCTGATCAGCGGCCGACATGGGGAAGACTTCGAGGCAGCTCTGGGTCATGCGAAGCGACTCGGACTGATCCCCGACCACGGGACCTTGGCTACAGCCGCCGACGTCGAACTGAAGTTCGCCATGAAGATGCGACGTGAAGGAATCAAGAAGGCAGTCATCGCCGTGAACAAGATGCCATGTCCCGGGCGACTCGGCTGCAACCAACTCCTCAAGCGCTTCCTGCCACCCGGCGCTGAGTTGATCGTCCACGGACCAGATAATTTCGAGCAGACCTACAGAGGAGAGTCGGATCCATCATGACCGCGACGGCCGAGGCCTACTTTCGACACGAGCACGATGAGCAGCCTGTCCGGATCTCGACAGAGGCCGATGTTGACCGACTCGTCGACGACCTGCTCGGCGAGGACTACGAGAACTCGGCGGCCACCGTGTACGTCGGTGGTCGGCTCAACTCCGCAGGTGTACCCGACCATGAACTTCTGATCGGCATCGACAACGCGGGTGGCATCCTCGGCAGTCTGCGCTATATGAACGAGTCGGGCACGTACTACGGAGCTGGCCAGCCGAGCGACCACGACGAACTGGTGTACTACTACGCCGGGCAGGACCGTGAGTTTCCTGCCGACTCCCAGTTGCCGGTCGAGGCAATTCGAGCCGCGGTCAAGGAGTTCGTCTCGAAAGGCGGCGGTCGTCCGACCTCGGTCGAATGGAAGCCCTGGCCCCAGGACATTGCCTGACGTTCCAGCAAGCTAGTCGAGCTGCGCAGGCGGCGGCTGCTTGTGAGTCCGGACCGTGCTCTGGTGGAGGGTCAGTCCAGCGATAGCTCACGCCTACCTATCAGTGCGATGGGCTGCTTCCTTGGCTCTGATGAAGGCGAAGACGAAACACCCGACAGCGAACAGAACGGGGAGGCCACTTGTTGCGACTAATCCACTCGCAAAGGATTGTCCGTTGTTCAACTGGTCGGTCGGTATGCTGATGCTTATGTCATTGGGGTCGATTGTGACCTGGACGGGCTCCCCGACCGTGGCGCCGAGTTGATTGCTGTCGGCGAAGTCCACATCGACTAGTCGGCCATCTGGCAGCGCCGCGCGAACGGCAAGTGACTCCTTCGTTCTGCTGTACGCGGTCACCTCGGTCACGGTGACGGTCGCCTGCTGGCCGCTGTTCTTCAGGATTGCTCGTACGTCGTACTCATCCACGACCGTGGCCATCAATCCGCCGGCCAATGCAAGTGCGGCAACCCCGAGGAAGACCGGGACCAACCACCGGCTTCGTCGAGCTCGGAGCAACCAGTTCACGAGGTCAAGTGTGGCTGATCCTGCGGAGGCTGGCGTCATGAACCGACGGTTCGAGATTCTCGGACAATTGTCCTCGGCGGTGATGAAGCGCTAGATGCATGTGATGAGGTGCCCGGGACGGGATTCGAACCCGTATGCCTTTCGGCTGCGAGGTTTAAGTTCGCCCATCCCCCAGCCGTGGGCGTTCGTTGTAGTTCACCTCAGACTCCTGCTCCGGCTGCTGCACGTCGGCGAACGCCTGCGCATCCGGGTGAACTGCAACTACGGCTGCAACTACCTGCACCTCGTTGCGAACTCGGGGCACCACGGCCAGAGCAAGCCATCCAAGCGTGACCACTGGATGGCCAACGACCGGCGCAGACCATGCTGGCCACCTTGGTTGCTGTACTTCGCTGCCGTACAGCAGTCGGTGATTGCTCACGCCGTGCTGTCCACGATCCACCGACTGTTGACACGTACGCGTCAAATAGCGCGTCTCGAACACTTGTTCTATTGGTGGCTCAATGGGCAGCGACAAACGGTTTCCACCGCCGAAGCCTCCGGACACTCGCGGTCGGTAGACACGATCCCTTATGGTGCAGTGTGAGCGAGACTGAAGTCGAAGAGAGCAGCGTTTGCTTCGCCATCATTGATAATCTCTACGTCGAAGATTTAGTGCCGCGCGAAGCCTGGGTGTTTCGAGTTCCGACAGCGATCAGCGTAGATGACGTCAAGTCGTTGTACATTCGGCCGACTGAATTGCCGCCACCATTTGTCCTTGAGAAGAAATATACAGATTTCTCGTGGGGTGCTTCGGCTTCATCCATCGAATACATGATCCAGATGGCGCAGGAGCTACCGCATGACCTGCTCGTCGCAGGCTTGGGCCTCATAGGCGAAAAGGTTCGGCGGAAGATCTCAGAAATCCGGAAAAAGGAGATGACTGAGCCGCTTGACCGCGAGAGCGCTGGATGGGCGGCTACCCACGCTATCGTGATGGCTTATCAGACTGTCTCAAGAGATGCATTGCACATAGTCAAAGAGGCAGACACGCTCAACCCTGCCGGGTATATGTTCACCTACGAAGACGAACATCATCAGTACGAGGCTGAGGTGCGGCAGGAGCCGTCAGGAATTGTCGTTAGCCGCGTCACGCGTCTCACGACCCACACTTGACAGTCACGTGTCAAGCGCACGGGCAGTCCTGCCGCATCGTCCCGATAGCTGCCGACCTTAGGTTCGGTTCGGTGCGGGTCCAGAGGCGAGCTTGCTCGATCGCGGAGCGACGCCGAAGGCGCCCTTGACGCGGGCCGAGCCGGACCATCCCTCCCATGATTGCTAGCGGGACGATGCGGTAACCAAGGCGAGACGGCAGACCGCCTGGACCACCGCGACGAGTGGCCGGCATTTGCGGGCGCGACCACTGACAGGGTGTCGGATCGTTCGATGGCGAGTTCTGCTGTCTTCGACCGGCACCCTTTGGCACGTGCGCGCCAAGCCAACGGGGGGGCGGGGCCGACGAGCCCTTAGGCGAGGAGCCGGAGGCTGCCCCGCTCCCCCGGTCTTGCGGTGGCGGCGCGCTTTCGGGCCCTGGAGGGGCCCGTCTTGAAGACGTAGAGAAACTTGTCAGGCCAACGGGATAGCCGACTGAGGCAGTCCTACTACGGCGAGGTTATCTCGGTCTCGTCTGCCCACCGGGCGACTGTGGACAGCACGGCTAGGTACTCCATCGCTTCGTGGTCTGACCAACCTGGCTGATGAGAATGTGCGGCCACATTTCGAATGCCCGCATAGGCCCCGATGGCAAGGTTGTGTAACCCGTCCTGCCTTGATCGCCACATGTCGGTCGAACGGTCACCCGGCAGCCAGAGGCGCACTCGATTGCTACTACTGGCTTTCGAAGAGAAGACGTCCGCCGCAAGCTCACGATCAACCAGGCTAGATCCTGACTTCTGTTGAATGCGTGCCGTGAGCGACTTTGATCCAGCCTCTACGGCAGCCGCAGGTTGACCTGCGTCCCAGAAGACGGCGGCGGCTTGCCACACCCAGGGATGGAATTGATCAGCGGCAAATGTGGGGGCTTGTGGTGCGAGTCGTACCGCCCACTCATCACGGTCGCGCAGTGTCCCGAGGGCCCGCCTCACCGCAGTAGCGGATTTGCCCCCGCCGCCGTACGCCAGAGTGGTGAGGTCTTCCGACGGCATCACACCGAGCACTTTGAGTATCTGCTCGATGGTGGGCAGCAGCATCCCCGCTTCGTTGTTGAATGCCTCGCAGTCCGAGTTCCACTCATACCCTGCGCGCTCGTAAGCCATGTCGTACTGCTTGACAAGGACGAGGTAGTACTTCAGCTTCTCCTGCATCCAGGCGGTGTCCACCACTCAGAATAAGCGCAGGTCAGAGGCGGTTGTGCCCGGGACGGGATTCGAACCCGTATGCCTTTCGGCTGCGAGGTTTAAGCTCGCTGCGTCTGCCGTTCCGCCACCCGGGCCTGCGACCAAAGGAGCACCTTACAAGTAGATCCTGGTCACGGACACAGGGTAAGCGGGTGAGGTGGGGTTGGTATGTGCGGACATCCCCCTGTGCACGGGTTGAGTCAGCAGACGAAGACAGTTCGTGGGGTCTTGATGTTCGGGCACGGCGGTGGGTGGGCGGGTAAGCCATAGCCGCCTGACCCCTCACCCCAACCCCGCAGGGGCGGGTGGGCGGGGAAACCACACCCACCTCACCCCACACACCAACACCGCCTCGGGCTGGGCGGGCGGGAAAGCCACAGCCACCTCACCCCACACCCCAACCCCGCCTGGGGCTGGGCGGGCGGGGAAGCCACAGCCGCCTGACCCAACATCCCAACCCGCAGGGGCGGGCGGGCGGGGAAGCCACAGTCATCTGACCCCACGCTCCAGCCCCGCCTTGGGGTGGGTAGGTGGGAGAGGCACGGCTGCCTTACAGGTAGACCTTGCGGGGGTAGATGGCGTGGGCGCCGGCTACTCGGTCTAGGAATAGGGCGCCGGAGCAGTGGTCTATTTCGTGTTGGAGGGCTCGGGCTTCGAAGGCGTCGGTGGTGATGGTGAGTTCGGTCGTGGTGCCGGGGAGGGTTCCGGTGAGGGTCAGGCGGGTGGCTCGTTTTACGTCGCCGGTCAGGTCGGGGACGGACATACAACCCTCGCGGGCCTTTTCCTGGCGGGTGGCTTCGACGATGACTGCGTTGCAGAGGACGAAGACGCCGTGGCAGGTGCGGGTTTTGGGGTGGCCGGTGACGTCCAGGGCGAACATCTGGGCGGCTACCCCGACCTGAGGGGCGGCTAGGCCTACGCAGCCGGGTGAGACGCGCATGGTGGCTACGAGGTCGGCTGCCAGGGCGAGCATTACGGGGTCGAGCGGGTCGACAGGGGCGCCTTCGGTGGCTAGTACGGGGTGGGGGGCTCGGACTACTTCCAGTACGTCGCCAGCCAGGCCCAGTTGGGCGGGGCTCCAGCTGGCCACCGTCTGATTCAAATGCGCAGTCACTGGAGAGCTCACAGATCGTCGCTTTCGGCGGGGCGGAGGGTGACTCCGACGCCGAGTTCCTCGGCGGTGATTTCCAGGGCTCGCTGGAGCATGCCGAGTTCGGCGCCAGCGGGCAGCTCCACCTCGGCGGTGAGGACGTACAGGGAGCCGCTCAGGCGCGTCGTCTGGTCGGTGATCGTGCCGCCGACGCTGGCGATCATCCGGGTCACGGCGGAGACGATGCCGGGGCGGTCGGCGCCGTGCACGCTCAAGATGAAAGGGGCACCGATCGGGGCGTGGGCGTGTTCCGGGCCCATTTCGCGGACGGTGATGACGAGTTCGCCGCGCAACGGCTCCAGGGCCTCGCGTACCTCCGGGAACGACCCGGAGCAGACGATCATCATCGCGAAGTGGCCGCGCAGGAGCGTCATCGTCGAGTCCTCGAGGTTGACGCCGGTCTGGGCGAGGGCCTCGGTGACGTCGGCGATGATGCCCGGGCGGTCCGGGCCGATGACGGTGACTGCGAGCTGACTCATGGGCGGAAACTTACCCGGACCAAAGTCTTTACCCGGTCAAACTTCGGTATGCGGACGCCACCGACGACCCCGAAAACCGGAAAAACGCCGCTAGATTCGACCCATGGCGGGTTCAGAAGGTCCTCGACGCAGCGCCCGGGACTGGGTGGTCGACAGCCTGAGCTTCGTCCTCGCGATCCTGATCAGCCTGGTCTCGTACGACAGCGGGCGGAAAGACCCGATCCCCGAGTGGCTGCACGACCTGGACTTCGTCCTCGGCCTGGCGTTGTGCCTGACGCTGTGGTTCCGGCGCCGCTGGCCGGTCCAGCTGGCGATCGTGGCGGCCGCGATCTCGGCCTTCTCGGACGCCGCCGCCGGCGCGACCCTGATGATCATCCTCACGGTGGCGATCTACCGGCCGTTCCGGACGACGCTGGTGATCTTCGGCGTCAACACGGTCAGCCTGGCCATCTACCTCGCAATCCGGCACAAACCAGAGTCCATCCAGCAAACCGCTCTCTGGGCGATCCTGATCTACTGCGCCCTGGCCGGCTGGGGCCTGTACCTCCGTTCCCGCCGCCAGCTCCTCCAGACCCTCCGCGACCGGGCCGACCGTGCCGAGGCGATGGCACTCTTACAGGCTGAGCGCGGCCAACTGAGAGCCCGCGAGGAGATCGCCCGCGAGATGCACGACGTACTGGGCCACCGCCTCTCCCTGCTCAGCGTGCACGCCGGCGCCCTCGCCTACCGCCCAGATGCCAACCCCAAGGAAGTAGCCAGCGCCGCCGAGATCATCCGGGCCAGCGCCCACCAGGCTCTCCAGGACCTCAGAGAGGTGATCGGCGTACTACGAGCCCCGGTCGGCGAACTCCCCCAGCCAAGCTTCGCTGACCTCCCGGCCCTGGTCGACGACTCACGAAAAGCAGGCCTCCCCGTAGACCTCGAACTCGATGCCCCCGGCAACCTCCCCGAGCACGTCGGCAGAACGGCGTACCGGATCGTCCAGGAAGGCCTCACCAACGCCCTCAAGCACGCCCCGGGCGAGCCGGTGAAGATCAAGGTGATCGGCGCCCCGGGCAACGGCCTCACGGTCGAGCTCCACAACCCGGCCGGCCAAGCACGCAAAGGCGACGGCCAGGGCCTGATCGGCCTGACCGAACGCGCCCAGCTCGTCGACGGCCGGCTCGAACACGGCCGTACCCCCGACGGCGAATTCCGCCTCGCCGCTTGGCTACCGTGGCCCGCATGACCATTCGGGTGCTGATCGTGGACGACGACCCGCTGCTGCGCGCCGGGCTGCAGCTGATGCTCGGCGGCGCGCCGGACATCCGCGTGGTCGGCGAGGCGGGCGACGGCAGCGGCGTACAGAGCCTGATCGACAAGCTCTCCCCCGACGTCGTGCTGATGGACATCCGGATGCCGAACACGGACGGCCTGACCGCGACCGAGTCCATCCGCAGGCGTCCCGGCGCACCCGAGGTCGTCATCCTGACCACGTTCGACGCCGACGAGCACGTACTCCGCGCGCTCCGCGCGGGCGCCGCGGGCTTCATCCTCAAGGACACCCCACCGGCCGAGATCGTCGAGTCCGTACGCCGGATCGCCGGCGGCCAGCCGGTCCTCTCGCCAGGCGTCACGAAACGGCTGATCACCCGCGTCGCCGCCTCCGGCCAGGACCAGCGCAAGAGCAAGGCGGCCGAACGTCTCAAGGACCTCAACGACCGCGAACGCGACATCGCCGTCGCCGTCGGCGAGGGCAAGTCGAACGCCGAGATCAGCGCGACCCTGTACCTCAGCATCCCCACGGTGAAGACGCATGTCTCCCGCATCCTCACCAAGCTCGACCTGAACAACCGCGTCCAGATCGCCCTCCTCGTCCACGACGCCGGCCTCCTCGACGACACCCGCTGATCACCGAGCCTTCACCCGCGCGGACAACCACAACGACCTGATTCGCATTAGCCTCTAGGGGTTTCGTCCGCCCTTGGAAGGTTTCAAATGCGCCTGCTCGTCGGAGGTCTAGCCCTAGCCCTGCTGCTCCCCGCCCTGCCAGCCCAGGCCGTGGACCAAGTCGTCACGGACCCGGCCGCGTACGTCGATCCGCTGGTCGGCTCCGCCCGCGACGGAACGACCTGGCCGGGAGCGGTCCGCCCGTTCGGCATGATCTCGTGGAGTCCCACAAGCACTCGCGGCGACCAGACCAGCACCGGTGCGGCCAACGGCTACCAGTACGACGTGACGCGGGTGCGCGGCTTCTCCCTCACCCACCTCAGCGGCGCCGGCTGCAACCCGGGCGCGGCCGGCGACATCCCGATCATGCCGTACGTCGGTACCGTCGACACCTCGCCGACCGCCGACACCAAAGACGCGAAGTACGCCAGCGACTTCAGCCACACCGACGAAATCGCCAAGCCCGGCCGGTACACCGTCAAGCTCGCGAACGGCGTCGAGTCCGACCTCGCCGTCACCACCCGCGCCGGCGTCGGCGACTTCAGCTTCCCCCAAGACGGTCAGCCGAACCTGCTGTTCCGTACGTCGAACTCGCTCAACGGCAGCCAGGACGCCGAGATCACCATCGACGCGGCCAACCGCAAGGTGACCGGCTCCGTCCTGACCGGCGCCTTCTGCGGACGTCGCGCCAACGGTGGTACGAACAACCGGAAGACCTACTACCGCCTCTACTTCACCGCCTCCTTCGACCAACCGGTCGTTGCCACCGGCACCTGGAAGGACGACACGATCACCCCGGGCGGCACCCAGACCACGGGTGGCGAGGGCTACGCGACCGGCGCCGACCGGGCGGGCAAGGGCTCGGGCGGTTACGTCAGCTTCACCCCCGGCGCCAAGGTCAAGATGCGGATCGGCATCTCGTACGTGAGCCCGCAAGGCGCTGAGGAGAACCTCGCCGCCGAGGTCCGGCCGGACGCGACCGTCAACCGGATCGCCAACGATGGCTACAAGACCTGGAAGAACGAGCTGCAGAACATCCGGATCACCGGCGGCAGCGACGCCCAGCGCAGCACCTTCTACACTGCCCTGTACCACGTACTCCTGCAGCCGAACGTGTTCAACGACGTCGACGGCAAGTACCTCGGCAGCGACCAGCAGATCCACGAGCTCGCGCCGGGTCAGCAGGCGCAGTACGGGACCTTCTCGGGCTGGGACCAGTATCGGGCGCACATCCAGCTGCTCGCATTGCTGAAGCCGGAGATCGCGGGTGACTTCGCGCAGTCGATGTACCAGTTTTCCCAACAAAACAAGGGCATCTGGGACCGCTGGCTGCACAACAACGGCCCCACGCACGTGATGACCGGCGATCCGGCGGCGCCGACGCTGGCGACCTTCGCGGCGATGGGCGTCACGAACTTCGATGCCGAGGGCGCCTACGACTCCTTGGTACACCAGGCGACGGTGCAGAACGCCGATGCCGAGAACGATGGCGGCTGCCCAGGGCAATGCACCGGGCAGCGACCGGCGCTCAACACATACCTGGCAAAGCACTATGCCCCGCAGGACGCTTGCCACTGTTGGGGTGGAGCCGCGGAGACGCTGGAGAACTCGCTGGCCGACTTCTCCCTTGCCCAGTGGGGATCCCGGCTCGGCAAGGACACCCAAGATCTCGCAGATCGTGGTACCTGGTGGAAGAATACCTACGACCCGGAAGTCGGCTATCAGCGAGCGCGCAAGGCGGATGGGACTTGGCAGCCTGGGTTCACGCCGTCGACCGATGTGGGATTCGCGCAGGGTTCCAGCGCGACGTACACGTGGATGGTGCCGCAGGATGTCTCCGGCCTTGGCGCGGTGATGGGCGGCGATGCGGTCACCAGGCTGGACGGCTTCTTCCACGACGCCGCGGGCAACTGGGCGGTCAAGGGCGGCAGTGCGCTGCGGTATGACCCGACCAACGAGCCGGGGTTGCACACGCCGTGGCTCTACAACGGGCTCGGCGTCGCGTGGAAGACGCAGGCGACGACGCGCGAGATCGTGGACACCGTCTACGGCACCGGGCCGTCGGGGCTGCCGGGTAATGACGATCTGGGGACGCTCTCGGCCTGGTACGTGTTCGCCGCCATCGGGCTCTTCCCGCAGACGCCTGGGCGGGCCGAGTTGCTGGTGGGCAGTCCGCTGTTCCCGAAGGTCGAGCTTCGAAGAAGCAACAAGGTTCGGCTGACCATTGAGGCGCCGCAGACGTCAGATGCCAACCAGTACGTCGATGCGCTGGCTCTCAACGGCAAGCCGCGGACCGAGTCGTGGCTGCCGGAGTCGTTCATCACCGGCGGCGGGCGGATCAACGTGCAGATGGGAGCGACGCCCACGAGCTGGGGCACCGCTCCCATCGACCACTGAAACAGTCTGGGACTAGCTGTCGGTAGCCCTGCGGAACTCCTCGTTCGGAGTCTGCAGGCTGCCGAGGCTGGTGACCTCGCGCCGGAAGAACAACGCCAGCGTCCAGTCCAGGATCACCCGGGCCTTGCGGTTGAAGGTGGGGACGCGGGACACGTGGTACGTCCGGTGCAGGAACCAGGCCGGCCAGCCCTTGACCTTCACGCCGTACAGCTGGGCGACGCCCTTGTGCAGGCCGAGGCTCGCGACCGAGCCGACGTACTTGTGCTTGTAGTCCTGCGGCGGCTGACCGTCGACGACGCGGAGGATGTTCGCCGCCAGGCGGTTGGCCTGCCGGACGGCGTGCTGCGCGTTCGGGGCGCAGTACGCGCCGGTCTCCGACGTCAGGTCCGGTACTGCGGCGTTGTCGCCGGCGGACCAGGCGTCGCTGGCCCCTTCGATCCGCAGGTTGGCCAGGCACTTGACCCGGCCGCGCTCGTCCAGCGGGAAGCCGGTCTGAACCAGCGCCGGGTTGGCCTTCACGCCGGCCGTCCAGACGATGGTGTCGGAGTCGAACTCCTCGCCGTCGCTCAGCACGACATGGCCCTTCTCGCAGGACTCCAGCCGGGTCTCGAGCTTGATGTCCATGTTGCGCTTGCGGAGCTGCTCGACCGTGTACTGACCGAGCTCGGGGCCGACCTCGGGCAGGATC
Source organism: Kribbella sp. NPDC051620 (assembly GCF_044453825.1). Classification (NCBI taxonomy): domain Bacteria; kingdom Bacillati; phylum Actinomycetota; class Actinomycetes; order Propionibacteriales; family Kribbellaceae; genus Kribbella; species Kribbella sp. NPDC051620. Next base: position 701,349 of record NZ_JBITDB010000006.1, read on the forward strand.
CGATTGGTGGCCTCGACGAGCACCCAGCGCATGTCGTCGGGCGTGATGTTGTCGTAGTACCGGGTGGCGTAGCGGGCCATGTCCTCGAGCTCGGCGAACGCCTCGATCCCGGCGTACCCGCCGCCGACGAAGACGAAGGTGAGCGCGGACTTGCGCAGCGCCGGGTCGGGCTGCGACGACGCGACGTCGAGCCGGTCGAGCACCTTGTTGCGCAGGGCGATCGCCTCTTCGACGTTCTTGAACCCGGTGGCCTCCTCGGCCAGCCCCGGGATCGGCAGCGTCCGGGCGATCGAGCCGATCGCGATCACGATCTGGTCGTACGCGAGCTCGTAGTCAGGACCCTCCTCGGGCATCACCTGGGCGACCTTGCGCTCGTGGTCGACGCCGACCACGCGGCCGGTGACCACCCGGCAGCCCTTCAGCGTCTTGCGCAGCGGCACCACCACGTGCCGCGGCTCCACCGAGCCGGCCGCGGCCTCGGGCAGGAACGGCTGGTACGTCATCACCGAACGGGGGTCGACCACGGTGACCCGGATCTTGCCCCTGCGGGCGGCCTTGCGCAGGCCGTACGCCGTGTACATCCCGACGTAACCGCCTCCGACGACGAGGATGTGCGGTACCTGGGCTGCCATTGCCTTCACTCTCCCTGAGTGCTGTTCGAACTTCATGTCCACTTCAGGATACCCGGCTCGTGAAAACTTTCACAAGCCATCTCCAGAGTGATCTCACCCACCGGAAATCCCCCGTCCGAGGGTTCTCTGTCCCCTACTCTGCAGCCTGCACCCGCCCGGACCTAGCGACAACTACCCCGGTAACACAACCGCAAGTTCACGGGCCGACCGGCCGGCCGATCAGCCCCAAAGGCCGGCGCACAGTCGTTCGATGGCCGCCTCACGCCTGCTCCACTCCGCAGTCCAGCCGGGAATCGTTTCGTCACCGAGCTCGCCCGCCAGTCGGCTTCGGACCGAGGCCGGCCACCGAGCCTTCAGTTCTCGCGTGCGCTCCGGGCCGATCTTCACAGCCACATCCCGCCCCAGCAGCTCTGCGGAGGCCAGCAGCCGATCCACCTCTGTTGCCAGCAAGATCGCGATGCCTTCGTCAGTGTTGTACAACCGATCCTCGACCACAGGCGATTCGAGGTACCAGTACATTGCCGCAGCAATGTCGGCGCCGTCCCGGAATTCGTTGACCAGGCTGCGATTGGCCCAGGCCGACATCTTCAGTGCGCAGTACCCAGCTGGATCTGGGATTCGAACGCTGAGTTCCGCCCCAAGTGGGAGCGTCAGCGATCCGTCGAACACTTCACGGAAGGCGAAGACATCCATGTGCTCGTCCCGCCGCACAGGCAGTACCGAGCCAACTGGATCCTCCACCTCACCGAATGGCATGAGATCGACCTTGATGTCCCGCACCAGATACCGGATCCCGTTGTCACCAGCCGGCCTCAGCTGCTGGACCAACTCTTCGAACGGCGCCCATGCGGGCAGAGCAATGGCGACATCCACATCCGTCGTCGCCCGCAAGGAGAAGCTGTGTCCTTGACCGGCATGGAGAACATCTCGACACGATGCCCCCACAATCATGATCTCGGCCGGGTCGATGTCGCCCAGCTCCAGAATCTCCTCGACCACCACGCGGGCCAGGTCGAGCTGCCTGACATCAATGCCTTCAAAACTCAGCAAGGTCCGCTCTCAACTGGTGAGCCGCTTCTCGTTGACGTGACTCACCAGTCGCCATCAGATCGGCGTACGCCAGCGTCCACGGCACCAGCAACTTGCCGTCCGGCAACTCCTCGGGCACCCCAGGGTCCGTCCAGAACTTCTGCCTGACGACGATGTTGGGTTGCTCATCCGAACGCCAGCGGTTGCGAATCGCCAGCATCGGATCCAGAACATCTACGTAGAGTGTCAACGAAACCGGCCGGATCATGCGCGGCACCGCCGACTCACCGCTGACGAAGATCGGCTGATCCGGACGAGCAGGTCGTACTTCATCGATATCGCCAGAGAATTCGCCCAGCCTCAGGGTCGGCGCCAGCCCTGACGGATAGGCAGCGGTCCAATGGTCCAGCAGTTCTTCGCCATCGCGGAGCTCCCGTTGCCGGCCGGAGCTCAAGTAGCCATTCCGTTCCAGCAGGTCGAGGCAGTCATGCGTGAGACCAGACGAAACTCTCGCGACCGCGGCGAGCTCCCGAACGCTTGCCCGTACAAGAGCAGGCCACGTCACCAATGCGAAAACCACCCGGGCCCGACGGGGACTGAACAAGTTGGTAGATCGCGCCGGTACGGACGACCTGGAAAGGGGCACTGAGCTGCGACGCCCTCTGATGTCGATCAACACGTCCTCGAACGCGATGTAGGCGTTACCCGCACTGTCGAGGTACTGGACATCCGCCTCTCTCAGCGCATTCGCGGATCGTTCAGTAATCCGCTCACCGAGCACCAGCAAGGGGCGGTCCGCTGCCCAGCGTCTCAGCTGAACGATCTCGGTGAAGGTCATGTCGCGCCGATAGGCCAGCCAGTAGTCGGCCCGGGCATTATGCCGCCGGATCTCACCTTGCACGGCTCCATCGGACGCGAGCAGCTCAGGCAAGGTGGGGCCGTCGATCTCCAACCCGATTGCGTCCACTTGCTCACTGAGGAGCGAAGCGATTTGCGGTTCCACCTGAACTCACTCCGTTCAATCTCGCCTCGCGTTCAATATAGCTGAACATGATCGCCGATTGAACATCATTCGATCAGCGCGTCACAGGCCGGCGATGGTCTTCGCTCGGGTGAGGACGGCGTCTGTCATCGGTTCGGTGAGTTTGCCGGTGAAGGTGTTTTGCTGGCTGGGGTGGAAGCAGCCGAGGACGGTTACTTCGCCGTACGGGCCCGGTACTGCGTGCTCGACCGCGTGGCCGAATTTCGGGCGGGGGCTGGGGACCTTGCCGCCGACGGCCTGCAGCGCGTTGAGGAGGACGTCGAAGCCGAATTTGCCGAGGCAGACGATCGCGCGGGTAGTCGGCAGCACCAGCTCCAGCTCGGTGTGGAACCACGGGGCGCAGGTGTCGCGTTCCTCCGGCGTCGGTTTGTTGGCGGGTGGGGCGCAGCGGACCGCGGCCATCATCCGGGCGCCGGTGAGCCGGAGACCGTCGCCGGCATGCTCGCTCGTCGGTTGGTTCGCCAGCCCGACGCGATAGAGGGAGGCGAACAGCCAGTCGCCCGAGCGGTCGCCGGTGAAGACCCGGCCGGTGCGGTTGCCGCCGTTCGCCGCGGGGGCGAGGCCGGCGATCAGTATCCGGGGCGAGGGGTCTCCCCAGCCGGCGATCGGCCGGCCCCAGTACGGCTGGCCGGCGAAGGACTTTCGCTTGCTGAGGGCAACGTCCTCGCGCCACTCCACGAGGCGGGGACAAGCCCGGCAGACGGACACCCTGGCGTCGAGTTCCGCCAGGTCGTCCGTCTGCGCGAGCTTGAGGACCTCGGCCGCGTCGTGAGCGACCGCAGTACTGCGTGCCGCTGGGTCCTCGGGCCAGCCGGCACCCGGTGGTACCGGACTGTCGAACAGCTCACCGGTCAGTGGGTGCGGCAGCTTCATGCCCTCAGCGTAGAACCGATCAGCTGACCAGCTCTTCGAGGACTGGAGCCGGCGCAGCGATCCGGCGGGCGGTCGGGATGGCCAGCGCCAGCAGGACGGCGGCCGCCGAGAAGGCCGCGAGCAGGTAGAAGGTGTCCGTGAAGCCGGACTCCGCGGGCAGACCGGAGGGCTGCAGGTGGCCGGTGATGACGGAGCTTGCGACCGCAGTACCGATGGATCCGCCGATGGTGCGGATGTTGGCGTTCATCCCGGTGGCCGCGCCGGTCTGCTCACGCGGCACGTTCTGCACGATCAGGCTGGTCATCGACGCGTACGCCAGACCGAGTCCGATCCCGAACAGCGCCGTCGAGAGCGCGAGCTGCCAGGGCGAATCGTGGAGCCGCGCGAACAGCAGCGACGCAACCAAGCTCAGCGCGGAGCCCGAGACCACCTGCGCCTTCGGCCCGAAGCGCGGCGCCAGCGGACCGCTCAGCGACCCGGCGACGGCCATCGTGACCAGCATCGGCAGCATCAGGAGTCCGGCCTGCGTCACGCTCGAGCCGAACCCGAAGCCCGCGGCCTTGGGGATCTGTACGAACTGCGGCACGAACGCGTAGACGGCGAACATCGCGGCGCCGAACAGCAGCGCCACCAGGTTGGTCGTCCAGACGGCCGGCAACCGCATCACCCGCATGTCGATCAGCGGGTTCTTCGAGCGGAGTTCGACGGTGATCCAGCCGATCAGCAGTACGGCGGCCGCGGCGAACAGGCCGACGGTACGCGCCGAGCCCCAGCCCCAGGAGCGGCCGGTGCTCAACGGGAGCAGCAGGGCGATCAACCAGCCGGAGAGGAGGAGGGCGGCGAGCCAGTCGATCCGGCCGGGGACTCGATTCGGCGACTCGGGGACGTACCGGCGTACCAGCACCGCGGCGGTCGTGACGACGGCGAGCGGGATCCAGAACAGCCAGCGCCAGCCGAGCGCCTGGACGATCGGCCCAGCCAGTACGATCCCCAGCCCACCGCCGGCCGCGATCACGGCCGACACCAGGCCGACCACGGACGGGACCCGCTCGCTCGGGAACTCGTCGCGGATGATGCCGAACGACAGCGGGAAGACCGCGCCGCCGAGACCTTGGACGACCCGGCCCGCGATCAGTACGCCGATGTTGGGCGCGATCGCCGCGAGCAGACAGCCGATCGCGAGAGCGACCAGGGCGATGAGCAGGGTGCGCTCCTTGCCGACCATGTCGCCGACCCGGCCGAGCAGCGGGGTCGACACCGAGACCGAGAGGAGAAGCGCGGTGAACACCCAGGTCACGAGGCCTGGAGTGGTGTGCAGGTCGTGCTGGATGAGCGGCAGCGCCGGGGTGACCAGCGACTGCAGCATGGAGAAAGCAGCCACGACGGATGCCAGCACGGCCAGCGTCGATCGTGGGGAGGTATGCCTGATTCTGGGCATGCAGAAGTCCTTCAAGAGGGTATGAGCGGCGGTACGGGAGACCTCGATCTGCTAAAGTCGAGGTATGCCTCCACTATAGCGGAGGACTACCTCCGGTTCTAGTAGATAGGGTGAGCGGGGTGACCGAGACCACCAACGCGCGGAGCAGCCTGGGCGTCGCGATCAAGCGCCCCCACCGCGCGGACGCCCGCCGCAACTTCGACGCCCTGCTGGCCGCCGCCCGGGACGCCTTCGCCGAGCACGGCTCCGGGGCGTCGCTGGAAGACATCGCCCGGCGGGCCGGCGTCGGCATCGGGACGCTGTACCGGAACTTCCCGACCCGGCAGGACCTGTTCGACGCCGTCTACTTCGGCGAGATCGAGGAGCTCTGCCAGGCCGCGGACGAGGTCGCCGACCTGCCGCCGTGGGAGGCGTTCGAGACCTGGCTGCAGCGCTTCGTCGGGTACGCCGCGACCAAACGGGCCATCTACGAGGAGCTGAACCGCGACTCGGACCTGTTCCGCACCGCCCGCGAGGCGATGTACGAGGCTGGTCAGCCGCTCTTCGACCAAGCTCAGAACGCCGGCGACATCCGCCTCGACACCAACTTCGACGACGTCCTCCGCATGGTCAGCGGCCTCACCGCCGCCGGCTTCGTCGACGACGCCCAACGCACCCGAGTCCTGAACCTGTCCCTAGACGGCCTCCACCCCCGCTAGTGCCGACCATCGGAGTCGTCGCCGCGGCAACCGGCGGCGTCGAGCAACTACGCACCGGCTTGCTGGAGCCTTTGATCGACCAGGGTCACCAGGTCGCCCTGACTCTCACCCCAACCGCCGCCGGCTGGTTCTTCCCCCGCGAGCTCCACGACCTGGAGCAACTGACGGGCCTTCCGGTCCGCTCCCAACCCCGCCTACCAGGCGAGCCCCGCCCGCATCCCCCGATGGACCTCTTCATCGCCGCCCCGCTGAGCGCCAACTCGGTGGCGAAGCTCGCGCTGGGGATCGGCGACAACCAGGCGCTCACCGTCCTGTCCGAGGCGCTCGGCAGTACGCCGATGATCGTCTTCCCCCGCGTGAACGCAGCCCACGCCCGCCACCCCGCCTGGGCCGGTCATTTGCAGGTACTACGGAAAGCCGGCGCAGACCTGGTCGAGTGGGAACTGCTGGAGCCCCGGGCAGAAACCGGTGGCAGGAAGTTGCCGTGGGAGGAGATCATCGCCCTCGTGAGGAAGACCTGTGAATGAAGAGGTTGCAGCCAATCGGGTGGCGTGGGAGCTTGCGTCGCGGCATCATCTGGACGACTACGACGAGCATCTGGCCGAGGCGGCGCGGTTGAAGTCGTTGCGGCCGTGGGAGCTGGAGTTGCTCGGGCCGTTCCTGGCGCAGGCTCCGATGGTGGTTCATCTGCAGAGTGGGCACGGGCTGGATGATGTCGATCTGGTCGCGAAGGGCGCCCGGAAGGTGGTCGGTGTCGACTACAGCTCGACGGCAGCGACCGCGGCTCAGCGCAGAGCGCGCGATCTGGCGGTGAGGGTCCACTATGTCGTGGCCGAGGTGCCGATCGTGCCGCTGAGGGACGGGTGCGCGGATCTGCTCTACACCGGCAAAGGCGCGCTGATCTGGATGCGTGATCTCCAAGCGTGGGCCGCGGAGGTCGTGCGGCTCCTCAAGCCTGCTGGCCGGCTCTACATCTATGAAGCTCATCCAGTCGTTCCACTGTGGTCCTGGGACGAGGACAAGCCGCGGATCCGTGCCGACCGCAGCTACTTCGCGAAGTCACACATCAACGACAGCTTCCCGGCGAATGGCGCTCAGGAATGGCAGTGGTCGCTCGGAGACATCGTCACGGCGTGCGTCCGGGCCGGCCTGGAGATCGAAGTACTGGAGGAGTACGCCGAACCGTTCTGGCGTCCCGGTGACGGCCACCGAGCAGCTGCCTGGGAGGGCCGGCTGCCGAATTCCTTCGCTCTACTCGCTCGCAAGCGCTAGAGCGACCCCGTCGAGGATGTCGTGTTCTGAGACCAGGACGCCGTCGTAGTCGAGGCGGTCGTGGAGGCGTTGGAGGATCAAGGCGCCGGCGCCGATCACGTCGACGCGCCCGGGGTGGATGGCCGGTACTTCGGAGCGCGCCATTTTCGTCGAGCCCATCAGCCAGGAGGTGGTGTCGAGCAGGAGGTCGGACGGGATCCGGGCGTGGTGGATCACGCCCGGGTCGTACTCGGTGAGCTTGAGTGCGACAGCGGCGACCGTGGTCACCGTACCGGCGACGCCGATCAGGCAGCGGGCCTGCGACAGCGGCACCACGGTCGAGTCGAGCAGGGCGTCGATGTCCTTCGTGGCGGCCGCCATCTCCTCCACGGTCGCCGGATCGGAGTGCAGATGCCGCTCGGTCATCCGCACCGAGCCCATGTCGAGCGACTCCGAAGCCAGGACGCCGTTGCGATCACCCAGGACGAGCTCGGTCGACCCACCTCCGATGTCGGCCACCAGGTAAGGACCCGGTACTTCGAGAGCCGCGAGCCCGCCCGTCGCGCCCTGGAAGCTCAGCGCGGCCTCCTCTTCGCCGGAGATGATGTCCGGCTCGACGCCGAGCCGCTCGGACACACCGGCGAAGAACTCGTCCCGGTTGCTCACATCCCGCGCCGCCGACGTCGCCACGAACCGCACCCGATCGACGTCGGCCGCGCGCACGATCTCGGCGTACTCCGCACAGGCGGCGAACGTCCGTACCAACGCATCCGGAGCGAACGCCCCCGTCGAGTCCACGCCCTGGCCCAGCCGCACGACTCGCATCTGCCGATCAACCTCGACCAACGAGCCATCGACATAGTCAGCGATCAGCAGCCGGATCGAGTTGGTCCCACAGTCGATCGCGGCAACCCGCACCGAGACGCCGGACACCGGCTCGTCGCTCGAGGCGCCGCCCAGCACATACCCCTCAGCGCTCGCGGCGTCCTCAGACACACGGCCCCCGGCGGCCCCACTCCGGCAGCATCGCCAGCGCCTCATCGCCCAGCGGGTTCACACCAGGCCCAGCGGCCAGCGAATGCCCGACCAGCACATGCAGGCACTTCACCCGGGTAGGCATCCCGCCGGCGCTGATCCCCTTGATCTCCGGTACGTCGTCGCCCAGCGCCTCGCGCCGACGCAGGTAGTCCTCATGCGCGGCGCGATAACGAGCGGCCAGCTCCTCGTCCTCGCCGAGCCGGTCCGTCATCTCCTTCATCACGCCGTCCGCCTCGAGCGTGCCGATCGCCGAGGCGAGCCGCGGGCAGGTGACGTAGTACGTGGTCGGGAACGGCGTGCCGTCGGGGAGCCGCGGCTCGGTCTCGACCACATCGGGCAGCCCGCAGACACAGCGATGCGCGATCGAACGGATCCCGCGGGCGGGGCGGCCGAGTTGCTCGCTGACGGCCGTAACGTCCTCGGGTGTAACGCTCACCTGCTGCCTTTCGGTGGTGCGGTCAGTACCGGTTTGGGGGTCGGCTTCGGGGTGGCCGGCTTGCTCGGCGCAGGCGGATTGCCGGCGCCCTCGACGCTCCCCCACAGCTTCGTGTACCAGGTCGGCTTCTGCGGATCGGCGTGCGGATCAGCCGGCCCAGCAGGCTCGGGCGGTGCGCCGACGGGCTTGCCGTCCGCTCCGATCACCCTGTACCCGACCTCGCCCGGCATCACCCAGCCGAGCCGCTGCCGGGCCTGCGCCTTGACGTAGGCGTCGTCGTTCCAGCGCTCGACCTCTTCGCCGAGCTGGTCGACCCGCGTCTCGCGATCGCGAATCTCCTGCTGCAACGCGCTGATCTGCTGGTGCTGGTCGAACCAGACCCGCAGGCTCTGCGCGTACGAGACGATCAGCGCACCGAGCACGAGCAGCACGACGGCCGCCCGGCCGGTGAGGTTGCGCGAACCCCTGGTGCGAGGCGTACCCGCGCCAGGGGTTCCCGTCGTACGGCGTTTGGGCTGGTTGCCGTCCCGGCGGGCAGGCGGGCGCGACTGGCTACGACTCGTCGGTCGCGAGCCTGGGCGCGCACCTGGATCCCGGCGGGAGGACATCTGCCAACCCTACGTCGGTCAGCCCTTGAATCGCGGGAAGGCCGAGCGACCGGCGTACCGGGCCGCGTCGTCGAGCTCTTCCTCGATCCGGAGCAGCTGGTTGTACTTGGCCGTACGGTCGGACCGGGCCGGCGCGCCGGACTTGATCTGGCCGCAGTTGGTCGCCACCGCGAGGTCGGCGATCGTGGTGTCCTCGGTCTCGCCGGAACGGTGGCTCATCATGCAGGCGAACCCGTTGCGGTGGGCCAGGTCGACGGCGTCCAGCGTCTCGGTCAGCGAGCCGATCTGGTTCACCTTGACCAGCAGGGCGTTGGCGGCCTTCTCGTCGATACCGCGCTGCAGCCGCTCGACCTGGGTGACGAACAGGTCGTCGCCGACCACCTGGATCTTGTCGCCGAGCTGGGAGCTGAGGTTCTTCCAGCCCTCCCAGTCCTCCTCGTTCAGCGGGTCCTCGATCGACACGATCGGGTACGCCGCCACCAGGTCCGCGTAGTACGCGATCATCTCGTCGGCCGACTTCTTGCCGCCCTCGAACGCGTACACGCCGTCGGTGTAGAACTCGCTCGCGGCCACGTCCATGGCCAGCGCGATGTCCTCGCCGGGCTTGAAGCCGGCCCGCTCGATCGCGACCAGGATCAGGTCCAGCGCGTCCCGGTTGCTCGGCAGGTTCGGGGCGAAGCCGCCCTCGTCGCCGAGGCCGGTGGACAGGCCCTTCTCCTTCAGTACCGCCTTCAGCGCGTGGTAGACGGTCGCACCCTGCATCAGGGCGTCGGAGTACGTCGACGCGCCGATCGGGGCGATCATGAACTCCTGCACGTCGACGTTGCTGTCCGCGTGCGAGCCGCCGTTGAGGATGTTCATCATCGGCACCGGGAGCACGTGGGCGTTCGGGCCGCCGACGTAGCGGTAGAGGTCCAGGCCGGCGCTCTCGGCAGCGGCCTTGGCCACCGCGAGGCTGACGCCGAGGATGGCGTTGGCGCCCAGCTTGGACTTGTTCGGCGTACCGTCCAGGTCGATCAGGGCCTGGTCGATCAGCCGCTGCTCGTGGACGTCGTAGCCGACGATCTCCTTGTCGATGTCCTCCAGGATGGCCGTGATGGCCTTCTGGACACCCTTGCCGCCGTAGCGGGACTTGTCCCCGTCACGCAGCTCGACGGCCTCGAACTGGCCGGTGGAAGCTCCCGACGGCACTGCCGCCCGGGAGACGGTGTCGTCGTCGAGGAGAACCTCGACCTCGACAGTGGGGTTACCGCGCGAGTCAAGAATCTCGCGGGCGCCGACGGCCTCGATGGTGGCCACATCTACTCCCTTGTTCACACCTGATGTCAGCCCCGAGCCTAGCGGCCAGACCAGTCGGCCCCGTGGACCGCGTCCGCCTTCAGCACTTGGGAGATCGCCCGCGGCGGCACTTCACGGACCAGCAGAACGCCGTTCGGGGCTTCGAAAACAGGGCCGTCGAGCTGGGCCGGGTCGATGCCGAGCAGGACGTCGACCCTGGATCGCCTGCCCACGTGGCTGTTCGGGCTCGGCGCGAGGTGGACATGGGTACGCCGGCCCGGCTGCAGCCCGTCGCGCAGGATCAGGTCGAGAACGCCCGTCGACGTGCCGTGCCACAGCTCCTCGACGGGCTGGACCCGTCGCCAACTGTTCTCCAAGGCTTCACGGGTGACGGGCATTCCGTCGGCGGAGTGGCCCTGGCAGGCGCGGATCCGGTCGCCGTCCACCTGCAGGCGCTTTTTGTCGTTATGGGCGACGGCGGCCGCGAGCGCAGTACGGTCCATTTTGAGGAGTTTGCAGACGTCCTCGATCGAGGCCCAGCCGTCGGGGGTCATCGCCAGCCCACGGTCGCCTGCTGTGTGTCGGAGCAGTCGGGACAACTGCCTGCTTGCCTGGCTCACGTGACGAAGCGTGTCAGCAGAGTGCGGAGGGTGTCGAGTCTCGCGTCAGCAGGGCGATTGCGGCGGGTGACGAGGTAGTAGCGCACCGGCGGGAGGTCCTTGACCGGGATGGTTCGCACGGCGGCCGGCGTACGGACGAATCCGTTGACGACCGCGGGGCCGATGCCCAGACGGACGAAGTGGACCAGCAGGGCCCAGCCTTCCGCCTCCACCGCGACGGTCCAGTCGACGCCGGCGTCGAGCAGGCCGCGCTCGAGTTGCTGCCGGTGCGGGCGGGTCTTCGGCGGTACGACCAGAGCCTCGCCCTGGAGATCCTTCAATCGGACGGTACGCCGGTCCGCCAGGCGGTGGTCGGGGCGAACCGCGAGCACTTGCGGGTACTGCGCGAGCGGCTCGCAGTCCAGGTCGTCCGGTGGGATGGCGAGTGCGGTCACCCCGAAGTCGGCGCTGCCGTCGCGGACCGCGGCGATGGTGGCGTCGGAGTTCGTGGTCATCAGGCGCAGACCGGGCTGGCGGGCGAGGTAGCGGCGGAGGACGTCGCCGATGACGTACAGGTATGCCCCGGAGCCGGCCGCGAGGACGAGCGGCCGCGGCGGCAGGACGTCGAGCGCGTCGAGGAAGGCTGCGGCGCGCGCACGGGTGTCGTTGGCGAAGGCGGCGAGCTGCTCGCCCGTCACGGTCAGCAGCAGGTTGCGGCCTTGGCGCTCGTAGAGCTGTTTGCCCAACGTCTGCTCGAGTTTGCGGATCCTCGCGTGCAGCGCGGGCTGGCTGACACGCAGCTCGGTGGCCGCATGCGTGAAGTTCCGATGCTTGGCGAAGACGGCGAACGCCTCCAGGTCCTCGGCCACCAACCGATCGAGAATCATCATCTCAAACTATAGCTATCGAGGCGATTAATAGTTCTGTCGACATAGTCCCCCGTTGCACGATCACCCCATGAACAGATTGGGAATCGACATCGGCCGCGTCATCATCAACAGCCCACCCGGCCAGGACACCGCCTTCTTCGGCGGCTCCCCCACCGCCGCCCTGCAAACCCCCGCCGTCCCCGGCGCCTTCGACACCATCCCCCGCCTGGTAGACCTCTTCGACGGCCAGGCCTGGCTGATCTCCAAATGCGGCCCAAGAATCCAGCAACGCTCCCTGGCCTGGCTCCACCACCACAACTTCTTCACCCACACCGGCATCCCCGCCGCCAACATCCGCTTCTGCCTCCACCGCCCCGACAAGGCAATCCACTGCGCCGACCTCTCCATCACCCACTTCATAGACGACAAACCAGACGTCCACGCAGCCCTACTGGACGTGGTCCCCCACCGCTACCTCTTCGGCCCCCAACACCGAGTACCACCCCACCTAACCCACACCCCCACCTGGCCATCCGCCGAAGCCGCAATCACCGCAGACCTCGCCCGTATCAATTGCTAATGAACCAGTGGTGGGCGTTGGCTAGGCCGGTTTGGTTGTTGTTGTCGGGGGTTTGGCCGGTTTGTACGTTGGTGGTGATGCGCCAGGCGAAGTACGAGGCTTGGACGGCTTGGCGGAAGTGCCAGAAGGCTGGGAGGCCGGTGGTCAGTTCGGGGGTCAGGTCGGGGCGTTTGGCCAGGTAGGCGGGGAGGATGTGTTCGGCCGTACCGACGTACATGACGGCTGAGGCGACGTCGTACAGGAGTGGGGCGGTCATGTAGCTGCCCCAGTCGATCAGGGCGATCTCGCCGTCTGGCTGGCGGAGGAACGCCTCCGTCGCCGGGTCGCCGTGGAGGCCGGCCCAGGTGAGGTTGCCCAGGGCTCGTACGCCGTCGAGGGCGCCTTCCACCGCAGGGCGGATCCAGGGTTCGAGGTCCAGGTAGGCGTCGAAGTCCGTGATCAGCTCGAACCACTTCTCCAGGTCACCGGAAGGAGTCTGAGAGATCTGGTGCACCCGGGCGAGCGTCGTACCGACGGCTTGCTGGTCTTCTGGGGTGGCTAGCAGCGGGATACCGTCGACGTACTCCAGTACTGCGAGTTGCTGGTTGCCCCAGCGCTCCACCAGGCGGCCGTCGCGGCTGGGGATCGGCGCCCCGGTGATGAGGCCGCCACGGGCGAGGCGGGCGGCGAGTTCGAGCCCGGGCTCGAACGGGGAGTCCGCTCCAGGCACCGACTTCGCGACGTACCGGACGCCGTCGGAGGTGACCAGCCAGGTCTGGGAGTTCATCCCACCGCTGAGAGTCTCCAGTCGGTCGGCGGTCAGATTCCAGCGCTGCGCCAGGACGTCAGTTAGCTCCACCACCGTCACCCTGTCAGCCGGTCGCAGGGTGCGTCGAAGGAATTAACGGGCTTCGCGTGACGTCGGCGAAGATGTGGGGGTGGCGGCGGATCAGTTTTCGACGAGGGTGCCGGCTACGTCGTTCGATGGTGAAGCCGTCGTCTTCGGGGGAGATTTCTTCGGCGATGCGGGAGTGGAAGGCTACCTGGAGCAGGAGGTCGCCTAGTTCTTCGCGGGGGTGGATGTAGTCGCCGGAGTCGATCGCCCCGAGGGTTTCGTAGGTTTCTTCGAGGAGGTAGCGAGCGAGGCTTTCGTGCGTTTGCTCCTGGTCCCAGCCGGTCACGGAGCGCAGGCGTTCGGGTCGTCGAAATGGCCTGGGGTGGACGGGAAGGCTGATCCGGCGCCGTGGCTGGACAGGTCCGCCTGGTAGACCAGCGCCAGTTCGTCGTACGCCGAGGTGCCTGCCGTGAGCACCTCGCCGGCCTTCTGACCGGCGCCGAGCGAGCCGGCCCAGCGCTGCAGGAAGTCCTGCATCGAAGGGCTCCATTGCCGGACGTCGTTGAAGCCTCCGTACGCCGCGTTGCAGTGGGTGTAGAGGTTGTACGCGCCGGTCCAGTCGAGCATCCGGTCGCCGAGGTTCGGCCCGTTGTCGGCCACGTCCCCCTGCAGCACATCGCGGTCCCAGCCGCCGTACATCCAGTCGATGCCCTGGTGGTGCTGGTTGTTCGCCACCGTCGCGTCGTCCAGGTTGGTCATCTCGAACCAGGAGCACGGGTCGATGCTGACCGCGTTCCTGCCGCTGCCGAACGTCTGCGGCCACGGGTTCGCGGTGCAGGTCGTCGACCCCGGCGTGCCGTATGTCCCGCGCGGGTGCCAGTCGATGATGTCCGAACCGAGAGCGCCGGTGGCCGGCGCGACCGACGGGCCTGAGGTGGCCCCCTTGCCGCCGAGCAGGTAGTCGACCATCCGGTCGTTCGTCCCCCGGGCGTTCGGGTCGAAGGTGCCGCTGGTCAGGCAGTCCGAAGTGGTGGCGTCCACTGCCGTGTCGCAGCCCTTGCCACCCCAGAGCAGGTCGGCCCCGTCGTCACCGAAGACGATGTCACCGGAGCTGTCGCCGTTGAGCAGGTCGTCACCGAAGCCACCGTGGATCGAGTCATGATCCTCCCCACCGCGGACCCGGTCGTCTCCACCCTCGAGGTCGCCGCGATGCGGCATCGCCGCTGCCGTACCGGTGGCCGCGAAGACGTCACCGTTGACGTCGTGCTGCAGGTCGATCCACCGGGTGACCGAGCCGGCCAGGAACCCCTCGTAGTGAATCTGCGGAACCTGGCTCTGATCGATGGTGAAGTGGTCGGACCCGTTCTGGAACTTGTCGACGATGCCGCCGCGGTCACCGACCATGGCGTCCTCACCGGACTCGCCCCACAACCGGTCGTTGCCCAGTTCGCCGTACATGTCGTCGTTGTTGCGGGCACCGGCCGTCAGCGTTCCGCCGTCATCAGCGGCCGCGGTGGATCCAGTGTCGCCGTACAGCAGGTCGTCGCCGTCCTGGCCGTACATGGTGTCCTCGCCGATTCCGCCCCACAGATGGTCGTTGCCCGAGGCGCCAACGGCTTCACAGGTCGCCTGTACGGTGGTGCAGAACCGGGTCGGCGCACCGTTCACGCCGTGCCGGACGTACGCCGCGTCGCCCGGCAGGTGCGCCGGATCGTAGCGGCCCGCGTAGACCCGGTTGGTCAGCGGCAGGGTCACCTTCGTGAGGTCATCACCGAGCGCCACCGGCTTGCCGGTCTGGTCGACGACATCGCGTACCGCGGTGCCGTTGTCGCCGAGCACGAAGTCGGCCGCACCATCGCCGTGGACATCGTCGGCTGTGTCGCGGAACACCTGCAGCGAACTGCCGCCGATCAGGTCGTCCTGTCCATGCGGCGCACTGACGTCACCGAGCGCCGCCGGACCGGATGCCGTGCCGGGCCAAGCCGGTACGGGTGCGGTGATCGCGATACCGGCCTCGGCCAGCGTGCGGTCGCCGTACTCCGTGTCGTGGCCGCCGTTGCCCTCGGCATAGTCGTCGCCGGCGCCACCGGAGATCGCGTCGTCGCCATCCTCGCCGAAGATGACGTCCACCGCGCCGCCACCGGACAACTGATCACCGCCGGCCACCGCACGCGTCGGTGCGCCCAGGAACCCGTTGCTCCACGACAGGTCGAGCAGCCGGAGCGACCGCTGGGTCTCGAACCGGCCGTTGCCGCCGACCCTGAGCAGATACGGCGAGGGGGTGCCGACCCTGGTGATCACCGCGTTATCGCCGGTGATCAGGTCGTCGTCAAGGCCGCCGAAGACCGCGTCTGCGACATCCGGCTGGCCGTGCGTGGTCGTGCCGGTGTCGGCGCCGAAGATCTGCGAGCTTCCGCCGATCAGGTCGTCGTCGCCGGCATTGCCCTCGACCCAGTCGCGGCCGGGATCGCCCTCGGCGTAGTCGGCGTCGGCATTGCCCTTCAGCCGGTCGTTGCCGCCCTGGCCGAGGATCGCGTCGCAGCCGTCGTCGCCGGTGACGTCGTCGCCGCCCGACGTGTTCGCGGCGGGGGTGTCGCCGAGGTCGTAGGGCTGAATGCTGCGCTCGGTCATCTGCCCGGCAGCGTCGGCATTCGACCTGCCCTGCGTGATCGGGCTCTTGGCGATGGCTGCGTCGCGGGTCAGCAGGCCGTTGTCGCCCAGCACCACGTCCGCGTCGGCGCCACCGGAGATCGTGTCGCCCGGGTCGAGTTGCCCCGCGGTCAGCTGGCCGGTGCCGCTTTCGGCGTACGACGAACCGCCGGCCAGGTCGTCCTGCCCGGCATCACCGAACAGAATGTCGGAGCCCTGGTCGCCTTCGGTGTAGTCATTGCCGGCACCGCCATGGACGGTGTCCGCGTCACCCTGGCCGTAGATCACGTCGTTGTCGGCGTCACCGCCGATGAT
This sequence comes from Kribbella sp. NPDC051620, assembly GCF_044453825.1. Classification (NCBI taxonomy): domain Bacteria; kingdom Bacillati; phylum Actinomycetota; class Actinomycetes; order Propionibacteriales; family Kribbellaceae; genus Kribbella; species Kribbella sp. NPDC051620. The sequence continues at coordinate 717,498 of NZ_JBITDB010000006.1, forward strand.
GTCGGCGCCCGAGTTCGCGGCGGCCGGGCTGTAGCCCAGATCGAACAGCACCGCATGCCGTCCGAACGTCAGACCGCGGCCACGCGTGACCGGGTCGCCGTCGTCCGGAGCGAGGGTGTCGGTGATGGTCGCGTCGTCACCGGCGATGACGTCGTCGTCGGCGCCACCGGAGATCGTGTCACCGGTGTCCGGATAACCGGCCGCGTCCTTGGCCGCCGGATCACCTGGAGTCTGGTGGCTGCCGCCGATCAGGTCGTCGGCGCCTGCCTCGCCGTACAGGTGGTCCGTGCCAGGATTTCCTTCGGCATCATCGTTGCCGGTCCCGCCGAAGACCTGGTCGTCGTTCAGGCCGCCGTACAGGGTGTCGGCCTCGCTGCCGCCGTAGATCGTGTCCGGGCCACCGAGGTCGGTATTGCTGCTGCCCAGGTCGAACACCGGACCGGCCGGGGCCGCCGGGTTGCCGTTGTCCCCGATGATCGTGTCGGCGCCGATGTCACCCCGGATGATGTCGCCGCGGGCCTGAGACTCGCCGGCCGGGGTGCTTGCCCGGTCGTCGCGGCCGGCGGTCGTGGTGCCACCGAGAATCACGTCCGCGTCCTCGCCGCCGAACAGGGTGTCCGCACCGGTGTTGCCCTGGATGTGGTCACCGCCGGCATTGCCGTACGCCGTGTCGTTGTCGTCGTTGCCGTACAGGTGATCGGCCTCGGAGTCGCCCTGGAGGACGTCGTCGCCGCTGCCGCCGAAGACGGTGTCGTCGCCGGCGCCGCCGTAGACGTGGTCGCCGCCGCCCTCGGCACAGACCAGATCTCCGGCACCGGCCGTGAAGGCCCAGTCGTCGGCGCCACCGGCCTGGACCGTGTCGACACCGTTGCCACCGAGGATCAGATCGGCGCCGTCACGGTTCGCCGGGTCGGGTTCGTTGCCGGAGTTCCGCGGATGCTCGGCCGGCGGATCGGATGGATCCGGCCCCGGGCTCACGCAACTGTCCGGTGTCGACGTCGCGGTGATCGTCGAGTGGTCGCCGTAGATCGTCGAGTCGCCGTCACCACCGTAGATTCGATCACTTCCGCCGCCGCCGACCAGCGTCTTCTTCGACGTCGGGTTGGGATCTGGCAGCGAGGTCACCCGGTACGCCCCCGAGCCGACCTGATCGGTCAGGTTCGCGCCGGTGTCCACCGAGGACGGCTGTGCGATCAGGTAGTCGTCCCCGCGACCGCCGTAGATCTCGTCCACGCCGTCCGCACCGACCAGGACGTCGTTACCGCCCAGACCGTAGAGAAGGTCGACCTTGTCCGTCCCGGAATGACCGATGACGAAGTCAGTGGAGTTCGAGCCCCAGACGGTGTCCGAACCCTTGCCGGTGTCGACGTGGTTGACGTCGGTGTGCCGGACATGGGGCGTCTCGGTCGCCTCCTTGAGGTTGAGCGGGTCGCTCGCGTCGTACTTGTCCCCGGTGCCCGGGTTGTCCTGGTCCAGAGCGCTCGGGATGTTGCCGGTGAAGATCGTGTCGCCGCCGCTGCCGCCGGAGACGGAGTCCGCGCCCGCGCCGCCGACCACCTTCACGCCGGCGGACCTCAACTGTGCGGGGTTGGCGCCCTGGTCAGGCGTGCCGAGCAGCGGACTGTCCGCGGCCACCGCGATGTTGTCGTCGCCGTCACCGCCGTACGCGTCGTCCTTGCCGAGGCCGAGCGCGACGGTGTCGTTGCCGGCAGCCCCTTCGGCCGGAGCCGATGTGGAGACAAGTCCGGCGGTCTCCACCGCACCGACATCGATGACGTCCGCGAAGTGGACGGGATCGGCCTGACCGTCGCCGGTCTTGGGTGAGTCGAGGTCGAGTGCTGTCGTGGTCTGGCTCAGCTGACCGTCTCCAGCCACGATGTCGTTGTCGTTGCCAACGGTGATCCGGTCCGCACCGCCGTTGCCCGCGACGACCACCCCGGTGGTCGCAGTCGTCTTGGCGACGTCGGGCCGGTCGCCGGTGGTGATGGTGTCGTCGCCGTCACCGCCGTCCACGAAGGCGCGACCGCTACCGGTTCTGATCACATCGGTCTTCGTACTGCCGAACACGACCGCCTTGGCGGTGAACTGGGCGTCCGCGCTCGCGCCCTGGAGGAGGACCTTGAGCTGGCCGTTGTACTTGCGCCCGTCCAGTACGACGGCATTGACATCGGTGAAGGTCTGAGTGATCCCCAGCGCCTGAACGGTCATCGTCGGACCGGATTGGCGAACGATCCAGGTCTCGTCGGCGTCGGCGGCGTTCCACAGCGCGTCCCCGCGCGCCGTCCCGGTACCGAGCTTCCCGGCGAACAGGTACAGCACGTGATCCTTCGTGCCGCCGAGCCTGGGTGGCGGCGGCGCGCAGTTCGGACTGATCGAGAAGTCGAGCAGCTTGATGTTCACCAGGGTGAAGTCGAACGACACCGAGAACGGCGAGAAGCCGATGGTGATGTACACCTTGAGGAACAGCGACAGTTCACCGCCGACGTTGAACAGGCAGATCGGATTCTTCACCGCCGCGGCCAGGAACTCGCTGAACCGGAACTTGCCGTCGTTGTTCGGATCGTTCCAGGTGAAGTTGACGGTCAGTGCGACACCGCCCACCACACCGACCTTGATGATGACGGCGCTCACCTCCGCGCCGGCCGCGAGTTCACCGTGGAAGGAGAGCACCGGGATCGGCGCACCCTTCTCGTCGACGGTGACGAAGAACAGGCTGTTGAGGATCTGCACCGGCTTCCCGGTCTCGACCGCCTGCCGAATGCCATAGGTGTCGAAGCCGGCCACCACGTGCAGGCTCACCGACGCGCTGCCGGAGATCACCACCAGCACCGGCGGCGGGGCGTAGACCGGCCCGAACGACTCGCTCATCGAGAATCCGACGGTCAGCGTGCTGCTGTCGAACTGGGCGAGGGTGGCGTCGCCGCCCGCGATCAGCCCGAGCAACTGGCGGGGATTCTTCAGCGCCGGGAAGGTGATTCCCGGTCCGCTGTCCTGGTCGGCCAGCTTGGTCGGGTCGTTGATGTTGTCGTTGAGGGCGCCGACGATCGAGCCAGGCTTGCCGTCGGTGATCTCAGCGCCGTCCTTGTCGAAGACCTTGCCGATCAGGCTGTCTGCCGACGACGGCGAGGTCGCGGTGTTCTTGACCTTGTCGGGCAGCAACTGGAACGAGCCGAGCGGAATACCGCCGGCTGTGCCCAGCTTGGTCAGTGCGTCGGACAGCTTCTTCACCGTGGTCACCACATCGGCGACGGTCTTGACGCTGGGCGCGCCGTCACCGAAGGCCTCCGCCAGGGTGACGATCGTGACGTCGCCGCCACCTGCCAGGTGGGACAGATCGCTCAGCACCGGGATCGGCGCGGTGATGGTGTCCAGGATCGGCTGGATCGGCTTCAGGGTGTTGACGATGTCATCGACGATCGGCTTGATCGTGCTGGCCAGGAACGCCCCTGGATCCACCTTGATGTCATCGAACTCGAGTGCCGTGATGCCGATGTCCGCCGGCGCCGAACTGGCCCACTTCGCCGCGAACTTGAAGGTCGCGGACAGGCCGGGCAGGACATGGTCGTCATCACCGGTCAGGCCGGTGTCGATCGCCACGTCGATGTCGAGATCCGCCTTGAGGGTCGGAACGAACAGGCTTGCGGGGTTGGAGTTCAGCAGGGTGGCCAGCGGCAGGTGGCCACCGACGCCGCCCTTGAGGTCGACCTTGAACAACGCCGCGAGCTGGTTCTTGTCCGGCTTGTTGTTCTTCAGCTGCACCTGGATGAAGGCGAGCCCCGCGTCGATCTGCTTCGGGATCTGGATGGCCGCGCCTACCTGGAGCTCGTCTTGCTGCGCGGTCTCCAGCACCACGCCCTTGGTCTTGTCCAGGGTGATCGCCAGGTTGAGGCGCCAGCCCAGTTTCGCGGTGATCCCCTTGCTGACGACGCCGGTCGCGTCCTTCTTGGCGTGCAAGGAGATTCCGGGCAGACCGAGATCCAGCGGCAGGTCCGCGGACAGGCACTTGTCGGTGTCGCCGACGTCCGTGCAGCCGTTGTCGTCGACCTTGCCGGTCGAGCCGAACGCGGCGTTCAGCGTGATGCTCTGGATGTAGCCTGCACCGTCGGCCGGCGTACAGGGGCCTGTGTACGTCGGGTTGCCGGCGGCCGGTGGCGGTCCACCGGCGGCCTGGCCGCTGTCGGTCAGGTGGGTGTCGGTGGTCGCGCCGATGAAGAGCCACTTGCCGTCGTTGTTGACCTGTCTGAACACCTCGTAGCCGGTCGCGTGGCTGCCCGATCCGCTCCAGGTCACCGCGTTGGTGCTCTTGGCGTCGAGGGCGGCGTTCTTCTTCGTCGGCGATGCCCCCGACAGCGCGGTCGGCGCCTTGGCCGGTGCGGGCCCCCGCGCCAGTACGGCGTACTTGTAATCGATGTTCGCGGTCTTGCCGGACTCGGTGGTCGGTGTGAAGTTCACACCGGAGGGCACCGGGATCGGCACACCGGAGCACTCGCCGGTGACGACGCCTGGCCCCTTGGTCAGGGACTTCAGGGGCTCGGCCGCGAAGATTCCCTGCAGTGCGGTCTGCAGGTCACCGAAGGTCGCGTAGGCGCCGATGCCGTTGACGCCATCGGACAGGTTCTTCTCGAGCTGGCCGAGGAAGTCCTTCCCTGCTTGGAGATCCTTGCCGATCAGCGGCACCTTGCCACCGGCGCTGGCCAGGTCGAGCGCACTCTTCGAGTCATCGAGGTACTTGAGCAGGCCGTCCGCAAGTGGGTGCAGGCTGATCGTGTTGGCGCTCAGAGCGGCGTCCAGCCCGGGCAGCGCGGACAGCCGCGGTCCGCCGCCGAAGTCGGGCGACAGCGCCAGCGCGTCCGCCAGGCTCGAAGCGGTCTGCGGAAGCCGGAGCACCATCGTGTCCAGTACCGCGGCCTCGCCGTGCTTGTGCAGCGGAATGCTCGCGCACAACGACATCGGCGCGGAGCTCGACACACCTGTGCAGGTCTGCGCCGTGGTCCCGCCGTTCAGCGAGCTCGCGCTGAGATGTGACAACCACTTGTCGAGCGCCACTGCGGTGCCTGCCGGATCGCTGGAGTCCCCGACGGCCACGGCCAGGTCGCCCTTGAGTTGCAGACCTGAGTCGGCGCCGGAGTTGCCGAGGTCCACCGGCAGCGCGCCGACGGCGCCGGTCCGCTGGCTGGCCGGAGTACTCACCTTGGCCCGCGCCGAGCGGGTCGAACTCGGGTCGATGGTCAATTTGCCTACGGGGTCCGCGAGGCCGCCGGCGTCCAGCGGGATGTTCAGCTTCGCGACGGTCTCACCGCTGACGTCGATGTCGACGGTGCCGCCGTTGGTGTTGCCGAACAGATCAACGGGGCCGCTGCCGGGAAGCGTGAGGTGCACACCGGCGGTCGCGCGGGTGGCGAACGCGCGCTTCCAGTCCACCGTCAGATGCAGTACCGGCGGGCTCGCCGAAGCGTCCACAGTGAACGACACGTCACTGCCGTTGCCGAGACGCGCCTTGAAGTCTGCCAGCAGGGCACCGAGGTCCGCGGGCTGCAGCGAGGTCAGCGCGTCCACCGCCCAGAGCAGCTCGTCGCCGATTCCGTACTCCGTCCCGTTCGCCGGTGGGGCTGCCGGAGGCGTGGCCAGCTTCAGCGTGTGCAGGTCGGCCGAAACACCGGCAACCGGGAACTGCGCGCTGCCTATCAGAACTCGACGGCCGACATAACGATCCGGGGCGAAGGTCCGGCTCGAGTCGGTCAGTTCGAGGAAACCACTGACGATCCCGTACGACGCGGTACCGCGCTCGCCATCGGCCATCAGCTGGCCGAAACTCGTGCCCAGCAACGGGATCTGGGTGTCGAGACCGCCTGCGGTCGCGGCCGACGAAAGCTGGCCGGACAGCGCCGAGAGATCCGCCAGCAGCATCCCGGCCAGGGCGTTCGAGTACGCGTCCTTCGGGTCCGGCTTGACGTCGAGCGGCACCAGCTTGGCGAGGTCCCCGGACAGGTCGGTCACCGTCGGCGCGGTCGGCGTACTCGCCGCGTCGGCGTCGATGGTCGCGGTCCCTGGCGACTTGTCGTCGTGGAAGTACGTGGAGGTGCCGGCCACCTCGAGCAGCTTGAGCGCGCCGTGAGAGTGCGCGACCGCACCGGCGGGCAGGCCGGACAGGACGTCGTCAGGATGGTCCCGGGCGCCGTCGAACAACGTGCCCAGCGGAACCGGCGAGCCGGTCCCCGGCAGCATGATCTGCTGGACCGGACCCGGCTCACCCGTCTTCGTGCAAGAGCCGTCGTACCCGGCTGCTGGGCACAGCGCGATCGTGCCGCCGAGGTGTACCGGGACGTAGCCGACCGGCGAGATCAGGTCGACCGGCGTCGTCAGCTTCGTGGAGGCGGTCAGGATCTGGCTGCCGGTCGACAGCATGATCCGGTCGGCGCGGAGCGGCAGTTCTTCCACGACGCGCTGCGGACCCTTGCCGTCGGCACCGGTCTTCTGGACGAAGGGGCAGGCCTGCTGCGGATCGGTCAGCCCTTTGCAGCCGTCAAGGGTGGCCGCCGGCTGAAGATCGAGCACGACCGGCAGCGTCAGCGTGTACCCGGACGTGATCGTGGCCTGCGGCCGGACCGCGTTCGCGTCCCGTAGGTGGGCCTTGTCCTTGAGCAGGTTCGCGAGCTCGACGTTGCCCGCCTTGGAGTTGCCGGCCGCGATCGAGTACCCCGTGCCACTGCTCGGCGTACCGCCCGTCCAGAGCGACGCCGGGGCCGTGGTGCCGCCAAGTGGTGCGGAATCCAGCAGGATCGCATGCGTGTCCGTGCCGCCGACGCTCTTGATCGCGGCGGTGTGGCCGCCGGCCGTGATCTGCCGTCCGGCCAGGCCGTCGATGATCGCCTTGGTGGCCGGGTCGGCCTTGAGCGCGTTCCAGTCCTTGCTGCTGTCGACGAGCGCCGTGTCGGAGTACGTCACGCCGGCGGGTCCGCCGGACAGCAGGTCGGCGACCGGATCGGCTGCCTGGTCAGACGGCTCGCGGTGAACGCCGATGGTGAACTTCAGCTGTGGGTGCAGGGGATCGGTGGCGACGAATCCCGCACCGGTGACGGTGACGGTGTAGATCGAGCTGCTCCCCGGCCCCTTCTCGGCCACCAGCTGGTCCAGGAATTGCTGCACCGAGGCGAAGTCCGGGACGCCGGTGGCACCCGGCGTCGAGGGTTTCGACACGTGGTCGACGAGGAACTGCTGCAGCGCCTCGGTGGCGGGCACGAGGTCTGCGACGGTGCCGTGCAGGAAAGGCAGGTCCACATCGACCGTCGAGCTCGCAGGCTTCGCGTGCTGGAACTCGGACAGTGTCGTGACCAACTGGTTGACACCCTGGGCAAGGTCGAACGGCGTCAGCGTCTCGAAGGCCGCCACCGGATCGAGCTCGTGATCGGGGTAGGCAGCGGTCGGCTCTCCCGCGGCCGGATCGCTGGGCCCCACGGTGACGTCGACCTCGACGCCGGGCAGACCGGCGATCGTCGATGACGGCCGAGGGACGATGTGCAGAGTCCCTGACAGTGTTCCACCTGGCACGAGGGTCACAGCGGCGAGCCCGGCCGAGGCGCCTTGCGCGCCCAGTTCACTGTTCTGCTGCCCGACTGAGAGCCGGCCGTCGTTGTTCGGGTCGCGGATCGTTGCTTTGAGCGTCACATCTTCGGCGTAGCTGCTGTCGTCCTTCAACGTGACGCCGAGGATGCCGATCGCCGCGTCGACGTCCGGCAGGGTGTGCCCGTCGTTCGGCGGTGGCGGGGTGATCAGGTGTACGTCGTTGATCCGCAGGCCGATCGCCGGGTCCGCGTCCAGCCAGGAGGTCTTCGCGGCGTCGTCGTAGTTGACGGTGAAGGTCGCGGTGAACGTCAGGTGCGCCGACAACCCCTTCGCCGAAGTGAAGTCGAAGGGTTTCGTCTTGGTCGAAACCCTGATCCCCGTGGTCACCGTGCGGGTCACCACGGCGGTGAGCCGCAGTCGCGTGATGGAGCCGTCCGGCAGTGGTGTCGCCGTCCACTTCACGTGGCGCTTGGCACCTGCATCACCGGCGTAGTCGGCGTTCGTCTCGTTGAACGCATCCGCGAGCGCACTGACCGTCGTCGCGGACGCGTAGCCGTCGACCGCACCGATCGCGCCCTGCATCAGGTTCTGCAGGCCGAGCGCCTGGGCGCTGCCCGGCTCCATCGTCAGGCCGGTGACCTGCTTGCCGAAGGCACCGACTCCGGACAGATCAGCGACGAAGTCCTGCAGGCCGCGGACGCCCGGCCCGCCGGTGAGGGCGGTCCGGATGCCATCGACCTCCGGCGTCGCCAGCACCTCGGCCTGCGCCGATGGTGCGACGAGCACGGCCCCGCCGAGTGCCAATGTCGTCACTGCTGCGATTGCACGCCTGGCTGCACGAAAGTCCATCACGAGCCCCCACCACCCCCGCGGCTCGGACAGCGCGGCACCCCTGCCACGCCATTCTTCTGTCCCCCAGTCGCGTCGCTACCAGACGCTAGACCTAGAAGGAAGCTGTGGCAACAAGTTCACGCTGTGTAATTCTCGGGCTGAGAGGTCGCCTGCCGGTCGTTGCCGCGGACAAACTCCGACTGCCGTCAGCCGTTCGACTCGGCGGTGCGGATGTGGGTGGAAAGGTGGCGGATGGCTTCGCGAAGGGCTTGTTCGGGGTCCACGCCCAGGGCGCGGGCCTGGCGGACCAGATCCAGCAGGGACTCGCCGATTCGTTCGTTGTCGGACGACAGCGGGGACGCGGACGGCGGCAGGTCGATCTTGGCGGCCCGGCCCAGGACCTGGTCGGCCAGCGCCAGGGCGGGGAGGGCCAGGGGGATGCCTTCAAGGACCGAGGAGCGTTGTTTTTCAGCGGCCTTGATGGATTCCCAGTTGGCTTCGACGGCGGCCGCGTCGGCCGCGGTGACGTCGGCGAAGACGTGGGGATGACGGCGGATCAGTTTCTCCACTATGCCGCCGGCCACGTCGTCGATCGAGAAGCCCTCGTCCGGGGTCTCCTCCGCGATCCGCGAGTGGAACGCCACCTGCAGCAGCAGGTCACCGAGTTCCTCGCGGAGGTGTTCGTAGTCGCCCGTCTCGATCGCCTCAAGGGTCTCGTATGCCTCTTCGAGCAGATAACGGGCCAGACTTTCGTGCGTCTGCTCCTGGTCCCAGGGGCAGTTCCGGCGGAGCCGGTCCATCACGCGGACGAGGTCGATCAGGCGGGCGCCCGGTACGTCGTACGAGCCGTGCACGATCTCGACCTCGTACTCCGGGCGCGGCTCGCGGCTCAACGCGTCCGCGATGATCCGCAGTAGCGCAGGCTCGCCGTCCTCGCCGACCAGCCAGGCCACGCGTTCACCCGACAGGGCGGCACTGGTCAGCCAGGCCCACTGCTCGGAGACGTCACCGTCAATGTGCTGGACGACCAGACCGGACCCGATCAGCGCCTGGACGTCCGGGCGCTCAGGCCCGGCCGAGGCGCCGATCGCCGAGGCGTCGGTGAAGACCTGCCAGCCCGCCCGGGTCAGCAACCCGGGCGCGACCCGTGGACTGGTCAGGACGACCTTGATCGAACCCGTCAAAGGCTCAGCCCTGCGGCTCGGCCGGCGGCTGCTCTGCGGGCGCGGTCGGCGTCGGCTTGCTCTGCTCGGACAGCTTCGACAGCGAGCCCGAACCCTCCTTGAGCTGGGTGCCGTCCCAGGTGCCGTAGCGGGGCGCGATGTCGACGGTGATGTTCTTCGACGCCTCCTCGACCAGCTTGGCGCCCTCGGTGCTCTGCTGCTGCGCGTTCGGGTCGGTGACCGATCCGGTACCGCCGGCCAGCTTGATCTGGCCGACCACCGCGCGGGCAGCGGCCCGCAGGAAGTCGGCGGTGACCGGGTTCGCCGCGAACTTCGGGTACAGCGACTGGTCGACGACCACCTTCATGGCCGGTTCGATCTCGGCGTCGCTGACCTTGATCGAGCGCTGGTCGAGCACCTGCGCGGCCACCTCGTTGTTCACCAGGATCTTCAGCACGGCGGCCGGGGCGATCTGCTGCTGCCCGCCGACCGCGCTCTGGATCGCGGCGGTGCTCTTGTCCAGGTCGGAGACGCTGATCTCGTTGTCGCCGATCGTCGCCGCCGCGCCCGGGTGGGTGCCCGCGGCACAGCCGCCGAGCAGCAGGACCGAGGCCAGGCCCGCGCCGACTACCTGCGTCGCCCGAAGCCGTCGCGAAGTGCTCACCGAATCTCCTCGCATCTTCCAGTTCGTGGTCATACTGTGGCGCCGACCGGTTCGGCGATCACGTCGTCGATCAGTCGCGCGCACCATTGCAGCAGCTCCTGGTCGCGAAGCGGCTGACCGGCGACCGGCCGGGTGGCAGGTCTCGGCACCAGGATCGTACGCAGTTGCGGCTTGACCAGACTCTTCGGGTACAGCCTGTTCAGCCGGAGCACCTTCGAATCGGGCAGCTCGACCGGCCCGAACCGGATCAGATTGCCCTGCAGAGTGACGTCGTGCAGCCCCGCCCGGCGGGCGTGGTTGCGGAACTTCGCCACCTCGATCAGGTTCAGCACCGGCTGCGGGATGTCGCCGTACCGGTCGTGCAGCTCCTCGACCAGCTCGGCGATACCGTCCTCGTCCCGTACGGCGGCCAGCCGCTGGTACATCTCCAGCCGCAACCGCTGCGAAGGCACGTAGTCGTGCGGCAGATGCGCGTCGATCGGCAGCTCGATCTTGACCTCGGGCTCGTCGGCCTGGGTGTCACCCCGGTACTCCGCGACCGCCTCGCCCACCAGCCGGACGTACAGGTCGAACCCGACATCGGCGATGTGCCCCGACTGCTCGCCGCCGAGCAGGTTGCCGGCGCCGCGGATCTCGAGGTCCTTCATCGCCACCTGCATGCCGGCGCCCAGATCGGCGTGCTGCGCGATCGTGGCCAGCCGGTCGTGCGCCGTCTCGGTGAGCGGTTTCTCCGGCGGGAAGAAGAAGTACGCGTACGCCCGCTCGCGGCCACGCCCGACCCGGCCGCGCAGCTGGTGCAGCTGGGACAGCCCGAGAAGGTCCGAGCGCTCGACGATCAGGGTGTTGGCGTTGGAGATGTCGATGCCCGACTCGACGATCGTCGTACAGACGATGACGTCGGACTCCTTCTCCCAGAAACCCTGGATGACCTGCTCGAGCTGGTGCTCGGGCATCTGGCCGTGGGCAACGGTGACCCGCGCCTCAGGGACCAGTTGGCGGATCCGGGCGGCCGCCTTCTCGATCGTGTTGACCCGGTTGTGGACGAAGAAGACCTGGCCCTCGCGGAGCAGCTCGCGCCGGATGGCGGCGGTCACCTGGCCCTCTTCGTACGCGCCGACAAACGTCAGTACCGGATGCCGCTCCTCGGGCGGAGTGGCGATCGTGGACATCTCGCGGATGCCGGTGATCGACATCTCCAGCGTGCGCGGGATCGGCGTCGCGGACATCGTCAGCACGTCGACAGCCGTCCGGAGCTGCTTGAGCTGCTCCTTGTGCTCGACCCCGAAGCGCTGCTCCTCGTCGACCACGACCAGCCCGAGGTCCTTGAACGCGACCTCACCACCGAGCAGCCGGTGCGTACCGATGACAACGTCGACCGACCCATCGGCCAGCCCGTCCAGAGTCGCCTTCGACTCCTTCTCGGTCTGGAAGCGGGACAACGGCGCGACGTTCACCGGGAACGCGGCGTACCGCTCGGAGAAGGTCGCGTAGTGCTGCTGGACGAGCAGCGTGGTCGGTACCAGTACGGCGACCTGCTTACCGTCCTGTACCGCCTTGAAGGCCGCCCGTACCGCGATCTCGGTCTTGCCGTACCCGACGTCGCCACACACGATCCGGTCCATCGGCGTGACGCGTTCCATGTCGTGCTTGACGTCGTCGATGGTGGCCAGCTGGTCGGGCGTCTCAACGAACGGGAACGCGTCCTCCAGCTCCCGCTGCCACGGAGTGTCCTTCGCGAACGCGTGCCCCTTGGTCGCCTGGCGCGCGGCGTACAGCTTGATCAGCTCGCCGGCGATCTGGCGGACCGCCTTGCGCGCCCGGCCCTTGCGCTTGGCCCAGTCGCCGCCGCCCATCTTGTCGAGCGTGGGCTGCTCGCCGCCGACGTACCGGGTGACCTGGTCGAGCTGGTCGGTCGGCACGTACAGCCGGTCGCCAGGTTGGCCGCGCTTGCTCGGCGCGAACTCGATCACGATGTACTCGCGGGTGGCCTTCTGCGCCCCGGTGCCAACGGTCCGCTGGAGCATCTCGGCGTACCGGCCGACGCCGTGCTGTTCGTGTACTACGTAGTCGCCCGGCGCCAGCTCCAGCGGGTCGACCGCCTTCTTGCGCCGGCTCGGCATCCGTTGCTGGGAACGCCTTTCGGCCGCCGACCGCTGTCCGGCGAGGTCGTTCTCGGTGAGCACCGCGAACTTGATGCCCTCGGCAATGAACCCGCGGTCGAGGGCACCCTGCGAGATCTGCACGACGCCCGTCGGCGGGATGCCGTCGATGCTGTCGACGGTCTTCGCGGGCAGCTCGGCCTCCGAGAACACCTCGGCCAGCCGCTGGGCCGGGCCATGACCTTCGGTGACGCAGACGATGCGCCAGCCGTCCCGCAGCCAGCCGCGCACATCCTCGACGGCAGCAGCGGTTTCGCCGCGGTACGGGGTGACCTCGTGCGCCGCGACGATCCGGCTGCGGACCGCGCCGGCGTCCGGGTCGATGTCGAAGGAGACGCGCTCGCCCATCGAGTCGCGCAGCTCTTCCGGCGCATCCGTCGGAGCGATCGCGAACGGCGACATGCTCCACCACGCGAGGCCCTTGGCGAGCGCATGCGACCGGACATCAGCCAGCGACATGTACGCCGCCGCGCCAAGGTCGATCGGAGCCTCGCCACCACCGGCGGCAGCAGCCCAGGACGCCTCCAGGAACTCCTGGCTGGTGGCGACCAGGTCGTGCGCCCGCGCCCGGACCCGCTCGGGGTCGCTGACGACGACATGCGTGCCGGCCGGCATCAGGTCGACGAGCAGCTCCATGTCGTCGACCAGGACGGGCGCGAGCGACTCCATCCCCTCGACCGCATGCCCTTCGGCGAGCTTCTCGAACAGCTCGGACAGCTCCGGGTGCTCCTTGGCCAGTACTGCGGCCCGCGCGCGCACCTCGTCGGTCAGCAGCAACTCACGGCACGGCGGCGCCCACAGACCGTGTTGGGCGATCTCCAGGGACCGCTGGTCGGCGACTGCGAAGTACCGGATCTCCTCGACGTCGTCGCCGAAGAAGTCGACCCGCAGCGGGTGCTCCTCGGTCGGCGGGAAGACGTCGATGATGCCGCCACGGACGGCGAACTCGCCCCGGCGCTCGACCAGGTCCACCCGGTTGTACGCCGCGGCGGAGAGCCGCTCGGTGACGTCCTCGAGCTCGACGGAGTCGCCGACGTGCAGCTGGACCGGGCGGAGGTCGGCCAGTCCGGCGACCTGAGGTTGCAGCACGGACCGTACGGGCGCGACGAGGATCTTGATCGGGCCGGTCGTCTCGTCCGACGGGTCGGGGTGTGCGAGCCTGCGGAGTACTGCGAGGCGACGGCCGACTGTGTCGGAACGCGGCGACAAGCGCTCGTGCGGGAGCGTCTCCCAGGCGGGGTAGTAGGCGACGGTGCCGGGCTCGACGAGGCACTGCAGCGCCTCGGTGAGCTCCTCGGCCTCGCGGAAGGTGGCGGTGACTGCCAGCACGGGACGATCCGCGCCCTGGGCGGCCGCCAGGGCAGCCATCAGCACGGGACGGATCGGTCCGGGAGCGCTCAGGTCGAGCGTCGTGACGCCGTCGTTCCTGGCGTCGCGAATGGCCTCGGCTACTACCGGATCGGTGATCAGGGTGTCGACCAGGCCGGCCAGTTTCACGAGTTGTCCCTCACTAGGAGTTATACCGTCCTTGGGTCACTTCTAGGCCATCCGTCATCAAGGACTCGACGGCGTCCGCGGTCCGGTCGACCGCGAACGGGAGATCCTTGCGTTCGGCTGAGGAGAATTCGTTCAGTACGAAGTCCGCCGGGTTCTGACGGCCGGGCGGACGCCCAACGCCGAACCGGATTCGATAGTAGTCACCCGTGCCAACCGACTTGCGGATCGACTTGAGCCCGTTGTGGCCGTTGTCGCCGCCGCCGAACTTGGCGCGCAGGACGCCGAAGTCGATGTCGAGCTCGTCGTGCAGCACGATCATCGATTTCGGCTCGACCTTGAAGAACTTCAGCAGCCCGGAGACGGGCCCGCCGGACTCGTTCATGTACGACCGGGGCTTGGCCAGGATGGTCCGGATGCCGCTGATCCGGGCCTCCACCACGTCGGCCTTGGCCTGCTTGTGCTGTTTCCAGTTGCCGCCGACCCGGGAGACCAGCTCGTCGGCGACCATCTGGCCGACGTTGTGCCGGGTCTTGGCATAGGAAGGGCCGGGATTCCCCAGCCCGACGACCAACCACACGTCGTCCGCCACGAATCCCGGCCCTTCCTGTTGAAGCTGTTGTACTGCGAGGTGCTTACGCCTCGGCGGCGACCGGCTCGTCGCGCTCGATGCCGGCCTCGGCCTCGGCTTCGGCCATCTCGGCGTCGGCCTGGGCCGCGGTCTGCGCGGCGGTGACGTTGACGATCAGGGTGTCCGGCTCGATGGCCAGCGTCGTACCGGCCGGGAGCTTCAGGTCGGACGCGTGGATCTGGGCGCCGGCGTCCAGGCCCTCGACGGAGACGGTGACGCCGTCGGGGATGTGGGTGGCCTCGGCCTCGACCAGGATGGTCTGGTTCTCGACCACGACCAGGGTCTCGCTGACGGCGTCGCCCTCGATGTGAACCTGGATCTCGACCTGGACCTTCTCACCGCGCTTCACGATGACCAGGTCGACGTGCTCGATGGTGTTCTTGATCGGGTCGCGCTGGACCTGCTTCGGCAGCGCGAGCAGGCTCTCCGAGCCCTCGACCTCGATCAGCAGCAGGGCGTTGGCGGTCTTCAGCGCCAGCATGGTGTCGTGTCCGGGCAGCGTGATGTGCACCGGGTCCGTGCCGTGGCCGTACAGAACGGCGGGCACCTTGTGGTCCCGGCGGATACGGCGGGCAGCACCCTTGCCGAACTCCGTGCGCGACTCGGCTTGGATCTTGACCTCGGCCACGAGATGAACTCCTCAAGTGCGTTGCGGTGATTAGTCGTCGGTGGTGTTACAAAGTTGCTAGAGCCTCAGCGGGCACGTCTTGACTCCCGTACAGGCGTCAGGCAACGAACCACCGCGTCGATCACGGAGCCGCTCCCGACAGTTCACGGGTGAGCGCGACTGTGTCCGGGGGGCGTCCCTCGCCGAGGCAACCAAAACAGTTTACCCACGACTCAGCCCAGACAGGAAATCCGTTCTGGGGGTGACTTTGTTCCTTCTGCGTCGTGACGACTTTCGGGCGTCGTACAGGGCAGTTTTCCACCGGCTTACTGAAAACGATTGTCAAATCAGTTAAGTTCCTCCGGTGACCGCCACTCACTCTCGCTCGCCCCTGCCCACCCGTCTCCGCGCCGGACTGCTCGCGGCCGGCGCTGCGCTGCTGGCGCTCGCTCTCGCGCTGGGCATGGCGTTGCTGCCGTTGCGCTCGTACGCCGGAGCGGCGCCGGAGGTGTTGCAGGCGGTCCATACGGACGCTCTGCACACGACGTACGACGGATCGGTACTGCGGCTGAGCACCCGGATCGGTCTGGGCGAGTACCGCGAGGCGGACCCCGCCAACCTGATCTTCAACCTCGAGGACAAGGCCTCCGCCCGGGTCGAACTCCCCGACCTCCCCGCCTTCGCCTTCCTGGGCAAACCCGGCGACCCGGTCTGGATCGCCCCCGAATCCCAGGACCCCGACCTCATCTGGCCCGGCTGGGACACCGAAACCATCACCCCCGGCACCCTCGCCGGCGACGCCGTGGACCTGACCCTCCTGTCGGCATCCGGCCCAGGAAACGTAGAGATCTTCTTCAACTACGACGACTTCACCGGCACCGCCCAGCGCCTCTTCTCCGCCGCCGACCCCACCCTCCGAACCCTCCACCAACCAGTAGGCCGCCACGTCCACGCCAACTGGTCCTTCACCGCCCCAGGCACCTACCACCTAACCTTCCAAGCCACCGCCACCGCCACCGCAGGCACCCCCCTCGCCTCCACCCCCACCACCTACACCTTCGTAGTAGGCCCCTACACCCCACCCACCACTCCACCCGGCACTCCCGGCACACCCACCACCCCGCCCGGCACTCCCACCAACCCGACCCCGTCCAACACCCCGACCGGCCCAGGCCACCCGACCGCCACCGGGCCAGAGCACCCCACACCAACCGCTCCCGGCCGAACCACCCCGATCCCCACGACCCCGACGGGACCGACGGGACCGACTGGGCCGACCACCCCGGCGCCCACTCCAGCCCGCCCCACCACACCCCCACCCGCCCTACCCGGCACAGCCCCGACGCCGACGCCGACGCCGACCCCCAAGCCGACGACCCCTCTCTCATCACCTCCGCGCTCTTCTTCTTTCTCCGGCGGCGATGGAGAGCACTCGACGAGCGATTCCCCGCCGAACTCCAACGACTCCAACCGACCCGGCGCCCTCCCGCCCTGCCCCACCACCAGCAGCAGCAGCAACCCAGCCACCAACCCGACCACGTCCGGCAACCCAACAACCGGACAGACAAACCCGCCCGGCACAACCAACTCCCCCAACCCCACAAACCCCTCGACCACTTCACCCACCACCCCAACGAACCCCGCCAACCCAACCAAAACCACCCTCGACAACGGCCACGCCGACTACGCGGTACGCCTCGAAAACGGCGCCCTCAAGTCCCGCATAAAAGACGGCACCAAACCCGGCGCCCCCATCTGGCGCGACCCAGCATCCGTAACCATCAGACTCACCCCAGCCTCCGCCACCTACGCCCCCGGCGGCGCCTTCAACTTCCTCGGCCCAGCCGGCTCCCCCCTCTGGCAGATCCCCCAAACCCAGAAGAACGGCGTCATCTGGCTCGGCTGGAACACCGAAGAGCTCACCAGCTCCCAGCTCTCCACCCCGGTCGACTGGCGCCTGACCAAGGTCACCGGCCCCGGCAGCATCGCCGTCTTCGAGTTCGACTCCTTCGGCCAGCCCAAAATCATCTTCAACAGCCGCGACGGCCTCCCCGACACCTACAAAATCCCCCTCGGCACCCACGCCCACGGCAACTGGTCCTTCACCAAACCAGGCACCTACCAAGCCACCTTCACCCACTCCGCCACCCTCACCACCGGCACCCGCTCCACCACCACCTCCACCCTCACCTTCGTAGTCCCCGCCACCCCGTCCAACGCCTCCAACAGCACCCACCCAGCCGCCCACACCACCGACGCGAGCGGCAGGCCCGCCGCAGCCGCGAGCGGCGCAGGCGCCACCGGCGCGGCGGACGTGGGTGACGCGGCGGGCGCCGGCCGAGCGAGCGGCGCGGAGCAGGTGATGGCGGCGAGCGCGGTGCTTGCAGCCGGATCACCGACACGGGCGAGCACGGCGGTTGACGCCGGGTCGCCGGAGCGGGTGGTACTGGCCGGGGCGGCGCCATTGCGGGGCGACGCGGTGCTTGCTGGGGCGGTGCCTTCGCGGGCTGCTGTTGAGGGGTGCCGGTTGGCTTCTGCGGGGGCTGAGGTTGAGCCTGCGTGGATCGGGGGCGGGGTGACGTTGTTGGTGATTGGGGTTGTGACTCTGGTTGCTACTCGCCGCCGCGGGGAGGACGCGTGAGGCGCGGGCAGCGGTGCGTCGCCGCGGGGGTTGCGTTCGTAGTACTGGTGGCTGCTGGGTGCGCTGGAAGTACGGCTGGAGCCAGCGGGAAGGTCGACGTTGTTACGACGACTGAGATCTTGGCTGATCTGGTGCAGCGGGTGGGTGGGGATCGGGTGTCCGCCAGTTCACTGGTGCCGGCCGGTGGGGATCCGCATTCGTATGAGCCGACGCCGACGGATGCCAAAAAAGTAGCCAAAGCCGACGTCACCTTCACCAATCACCTCCTGCTCGAACCGCAGGCCCTCATCAAGACGATCGACGCCAACGCGCCCAAGGACTCCCCCAACGTCTCGCTCGCGGAGGCGGCCGAGTCCTACGGCGCGCACGTCATCCCACTGGTCGAGGACATCGGGCTCGACGTGCTCTGGCTCGGTCTGCGCGTGCGCGGTTCGGGCAAGGCGCGCGGCGCCACCCGTACGTCATCGATCCAGCTCACCGCCACCAAGATCGACGGCCCGGGCAGGCTCGTCGCGTACCTCACCGAGTCCCTCGGTCAACCCGACCTGTACTTCGACTCGGCCAACCCGGCCGACAGTACGACGCTCCCACCCGCCGCCCACACGCATCTCAACTGGGCGTTCACGAAGCCCGGCGTCTACCACCTCACCCTCGAAGGCAAGCTCGACACAGGCACCGGCCAACAGCCAAGGCCACTCGGCAAGGGCACCTTCACCTTCGCGGTCGGAGTCGAACCGCACCAGGTCGAACCGGCCGACGGCGGCAAAGCGACGGTGCTCGACGACGGCCACACCGACCTCACCGTCGACCTCGACAGCGGCCAGGTCTACGCGTACTCCGATGCGCGGCGGGTCGGCGCGGCGCAATCCGCAGTACCGGCCGGGCGGGTCGTCATCGATGTGCCGGGCAAGGCGCTCGAGACGGTGCCGGACGATCCGCGGTTCGCGTTCCTGGGCAAGGCGGGGGCGCAGATCCATCAACTGCCGCAGGCGGTACTCGGCAAGCATGTGCATGGCGAGATCGACCCACATCTGTGGGAGGACGTCGCCAACGCGAAGGCGTACGTGCAGTTGATCCGCGACACGTTGATCAGTGTTGATCCACAGTCGTCGAACATCTACAGGACCAACACCGATACGTACCTGCGTGAGCTCGACGAGCTGGACGAGTACGTGAGGTCGCGGCTGGCGAAGATCCCGGCTGACCGGCGGCAGTTGATCACCACGCATGACGCGTTCGGGTACCTCGCTTCGGCGTACCAGCTGAAGGTCGCGGGGTTCGTGGTACCGAATCCGGCGCAGGAGCCGAGCGTCGATCAGGTGCGCAGGCTGTCCGAGACGATCCGCAACCTGAAGGTGCCGGCCGTCTTCACTGAGCCGAACCTGGCGCAGCGCGCGTCCGTGCTGACGCAGGTCGCCCGCGACAACGGCGTCCGGGTGTGCTCGATCTACGGGGATTCGTTCGACGAACACGCCCGGTCCTACGTCGCGATGATGCGGCACAACGCCGACGAGCTGCTGCGCTGCCTGGGGGAATTTCGATGACACTGCTCTTCTTGTTGCCAACAGCAATCACTGCGACGGCAGTCGCGTCGGCCGGTGTCGCGCCGGCGCCGCCGGGCGCGCAGGTGGTGATCGCGGACGGGCATGTTGATCTGGGACCACGGTTCGTGCACGGGAGATGGACGATCCAGTTGCGCGACGACACCGGCGATCCGGTTGTCTGGCGGCCGCTGGAGAACGTCGTCGTGCAGGCAACCGACAAGGCGGAGCTGTCGGTTCCCGCGGATCCCGCCTACTCGTTCTTGGGCAAGGCCGGCCAGAAGGTCTGGGTGATCCCGCAGGTGCAGCAGCCGGGCGTCGTCTGGCCGGGCTGGAACACGCAGGATCCCGAGGTCGCGAAGCGGGTCGACCGCGAGGTGACGTGGTCGCTCAACGGTGTCGACGGTCCGGGGACGTTCACGCTCTTCCTCAACTCGGACTTCGGCAAGCCTGCCCCGGTCTTCGACAGCCGCAAGCCGTTCCCGCAGGAGACCGGTATCGACGTCAACACGCACGTCCACGGCAACTGGACCTTCTCCGCCCCCGGCACCTACCTGCTCGACATCACCATGAGAGCCGAACTCACCGACGGCACCACAGTCACCGACCACCGTCCGCTTCGTTTGTATGCCGGGCCGGGTAATCCGCTGGATGCCTTCAAAACAACAGCACCTGTCGGGCCGGCCCCGCGGGAAGAGGCCGGCGACGGAGGCGGGCTGGACCTTGTTGTGGTTGGGATTGTTGTTTTCGTTGCGGTCTCGATCGGCGTTGTCCTGGTACTGCGGCGCCGGAAGCGGGTTGCCGCATGAGCGTTCTGCAGGTGGACGGCGTTGCGGTCGAGCTGGGTGGGCGGCTGGTGCTGCATGACGTGGAGCTGACTGTCGACGCCAAGGAGCAGGTCGGGCTGATCGGTCCTAACGGCGCCGGGAAGACGACTCTCCTCAGGGCACTCCTCGGGTTGTTGCCGATCACCGAGGGGACGGTCGCCATCGACGGCCGGACGCCTCGCGAGGCGCGGGGCAGCATCGGGTACGTCCCGCAGCGGCATGAGTTTGTCTGGGACTACCCGGTGGATGTCCGTACCGCCGCGATGACCGGTCGTACCCACCGCATCGGCTGGCTGCGACGGCCGGGCCGAGCAGACAAAGCGGCCGTGGACGAGGCACTGGAGCGGGTCGATCTGGTCGATCTTCAGCGGCGGCCGATCGGCGAGCTGTCCGGTGGGCAACGCCAGCGCGTACTGGTGGCCCGGGCGCTCGCCCTCGAACCGAAGCTCCTGTTGCTGGACGAGCCGTTCACCGGGCTCGACGTACCGACGCAGGAGATTCTCACCCGGCTGTTCCGGAGGTTGACCAGCGAAGGCACCGCCATTCTGATGACCACGCACGACCTGCCAGCGGCCGCGGACACCTGTAGCCGACTGTGCTTGCTCAACGAGACAGTGATCGCCGATGGTCCCCCCGAAGAGCTCAGGGACCCAGCCGTGTGGTTGCGCGCCTTCGGAGTCGCGCGTTCCGAACAACTCCTGCACACACTCGGGGTGACCCGATGATCGAGTTCTTCACCGAGCCGTGGCAGCACGTGTTCATGCAGCGCGCCTTCCTCGTCGTACTGATGTCCGGCGTCGTCTGCGGTGTCATCGGCAGCCATGTCGCGCTCCGCGGGATGGCGTTCATCGGTGACGCGGTCGCGCATGCGGTCTTCCCCGGCATCGCGATCGCGTTCGTCCTGCACACCAGCCTGGTGGTCGGCGGGATCGTCGCGGGCCTGATCACCGCACTGTCGGTCGCCGTCTTCTCGCAGAACAGACGGCTCAAGGAAGACACCGTGATCGGCGTGTTCTTCGCGGCCGCGTTCGGGCTCGGCATCGTGGTGATGAGCACCGCGCCCGGGTACGGCGGATCGCTGGAGTCGTTCCTGTTCGGCTCGGTCCTCGGGATCGGCAACGGCGATGTCGTCACGGTCGCGATCGGCGGCGCCGTCCTGCTGCTGGTCAGCGGCGCGCTGCACAAGGAGTTTGTCACCGTCGGCCTGGATCGCGAGACGGCCCGCTCGGTCGGGTTGCCGATCTTCTGGCTGGACATGGCGCTCTACGCGATGGTGACGATCGCGATCGTCATCTCGATCCAGGCGGTCGGCAACATCCTGGTGCTCGCGCTGCTGATCACCCCCGCCGCCTGCGCCCGGCTGCTGACCGACCGGATCGGCCGGATGATGCTGATCGCGCCGCTGATCGGCGCCTTCTCCGGGTTGGCCGGGCTCTACCTCTCCTACGCGTTCAACCTCGCCGCCGGCGGGTTGATCGTGCTGACGGCGACCGCCGTCTTCATCGCCTGCTGGGTGTTCGCGCCCCGGCACGGCCTCCTCAAGTTTGCCCAAGTAAGAAAGGAAAGTCATGCGCACAATTAACCGCGTTGCGCTGCCCGCTGTGGCAGTACTCGCGCTGGCCGGTCTGTCCCTGCCGGCCGATGCCGCGCCGAAGGTCACCCTCGACCAAGGCCATGTCGACGTGATCGGCATCGCCTTCGAGGACGGCGCGTTCAACCTGCACATCCACGACGAGGAGCACGGCGTCGAGTACGCGCCCTCCGAGGTCGACCTGGTCGCCAAGCCCGGCTCGGAGATCGCAGTACCCGACGACCCGCAGTACGGATTCCTCGGTACTCCGGGAAGCCGCGCCTGGGTCCTGCCGCAGGTGCAGGACCCCGACCTGCTCTGGCCCGGCATCGGCGCCGAGGAGATCGAGCCCGGTGTCTTCAAGGACGACGCGTTGAAGGTCGACGTCATCGGCGTCACCGGCCCGGCCGACCTGAGTGTCTTCACCACCGACGCCTTCGGTTCGCCGACCGTACTGGTCGACAGCGGCAACGGACTGCCGGACCGGATCACCACGGGCGCCGGCGGCCACCTGCACGCCAACTGGGCGTTCGAGGCGGCTGGTACGTACAAGGTGAAGGTCAAGGTCTGTGGCACGCTCGCCGCCACCGGCAAGACCGTCTCCGCTGTCGCCACCTACACCTTCCAGGTGAAGCAGTGAAGGCCCGGGTGCTCGCAGGCGCCGGTACCGCCGCGCTGATCGCCATGCTCCAGGTACTGCCCGCGCATGCCCTCACAACCATCTCCGCCGGGCACGTGGACGCAGTAGACGTCGACTGGACCGGCTCTGCCCTCACGCTCGACCTGCGCGACGGCACAGTCACCCCCAACGTCGACCGCAACCCGGCTGACGTAGTACTGAACGCAGTGTCGGCCAGTAAGACGACAGTGCCGTCCGGATCGGCATACAGCTTCCTCGGTACGCCGGGGAGCGCCGTCTGGATGCTGCCGCAGACCCAGGTGAGCAACATCGTCTGGCCGGGCTTCAACACCGAGGGCGTACCCAGTGGCGCGCTGCAGGGCAACACGCTCAACGTGAAGCTGATCTCGGTCAGTGGACCGGCCGACGTGAGCGTCTACACCACCAGCTCGCTCGGCAGCCCGACCATCTGGTTCGACAGCGGCAACGGCCTCCCGGACACCCGGGCGATCGCCATCAACACGCACGCCCACGCCAACTGGGCGTTCGAGGCGGCCGGCACCTACACCATCGTCTTCGAAGCCACCGCCACCACAACCGCCGGCGCCGCAGTATCGACCGGCCAGAAGGCCTACACCTTCACCATCCAGCCCTAACCCGATCCGTGGGGGGGGGGGGGGGGGGGGGGGGGGGGGGGGGGGGGGGGGGGGGCGGGGCGCGGGGGGGGGGGGCCCCGCCCCCCGCCCCCGCCGCCCCCCCCCCGCGCGGGGGGGGGGGGGGGGGGGGGGGCGCCGCGGGGGGGGGGGGGGGGGGGGGGGGCCGCGGGGGGCCCCCCGGCCGCCAGACCGCGGCTGCGTGGATCTTGACGCTCCCCTTCGTCGTGCTCTTCCTGGCGTTCACC
>NZ_JBITDB010000007.1:0-150602 GCF_044453825.1 Kribbella sp. NPDC051620
CACACCCGGGATCATGAACTTCGACTAGGTGGGAAAGTCATACCGAGCCTGGCGACCAGACCTCCCACTACGGGAGCCACCAAAACCGTAACGGGTGGGAGCACCCAGAGCTGAGAGCGACGCAGGAGCGAGCGGCGTCGGGTGCGTGGGGGCTGTTTGCGTTCGGGTGTTCGGGTTGCGTTGGTGGGGTGGACAACTGGGCGGCGTATTCTTCGGCCGTGACTTTGCGACGGGGGGACAGCGCTCCGCCCGAGCGGACTTTGGTTGACGTCTTGCAGGCCAGTGCTGTGGGGTTTCCGGATGAGCCGGCGCTGGATGACGGCAGTGTGAGTTTGAGTTATCGCGAGCTGCTCGGTCAGGTGACCAGGTTCGCGCGGCGGTTGACGGATCTCGGGATCGGGCCGGGCGACCGGGTCGGCGTCCGGATCTCGTCGGGGCACAACGACTTGTATGTTGCGATTCTCGGGACTCTGCAGGCGGGCGCGGCGTATGTGCCGGTCGACGCGGATGATCCCGAGGAGCGCGCCGAGTTGGTGTTCGGCGAGGCGCAGGTTGCGGCGATCGTCACTGACGACCTCGAGATCGCCTCGACCCGACCAGCGCCGACCACAGACCTGGCAGAAGCTGCTGACGGCGGTTACGACTTCCCGTACTCCGCCCGGATGGATGCGGACGGTACTACGCCCGCTGCCGCGGGACCCGCGTCCCGCGGCGACGGCCCTTCACCCGACGACGACGCGTGGATCATCTTCACGTCGGGCTCCACCGGCGTACCGAAGGGCGTAGCCGTCACGCACCGATCGGCAGCTGCCTTCGTGGATGCCGAGGCGCGGATGTTCCTGCAGAAGGAGCCGATCGGCCCCGAGGACCGTGTGCTGGCCGGTCTGTCCATCGCGTTCGACGCGTCCTGCGAGGAGATGTGGCTCGCCTGGCGGTACGGCGCGTGCCTCGTCCCCGCACCCCGTTCGCTGGTGCGCAGTGGCATGGACCTCGGCCCGTGGCTGGTCGCGCAAGGCATCACCATCGTGTCGACCGTCCCGACGCTCGCTGCCCTCTGGCCGTCGGACGCACTCGACAACGTGCGCCTGTTGATCTTCGGTGGCGAGGCCTGCCCGCCCGAGCTGGCCGAGCGCCTTGCAACGCCGGAGCGCGAGGTCTGGAACACCTACGGCCCCACCGAAGCGACCGTCGTCGCCTGTGGAGCCCAGCTGACCGGCGAAGGCCCGGTACGCATCGGGCTTCCCCTGGACGGCTGGGATCTCGCAGTCGTCGACAGTGCAGGCAACGAGGTCGCAGAGGGCGGTACTGGCGAGCTGATCATCGGCGGTGTCGGGCTGGCCCGCTACCTCGACCCGGCCAAGGACGCGGAGAAGTTCGCCCCGATGCCGTCGCTCGGCTGGGATCGCGCGTACCGCAGTGGCGACCTGGTCCGCAACGAGTCGGAGGGCCTGGTGTTCATGGGCCGGGCCGACGAGCAGATCAAGCTCGGTGGCCGGCGGATCGAGCTGGGTGAAGTCGACGCGGCTCTGCAGGCTCTCCCCGGCGTCAGCGGCGCGGCAGCCGCAGTACGGGTCAGCGCAGCCGGCAATCAACTGCTCGTCGGATACGTAGTACCGGATGACCCAGAAGGCTTCGATCAGAAGGCAGCCACAGAGCGCTTAAGAGAAGCCCTGCCCGCCGCACTAGTCCCCCTGCTGGCCGTAACGGACACCCTGCCGACCAGGACCTCCGGCAAGGTCGACCGCAACGCGTTGCCCTGGCCGCTACCTGGCATGGACACGGATGCACCGCCCGCTGACCTCGACGGGACAGCAGGCTGGCTAGCGGAGCGCTGGACGCAGGTGCTGGGAGCAACAGTCACCGGTGCCGACAACGACTTCTTCCTGCACGGCGGTGGCAGCCTTGCTGCGGCACAACTGGTCTCGAAGCTCAGGGAGAAGTACGCCGAGGTCACAGTCGGCGACATCTACGAGTACCCCCGGCTAGGCGCGCTCGCCGATCGTCTCGACGACTTCCAGACTTCCACCGTCCCAGTGGAGATCCGCGAGGTTCGCCCGACCCCACCGGGCACCCAGCTCCTCCAGACCGCGCTGACGTTGATACTGCAGACCGTGGTCGGCGTGCGCTGGCTCGTCTGGCTCTTCACCCTGAACAACCTGCTGGCACTCACCGACGGCCCGCACCCTTGGATGCGCACAGTGTCGTGGTGGTGGATCCTGGCCGGCTGGCTGATCCTGATCACGCCCGCCGGCCGCATGGGCATCGCTGTCGTCGGCGCTCGCATCCTGCTCAGAGGGCTGAAGCCGGGCATCTACCCGCGCGGCGGGAACGTACACGTCCGCCTCTGGGCAGCAGAGAACCTCGCAGACGCAGCGGGTGCCGCCAACCTGGCCGGTGCGCCCTGGATCGCCTACTACGCAAGGGCTCTTGGCGCGAAGATCGGCAAGGGCGTAGACCTTCACACGCTCCCGCCGGTCACCGGCATGTTCACGATGGGCCGTGGCGCGTCGATCGAACCAGAGGTCGACCTGTCCGGCTACTGGATCGACGGAGACCGGCTGCACGTCGGTACGGTCACCGTCGGCGCCGAGGCGGTCGTCGGCTCCCGCAGTACTCTCCTGCCGGGCGCAGAGATCGGCCGCAACGCGGAGATCGCGGCAGGCTCGGCTGTCTCCGGTACGGTCCCGCCAGGCGAGCGCTGGTCGGGCTCGCCGGCCGCACGGCTCGGCAAGGCCCGGCACCCTTGGCCGGAGGAGCGCCCTGCTCGCGCACCCTGGTGGGTGCTCGCGTACGGCGCCGCATCCGCCCTCATGTCGCTACTACCGTTGGGTGCGGCGATCCTCGCGGTCCTGATCCTCCGCCAGGCTGTCGCCGGCACCACCTCCCTCGGAGACGCCGCACTGCACGCGTTGTACGCCATCCCCCTGATGACCCTCGTCGGCTTCGTCACGCTCGCCCTGCTGACGGTGATCATCGTCAGGCTGCTCGGCATCGGCATCAAGCCCGGCCACTACCCAGTGCGCAGCCGGATCGGCTGGCAGGTGTGGGCCACGGAGCGGCTGCTCGACTCGGCCCGCACCCTCCTCTTCCCCCTGTACGCGAGCCTGCTCACCCCCTGGTGGCTCCGCGCGCTCGGTGCCAAGATCGGCCGCGACGTCGAGGCTTCGACCGTCCTGCTGCTGCCGAAGATGACCACCGTCGGTGAGGGCGCGTTCCTGGCCGACGACACCATGATCGCGTCGTACGAACTGGGCGGCGGCTGGTTGCACGTGGCCGGCGCCAAGGTCGGCAAGCGCGCCTTCCTCGGCAACTCGGGCATGACCGCACCCGGCCGCTCGGTCCCCAAGAATGGCCTGGTCGCTGTGCTG
This sequence comes from Kribbella sp. NPDC051620, assembly GCF_044453825.1. Taxonomy (NCBI): domain Bacteria; kingdom Bacillati; phylum Actinomycetota; class Actinomycetes; order Propionibacteriales; family Kribbellaceae; genus Kribbella; species Kribbella sp. NPDC051620. Next base: position 3,369 of record NZ_JBITDB010000007.1, read on the forward strand.
TCCGCGGCCCCGAAGAAGTCCAAGGCCGGTACGTCGTGGCTCGGCAGCCCGCCGGTGAAGCTGCGCCGGCAGACCGTCGACGGCGACCAGAGCCGCACGTTCAACCCGCCGCTGCGACTCAAGTTCGCCCGCGCCGCCGTCGAGCTGTGCCGGTTCGTGCCGATGATGTGCACGGTACTGATCGCGCTCGGTGTGCTGTTCGCCCTGCAGGGCTTGGACTTGTGGCTCGGGCCGTTGCCGACGCTCCTGCTGTCAGGCGCCGTGATCCTCGTCGCCGGCGCGGTGGCCGGCACGATGGCGACGATCTCCAAGTGGGTCATCGTCGGCAGGACCCGCGCGGTCGAGTACCCGCTGTGGAGCAGTTTTGTCTGGCGCAACGAGGTGGTGGACACCTTCGTCGAGATGGTCGCGGCTCCGTGGTTCGCGAACGCCGCCGCCGGTACGCCGGTACTGGCGGTCTGGTTGCGCTCACTGGGCGCCAAGATCGGCAAGGGCGTCTGGTGTGAGACCTATTGGTTCCCTGAGGCCGACTTGATCACACTCGGCGACGGTGTCACGGTCAACCGCGGCTGTGTACTCCAGACGCATCTGTTTCACGATCGCGTGATGTCCATGAGCACCGTAACCTTCGGGGATGGGTCAACCCTCGGGCCGCACGGCATCATTCTTCCCGCCGCATCGATCGGCGCAGGCGCTACGATCGGTCCGGTGTCGCTGGTGATGCGCGGAGAGAGCGTTCCGGCCGGGTCCCGCTGGGCCGGCAATCCGATCGCGCCCTGGCAGGGTTGATGGTTGCCCGTGACAAGGGCCAACCCGGTGAGGACACTGCCGGTGACCCCTATGTACCGACGCATGGCAATGGTGGCTACAAGGTCGAGTCGTACGAGCTCGACCTCGACTACCGGGTCAGCAGCAACAGGCTGAGCGGCAAGGCCACCATCACGGCCGTGGCGACCCAGGCGCTGTCCCGGGTGAGCTTCGACCTGACCGGGTTGCGGGTGGCCAAGGTGCTCGTCAACGGCCGCCGGGCGAGCCGGTACGCGCACCGGAACGGCAAGCTGCACATCTGGCCGTCCCCTGCGATCTCCGACGGAGCAGAGTTCGTCATAGACGTCCAGTACTCCGGCAACCCGGCCCCTGTCGACAGCCCCTGGGGTGAGCTCGGCTGGGAGGAGCTGACCGAGGGCGTGATCGTGGCGAGCCAGCCGAGTGGGGCAGCGACCTGGTTCCCCTGCAACGACCACCCCAGCGACAAGGCGCACTACCGGATCACGATCACCACCGATTCGCCGTACCACGTGGTGGCGAACGGGCGACTCGTCTCGCGCCGTACCAAGGCCAGCCGGACCAGCTGGGTGTTCGACCAGGCCGCCCCGATGGCGACGTACCTGGCGACCGTACAGATCGGCCGGTACGACGTACTGGAGCTGGCCACGTCGCCGGTGACCATGCGGGGCGTACTGCCCGCGTCGCAGATGCGCGACTTCCGCTCGGACTTCGGGCGGCAGCAGGACATGATGCGGCTGTTCATCAAGCGGTTCGGCCCGTACCCGTTCGGCAGCTACACGGTAGTGGTGACCGACGACGCGCTGGAGATCCCACTGGAGGCCCAGGGCATCTCCGTGTTCGGCAGCAACCATGTGGACGGCCGCCGCGGCGCAGAGCGGCTGGTGGCGCACGAGCTGGCCCACCAGTGGTTCGGCAACAGCCTGACACCTTCCAGGTGGCAGGACATCTGGCTTAACGAGGGCTTCGCCTGCTACGCCGAGTGGTTGTGGTCGGAGGAGTCAGGCGGGCTAACGGCGTCCCAGCAGGTCTCCAAGGCCTACAGCCGGCTGCGCGGGCTGGACGAGGACCTGCTGCTCTCCGACCCGGGACCCGACCTGATGTTCGACGACCGCCTCTACAAGCGCGGTGCGATCACCCTGCACGTACTGCGCCTCCACCTGGGCGACGAGGCCTTCTTCGAGCTACTACGCACCTGGACCCGGACCCACCGGCATGGCTCGGTCACCACCGAGGACTTCATCGCCCTCGCCGGCACCTTCAGCCCGGACCCGTACGACGTACAGGCCCTCTTCGCCGTCTGGCTGGACGCTACAGACCTCCCTGCCCTCCCACGCCGCCGCCGCTAACGGCCGGCCTGGTCAGTAGACGAGCGCTGTCGCGATGGCCGCGATGCCTTCTCCGCGCCCGGTCAGGCCAAGGCCGTCGGTGGTCTTGGCCGCTACTGAGATCTCGGCTCCACAGATGTCACTGAGCACCTTCTCGGCCTCCAGGCGGCGGGCAGCGAAGCGCGGCCGGTTGCAGATGACCTGCACGGAGACGTTGCCGATCTCGAACCCCGCCTCCCGGACCCTGCGCGCGGTTTCACCCAGCAACGCGGCACCGGATGCTCCCGCCCACTCCGGCTCGGCGGTACCGAAGTTCGAGCCGAGGTCCCCAAGCCGGGCTGCCGCCAGGAGGGCGTCGCACACCGCATGCGCGGCAACATCGCCGTCCGAGTGACCCGAGGGCCCTGCCGGCTCATCGGGCCAGTGCAGGCCGGCCAGCCACATCGGGCGGCCTTCCTCGATCGGGTGGACGTCGACACCGGTGCCCACGCGCGGCAACTTCACGGGGTACGCCTTTCAGCCAGGATGGATTCGGCCAGGATCAGGTCCCGGGGCCGGGTCACCTTGAACGCGTCCTGCGACCCCTCGACCGTCTGTACCGGTACGCCGAGACGCTCGCACAGCATCGCGTCGTCGGTCGCGCCGACGGTGTCACCACTATGGGCCCGCCGCAACAAAGCAGGCTCGAACCCTTGTGGCGTCTGTACTGCGACCAGCGTCGACCGATCGGGCGTGTCGACCACCAGACCAGCAGCGTCGACGCGTTTGATCGTGTCGGTCACGGGCACGACCGGGATCACTGCGGGCGCGCCTGCGATGACCGCGGCAACGACCCGTTCGATCACGTCGGCCGGTACGAACGGCCGGGCGGCGTCGTGGACGAGCACGCAGTCGATGCCGTCCTCAGGTACCAGCTCCAAGGCCAGCCGGACGGAATCGGTCCGTTCGGCGCCTCCGGCAACGATCAGCAACGCCACCGGACCGGCGTACGGGTCGAGGAGCTTGCGGACTTCGTCCTCCGTACCGGGCGGAACGGCGACCACAAAGCAGGCGAGGTCGGCGGCGGTCGCTGCCCGCAGTCCACGAATGGCGTGGACCAGCAGCGATTCGCCACCGACCTCTCGCAATGCCTTTGGTGCCTCACCACCGAGCCTGAGCCCGAGACCGGCCGCCGGAATGATCGCCGCAGTACTCACGACCACATCATGCCGGACGGTTCAGTCGCGCGACCCCGACTCCACTGCTGACCAGTAGGTCAGGAGGCGAGGACCTCGTCGAGGATGGCTTCCGCCTTGTCCTCGTTGGTGTGTTCGGCCAAGGCCAGTTCGGAGACCAGAATCTGGCGAGCCTTCGCCAGCATCCGCTTCTCACCGGCGGAGAGACCGCGGTCACGCTCACGGCGCCACAGGTCGCGGACGACCTCTGCCACCTTCATCACGTCACCGGAATGCAGCTTCTCCAGGTTCGCCTTGTAACGTCGCGACCAGTTGGTCGGCTCCTCCGTGTGCGGAGCCCGCAGCACGTCGAAGACGCGCTCCAAGCCGGCCTGATCCACGACGTCACGCACGCCGACAAGATCGAGGTTGCACGCGGGGACCCGGACGACCAGGTCGTTCTGAGCGACGATCCTCAAGACCAGATAGGTCTTGTCCTCACCTTTGATCTTACGGGTCTCGATGTCCTCGATAACGGCCGCACCGTGGTTGGGGTAAACAACCGTTTCGCCGACGTTGAAAGTCATATGTCACGTGCCCCTTTCCGACTCCTATCCTACCACGCAGTCGCTGGTCCGGTTCTGGCGTTTGCGCTGGTCAGAGGCCATTTCCCGCCTTGACAAACGCTGTCCGGCGTGCCTACCACGCGCGCGAATGGTTGCCCGGGACATCACCGAAAGGGGTGGTCGCCGTCAGGTGCACCCACCCTGCTCGCTACGCTGTGCTCCGCCGGAGGCTTTTGCTTGGCGGCATCCACCCGGGTTGTAGGAGAGGGAACACCAGTGCCCATCACGTTGTCCTCGCAGGCCGTTCGGCGTACCGCGCTGGCCGGAGCCACCGTCGCTCTGAGCGTCGCGGTCGCGGCATGTGGCGCCAGCTTCGACGCCCAGACCTCCAAGCCCTACCAGGCCGCCGAGGGCACCAACGCGCAGTCCGGCGGGATCGCCGTCCGCAACCTGCTGGTCCTCGCCTCCGAGGACGGCAAGGGCGAGCTGCACGGCGCCTTCGTCAACACCGGCCAGTCGGACGACAAGCTGGTCAGCATCGCCGCGGCCGCCGCCGACGCCCAGAACACCAGCACCGAGCAGACCGGGTCCGTGACGTTCACCGGCCTCAAGGAGACCGACCTCAAGGTCGGCCAGTCCTACACGATCCCGCCCGCGGGTGGAACGCCCGTCACGGTCACCGGTGGCAAGCCGGGCCAGATGCTGAAGGTGACGATCACCTTCGCTGAGGCCGGCCCGCTCACCACGTCGGTACCGGTGCTGACGACGGACCACTACTCCCCGTCGCCGCGACCGGATACCGAAAAAGAAGGCTGAGTTCGCCTTACGACGAGGCCTGGGCTGCCTTGGCGAGACCCGGAAGGATCTTGTCGAGCACCCAGGGCACGCTCAGCACGCTGACCGCGCTCATGCCGGAGATGACCTGCTGATCGGTCATCAGGTAGGCACTGCCCTTCTTGTACGCCGGCAGTGACGCGTAGACCTTGTCGGCCGCGAACTTCTCCGGCGTCAGCCCGTCGATGTAGCCGACGACGACATCCGCGTCGAGGTCGTTGAGGCGCTCCTTGCTGACGGTCAGCGCGAACTCCTTCTTGGTGTTCGTCTTCTCCAGTGCTTCGATCCCCGGGGCGTTCACGAACCCCATCTCGTTCATGATCTGCACGCGCGGGTCGCCCGGCATGTAGGCGTAGTTCTCGTCGCCGTACGACAGGATCGACAGCGTCTTGCCCTTGAACTCGGGGTGATCCGCGGCCGCCTTGGCAGTCAGCGCCGAGATGCCGGCCACCAGCTTGTCCGCCTCGGCCGACTTGCCGAGCGCCTTGCCGATGATGGTCGTCTGGTCCTGCCAGGTGGTCTGCCAGGGCGCCCCCGGGTACGCGACCGTCGGCGCGATCTGCGACAGCTTCGTGTACGTCGCCTTGTCGAACCCCTCGTACGGCGCCAGGATCACATCCGGCCGCAACGCCGCCACCTTCTCGAACGGAACACCGTCGGAGTCGTCGAGCAACGTCGTCTTGGCCGGATCGAACCGGTCCGCGTCCCAAGCGGTCGTCCCCGCCGGCGTCGGCCCGTAGGTGACCCTGGGCATCCCGACCGGCGTCTCACCGAGCGCGTACACGACATCCTGCGCATTCCACCCGAGCGTGACGATCCGCTCCGGCTTCTTCGTGATCGTCGTCTCCCCGAACGTGTTCTTCAAAGTCACCGGAAACCCGGCAGAAGCAGCCGCCGCGGGCGCCTGCCCTGCCCCCTCATCACTCCCACACGAGACCAACGCGGCAGCCGCAACAACCACGGCAACCCCCAACGCACCGGACCGAGACCACAACATCGCACTACTCCTTAGGCTGGAAACTTAGGCCAGCCTAAGCTAACAACCCGGAACTACGCCCACGCCCCCTCCACCTCCACTCCTCCGTCGTTCCGGTTCCGGGCGCTCCCGCCCACCCGTGGTTTCGGCGCTCCTGCGTCGCGCGATGCGACCACCTGCGTGGTGAGCCACCCTCGCAAGCAGCAGGTAATCGCTGGGCATGGCCAGCCGGATTGCGGCTCGGATGCGCTGCCGCATAGCGCCTGCCCCAAAGGGGCCTCAGCTACTGCAAAAGTAAACACGTGTGCTGAATTTGCAGTAGGTCATCTGCATCTGGGGGCCAGCAAGAGCTAGGTCACCCCGGCTGTAATGTCGTACCCGTCAGGGGCACTAGCCCCTCGAAAGTGAACCCGGCAGCCATCCGGACGGTTGGTGAGCCGGGTTTTCGCGCGTCTAGACCTCTTTGAGCGTGCAGTACCGCTCCACGGACCGCCGCGAGGCGCCAGTCGCGTCGCGCGATGCGCCTTCGGCTGATGGCGCTCTCGCGCGATAAGCGCCTCCGCGCCGCCGGCGTTGCCGGCATCCCGTGCGTTGCGCACCGACTCCCGCTGCATCAGATCGCCACGGCGCGCGATCGAGCCTGCGGCTAGCAGTTACTGCAAAATTATACGCAAGCGACTAACATTGCAGTAAGCGGAGGAGGACGCACCCATGTCGCAGCTACTCGAGGTCGCGGAGCTTGCCAGCGAGCAGTGGGGGCTGGTCACGGCCGCACAGGCCGCTGAGATCGGCGTGTCCGGGCAGTCCCTGGCGCGCTGGGCTCGCAACCGTGTGCTGACGAGACTTGCGCACGGCATCTACAAGGTGTCCGGGAGCCCGTACGACACGCGCGATGATCTCCGTGCCGCCTGGCTGATGCTCGATCCGCAGCGGACGGCGACCGAGCGGATTTCGGCGCGGGAGATCGATGCGGTGATCTCGCACCGTTCGGCGGCGCGGCTCCATGGGCTTGGCGATCTCGATGCCGACGTCTACGAGTTCACGGTCGCAGGACGCCGGCAGACCAGGCGTACCGACGTCCGGATTCATACCCGCTCGACGCCGATCCAGCGCGAGACATGGACGCTGGCCGGCGGGCTGCCGGTGACCACAGTCCTGACGACAATCGTCGAGCTGGCCGCAGCCCATACCGATGGCGGCCATCTCGCCGGAGTCGTCGGTGACGCGCTGGCTACAGCGGCTGTGGATATCGACAAGCTGAGTGTCGCCCTCCGCCCTTATGCTCACCGCTACGGCGCCCCGCCCGGCGACGGCGAGGGCGTGATCCAGCGGTTCCTCACTGAGACAGGCCTCCCGAGGACCACTCAGCGAGCTGTCGATCTCGCCCGCGGCCAAGACCACGACGGGCGGCGAAAGGCAACAGCATGAGGGACGTTCTGTACCGGAACCCGGTCGGGTTTCGGGCAGGAGTGGAAGCACGGATCAGAGCGGAGGCAGCGGCGGCCTCCCATCGCACGGTCGACCAGGTGCGTCGGCAGTTTCTGCTGCAACGATTCCTGGTCCGCGTGTTCGCCGGCCCGGACGGTCCGTGGGTACTCAAGGGCGGAACGGGTCTGATTGTGCGGATTCCCGGCGCCCGGCACAGCGATGACATCGATCTCCTGTACTCCGAACAGGAGGCTCTACTGGAGAACGCTGTCGCCGATCTGCGACGGCTGGCCGACCGCGCGCCGGAGGGAGACTTTCTCCGCTTCGAGATCGCGGAGCCCGTGATCGGCAGCGGCCAGGACGTCGGTCACGTGGTCGCGCAACTGAAGGTGAGTTCTTACCTCGGCACAGTCGAGTACGGCCGATTCCCCCTGGACCTGTCCCTGAATCAGCGCACCGCGGAAGCCGTCGACCTGATCCAGCCGCGACCGGTGATCGAACTGCCCGGTGACAAGCCGCTGCCGAAGTTCGTTCTCTATCCGCTGGCCGAACAGGTGGCAGACAAGGTGTGCGCGATGTACGGAAAGTACGGCATCAACGGAGACCGTCCGTCCACCCGATACCGCGACCTCGTGGACCTGACCATCATCATCACGACGCAAGAACTCGATGCGTCCCGAACGGTCAGGGCGCTTCGGGACGAGGCGAAGCGTCGGATCCTGGTACTACCGATGAGGCTGTCCGTCCCAGGTACCGACTGGGAGGTCGGCTACGGACGGGTCGCCGGAGGCACTCTCTTGCCGATCGAGTTGCGGGCGGTCGATCCAGCTCTGAATGCGGTCTCCGGCTGCCTGCAGCCCCTTCTGGACGGCACCGTGGCGGAGGGTACTTGGAACCCACTCCAGATGAGCTGGAACTAGCTGCTGCTGACCTCGGATGCACCTGACCTACTGCAAAATTCATCACATCCGTGTACTTCTGCAGTAGCTGACGCCCTGGTACCGCGTCTGCGTGGCAGCGCATCATCGTTCTGCAAACCGGCCCGCCTTGCCCAGCGACTACCTGCAGCCACCCAACCCGACTGACCACGAAGGTGGTCGCACCGCGCGACGCAGGAGCGCCGAAACCACGGGCGGATGGGAGCGCCCAGAGTGGGAGCGCAGCGAGCACGGCGGGGGCGTGGGGAATACCGAGTGGGGACGACGTAGGAGCTGGCGCGGTGGGTGCGCGGGGCTCCTACGTCGTTGTCAGGCTTCGAATTTGTAGCCGAGGCCTCGGACTGTTACCAGGTGGGAGGGGTTGGAGGGGTCTTTCTCCAGTTTGGAGCGGAGGCGTTTGACGTGGACGTCCAGGGTCTTGGTGTCGCCTACGTAGTCCGCGCCCCAGATGCGGTCGATGAGTTGGCCTCGGGTGAGGACCCGGCCGGTGTTGCGGAGGAGCATTTCCAGGAGTTCGAACTCCTTCAGGGGGAGGCGGATCTCGGTGCCGGCGACCGTCACGACGTGGCGTTCGACGTCCATCCGGACCGGGCCTGCCTCCAGGGTGTCGGGGAGGAGTTCGACGTCCTGGCCGCGGCGCAGGACGGCGCGGATGCGGGCCAGTAGTTCGCGGGGGCTGTAGGGCTTGGTGACGTAGTCGTCGGCGCCCAGTTCGAGGCCGACGACCTTGTCGACCTCGGTGTCCTTGGCGGACACGATGATCACGGGGACGTTGCCCCGGCTGCGGAGCGCGCGGCAGACCTCGGTACCGGACAAGCCGGGCAGCATCAGGTCCAGCAGGACGATGTCGGCGCCGGCCCGGTCGTACTCGTCCAGCGCGTCCGGTCCGGTCTCGGCCACGGCGACCTCGAACCCTTCCTTGCGCAGAACGTACGACAACGCGTCGCTGTAGCTCTCTTCGTCTTCGACGACCAGCACTCGGGTCACGAAGCTGCCTCCTTGGTTTTCTCCGACGGGGTCGGCGTCGGGGGTAGCTCGGACTCCTCCTGGATGGAGGGGTCCGTGGGTTGCCCGGTCGCGGGATCGAGCCGCAGCGGGAGTCGGACGGTGAAGGTGGAGCCCTGGCCCTCGACGCTCCAGACGCGCACGTCGCCACCGTGGATCGAGGCGATGTGCTTGACGATGGACAGGCCGAGGCCGGTACCGCCGGTCTCGCGGCTGCGGGCCCGGTCGACCCGGTAGAACCGCTCGAAGATGCGTTCCAGGTCGCTGCTCGGGATCCCGACGCCCTGGTCGCTGACGGTGATCTCCACCAGGTCCCCGATCGGGTGGGCGGCGACCGCCACCCGGGTCCCGTCGGGGCTGTAGTTGACGGCGTTCTCGACCAGGTTCCCGATCGCGATCGCCAACTGGTCCTCGCTGCCCATCACCTCGAGGGCGGGGTCGGTCTTCACCACCAGATTGATGTCGCGATCCTCGGCGTCGACCCGGCAGCGGTCCACCGCGGCCTCGACCACGGCGTTGATGTCGACCGGCGTGGGGTGTTCCAGCGGGTCGTCGCCCTGCAGCCGGGACAGCTCGATGATCTCCTTGACCAGCCGGCTCAGCCGGGCGGCCTCGATCCGCATCCGGCCGGAGAACCGCTGCACGGCCTCGGGATCGTCGGACGCCTCGGCGACCGCGTCGGCGAGCAGGATGATCGCCCCGATCGGGGTCTTCAGCTCGTGGCTGACGTTGACGGTGAAGTCGCGCCGGATCGCGTCCAGCCGGCGTTCCCGGGTCCGGTCCTCGACCAGTACCAGCACCAGCTGACTGCCCAGCGGGGCGACCCGCGCGCTCACGTACTGGGTCGCGCCGAGCCGGCCGCGGACGATCTCCAGGTCCTGCTGGCGGATCTCGCCGTCGCGGCGGACCGCCCGGACCATCAGCAGCAGGTCGTCGACGACGAGCCGTTCGCCTCGGACGATGCCGAGAACGTGGGCCGGGGCGCTCGCCTGGAGCACCTGGTCCTCGGGGCCCATCACGACCGCGGAGGAGCGGAGGACGGACAAGACGGTGGCGACACCGCTGGGCACGATCGGGTCCGGGGAGACCGGAACCTTGGTCTGCGACCGCTCGCTCAGCACGAGCGCACCGAGCGAAAGCAGAGCCAGGGCCGCGCCGATGACGCCGCCCAGCACCGCAGCCAGCGTGGGGTCCACGGAACCGATGCTACGCGGGCAACCAGCAGGGAAAGACCGAATGAGCACCTGATGACCGGAACGCGTCTCAACTGTTCATCGGCCGTTCACCACTCGTCGCCGACCGGCAACCTGGCTGGCATACCTTCCACCGTGGGCGGGAACTGTTCCGTGCCCGCGGAAGCCCGCCCACCGCAGTACCTGACACCACAGATCGGAAGCAGACACGATGCGCGACACCTATCACGAGCAGCTCGACGACATCCTCGCCGAGCTCGAACGGATGACCAGGACGGTGTCGACCGCCGTACGCCGCTCCACCACGGCGCTGCTGACCGCCGACATCCGCCAGGCCGAGGAAGTGATTGCCGCCGACATCCAGCTGGACGCGGCCGGCGAAGGCGTCGAGGAGAAGGTCTTCGAGCTGATGGCCCGCCAGGCCCCGGTCGCCAACGAACTGCGGATGCTGGTCGCAGCGCTGCGGATGGTCGCCGACCTGGAGCGGATGGGCGACCTGGCCGCGCACGTCTCGAAGATCGCCCGGCTGCGTTACCCGGCGCCCGCGATCCCGGACGAGCTGCAGTCGGTGATCGAGGAGATGGGCACCGTCGCCGGCCGGATGGTCGACAGCGCCGGTGACGTGATCAAGACCCGCGACGTCGAGGCGGCCGCCAAGCTGGAGTCGGTCGACGACGAGATGGACAAGCTGCGCAGCAACCAGTTCCGGCTGATGATGGACGACTCCTGGCCGCACGGCGTCGAGGTGGCCGTCGACATCGCCCTGCTCGGCCGGTACTACGAGCGCATCGCCGACCACGCGGTCTCGATGGCCCGCCGGGTCGTCTACCTGGTGACCGGCGAGCTCCCCGTCGCCATCGGCGGCACCGCCGCCGGCTCCGGCGCGGGCGCCTCCACCCCCAGCCCGAACGGCAACTGACGCACCAGAACAAAGTAGCCCTCGGCAACCGTTTCGTTGCCGAGGGCTACTGCTTTGCCAGAGCGGCCAGCCGGGCGCGGATCCCGGCGGACTCCGGCCTGCCGACTTCGTCGAAGAGATCAGCCGCAACACTCAACGACTCGACCGCCGCCGCCGACTGGCCGCGGGCGAGCTGCAGGTCCGCGAGGTCGGCGAGGACCTTTGCTTCTTCGGACTTGTTCGCGCCTTCGCGGGCGAGGACCAGTGCGGCGTCGAAGGCTTCGACCGCTGCTTCTGGTTCCCCTCGGGCCAGCAGGCTGGCGCCCAGGCGGCGGTGGACGAAGGTGTTGCAGGCGGGGCCGGGGGCGGTGACGTAGAGGTCGAGGGACGCCCGGAAGTGGGCGATGGCGAGGTCGTGGTTACGGACGTCGGCGTAGGTATCTCCCGCGGTGCCATGGCGTCGAGCAGCCGCTCGGAGGTCGCCGTCTGCCAGGGCGAATCCGATCGACTGCTCGAAGCACGTCTCGGCCTCGTCGACCCGGCCGACCCGGGCGTGGAGTGACCCCAGCGCGACCAGGCCGGAGCCCAGGCCGTACTCGTAGCCGGACTCCCGGCTGGCCGCGATGGCGCGCTCCGCAAAGGGGATCGCCTCCTCCAACCGGCCGAGATGCTCGAGCGTGCGGGCCACCGCGAACGCGCACCTGACCATGCCTCGCGGGTCGGCGCCCGCCTGGGCGATCGACAGGCCGACGGTGAATCGGGTGAGCGCGGCCTCGAAGCGGTCCTGCTCCCAGTCCGCGATGCCGCCGTAGTACTCGAAATAGGCCTGGTCCGTGGCGGTACCGGCCGCCGCCCGGGCGATGACCGCGACCTCGCGCATCTCCGGCCAGCGCGCCCGCGCGTCGAAGTACCCGAACAGCGCGTAGCCGAGTTCGACCAGCGGATCGGCGAACTCGCCGCCCAGCATGCCGAGCTGCCTGATCAGCGCCACGATCGACGCGCGTTCCGCATCCAGCCAGGCCAACCGGGCCGGGAGACTGTCCGGCGACGGCTCGCCGACCGGCAGCTTGGTGAGCTTGAGCCGGTCCCCCGTCTTGTGCGTCAGCTTGTGGCAGCGCCAGGCGGCCAGGATGTACAGATCCGCGACCCGGAGGACGGCCAGGCGCCGTTCGTCGGCGCTGAGGTTGCGGATCGCCCGTTCGCCGGCGACCGCACGGAGCAGGTCGTGCAGTCGATAGCTGCCCGGCTGCGGCGATCCGACCAGATGCAGGTCGACCAGATGGGTCATCACGGCTTCGGTCTTCGCGGCCGGCAAGTCGAGCAAGGCTCCGGTCGCCGCCTGCGAGAGCTCCGCGGTGTCGATCAGCCCGAGGAAGTCGAACGCTGCCGCCGCATGCGGGCCCGTACTGCCCGGAGAACCCAGCAAATGCTCCAGCGAACTCGCCACGGTGGCCTGTACCGCCGCCGTCACCCCCAGGTGATCGATCCCCCGCCCGGCATCCCCGATCTGGTGTGCCAGCTGCGCCAGCTCCCAGTTCAGCCGCTGATCGAGCCGGGCACCGACCAGGCGCACGATCAGCGGCAGACCGTGTGAGGTCCTGACGATCGTCCGGGCCGCCTCGACCTCGGCTCCCACCCGCTTCGACCCGATGATGCTGCCCAGCATGGCCAGACTGTCGGCATCGTCGAGCGGCGTCACCTCAAGCGGGGTACCGATCCCCAGCGCCCGGCGACCGGTCACCAGCGCGACGCAGCGCGGGGCCTCGGGCAGCAGGAGTTTCAGCAACTCGGGATCGGAGGCATTGTCGAGGACCACGAGTGTTCTGCTGCCGGCCAGTTGGGACCGGTACAGCTTCGAGGCGGCCTCGACTTCGACCGGTACCGCCTGCTCCCGCATCCCCAGGCTGACGAGCAGTACGCGCAGCGCGGCCGACGGGGTCAGCGGGCTGCCCGGTCCGTACCCCTGCAGGTCGATGTAGAGCTGGCCGTCCGGAAAGTCCCCGGCGGCCAGATGTGCCGCGTGGACCGCCAAGGTGGTCTTCCCGACCCCGGCGAGACCGTGCAGGACGACAACGGCGGTCGATTCCTTCAGTGCTTGAGCAATCAGACCGAGTTCCTCGGACCGGCCGACGAAGTCCAGGGTGTCGGGAGGTAGTTGCCGCGGCCGGCTGTCCGAGGCGACAGGCTCTTCGGGTCCGTGGGCCGCGACCACCAGCGCACTGGTGCCTTCCGGGCCGAGCTGCAGCGCATCGGCCAGCGCAAGCACCGTCGCCCGGTACGGCCGCCGCCGCACTCCCCGCTCGAGCAGGCCGATCGCCTGCTCACTCAACCCGGCCGCGTCGGCCAACGCGGCCTGGGTGAGCTTGGCCTCGCGACGATGCCTGCGGAGCAGGTCACCGAACTCCTCCGGGTTCGCATCGGGCCGGACCCGACGGTTCGTCACGACCGCAGACTATCGAGGCTTCAGGCTGGCCAACCGCTCACGAATGTCGGCGGCTTCCGGCATGCCGAGGTCCTCGAACAGGGAGGCGGCGGCGTCGAGGTACTCGACGGCAGCCTCCGGATGGTCGAGGACGAGCTGCAGTTCTCCGAGCTGGGCGAGGATCTTCGCCTCCTCGGTCCGGTCCGAGCCGTCCTTGGCGAGCTCCAGCGCGATGTCGAGGGTCTCGGCAGCCTCCTCGGTGCTCCCGCGGGCCAGCAGGCTGGTGCCCAGCCGCCGATGCACGAACACGACGCCGTTGGGATCCGGCGCGTTCCGATGGAGTTCGAGCGACGACCTGAAATGGGAGATGGCCCGATCATGATTCCCCGCCGCCGCATAGGCCTCTCCGGCGAGGCCTTCCCGTCGAGCAGCTGAGCGGGTGTCACCGGCACCACGGGCAAGCTCGATCGCCGATCCGAAGCAGGACTCGGCTTCCGCTTCACGGTCGACTCGCAGCAGCAGCGCTCCCAGGGCCAGCAGCCCGATCCCCTCGCCGTATCGGTATCCGGCCTCGCGCCCCGTGGCCAGCGCATGCTCCGCGAAGGGGATCGCCTCTTCGAACCGCCCGAGCCGTTCCAGCGTGCGGGCAACGGCGAAGGCGGTCCTCGCTACGCCTCTGGGGTCGGCGAGCTGCTCGAAGAGATCCTGCGCTGAGGAGAAATGCTCAAGCGCCGCGTCGAAATGCCCCTGTTCCCAGTCCGGGATACCTGCCTGGTAGTCGAGCCAGGCCTTGTCCGGAGCAGCGACCGCGAGCGAGCGGCAGGTCGTCGTCAGCTCACGCAGCTCCGGCCAGCGAGCGCGGATCTCGAGATAACCGAACAGTGCAAAACCCAACTGCAGCAGGGGTTCCCGGAACTCGGCACCCGCCAACTGCTCGACCAGGGCAAGTACGGTCGTGCACTCGGAGTCGAACCAGGCCAGTCGGGCGGTCAGCGTCTCCGGATCGACAGGCCCGACCGGAGTCCCGGCCCGCCAAAGCCGGTCGGATTCCCGATGGGTCAGCGAAAGGCATTCCCACGCCTGTTTCAGGTACAGGTCGAGTACCCGCCGGATGGCCAGGCGCCGGTCCTCCGGGCCGACGTTGCGGATCGCTCGCTCGCCCGCGACCGTGCGCAAGAGATCGTGCAACCGATAGGTTCCCGGCCGAGGCGATCCCACCAGGTGGAGGTCGACCAAATGAGCCATCACATCCTCAGTCGCCTGAGCGGGCAGGTCGAGCAAGGCCCCGACGACCTCCTCGGACAGTTCAGCGGCGTCGATCAGCCCGAGCAGGTCGAAGGCCGCTGCTGCCTGCCTTTCGGTACCGTCCGGAAAGCTCAGCAGTTGCTCCAGCGAGCTGGCCACCGTCGACTGGACCGCGGCGGTCACCCCGAGATGGTCGATCCGCCGGCCCGTACCACTGAGCTGACGCGCGACCTGCGCCAACTCCCAGTCCTGGCGACGGTCCAGCCGGGCCCCCACCAGCCGCACGATCAACGGCAGGCCATGGGAAGCACTGACGATGGTCCGGGCCGCCTCGGTCTCGGCCCCGACGCGCTCGGCGCCGATGATCCGACTCAGCATCGTCAGGCTGTCGGCGTCGTCGAGAGGAGCCAACTCGATGTTCGTGCACCCGGACGGCAGATTCATCGCGCGGCGACTGGTCACGAGCACCGCACAGCGGGCGTCACCCGGCAGCAGGTGCGTCAGTACCTCCGCATCGGACGCGTTGTCGAGCAGCACCAGCGTCCTGGTACCTGCCAGCAGTGAACGGTAGAGCGCGGTCGCCGCCTCGACATCGGCCGGAACCGCCTGCTCCCGAACACCCAGGCTGTAGAGCAGTACCCGCAGAGCCGTCGATGCGGTCAATGCGCCGCCCGGGCCGTAGCCCTGGAGGTCGATGTAGAGCTGGCCGCCGGGGAAGTCGTCCGCGGCCAGGTGGGCCGCATGGACGGCCAGGGTCGTCTTGCCGACGCCGGCCAGGCCGTGCAGTGCGACCACCGTCGTACCGGCCCGTGGGGCGCGAAGAGCATCGGCGACGCGGAGGAGCTCCTCGGAGCGGCCGACGAAATCGCCCACGTCGGGAGGGAGTTGCCGCGGCGCTCGGTCCGGCACGACTGTCGACAGTGGCTCCCCGGCCTCATGCCCGCCGGCGGCGGACAAGAGGCCGGCGGTCGTCTCGGGGTCAAGCCCCATGGCGCCGGTCAGAGCCAGCACGGTGCCCCGGTGTGGCCGGCGCCGGGTACCTCGCTCGAGCAGGCCGATCGCCTGCTCGCTCAACCCCGCGGCCTCGGCCAACGCTGCCTGCGTCAGGTTCGCGGCGCGGCGGTGCCGGCGTAGCAGGTCGCCGAACTCCGCGGGGTCGTTCACATCGTTCTTCTAGCGACCCTGGTTCTTCACTGCCTCGATGGCGGCGGCCGCTGCTTCCGGGTCGAGGTACTCGCCGCCCGGCTTGAGCGGGTTGAAGTCGTCGTCCAGCTCGTAGTACAGCGGGACGCCGGTCGGGATGTTCAGCCCGACGATCGTCTTCTCGTCCAGGTTGTCGAGGTGCTTGACCAGGGCGCGCAGCGAGTTGCCGTGGGCGGTGACCAGGACGGTCTTGCCGGCCCGCAGGTCGGGCACGATCGCGTCGTACCAGTACGGCAGCATCCGCTCGACGACGTCCTTCAGGCACTCCGTTGCCGGCAGCAACTCGGACGGCAGTCCGGCGTACCGCGGGTCGCCGGCCTGGTCGAACTCGGACCCGCGCTCGATCGCCGGCGGCGGGGTGTCGTAGGAGCGGCGGAACAGCATGAACTGCTCCTCGCCGAGCTCCTCCAGCGTCTGCTTCTTGTCCTTGCCCTGCAGGCCGCCGTAGTGGCGCTCGTTCAGCCGCCAGGACCGGCGGACGTCGATCCACTGCCGGCCGGCCTCCTCCAGCGCGATGTTGGCCGTCCGGATGGCGCGACGCAGGACCGAGGTGTGCAGGACGTCCGGCAGCAACTCGCGCTCCAGCAGCAGCTGGCCACCGCGGTGGGCCTCCTCCACCCCTTGGTCGTTCAGGTCGACGTCGACCCAGCCGGTGAACAGGTTCTTGGCGTTCCAGTCGCTGTGGCCGTGGCGCAGCAGGATCAGGCGGTAAGTCATGCCCACAGACTAGCGAGGCTCCAGCCAGCCCATGAACGCGTCCAGATTACGGGTGGACTCGCCGCGCTTGACCCGCCATTCGTACTCCTTGCGAATGGACGAGCCGAAGCCCAGCTCGAGGATGGTGTTGAAGGACGAGTCGGCGTACTCCAGTACCGCTCCCAGCAACCGGTCCACCTCGACGGGGGTGATCGCGTGCAGCGGGACCCGGCCGTCCAGGTGGATGTCGCCGAGATGGTCGACCGCGAAGGCGACGCCGTACATCTTCAGGTTCCGCTCCAGCATCCAGCGGTAGACGGCCTCGTGGTTCTCGTCCGGCCGGCGCGCGACGAACGCGTGCACCTGGACCGCCTGGCTGCCGACCGTCAGCACCACCGTCGTCTTCAGCTTGCGCTCGCCGGGCAGGTCCGCGCTGAACACCCCGGGCGCGGCCTCTGTGTAGTCGAGCTCGTTCTCGTCCAGCACCTGACGGATCACGTCCGCCGCGGACACCCTCATCGATCGACCTCCTGGGCCAGCTCGGCCGCCATCGTCTGCTGCGCCGTCCGGTACGCCGCGAGCGTCTTCTCCGCGGTCAGTTCCCAGCCGAAACCACCGGCATGCTCGACCGCCGCGCGGCTCATCGTCTCGCGCAGCGGCGGATCCGTCGCGATCCGGTGCAGCGCGTCGGCGAAGTCACCGACGTCGTGCCCGGGTACGAGCAGGCCGGTCACCCCGTTCGCGACGGCGGTGGTCAGCCCACCGACGGCCGCGGCGACCACCGGCGTACCGCAGGCCTGGGCTTCGAGCGCGACCAGGCCGAAGGATTCCGAGTACGACGGTACGCAGACCACCGACGCCGCCCGGTACCAGTCGGCCAGCGCCGCGCGGGCCATCGGCTTGACGAACCAGGTCACGTCGTAGACGCCCAGCTCACGGGCGAGCTGGGCATGCGATTCGGGGTGCTCCATCCCGTTGCCGGACGGGCCGCCGATGATCGCGACCACCAGCCGGTCCCGCAGCGACGGGTCCTTCTCGAGCATCCTGGCCGCGGCCCGGATCAGGATGTCCGGCGCCTTCAAGGGCTGGATCCGGCCGACGAAGGCCAGCACGATCGCGTCCGGGCGCAGACCCAGCGCCTTGCGTGCCACCAACTGGTCAGCCGGGCTGAACACGTCCAGGTCGACGCCGGGGTTGACCACGCCGACCTTCGCCGGCTGAGCGCCGTACAGGCTGATGAGTTCGTTGGCCTCGTCATCGGTGTTGGCCAGCAAACGGTCTGCGGCCTCGACGACCTGCTCCTCGCCGAGGAGGCGGGCGGGTGGCTCCGGTACGTCGTCCTCGGCCAGGCTGGCGTTCTTGACCTTGGCCATCGTGTGCATGGTGTGTACGAGCGGCACGGCCCAGCGGTCGCGGGCGAGCAGGCCGGCCTGGCCGGACAGCCAGTAGTGCGAGTGAATGACGTCGTAGTACCCGGGTTCGCGGACCGCCTCGGCCCGCAGTACGGCGCGGGCGAACGTGCACAGCTGCGAGGGCAGCTCGTTCTTCGACAGGCCCTCGTAGGGCCCGGCGGCCACGTTCCGCACGGTCACGCCGGGCATCAGCTCGACCTTCGCGGGCAGCGCGGACGAGGTCGCACGGGTGAAGACGTCGACCTCGATCCCGAGCGTCGCCAGCCGCTTGGACAGCTCGACGACGTAGACGTTCATCCCGCCGGCATCCCCGATCCCGGGCTGGTCCAGCGGTGACGTGTGCAGGCTGATCATCGCGACCCGCCGGAGAGGACGGTCTGCCGAAGGTTGGGTCACCTCGTCAGAGTAACTCCGGCGTCGCCGGGTGGAATCGGGACTTCTCCCTAGCCCGGCTTCGTGAGACACCCGTAAGAGGCCGGATGTGCTGGTGGAAGACTGTCGGTATGACTTCCAGCCGTCCTGTCGCCGTCGTCACCGGAGCCAGCAGTGGGATCGGGGCCGCCTCCGCCCGGTATCTCGCCCGGGAAGGGTTCGAAGTGGTCTGCGCCGCTCGCCGGCTGGACCGGATCGAGGCGCTGGCCAAGGAGATCGACGGCCGCGCGGTGCGGTGCGACGTGACCTCGGCCACTGACGTCGCGGCGCTGGCCGCGGCCGTCGGCGACCGGGTCGACCTGCTGCTGAACAACGCCGGCGGCGCCTTCGGCTTCGAACCGGTCGCCGAGGCCGACCTCGAGGCGTGGCGGCAGATGTTCGAGGTGAACGTGATCGGCGTCGCCGCAGTCACCAAGTCGTTGCTCCCGGCACTCATCGCCGCCGAGGGCCAGATCATCGTCATGGGCTCGACGGCAGGCCAAGTCGCCTACGAAGGCGGCGGCGGCTATGTCGCGGCCAAGCACGCCGCCAAAGCGATCGTCGACACCCTCCGGCTGGAGCTGTTCGACCAGCCGGTCCGGGTCTGCGAGATCGCACCGGGCATGGTGAAGAGCGAGGGCTTCGCGATCACCCGCTTCGACGGCGACCAGGCCAAGGCCGACGCCGTGTACGCCGGTGTCGCCGAACCGTTGCTGGCCGAGGACATCGCCGACATCGTCGCCTACATCGCGACCCGTCCCAAGCACGTCAACATCGACCGCCTAACCGTCCGCCCCCGAGCCCAAGCAGCCCAGCACAAGGTGCACCGAGTCACCTGAGCCGCCCGCCAGCGGCCTCCGGCCCGGCCCATCGCACCCGGCACCCGCCAACTACTTGGCTCGCAGCCGGTCTACCACCGGCGAGTCAATCGGCAGCGGCGCCGTTGGCGCCGGCAGTCCGTACGAGGCGTGTAAACGCCGCCGCACAGCCTCCAGCGGGAAAGTCTCCGGGTAGATCGCGAGCTTCACCGTGACGCCCTCGAGTGTTGCCCTGAGCAACATTTCCTCGACGGCGGGGTCGGCGGCGCCGCGGTCGGCGAAGATCGAGCGGATCGCGTCCTCGATCTCCACCACCCGGTCGTTCTTGGCCGCCTCGACCTCCGCGAAGACGTCGTGGGTGGCCGGCTGCATCATCAGGGAGATCGCGAGGCGCTGGATCTCCAGCGTCGACGCGGCCGCCATCAGGGTGCCGTCGATGATGCCGGCCAGGCGCTCGTTCGCGGTGCCGGTCAGGGTGAGGATGGCGCCGATGCCGTCGAGCCAGCGGTCGAGGAGTTCGGCGGCGAGTTGCTGCTTGGTGGCGAAGTAGTAGGTGACCAGGCCCCGGGAGACCTCTGCACGCTGCGTGACGTCGGAGATCGACGCAGCCTCGTAGCCCTTCTCGGCGAACACCTCGAGGGCAGCGGACAGGATGCGCTCGCGCGACTTCTCCCGCAGCTCACGGTTGGTACTGGCCGATCGCGGCACGGCACTTCTTCCTGATCAGAGCCCTCGGAGGCCGAGTACACCCCCCACGGTCACTCGACCCCCGAGGTTGGACCCCTCCCCAGGCGCCCACACATAGACTGTACGTACAGCGAACGAATGTCAAAGGCTCCACCGGATTCGGCGCTACCCCCGGTGACGGGTAGGATGAGATGGCTGCGCACTGCGTCTCCAGTGGCACGTAGGACTTGCCGTAGCCACCGCCTGACCTCAATCCGACTTGCTTGGAGCGCTTCCGCATGCCCCTCCGTAATGATCTGCGCAACGTGGCCATCGTGGCCCACGTCGACCACGGGAAGACCACCCTGGTCGACGCGATGCTGTGGCAGTCCGGCGCCTTCGGAGCCCATCAGCACGTCGACGAGCGAGCGATGGACTCCGGCGACCTGGAGCGTGAGAAGGGCATCACGATCCTCGCCAAGAACACCGCCGTCCGGCACAAGATGGCCAACGGCGAGCAGATGACGCTGAACATCATCGACACCCCCGGCCACGCCGACTTCGGTGGTGAGGTCGAGCGCGGCCTGTCGATGGTCGACGCGATCGTTCTGCTGGTGGACGCTTCCGAGGGCCCGCTGCCGCAGACCCGGTTCGTCCTGCGCAAGGCGCTGGCCCGCAACATGCCGGTGATCCTCGTGGTGAACAAGGTGGACCGGCCGGACGCCCGGATCTCCGAGGTCGTCGACGAGACGTACGAGCTGTTCCTGGACCTGCTGGACCACGACGCCGACCAGTCCGCGCTGGACTTCCCGGTCGTCTACGCCTCGGCCCGCGCCGGTCGCGCCTCGCTGACCCAGCCGGCCGACGGCGGGATGCCGGACTCCGAAGACCTCGAGCCGCTGTTCGAGACCATCCTGGCGAACGTACCGGCCCCGGAGTACACCGAAGGCGCGCCGCTGCAGGCGCACGTCACCAACCTCGACGCCTCGCCGTTCCTCGGCCGGCTCGCCCTGGTCCGGGTGCACGAAGGCACCCTGAAGAAGGGCTCGCAGGTCGCCTGGTGCAAGCACGACGGCACCATCCAGAAGGTCAAGATCACCGAGCTGCTGATCACCGAGGCGCTCGAGCGGGTTCCCGGCGACTCGGCCGGCCCCGGTGACATCGTCGCGATCGCCGGTATCCCGGAGATCATGATCGGCGACACCCTGGCCGACCCGGAGAACCCGAAGCCGCTGCCGTTCATCACCGTGGACGAGCCGGCCATCTCGATGACCATCGGTACGAACAGCTCGCCGCTGGCCGGCCGGGTCAAGGGCACCAAGGTCACCGCGCGACTGGTCAAGGACCGGCTCGACCGCGAACTGATCGGCAACGTCTCGATCAAGGTGCTGCCGACCGAGCGCCCCGACACCTGGGAGGTGCAGGGCCGTGGTGAGCTGGCGCTGGCCATCCTGGTCGAGCAGATGCGCCGCGAGGGCTACGAGCTGACCGTCGGCAAGCCGCAGGTGGTCACCCGCGAGATCGACGGCAAGCGGCACGAGCCGGTCGAGCGGCTGACCATCGACTGCCCCGAGGAGTACCTCGGTACCGTCACCCAGCTGCTCGCGGTCCGCAAGGGCCGGATGGAGCAGATGACCAACCACGGCACCGGCTGGGTCCGGATGGAGTTCCTGGTACCGGCGCGTGGCCTGATCGGCTTCCGGACCGAGTTCCTCACCGACACCCGCGGCACCGGTATCGCGCACCACGTCTTCGAGGGCTACGAGCCGTGGTTCGGCGAGCTACGCACCCGCCCGTCGGGCTCGCTGGTCTCGGACCGTACCGGCGTCACCACGTCGTACGCGATGGTGAACCTGCAGGAGCGCGGCACGATGTTCTGCGAGCCCGGTACCGACGTGTACGAGGGCATGGTGGTCGGCGAGAACTCGCGCGCCGACGACATGGACGTAAACATCACCCGTGAGAAGAAGATGACCAACGTCCGGTCGAACGCGGACGAGTTCGAGAAGCTGGTACCGGCGCGCAAGCTGTCGCTGGAGCAGTCGCTGGAATTCTGCCGCGAGGACGAGTGTGTCGAAGTCACCCCGGACGCGATCCGGATCCGTAAACTCGCGCTGACTCAGATCGAGCGCGCGAAGCTCGGCCGCAAGTCCAAGGCCTGAGAGCGCAAGCTGGCTAGCTCAAGTAGCCCGTTCACCTGGTTTTCCGATCCGTCGGGGGAAAGTTCCGGATCGTTATGAACCAGGTGGCGGTCTGCGGCGTCTGACATATCGGAAGCACAACACGTTGGGGGAAGGAAAAGGACCATGGGCATTCTGCGTAAGCTCGGCGCCACCACCACGGCGGTCGCGATGCTGGGGGTAGGCGTTCTCACCGCCGCGACGACGGCCGAGGCTGCTCCGGCCGCCAAGACCGTGGTGGCCACCAAGGCCACTGCCGGCACGTTGACCGCGGCGAAGAAGACGGTGCTGGTACCGGGCAGACGGCACATTGCCAAGGTGTGCATGACCGGGCGTTACCTGTGCATCAACAAGAAGACGCGCAAGGTGATGTTCATCGTCAACGGCAAGCTGATCGCCGAGGGCGACGCCCGGTTCGGGGCGGCGAAGACGCCGACGCGGAACGGATCCTTCAAGGTCTACCGCAAGTCGAAGAAGCACGTCTCCTCGATCTACCACTCGCCGATGCCCGACGCGATGTTCTTCAGCGGCGGCCAGGCAGTGCACTACTCGTCGGACTTCAAGGCCCGCGGCTACAACGGCGCCTCGCACGGCTGCGTGAACATGCGCGACCGGAAGAAGATCGACTTCATCTTCAGCAAGGTCAAGATCGGCGACAAGGTCTTCGTCTACAACGCCTGATCTTCCCTGGTACTACGAAGCGGCCGGCTCCCCTCGCGGGGGCCGGCCGTTGCGCATTACAGGATCTTCGAGAACGCCTTGTACAGCCGCGGTTCCACCAAGCAGAACGTCACCCGCGTGACCGCGGTCCTGGTCTCCCGCAGAGTCCGTACGGCGATCTCGGCCGCCGACTCCTTGGGCCATCCGTAGATCCCCGCGGACACCGCGGGAGCCGTCAGCTCGTCGACTCCCAGCTCGTCGGCCAGCCGCAACGCATTGCGGTAGCAGGACTCGAGCAACGCCGGATCTCGTTGCCCAGCGGTGTAGTTCGGGCCGACCACATGGATCACGTACCGCGCGGGAAGGTTGCCCGCCGTCGTCCACCCCGCTTCACCGGTCGGTACGCCGTCCGGGTACCGAGCGATGCAGTCGGCCAGGATCGCCGGGCCGCCGGCCCGATGGATCGCGCCGTCGACGCCACCGCCGCCGCGGAGGGCGTGGTGGGCGGCGTTCACGATCGCGCCGGTGGCGACAGTCGTGATGTCAGCCGTCGAGAGGTCGATTTCCATGCCAGTACTTTAGGCTGGGGTGGTTGGCGTCCGCCCGATGCCAACCAAGTGATCTGTGAGGGCGTCTCATCAGTGGTGGGACGGATCGACTCGAGGGGTTCCGATGCGCTGGACTCGTGGTGCGCTGATTGTTCGCAATGTGCTGGCGGCTGTGGTCGTCGTCGCGGTCGGCGGGACGGCTGTCAGCGCGTCGGCGACGCCCGGGCAACGCAGTGGTGCCGGTGAGGTCAAGACGGTGCCGTTCGAGGTCAGCGGGGAGCTGCCGATCTATCCGAAGGCCCTGTGGAGCAATGGTTCCAGTGGCGCCTCGGTGCGGAAGGTCGAGGCGCGGCTGGTGCAGCTCAAGCTGCTGGACAAGCAGTGGCTGGACAACGACTTCGGCACGATGACCCGGTCCGCGGTGAAGAAGTTCCAGAAGGCCAACGGCATCCCGCCGATCGGGTACGTCGACGAGTTCACCTGGACCAAGCTGACCGCCGCCACTCACGAGCCCACCCAGGCCGAGCTCTTCCCGCCGGCCCCGGTGGTGAACGGCGTCAAGCTCGACCAGCGCTGCGCCACCGGCGTCGCGCTCTGCATCGACAAGACCACCCGCAAACTGCGGTACGTGGTGAACGGCGTCGTGAAGATGCAGCTGGACGTCCGGTTCGGCGCGCAGAAGACGGCGACCCGCGAGGGCGGCTTCACGGTCGGCTGGAAGAGCCGCAACCACGTCTCGAAGCTGTACGACTCGAAGATGCCGTTCGCGATGTTCTTCAGCGGCGGCCAGGCCGTGCACTACTCGTCGGACTTCGCCGCCCGTGGGTACAACGGCGCTTCGCACGGCTGCGTCAACGTCCGCGACCTGGCGAAGATCAAGATCCTCTTCGACGAGGTGCACGTCGGCGACAAGGTGATCGTCTACCGCTCGTAACTGGTACTAGAGCGGGCGGGGACCCCGGCGACGCCTGATTCCCCAGCCGCCGCGGCCCCGGCCGGAGGCCGCCCGCAGTGCGGGACGAGCGTCCACCAGGTAGACGCCGGCGGCGACGATACCGATCAGGCCGAAGAAGCTCAGCCAGCCGCCCTGGAAGATCTGTGACAGCGTGAACGCCGACAGGATCAGCACCCAGCCGGGCTTGGTCAGCTTGTCGGCGGCGACGAACACCGCCCGTGGCCGGAAGGCCGCATCGACCAGGGCGACCAGCTTCAGACCCAGCACGATCCACCAGATCACGTTGATGGGACCAATGAACCCGGGGAACAGGTTCTGGAACGTGGCGAGTGCGAGCATGCAACGAGCCTAACGCAGGCACGGGTGGCCCACGATCCGTCGAACCCGGATCAGGACCACCCGTACTACGCAGAGCCGAGAGGCTACTCTCAGTCGCCGACCTTCTCGGCGGCCGCCTCGGCAGCCTTGGTGGCCTTCGCGGCCGTCTTGCGGGCGCTGGTCGCGGTCGCCTTGACGTTGCGGGTGGCGGTGCCGGCGGTCTTCTTCGCAGTGGTGCGGGTGGCCTTGGCCTTGCTCACCGTGGTCTTGGCCTGGGCGACCAGGTCCTCGGTGGCCTTCTGGCTGCGGATCCGGGTGACCAGCTCCTTGCCGCGACCGGCGAGGTCCTCGTAGGTCTCCTCGGCCTGGCCGAGCACGGTGGTCAGCCCGGCCTGCGCGACCGACGGCAGCTCACGCAGCTTGGCCGGCACCGTCTTGGCCTCGGCGGCGAGCACCTCGAGGCGCTTGCTCAGCTCGGCCTGACGCTTGGTCAGCTCGGTCTGCAGGGACGACTGCAGGGTCTTCTGGTCCAGCTTCGCGAACCGGGTGGTGACGTCCTCGCTGACCGCGCGGAACTTCTCCACGGCCAGGTCGCCGGCGCCGGCGATCGCGTACAGGGGCGTGACGGGGGTACGGGTTGCCATCAGGCATCTCCTCGTGAGGTTTTTTTGTTCAGCGGGGTCGTACGTTTTGTTGCAGGGGTCTTTTTGGCCGGTATGGGCTCTTCGGGCGTGTTCTCACGGACGAACGAGGCGTACACGTCGAGCAGCACACGCTTCTGCCGCTCGTTCAGGGCAGGGTCGAGCAGTACCGCGTCGACCACTCCCGGCGTACGCCGGGCGCCGCCCTCGCTCTCGTCCGGATCGAGGATGCCGGCCCGTACGTACAGCGTCTCGGCCGAGATCCGCAGGGCTTTCGCCAACTGCTGCAGGACATCCGCGGACGGCTTGCGCAGCCCACGCTCGATCTGACTCAGGTACGGGTTGGACACCCCGGCCAGGTCGGACAGTTGCCGCAACGACAACTGCGCATGCCGGCGCTGCTCAGCGAGGTACTCCCCCACCGAACCCACAGCACCCGCCGCACGATCACTCAACCTGGCCATACGTCCATGGTGCTAGCAGGTGCTTGCAATTGCAAGCAGACCCGACGTGAGGCCGCTCACTACGCCGAGTAGCGGACGATCAGGCGAAGGCTTTGGGATGCGGCTGTACTGCGCCGACCTCGATGCCGCCGCCGTAGAGCGGGGAGCGGGTCTGCTTGGTGATCTCCTCGTGGTCGACGCCGAGCTTCTGCAGCGTCGCGGCCATCACCACGGCGCGGGCGCGCGGAGTACCGTCGTCGATCTTCACTGCCAGGCCACGGCCATCGGCGAGACCGACCGCGTAGACGCTCTCGGCGCCGGCCTTGCAGAAGAGGCCGGGGATGGCGTGCATCAGGGCGGACTCGTCGCGCCTACTCCCGCTGGCGTACTCGGGGTGGGCGCGGAAGGCGTTGGCCACGCGGCCTTCGAGGGTGTCGGCGGAGGCCGAGGCGAAGAGGCCGAAGGAGCGGGCGAGGCCGGAGAGGGTGATGGCGAGGATGGGGGCGCCGCAGCCGTCGACGGCTACGTAGGAGACCTTTTCGCCGGCCGAGTCCTCGACGGCGGTACGGATCGCCTTTTGCAGCGGGTGGTTCGGGGAGCGGTAGTCGTTCGCGCCCCACTCGGCGCCGTTCGCGGCGGCGTCGTCGTGGTACGGCCAGTTGTTGGCTACGCAGGTGGCCAGCATCGCGGCGTGCTTGCCGGAGCAGTTCATGGTGATGCGGTCCAGGCCGTGGCCGGCGCGGACCCACTCGTCGCGGGCCTGGTCGTCGATCGGGTACGCCGGAGGCGTGCGCAGGGCCGACTCGTCGAGGCCCGCGCCCGCGAGGATCCGGCGTACGCCGTCCAGGTGGAAGGACTCGCCCGAGTGCGACGCGCCAGCCAGCGCGAGTAGCTCGCCGTCGAGCTCCAGGCCGTTGCGGAGCATGCCGAGGGCCTGCATCGGCTTGTTGGACGAGCGCGGGAACATCGGCTCGTCGATCACGCCGGCCGACCACTCGACGGAGCCGTCGGGCGCGGTCACCACGACGGAGCCGCGGTGATGGCCCTCGACGAAACCGCTGCGGACGACGTCGGCCAGGATCACAGGTTCGGTCACGGCTGAAACTGTACGGCTCGGAGGTCAGGTGCAAACAGCCGGATAGGAGATGATCCGGCTCACAGACGGGCGCGCACGTGCAGACCGACTTCAGGGTCGACGAGCAGCTCCTGCGTGGCGGTGACCGTCGGCTGGTCCTCGGCGACGACCTCGAGCACTGCTTCTGGGTCCACGTTGCGCTTGATCAGCGCGAGCGCGATCGGCCCGTACTCGTGGTGACGCGCCGCGGATCCGATGAACCCGACCTGCTTCTCCCCCACTCGTACGGCGTACCCGTGCGCCGGCAGGTGGTCGACAGACCCATCCAGATGCAGCCGGACCAGCCGCCGCGGCGGCCGCCCCAGGTTGTGCACCCGAGCCACCGTCTCCTGCCCGCGATAACAGCCCTTGTCCAGATGCACCCCAACACCAAGCCACCCGAGCTCGTTCGGGATGGCCCGCTCATCCATGTCCATCCCAAGCCGCGGAGCCCCTGCCTCAATCCGCAAGGCCTCGTATGCCCAGACGCCAGCCGGCGGACCGGCCTGCTCGGCGAAGGCCGAGAGGTCTCCCCGAGGGAGGAAGAGCTCGTGCCCGCCGAGCGAGTCGTCTCCCGCCCGCGCCAGCGGCTGCGCCGCTGTCGCGGCGGTGGTGGGAGCGGAGGCGTCGCCCAGCCCGGGGGCCGAGGCTTCGCCCGGCACCGCGCCCACGGGTGCGGGACCGGGCCGCCACACGATGGCGTAGTCGTCCTTCACGTCCTTGATCTCTACCCGGGACATGAAGACCATCTTTTGGAGCCACTCGACGAGGGGGGCGGCGGCGCCCGGCTCGGTGTGGAGCCAGAAGGTTTCGCCGTCGTCTACGCCGTACATGGCGTGCTCTACGTGCCCCGTGGGCGACAGCAGGAGGGCTGTGGTGGAGGTGCCCGGGCGTAGGCCCTCGAAGTACTGGCTGGTGATTGCGTGCAGCCAGGTGAGGCGGTCCGGGCCGGTGATGGTGACCACGTCGCGGTGGGAGAGGTCCACGAAGCCCTTGCCCGCAACCAGGGCCCGCTGCTCGCGCAGGTCGGAGCCGTAGTGCGCGGCAACCCCAGCGTCCAGCCCGTCGGCCTCGACCGCGCCTGGGAGGTCCAGCAGAGGGCTACGCGTCAGTGACATGTCACCAGAGTACGTCCATCGGCGTACACCGACTGCCTCCCGCTGTGGGATGTGGACAACACCACGGTCCGCGACGCTGGTACTACCAAAGCGAGAGGAGACGACGATGACCAGCAGGGCATTCCGGTTCGGTGTGGTGGGCAGTGCGAATCGCGGCGCCGAGGAGTGGAAGCAGACCGTACGCCGGGCCGCCGGCCTCGGGTACTCGACAGTGCTGATGCCGGACGGCCTGCAGCTGCTGTCACCGTTCCCCACGCTCGCAGTAGCCGCCACTGTCGCCGACATCCGCGTCGGGACCTTCGTAGCGGCCGCACCCCTCCGACCGGCTCGTACAGCCGCCTGGGACGCGCACACGCTCTCTGTGCTGACCGACGGCCGCTTCGACTTCGGTATCGGCACCGGCCGCCCCCAGGCCGAGCAGCAGGTCAACGAGGTCGGCCTGCCCTGGGGAACGGCCAAGGAGCGCCGGGACCAGGTGACCGAGACGCTGGACCAGTTGGCGAAGCTGGACGGCGACAAGCACACCCCGATCATGCTCGCGTCCGGAGGGCCGAAGTCGCTCGCACTGGCCGCCGCCCGCGCCGACATCGTCTCGCTGGCCAAGCCCGCGACGGCACCGCGCGAGGAGATGCGGCAGCTCGCCCAGGAGCTCCGCGAGCTGGCCGGCCCGCGGGCGGACCACATCGAGCTGGCGATGAACCTCTTCGCCGCCGGTACCACCGAACTGCCCCCGTGGAGCAAGCAGGCGACCGGCCTCGACCCCGCCGAGCTGGAGAAGAGCGACTCGCTGATGCTGCTCCGCGGCACCCCACAGGAGATGGCCGACGAACTCCAGCGCCGCCGGGACGAGTTCGGAGCGTCGTACATCACCGTCAACACCGACTACCTCGAAGAGCTCGCTCCCGTTGTAGAGATGCTCAACGGTAAATAAGGCACGCTGCCCGTCGGCTCCCAGACGGTTGGGAGCTGACGGGCAGCGTGGAGGGGTGGGACAGATGGTCAGTGGGCAGTGCCGGTGGTGACGGCCGGGGGGCTGTCTTCCTGTACGTCGCCCGCGTGGGTGTCGCCGGCGGCGAAGGCGACCTCGTCGAACGGGTCCTCACCGGAGAACACCTGGCGGGCCTGTTCCTTGTCGAACCCGCCCGTCCAGTGACCGACCAGGACCGTGGCGACCGCGTTGCCGGCGAAGTTCGTCAGCGCCCGGGCCTCGGACATGAACCGGTCGATGCCGACGATCAGGCCGACGCCGTCGACCAGCTCCGGCCGGTGCGACTGCAGGCCGCCGGCCAGCGTCGCGAGCCCCGCTCCGGTGACGCCCGCGGCGCCCTTGGAGGCCAGGATCATGAACGCCAGCAGGGAGATCTGCTGACCGATCGAGAACGGCTGGTCCATCGCCTCGGCGATGAACAGCGACGCCATCGTCAGGTAGATCGCGGTGCCGTCCAGGTTGAACGAGTAACCGGTCGGCACGGTGATGCCGACGACCGACTTGTCGACGCCGAGATGCTCCATCTTGCCGATCAGCCGCGGCAGCGCGGTCTCCGACGACGAGGTCGACACGATCAGCAGGAACTCACGGCCCAGGTACTTGAGCAGCTGGAAGATCGACAGCCCCGTGACGACCCGCAGGATGGTGCCGAGGATGACGATCACGAACAGCAGACAGGTGATGTAGAAGGCCAGCATGATCTTCAGCAGGCTGACCAGCGCGGTGCTGCCGGCCGCTCCGACCACCGCGGCGATCGCGCCGAAGGCACCGACCGGCGCCGCCCACATGATCATCGACAGCACCTTGAAGACCAGCCGCTGGATGTGGCCGATGCCGTCCAGCACCGGCTGCCCCTTCGAGCCCATCGCCTGCAGCGCGAACCCGACCAGCAAGGCGACCAGGACGGTCTGCAGCACCTGGCCCTCGGTCAGCGACGAGACGATCGTCTTCGGGATGATGCCGAGCAGGAAGTCCGTCGTACCTTCGTGCGCGCCCGCGGCCTGCTTCTGGCCGGCGTCGCGCAGCTTCTCGGTGAGGTTGAGGCCGGAACCCGGCTGGACCAGGTTGCCGACGACCAGCCCGATGGCCAGCGCGACCGTCGACATCACCAGGAAGTAGCCGAGCGCGAGACCTCCGACCTTGCCGACGCTGGCGGCTTGGCGGACCGACCCGATGCCGAGCACCAGGGTGCAGAAGATGATCGGGCTGATCATCATCTTGATCAGGTTCACGAACCCGGTGCCGAGCGGTTTCAGCTCGATCGCGAAGTCCGGGAAGATGAAACCGACGCCGATGCCGAGCAGAACGGCGACGATGACGGCGATGTAGAGGAAGTGGGTCCGGTCGTTGCGAACCGGAGTCGGTCGGGGTGCGGTGGGGCTCGCCATGGTGGGACTCCTGATTTGCCGGGCGGGCGGGTTCTGAGTAACTGTGACGTGACGCACAGGACAACTGCGCATTTCGTTCATATCGTTCGCGACCGAATCCCTCGGCAAGGCACGCGGCATGCCAGTTGGGGCAGTGGTGTGGAGAATGGCGCGTATGAGAGACCGTCCGTGGGAGCTGCGCCGCCAGGTGTTCTGGCTGCAGACGGCCACGGTCTCGGTGATGATCGTGCTGGTCTGGATCGTGCTGCTCGCCCACTCCCGGACCCAGGCCGATCGGGACGCCGCCGCGGCCGGGATCACGCCAACCGGTTGGGGTGACCTGATCCAGCTGGAGCTGCGCTCGATGCTCGGCGTCGCCAGCCTGCTGCTCGGGGTGGCGGTGGCCGGCAACGCGCTGGTCAGCTGGCGGGTCCGGCACACCACCCGTGGGATCGGGACGCAGGCGCTGGCCTGGATGCTCGACTTCTACGAGGGTGTACTCCGGGCAGCGCGCGAAGGCCTGATCCTGATCGACTCGCACGGCCAGGTCCAGCTGGTCAACGACGAGGCGCGCCGATTGCTCGGCCTGCGCAACGTCTCACCCGGTACGACGGTCGACGACCTTCACCTGCCGGCGACGCTCTCGAGTCTCTTGCGCGCCGGCCGGACGGCGTACGACGAACTGCACCTCGGCGCGCTCGGCGTCGTCGTGGTCAACCAGCAACCCGCCCGCTCCGGCCGCATCGTCACGCTGCGGGATCACACCCAACTGCAAGCCCTGCTTGGCGAACTGGACGCGGTACGCAGCCTGGCCGAATCGCTGCAGGCGCAGAATCACGAGGCATCGAACCGCTTGCACACCGTCGTCAGCCTGATCGAGATCGGCCGGCCCGAACGCGCGCGGGAGTTCGCCGTCTCCGAACTGCAGCTGGCCCAGGCGATGACCGATCGCGTCGTCGGCACGGTCGGCGATCCGGTGCTCGCGTCGCTGCTGCTCGCCAAACTCGCGCAGGCGCAGGAACGCGGCGTGCTGCTCACGCTCGAGCTCGGCTCCGAAGCGCTGCACACGAGGCTGCCCGCCCAGGACATCGTCACCGTGGTCGGCAACCTGCTCGACAACGCGGTCGAGGCAGCGCGCGGCGGTACCGCGCCACGGCGGGTCGAGCTGAAAGCATCGACGAGCGCTGAGTACATCGACCTCGCGGTGACGAACACCGGCGCCGAGCTGGGGGCGACCGAGTTGGCGCGGATGTTCGACCGGGGCTGGACGACGAAGGCCGAGCCGGGTCATGGGTTGGGGCTGGTGCTGGTCCGCAGTACCGTCGAGCGCTGGCAGGGGACGTTGATGGTCGACCCGGATTCCGAGCTGGACGACGTACCGGCGTTGACCGTCCGGGTGCGGTTGCCGCGGGCGGTGAGTGCTAGTGCCTGATCTGCGGGTGCTTGTGGTTGAAGACGACCCGGTCGCGGCCGAGGCGCATCGGGTGTACGTCGATCGGCTGCCGGGGTTCGTCTGCATCGGTCTCGCCGGTACTGCGGCCCGCGCCCTGCACGTGTTGAGCCAGGAGCAGGTCGATCTCGTGCTGCTCGACATGAACCTGCCGGACGGGCACGGGCTGGACGTCGTACGGCGAATGCGTGCTGCTGGCAACCAAACTGACGTGGTCGCGGTGACGGCTGCTCGCGAGGTGGCCGCCGTACAGGCCGCTGCTCGGATCGGTGTCGTGCAGTATGTGCTGAAGCCGTTTGCCTTTGAAACGTTGAGGGATCGGCTCACCGCCTACGCGCGGCAACGGCGCGCGGCGGAGTCCGGCCAGGTGGTCGCGGATCAGGACGAGGTCGACCGGTTGTTGCATCCGGCAACCAGTTCGTCGGTACCCAAGGGCTTGGCGGGCTCCGTACTGGACCGCGTGGTGACGCTGCTCGGCGACCGAGAGGGCTGGACCGCCGAGGAGGTCGCATCCTCGATCGGTACGTCCCGGATCACGGCCCGGCGCTACCTGGAACACCTGGCCGACCAGGGCCAGGCGTTGCGGACCCAACGCTACGACGGGCGCAGCGGACGGCCGAAGGTCGAGTACTCCTGGGTGTCGGAGAGCTAGACCCGGACGAGCGTGGCCCAGAGGTGGGGCTGGAGGGGGAGGCCTTCGGCGGCCATGTCATAGGCCCAGAGGAGCTCGCCCTTGACCAGGCCGTAGAGGCGGTGGCCGGCGTTGACCTCTTTGGCCGTGACGGTGCGGGCGATCACGTCGGTGCGCATCTCGATCTTGGCGCCGTCGATCTCGCCGTACCAGACCTCGGCGAAGCCGGTCGGGTGGGCCATCACGACCTCGAGCTTGCCGTCCGGCTTCGGCCGCCAGAACCCGGTCTCCATCGCCAGCGGACGCTCGCGCTTGCCGTCCTCGCCGACCACGAAGGTCTGGCTGACGTAGTGCAGGAACGGCTTGCCGTTGTGGCTGAAGTCGATCTGCTGGCCGAACTCGAACTTCTCGATCGTCGGGTAGTCACCGTGACCGCGGCCCTCCCACCGGCCGAGCAGCCAGGCGAGCGGCATCAGGTCGGGGTGCAGGTCCTGCGGGATCTCGAACGCCACCGGTCCGCCTCAGTTCGCCGCGTGGCCGCGGTACAGCCGGTAGACGACGAACGCCGAGAACCAGCCCATGAACACGGTGACGAGCACCAGCAGGGTCGTGAAGATGACGTGTAGCACGTTTGTCAGTCTAGGGGATGGCGACGGCGGTCTGAGCTACGGTGGCGTGATGTCCCGCACGCTGGTGATCAAGCTGACCGCAGGCGCCGATGAACCGGAGCGCGCCAACCAAGCCCTGACAGTCGCCGCCACCGCTGTGGCCTCTGGCGCCCAAGTCTCCCTCTGGCTCACCGGAGAGGCTGTCTGGTTCGCCGTCCCCGGCCGCGCCGAGGCCTTCGAGCTGCCCCACGCAGCCCCCGCCGCCGACCTCCTGGCCGCCGTCCTAGCCGGCGGTCAACTGACGGTCTGCACCCAATGCGCCAAACGCCGCAACCTCACCGAGCCCGACCTGCTCCCCAACACCCGCATAGCCGGCGCTCCCGCCTTCACCGAAGAAATCCTCACCGAAAACACCCAAGCAATCGTCTACTAGCCCCGTACACCGCTTCTGGGTTGGGTGACTACTCGCCCACGCCTGGGCCGTCTCGGCGGCTGCCCTTGTCGGCTCGGAGTTCGGCTGCGCGGGCACCCGGGTTCTTACCGCCTGCGCCAACCTCGACGGGCTCGCCGGTGCGTGGCCGGGTCGCCGCGGCGGCCTCGGCCTGCCCACCCTGGAGTCCTCGCAACTTGTCCATCTCGTCCTGCGACATCCCCGGCCGCTGACCGTTCTGCTCGCCTTGACCGTTCGGGCCGTTCTCCGACCGCGCCTGCTCCAAGGTGGTCTCGACGTAGTCCGGCCCGCGCTGCTCGTTCTGCGCCTCCTGATCGGCCGCCGCAGCCTGATCTCCCCCAGTCTTCAGCCCCGGCTGAGGCCCAGCCTCCCCCGGTTGAACCTGCTCTTCCCGCCGCTCCCGCTCACCCCCGTCCTGCTCCACCCCACCCGGCGCAGTCCTGTCCTGCTCTACCGCACCCGGCTCAGTGCCGTCCTGCTCGAGCCCGTCCCGCTCTGCCCGCTCCTGGTCCAACCCGTCCTGCTCCTGCTGAACCTGCTGCGCGTCTTCTCCGATGACCGCCGGCGCCGCCCCATCCTCATCCAGGAGCCGATCGTCCTGCTCCTGCTGGACCTGCTGGGCGTCCTCACCGATCACCGCCGGCGCAGCGCCGTCCTCGTCCAGGAGCCGATCGTCCTGCTCCTGCTGGGCCTGCTGGGCGTCCTCGCCGATCACCGCGGGCGCGGCACCGTCCTCATCCAGCAGACGGTCGTCCTGCGAGGCCTCGGGCTCCGCGAGCCGGTCGGAACGCTCGGCCTCGGTCTCGCCGATCACCTCCGGCGCGGCACCGTCCTGGTCGACGTACTGCGAATCCGTCGACTGCTCCTGAGAATCCGTCGCCTGTTGCCGGTCGGCCGCCTCGGCCTCCGTCTCGCCGATCACCTCCGGCGCGGCACCGTCCCCGTCGAGCAGCTGGTCCTGTTCCTGGTCCTCGACCTGCTGGTCCTCGCTCTGTTGCTCCTCGACCCGCCGCTCCTCGACCTCGTCCAGGATCTCGTCCGCCGCGACAGCGGTCGCTCCAGCGGCGGCAGCGGCCGGTACGACGTCGCCACCGCGAGCCTCCTCGGATTCGCGCTGCTCGGTCGCGCGCTCCTGCTCCTGCTGCCGACGTGCCTCCGCATCGCGCGCTTCCTGCTGCGCTTGCCGCTGCTCGACCGCGTCGACCTCACCGTTGCCGTCCCGGTCGACGACGTTGCGCTCGAAGTCCTCCGCCTCCCGCCGCCGGTCCTCAGGATCGTCGAGCCCATTGCCGTCGAGGTCGCGGTCGACCTCACGCTGGATGTCGTCCGGCGTCAAGTTCGGGTCGTTGTCCATCCGGTCGCGCTGGTCCTGCTGCCAGCGCGCCTCAGCCTCGACCCGCTGGGTGCGCTCCGCGTCGGACAGCCCGTCGAGCGCACTCGCGTACTCCGGGTTGTGCCGTCGCTCGTTCTGCATGTCCTCGACCAGGGAGCGGTACTCCTGCTCCCGCAACGCCTCGAGCAACTGCGCCTGCTGCCGCGCCCGCGCCTGCTGCATCCGCTGAGACATGCTGGGACTACGCTTGCGGAGATGCTTGGCCGCGATCTTCCGGAACACCTGGTAGACATCCCGGAGCATGTCTTCTTCGATCGACGCCATCAGGCCACCTCGCTCGCATAGACGGAGTACCCGAAGCCGGCGCTGGTTCCTGCCGGGTCGGCCTGGGGTTGGGTCGCGTACAGGTGCATCTCGGCGCCGGGCCGCAACCAGACTGCCAGATGACGGCGCCGGCCGCGCCATTCCAGCGGTATCCGCGGATCGGTGCCCGGTCCGACGAAGACCGGTTGACCCCAGTGCCGCCGGGCCAGCTCGAGCTGGTCGGGCCACCGGTCGTCGAGGCCGTCCTCAGCCTCGCCGACCTCATCAGGACCGATCTCGTACGCCGACCAGCCACTGCGCGGGCTGTCCGGGAGTACCGCGTCCGGCAGCACCAGCATCACGGTCCGGCGCGGAGTGACGAGGCCCCAGGTGTAGCGGTTCGGGTCGATGTTGCCGGGAGCCCAGGGACGCCAGCCGGTAGCGGCGGAGACGCGCGACACCAGCGTGCGGATCGCGTCCAGCCCGGTCTCGGGCGGGCCCCAGACGCGCTTCCAGTCGGACACCTCCGCAAGATCGGCCAGAGCGCGCTCGTCATCGTCCGACGACCGCTGCTGCGTCCTCACCTGTCCCGCTCCCTTCACTCGAACCTGCTCAGCCTAGAGCGAAGGGGTGGCATCTCGCTCGGATGCAAGCCCCAGCCTGTGGACAGCGGGTGTTGTAGGCGAGCCGTAAGCGGCGGTACGGCGTACGGAACGGGCGTTCGCGAGCAGTAAGCGGAGGCGGGCGCTGGGTGGGCGAATTCTGCGTTCTGATGAGAAGCATGAAGTTGCCGCAGTTGCCGCAGCCGCCGACCGAGGAGTCGTTCTCGTCGCCGTTGCATCATCCCCGCGTGGCCGTCGTGCTCGGGCGCTGGCTCGGGGTGGCGATCACGATCTGCTTCCTGACCGGCCTGTTCAGCCATTTCCAGCAGGCGACGCCGGGCTGGCTCGTGATCCCCAGCCGGCCGGCCTCCCTGTACCGCGTGACGCAGGGCCTGCACGTGCTGAGCGGGATCGTCTCGGTCCCGCTGCTGCTGGCGAAACTCTGGACGGTCTATCCGAAGCTGTTCGCCAAGCTCCCCTGGCCGCCGAGCCGCAAGGCCATCGGCACCGTGCTCGAACGCGGTTCGATCCTCGTGCTGGTGTCGGCGGTGGCGCTGGAGCTGTTCATCGGCTTCCTCAACACGCTGCAGTGGTACCCGTGGCCGTTCCCCTTCAAGGAAACGCACTACGCCCTCGCCTGGATCATCATCGGCGCGCTGCTCGTCCACCTCGCGGTCAAGCTGCCCCTCATCATCGCCAACTGGCGCCGCACCCCCGCCGACCGTACGCCGGTACCGCACGACCCCGCCCGCACGCCGGTACCGAACCAGCCCGACTCGTTGCCGCCGGCAATCACCGGGCTGAGTCGTCGCGGTCTCTTCCGCACCGTCGCCGGCGCCGCCTCCCTCGTCGGCATCGCGTCGATCGGCCAATCCGTACCGGCGTTCGGCCCGATCGCCGTACTGGCTCCGCGCAAACCCAACATCGGCCCCCAAGGCCTCCCCGTCAACCGAACCGCCGAGGCCGCCGGCGTACTCCCCGTCGACGCCACCTGGCGCTTCACCGTCAAAGGCCCGACCCAACTCTCCTACTCCCTGGACG
The DNA here is from genome assembly GCF_044453825.1 of Kribbella sp. NPDC051620. Taxonomy (NCBI): domain Bacteria; kingdom Bacillati; phylum Actinomycetota; class Actinomycetes; order Propionibacteriales; family Kribbellaceae; genus Kribbella; species Kribbella sp. NPDC051620. The sequence continues at coordinate 40,099 of NZ_JBITDB010000007.1, forward strand.
AACTCCGCGCTCTCCCCCAAAGCCACTCAGCCCTCCCGATCGCCTGCGTGGAAGGCTGGAGCCAAGGCGCCCACTGGGAAGGCATCCGCATCCAGGACCTCCTCAAACTCTGCGGCGCCCCACCCGGCTCCCACCTCCGAGTCGTCTCGATGGAAAAGGGCGGCTTCTACGCCACCAGCCAGCTGCCTTCACAGTTCGCCGAAGACCCCTTGACCCTGCTCGCGCTCCGCCTCAACGGAACCAACCTGGACCTGGACCACGGCTACCCGGCCCGCATCATCGCCCCCAACCGCCCCGGCGTCCTGCAAACCAAATGGGTCCACCACCTGGAGGTACTCACATGACCCGCTGGATCAGAGCAGGTATGGGCGCTCTGGGCGTCGGCTTCGGGCTGTGGGGGTTGCGGCTCCTGCTGCAGGCCGTCAGCGTCGATGCTTTGATCCGGCTGCCGTTGTGGCTGGGTGGAGCTGTGGTGACTGACGACTTCATCCTGGTGCCGTTGACGGTCGGCGCCGGGTGGTTGCTGACCCGGTGGTCGATGGGGCCTGGGCGGCATCGGGTTGTGGGGGTTGTGCGGGCGATGTTGCTGTATGTCGGCGTGACGACGGTGGTGGCGATTCCCTTGTTGATCAGGCAAGGGAAAGGGGTCAATCCGACGGTGTTGCCGCGGGACTACTTCAGGGACTGGTTGTTGCTGGAGGCCACGATTGTGGTCGTCGGTGTGGTGATCGCCGTGATTCAGGGACGGCGCTTGATGTTCAAGAGGACGCGCGCCTCGTCGGGGGACAGCGGCGGGCGCTGAGCCAGCGCGGCGATGGTGGCGGCGCGCTCGACCAGTTCGGCGTTGTGGGTGACCGGTTGCCCCTTGGCCAACGTGAGGGTGTCCTCCATGCCGACCCGCAGGTGGCCGCCCATCGACAGCGCGGCCAGCGCGACCGGCAGCGTCGTACGGCCGACGCCCGTGGCCGACCAGGACGTGACGCCCGCGGGGAGACCGTTGACTGCGGCAACCAGTGCGTTCGTAGTACCGGGCATGCCACCCGGGACGCCCATCACCAGGTCACAGTGCACCTTGCCGCCATAGGGCAGCCCGTACTTGTCCAGCAGCCGCCCCAGCGCCGCCACGTGTCCGAGGTCGAACAGCTCGAACTCCGGTACCACCTCCCGCTCCTGCGTGAGCTGGTACAGCTCCGTGACGAACGGCCACGGGTTCATGAACACGTCGTCACCGAAGTTGACTGTGCCCATCGTCAGCGAACACGAGTCCGGCGCCGCGTCCAGCACCCGCAGCCGGTGCTCGAACGGGTCCGTCACGGCACCACCGGTTGACAGCTGGACGATCAGCGCGGTGTTCTCCCGCACCGCGCTCACCGTCTCGGTCAGCCGCCCGAGGTCCAGCGTCGGCCGGTGCTCCCCGTCGCGGATGTGAATGTGGATCATCGCGGCCCCCGCCGCCTCACACCGCTTAGCCGTCTCAACCAGCTCTTCGAGCGTCGTGGGCAGCGCCGGACAGTCCGCCTTAGCGGTCTCGGCGCCAGTGGGAGCAACGGTGATCAACGTCGACGTCATGAACGAATCGTGCCAGATCAGCACTCAAAACGGGACATTTGGCGGCGGACGGGCTCGATTACCGGACGATCTCCGGCACGGCAGGATGGGACCATGAGAGCAGTAGTGCAGCGGGTCAGTCAGGCATCGGTCAGCGTTGAGGGTGAGGTGGTCGGCGCGATCGGCCAACCCGGATTGCTGGTCCTGCTCGGCGTCACCCACGACGACACCCCCGAGAAGGCCGCCGCGCTGGCCGCGAAGATCTGGACCCTGCGGATCCTGCACGACGAGCGCTCCTGCGCCGACGAGCAGGCGCCGATGCTCGCCATCAGCCAGTTCACCCTGTACGCCGACACCCGCAAGGGGCGCCGCCCGTCGTGGAGCGCCGCGGCACCCGGTCCCGTCTCGGAACCCCTGTACGACTCGTTCTGCGCCGCCCTGGAAGCGCTCGGCGCCAAGGTGGAGCGCGGCCGCTTCGGCGCCGACATGCAGGTCTGTCTGGTCAACGACGGCCCGGTCACCCTCATCCTCGACGCCTGACGCAGGTGCCTGGCCCCGACCCCGGTACCGGACCTCGACGCCTGATCCCGGACAGACAGAACCCCCGGCCGGATCTCGAGGATCCGGACCCGGGGGTCCTGGAGCTACCTGGCTGAATCGGTGAGGTTCGGCTCAGCGAGGTGGTGGTGTGGTGGCTGGATCAGCCGATCACACCGGCGGCCGAGTGGCCGAGGACAACCTTGGTGTTCAAGCTGTAGACGTCGATCACCAGGGCGTTGACGGACACGTACCGGCTCTGACGCACGACCTGGTTGAAGGTCAGCTTGGCGACACCGGGGATGTCCAGTACTGCATTCGGGCCGGTCGCGACCTGGTAGGTCTTGTTGCCGACCTGGATCGAGGCGACGCTCGAGGAGGAGTGGATGCCGACCTTGCCGTCCTTGGTCTTCCAGGCGGAAGCCGACGACTCGATCGCACCGACCCGCAGGCTGCCGACCCGCACGCCCGCGATGTGCGAGGTGAAGTTGACGGCCGACTTCTCGGTACCCATGTAGCCGTTCTTCGTGGTGTAGATCGCGCCCACGGAGGCGACCTTCGGGATCTCGATACCGGCGATCGAGTTCTTGATCGTCTTTCCTTCCGTGCCCTGGCAGGTGGCCTGGTAGGAGGTCTTGCCCGACGTGACCAGCTTGTCGACCTGGACGGTCGAGCCGTACGCGTCACCCGTCACCATGGCCGTGGCCGGCTTGGTGATCTCGGCGCGGGTCTTCAGGACCGCGACGTCGACACCCTCGGGGATGTACTTGTTCTTCACGTTCGCGTGCAGCACGACGGCCTGCGCGTACGAGTAGATGCCGGCGCTGGTCTTCACGCCGCCCACGCGGTTCAGCACGACGTAGCCCAGGCCCGGGACGGCGACCTTGAAGTTCGGGCTCGGCTTCAGCAGCGACGGAACCACGACGCCACCGATCTTCACCGCGGCGAAGGTGGTGTTGCCGGTGTAGGACAGCTGGCCGTTCTTGTAGACCGACGTGGTGGTGGTCTTGGCGCCGACCAGGTGCAGCAGGTTGCCGACCTTGATGTCGGCGGCGGTCGCGTTGCTGGTCACACCGTTGCCGTGCGCGTCGTTGAACGCGTGCGTGTCGGTGGTGACGGTCTGCGCGATCGCCTGGTTGTTGATGTTCGCGGTGGCGAGATCGTTGCGGTCCTTCGCGCTCGAGTCCGTGGTGCAGCTGAACTGCGCGACGACGTTCGGGCCGTGCTGGACGATGCCGGCCTCGATGCCGGTGCCGAACGAGTAACCGCTGTAGCCAAACACCGGCGCGGCGGACGCCGAACCCGAGGTCAGCGCGATCGTCGAAGCTACGCCGACAACCGCCGCAACTCCGACGGCAGCGAGCTTCTTGTATCCGATGCGGGGTCTCATGACCCCTCCTCCCTGAGTGATGACGTGACCCTAGTGAGCGGGCCAGGACACAGACACAACTCAGCCGGTTGCGGTAGGTAACGAGATGTTCCCTCTCCGAGATCAAACCGTTACCTGATCCATCACCCTGTGAGAATCGAGATCTTGCGCGTAACCCCGGGCCGTGACATCGAAGTCATCGAAAGTCCCTGATATTGCAGCTAGTTGCAGGCCTGTACCGCAGCCAGGAAGCACCGCCGTTGCTAGCGTCCCAAGGATCCGACAACGGCAACGAGGGGGAACCATGTTGCGAAGAAACGTACTGGTGGGGCTGGCCGCACTCGGCCTCGTAACGGCGCTGGCCACACCGGCGATGGCGGCCTCACAACGGCTGCGCTGGCGGTTCGACAGCGCGAGCGCGGTGGTCACGACAGTGGTGGACGACAGCAGCCATGGCCATGTCGGCACGGTGGCGACGTCGAACGGCGGTCAGATCACCACGGTGACACCGGGCCGGGACGGCATCGGACAGGCCGTGAAGTTCCCGGCGATGTGCACGACGGCACCCTGCCCAGAGGCAATGATCACCAGTCCGGGCTCCACGGCCACGGACCTCGATCCGGGGACGGCGGTCTTCAGCTACGGCGTGTGGACCAAGGTCTCATTGTCCGAGCTGTCGGACACCGCGGGCTCGAATCTGTTCCAGAAGGGTCTGTGGAACACGTCCCAGTGGAAAGTGCAGATCGACCCGCCGCACACCGGCTATCCGAAGGGCGCGCCGAGCTGTGTCGTGGTGGAGCCGGGTGGCGTGAACGCCAAGGTCGCCTACTCCACCGTGACAGTTGCCGATGGCAACTGGCACAAGATCACCTGCCAGCGCACCAGCACCGAGATCCAGATCTACGTCGACACCACCAAGACCGGTTTCAAGGACCTCGGCTCGTCGGCCTACGTGGTCAACCCGGCCGGGCAGCAGGTGACACTCGGCGCCAAGAGCGTGGGCAGCAACAACGATCAGTACCACGGCATCATGGACGACGTGTTCTACAACGACTATCTGGCCTACCCGTAGCGAGGCGAGCCGAAGGGCCCGTCGCGCAAGCTAACGGGCCCTTCGGGGTCAGCAAAATAGCAGGTCAGACGGCTACGGCCACCTCGGCCACCTCGCCGTACTGGGCTACCACCTGGCGGTCTACCGGGTCGGCCTTGGGGGCCAGGGTGCGCAGCGTCCAGGTGCCGGGGGCCGCGAAGAAGCGGAAGTGCCCGGTGGCTGAGGTCGGTACCTCGGCCGTGAACTCACCAGTGGAGTCGAGCAGCCGCACGTAGGCGCCGCCGACCGGCTCCTCGCCGCGCAGTACCTGGCCCTGGATCACGGCTTCCTTGTCGACGTCGACGCCCTTGAGGTCGAGGCCGCCCTTCGTTGCTCCGCACATGTCAGGCCTTCCCTGGCTCGTCGCCGAGAGCGACCGGTACGCCGACCAGCGAACCCCACTCGGTCCACGAACCGTCGTAGTTCTTCACGTTCTCCTGGCCGAGGATCTCGTGCAGCACGAACCAGCTGTGCGCCGAGCGCTCGCCGATCCGGCAGTACGCGATCGTGTCCTTGCCGAAGTCCACGCCGGCGTCGGCGTACAGGGTCTTCAGCTCCTCGTCGACGCGGAAGGTGCCGTCGTCGTTGGCGGTCTTGCTCCACGGGATGCTGACGGCGGTCGGGATGTGCCCGGCCCGCTGGGCCTGCTCCTGCGGCAGGTGCGCCGGGGCGAGCAGCCGGCCGGCGTACTCGTCGGGGCTGCGCACGTCGACCAGGTTCTTGACGCCGATGGCGTCCTTGACCTCGTCGCGGAAGGCGCGGATCTCGAGGTTCGGCTCCTTGGCCTGGTACTCGGTGGTCTCGCGCTTGACGACCTCGTCGGTCAGCTCGCGGCTGTCCAGCTCCCAGCGCTTGCGGCCGCCGTCGAGCAGGCGGACGTCCTCGTGGCCGTACAGCTTGAAGTACCAGTACGCGTAGGCAGCGAACCAGTTGTTGTTGCCGCCGTAGAGCACCACGGTGTCGTCGTTCTTCACGCCCCGCTCGGACAGCAGCGCGGAGAACTGCTCCTGGTTGACGAAGTCACGCCGGACCTGGTCCTGGAGGTCGTCCTTCCAGTCCAGCTTGATCGCACCGGCGATGTGGCCGGCGTCGTACGCCGATACGTCTTCGTCGACCTCGATGAGGACCACGTTGGCGTCGTTCTTGTGCTCCTCGACCCAGTCGGCCGAGACAAGAGCGGATTCCCTGCTCATGGATGCTGCTCCTAAGAAGTAGTAGCGGTGGATGGCGTACGAATGCGGTGGATCAGCAGATAGGCCTCGCAGCCGAGGCAGAGCCCGACGGCGGCGTTCACGAACGCGGCGACCAGGGCGAACCCGGTGGCGACCACGCCCAGCACCTCGACGCCGGCGAAGTAGCCGATCAGGCCGAGGACGGCGAAGACCAGCCCGACCAGTTGCGCGAACCGCGGCGGCGCCGCGTCCTCCAGTTCCTTGGGTGGGCCCAGCCTGGGCCGGACCAGCCGCTTGAACAGCTGCCCGTACGGCGATGCCTGGACGCCGAAGACGACCGAGATCGCGAACACGACCGCCTGGACCGCGAGTGGCCAGGGGTTGTTCAGGATCAGGGTCAGTGCCAGCACGACGGTGGTCAGCGCCGCGGCGAACCGTAGTCCGCGCGGGTCGACCTGGGGCTGTTGTGCCGCCGGAGTGGACATGACGACTCCCGGAGAAGGAGGTGGTTCGAGCCGGACCCGCCCGGGGCTGCGGGAGGCGACGTACTGGGAACCGTGCTCAGCTACCGGTTCCGGAGCGCTCGGGACGCCGCCTGGTCAGTGGGTACGACACAGGGACGAGCGCATGCGGCAGTTGTCCACTGCCCTGCGCTTGGTCAGCCATGTCGTGTACTCCACGGTCCGAGAGTACGGAAACCATCAGTGACCACCAGCAATGGTCCCACTCAGTGAGACAACTGATCACATGCTGGTCGGACTCACCGGCGCTGCTGCGGCCCGACCACGACGTTGGTATCGGCGATCTTGTCGTGCAGCGCCTGCTTCTTGTCGTCCCAGAGCGGGAAGAGCACGTCGACCAGGCTCAGGCAGCCGCAGATGAAGCCGAACACGCTGGTACTGGCCCAGCGCTTGAGCACGGTCGACCCGGTCGGCGGGCCGGGGACCGCGCGCAGCCGCACGCTCAGCCCCAGCGCCTTCTTGCCAGGCGTCGCGCCCGTGCGGGTCAGGAAGAAGTAGGAGTAGGCGAGCTCGACCAGCAGGCCGAGGATCGAGGCCGGGATGACCCACTGGTAGATCTCCACCGGCAGCTCGAAGGTCGGCGTCGTTCCCGCGGCAGGCGTGGCGAACAGGTCGCTGTCGTTGATCGCCTGGATGTACCGGTAGTAGAAGTAGCCGGTGAACGGCAGGCCGATCACGAACACGATGATCGAGTCGATGATCCGCGCCGCCACCCGCTTCCACCAGCCGGCGAGTTCCTGGCCGTCCGGCGTCGACGGCACCCGCGGCCCGTAGCCGAACCCCTGCTGGGGATGGCCCTGCGGCCCGTACCCCTGCCGGCCCATCCCCGGCTGCCCGAGCCCCGGCCCGAATCCCTGCTGGCCAGGCTCGTCCTGCACCGGTTGGCCGAACTGGCCCTGGTACGGCGGCGGGCCCTCGCGGGGCCGGCGGTAGTCCGTCCAGAACCCGCCGTCCCAGTACCTCTGCTGGGTCGGGTCCTGCGGATCGTCGTACCAGCCGGCCGGGAAGCTCATCGCCAAAGCATCACTTACCGCTGGGCCAAGCCGCCAATTGGGGCTAACGCTCGGCCGGGCTGGTGGCGTCGACGGCTGTGCCCAGGGCGGCGATCACGTCGGCCTTGCGGGGCTGGCCGCTGGCGCGGGTGACGATCGCGCCGGTCGCGTCGAGCACCAGCACGGTCGGCGTCCGCATGATGTCGAGCCGGCGGACCAGCTCGAGGTGCGACTCCGCATCCAGCTCGATGTGCTTCACGCCGGGGACCATCGCCTCGACCTCGACGAGCGTCCGCCGGGTGGCCCGGCACGGCGCGCAGAACGCGGACGAGAACTGGAGCATGGTGGCCCGCTCGCCGAGCCCGGTCCCGAGGTCCGCGGCCGAGATCCGGCCGGCTGCCGCTGTCGCGTCGTCCACTGCTTCCTTCTCACCGGCCGCGCCGGCTGCCCGCACCGCGCGGGTGCCACGGAACCGGCCGTCGAACCGGGACTTCAGCACGCTCAGTACGACGCCGAGGGCGACGGCACTGACCAGCACGATGATCCCGGGGCTCATGACAATCCAGACTACGTCGGTCCTGATTACGCTCAACCGGTCGTTCACCCAGTGGACCGAACCACGAAGAAATGAGACTTCGCCCGACAATCCAGACCGCGTTTGAAACGCACGTTTGGCACCGTCCGTAATTGCCAGGCAAGCCTTACCCGGCGGCGACGGTGATGACCACCCGGCGGTTTTTCTGCCGATTGGCATCCGAGGTGTTCGGAACGGCCGGAGCGGTCTCCCCGAAACCTTTGGTGGTGATCTGCGCCGCCGCGAAGTGCTCGGTCCTGATCAGGTACTGCGCGACCGCCTGGGCCCGCCGTTCGGACAGCCGCAGTCCGTACGTCGCGTCACCGCGGTCGTCGGTGTGCCCCTCGACCCGGAGCTTCGCGCCCGGATGTTCTCCCTTGATCTTCACCGCGATCGCGTGCAGCGCCTTGGCCGCATCCGGACGGATCGTGGCCTTGTCGGTGTCGAACAGGACGTCACCGGGAGCGACGTAGGAGACCTTGCCCTCGCCGGTGAAGACGTCGACCTTCTCCTGCCCGGGCAGTTTGCGGGACTCGAGCCGGGCAGGATCGACATCCACGTCGGGCAGCCTGACCTCGGGCACCTTCACCGTCTGGATCCGCAGATCAGGAACGGTTCCGTCGCCTTTCACGAACCCACCCGGCCGCGCGGCACCGTTACGGGACTCCCCACGCCGTACGACGCCCTTGCGGGTCACCGTGGGCAGCACCCCATTGGTCTTCACCTGGCAGATCTGGGGCGACGTCACGGCGGCCAGGGTCTTGCCGGGCACGGTCACGCCGGGGAACTCCTGCTGACTCCCGGCCAGCACGCTGCCCGGGATCGTCACCGGCGGAATCGTCGCACCGGTGATCTTGACCGCGCCCAGGCAACCACCGGGAGCGTCGTACTGGATCACGCAGCCGGCGTCGATGACCTGCGCCGGGATCGTGAATCCCTCGACCGCGGTCTTCTGTGTGCCGTTGTCGTCATAGGTCAGCGGCGCGACGACCACCTCGGGCACGGTGACCGCCGGCAGCTTCCGGATGGTCCGGCCGGCGCCTGGGACACACTCCGGATCCGCTGCGGGCGTCGGCGTCGCACCGGTGGTCGACGGCGTGCCGGGCGTCGCCGGGGCGGTCACGGAGGGCGGTCCGGACGGCGGGACCGAGCCCGCCGAGGATGGCTTTTCGGTGTCACTGCAGGCGGCCGCCGCGGTCGCGACCGCAATCGCGAGTAAACAACAAGTCACCAGCCGTGACATATTCCGCATTGGCCAAGTCTTGCACGCGGCCGGAACCTGCGGAAATGCCACCGGAACATATGTTACCCAGCGATTAATCTTTCGTGAACGATCCCGAAGTGGGCAGCGCCGGCCGGTGGATGCGGCTAGTTTCAAAACTGGCCGCACCGCGTTGACGATCTCGGCGGTGGCGACTACTTTCGACGAAGGTCGCGAACAGGTTGGTCACTGTCCGCAGCCGCCGCAGGACGGCCGACGTGAGGCTCGGCCGAGGAGTCACCCGCCCCAGGGGTGTGGGACCGGGTGAAATTCGACCGCTTCGGGCGGTGGGGGGATTAAGGATGATTGTGTCGACTACGCCCATGAGCCGATTTAGTCTGGCTGACGTCTGGGACCGAATTACACATTTCTCATTGTCGATGGACGATCTTTCGCAATGGCGAAATCTCGTCCCGCTGGCCGCCGCCGGAATTGTGGTGTGGCTGCTCTGGCTCTACCGCTTCTTTCTTTCCCGGCTGGCCAGACCGATCGAGAACGACTTCACCACCACCACGTCGGTGGTGGTTCCTTCTTTCCATGAGGATCCCGACATTCTGATGCGCTGCCTGGAGACCTGGCGGCACCAGAATCCGGACGAGATCATCATTGTGCTGGACGTCGCCGACACCGAGGCCTACGAGCGGCTGGTCGCGCTCGACGACCCGCGGATCAACCCGATCCTGTTCAAGCACGCCGGCAAGCGGTCGGCGCTCGGCGTCGGGATCCGGGCCGCCAAGTACGAGGTGCTGCTGCTGGTCGACTCGGACACCAGTTGGGAGCCCGGCCTGCTGAAGGCCGTGCAGCGTCCGTTCATCGACCCCGAGGTCGGCGCGGTCAGCACCCAGCAGAACGTGCACGAGCGCACCACCAGCGTCTGGCGCCGGGTCGCCAACTGGCTGGTCAACCTCCGGTACTACGACTACGTCCCCGCGATGGGCGCGGCCGGCGCGGTCGCCTGCGTCTCGGGTCGCACCGGTGCGTACCGGCGCAGTGTCGTGCTGCCGGTGCTGGAGAACCTGGAGAACGAGTTCTTCCTCGGCCGGCGCTGCATCGCCGGCGACGACGGCCGGCTCACCTGGCTGGTGCTCGCCTCCGGCTACAAGACGGTGCACCAGTCGACGGCCAAGGCGATGTCGATGTTCCCGTCGACCTTCCGCGCCTTCGTCAAACAGCGGGTCCGCTGGAGCCGCAACTCGTACCGCTGCTACCTGACCGCGGTCTACAAGGGCTGGCTGTGGCGGGTGCCGCTGGTGACCAAGGTGACCGTGCTGCAGATCCTGCTGACCCCGGTGACGATGGGCATCACCATCGGCTACATGGTCTTCAGCCGGCTGGACTGGACCTGGCAGAGCTTCACGCTGGCCGCGGTCTGGATGACGATCGCCCGCGGCATCCGCGGTATCTCCCACCTGCGCAGGCATCCGGGTGAGATCGTCCTGCTGCCGCTGATCGCCGTCACCGTCATCCTGATCGCGCTGCCGATCAAGCTGTACGCGTTCGTGACGATGAACAAGCAGGGCTGGCTGACCCGGTCCGAGGACAGCATCGGTGGCGAGGGCCAGGACGCGGCTTCGCTGATCCGGCAGAACCAGCACACCACCAGCACGAGCCAGCTGCAGCCGGCCCTCAACAACGAGGCGAACCGGCCCAAGCACGCGGCGGCTGAGCTGAACCACCACAACGGCGAGCTGCAGACGGAGCCGGCCTCATGACCGAGCCGAAGAAGAAGAGCCGCAAGGGCCTGCGTGTCGTTGCCGTGGTCGGAGTGCTCGGCATCGCCGGGTTCGTGCTGCTGCAGACCACTGCGTCCGGCTCACCGAACGCGTCGCCGACGCCGAAGCCCAGCGCGACGACACCGAGCACCACCCCGAAGCCGCAACCGCCCGACGCCACCCAGCCGACCACGCCCGGCGAGGCCAAGGACGACAAGACGATCGACCGGCTCCCCTACCCGGGTGACCCGGAGGCCGAAGCGGCGTACGTCGCCGACGAGGACCGCCGCCTGGTCGAGGTGCGCACGGTCGACTCGCTGGCCCGGTGGAGCAAGACCTCACTCAATTCGCCGTACCGGATCGCGACCGGATCGGCGTACACGCTGGTGCTGACGCCGCGCCGTGAGGTGTACACGATCAAGGACCTGCTCGGGCTCGCCCCGCAGACCTTCATCCGGCAGCCCGACGGCGGGTACCTGCTGTCGGAGCACGTCGTGATCCAGAACGGCGCGACGCTGAACCTGGCCTCGTCCGGCGGTCTCACCCTGCGGCTGGCCAGTGACGACAAGGGATTCGTCTCGATCGTCAACTACGGCGGCGTGCTGAACGTCCAGGGCGTCAACGGCCGGCCGGTCCGGATCTCCAGCTGGAACCGCGACACCGACGGCCCGGACACGCTGACCAACGACGGCCGCGCCTACATCCGCTCGCTCGGCGGCCAGGTCCGGTTCCGGTACGCCGAACTGTCCGACCTCGGCTTCTGGAGCGGCCGGACCGGCGGCCTGTCGCTGACCGGCACCGACCGGCCGAACAGCGGCTCGCTGGACAAGCTCGGCGAGACGATGCGGGTCGGCAAGCGGGCCGCGAAGGAGCGCGAGGCGAACAAGGACGCGGGGAAGAACAAGACCACCAGCACCACCGACAAGCTCAACGGTGCGGGCAAGAACAGCCTCAGCCAGGTGCTGCCGGCCGGCAAGCTGCCGCTGCCCGAGGTGGACATCGCCGATCCGGAGTACAGCTATGTGTCCGCGCTGATCCAGAACACCACGATCAAGCGGAACGCGTTCGGCCTGTTCGCGGCCAGCGCCAACGGTCTCGACATCCGCGACAGCCACTTCGACGACAGCCTGGTCGACGGCATCGTGATGCACCGGTACGTCACCAACGCGGTGATCGACTCCAGCACCGCCGACGGCAACGCCGGCGACGGGTTCGTGTTGTCCAGGGCAACGACCGGCATCGTGCTGTCCGAGATCGAGGCCAGCCGCAACCACCGCAACGGCCTGACCATGTCGGGTCTGCCGCTGGCCGACGGCCCGAGCGCGACCGGCTCCAGCCTGGGCAGCTACGGCAACAACACCGTGTCCAACAGCAAGCTGATCGACAACGCCCGGTACGGCGTCGAGGTGATCGGCGGCACCAACATTGGCGTCAACGCCAACGACCTGCAGGGCAACGACATGGGCGTGGTGGTCCGGGGCGGCGCCGAGGACGTCTCGGTGGTCGGCAACCGGGTCACCGAGCCGATCCGGCAAGGCATCGCGATCCGCGACGGCGTCACCAAGTCCGTTGTCACCGGCAACATCATCAGCGGCGGCAACACCAGCGTGTACCTGCGCGACTCGGCCGCCACGGTGCAGCGCAACACGATGTCGGACGCCGACTCGCACGCCATCTCGCTGGTCGGCTCGGTGAGCGAGACCAAGGTCACCGAGAACACCATCAGCGGCCGCGGCCCGAGCGCGATCGACACCAAGCGCGCCGCGGACGTCAACATGCACCGCTGGAAGAACGACGAGGACAACTGGCACGACACCACGCCGTTCGTGGTCACCCTGAAGCGGTTCCTGCAGCCGCTGACCGCGATGTGGATCTTCCTCGCCGCGCTGCTGATCTTCACCGCCGCCCGGGGCTCGCGCCGGATCCGGCAGGTCGTCCACCCGTACGCCGACAAGCGCCCGGTGACCGATGGAAGGACCATGCCGGCCGGCGCGGTCCCGGTCCCTGGCGACAACAACAACCACTTGGGAGCCAGATGACCCGGCTGAGCCGGCTGCTCGAACTGACCAGGCTGAACAAACTGTCCCGGCGTGAGTTGATCATCGCCGGCAGCGCGGCCGGGGCAGTCCTGCTGGTCGGTGGCGGCATCGTGGCCGTCGCCTGGCCGGACGACCACGCGTCAGCGCCACTGCCTACCGTCGGGCCGTCGATCCCGGTGGTACCGCCGGAGCCGAGCATCCCGGACATCACCGACGAGCCCAGCGACCCGGCCAGCAGCACTCCCACGGCGGAGCCGAGCGAGAGCGAATCGCCCGACGACGAAGGCAGCAACGGCAAGAAGAAGCCGGAGGACGCGCCGGTGATCGCCAACGCGGCCGCGGCCGGTCAAGGACCGTTGCCGAACTCGTCGCCGGTCACCTGTCCCGAGGCGACCGTCACGGTGCAGGACACGAAGAGTCTCGAAGAAGCGTTGTCGAAGGCCGCCCCCGGGACCAGCATCGCTCTCGAGGACGGCACGTACACCGGGAAGTTCGTCGCCCAGGCCTCTGGTACCGCGGCACAGCCGATCTGGCTGTGTGGCGGAGCGGGCGCGGTACTGGACGGCGACGGCATCAAGGGTGGGTACGTCTTCCACCTGAACAAGGCCAAGTACTGGCGGCTGGTGGGGTTCACCGTCACGAACGGTCAGAAGGGGGTGATGGCCGACACCACCGTCGGATCGGTCGTGCAGGGCCTGACCGTGCACGACATCGGTGACGAGGCGATCCACCTGCGCGCCGACAGTACGGACAACGTCGTCCTGAACAACACCATCTCCAAGACGGGTCAGCGCCGGGACAAGTTCGGCGAAGGGGTCTACATCGGCTCCGCGGTCAGCAACTGGTGCACGACGAACAACTGCCGGCCGGACCGCAGCGACCGCAACGTGGTCAAGGGCAACAAGATGTCGCAGGTCACCTCAGAGGCCGTCGACATCAAGGAAGGCACCACCGGGGGGCTGGTCGAGGGCAACACCTTCGACGGCTCGGCGCTGACCGGCGCCGACTCCTGGGTGGATGTCAAGGGCAACAACTGGCTGATCAAGGGCAACAGTGGGACGAAGTCGACCCTGGACGGCTTCCAGACCCACCAGATCCTGAAGGGCTGGGGAGACCACAACCTGTTCACCGGCAACATCGCCACCGTCGACGGACCCGGCCTGGCCTTCGCGCTGCGCCAGCCCGCCGGCAACATCGTTGCCTGCGACAACAAGTTCACCGCAGCCGGCGAGGGCCTCAGCAACGTTCCCTGCAAGTGACCCGCCGGCACCACCTGATCGTCCGCCCGGCCACAGACCGGACGGACAGCTTCCACCTGCGAACCTTTGGGGGGTTCTGATGGCTGCCAAGCCACGCATCACCGTTCTGGGCACCGGATACCTGGGCGCCACGCACGCGATCTGCATGGCCGTACTCGGCTTCGAGGTGCTCGGGATCGACACCGACGAGGCCAAGATCGCGGCGCTGGCCGACGGCCGGGTCCCGTTCTACGAGCCCGGCCTGCCCGAGATGCTCAGCAAGGCGCTGGCGACCGGGCGGCTCCGGTTCAGCACCGACATCGCCGAGGCGGCCGAGTTCGGCGACGTGCACTTCGTCTGCGTCGGTACGCCGCAGATGAAGGACTCGCCCGCCGCCGACATGACGTACGTCGACGCGGTGGTGACCGATCTGGCCCGCCACCTGACCCGGCGTGCGCTCGTGGTCGGCAAGTCCACCGTCCCGGTCGGTACCGCCGCCCGACTGACCCAACTGCTTCAGTCGACCGCGCCGGCCGGCGACCAGGTCGAGCTGGCCTGGAACCCCGAGTTCCTCCGGGAGGGCTTCGCCGTCGAGGACACGATGCGGCCGGACCGGCTCGTCTTCGGGGTCGCGTCCGACTGGGCGCTGGAGCAGCTGCAGGCGGCGTTCGCTCCGCTGCTCGAGGCCGAAGTACCGGTCGTGGTGACGGATCTGCCGACGGCCGAGCTGGTCAAGGTGTCCGCGAACTCCTTCCTGGCCACGAAGATCTCGTTCATCAACGCGATGGCCGAGGTGTGCGAGACGACCGGCGCCGACGTGCAGCAGCTGGCCGCGGCGCTGTCCTTCGACCCGCGGATCGGCGGGCGTTTCCTGAGGCCTGGACTTGGCTTTGGCGGCGGCTGTCTGCCGAAGGACATCCGCGCCTTCATCCACCGCACCGAGGAGCTCGGCGTCGGCCAGGCGGTCTCGTTCCTGCGCGAGGTCGACGCGATCAACCAGCGGCGGCGGCAGCGGACGGTCGACCTGATCCGTTCGCAGGCGGGCGGTTCGCTGGCCGGGGTGACGATCTGCGCACTGGGGGCGGCCTTCAAGCCGGACTCGGACGACGTCCGGGACGCACCGGCGCTGGACGTGGCCCGGCTCCTGCAGGCCGAAGGCGCGATCGTGCGGGTCTACGACCCGCAGGCGATGGAGAACGCGCGGAAGGCGTACCCCGATCTGCACTACGCCTCAGGTGTGGCGGAGGCGGCGGAGGGTGCCCAGGTCGTGGCGCTGCTGACGGAGTGGGACCAGTTCCGCGACATCGACCCCGAATGGCTCGGCGAGATCGTGGCAGTCCGGGCGATCGTCGACGGCCGCCACGCCCTCGACCCGGTCGCCTGGCGCGCAGCTTCCTGGGACTACCGTGCACTCGGCCGCGCCGTCGACCCAGCCGCCTGACCCTGCGGGCCGATCCTAGGAGCCGATCCTGCCGCCTGGTCGCTCGGTCCTGATCGTTTCCGCCTCGGCGCCGGCCTCCCCAGGCCGGCGCCGAGGCGTTATCCCACCGGCAGCTTCGCGAACGGGGGCGGCCCGAGGATCACGGTGCTGCCGCTGGTACGGGCCGATTCCTGGATCTTGCCGAAGTCGACCTCGTGCGCAGCGCCCTCGACGTACGGTTCGCTGGCGTTCAGGAAGAAGTCCTGGCCGGTGCCGGGGGTGATCAGGCAGAGCATCTTCGCCGTCTCGGACGTCACCAGGAACGCGTGCGGCGTCCCTCGGGGCACCATCGCCAGCCCGCCCGGACCGACCCGATGCTCGTCGCCGTCCAGGTGGATCAGGATCTCCCCCTCCAGCAGGTACATCGACTCGTCCGCGTCGGGGTGCAGGTGGAGCGGCGTGACCTTGCCGCGCTCCATCCGGTCCTCGAACATCAGGTAGCTCCCGCCGGTCTGCTCGGCGGTGGCCATCCACCGATGCACCCCACCGCCGGCGAACCATCGCAACTCGCCGTCCGTCGCCGCGTGCACGAATCCACTCACCGTACTCACCCTCCCGTTTATGATACTTAGGTCTCACCAAGAGACTGCGGTATCATTTGCCTCGTGTCAATGCCCTACGTGTCCGGCGGCCGCAGCCGGCAGAAGCAACGCACCCGAGACGCCCTGGTCACAGCCGCCCGCGAGCTGGTCGCCGCCGGGGTGACGCCGACCGTCGAGCAGGCAGCCGCGGCCGCAGAGGTGTCCCGGCCGACCGCCTACCGGTACTTCCCGAATCAGCACGCCTTGCTCTCGGCGGCGCATCCCGAGACCACGACCACCTCCTTGCTGCCGGCGGATCCACCGGGAGACGCGGGCGCACGTCTGGCGACGGTGATCGACACCTTCATCGGATTGGTCGTCGAGACCGAGGACCAGCAACGGACGATGCTCCGGCTCTCCCTCGAGGCCGATCCCGCCGAGCGAGCGGCCCTCCCACTGCGCCAGGGCCGGGCGATCGCCTGGATCGAAGAGGCGCTGCTGCCGCTGCGGGACGACCTGTCTGCCGAGACCGTTCACCAGCTCGCGATCGCGATCCGGAGTGTGGCTGGGATCGAGGCCTTCAGCTGGCTGCTGGACGTGGCGAAACTGCCGCGGGCCGAGGCGATCCGGTTGATGAAGTGGTCGACGCAGTCGCTGCTGACCGCGGCCATGGACGGATCGCCGCCACCACTCGGCGCCAAACAGGAGGCGGACAGGGACCGGGATCGGATTGAATAGCCCCATGGAGACCGGGTTGATCGTGCGCCACGGCGTTGTCATCCCGGAATCCGAGCTCGCGTGGCGGTTCTCCCGGTCGAGCGGGCCGGGTGGGCAGTCGGTGAACACCACCGACAGCCGGGTGGAGCTCAGTTTCGACGTGGCGGCCAGTACGGCGCTCAGCGAAGTACTGCGGGCGCGGGCGCTGGAGCGACTCGGGTCGCGGCTGGTGGACGGCGTACTGACCGTGGCAGCGTCTGAGCAGCGGTCCCAGTGGCGTAATCGGGAGGCGGCGCGGACCCGGCTGGCGGCGCTGCTCCGGGAGGCGATCGCGGCACCGCCCCGGAAGCGGCGGCCGACCCGGCCCAGCAAGAACGCGGTCCGGCGGCGACTGGACGACAAGAAGCGCCGCGGTGACACCAAACGCCTCCGGGGACGGCCCACCGACTGACGCCCCCTTTGGTCGTTAGGCTTCGGGCGTGCCAGAAGCAACGGGGAGCGGGGCCGGCGAGGAAGAACTGCCGGAACTGCAGGATTTGAAGGTGCGCGGACGGTCGCTGAAGACCTGGGGGCTCAGCGCGGGCGCGGTGCTGCTGGTCGTCTCGGCAGCGTTCGGCGGCCTGGAGAAGGCTGCGGACGAGACCCCGCAGGTGGCGGCCGGGACGGCGATCGACACCGGCCAGATCGAGGTGACGATCCAGCGCGTCGTCACGGTCAAGGACCTCAAGCCGCTGTTCCAGCCGGAGGACGGCGGCGCATTGATCGCGGTGGTGACCAAGCTGAAGGTGACCGACGACACCGGCACGACCCCGCCCAATGACCTGCTCCGGCTGATCGGCGTACCGGGCATCAAGGACACCGACCCGCCGATGGGCACCACCACCATCAAGGACGAGACCCGCGATCCGGTACTGACGCCGGAGTTCGGTGAGGACGTCGCCTACGTCTGGAAGCTGCCCAAGCTCAGCGACCTGCCGACCGAGGTGAAGCTCACCGTGCAGCACTACGAGCACACCGACGAGTCGATCCTCGACCACCACGAGAAGTGGATGCCGGACAAGATCGCGGCCGAGAGCACCGTCAAGGTGAAGGACAACACGAAGTGAGCGCGCCGGTCGTCAGCCCACCTCCGCCGGACGGGGCACCGCCGCCGCTGGAAGTTGCCTCCCGCAACGGCCTGCCGCGCAAGCTGGTGAACTTCGGGCTGGTGCTCGTGGTGCTGGTCGCCATCATCGGGCTGTACCGGCTGACGCCGACGCAGAAGGACATCCAGGATCCGGTCGAGGTGCACGGCATCGTCGGCAAGCCGGTCAGGACGCCGCGCTTCGAGCTGACCGTCAAGAGCGTCCAGATCAGCAAGAAGCTGCGGATCCCGCGCTCGGCGCCGGATCGCGACTCGCTGTCCGACTTCGTCGTGATCGAGGCGGAGGTGAAGGCGTTGCGGGAGCCGATGCACCTGAACAAGGTGTCGATCAAGGCCTCGGACGGCACCACCTATCTCGGTGCCGATCGGTCCGGACTCGAGCGGGTCGATCTGACCAGCTACGAGTTCGCGCCCGACATTCCCGCCCGGGGCGTGTTCGTGGTGGAGATGCCGGCCGACAAGGTGCCCGGGGCGGTGCTGCAGGTGATGGAGAAGGCGTTCCTCAACGATTTGGAGCCGCAGGCAACGATCCCGCTCGGCGTCTCGACGGATCAGCTGCCCGGTCTGCGCAAGGATGTGGCGATCTTCAACGCCGCGGATGCGTTGTGAGCAGCGCGCGACGGGCCCGGCCGGGATGGCTTCGGAAGAACACGGCGGCTTTGCTGTCGCTGGTCGTCGCAGTGCCGCTGGCCGGCTGGTGGACGACGCGGTCGGACTACAAATCCTGGTACGACGCCGAACCCCGGGACGCGGTGACGGTGGCGGCCGGCGGTACGGAGTACCAGGGCGCTACTTGGTACGCGGCCAGTGTCGAGGTCGATCCGCAGCCGGCCCGCAAGAACGCCGTGCCGAGCACCCTGCCGTCCGGCACGACGCGGGTGCGGGTGTACCTGCGGATGCAGGTGGCCGATCTGAAGAACCTCGAGAAGCTGAGCGGCTGCCAGGTCCACCTCCGGGCGCCGGACGGGCGGATCTGGGACGAGTCGATCCTGGAGGACGACTTCCAGGACCGGCCGACGGGTTGCACCGGCGGCTATGACGACAAGCCCGCGAGCTACCGGGATCCCAAGATCGCGCCGTACTTCCTGAAGCCGGTGGCCGGGAAGCCGTTCGAGGCGGTGGCGATCTTCATCGTGCCGGAGTCGGTGGCGGCGTCGGTCGAGCCGACGATCACCTGGGCTACGAAACTTCCTGAGTATCTGGCATTCCCGAGGTAGCGGCGGTCAGGTCGGCGACGCCCTTGTCCGCCTGCGGCCCGGGAGCCGCGTGCGCCGCGTGCGTCCTGGTCTTGAGGTAGCCGGCCAGGCCGCCGATCATCCGGTCGTACGCCGCTGCCAGCAGGCAGACCTGGAGCATGATCTTCAGGCCGTCGGTGACGAGCGTCAGCGGCTCGTCGATGACCAGCCAGAACGGCAGCGAGTGCGGGCCGAGCACGTAGAGCTTGAGGAAGATCCAGACCTCGCTGGCCAGGAACGTGACCACCGCCCAGGCGAGGAAGTAGCCCAGCATCGGCCGCAGCCCGGACCGGACCACCAGCCGGAACGCCTCGGCCACCGGCGTCCACCGGTCCTTCCAGTCCGACACCACCGAGTTGCCGGCCACCCGGACGAGCTTTGGCGTCTGCTGCCAGCGGTGCGTGATCCGGTCGAACCGCCAGCGCCGCTCGGCCGGCTCCGCCTTGTGCACGGCCCGGCCGTAGATCACCGCGGTCATCGTGATCCACATCAGCGGGAAGACCGCGGCGTTCCACAGGTCACCGATGCCCGCGGCAACGAATCCGGTGACGGTGTCCCAGATCTCGCGGACCGTCTCGACGCCGAGGAGGTGGTCGAGCACCCAGCCGTAGCCGTCGTGCAGCCAGGCCCAGACCTGGCGGTCCTTCAGCCAGTCCTTCGGCGACGGGATGAACGAGGAGGCCTGGTAGACCACGACGAAGATCCAGAGCGCCTCGAGATAGGTGACGAACAGCCGGCGTACCGGACCCCCGGTGTTCTTGCCCTTGCGCTTGAAGAAGAACCGCAGCAGGTACGCCGTGGCGCCCAGGCCGATGAACAGCCAGGTGGACAGCGACTGCAACCCGGTCGACTGCTCGGCGACCGTGCCACCGTTGAGGACGGTCGCGAGGGTGTCGTTGGCCTTGTGGACGGCCAGTTGGTACTCGTAGTCGAGCGCCTCGTTCTGGAGGAACTTGTACGCGGCGTAGAACGCCAGGAACGGCAGCAGGGCCGCCGCCATCGCGTCGATCGGCCGGTGCTCTTTGCCGGGTTCGACACCGTCAGGCGCGAGCATCCCCTCGGCGACGGCCCGCTTGTGGAAAGGGAGCTCGCCGCGGAGTACCAGGAACATCGTCACGTACATCGCCAGCGACACCACGACCAGCGCCGCCAGTACGGCGATCCCGGCCGCCTCGGCCTTGGCTCCCGCCTGCACGGCGACCCACTGCAGCCCCCGATGCGCCAGCTGCGCGATCAGGAACACAGCCAGCAGCCGAGGCCAGGCCTTCCCGAACAGTGCCCCCGCGCGGCCCACCGTAGTGAGCAACGTCCCCGATTCCATCGCCACAGTCGGGCAATCTACCGCTCCGGGAGGGTCCTCAGCCGCCGGCGAAGGGTGGCAGGGCGTCGACCAGCGCGCCGTCGGAGAGGCCGGCGTCGGGCTCGACGCGCTCCCCGTCGAGCAGGAACGTGCAGATGCCGAGCACCCGGGCCAGCTCGGGTCTCCCCGCTGAGACCGCGTCCACGAGATCCTTGACGGATGCCGCCTGGGCCGTCGCGGTCGATTCGCCCGCGGCGGACCGCGCAGCGGCGAAGTACCTGATGGTCACTTCCGGCATCTGAGTTGGGCCTCACTGATCGGGTTTGTCATCAGCTATTATGTCAGCTTGCTGTTGCTATCCAGTGTGACTCGGGCCCCCGGCAATGACGCCGCTGGGGCCTGACGTGCATAAGGACCGGGTCGCTCACCAGGGATCCGACGACCAGCACAAGGAGACAGCGTGAGCACGTTGCTTCTGCTGACGAACGCATTGCAGGCCTCCACCGAGGTGCTGCCGTCGCTCGCCCTGCTGCCCCACCAGATCCGCATCCTGCCCGCCGAGGTCGCCGCCCTTGTGGACGCGCCCGACGCCGACGCGGTCCTCCTCGACGCCCGCCGCGACCTGGTCTCGGTCCGCGGGGTGTCCCGGCTGATCCGTACCACCGGTGTCGACGTACCGCTGATCCTGGTCGTCACCGAAGGCGGCCTGACCGCGGTGAACGCGGACTGGGGCGCCGACGACGTGCTGCTCGACACGGCCGGCCCGGCCGAGATCGAGGCCCGGCTGCGGCTGGTGATCGGCCGCCTGGCCGCCGCCCGCAACGAGGACCCCGACACCTCGCTGATCCGCAGCGGTGACGTGGTGATCGACGAGGCCTCGTACACGGCGAAGCTCAACGGGCGCGCGCTCGACCTCACGTACAAGGAGTTCGAGCTGTTCAAGTTCCTGGCTCAGCACCCGGGGCGGGTGTTCACGCGGGAGCAGTTGCTTCAGGAGGTCTGGGGCTATGACTACTTCGGCGGCACCCGGACGGTCGACGTGCACGTGCGCCGGCTGCGGGCCAAGCTCGGGCCGGAGCACGAGGCGCTGATCGGCACCGTCCGCAACGTCGGGTACCGGTTTGTCATCCCGCCCTCGAAGGATCGCGAAACAGCTGACGTCAACGTCTGATCCTGCAGTTCTGGACTGGACCAGCCGCTGTGAGTTCCGGGCTTGACCCGCGGCGTATTCGTGCTGCTACGGTGCGTATTCGGTCTTTTCACGGAAGGTGACCGATGGCGCACGCTGCTCCGACTTCGCACCGCCGAGGCGCTCGCGCTTCACACCGTCAGATTCGCACCGACGGCCCGATCCAGCCCACAACCTGGCTCGGCCTGACCTTTGCGCTCATCTTCGGCCTGGTCCTCACCGGTCGCTCCCACGTGGGCGTGCATGCGGCCGGTGTCACTCTGCTGGTGATGCTCGTGCCGCTCACGGTGGCCGTCTTCGCCACCGGTCTGCGCCAAGGTATCGGGTCCACCAAGGCGGCGCTCTCGACCGGGATCGCGTTCGCCTTGGTGGTCCTCAAGTTCCTGCTCTGAGCCCTGGCTGTCAGAGCTGGTTGGTGCCGCCGTCGACGAAGATCTCGGCGCCGGTCATGAAGCTGCTCTCACTGGAGGCGAGGAACAGTACGGCGTTCGCGATCTCCTCGGGCTCACCGAGCCGCCCGAGCGGTACGCCGGACGCGATCGAGCCCAGCAGCGCGGATGCCTGCTCCGCGTCTGGCGCGAGGCCGGCCAGGCCGGGCGTGTTGGTCGGGCCGGGAATGACGGTGTTGACGCGGATCCCACGCTGCGCCAGCTCCGCGGCCCACGTGCGGCCGAAAGATCGGATGGCGGCCTTCGTTGCGGCGTACACGCTGAACGCGGGAGTGCCATCGGTGGCCGCGGTGGAGCCGGTCAGGACGATCGTGGCGTTGTCGTTGAGCAGCGGGAGTGCCTTCTGCACCGTGAAGAGCGTGCCGCGGACGTTGATTCCGAAGATCTGGTCGAAGTGCTCTGGGGTGATGGTGCCCAGCGCGGCGAAGCCTCCGCCGCCCGCATTGGCATGGAGGATGTCCAGGCCGTGGCCGAACTGGGTGATGGCCTCGAAGAGGGCATCGAGGTCGTCGAGGTTCGCTACGTCACTTGCGATGCCGGTGACCTGGCCGCCGGTTTGTTTGATGTCCGCTACGGCGGCGTCGAGTTCGGGCTTGCGGCGGCCGGTGATGAAGACGTGTGCGCCTTCGGCGGCCAGGCGGCGGGCCGAGGCGAGGCCGATACCGCTGGTGGCACCCGTGACGAGTGCGACCTTGTTGTCCAGCTGTCCCATGATGAGGTCCTTTTCTGTTGTTTTAGAGGGTGAGGTCGGCCAGGCGGCGCCAGTCCTTGCGCGGAAGGCCCTTTCCGTCTGGTGCGGTGGAGAGAACTTGTACGGCGACGTGATCGGCGCCGGCGTCGAGCTGTTCGCGCAGCCGGCGGCTGATCGCCTCGTCGTCACCCCAGGCAACGAGCGCGTCGATCAGCCGGTCGCTGCCGCCGGGGACGAGATCGCTGTCGGTGTAGCCGAGCCGGCGGAGATTGTTGCGGTAGGCATCGAATCCGATGAACATGCCGAGCTGGTCGCGCGCCACCGCTCTGGCCTGCTCGGCGTCCGTACTGAATACGACCGCCTGGTGTGGGGCTATGAACGCCTCGGCTCCTAGCTGAGCCCGCATGCCGGCGGTGTACTCCGGACTCACCAGGAAGGGATGGATGCCGGCGGTGCGGTCCGCCGCTAGCTGGGCCATCTTCGGACCGAGCGCGCCTAGCAGCAGCCGATCGCTTCGGATTGGGTTTTGCTCTTTCGCCAGCTCGTCGAGGTACTCGCTGACAGCGCCGACCGGGCTCTTGTACGTCCGCCCCACTGCCGCGGCTGTATTGCGGTCGCTCACGCCGAGGCCGACGATCGTCCGCGGGCCGTGCCGGCGGTCCAGCTCGTGAAGCTTGGCGGTGAGCTCCTTGGCTTCCTGTCGCCAGATGCCGAGCACGCCGAGTGCGACGTACGTGCTGGGCGACGCGGTCAGCAGGTTGTCGGTGTCGTCGAAGATGCCGCGGCCGTCGAGGCCTGGGATCCAGAGGGCTTTGATCCCCCGATCGGCCAGCTCGGCCGCCGCGTCGACGCCTGGCTGGCCGGCGTTGCGCAGTTCCATGCTCCAGATGCCGACGCGCCCCAGGGCCTGCTGCTCAGGATTGCCGCTCATGGTCTGCCTCCTTGGGTTTCATACCGTTCGGTTAGAAACTCAAGCTAGCAGTGGTTGAAGGTTCAGGCAAATTTTTGAACCGAGCGGTTAAGAACCGTAGTGTGGGAGCTGACCAGGAGGTGGCTGATGCCGGGAGGACGACCCCGCACGTTCGACGAGGACGAGGCGCTGGAGCGCGCCGTCGAGGTGTTCTGGCGGCAGGGATACGAGGGCACGTCGATCACCGACCTGACCACCGCGATGGGCGTCAACAAGCCCAGCCTGTACGCCGTGTTCGGCGGCAAGGCGGATCTCTTTCGGCGGGTGATCGCGCACTACGCCGAGCACGACATGGCCTACGCGCGGGCTGCCATCGCCGAACCGACCGCGTTGCTTGTCGCTCAGCGGTTTCTGCGCGACAACGTGGTCGCCGTGACGCTCGACGACAAGCCGAACGGGTGCCTGTCGATCCAGGGCGGGGTGTCGTGCAGCGCCGAGAACCAGGACGTGTCGCAGTTCCTCGCGGCCAGCCGGCTCGGCGGGGAGAAGGCTTTCGCTGACCGGTTCCGGCTTGCGATCGAGCAGGGAGACTTACCGGCCGACGCCGATGCGGACGCCTTGGCCCGGTTCCTGATGGTGGTATCCGAGGGTCACGCCATCCACGCGGCGGCCGGCGTACCACGCGAGGCCCTGCAGAAGTCCGCCACCATCGCCGAACAAGCCTTCAAAGCCATGACCACCCAGCCAACCCCCTGACAGCGCCGGCCACCTCCCTCTACTACTCGGACCTCGACATCGAGGACGTGATCACGCAGGGCATGAGCCCAACGACCCCCACCGGACGACCTTCGGCTCCGCTACAGCGCAGAGCGGCGGCAGGCGACGCCCGGGCGGGCAGTGGAGGACCGCCCGGGGGTCGCGGCTGCTGGTGTTGCGTCAGGAACCGATGGAGATTCGGTCCGTCGGGCCCGGGGTGTACGGGTCGTGTGCTGCGAGGTAGTTGGCGAAGGCGTCGATGTCCAGACCGCCGAAGAACTTGTTCGTCGCGGTGATGAAGGCCGGGAAGCCGTCGCCGCCGTCGGACAGGAAGTTGTTCGTCGAGATCCGGTACGTCGTACCGTCGACCAGCGGCTGGCCCGCGATCTTGATCGAGCCCGCCACCACCTTGGCGCCCGGCGCGGCGGCCGGGTTGTAGGTGTAGGTGATGCCCGCGACCTGGAGCACCTTGTTCGACGCCTGGTTGACGCCGGAGAACTGTTGCTCGAGGAGTGCCTTGATCTGCGTCCCGGTCATGTCCATCGAGACCAGGTAGTTGTTGAACGGCTGAACCGTGAACGCCTGACCGAACGTCACCGCGCCGCCCGTGGACGCGAGGTCGGCCCGGATACCGCCCGGGTTCATGAACGCGACCACCGGCGTCTTGCCGTTGGTGACGGTCGAGGGGTCGGCCAGCTGGGCGTCCGCGATCAGGTTGCCCAGCGGGGACTCCTGCGAGTCGTCCGGCGTCTTCACCACCGACGGGGTGGTGATGTGGCCGATCACCTTGGACTCGATCGGCGCGACCAGCGTCTGGTACTTGGTGATCAGCTCGGTCAGGTGCCGGTC
The DNA here is from genome assembly GCF_044453825.1 of Kribbella sp. NPDC051620. Classification (NCBI taxonomy): domain Bacteria; kingdom Bacillati; phylum Actinomycetota; class Actinomycetes; order Propionibacteriales; family Kribbellaceae; genus Kribbella; species Kribbella sp. NPDC051620. Next base: position 65,393 of record NZ_JBITDB010000007.1, read on the forward strand.
CTTCGGCACGTCCCGGGTGACGATGTGGTTGTTCGCCAGCGTGTTCAGCCGGTCCACGTCGTTGGTGGCCAGGTCGATGCTCAACCGGACCTCGGTGACCAGCTTGCCGAACGACGACGCGCTGGTGACGAGGCGCGGCTTGCCGGCCGGGTCGTTGATCGAGCAGTTGTACGCCGCGTGGGTGTGACCGGAGATGATCACGTCGATCGCCGGGTCGAGCGTCTTGGCGATGTCGGTGATCGGGCCGGAGATCCCGGGGCAGCTGTTGAACGCCTTCGGGTCGGACGGCAGGCCACCCTCGTGCAGCAGCACGACGATCGACTTGACGCCGTCCTTGGTCAGCTTCGGCACCAGCGCGTTGGCGGTCTCCACCTCGTCCTTGAACGACAGGCCCTCGACGCCGGACTTGGTGACGATGTTCGGGGTGTTCTCCAGGGTCATACCGATGAAGGCGACCTTCTGCCCACCGCGGAACTTCTTGATCGTGTACGGCGCGAACAGGGTCTTGTCGGTGTTCTCGTAGAACACGTTGGCCGACAGGTAGTCGAAGTCGGCGCCCTTGAACTCCTCCTCCGGGTCCGGGCAGGAGTTCTGGTTGTTCTGGCCGTCGCCGTCGTCGAGGCAGCCGCCCTTCTGCATCCGCAGCAGTTCCTTGTAGCCCTCGTCGAACTCGTGGTTGCCGACCGAGGTGGCATCCAGCCCCATCTCGTTCATCGCCTCGATGGTGGGCTCGTCGTGGAACGCCGCGGACAGCAGCGGCGAGGCGCCGATCAGGTCACCGGCGGCCACGGTCGCGGTGTCCTGCCCCTGCGCCTTCGCCGAGTCGCGCAGCAACTCCAGCTGGGTCGCCAGGTACTCCGCGCCGCCGGCCGGTGTGCCGTTCACGTTGCCGCCGGAGCTGGTCGCCGGGTTGGGCGCCAGGTTTCCGTGGAAGTCGTTGATCGCGAGCAGCTGGATCTGGGTGTGCGTCGGCTTGGGTTTCGCCGGCGCAGCCTGGGTCACGGTTCCCCCCGTGGCCAAGCCGAGTACCACAGCGGCTCCGGCGGCCACCAGGGCAACGGCCCGGGGTCCCCTCAGCCACGTCTTGTCTCGTCCTGTGAAGGCCATGTCTTCGTCTTCTCTGTCGTCGAATCGAGCGCCGCTGGTGTGCGGTGCCCGAAAATTACCTTGCTGCGGCGTGGCTGACCAAGGTCTCGACGATGAACTCACCAGGACCTTTTACGGTATCGGGGTGACCCTCGAAGCCGTTCCCTCACCGTTGCCCCCGGCCACCGCCTCGGCCATCACCGAGCTCGCTCGCTCCGCTGCTGAGAGCGACGGCGTCAACCCACTCTCCGAGCACACGCTGCTACACCTGGAAGGAGAGCACCCGGGCGACGCGCACTTCCTCGCATACGCCGGTGAACCCGGCTCGGCCGAGCTGGCCGGGTACGGCGCACTAGGGCCGGACGGGTCGGCGGAGTTGGTCGTTGGCCCGGCGTACCGGCGCCAGGGATTCGGTACTGCGCTGTTGCGGATGCTGCTCGACCACGGCGGCTCCGAACTGCGCGTCTGGGCGCATGGGCGACTCGCTGGGTCGGATGAGTTGGCTGCCCGGCTGGGGCTTGAGGTGGCTCGCGAGCTGTACTTCCTGCGCCGGGCGAGCGCGCCGGTGCCCGCAGCGGTCTGGCCGGAGGGGGTGTCGGTGCGCACGTTCGTACGGGGACAGGACGACAGTGCTTGGCTCGCCGTGAACGCCGCCGCCTTCGCGCACCACCCCGAACAGGGCAGCTGGACCCAGGCAGACCTAGCCGACCGCTTCCAGCAGCCGTGGTTCGACCCAGCCGGCTTCTTCCTCGCAGTCACCGCCGACGACACGTTGGCCGGCTTCCACTGGACCAAGGTCCACGAGGACGAGGGCCCGGAACCCTTCGGCGAGGTCTACGTGGTCGGTGTCTCCCCCGACCACCAGGGCACCGGCCTGGGCAAGGCCCTGACCCTCGAGGGCATCCGCCACCTCCAAGAAGACCGAGGCCTCTCCTCAGTAGTCCTCTACGTGGACGGCACCAACACCCCCGCCCACACCCTCTACACCAACCTCGGCTTCACCACAGCCGCCCTGGACGTCCAGTTCGCCCCTGTGAACGGTGTCACACCGAACTCACCCAGTAACTCCGCGTCATAATCCGCCCCCGCCGCCGTCCCACCCATAACCAGGAGCCGTCCGAGCCTCTTACCCCCCAGCCGGGCGGCTCCTGGCCCCCACCCACTTATCCACAACCTGCACCAACTGACATCCCCACCGCTCCCCTCTCCAGCTACGATCAAATTCGACTACGGAGAGGTGCCCCCCGTGACAACCCGCAACAGGCAAGCCACCGCCCTAACCCTGGCCTGCCTCTGCGCCGCAGCCCTACTACCGTCCTGCACCAACAAAAGCCCCGAGGCCGGCCGCCCCAACACAGCACCACCACCGTCCTCGGTACCGACGAACACCTCGACGCCTTCGAGCGGTGGATCGACTCCTTCAGGAACGCCCACAGATGTGCCAACTCGTCCAGCGGCGGCGGTCGGTTCAACCCTGGCCGCGGGCGAAGCCTTCATTGGCTATTACGTGGACCTCCTCAACTACTCGTACTCCACAGGCGACCCCCAACAGCTACTGGCAGAGAGCGATAAGGGCTGTGTCGGCTGTAAAGGGATTGCGGGCTATGTCCAGAAGATCAATGCCAAGAACGGTGGGCTGCAAGGCGACTTCAAGGATCAGTTGGTCGATGTCAAGGAAATCTATCGCGGCAAGTCCGGACGCCTTGGTGGATCGGCCTCATTGAAGACCGGCACTTATCAGGAGCGGGCAACCCCCGGGGCCACACCGATTCCCCAACCGGCCGGCACGGGGACCATGGAGTTCACGCTCGCCGCCAGCGCCGGGCACTGGGTGATGTACGAAATGCAGATCAACGAATGAACAGGTCCCACGGGCTGAGACTGGCGGCATCCAGCGCGGCTGTCGCGCTAGTCGCCGGCCTAGCGCTGACCTTTGCTGGCGATGTCGCCGACGCCGCCCAAACCCGCGCAGAACTCCGCCCGATGGAACTCTCAACCGCCAGGCCGAAGCCGCCACCGCCGAAGGCGCACCTCGAGCGACGCAAATGGGGAGCATCGGTCGGAGCGAATCAGACCAACCGATTCGAGTCATCGACCGATCCCACACGTCAGGCAGGCAAGGAACGTAAGACGTCAGGCGGGCGCAAATCGTCCCGGCAACCATCCACCAGACCTGCCGCGGACGACACCCAGCCCTTCCGGCTCAACATCAGCCTCTGCGGATTTCGCGGGCCGAATACCGCCAACCTGACCCGTTGTCTGCCTGCTATGGAAGATGATGTGTTGCCGGGTGGGCCGGGGCGGCCGGAGGTTTCGCCGAGTATGGCGGTGCGGGTGCGGATTCCTCGGCCGGAGGATGTGCAGTGGGGGCAGGTGCTGGCTGAGAGCAAGAACGTGTTGTTCCCGAAGTTGCATGTGAAGGTGCAGCCGGCGGGGCGGACGTTGGTGAATCTGGACACGATCGTCTATACCGACGAGAGCCAGGTGTATCGGCAGACGGTGACCGTCCTCGGGTTCCCCGTCGAGGTCGAGGCGATGCCGATGAGTTACACCTGGAGCTTCGGAGACGGGGCATCGGTGACGACCACGACACCGGGCAGGCCCTATCCCGCCAAGGACATCACGCACAAATACATGAAGAAGGCTGGGGTGAATCTGAGCCTCACCACCAACTACGCGGCCCGGTTCAACGTAGCCGGCACCGGCTGGCAGTACGTCGAAGGAACCGTGCCGATCACCGGACCCCCCACCGCACTGCAGGTGCGGGAAGCAGTGCCCGTCTTGGTCAAGCCCGGCGGCTGAGCAGGATCGAAAGCTGCAGACATTACTCAACCCGCGCCAACAGCGACCCACGATCAACAACGAAAAGGTGCCAAGCGTGACAACCCGCAACAGGCAAGCCACCGCCCTAACCCTGGCCTGCCTCTGCGCCGCCATCCTGACCAGCTGCAACAACAAAAGCCCCGAAGCCGGCCAACCCAACACAGCACCACCAGGCTCTGGCCCAACCTCGTCGGCGACATCGACTCCGACCGCGGGCAACCCCACCCAGATCACTAGCACGCCAAGCGCTGCCCCCGAACGCCCGAAGGCGGCGGAAGGGCTCACACTGCCTGCAGCCGAAGCCTTCGTACGGCACTACGTCGAACTGATGAACTATGCATCAGCGACCGGGGACACTCCGCCGCTGCTGTCGGCCAGCGATAGCGGTTGCCGTCAGTGCCGGATCTATGCGGACTACGTCAAGAAGGTCAACGCAGCGAACGGCGGCCTGTCCGGGGACTTCAGTGAACGGGTCGATGACATACCTGACCTGTTCCGCGGCGAGAACGGTCGACTGGGCGGCTACGCAAAGGTGACGGTCGGCGCCTACACATCCAAGGACTCGCCGACCGCCAAGCCAGTGACAAGCACCGTCAGAAAATACAAGCGCGAGTTCACGCTTGCTCCGCAACAGGGCGCGTGGGTGATGTACGAAATGGATCTCGTTCCGCAATGACTCGGCTATTGGAGAGAGTCGCGGCGACCGGCGTATTGGTCGTCGCCTTGCTGGCGTGCCATCATCTCGGATCGGCACCGACCGCAGCGGCTGCGGCGCAGGGGAAGCCGAGCCCCACCCCGAATCGCGGCAAGTCGCCGCCTCCTGTGATCGTCACACCGACGAGGGAGGGGACTCGAGCGCATGCCGACGAGCGGATGATCCATCGCTCGTCGAAGCCTGCAGGCGCGCCAGGGAAAAAACTGAAGCCGGGTAGGAACGATCAAGCCAGCGGCGGCGGGAAGCACTCGTCGCAGCGCCGCGACAGTCCACCAACGTCTCTCGAAGAGCAACTACGACTAGACCTCGGGCTTTGCGGTCGCATGGACCCAACGGGCACCATCCCTGGCCCGGTCAGATGCCGGCCGGCACTGACGTGGAGGCCGGCACCACGGACACCACCTACTGGAGTGGTCGTAACTCAACTGCCCGATCCCCAGGATGTCACGTGGGAGATGGTGCTGAGCGAATCCAAGGATACGCATTTTCCGAAGCTGACAGTCAAGGTACAGCCCACCGGACGAACGCTGATCAACTTGGATACGATCGTCTACACGGATCCGAAGAAGACGACGACTTTCCCCATTCAACTACTCGGCTTTCCCGTCGTTATCCAAGCCACACCAATAAGCTACAGGTGGAATTTTGGCGATGGGAACACCGCGACAACCGAAACGCCCGGTAGTCCGTATCCGGCCAAAGAGATTACGCACAAATATATGAAGCGCGGCAGTGTCTCGTTGACCGTTACCGTGAACTACGAAGCACAGTTCAATGTCGCTGGGACCGGCTGGCAGTACGCGGGCATCGTGCCGATTACCGGGCCTGCGACGGGCTTGCAGGTGCGGGAGGCTGTGCCGGTGCTTGTCGACCCGCCACGTTGAGCAGAGCCATCAGTACTTATCTAGTTCTTCGGACTATGGCCACGGTTTGCTGGCTGGTTTCGGCGCTCAGTTTGCCGGGTTGAGGGCTGCGCGGATTGTGGTGTGGATTCGTAGTTGGGCTGTGCGGGTTTGGCCGGGGAGGGCGAGGATGTTGGCGAAGCCGTGGACCATGGTGGGTTCGCAGGTGTGGGTGGTGGGGACGCCGGCGTCGCGGAGGCGGGTGGCGTAGTCGTTTCCCTCGTCGCGTAGGGGGTCGAAGCCTGCGGTTACCACGTAGGCGGGGGCTACGCCGGTCAGGTCTTCGGCGTAGATCGGGGAGACCAGGGGGTTGGTTCGGATCGTGGGGTCCGGGGTGTAGTGGTCGCGGTACCAGGTGATGTCGTCCTCGGTGAGGAAGAAGCCTTCGGCGAAGAGGTCTCGGCTGGGGCGGCGGTAGGCGAGGTCGACCGCGGGATAGAGGAGCACCTGGAGGGCGGGCGACGGTAGGCCGCGGAGGACGCATTGCTGGGCTACCACGGCGGAGAGGTTGCCGCCGGCGGAGTCGCCGCCTACGCCGACCCGCGACGGGTCGGCGCCTAGGTCCTCGGCGTGTTCGATGGCCCAACTGAAGGCTGCGATCGCGTCTTCGGCGGCTACGGGGGCCTCGGCCTCGGGGGCCAGGCGGTAGTCGACCGAGAGGACCCGGATGCCGGCCTCTTCGGCCAGGTCGCGGCAGTACGCGTCGTGGCTGTCCAGGTCGCCGACCACCCAGCCGCCGCCGTGGAAGAACACCAGCAGGCCGCTGCCTGAGGACGGCGCCGCGCGCGGGACGTACAGGCGGGCTCCTAGTTGGCCGTCGGCGCCGCGGACGGTGAGGTCGGTCACCCGCAGTAGCTCCCGGGGGTGCCCGGCGACGAGCTTGGCCATGGTCAGCAGATTCGCGCGACGGGTGGCGACGGACTGCTTCTTTGCGTCCGGCAACAGCCCGTCGATCCGCATCAACAGCTGCAGATCAGGGTCCAGTACGTTCCCGTCGATCTGGATCGGGGCGCCGGCCAGCCGCCGCCGGAGCGCCACAGGCAGTGCCGTCACAGGCTTCAGGGCACTGCCTTGCACCGAGTCCAGTGCGGTTCGCAGCAACGTGTCCAGTCGTCGGTTCACAAGGAGTGACGCTAGCAACAACCACCGCCTCGCCGGGCAGGCAACCTGCTGTTCACCCAGGGATGGGATGCTGGTCAACGTGGCTGGAGACTTGTTGGCGTCGCACAACCGGGAGTACGACGTCGAACCCCCGTACGACATCACGGAGGCCGGTGATCTCCCGCAGGACCGGTTCTCGGACCGTGAGCTGAGCTGGCTGGCGTTCAACCAGCGGGTGCTCGAGCTGGCCGAGAGTGACCGCGTGCCGCTGCTCGAGCGCGCCAAGTTCCTGGCCATCTTCGCCAGCAACCTGGACGAGTTCTACATGGTCCGGATCGCCGGGCTGAAGCGCCGGATCGCCGCAGGCGTCGCAGTACGGGCCGCCAGCGGGCTGTTGCCGCGTGAGGTGCTCGACCGGAGCCTGAGCCGCAGCCGCGAGCTGATGGACCGGCAGGCCGAGACCTGGCGCAAGGTGGTGCTGCCCGCGCTGGTCGAGGAGGGCATCGACATCCTCCGCTGGGACGAGCTGAGCACCGACGAGCGCGAGACGATGACCCGGTTCTTCCGGGACCGCGTCTTCCCGGTACTGACCCCGCTCGCCGTCGACCCGTCGCACCCGTTCCCGTACATCTCCGGCCTGTCGCTGAACCTGGCCGTCGTGGTCCGCAACCCCGACACCGGCGGTGAGCACTTCGCCCGGGTGAAGGTGCCGCCGCTGCTGCAGCGGTTCGTCACGGTCGCCGACGGCAAGTTCGTCCCGCTCGAGGACGTCATCGCCGCGCACCTGAGCCAGCTCTTCCCCGGCATGGAGGTGACCCAGCACCACACCTTCCGGGTCACCCGCAACGAGGACCTCGAGGTCGAGGAGGACGACGCGGAGAACCTGCTCGCCGCGCTCGAGAAGGAGCTGCTGCGGCGCAAGTTCGGCCCGCCGGTCCGGCTCGAGGTGGAGGAGTCGATCGACCCGAAGGTGCTCGCCCTGCTCATCAACGAGCTGGGCGTGACCAAGGCAGAGGTGTTCGAGCTGCCCGGCCCGCTGGACCTGCGTGGGCTGTTCACGATCGCCGCGCTGGACCGGGCCGAGCTCAAGTACCCGGCCTTCGTACCGTCGACGCACCCGCACCTGGCCGAGGTGGAGACCTCCAACCCGGCTGACATGTTCCACGCGCTCAAGCAGCGCGACGTACTGGTCCACCACCCGTATGACTCGTTCTCGACCAGCGTGCAGCGCTTCATCGAGCAGGCTGCCGCCGACCCGCACGTACTGGCGATCAAGCAGACTCTGTACCGCACCAGCGGCGACTCACCGATCGTGGACGCCCTGATCGACGCAGCCGAGTCGGGCAAGCAGGTCCTGGTCCTGGTCGAGATCCAGGCCCGCTTCGACGAGCAGGCCAACATCAAGTGGGCCCGGCAGCTGGAGCACGCGGGCTGTCACGTCGTGTACGGCGTGATCGGCCTCAAGACGCACTGCAAGCTGTCCATGGTGGTCCGCGAGGAGCCCGACGGGTTGCGCAGGTACGCCCATATCGGCACCGGCAACTACCACCCCAAGACCGCCCGGCTGTACGAGGACCTCGGCCTGCTGACCAGCGACAAGGTGGTCACCGAGGACATCGCGCACCTGTTCAACCACCTGTCCGGGTTCGCCCGCTCCAGCGGCTACCGCCGGCTCCTGGTCGCGCCACAGTCGGTACGCCGGGGGCTGCTCGACCGTATCGAGCGGGAGGTACAGCACCACCTCGCTGGCCGCCCTGCGCGGGTGCGGATCAAGGTGAACAGCCTGGTCGACGAAGCCCTCTCGGATGCGCTCTACCGGGCGTCGCAGGCCGGCGTACCGGTCGAGCTGTGGATCCGGGGTATCTGCACGATCCGGCCAGGTGTGCCCGGGCTGTCGGAGAACATCCGGGTCCGCAGCACCCTGGGCCGGTTCCTCGAGCACAGCCGGGTGTTCTTCTTCGAGAACGGTGGCGAGCCCGAGGTGTGGATCGGGTCGGCGGACCTGATGCACCGCAACCTGGACCGCCGGGTCGAGGTACTGGTCCAGCTGAAGGAGCAGGACCACCTCAACGAGCTCGCTGACCTGTTCGACCTCGGTTTCGACGAGCGGACCGGGTCCTGGTGGCTGCAGCCCGACGACACCTGGCAAGCCCGGCTGACCGACGCGGACGGCGAACCACTCCGGGATCTGCAAGAACGCCTGATCTCGACGCGTGGCCGCCGCCGGCAAGCCGATCCCATTACCTAAGGTAGAAATCGTGAGCAGCCCGGCGACGGTCATCGCCGCGGGCGGTGTCGTGTGGCGGGATGGCCCGGACGGCCGGGAGATCCTGCTGGTGCACCGGCCGCGGTACGACGACTGGTCCCTCCCCAAAGGCAAGCTGACCCCGCACGAGCATGTGCTGGTCGCGGCTCGCCGGGAGATCGAGGAGGAGACCGGCCAGCGGGTGCTGCTCGGTCCACCGCTCGGCATCCAGCGGTACGACGTCCGCAAGAACGGCGGCACCGTGCCCAAGATGGTGCACTACTGGTCGGCGGAACTGGTCGGCCCCGAGCGCGAGTTCGTACCGAACGACGAGGTCGACAAGCTGGAGTGGCTGCCGATCGAGAGCGCGCGGCGCAAGCTCAGCTACCCGCGGGACGTCGAGATCCTCGACGCACTGGCCAGGGTCACACCGGTCATCTCGACGCTGGTGCTGATCCGGCACGCCGAGGCGGTGAAACGCAAGGATTGGGACGGCAAGGACACCAACCGGCCGCTGACCGAGGTCGGCCACGCCACCGCTGAGCGCCTGGTGGACATACTGGCCGCTGTCGGCGTCAACCGGATCCGCAGCAGCAACGCCGAGCGATGCATCGCCACCATCAGCCCGTACGCCGCCGAGATCGGCCGCGAGATCCACGTCCACCCGGAGATCTCGGAGCGCGGGTACGAGTCCGATCCGTCCGCACTCAAGGGAATGGCCGGCCATTCCTGGAAGCCCGGCAAGATCACCGTCGTCTGCTCGCACCGTCCGGTGCTGCCCGCGTTGTCGAAGGCACTCGGGTTGAAGGTCGGCAAGTTCTCCCCTGGCGCCTTCCTGATCGCCCACCAGCTCGAGGGCGGCCGGCTGGTCTACGAGCGCTTCAGGGCGCCCTGAGCACCTCGGCAGCCTTCGCCGCCAGCGCCTCGATCTTCGGGTTCAGTCCGCTGAACTCCGACCTGTGCCGCTCGACGATCGCCTGCTGCATCGGAATCTCCGCCTCGTCGATCGCGGCGAACAGCCCGGTCGACTTGCCACACCGTACGAACGCCAGCGCGAACGCCACCTCGGCCTTGCTCGGCTTGTACTCCCGAGCCGGTACTGCCGCCTGCACCTGAGCGTCGGCGGGCAATCCAGCCGGCCGCGGCGTCCGAGCCGGTACTACGGCCGCATGCGCGCCAGGCTTGATCCCGTACTGCGTCAGATCGCCTCGCGGGTTGAAGCTGTCGCCCACCTTCAGCCGATACCCGCCCCCGGCCAGGCAGCCGGTCAATCCCTTGCTATGGGCAACGATCGTCTCCTGGATCCGCTTCGCCCGGGCCTGCACCATCGAGTTGCCGAGTTCGGCGTACAGCCTGCGCAGGGAGCCGATCTCGTGCGAGTCGCCGAGCGCGGCCCGGGAGGAGGTCTCGCACTTGGCGGAGACCTGATGGAAGGCCGGCTGCGTGCGGGTGATCATCGCCGGCTGGGCCGGTTCCGGCGTACCGAAGCCGTGTCTGCGCGCCTCTGCCTCGGTCCGTGGGCTGATGGCCGGACGCAGCAGAGCGGCCGCCGCCACCCCCGGCCCCGAGCTGAGCTCGCGCTCCTGCGGATAGCCGTTGTCGGCGAGACAGTCGAGGAACAGCTTGAGATCAGCCTTCTCGATCACCGTCACGTCCGCCTGCCGGTAGAGATCGAACGGCTTCGCCCCCGCGGGCAGCGAAGGCAGTTCGGCCACTCGCGGCGCCGGATCCGAGCCACAACCGGCCGTCATCACCAGTACCGCCGCACCCACGACCGCTGCCACTGCACGCATCGCTCCCCCTTCGAGGCTTCGAGATCTGGTCGGCTGATCGCACAGCGGGGACGGAGGGCGGTCCGTCCCCGCAGCGGACGATCGTCAGCAGTTGCGGCGTTCGTGCTTGTTGTTCTCGTCGTTCAGGTCGTTGGCGAAGTTCGACCACGAACCCGACCGGGCCGGGAACTGCCAGCTGTCGTTGATCCAGTCGCCGGACTCGGTCACGCACACGTTGCTGACCGTGTCCCGGTTCCAGATCGCGCTGGCGTTGTGCCAGAACGGCAGCGTCCGGCCGCCGGAGAAGTTGCCCTCGTTGGCGTGCGCCAGCGAGCCGTAGTAGAAGTGCCGCTGGCCGCCGCCGCCACCGGCGTCCTCGCTGAAGCAGATCTCGCCGGAGTTGCAGGCGAACTGGCCGTCGCCGCGGTCGACCGCGCCGGCCATCGTCGCACCCGTGACGCCCATCGCCGCCGTCGCGAGCAGCCCCCCGGCGATCCTCGTGATTACGCGCATGTTCCCACTCCCTGGTTTCGGATTCTCCGGCCGCCACCGACGGCCTGAGCAGTAGTCAATCCGTTCCGTCACCCGGAGACCCGTGTCGTTCGGCCACCCGTCACCTGCCCGCACGGACAGGCCGTCGGCAGCAGCCCTGTCCGAAGGGCCAGCTTGACGACGTGGGCCCGGTTGCGCGCCTGGAGCTTGGCGAGCAGGTTCGACACGTGGAACTTCACGACCCGTTCGCTGCGGTGCAGCCGGGTGGCGATCTCGCGATCGGTGTGGCCGTCGGCGACCAGTCGCAGTACTTCGTGCTCGCTGGGTGTGACGAGGTCGTGGGCTGCCCGTAGTACCGGCTTATCGTCGTCCGGCAGTGGCCGGAGCACCGGCGGTTCGTGGCGGAGGATGTCCGCGCCGAGCGTCGGGCTGATCCAGCCGCCGGGCGCCTGGCCGGACCGGATCGCCAGCAGGCTCGCGCCGATGTCCTCGGCGGTCGAGACGATCCCGTCCACCCCGGCCGCGACGTACTCGCGGAGCTCGGCCACAGTCGGCACATCGCCGGTGACGAGGGCGACCACACTGACCGACCGGCTGCCGGTCGAGTCGCGGACCCGGACCAGATCCACGATTCCGCGGCCGAGGGTCGTGTCCACCAGCAGTACCTCGGGCCCGCGGGACCGGAGTACGGCGGCGGCCTCGGCGTACCCGGCCACCGCACCGGCGACCTCGATCCGGCCTTGTTCGTCGACCAGCGTCCGGACGCCGGCCCTGACCACCTGGTTGGGCGCGACGATCAGCACCGTCACCTGTCTTGTTGCTGCTGGTCCTGCGGTCCCCCGACCTGTCGGCATGCGGCCCCCAAGCCTGTAGCCGTCGATCCCGCGACCGGAGCGTGCCGCGGGGGTTGCTTTCTTTCCGAACGACGGCGACAGTTCGTCACCGTCTACCAACAGGCTGCGATACTCACGGTCCGTGCACAATCTGTTCGACGTTCCTGCAACAGCCCAGGGCCGTACCGGGTGACGTCGGCCAGGACGGGTATGTTCCTACCGAGGCGTCCCACCGGGCGCCGGCTCACGGAGAGGTCGGGGCGCCATGACGATGCGGGAGCTCACTCTGATCGGGATCCGGATGGAGTCGCCCAACCGGGCGCCCGTGATGATGCTGCGCGAGACCGAGGGCTATCGCTACCTGCCGATCTCGATCGGTTCGGTCGAGGCGACCGCGATCGCCTACGAGGAACAGGGCCTGCGCCCGTCCCGGCCGCTCACCCACGACCTGATGCGCGACGTGATCGAGGCGTTCGGCGTCACCATCGAGGCGGTCGAGATCGTCGAGCTGCGCGACGCGGTCTTCTACGCCGAACTCGTCCTCGGCAACGGCGCCCGCGTCTCGGCCCGCCCGAGCGACTCGGTCGCCCTCGCCGTCCGCCTCGGCACCCCGATCCGCTGCACCGAGCAGGTCCTCCAGGAGGCCGGCGTGGCCACCCCGGAGGAGGAGCAGGCCGAGCTCGAACGCTTCCGCCAGTTCCTCGACGGCGTACACCCCGAGGACTTCTCCAGCTGACCTGATTGCAACAACCTGCAACCAGGCTTCTACACGCTGTACTCCGTGCGCTAGGTTGCACCCCGACGTACTGGCGGCCGGGGGGCCACTCGCCAGTCACCTTCTCCCGGGGGACTCCGCTCCATGCGCAAACCACTGGCCGCCGCCACGGCTGCCCTGATCCTCTTCGGCGGAGCCCAGCTTCCCGCCTCGGCGGCCGCCGCCGCGCCGACCGATCTTCAGGTCGGTTGGGCCGATGCCGCCACCGGCAAGTTCAAGATCACCTGGCAGGACAGTGGCGAGGCGAACCGGGTCAAGATCGAGTACGAGGACAGTGACCCGGCCGTCTGGCTGGCACTGCCGCAAGCCGGCGAGCCGAATGAGTACCTCGGGCAGGGCGCCCGGCTGCGCCGGAACATGATCGCCCGGATCATCGTGGTCAGCCTCGACGAGAACAACGCCGAGAGTGCCCCGGCCAGTTCGCCATGGTTCGACACCAACCTCCCTGGTGTGGCTGAGATCCAGCGGGCCGACGTTCTGGCGACCGGTGCGATTCAGCTGACCTGGTATCGCGAGCCGGCCCTCCAGGACACAACGCCGAACGACCCACTCGACCAGCCGTCGACGAATGAGCACGTCGTACCGGCCATCCATCCCAAGTCCGGAACGATAGAGAGCTTCCCGGCACCGGCCGGAGTCAAGACGGCGACCGTCCCGCCTCGTCCGCGGCCGTACAGCGTGATAGTCCGCACCCAGAACGAGTGGGGCTTTGTCATCGCCGACCGCGACTCCACCGTCCAGGTCACCACATTGACCGCCACCCTCGGCATGCCGGCCATCGGTCAGTACCTGAGCACCGTCAAGTTCAGCGCCGAAATCGGATCGCCGGAGTGCTACGGGGTGAACTGCGGATACGGTCCCGTCTACCTGCAGGCACGCGCGGACGCGACGAAGCCGTGGGCGACCATCGGCAAGTACAACGCCGAACCGCCGAAGTTCTCAGCCGCCATCGGTGTCTACGGCGGTAGGCAGTACCGCCTCTACGTACCGGCCTGGAGCTACTACAGCTCTGACATCCGGGTCGCCCCGGCGCTCTACACCGCTCCCCGGTACTCCGCCGCACAGGCCAAGTTCTCCGTTGTGGGGTTCAACACGACCACCGCCAAGGTCGGTCAGTTGATCAAGGCAACGGTCAACGTGCTGCCGGCGGGATCGGTGAAGGCCGATCTGCAGTGGTCGGACGGCAAGGTGTGGCGGCACGCGGCGTACATCGGTCTGACCAAAGGCAAAGGCACGTTGAGTTTCAAGGCGTCGGGCCGCGGCACGACGCGGTCCTGGCGCGTAGTCGTTCCGAAGATGTCGATGAAGGGCCTTCCGATCCTCGCGACCACGAGTCGCACGTTCAAACTGGCGGTGCGTTGAGATGCGTAGATCCATTGCAGTCGTAGCGGTCGCAGGGGTTGCCGGTATCGGGGTCCAGGTGCCGGCTTGGGCCGCTGCGCCGGCCGCGCCTACCGACGTACAGGTCAGTTGGAGTGATGCAGCCGCGGGGCTGGTACGGACCAGCTGGACCGACACCGGCGAGGCGAACAAGCTGCTGATCGAGTACAAGGACGGTACGACGGCGGCCTGGGCCACTCGCAAGGCGAGCCTGACCAACGAGGTGATCGGCGGGCAGCCGGTGGTCAACAAGGTCGCCCGGATCCGGGTCGTCTCGGTCGACACCGCGGGCGTCGAGAGTGCGGCAGCCGTGTCGCCGTGGTTCGACACCAATCTGCTGGGGCAGCCGACCGTCACCGCGGCCACCGCGCTGCCGGGCGGTTCGTTGCGGCTGAGCTGGAAGCGCACGGCGGTCACCGACTCGACCCCGAACGACCCGCTCGACCTTGCCCCTGGGTCGGAAGCGGCGGTCTACCTGAAGGTCGGCATGCCGCACTACGACATGCCCGAAGCAGTCTTCCCGCAGCCGGCCGGTGCGAGCACAGGAGTCGTTCCGGCCCGGGCGCTTCCGTACCCCGCGTTCGTCCAGCTGCGGAACGAGTGGGGCACGGTGTGGTCGAAGTACGTGATGGCCTCCGACATGAAGGTGCTCCTCCGCAAGGTCCCTGCCTACGGGCAGTACGGCCGGCCGCTGGTGATCAAAGGCCAGGCGGGGCAGGACAGCTGTCTCTCGCGGGACTTCTGCAGTTTGTGGCAGGGGTCGGGGATCCCCGTGACGATGCAGGCCCGGCCCAGCGCGACCAAGCCCTGGCAGTACGCCGGCCACTACACGGCATTCGCCGACACCACCAACTACAACGTCGGGTTCGAAACCGCGGGCGTCGCGGTCGGCGGCCGCGAGTACCGCTTCTACGTCCCGGCCTGGACGTACCGCTACCAGGACGACTGGGACGTCAGCGCCGCGGTGACGACGAGTGCGCGCTACATCCCCACCCAGTCGTACTTCCGTGTCGTCGGCTTCAACACGTTCACCGCCAAGGTCGGCCAGCTGGTCAAGACCACGGTCGACGTCCAGCCCGCCGGCACGGTCAAGGCCGACCTGCAGTGGTACGACGGCAAGGCCTGGCGCCACGGCGCCTACATCCCCCTCACCAAGGGCAAGGGCACCCTCAACCTCAAAGCTTCAGGTCGCGGCACCACCCGCTCCTGGCGAGTGGTCGTTCCCAAGATGACCATGAACGGCCTCCCCATCGTGGCCACCGCCAGCCGAACCTTCAAACTCACCGTCCGCTGACCCGAGGACCACAGACACATGCGCAAAACACTCATCGCTGCCTCGATGGCGGCGGTTCTGCTCGGTAGCTCGCTGTCTCCTGCTGTGGCGGCGACGACCGCGGAGGTCCCGACCGACGTGCAGGTGAGCTGGGCGGACGTGGCCAAACGCTGGCTCCGGGTCACCTGGACAGATCAGGGGCAGGCCAACTTCCTGGCCTTCGAGATCGAGAGGTTGCCTCTGAACCCGACCTACTGGGAAGTCGAGACAGATGCCGACGGCAACAACGAGGCGATCCTCAAGCACCCCTTCACCGGTGAGGACAAGGTTCGGGTCACCGTCCGGAACAACACCCCGTCGGAGACCGCCCGGGCGGCTTCGGTGTGGTTCGACACGCAGAAGCCGGCCCAGCCCAAGGTGACCGGTGCGACGCCGTCAGCGGACCTGTCGTTGAGGCTGAGCTGGACCCAGGCGGCGACGCCGGACCTCACTCCGAACGACCCGCTCGACCGGCCGGTGTCGGACGAGACGCTGACCGCCTCGGTCGGTACTGACACCTACTCCCTACCGCTCGGGACCACCACGACGACGATCCCGCCGCACCCGCGGCCGTGGACGGTGCACCTGAACGCCGCCAACGAATGGGGAGCCGACCAGCCGAAGGGTTCTTCCATCGACTTCGGAACGATGACCGCCGGGTTCCGGATCGACCCATTAGGGATCTACGGTCGTACCAGCCTGGCCTTCGACGTCGTCGCGGCGGCCAAGGCGTGCGCGGGGTGCGCCGAGGACTCGGGGCCCAACGTCGTCACCTATCTCCAGAGCCGTATCGACGCGTCCCGTCCATGGAAGACCATCGGCATCTACCGCGGTGAGGGCGAGCGGTTCACCAGGCACGTGGGATCGCAGGGCGGTCTGCAGTACCGCATCTACATCCCCGCCTCGACCGAGATCAGCAACGACCGGCGCATCGTCACCCCAGCTGCGGCCACCAGCGCGCGCTACTCCGCGACCCAGGCGTACTTCGTCACAGCCTGGTTCAACAAGCGCGCCGCTCAGGTGGGCCAAGTGGTCAAGCTGGTGGTCGACGTGCGCCCGGCCGGAACCGTCAAGGCCGATCTGCAGGTGTGGGACGGGAAGGTCTGGCGGCACGCGGGTTACGTGCCATTGGTAAATGGCAAAGGCACGTTGAACGTCAAGGCGGCGGGACGTGGGACGACCCGCTCCTGGCGAGTGGTGGTGCCGAAGATGTCGTACTACGGGAAGCCGATTCTGGCGACCGCCGGCCGAACGTTCAAACTCGCTGTCAGCTGACGCCTCCGCCGCGATTGCAGGTAGTTGCAGTCGCGGCGGGGTTCTTGCTGGTGGCAACGGGTACGCCGCGCAGTTCTGGATCAAGGTGTTCCCGCAGGGGGTCGAGCACCTGGACGGCCGGGTCCGGCTGCAAGCTCAAGCTGCGGGTCATCGCCACCGTCTGCAAGGGCACCATCTACGTCTGCGGCTCGTCGAAGACGACCACGGCCCAGATGTAGCACCGGCCCGGCCCGCGCCTACTCTTGGCGCGGGCCGGGGCCGCGTTCCGCGGGATGTGCTGAGCGTTACCGGAACGTGAGTAAATGAGTGTTTCAGGTGACTCAGCGTCACGGGTCTTAACTCAGTTCACCTGATGGCCGCCTGACGGCACGCCAGGCGTCGCACACGCTACTGGAACCGTTCACCGGTCGTTCACCGGCGACGGACCGGTCGGTCACTTGGTCTGCCTACCGTCTGTGGAAGTTCAACAAGTCTGAATCCTGCAGAAGGGCAACACTCTCGTGTCCGTCAATCGCCTGCTCCGCGTCGGCACCGTCGCCGTGGCATCCCTCGGCGTCCTCGCCCTGAGCGCCTGTGGCTCCGACCCGGAGCCGTCCGGCTCCTCCAGCCCGGGCGGCAACACTTCCTCCGCCGGTGGCGACTGCCCGAAGGGCACCCTGAACGCCGAGGGCTCCTCGGCGCAGAAGAACGCCATCGAGGAAGTCATCTCCAAGTACAACGAGAAGTGCGCCGACGTCACGGTGAACTACAACCCGACCGGTTCCGGCGCGGGCATCAAGCAGTTCAACGCGAACCAGGTCGACTTCGCCGGTTCGGACTCCGCCCTCAAGACCGAGGGCAAGGACGGCGCCGAGCCGGAGACGGCCCAGGCCGCCAAGCGCTGCCAGAACAACCCGGCGCTGGACCTGCCGATGGTGATCGGCCCGATCGCGATCGCCTACAACGTCGACGGTCTGCAGAAGCTGGTCCTCGACGGCCCGACCGCCGCGAAGATCTTCCAGGGCACGGTCAAGACCTGGAACGACCCGGCGATCGCGAAGCTGAACGCGGGCGTCACGCTCCCGTCGGCCCCGATCTCGGTCTTCTTCCGCTCGGACGAGTCCGGTACCACCGAGAACTTCACCAAGTACCTGGCCGCCTCCGGCGCGGGTGCCTGGAAGGGTGAGCCGGCCAAGAAGTGGACCGGTACCGGCGCCGGCAAGGACAAGTCCGCGGGTGTCGCCGAGGGCGTCAAGAGCACCAAGAACTCGATCACCTACGTCGAGTGGTCCTACGCGGTCGACAACAAGCTCGGCATCGCGCAGATCGACAACGGTTCGGGCGCGCCGGTCGAGCTGACCGCCGAGTCCGCGGGCAAGGCGCTGGCCGCCGCGAAGCCGGCCGGTACCGGTAGCGACCTGGCGCTGAAGCTCGACTACGCGACCAAGGAGGCGGGCGCCTACCCGATCATCCTGGCCACCTACGAGGTCGTCTGCAGCAAGGGCCTGCCGGCCGAGAAGACCGCGATGGTGAAGAGCTTCCTCAGCTACTTCGCCAGCAAGGACGGCCAGGCTGCCCTGACCGACCTGAACTACGCGCCGCTGCCGGAAGAGATCCGGATCAAGGTCGACGCCGCGATCCAGTCGATCAGCTGACGAAGAACACCACCACCTGCGAGCCCCGGCCGGTCCGAGAGTCCATCTCAGACGGCCGGGGCTTCGGCTCGTGGTCAGACCTGACCACCCGACCCAGGCGCTTGGAGCACCATCGATGAGTAGTCCAGACGGCACGGAACCGCCCGACCGGCCGGAAGGTACGCAAGAACCCCGGATCGAGGACCTGGTCCACGAGACCTCCGGACCGACCCCACGGTTCGAGGGCCTGGCCGAGGAGCACGCCGAGCACGAAGCCGCCGAGCACCCGGCTGGTACGACTGCCGCGCCCGCGGACCCCGGCAAGGGTGTCGAGCTGGGCCCGGTCGGTCACCTCGGTGATCGGCTGTTCGCAGGTCTGGCCCGCGGTTCCGGCGGCCTGGTCGTCGCGATCGTCGCGTTCGTCGGCATCTTCCTGCTGGCGCTGGCGATCCCGGCGCTGGCCGACAACGAGGGCAACTTCCTCTTCTCCCGTACCTGGCTGCCCGGTGGCGACCACCCGAACTTCGGGATCGCGGCGCTGTTCTACACCACCCTGATCAGCTCGCTGATCGCGATGGCGGTGGCGGTCCCGATCGCGATCGGCGTCGCGTTGTACATCACGTACTACGCTCCGCCGCGGCTGGCCCGTCCGGTCGCGTCGGTGGTCGACCTGCTCGCCGCCGTACCGTCGATCATCTACGGCCTGTGGGGCATCGTCTTCTTCGCGCCGGTGGTCCAGCCGGTCTCGCACGCGATCGCCGACGTGCTGGGCTGGGTCCCGCTGTTCAAGGAGGCGGTCAACGCCGACCGCGGCACCGTGTTCACCGCGGGCCTCGTACTGGCCATCATGATCCTGCCGGTGATCACCGCGATCAGCCGGGAGATCTTCGCGCAGACCCCGGTCACCCACCGCGAGGGCGCCCTGGCGCTGGGCTCGACCAAGTGGGAGATGATCCGGATGGCAGTGCTGCCGTACGGTCGCTCCGGCGTGACGAGCGCCGCCATGCTCGGCCTCGGCCGGGCCCTCGGCGAGACCGTCGCCGTGATGATCATCCTGTCCCAACCGAACCCGATCGCCCCGTGGGACCCGTCGATCTTCGCCGGCGGTGAGACCTTCGCCTCGAAGATCGCCTCCAGCGCGGCCGAGCTCGACACCCCGGCCAAGACCGGCGCCTTCATCGCGGCCGGCCTGGTGCTGTTCGTCGTCACCTTCATCGTCAACTCGGCGGCCCGCATCATCGTCGCCCGCTCGGGCCCCGGCGCCAAGCGCCGTACCCGCCGGCCGAAGCCCGCCGCCAAGCAAGGAGCGCCCGCGTGAGCACCATCGCCGCGAACCGTCCGCAGTACGACGGCAAGGTTCTCGACCTGACCGGCAGGTCCGGCGCCCGCGCGTTCCGCAACCTGCTGGCCACGGTGCTGATCTCGCTGTGCTTCCTGATCGCGCTGATCCCGCTGTGCTGGATCCTCTGGACGGTCGTCTCGAAGGGCTATCACCTGGTGCTGGACGCCAACTGGTGGTCGCAGTCGCAGCGCGGCATCACGTCGCGCCGGGCCGGTGGCGGCGCGTACCACGCGCTGGTCGGCAGCCTGATCATGGCGCTGATCTGTGCGGTGATCGCGGTCCCGCTCGGTATTCTCGGCGCGGTCTACCTGATCGAGTACGGCAACGGCAGCAAGCCGGCCAAGGTGGTCAGCTTCATGGTCGACATCCTGACCGGTGTGCCGTCGATCGTCGCCGCGCTGTTCGTCTACGCGGTCTGGGTCACCATCCTGGGCCAGAACCGGATCGGCTTCGCGGTCTCACTGTCGCTGGTCCTGCTGATGATGCCGGTCATCCTGCGCTCCACCGAGGAGATGCTCAAGCTGGTACCCGACGAGCTGCGCGAGGCGTCGTACGCGCTCGGGGTGCCGAAGTGGAAGACGATCCTCAAGATCGTCGTGCCGACGGCCTTCGGCGGCATCATCACCGGCGTGATGCTCGGCCTGGCCCGGGTGATCGGCGAGACCGCTCCGCTGCTGATCCTGGTCGGCTACTCCAAGGTGATCAACTACAACCCGTTCTCGGGCTTCATGGGCGCGCTGCCGACCATGATCAACAACGACCGCGGCGACATGGCCCTGCCGGCCGCCGCCGACCGGGTCTGGGCGGCGGCACTCACGCTGATCCTCCTGGTCCTCGCCCTCAACGTGCTGGCCCGGCTGATCGCCCGGTTCAGCACGATCAAGTCCAAATAGTCAGAGAGGTTCTGAGTCGATATGGCTAAGCGCATCGAGGTCAGCGGCCTCAACGTCTACTACGGCGACTTCAAGGCCGTCGAGGACGTGTCGATGACGATCGAGCCCCGCTCGGTCACCGCGTTCATCGGCCCGTCCGGCTGCGGCAAGTCCACCTACCTGCGCACCCTGAACCGGATGCACGAGGTGATCCCCGGCGCCCGGGTCGAGGGCAAGGTGCTGCTGGACCAGCAGGACCTGTACGCGACCGGGGTCGACCCGGTGGCGGTCCGCCGCGTGGTCGGCATGGTGTTCCAGCGGCCGAACCCGTTCCCGACCATGTCGATCTTCGACAACGTCGCGTCCGGCCTGAAGCTGAACGGCGTCAAGGACAAGAAGAAGCTCGCCGAGGTGGTCGAGGCGTCGCTGAAGGGCGCCAACCTCTGGAACGAGGTCAAGGACCGCCTCGACAAGCCCGGCGCGGGCCTGTCGGGTGGTCAGCAGCAGCGGCTCTGTATCGCCCGGGCGATCGCGGTCGAGCCCGAGGTGATCTTGATGGACGAGCCCTGCTCGGCCCTGGACCCGATCTCGACGCTGGCGATCGAGGACCTGATCGAGAAGCTGAAGGACCGGTTCACCGTCGTCATCGTGACCCACAACATGCAGCAGGCGGCCCGGGTCTCCGACCAGACCGCCTTCTTCAACCTGTCCGCCACCGGCAAGCCCGGCCGGCTGATCGAGATGGGTCCGACCAAGCAGATCTTCTCCAACCCGAACGAGAAGGCCACCGAGGACTACATCACCGGCCGCTTCGGCTGAGCCCGGTACTACGCGCCCGTACCCATTGCGCCTGAGGTCCCTTGTCTACAAGGGGTCAGACGCAGAGGGTGCGGGCGTAGTTGACTCTGGCCAGCGTGTCGGCGACCTGGGTCTGGTTGGCCGCGGCCACATGCGTGTTGTGCGTGCGGGCGCCGTGCTGAACGGTCACCTGGACGAAGCCGGTCGTCTTGCGCTCCTTGATCAGCAGGAACAGCAGGCCGAGCAGGCAGAACAGGAAGAAGATGATCGCCAGCACGATGGCGTAGGCGGGGATCTTCTCCTCGGTCCGGGTCATGTCCATGGCCGACCAGTTCGTCCCTTGGGTGGGCAGCACGCCCGCGGGAGTGACGATCCGGTACTGCTCGACGGAGATGTCGCCGATCGTCACCAGCACCGGCCCGGCCGGCAGCGCCTGGGCGGGCGGCTGCGGCACCGGCTGACCCTGGACCTGCTGGTACTGCGGGTTCTGCGGCGGCTGGTACTGCGGTGCGCCGTACTGCGGGGCCGTCGGCAACTGATCCTGCGGTCCAGGCTGCTGCTGGAAGGGCTCGAGCTGCTGGCCGTTCTCATCTGGCAAAGGAGGCTGAGTCACTGGAACACCTTAGTGTCTCAGTTCAGATTGCGGGCGATCCCATAGACGACCAATAGAACCGCCAGCGCCCGGAGCAGCCATTTCAGCGTCACCGGGCTGATCCGCAGCCGGGGCAGCTTGATCAGCCGCGCGCTCTCCAGACCCCAGGTGAGCAGTTGGTAGCCGACGGCAACACCGATCAGTGGGCCGAGGACAAGCACTACCGGGTTGAAGTGCCAAGCGGCGTCCAGATCGCCGCGCAGCAATGCGGCAGCCATCCGGGTCGCTCCGCAGAACGGGCAGTTCAGCCCGGTAGTGGCGTGGAGCAAGCATGGGATGCCGAGGTGCAGTGAGCCGGACAGCTGATAGACACCTGCGAGAGCGAACCCGCCGACACCGACGCCGGCCACGCCGAGCACCCGGCGGTCGAGCGGTTCGACCGGCCCACGCGGCCGGAGTTCAACAGCTTGCTGTGTCAGGGTCACATCCACCAAGGTATCTCCTACCGCAGGCAACTTGATGGGATCCGCCGAGGCAGCTGATCCGTCAGAGCGCTACCACTCCTCATGTCAGTAGAAGGGATCGTCGTGAGCACTCCGACGCCACCGCCGGGTTACGGCCCGCAAGACCCGAACCAACCGGGTCAGTACGGCCAACAGCCCGGCCAGTACGGCCAGCCGCCGCAGTACGGTCAGCCGCCGCAGGCGCCGCAGTACGGGCAGCCGCCGGCGCAGTACGGGCAACCGCAGTACGGGCAGCAGCAGCCGGGGTATCCGCAGCAGTACGGGCAGCAGCCGGGTTATGGCGCTCCTACGGGCGCGCTGGCGGACTGGCCGCTGCGGGTCGGTGGCTCGATCATCGACTCCCTGCTGGTCGCGGTGCCGTACTTCATCGGTCTGGCGCTGGCCCGGTCGGTCAGCAGCATCTTCCTGGTGCTGTTCGGGCTGATCGCCATCGGTGTCGGGATCTGGAACGTCGTCATCAAGCAGGGCAACGAGGGCCAGACCGTCGGCAAGTCCGTGGTCAAGATCAAGCTGGTCGACGCGGCCACCGGGCAGCCGGTCGGTCCGGCCAAGGCGTTCGTCCGCCAGCTGACCCACATCCTCGACGGCCTCGTCTGCTACGTCGGCTACCTGTGGCCGCTGTGGGACGAGAAGAAGCAGACGTTCGCGGACAAGATCAACAACACGCTGGTCGTCAAGCTCTGAGCCGGAAGGCTTTGAAGGGAATTTCAGTGACCACCCCTCCGAACGGTCCCGAGGACCAGCCGCAGTACGGGCAGCCACCGCAATACGGCCAGCCCGGCCAGCCTGGCCAGCCGCAGTACGGTCAGCCCGGTCAACCGCAGTACGGGCAGCCTGGGCCGCCGCAGTACGGGCAGCCTCAGTATGGGCAACCCGGTCCGCCGCAGTACGACCAGCCGATGTACGGGCAGCAGGGCTTCGGCTACGGCGGCCCTGGTGGGTCCGAGCTGGCCGACTGGGGATCCCGGGTCGGCGCGGCGCTCCTGGACGGCCTGCTGTCCGGCATCCCGGCTCTCATCGCGTACGGGATCTTCATCGCGAACCTGATCGCCAACTCCGACGGCGACAGCTACA
The DNA here is from genome assembly GCF_044453825.1 of Kribbella sp. NPDC051620. Taxonomy (NCBI): domain Bacteria; kingdom Bacillati; phylum Actinomycetota; class Actinomycetes; order Propionibacteriales; family Kribbellaceae; genus Kribbella; species Kribbella sp. NPDC051620. The sequence goes on from NZ_JBITDB010000007.1 coordinate 88,919, forward strand.
CGACCTCCAGCGACGAGGGACCCAGCGCGTTCGCCTTCGTCGTGCTGATCATCGGTGTCCTGGCCAGCATCGGCCTGTGGGTGTGGAACCGGGTGATCCGGCAGGGCAAGACCGGCCAGAGCGTCGGCAAGAGCGTGCTGAAGATCAAGCTGGTGGACGCCACCTACTTCCAGCCGATCGGCGCCGGCCGGTCGCTGCTGCGCGACATCCTGCGCGGCATCTTCGACAACGCCTGCCTGCTCAACTCACTGTGGCCGCTGTGGGACGACAAGAAGCAGACCTGGCACGACAAGGTGATGAGCACGTACGTGATCAAGGTCTAGCGAGACAGCAGCAGACCGGCGCAGGTGACTGCCCACAGCACACTGGTGAAGGTGCCGATGATGAATCGCTCCGCCACCGCTGTGGGCGTCACCGAGGCCGGCTGGTCCGGACTACGCAGCTCCGGATACCGCGCCAGCCCCTTGATGGCCAGCACGATCGCAATCCCCTCGGGCCAGCCCGCCACGATCGAGCCGTAGATGGCGCCGCGTTCCAGGGCGCCGATCAGCGCGCCACCGCGGAGCACCTCGCCCGCCTGCTGGGTCGACTGCGACCTGGTGTTGCCCCGGTCAACGAGTGCCAGCACCGACGTCGTCAGCGGACCTCCACCGGCTACTGCGAGGCCGCCGGAGACCATGAGGAGGATGTTCCACCAGGCCTCCCGCCAGCCCTGTACGCCGTGTCCCGCCAGCAGCAGGATGCCGGTCGCCGTCAGGCAGGCCAGCATCACGCCACTGAGCACTATCTCCAGCGTGGCGCCCGACTTGGGCACCCACGCCACTACGGCGAGCACCAGAGCCACCCCAGTCAGCACTAGTACCGCTGCCGTCATGCAACCTCCCCAGCCTCGAGCAACTCTGCCGCAAGCACCCGGCCGCGCTGTTCCTCGGCGAAACCGGCCGCCTGCGCCCGCTGCGTGACAGCGGACTGGCTGATCCCCAGCTTGACGCCGATCTCGCGCCTGGTCAGCCCCTCGGCCAGCAGGTCGGCCACAGCCCACCCGCGCTCGCTCCTGCGACGCAGTACCGACGCCATCAGCCACATGACGCTCTCCACCTGTTCCGCCGCGTGCTCGTTGGCACCGACGACGCTCACGTGGTGCGGGCTCGCCTTGGCCCGGTTGACCGCCTCGCGCGCGAAGACGAACGCCTCCCCGCTGCCTGCCCTGGTACTCCGGGGCAGCGGCTGGTCGACCGCGCCGACGCCGAGACCGATGTGCCAGGTGTCCGCGCGGAGCAGCTGCACGATGACGTCGACCGTGGCCCGGGCCTCCGAGAGCACGCCCTGGACCTCGTCGCCGGCCGTGCGCTCGAACTTGCGCAGCAGGCCGATCCGGCGCGGCCGCCGGTTCAGCGTATTCAGTAGCTCGGGTACGAGATCGCCGATGCTCCGGCTGCCTCGCTGATCTACCGTGAGAACGAAGACCACCGCCTTGTACCTCCTTCCCGACGCAGGTTAAGGCTACAGTCTTATTCACTCAGAGTGAAGGCAAAAACCTGAACCGGTTCGCCCGATCACCCACCGTGACCACTCGGGAGGCCGCCGATCTTCCAATTCTCCGCTGAAATCGGCCGGTTCCGCGCCCCGACTCACCGCCACCTTCACACGGAGTCAGGATGTTTTCGGGTGGATCGGGCCGCGGACCGGCGAGTCTAGATTTGTTGCGGATGCAGCTCAGTCAGCCAGTGGCAGGTAGAGCTTGGAGTCCTTGGCCTTGAAGGTCTCCGACATCTCCGCGAAGCCGGCCTCGATCGCCTCGGCCGAGTCCAGACCGTGCTCCTCGGCGTACTTGCGGATGTCCGCGGTGATCCGCATCGAACAGAACTTCGGCCCGCACATCGAGCAGAAGTGCGCCGTCTTGGCCGGCTCGGCCGGCAGCGTCTGATCGTGGTACGAGCGGGCCGTGTCGGGATCCAGCGACAGGTTGAACTGGTCCTCCCAGCGGAACTCGAACCTTGCCCTCGACAACGCGTCGTCCCAGTCCTGCGCGCCCGGATGCCCCTTGGCCAGATCGGCCGCGTGGGCAGCGATCTTGTACGTGATCACGCCGGTCTTCACGTCGTCACGATCCGGCAGGCCGAGGTGCTCCTTCGGCGTGACGTAGCAGAGCATCGCCGTTCCCAGCCAGCCGATCTGGGCCGCGCCGATCGCGCTGGTGATGTGGTCGTAGGCCGGTGCGATATCGGTTGCCAACGGCCCCAAGGTGTAGAACGGCGCCTCGCCACAGAGCTCCTCCTCGAGCCGGACGTTCTCCGCGATCTTGTGCATCGGCACGTGCCCCGGGCCCTCGATCATCACCTGGACGTCGTGCTCCCAGGCGATTTTCGTCAACTCACCAAGGGTTCTGAGCTCGGCGAACTGGGCCGCGTCGTTCGCGTCCGCGATACACCCCGGCCGGAGTCCGTCGCCGAGCGAGAAGGTCACGTCGTACTCCCGCAGGATCTCGCACAGTTCCGCGAAATGCGTGTACAGGAAGGACTCCTGGTGATGCGCCAGGCACCAGGCCGCCATGATCGAGCCACCCCGCGAGACGATCCCGGTGATCCGCTGGGCGGTCAACGGCACGTACCGGAGCAGTACTCCGGCATGCACCGTCATGTAGTCGACGCCCTGCTCGCACTGCTCGATCACCGTGTCGCGGTAGACCTCCCAGGTCAGCTCGGTCGGATCACCCTTCACCTTCTCGAGCGCCTGGTAGAGCGGCACCGTGCCGATCGGGACCGGCGAGTTGCGCAGGATCCACTCGCGGGTCGCGTGGATGTTCTTGCCGGTGGACAGGTCCATCACCGTGTCCGCGCCCCAACGGGTGGCCCAGACGAGTTTCTCCACCTCCTCCTCGACCGAGCTGGAGACGGCCGAGTTGCCGATGTTGGCGTTCACCTTCACCAGGAACTTCTTCCCGATGATCATCGGCTCGGACTCCGGATGCTTGTGGTTCGCCGGGATCACGGCCCGCCCTCGCGCCACCTCGTCCCGCACGAACGAAGGCTCGACACCTTCCCGGACCGCGATGTAGCGCATCTCCTCGGTGATGACGCCGGCCCGGGCCTGCGCCAGCTGGGTCAACGGCTCACGGCCGGCGATCCAGTCCCGGCGTACCGGCGGAAGGCCCGCCTGAACGTCGATGGTGGCGTTGACGTCGGTGTACGGCCCCGAGGTGTCGTACAGATCGAAGTGCTCGCCGTTGGTGAGGTGCACCCGCCGCTGTGGAACCTTCAGCTCACCGGTGTAAATCTTCTCCGATCCTGAGATCGGCCCAGTGGTGACCTGCGGGCGGACAGAATTGTCGATCGTTGTCACGATGCTGCTCCCTACGCCGGAATTACCCGGACAGGTTCGGCGGTCGGCGGCGCCGGGTCCGAAACCCAGCCGCCCTCTCAGCCCGCTACAGCGCGAGCTCCCGCGGTATCAACTTGTCGTCGGCAACTCTAACCACTGATTGCCTACTGCGTACTGGATCCGCGCGCCGTTGACCGACCCGATAGCGTCAGACCATGCGCGACATCCTGTACCCGCCGGTGATCGGCTTCGCCAAGACCGCCTTCAAGGTGCTCGACCTGGGCTTCACGATGGTCGGCACGGAGAACATCCCGCGGACCGGCGGTGCCGTGCTGGCGCTGAACCACATCAGCTACGTGGACTTCGTGATCGGCGGGTTCGGCGCGCAGCCGAGCAAGCGGCTGGTCCGGTTCATGGCCAAGGAGGTGCTGTTCCGCAACCGGTACTCCGGACCGCTGATGCGCGGCATGCACCACATCCCGGTGGATCGTGGCGCCGGCGCCGGGTCGTACCGGGAGGCGATCCGGTACCTCGGCGAGGGCGAGATCGTCGGCGTCTTCCCCGAGGCGACGATCAGCCGGTCGTTCGAGCTGAAGGAGTTCAAGTCGGGCGCGGTCCGGATGGCCGCCGAGGCCGGCGTACCGGTGATCCCGATGATCCTGTGGGGCACCCAGCGGATGATGACCAAGGACCACCCGCGGGACTTCTCCCGGCACCAGCGGGTCGCCATCACGGTCGGCGAGCCGATGGCGGTCAGCAAGGAGGAGGACGCCGTCGAGGCCACTGCCCGGCTGCGGACCACGATGGCGGGGATGCTCGACCGGACCATCAAGGCGTCCCCGGACAAGCCGGCCGGGGCGTGGTGGCTGCCCGCGTCGTACGGCGGTAGCGCGCCGACCCCCGAGGAAGCCGACCGCCTCGACGCCGAGGAACTCCGGGAGCGGGCGGCTCGCCGCCGCAAGTAGCGTTCCCCACCGATTTGGGTTATGGGGACAGTCGGTATCCGGACGAGGGGTTGACCGAGGCGCGAGCCGGGGGTACCAAGAACCCTTGTATGTCGAAAGCTGGACCTGGGGGGTCCGCCGGCGATGATCGGGCTGGGCGGGGGGAAATGACGATCTTGTACGGATCAGACGAGGAGCTGCACCTCTTCGAACCGGGGAAGCTGAGCATCCCCGGCAATGTGGCCGAGGAGATCCCGGATGTCGGGGTCTACTTCTTGTACTGGGCGACGCAGAACCTGCGCCCGGATCAGGCCAGGGAGATCGAGTCGGCGGTGAACGGCCGGCGCTGCCAGAACGGCTGGTTCCCGCTGGAGAGCCTGGACGGTCTCGGCCGCCGGGGTTCCTGGCGCGGCCCGCTGACCTATCTGGCGCAGATGACCGCCAAGGACTCGGCGATCGTGAAGGCCTGGGCGACGATCAACATGGCGCCCGACGACCGCAAGGCCCGGATCGAGGCGACGGCCGACCGGCTGCTCTACCAGCAGGGCCACGCCGCCGCGGCCACCTGGGTGATGGCGGTCCGCCCGCAGGCGTTCCTGAGCCTCACCCTGCTCGGTGACTCGCTCTACAACAACTGGGAGAGCGCGGTCGCCTCGCTGCGCCCCAAGGACGTAGCGAGGTCGGTCCGCCGCTGGAACCGCTGACGCGCTCAGTTTCAGTGGAACTGCGGGATGATCAGGTACAGGCCGTAGAAGACCGCGGCGAGGCAGGCGAGGAAGCAGAGGCCGGCTACCGCGGTGTCCACCGGCGGCGGGCTCTTCTTCGCCTCGACCGCGACCGCGCGCCGCGACATCGCGTTGATCCCGACGGCGAACAGCACCGCGATGCCGACCCCGAAGGCGAGGCTCGCGATCGCTACCTGGCCGAGTGCGCTCCAGTCGATGTGCATCAGATCCTCCTCAGGCAGCCGGTACTGCGGACGCCGGGGCCGTCGTGCCCGGGTACTCGTTGACGTTGTCGGCCGTGACCGGCTTGCGGCGCGATGCCAGGTAGATGAAGCCACCGGCGGCGGCCGCGGCGATGGCGATGATCGTCACGCCGATGTTGCCGGAGTTGGCGACCCGGCCGGCCAGCGCGCCGACGATCGCGGCGGCCGGCAGCGTGAACAGCCAGGCCAGCGCCATCCGGCCGGCGACCGTCCAGCGGACCTCCGCCAGACGCTTGCCGAGGCCGGCGCCGAGGATGCTGCCCGAGCAGACCTGGGTCGTCGACAGCGGGAAGCCGAGGTGCGACGAGGCGAGCAGTACGGCGGTGGAGCTGGTCTCGGCCGCGAAGCCCTGCGGCGACTCGATCTCGGTCAGGCCCTTGCCCATCGTCTGGATGATCCGCCAGCCGCCGAGGTACGTGCCGGCCGCGATCGCCAGGCCGGCCGCGAAGATCACCCACAGCGGCGGCTTGGAGCCCGACGCCAGGCTGCCCGAGGTGATCAGCACGAGCGTGATGATGCCCATCGTCTTCTGCGCGTCGCCGGTACCGTGCGCCAGCGAGACGAGCGACGCGGAGGCGATCTGGCCGACCCGGAAGCCGTCGTCGACGTTCTTCTTCCGGGCCCGCCGGGTGATCGTGTACACGAGGTAGGTGCCGAGCAGGGCGACCACGCCGGCCACGATCGGGGCGGCGACGGCCGGGATGATGATCTTCTGGACGACGGTGCCGAAGTGGACCGCGCCGCTGCCGGCCGCGATCCAGGTGGCGCCGATCAGGCCGCCGAACAGCGCGTGGGACGAGGAGCTCGGCAGTCCGACGTACCAGGTGAGCAGGTTCCACAGGATCGCGCCGACCAGGCCGCCGAAGATGATCGGCACGGTTACCTTGGCATCGTCGACGAGCCCGCTGGAGATCGTCTTGGCGACCTCGGTGGAGACGAACGCGCCGACCAGGTTCAGTACCGCGGACAGTGCGACGGCGACCTTCGGTCTCAGCGCTCTGGTGGCGATCGAGGTCGCCATCGCGTTGGCGGTGTCGTGGAAGCCGTTGGTGAAGTCGAAGACCAGGGCGGTGATGATCACCACGATGACGAGGAACGAAAGGTCCATCACGATCACATCCCAGAGGGAGGGCGGCGTCAGGAGCGCTCTCACGCTAAGCGCGCCGGGTGAAATCGCGGTGAACTGCTCGAAGAATGAACTATTCGAGGATGAAGTGGGCCACGTAGTAGACGGCGGCCGCCACCAGGCCGGCGGCCGGGATGGTCAGTACCCACGCGAGGACGATGCCCTTCGCGACGCCCCAGCGCACGGCTGACAGCCGCTTGGTGGCGCCGGCGCCCATCACCGCCGAGGTGATCGTGTGGGTGGTGGAGACCGGCGCGTGCAGGCCGATCGCCATCACGTAGAGCACGGTCGCGGCGACCGCTTCGGAGGCGAAGCCGCGGGCCGGGTCGAGGTGGATGATCCGGCGGCCGAGTGTCCGCATGATCCGCCAGCCACCGGAGTACGTGCCCAGCGAGATCGCGGTCGCGGCCGAGATCTTCACCCAGGTCGGGATGCCCTCGTTCTTGTCCACGTGCCCGGTGGTGAGCAGGGCCAGGAAGATCACGCCCATCGTCTTCTGGGCGTCCTGCAGACCGTGGCCGAGCGCCATCCCGGCCGCCGACAGCGACTGGGCCAGCCGGAACCCGCGGGTGGTCCGGCCCGGGTTCCGGCGCCGGAAGATCCACAGGATCGCGGTCATCAGCAGGAAGGCGCCGAGGAAGCCGATGGCCGGTGACAGCACCATCGGGATGACGACCTTGTCGACGATGCCGGACCACAGCACCACGCTGGTCGAGGCCAGGCCGGCGCCGACCAGGCCGCCGATCAGGGCGTGCGACGAGGAGCTGGGCAGACCGAAGTACCAGGTGATCAGGTTCCAGGTGATGGCGCCGACCAGCGCGGCGATCACGATCACCAGGCCGTGCCGCCCGCTCGGCAGGGTGATGATGCCCTTGCCGACGGTGTCGGCCACCTCGGTACCGAGGAAGGCGCCGACGAAGTTGAAGAACGCCGCCATCACCAGCGCCACCCGCGGCGTCAGCGCCCGGGTCGAGACCGAGGTCGCGATCGCGTTGGCGGCGTCGTGGAAGCCGTTGGTGTAGTCGAAGGCGAGCGCGATCACGACGACCGCGATGACGAGCGCGAGCTCCACGCTCAGCTCTCCTTGACGGCGATCTGTTCGACCGTGTTGGCGACGTGCTCGAAGGCGTCGATCCCGGCCTCCAGCAGATCCACCACGGTCTTCAGCTTCATCACCGTCAGCGCGTCGAACTCACCGCTGAACAGCTTGGCCACGATCCGGCGGTGGACCGCGTCACCGGTGTTCTCCAGCCGGTTGATCTCGATCCAGTACTCGGCCAGGTCCTTCATCGTGCGCAGCCGCGGCATCGCTTCCGCGGTCAGCGTCGCCATCCGCTGCAGCACCTCGATCTGCTCGGCCGCCTCGGCCGGCAGCTTGTCGAGGTTGAACAGGTGGATGGTGTCGACCGCCTCCTCCATGTAGTCCATGACGTCGTCGAGGTCGGAGGCCAGCCGGTAGATGTCCTCGCGGTCGAACGGGGTCACGAAGGTGGAGTTGACGCGGCGGATGATCGAGTGGGTGGTCTCGTCCGCGGCGTGCTCGGCATCCTTCATCTGGGTAGCGATCTGCTGGCTCGCGGACAGGCCGGTTCCCGCCGTGCTGCCGAGCAGCTCAGCGAGGATCCGGGACCCGTCGACCAGGTGGTTGGCGGATTCGGTGAAAAGGTCGTAGAACGTCGGGTCGTTCGGACGCAGACGTAACGGCACTTCAAGCTCCGGGTGAACGAGGGACAAACCGTGAACATGCTAGGGGCAACGGACCGCTGACGGAGCATCCGCCTGCTCAAGGTACCGCGAGATGATGAACACGTAGACTCAATCCGACCGCAAAGTGACCGGGAGACTTCAGCGCGTCATCACCGCATAGAGGTCGAACAGGCCGACTACGAGGACCAGCCCGGCCGCCAGCCGCAGGATCCGCTCGGACCCCAGGGCCGTCGGTTCGACGCGCCGGCGGTAGACGGCGGTCACGGCGGCCCAGCAGGACAGGGCCAGCGCGGTGACCACGATACCGAGGCCGAGCCGGACGTCCGACGTACCGTGACCGGAGGCCAGCAGCAGGACACCGTTGGCGACCAGGCCGAGCGAGGTCCGGCGCCAGGCGAGCAAGGTGCGCTCGGGCTGGAGGCCAGGGTCACGCGGGGTGTTCATCGCCACAGGCTGAACAGCAGGCCGATCAGGCCGACCGTGACGATGGTTGCCCCCAGCATCAAAGGCAGCCGGGTCACCGGCAGCGGTCCGCCTGTCCGCATGGCAGTCAGGTTGGTCTGCCAGCGGCGGAAGGCCAGGGCTGTGGTGGTGATGCCTGCAGCGACCAGTACTACGCCGATGACGCGCGCAGGCCAGCGGTCGGGGCCGAGATCCAGGAACTGCACGGCGGACAGGCCGCCCGCGTAGCAGGCCAGCGCAGTCCGCAGGTACGCCAGGTAGGTCCGCTCATTGGCGAGCGTGAACCGGTAGTCGGGCTCCTGGGTCGGGTCGCTCATCAGCAGCTCAGCAGGCCACGGTTCTGCTTGAGGGCGAGCACCCGGCCGACGCTGCTCTGGAGTTCGGCCGCAAAGGTCTTGTCCTGCTGGGCTTTCACGACCAGTGCGTTGACCATCGTCGAGGTGAGCGAGGCCTTGGCGGTGATCACGATGTCGCCACCGGCCGCGACGAAGCGGGTCGCCCGCTGGCCGGCAGGGACCGACGCGACCTCTGCTGCCGCCCCGACGTCATCGGTGATCACGACTCCGGCGTACCCGAGGTCACCGCGCAGCATGCCGCCGATGACCGTGGGTGAGAACACGGCGCGGTTCTTCGGATCGATCTTGGTGTAGGTGACGGTGGAGACCATCACCAGGTCCGAGCCGGCCTGGATCCCCGCGGCGAAGGACGACAGTGAGTCGTCGTTGCGGGTGGTGACGGTGTCGACCACCCCAGAGGAGAAGTCGGTGTTGCCCTTGACCCGGCCGAGGCCAGGGAAGTGCTTCACCGAAGTCATCACCCCGGCCTGCTCCATCCCCTTGACGAAGGCGGCGACATGCGGACCGACTTTGCCGGGCGTGTCGCCGTAGCCACGGTCCAGCGCCCCGATGGGAGCGTTCTTGTCCCCCAGAGACGCCGGTACTACGTCTGCGACCGGCGCGAGGTCCATGTTGACCCCCGCCTGCTTGAGCTGGGCACCCCACGACTTGGCGCGAGCAGTGAGCTTGTCGTCGGACCAGGTCGCCTGCACTGTCGCCGCGGGGATGCGGTCGAAGCCAGAGCCCTTGAGGCGCTGGATCTTGCCGCCTTCCTGGTCGGCGGCGATGAACGGCCGGATGCCCTTCACTGTGGCCGTTGTGGTGACAGCGGCCATCGCAGTACGGGTGTGGGAGGCACTGGCGCCGGGGCCCATCAGGAGGAGGCCGCCTGGCTTCTGAGCCTTGGCGATGGATCGCTCTGCCGCCGTCATGCCCTTGGTGCTGATGCCGGTCATGATCAGCTGGGCCGCCTGCTCACGCAGGGTCAGCTGCTGCAGCGTCTGGTCCACACAGCCGTCGGAGGGCGGCGTGCTGCTGGGAGTTTTGGTGGGCGCCTGCGTCGGTGTCTGCGTGGGTGTCTCGGTCGGCGGCGGGGTCTGCCGGGTGATCGAGGAGGAGGGCGCAGTACTAGGTCCCGCAGTGGGGGTGTCCGAGTCGCTGCAGCCGGCGAGGAGAGTCGCCGCGGCCGCTACTGCCAGTACCCGGCGTCCGGTGGTGTTCATCACGGCCATTCTGGCCCATGGGGTTACTGCGCCGGCGTACCGGAGGCCTTTGGTTCCCAGATGGCGCTGTCGTAGGTACCACCCGAGTGCCGGACCAGAGCCGCGCAGATGTCGCGCAGCTGGTCGACCTGCTCAGCGCTGAGGGCATCGAAGACCGCCTGCCGGACAGTCTCGACGTGGCCGGGCGCGGTGTCCTTGAGCTTCTGGCGGCCGTCCTCGGTGATGATCGCGACCTGGCCTCGCCGATCGGACTCGATCCCCTCGCGACGGACCCAGCCGACCTTCTCGAGCCGGTTCACCGCGTGCGAAAGACGGCTGCGCGAACCGAGGGTGGCCATGGCAAGCTCACTCATCCGCAGCCGGCCCTCGTCCGCGTCGGCGAGCCGGACCAGGATCTCGAAGTACGTGTGCGGCATGCCCGCGTCGCGCTGCAACTGCTGCTCGATCCGGCCGTTCACCACGCGCTGGGCCGCGATGAACGCTCGCCATGCCCGCTGCTCCTGGTCATCCAGCCACCGTGGTTCCGCCATTGTCGCAGCGTAACGAGGTCCGGGTCTTTCTGCCGCCTGGGCGAGCCGTGATGAGCAGAACGGCGATTGCACAAAGCAGCATTCCGCCAACCGCGAGGACGCCGATCGTCTCGCCGAACAACAGGAAGGCGAAGAGCATCGTCGTCGGTGGGACCAAATAGAGGAGGCTGCTGATCCTGGTGGCGCCGGACAGGCGGAGGTTGACGAGGTACAGGCCCCAGCCACCCCCGGTGGCCAGCACGACCAGCCACACCACGGCGCCGTAGAACTGCAGGTCGTTCGGGACGGTCAACTGTCCGGTACCAGCGGCTATTACGACGAAGAAGACGCAGGAGACCAGGCTTTGCAGGCAAAGCGCGTCCAGGAGGTTCGTCGTTGGTTTGCGGTGCCGCTCCCAGACTGTGCCGATCACCAAGCCGAGCAGGCCGCCGACCGGGAGTAGGAACGTCAGGGCTGGGGTAGCGGTGGCGCCTAGGTCGTCGGCGACGACGAACGCAACTCCTGCCAGGCCTAGGAGGAGGCCGATCCATTGCTTCGGGCTGACTGGCTCGCCGAGTAGTGGTCCGGCGACTGTGGCAATCAGAATCGGCTGGAGCGAGCCGATGAGCGCAGTGACGCCCGCGGAGATGCCGTGGTCGATACCGGTGAAGATCAGGCCCAGGTAGACGCACTGGGTGAGGAATGCCATCACCGAGTGGGTGATGAGGTCGCTGCGCGTCAGGTGCGGTCGGCGCTTGAGCAGTACTGCGGCAGCGAGTGCGCCGGCGACCAGGTAGCGCCAGGCAAGCAGGTCGAAGGCAGAGGCGTACTCCGTGCCCCAGCGCGCGCCGATGAAGCCGCAACTCCAGAACACGACGAAGCCGGCGCCGACCAGGACGGGGAGTGCGCGTCGGGTGATCATGGTCCTAAGTAACCACACCGGTCGGTATACTGTCAGTATGGTCGGATTGCTGACGGACCGCGGTGAGCTGGAGGCGGAGCGGCTGACGCCTGCGGGTGAGCGAATCCTTCGGGCCGCGTCGACGCTCTTCTACGAGCGCGGGATCCGGACGGTCGGGGTGGACGCCATCGCGGACGCGGCCGAGGTGACGAAGAAGACGCTGTACGACCGGTTCGGGTCGAAGGACCGGCTGATCGCGGCGTACCTGGAGCAGCGGAACCGGGTCTGGCACGCGTTTCTCGATGACCAACTGGCAGCGCTTCGGCCGCAGACACCGGCCGAGGTGATCCTTGCGTTGTTCGCTGCGCTGACGGACTGGATGGCCGAGTCCCGGCGTGGTTGCGGCTTCATCAACGCGAGCGTCGAATTGGCCGCGCCGGACCATCCGGCGATGCCGGTGATCGTGGCGCAGAAGCAGTGGATGCGGTCCGAGTTCATGGCGCAGGCCGCGTTGGGCGGGTTCTCGGACGTTGAGGAACTGGCGGATCGGCTGCTGTTGCTGCACGAGGGCGCGCTGGTGTGTTTCCGGGTGGCGGCGATGGAGTCGGCGCCTGAGGTCGCGCATCGCGCCGCGGCCGATCTGCTGGCGGGTTGGCCGCGCGGCTAGTTGGGCTAATTGCGTTTGGCGACGGTCAGGCCGACCAGCCTGGACACGACCATGGCGACGTAGCCGAGGCCGGCCAGTTGTTCGATCATCACGACCGAGCGGCCCCAGGACGTGATCGGCACGATGTCGCTCAGGCCTGTGCTGGACAGCGTGGTGAAGCTGAGGAACAGCAGCTCCATCCAGGTGCGGTCTTGTCCCGGATTGACCGCTGCGGTGAAGCTGCCGGGGACCAGCGCCTGGACGAAGACGAACAGGTAGGCGAAACCCCAGGCAACCAGGGTGAACGTCGCGCCCGTCGCCCAGAGCTCGTCCGCACTGACGTCGTGGTCGGAGAGCATGTAGCGGAGCAGGCAATAGGCGGCATAGAAGTAGAAGGCCGCATGCAGTGGGTTGGAGATCAGGACGATCGTGTCCGTGGAGCGGAACGCGTCGATCAGCGACAGCACGACGGCGGGGATGCCGAGGCAGACGCTCACCCAGGTGAGACCGGGAGTCGCGCGTACCGAGAAGACGGCGAGCGTCAGGAAGACGATGCCGAGGATCTCGAACGCGACCCGGCCGGTGCGCGAGCCTTCCATTGCCGGGTAGATCAGCACACCGAGCAACTGGACGACCAGCAGGATGGCGGAGGGGTGGCGCCTGGCGCTGCCGACCAGATTCATTCGGTCGCCTCGGCGGGGTCCGTCGCTGCTGATATTCCGACGGCGGCTGTGGCCTCGGTGGCTTCGCGGGAGGCGATGATCGCTTGCCGGCGAGCGAGCCGGTGACTGCGGCGGATCTCCGCCTCGCGCATCCGGCGGTGGTCGTCGTCGGTCTCCGGTATCACCTGCGGTACCGGGCGGGGCTTGCCGTGCTCGTCGACCGCCACGAACACCAGGTACGCCGTCGCGACGTGTACCTGCGGCCCGACCGCGTCCCAGCGATCGGCGGTGACGCGGACGCCGATCTCCATCGAGCTGCGCCCGGTCCAGTTCACCTGGGCCGACAGGTGGACCACGTCACCGACCCGGACCGGAACCACGAAGACCATCTCGTCCATCGACGCGGTCACCGCGGCACCGCCCGAGTGCCGGGCCGCGACGACACCGGCGACCGAGTCGACCAGCGTCATCACCACGCCCCCGTGCACGGTGCCCAGCAGGTTGGTCTCGTTCTGGGCGGTGATGTGCGACAGCGAGATGCGGGTGGCCGAGGCGGACCGGCTCGTCACCTCTTGGCGCACGACACCCTCGGCCGGGGTGCGGTCTGCGCTGGGGGTGCCGGACATGGGGTGACTCCTCGGTGTTCGGTTCGATCGATGGCTGACGCAGGATAACGCCCGGTTGTCCACAGGCTCCGCAGATGCCGGCCGATGGCGGGGCCTTCGCTCGTACTTTCTCTGACGAAGGAGGTGGACAGCATGATCATTCACGACGACTCCACCGAACGGGCCTCAGGCAACCTTTCCGATCCGGCGCTGCCGCCGTTGTCCCCGGCGGAGGCCGCACACCTCGTGCGCCTCAGCCTCGAAGCCGCCGCTGCCGTCGGCCTGCACGGCGGGTACGACGGCCGTGGAGCACTCATTTTGCAGCTGGAACCGCTCGGAGCCGGCCAACCGGGGACGGCACCGCCGGATGGACAGCTCGAGGCTGGCCTGACCAACCTGGCCCGGATCGTCGCAAACGAACGACCGGACTACTGGCCGCGTCTGGTGGGAGAGCATTTCGACCGCCTGGCCGGCCTCCTGCGCCGGGGTCCCGCGCCCCGGCCGACGGATCCGCGGACCGAGCTCGTCCAGCGCCTGGCGGCGAAGGACTCGCTGGATCCACGCTTGGCCGACGGTGCGCCGGAGTTCGTGCCGGGTCTGCTGTCGCTACCGGCGATGAGTTCCACCGGCGCGATCACGATGTATCTCGCCCCGGAGCTCGATCTTGGCCTGAGCTGGGCCGAGGCGGAGTCGTACGGTCTGCGGAACCTGCGCGCCATGACCGACAGGGTGAGCTACGCGGAGCATGAGGGCACCCACGTCGCGATGATCAGTGGCAGCAGTTTCGCCGCCTCCCGGGCGCTCGTGCTCGACACCGTCCTGCGCGAGTCCCTGCACGTGGAGAACCCGCCGTACGGCGTACTCGCGGCGATGCCGGTCCGCGACCTGCTGCTCGTGCACGTGATCTCCGACCTGTCCGTGCTCCCTGCGCTCGGGATGATGCTCAACCTGGCGGGGCGGTCGCACGCCACCGACCCCGGGCCGCTGAGTCCTTGGGTCTACCTGGTCGCTGCCGACGGCTGGCATCTGGCCACGCGAATCGACGAGGACGCAGGTCCGGGGCTGTCTCCACGCTTCGTCGCACTCTTGAACGAACTCGACCAGGCGTCGTGACGAGATGCGCGCGTCGCGTGGGCTGGACGAGTGGCATGGCACAGTCGCCTTCATGGAAGAGCAGATGGCAGATCAGTCCGGACCCGAACTGCGGGAGCTGTTCGGGCGGGCGGCGGCGCGTGCGGCGGAGTACCGGGAGTCACTGGGTGAGCGGCCGGTCGGTGCGGCCAAGAGCTTCGCCGAAGTCAGGGACGACTTCCGGCGGCCACTCGGGGAGAAGGGCCGCCCACCCGGTGAGGTGATCGACGAGCTCGTCACGCTTGCCGAGGGTGGACTCGTCGCGAGCGCCGGGCCGCGGTACTTCGGGTTCGTCGTCGGCGGAGCACTGCCTGCCGCCAGTGCTGCCGACATCCTGGCGGTCGGCTGGGATCAGAACGGGTGGAACAGCGTGCTCTCGCCTACTGCGGCGGCTGCCGAAGATGCCGCAGGTGAATGGCTCAAGGATCTGCTCGGCATTCCAGCGACGGCATCGGTCGGCTTCGTCACCGGCGCTCAGGCTGCCAACACTGTCGGACTCACGGCAGCCCGGCATCACGTCCTGAAGAACGCGGGCTGGGACGTGGAGAAGGACGGCTTGGCCGGTGCACCGCGCGTCCGCATCCTGGCCGGCGACGAACGGCACGCCACGATCGATCGGTCGCTGCGGCTGCTCGGGTTCGGCTCGAATGCGCTGGAACTTGTTCTCAGCAAGGAGAACGGGCAGATCGATCTCGACGACCTGCGGACCCGGCTGATCGGTCACGAAGGCCCGTTGATCGTCTGTCTCCAAGCAGGCAACGTGAACACCGGCGCCTCGGACTCCCTCGGCGAAGCCTGCGAGCTGGTCCACGAGTACGGCGGATGGGTTCATGTTGACGGCGCCTTCGGCCTCTGGGCGGCGGCAAGCCCGACCCACCGCCACCAAGTGGCCGGCCTCGAGCTAGCCGACTCCTGGGGCTGCGACGGCCACAAGTGGCTCAACCTCCCCTACGACAGCGGATTCGTGTTCTCGGCACATCCCGAATCCCACGCTGCCGCCCTCGGCTACACCGCGTCCTACTTGGTCAGCTCCGGCGCCCCAGAGCCCGGCGACTACGTCCTCGAATCATCCCGCCGAGCCCGGGGCCTCGCTGTCTGGGCCGGCCTCCAAGAGCTGGGCCGGGAAGGCGTAGCCCACCTCGTCGACCACTGCTGTTCCCTGGCCAAGTCCTTCGCAGACCAACTGTCCTCCGCAGGCTACGAAATCGGCAACGAGGTAGTCCTCAACCAGATCCTCGTCTCCTTCGGCACCGACACCGAGACCGACCGAGTCATCACCGCCCTGCAATCCACCGGCACCGCCTGGATGGGCGGCACCACCTGGCACAACAAGCGCTACATGCGAATCTCGATCTCCAACCACCAAACCACCCCCCAAGACCTAACCCAAACCCTGACCACCCTCCAAACAATCACCCACCACCCACCCACCTGACCACTTCCCCACCCGCCAGCTCCCGCCGTCGCCCATCCCTGCACTCCAACAACTCCCGGCACCTGCCCTCCGCTGCCACACGGCATCCACCCACCACAAAACTGGACCCCCGACGCACCAGCCACCCGCCGCCCGCCGCCCGCCGCTCGTCACCATCGCCTGCTGGAGCGCCCCGCACATCCCGCGCGCTGCCCCGGGGCCATCCGGATCAGCCGGTTACTTACCGCACACTCGAGCAGTTCCGCACCTCGCGGCCACGCTGCCCAATCACCTCAGCTCTGCCCACCCGCGCCTCGCGGCCACGCTGGCCCATCACCTCAGCTCTGCCCCACCCGCGGCTAGTGGCGTTGGATTGCCAGGTGCCGTGGGTGTAGAAGTCGGGGAATGAGCCGCCTTGCTTGACGATGTGTGGGCGTCCGCCCGTCAGGTGACCAGGACGGCGAGCCGGCGAACATCGCCGGGTTGGTGAGCCGGCGTCCTCCGGTACCGTCTGCGCGGACTGTGAACACCGCCGTCCCGGCGGGCTGGCCACCGACGTACGGATCGCGCCAGTAGGTCAGTCGTTTTCCGTCCGGTGACCAGGTCGGGCTGTACTCGCGATCGCACTCGGCGCCTAGGTTGCTGGTGATCTGCCGAGCCGCGCCGGTACGCCGATCGCCGATCCACAGACTGCAATCGGCCGGAAGTCCCTCGCTGCTGAACGGGCCCTGGTAGCGGACGAACGCCAAATGCCGTCCATCCGGCGAGTAGGCAGGCTCGTCATCGCAGGGGGGTGGGGACGTGAAGACCGGGCGGCGCCCCCAGCAGAGGAGGCGGCGCCCGGTCGGTCGCGGCAGGCAGGATGGTTGCCTGAAGCAACAACGGTGAGGGTCAGGCCGGGGGCATCAGGACGGTGTCGATCAGGTAGACGGTGGCGTTGGCGGTTTTGACGCCGCCGCAGATGACCTTGGCGTTGTTGACCATCAGGTTGTTGCCTGAACCGGTGACGGTCAGGGAGCCCTTCTCGACGGTGGTCTGCTTGCCGACGACCGCCGCCGGGTCGAGCTGGCCGGCGACTACGTGGTAGGTCAGGATCTTGGTGAGCAGCGCGGTGTTCGTCTTCAGGGTGTTGATCGTGGCCGCGGGGATCTTCGCGAAGGCGGAGTCGACCGGCGCGAAGACGGTGAACTCGCCGCCGTTGAGGGTGGAGACCAGGTCGACCTTCGGGTTGAGCTTGCCCGAGACCGAGGCGACGAGGGTCTTCAGCAGCGGGTTGCCGGAGGCGGCGGTGGCGACCGGTGCGGCGGCCATACCGTCGACCGAACCGGCGCCGCTCGGGTTCGCCTTGGCGTAGTCGGCACAACCAGGGCCGACCAGGCCGGCCGCGTTGTCGACGGACGGCATCGCCGACGGGGTGTCGGCCGAGGTCGAGGCCGACGTCGAGGCGCCGGCCGACGGGCTGCCGCTCGACTTGTCGTCATCGCTGCCACAGGCGACGGTTGCGAAGAGCAACGAAACGGCGGAGGCAGCCAGGGCGACACGCTTGATGGTGTGAGACATGACGATCTCTTTCTGTGGGGGGACACACGCCGCTGGGTCGCGACTGACATCAGTACTTCGGTCCCGTCCACACCCCGGATAGGTGAAAAATCCAAAATGTTTCCGACCCGGAGTTCCCACCCGAATTTCCCTGGCCGGCGTTCCCCTGCCCGGCGTTCCCCTGGCCGCCGTTTACCCACCCGGCATTCCCCTGCTCGGCATTCCCCTGCCCGCGTTCCCTGGCAGCAATTTCCCCTGCCCGGCGTTCCCCCGCCCAGCATTCCCCTACCCAACGTTCCCCCGCCCAGCGTTCCCCTACCCACCGTTCCACTGACCGGCGTTCGCTCGCTTCCCAGCGTTCCCTGACTGGCTTCCCCCACCCGGCGTTCCCTTGCCCGGCGTTCACACGCCCAGCGTTCCCCCTACCCAACGTTCCCCTACCCACCGTTCCACTGACCGGCGTTCGCTTCCCAGCGTTCCCTGACCGGCTTCCCCCACCCGACGTTCCCTTGCCCGGCGTTCACCCGCCTGGCATTCCCCCTACCCAACGTTCCCCCGCCCAACGATCCACTGACCGGCGTTCGCTTGCCAGCGTTCCCTGACCGGCTTCCCCCACCCGGCGTTCCCTTGGCCGGCGTTCACCGCCTGGCATTCCCTCGCGCGGCGTTTCCCCTCCCCAGCGTTCCCCGACCCGGAGGTCCTCTGACCGGCGTTTGCTGGTGGGCGGGGTCGGTGTCTGGTGGGTTAGGTGGTGCTGGGGCCTGCGTAGTCGCCTGGCCAGTCGGCGTAGCGGATTCGGCTGATGTCGCGGATCTCGCCGAGGGTGGACCACTCGTTGCGGCCGAGGCGGGCGAGCGGCTGGAGCTTGGTGATCTCGGGGTGGTTGCCGTCCAGGACGGACTCGTCGATGCTGATCCGGCGGACCCGGCCGATGACGACGGTTGAGTCGCCCAGTTCGACGGTGGTGTGCAGGGTGCACTCGATCGCCACCGGCGACTCGGCCACCCGTGGTACAGCGATCGTTGCACTCGGCTCCTGGTGCAGGCCGACGGCGGCGAACTCGTCGATCTCCGGCGGAAAGTCCGTCGCGGTCGCGTTCACCTGCTCGAACAACGGCTCGGCCGCGAAGTTGACCACGAACTCGCGGGTCGCCTCGACGTTGTTGAGGCTGTCCTTGCGCCCGACCGAGGTGAACTGCACCATCGGCGGCCGGACACAGGAAACGGTGAAGAACGAGTGCGGCGCCAGGTTCAGCACGCCGTCCGCCGACCGGGACGAGACCCAGGCGATCGGCCGCGGCACGACCACTGCGTTCAGCACGGCGTAGAAGTCCCTGCTGCTGATGATCTCCGGATCCAGGTCTCTCCGCACAGCTGCCAGTATTCCCTGATGACTCCGCACCCAGAACTCGAGCCGCTGGCGGCCAGCTTCGGCGTACCGGTCGAAGCCGTCCACGAAGTACCAGGTGGGGTCGCCAATCGCGCCTACGCGCTGGGGGACGACCTCTTCCTCCGGATCCCCCGCAGCGCGGCCTTCGAGCAGGACCTGCTCAAGGAGTCCACCGTCATCCCCGCGGCCATCGCGGCCGGTGTCCGCACCCCCGCGATCATCGAGTTCGACACGACCCGCACGCTCATCGACAAGCCGTACATGGTCCTCGAACGAGTCCACGGCACCGACCTGGTCGACGGCGAGACCCCGCCGCGGGAGTTCTGGCAGGAAGTCGGCGGCCAGCTGGCCCTGCTCCATCAAGCGGAGCGACCGATGGGAGCGCCGGACGATGACGGTGGCGGAGATCCTCGCCCGACCGTGGACTCCCTGGCGGCGCAGGGCTATCTCGACGTCGGGATCGCGGCGTGGCTTCTCGGCGTGTTCGACCACCTCGCCACGCTGATCCCGGAGCAGAAGCCGGTACTTCTGCACGGCGATCTGGCGCAGCAGAACCTGATGACGCACGACGGCCGGTTGCGGGCGATCATCGACTGGGGCGACGCCGCCTGGGGACCGCCCGGGATGGAGTTCGCCAAGCTCACCCTCGAGCAAGTTGCCGCCACCCTTCCGGGCTATCGCGCCGCTGGCGGAGGGACCGACCAGGCGGAGGGGCTCGAGGCTTCGGCGTTGTGGTTCCACCTGAGCTGGGGGATCAGCGGGCTCCCGAAACAACCGCAACCAGGCCGGCGGCACTGGACCGCTCCCCCGGCCAGCCGGCTACTCGGCGTACTGCGGTTCTACGCCTCGTCACCGCCTGACCCGTGGCCGACGTTGATCAAGAAGGCGCAGCACTGACACTCACAAGCCACGCAAAACAAGGGTTCGCGGACTTGTCACGACATGGGGCAGACTGAGGAACTGTGACTGACTACGTAGCCGCTCCGGACCGGTACGACGACCAGATGACCTATCGGCGCAGTGGCCGCAGCGGACTGCAGCTGCCGGCGATCTCGCTGGGCCTGTGGCACAACTTCGGTGGTGACCGGCCGCTCGACACCCAGCGCGACATCCTCCGCCGCGCGTTCGACCTCGGCGTCACCCACTTCGACCTGGCGAACAACTACGGCCCGCCGTACGGCTCGGCCGAGACCAACTTCGGCGGCCACTTCGCCCGCGACTTCAAGCCGTACCGCGACGAGCTGCTGATCTCCACCAAGGCCGGCTACGACATGTGGCCGGGCCCGTACGGCCAGGGCGGCGGCACCCGCAAGTACCTGCTCGCCTCGCTCGACCAGTCGCTGGACCGGATGGGTCTGGACTACGTCGACATCTTCTACTCGCACCGGTTCGACCCCGACACCCCGCTGGAGGAGACGATGGGCGCGCTCGACAGCGCCGTCCGCTCCGGCAAGGCGCTGTACGCCGGCATCTCGTCGTACTCCGCGGAGAAAACCCGCCAGGCGGCCGCGATCCTGGCCGACCTCGGTACTCCGCTGCTCATCCACCAGCCGTCGTACTCGATGCTGAACCGCTGGATCGAGGAGGACCTGCTCGACACCGTCGGCGAGCTGGGCGTCGGCGTGATCGCCTTCTCGCCGCTGGCGCAGGGGCTGCTCACCGACCGCTACCTGGACGGCATCCCCGAGGGCTCCCGGGCCTCGAAGGGCACCTCGCTGGGTACCGACCAGCTCACCGAGGAGACGCTCGGCCACGTCCGCGCGCTGAACGAGATCGCCAAGCAGCGCGGCCAGTCGGTCGCCCAGCTGGCGCTCGCCTGGACTCTGCGCGACGACCGGGTCACCAGCGCCCTGATCGGCGCCTCCAGCGTCGCCCAGCTGGAGGACAACCTGGCCGCGGTCGGCAACCTCAAGTTCACCCAGGAAGAGCTCGACGCGATCGACGCCGACGCCGTCGAGGCCGGCATCAACCTGTGGAAGAAGAGCTCCGAGGCCTGACGGCTTGGTTACGGACGGTGTCGGGCCGGTTGCGCCGGCACCGTCTTGGGCACACAGTGGGTGTACCCCCCAGGAGGTGGTTGACGATGACCGCTTCGACCCTCGAACTGGCCCTCACCTACGAACACGAGAAGATTCGCGAGCTGGCCGCTCCCGCGCAGGAGCCGGCCGCCGCGCGTCCCGACCGCCGGCACGAGACCGACTGGTTCTACGCCATCGCGGCCCAGCACCTGGCCGCCGCCGAGGACGTCCTGCTCCCGCATGTCCGCCGGCTCCCGGACGGCCGCAGCATGGTCAACCGGTACGTCGGGAACGCCCGGCAGCTGGAGAGATCGCTGCGCTTCCTCAAAGCCCGCCAGTACGGCGACAGCCGGGTGCAGCATCTGAGCCCGGATGAGGTCTGGCAGGAGATCGACCGGCTGCTCAACGAGCACGAGTGGCTCGAAGGGCAGTACAGCCGGATGCTCGGCGAGGAGCTCGACAACGACGGCGTGAGCGCGCTGACCGACGAGCTGCTCACCGCCGAGGAGACGGCGCCGACCCGGGCGCACCCGTTCTCCCCACACACCGGTACTGCGGGACGCCTGGCCCACCGCATGTGGCGGCTGGCGGACACCGCCTGGGACAGCGCCGAGGGACGCGTGGTGCCGACGAAGTACCACGCGCACCCGAAGCGTGACTCCGCCCTGTCGCACTACCTGCGCGGCACCCCGATTCCGCCCTCACCTGAATCACCGCCGGTCCCACCTCGCTGAAGAGCGCGCGCCACTCCGCTTTGCTCACCTCCCCAGGCGCGCAGGAAGTAGTCGCAAGCTGTCGCCGCTCTGGGTGAGGCAGTAGGTGGCTGGGCAGGCGATCCGGTCCGGGTTGGCGGGTGGCTTGGCTAGGTAAGCGATCGGGCCCGCCTCCGCCGGATGCCTCCGACGGTGCGGGCCCGATCTGAAACCCTCCCCCACTGCGCCTGGTTGTGAGGGTGGGCCTGGTTCCCACCGCCGCTGCGCCTGGTGTGCGGCGGTGAGTCCCTGCGCCCTCCCCCGCTGCGCCTGGAGTGCGGGGGAGGACGGTCTGTGGAGTTGTGTTACTTCAGGGCGTCGATCGCTTTCTTCGCGCCCGGGTGCAGCTCGACCGGCGCCGTGTCCGCCGCCTGCTCGAGGGTGATGCCCTTGGCCGCCGCGTTCACCTGAACCAGCGCGTCCTTGTTCTCGAAGATCGCCCGGGTCAGCTTCTCGGCCAGCTCGTCCGACATGTTCTTGCGGACCAGCAGCACGTTCGGAACGATGATCGTCGCGACATCGCCCGGCTGCTTGTAGGTCGCGGCCGGAATGTTGCCCTGGGCATAGATCGTGCCGTACGACTTGGTCAGCGCGGGCAGCAGATCGGTGAT
This sequence comes from Kribbella sp. NPDC051620, assembly GCF_044453825.1. NCBI lineage: Bacteria > Bacillati > Actinomycetota > Actinomycetes > Propionibacteriales > Kribbellaceae > Kribbella > Kribbella sp. NPDC051620. The sequence goes on from NZ_JBITDB010000007.1 coordinate 111,202, forward strand.
CGGGATCAGCTTGACGTCCTTGCCCAGGCTGGTCGTCAGGTCGGTGATGCCACCGGTCGGCAGCCCGCCGGACCAGACCAGCGCGTCGATCGAGCCGGCCTTCATCCCGTCGACCGACTCCGGCAGGCCGAGCCGTTGCGCCTTGACGTCGTGCGCCGGGTCCAGCCCCGCCGCCTCGAGCAGCCGGCGGGCGATCACCTCGGTGCCGGAGTTCGGCGAGCCGGTCGAGACGCGCTTGCCCTTCAGGTCCGCGACCTTGTTGATCCCGGACGAGGCCCGCACGGCGACCTGGGTGTAGTTCGGGTAGAGCCGGGTCAGCGCGACGACGTCTTGTGGGGTCTTGAAGCTGTGCTCGCCCTTGACCGCGTCCGCGGCGGTGTCGCCGAGCGAGAACGCGATGTCGTAGTTGCCGGCCACCAGGCCCTGGACGTTCTGCACCGAGGCGCCGGTCTCGCTGGCGGTCGCCCGGTAGCCCTCGACCTTCTCCGAGTAGATCTTCGCCAGCGCGCCACCGAGCTGGTAGTACACACCGGTCGTGTTGCCGGTGGCGATGGTCAGCCGGCCACCATCGGTACCGGCCTTGCCTGCTTCGGGTTCTCGTTGCCCGCCACAGGCGACAAGCGAAACGGCGGCGGCTAGCGCGACCACGGCGGCGGGGAGGCGTCGACGGGTTCTCATGGGGCGGCTGGTCCTTCCGTTGGGCCAGTTCCTGACCGGGGCGGTGGGGCGGGGAAAGAATTGGCCCAGCGGCGTCGCCGGACCAGGTTGACAAGTACGGCGACAACTAACAAACCGATTCCGGCGGTAATAGTTACGGGCGCTAGGTAAAGGAGTAGTAACGCTGCTGGGACGCAGACCGAACGCTCCACCCAGCTGGTGGCCACGAAGATCCAGCCGCCGGTGACGACGGCCAGTGCGGCGACGGCGAGCATGGAGACCGCGAGGGTCCACACCATGCCGATCAAGCTGCCCTGTCCCAGCAGGCGGGCACCGTTGTCGGTCAGCACGAACGCGAACGGCACCAGGAACGCGGGCAGCGTGTACTTCCACGCCTGCCACATCGTCGGCATCACCTTGCCGCCGGTGATGGCGGAGGTCGCGACCGCGGCCAGCGCCGTCGGCGGCGACACCTCGGACAGTACGGCGTAGTAGAAGATGAACATGTACGCCTCGGGCTGGGTGACGCCCAACTGCACCAGGGCCGGCGCGATGATCACGGCCGCGATGATGAACGACGCGGTCACCGGGACGGCGAGCCCGAGGATCAGTACTGCGAACGCCGACAGCACCACCGTCAGGATCAGGATCACGGTCTTGTTGTCGGTCAGCCCTTGCGCCGCGTCCACGATGATCGAGGCGAGGTTGAGCCCGAGCCCGGTCTGCGTCGTCACCGCGACGATCACACCGGCCGTCGCACAGGTCGCCACCACCGGCAGTACCGAACGGGTGCCCTGGGCAAGCGCTTTGAACAGCGGCACACCGGTCAGCCGGTGCTCGCGATCCAGGAACGACAGCGCGAACTGGATGATCACCGCGTAGACGACGGCCTTGAACGGCGGCACGTCCACCGCCATGAACGCGATGATCACGAACAGCGACAGGAAGTGGTAGCTGAATCGCTTGAGCAGCTTCCACGCCGACTGGGTGGACGCCTCGCCCTCGGTCGTCCCGTGCCGGCGCGCGTCCATCTCGATCGCGAGCAGGATGCCCAGGTAGTACAGGATCGTCGGGATCACCGCGTAGCCGAGCACGGTCAGGTACGAGACCTGCAGGAACTCGGCGATGATGAACGCCGCGGCACCCAGCGTTGGTGGCGACAGGATCGCGCCGATGCCGGCCGCGGCGAGCATCCCGCCGGCGGGCTCGGGCGGGTAGCCGGCGCGGCGCAGGATCGGCCACGACACGGTGCCCAGCGAGACGGCGGTCGCAGTACCGGAGCCGGAGACGCTGCCGAGCAGGAAGCCGGCCAGGGTGACCGTCCGGCCGGGTGCCGTGCGGCTGCGCTTGAACGCGGCGAAGGACAGGTCGATGAAGAACTTGCCCGCGCCGGAGTAGTCCAGCACGGCGCCGTAGATGGTGAAGAGCACGATGTAGCTGGCTGCGACGCCCAGTGGTGTTCCGTAGAAGCCGGCTGTGCCCATGGTGAACTGCGCGATGATCGCGGAGAAGTTGAAGCCTTGGTGGGCCAGCGACCAGGTATAGGGCAGATAGCCGCCGTAGTACGCGTAGGCGATGAACAGCAGGCTGACGAGCGGCAGGACCCAGCCGGTCGTACGCCGGCAGGCCTCGAGCAGCAGGACGAGTAGCACCGCCCCCGTCAGCACGTCGAGCGTCGTCGGCGTCTGGCGGCGTTCGAGGAAGCCGTCGAAGTCGAGCAGCGGATAGAGGCAGACGACCAGCGCGACAACCGCCAGCACCCAGTCCGTGATGCCCGGGTTGTCGGTCGCTCGCGCCTTGAACGGGTTCAGCAACGGCGGTACGTGCCAGCCCCGATAGCACAACAAAGTGATCGGCAGGACGGCTGCGAGAAAGATCACTAGATAGAACTGCGTTCCGGCCGGCAACGGGAAGAAAACCTGGACCAGGACGCCGACGCTGATCACCGCGCACCAGACCGAGATCACCCGGTCGAGGGCAGGACGCAGCCGCCGGGCAGGCTTTTCCTGCTCGTACTCGGCGAGTTCGGACTCCGAGAGCGTGGCGCTGCCACCCCCCGATGTTGCACTCACAGTCATCGACCGGTTCCCTCCTGTGGTCGAAGGCTAGTGTCGCCGACCACGGCGCGGAGTCACGTGATTACGTCTTTACCAAGATCTGACACATAACCCCGCTACCTGCCCTACGATCACGGCATGAGCGGCGCTGTCAGAATTTTGTTGGTCGAGGACGATCTAGATATTGCGAACGCTCTGATACCTGCGCTGCGCCGGTACGGGTTGATGGTGACGCACGTCCGCACGGCCGCGGACGCGCTCGCAGCCGACCCCGGCGACCTCGTTCTGCTGGACCTGGGGCTGCCCGACGGCGACGGCATCAACGTGTGCCGGCAGATCCGCACGGTGTCGGACGTACCGGTGATCGCGGTGACCGCCCGAGGTGAGGCGGCCGACCGGGTCCGCGGGTTGCGCAGCGGCGCCGACGACTATGTGGTCAAGCCGTTCGCGATCTCCGAGCTGCTGGCCCGGATCGATGCTGTACTACGCCGTACCGGTCTACTGCAGCCCCGCCCCCGGGTGACTGTCGGAGACCTGACCGTAGACATCGAGGCACGCACGGTCCAGGTCGCCGACAAGCCCATCAGCCTGACCCGCAAGGAGTTCGACGTGCTAGCTGTGCTGGCCGCCCACCACGGCCGGGTGGTGCCGCGCGAGCAAGTGGCGCTGTATGCCTGGCAGTCGGTGTTCGAGGCCTCCTCGCGGACCATGGACGTGCACGTGGCCAGCCTGCGGGCCAAGCTCGGCCGGCCCGAGCTGGTGCAGACCATTCGCGGCGTCGGCTACCGCCTGGGCTCGGACTGACCGTTGCGCCGTCGCCTGCTGCAGTCCCTCGTCCCGATGGTGATCGTGCTCGCCATCGTCGCTGCCGTCCCGCTGGCCAACTTCATCGCGACCGGTGCGTCGCGCACCCTGTTCCTGTCCCGCAGCAACGACGCGGACTGGTTCGCCACCATGGCCGAGGGACCGCTGCAGTCCGGCGACATCGCCAGCCTGCGTGAGCTCGCCGTCCGCTACCACCAGCTCTACAACACGCCGGTCTTCGTCGTCGACGTCGACAGCCGGGTGATCGCCACCTCGCGCTCCGGCGTGAACATCAACGAGCCCGACCTGGCGACCGCGCTGTCCAGCACGCTGGCCGGGCGGCTGCCGGCCGAGCCGCCGGCCATGTGGCCGTGGAAGTCCGGCGAGATGGTCGTGGCCAGACCGGTGGTCAACAACGGCCGGGTGCTCGGCGCCGCCGTACTGCGAGTGCCGACCGAGCGTGCCCGCGATCAGGTCCAGAACGGGCTGCTGCTGCTCCTCGGCGGCCTGCTGATCAGCATCGGCGCCGTCGTCATCGGTATCGTCCGCCCGGTCACCCGCTGGGTGCTGCGGCCACTGAACGACCTCGACAACGCGACCCACCAGGTCACCCGCGGCGCGCTCGACACCCGGGTCTCCACGGACGGCCGCGCGCCCGAGCTGCGACGGCTCGGCGACAGCTTCAACTCGATGGCGCTCAGCCTGCACCAGGCCCGCCAGCGTGAGCGTGAGTTCGTGGCGGACGCGTCGCATCAGCTCCGTACGCCGCTGACGTCGGCCCGGATCCACATCGAAGGACTGTCCCGGTTGTCGCCGACCGCGAGGTTCGCGCTCAGCGACATCGACCGGCTCGGCCGGATCGTGCAACGGCTGTCCCGGCTGGCCGGCTCGGACCGGCCAGGCGATGCCGAGGGCAACGAAGAGCCGCTGGACCTGGCCCAGGCGATCAAGGAACGGCTGGTCGGCTGGAAGGCCGTCTACGCCGCCGACGACCTCGAACTCATCATCGGCGAGATGGTCCCCGGCGGGGTCGCGCCCGAGCTCGAGGTGGACGACATCCTCGACGTGCTGCTCGACAACGCCTCGAAGTACGGCGCACCCCCGGTCGAGGTCTCGGTACTGCGCGACGGTACCGAGGTGGTCCTCTCGGTCCGCGACCACGGCCTCGGCCTCGGCTCCCGCGACCTGAAGAAGGTCGGCGAACGGTTCTGGCGCAGCGCCCACCACCGCGAGATGCCTGGTACGGGCCTGGGGCTGGCCATCGTCCGCTCCGAGGCAGCCAGGGTGGGCGGCCGGGTGGTGGCCCGCCCGCCGATCGGCGGCGGCCTGGTCATCGAGGTCCGGGTCCCCCTGATCGACGACTACGACATGTGAGTACTGCGCCCGGCGTGGTACTCAGACGTGGTTGGTGCGGTACCAGCGCTCGGCGGCCGGATGGAGCGGGATCGGCATGGTGGCGATCGCGGAGCGGGCGTCCAGCGAGCCGGCTTCCTTGTGGAAGGCCAACAGGTCGGCCTGACGGCGGAACAGAGTGTTGAGGGTCCACCAGGCCCAGGAGTCGGACAGGCCGCGGCGGGCCAGCAGGTAGTTCGGGATGGCCAGGGTCGGGACCGCGCTGGCCAGCTTGTAGACCGACGGCGGGATCGAGGACAGCACGTAACCGCCGAACCGGCGCAGCGCGATCGTCTGGGCGACGGCGCCGATGTCGACCAGCCGGAAGCCGATGGTGTCCTGGAGTTTCTGGATCGGGGTGGTCGGCAGGCCGCCGCTCCAGATCAGCGCGTCGATACCGCCCTTGGCCTTGGGGTTCTCGGCCTTGGCGGCCAGCGCCTTCACCGCGCTCTCCAGGTCGAGGTTCACCTTCGTCACGTTGCGCACCCTGGCGGTGTCCAGGATCCGGTCGGCGACGACCTTGGTCCCCGACAGCAGCGGGCCGACGCTGACGGTCATCCCGGACAGGTCGCCGATCGTGTCGACCGGCGAAGCCGTCGGCACCACGACGTGGACGTAGTTGTCGTAGGTCCGGGCCAGCGCGCTGAACCGCAACTTGCCGGTCTTGAAGACCTCGACGCCCTCGTAGGCGTCCAGGGCCGAGTCCGACAGGCTGAAGGCGAGGTCGGCGGTGCCGTTGTCCAGCATCCGCAGGTTCTGCACCGAGCCCTGGGTGGTGATCGTCTCCATCGTGACGCCGGTCACTTCGGTGACCAGCTTCGCCAGGCCGGCGCCGTACACGGCGTACACGCCACCGACGTTGCCGGTGGCCAGCTTCGCCGGACCGCCGGGGGCCGGCTCCTTCGACCGCCCGCGGGAGCACCCGGGCACCACCAGAGCGGCCGCTGCGGCGGCTCCGAATCCGAGCACGTTGCGGCGATTCAGGAGATGGGCGCGATCCATGAAGGACAACCTATTGGGGAAGTGGTCTGCAGGCTACTTACCGTGCTCGAACGAACAGCGTCTGGACGGGCCCCCTCCGAGTGTGACAGCGTTGTCATCGCACCGGCCGCGAGGGCCGCGCCAGACCGTCATCGGAGGATGATTTCGTGCACGACGACCGTCAACTCATCGAGGAGCGGCTCCAGCGCGCCCTGCGGGAGCGGATCCGCCCCGCGATCTACGGCGCGGCCGTCCCGCTGGACATCAAGGTGTGGCACGCGCCTGGTGAGCCGGTGTCCCCCGCCGAGGCGCTCGCGGCCAGTTACGAGCCGGCCGAGATCGGCCAGCCCTGGGGCGCCCCCTGGGGGACCGCGTGGTTCCACTTCAGCGGCCAGGTTCCGGCCGAGTGGGCCGGGCAGGAGATCGAGGCCGTCATCGACCTCGGCTTCAGCGGCGGTCCGGGCTTCTCCGCGGAGGGCCTTGTACACACCACCAAGGGTGTCCCGCTGAAGGGCCTGCACCCGCGCCAGACCTACGCGCCGCTGTCCATCCTCGGACCGGACGGCGCGGCGGCGTCGCCCGGCGACCAGATCGAGTTCTACGTCGAGGCCGCTGCCAACCCCGAGGTACTGGGGCCGAACGGCTTCGCCCCGACCGATCTCGGTGGGAAGCCGGAGGCCGGCGGCAAGCCGATCTACCAGCTGACCCGCGCCGACCTGGCCGTCTTCAACGCCGAGGTCTGGGACCTGATCCTCGACCTCGAGGCGCTGAACGGCCTGCAGAACGAGCTCCCCCAGCAGGAGCCGCGCAGCCGCGAGATCCTGCGCGCGCTGAGCCGCGCCCTCGACGTACTCGACTACGAGGACGTCGCCGGTACCGCGACAGCCGCGCGCGCCGAGCTCACCGAAGTACTGAGTCGCCCCGCGCACGCCAGCGCGCATCAGCTCTCCGCTGTCGGCCACGCGCACATCGACTCGGCCTGGCTCTGGCCACTGCGCGAGACCCGCCGCAAGGTGGCCCGTACGGTCTCCAACGTCGCCACCCTCGCCGAGGAGTACCCGGAGCTCGTCTTCGCGTTCTCGCAGGCGCAGCAGCACGCCTGGGTGAAGGACAACTACCCCGAGGTCTGGGAGCGGCTGAAGAAGGCCGTCGCCGACGGCACCATCGTCCCGGTGGGCGGCATGTGGGTCGAGTCCGACACCAACCTGCCCGGCGGCGAGGCGCTGGCCCGGCAGTTCGTGTACGGCAAGCGGTTCTTCCTGGACGAGTACGGGATCGACACCCAGGAGGTCTGGCTGCCGGACTCGTTCGGCTACACCGCGGCGCTGCCGCAGCTGGTGAAGCTGTCCGGCTCGAAGTGGTTCCTGACCCAGAAGATCTCCTGGAACCAGAAGAACAAGTTCCCGCACCACACCTTCAACTGGGAGGGTCTCGACGGGACCCAGGTGTTCACCCACTTCCCGCCGATCGACACCTACAACTCCGACCTGTCCGGCCGGGAGCTGGCGCACGCGCAGCGCAACTTCGCCGAGAACGGCGCCGCCACCCGCTCGCTGGTCCCGTTCGGCTACGGCGACGGCGGTGGCGGCCCCACCCGCGAGTTCGTCGCGACGGCCCGCCGGGTGGCCAACCTGGAGTCCTCGCCGCGGGTGACGATCGAGTCGCCGACCGAGTTCTTCAGCGCGGCCCAGGAGGAGTATCCGAACGCACCCGTGTGGTCCGGTGAGCTCTACCTGGAGATCCACCGCGCGACGTACACCTCGCAGGCCAAGACCAAGCAGGGCAACCGCCGCAGCGAGCACCTGCTGCGGGAGGCCGAGCTGTGGTCGGCGGCGGCCGTGGTGGCCGGCAAGCTCGACAGCTACCCGTACGACGAGCTGGACCGGATCTGGAAGGCCGTACTGCTCAACCAGTTCCACGACATCCTGCCGGGCAGCTCGATCGCCTGGGTGCACCGCGAGGCCGAGGCGACCTACGCCAAGCTGGCCGAGGAGCTCGAGGCGATCATCGCGACGGCCCAGCAGGCCCTCGCCGGGTCCGGCGACGCGCAGATCGTGTTCAACGCCGCACCGCACAGCCGTGGTGGCGTGGCCGGTCTCGGCGCGGGCATCGCGGTCGGCGAAGGCGCGGCGGCGACGATCGAGGGCGGCGTCCTCGACAACGGCGTCATCCGGGTGACGATCGACGAGCGCGGCCTGATCACCAGCCTGTACGACCTCGAGGCCGGTCGTGAGGTGATCGCCGCGGGCAGCACCGCGAACCTCCTGCAGCTGCACGTGGACACCCCGAACCAGTGGGACGCCTGGGACGTCGACTCGTTCTACAAGAACAACGTCCGTGACATCACCGAGGTCGACAGCGTCGAGTTCTCCGATGCCGACGGCGTCGCCACGGTCGTCGTGACGCGGTCCTTCAACCGGTCCACCGTCACCCAGACGCTGCGGCTGCGGCCGGGCGCCAAGCGGGTCGACATCGAGACCGCGATGGACTGGCACGAGTCGGAGAAGTTCCTCAAGGCGGCCTTCCCGGTCGACGTGCACGCGGACCGCTCCGCTTCGGAGACCCAGTTCGGGCACATCTTCCGGCCGACCCACCAGAACACCTCGTGGGACGCGGCCAAGTTCGAGATCGCGGCGCACCGCTGGGTGCACGTCGGCGAACCCGGCTACGGCGTTGCCGTGGTCAACGACTCGACGTACGGGCACGACATCAACCGGACCGCTCGGGAGGACGGTGGTACCACGACCACCATCCGTACTTCGCTGATCCGGGCGCCGCGGTTCCCCGACCCGCAGACCGACCAGGGCCTGCACGTGGTCAACCACGCGCTGGTCGTCGGCGCCGGCATCCCGGACGCGATCGAGGAGGGGTACCGGATCAACCTGCCCGAACGCGTCGTCACCGGCGCCGAGGGAGTCGCACCGATCGTTGCCCTGGACAACGACAACGTGATCGTCGAGGCGGTCAAGCTGGCCGACGACCGGTCCGGCGACGTCATCGTCCGGCTCTACGAGTCGAGCGGCGGCCGCTCCCGGGCCACCCTGACCACCGGCTTCGCAGCCGCGTCGGTCACCGAGGTCGACCTGCTCGAACGCCACCTGGCCGACCGCGATCTCACGGACGGCACAGTGGCCTTCGAACTCCGCCCCTTCCAGATCCTCACCCTGCGCTTCAAGCGCAGCTGATGGACGGCGGGGAGGGGTCCACCCCTCCCCGCCTCCTACTGGAAGTCAGCGCGCCGCCTGAGCGGCGACCAGGGCGCCGCCTAGCCCAGTAGCTGCGCGTGGGCCTGATCCAGCAGCTCCACGCACTCGGGTGGTAGGTCGCCGCGTAGTTGTCGCAGGTCGAAGCGGGCCACCGCCAGCGTGCCTCGCTGGCACTTGGGATGCTCCCGCCGTACCTCGTCGGCACCACGAACGACCAGTGATCGAGCCTCTTCCGCCCGGCCCCGGCCAGCGGCGATCAACGACAGATCGAAGAGCAGCGCGGCCGGCTTGGCCGCGATGTTCACCGCCCGCAGCGCCGGTGCCCAGGCCTCCTCGTGCCGGCCGAGCCGGAACAGGCACCACCCGTGCAGAGCGGCACCGTGGATCTCCGGCATCCGCCTCTTCTCCAGCAGCTCCAGGCAGTGCTGGTACTGGGCTCTCGACTCGTCCCTCAGCCCGAGCGAGTACAGCGTGCTCGCCAGCCCGGAGACCGTCCACGGCTCGATGGCGTCCAGTTCGTGGCTGCGCTGGTACGCATCGCGCGCACGTTCGGCCGCGCCGTCCTGGGTCGAGTGATGCAAGGCCCATCCCAGCGCGGAGTAGGCGCCGGCCAACTGGTTCCAGCACTCCGTCGCTGTGGCCGCCGACTCGGCAGCCGCGTCGTAGTCACCACACGCGGCTTGGACCCGGCTGAGCGCGGCCCAGCCGCCGGGCTCGATCCGGCGGCTCTCGATCGCTGCCCTCGCGGACACCTCCGCTCTGTCGGGGTCGATCTCGAGCTCGGCGGCCGACAGATCCAGCAACGGCATGATGCGATCCGGCTGCAGGTCCCTAGCCCGGCTGAGATAGCCGATGCCCTCCTGGTACCTCCTGCTGCCCACCAGCGCCCAGCCCAGAGCCGTCAGCCAGATCGGGTCCTCGAGCTTGCCCCAGAGGCCGTCCTCCAGGATCGGTACCGCCTCCTCCGGCCGTCCGCAGCGGTTCAGCAACGTGGCGTAGCTCAGCTGGAGAACCGGGTCGGGTTCGCCTGCCAGGCGTTCTTCGAGCTCCGCGAGGGCCTGGTCTCCCTCGCCGACCGTCAGCCGCAGGTACTCGAGCTGGTCCTGGGTGAACGGCTCCGAAGGGTTCAGCGCAGCAGCCTTCTCGAGGTCTTCGCGAGCCTGCGGGATCTGGCCGCGGGACAGGTACAGGGCCCCTCGAAGCATCAGCGGCAGCTCCTGGTCCGGGTCGTTGGCCAGCAGTCCGTCGAAGAGTTCGAGCGCCTCGTCGTACCGGCCCTGCAGACGCAGTACGTCGCCCCGCCGCGCCATCAGTTCGTCGGAATCGGGCCAGAGCACCTGTAGCCGGTCCAGGTCCTCCACTGCCTCCGTCCAGCGGTCCGAGTTCCAGCGCAGCGTGAACCGGGCGCTCCACGCGTCCGCGTCATCCGGGTCGTCCGTCACGGCCTGGCCGAGCAACTCGAAGGCGGCGGCCAGCTCGTGCTGCTCAGCGAGCAAGTTGGCCAACTGAGTACGCAGCCCTGGATAGCTGGGGCGAACCTGCAGAGCTTGCTCCAAACAGCCCCGCGCACGCTGCGGCTCGCCCGCTTCGAGATAGAGCTCGGCGCGGCGGACCAGGTAGCCGACCTCGGTCGGGTCGACCTTGTAGGCCGCCTTGAGCTGCTCGTGCGCCTTCCGCGGCCGGCCCTGCCGGGCAGACACCTCGGCGAGTTCACTGTGCAGGAAGGGCTCGTCGGGCGCGGCCTTCACCGCCGCGTCGAGCAGTGCCTGCGCCTGGTCCAGTTCCGCCGTGTCGCCGGACACCTCGAACCGGCCCCGGAGCGATTGCGCCAGGCTGCCCAGCGCCCACGGCCACTCAGGGATCTCCCTCAGCGCCTGCTCGAACAGGTCGATCGCCTCATCCAGCTGCCCGGCCCGGCGAAGCAACTCGCCTTTCAGGCCGATCAGGGTCACCCAGCCCGGTACCAGGTCCAGTCCGTGCTCGATCAGCGCCGCCGCCTCGGTGTCGGAGTCGGCGGAGAACTGGTCGAGCAGTACCGACGCGAGCCCGACCAGGCTGTCCAGGTCATCCGGCGAGCGTTCGACCGCGTTGCGGAACATCTGTTCGGCCTCGGCATCACGTCTGACCCCACGCAACGCCTGCCCGTAGGCGACCAGCGCCCAGGTCTCTTCGTAGCCCTCGGCAACGATCGCCTCGTCCAGCAGCGGCAGCGCTTCCTCGAACCGGCCCGCGGAGGCCAGGTACTGCCCGAGAAAGGCCCTGATTCCCGGGTGGGGCGTCATTCCCAGGCTCGCGCGAAGGTCCTGCTCGCCCTCCTCGACCCGGCCCAGGGTGACCAGAGCCACCCCGCGCTCGCCCTGTGCGTCGGCTCTGGTCGGGTCCAGCGTGAGCAGGTGATCGAGCGCCCTCAGTACCAGCTCGGGCTGCGCCAGGTAGTTCAGCACCTCGGCCATCGCCCAGAGCAGGTCGATGTCGTCCGGCGGCTCGTACATCGCGGCACCGAGCTCGGTCGAGGCCAGGCTGTGGTTCCCCCGGCGATACGCGACGATGCCCCGGTACCCGGCGGCCGTCGCAGCGTCCTTCAGGGCCAGTTGTTCGACCGCCAGATCGACCCCCTCCAGCCGGTCCGCGGACAGCAGGTGGAACGCCGATGCCGCCAGCAACTCCCGGTCGTCAGGGCGCAGCTCGAGTGCCGCCAGTGCTGCCTCCGCGGCCTCGTCCACTGCTCCGGCCGCGGTCAGCGCATCCGCGAGATGGGTCCGGACGGCGGCTGAAGGCTCCAGCCCGTCCGACTGCCGGAAGGCTGCCACCGCCTGGTCGTACTCGCCGCTGAACATGTGTGCCTTGCCGACCAGGTCCAGGTTCTCCGGCCTCGGTTCGAACTCGGCTACTCGCTCGGCGATCTCCCCGAGCAGATCGAACTGGCTGTCGGCCAGGACCGCCTGGCCGGCTTGCAGCCAGGCCGCCTCGCGCTGGGCCGGCGGGGCAGCGGTCTCCTCGAGCAACTGGGCCAGCAGCAGGCAGGTCCGCCAGTCCGTCGGCGCGATCTCCACAGCCTTGGTCAGGACCTCGATCGCTTCGGCCGTCCGATCGGTCGAGGCCAGTGCCTCGCCGCAGATCCAGCGGACCAGCGCCGTGGCCTCGCGCGGGGCGGCCAGTACCCAGTCCAGTACCGCGGTGGCCTCGTCGAAGCGGCCGAGCAGACCGAGCGCGAGACCCCAGTCGCCGGCGAGATCGCGACGTTTCGCCGTCCAGTCCGGCGCCTGTTCGAAGGCCATCACGGCCAGCTGCACGTAGTCCTCGCCCGTCGGCTCGTCCTGCGCGGCAAGGGCCAGACCGAGCACCGCGGCCGCAGATCCCTGCAGCGCGAACTCCTCCTGGCCGCCGGTCATGACGAGTTCGTCCAGGACCTTGCGGGCGGTCTCCTCGGCTTCCTCGACGAGGTCGTCCTCCAGCTTGCTCCGAGCCTGGGCGACCAGCGACCAGGCCTGCAGGTTGTCGCTGTTGGGGCCGGAGCCGTCGCTGAGGCCCGGCTTCGGCGAGACGCCGGACCACTCGGACGCAGCGGAGGTAGCCGCGGCCGACGAGCCCGGCGGCGTACGCGGAATCCGCGGCGGCTTGTCGACACTCATCGGACGCCCTTTCCCTTGCGGGCGTCCCAGAGCGTCCGCACCCGTCTTCCCATGGCCTCGGAGACGGCCGGCGTCTCCAGTCGCTGGGCCCACGCCAGGTTGAGCACCGCCAGAACGTCGCCCGGTGTGCCGCGCATCTGGCCCAACTGGTCGAGCTCCTTGCCCCACTGCGCCAGGCCCTCGGCCCAGCGCTGGTGGCCGAACCGCTCGATGGCGCCTCGCCGGTCGAGCACCGCCAGAACCGCATCCAGGTACCGATCCAGCCAGTCGCTCTCGTCCGGAGGTGCGACAGCGTCGGCCGCGGCCGCGGCGGCACCGGGCGCGGCCAGCGTGATCACCGCGTCGTTCCACATCGTCGCCAGCCTGCGGACGGTCTTGCGGAACTCGCTGTCGGGGTCGCTGCCCGCCCGTAGGGTCTCCAGCAGCAGCCTGGCCCGGTCGACATCCCTGGCCTCGTCCTCGCCCGGCTGCTCGTCATGATGGGGATGCAAGCGCAGCAACAGAACCGCGCACCCGTACGCCGGTCCGACCGTGTACGCCGCGAAGATGTCGGCGAACAACTCCGTGAGCCGCTCCCGGCTCGCCTCCGTGGTCCACTCGTCCAGCAGCCCCTGGATGTCACCCTCGCGGGGATCCCGCGCGAGAGCCAGGCCGACCTCGTGCGCGACCAGCGGTACACCCCAGACCGACCACTCGGGGAAGCCCAGCTTGACCACGCTGTCCAACGCGTTCGACAGTGCCGCCTGGCGGGCGGGGATGGGCAGGTAGTGCCCGGTGACCGACTTGAATCCGCTCAGCAACGCGTCCGTCATCGCGCAGACCCGGTCGTCGAGCTCGGTGTCCCGCATCGTCAGACCACCGAGGAAGTCGACGTACTCGCCGAACAACGGCCGGCCCTCGGTGATCAGCAGGTCCTCGTACTCACGCCACAGCTCCCGGAGGCTGGCGCCGTCGAGGTTCTCGGCCGAGGCCTTGGCGCGAAGCTCGGCGACCTTGGTGTGCAGTTCGCCGCAAGCCCGGTCCAGGCTGCTCTGACTGGTCACCCGATCACCGAGCACGACGATCGTCGCCTTGAGCTGGCGCAGGCTGATCCGCGCCTCCAGCACCCGCTTGTAGACGTCCTCGAGTCCGTCCGTCACCTCCGACAGTTGCCGGCCCAGCTCCTCGACCGCGACCTCGTCGATGTCGAACCCGATGTCGTCCGGCTCGCGCAGCCGGACCTCGACCTTGCTGACGATGTCCTTCAGCTCGCCGATCCGCGTCGTCACCGACTGCTGGCCGGCCAGCCCGGCCTCGATCTCGTCGATCTTGCTGCCCCGCTGCCTGGCCCGGTCCACGGCGCCGGCCACCTTGGTCACGTCGTCGTCGAGCACATCGAGCCGGATGAGCAGGAGTTGCTGTTGGGGTGAGGGCATCAGGTCTCCCGGTCAGCCGTTCGTCGTTCGGCAGAAGTCGATCGCCAGCGTGTTGACGCGGTGGCGATCATCGTCGGTCGCGGTCGGGTACTGCCGCCACCAGCGCCAGGCGGCGTCGACCACGGCCATCGCATGGGCGCCGGCGGGGAGGTCGGCCGGCAGCGAGTCCTCCTTGCCCAGCAGGGTGTTCACCAGGACCGCCTTGTCCGCGTCGTCGTACGCGAGGCCGCGCGCGTGACGGCGCAGGCGCTCAACCACCTTGCGGGCAAAGGTTTCGAGCGCCCGCTGGTCTACGGGCGGGGCCGGGTCGGGGCCGGCCAGGCTTCGGTAGAACGGGAGTACGGTTTCGGTGGCCGTGTCGGCGTACCGGGTGTTGTCGTACTCCGCGGTCATCCGGTGGAGGGTCGCCAGCATGACGGTCATCCGGCGGTGCCAGGACGGGTGGGTGGTTGTGTCGGCGGTGAGTTTGGTGGCGTTGATTCGTCTGGCCGTGCAGGCGTAGGGGTAGGTCGGGCCGAGCGCGAAGGTGGCGAAGGCATCGGCCAGCAGCTCGTGGGCGTGTGGCTCGGTGAGGCCGGCCTTGACGCCGTAGTCGCCGGTGATCAGTTCCAGCAGGGGGCGCTCGGGCCGGTGGGCCGCGTTGACGTGAGGCAGTTCGCGGACCGCGTGGTGGCCGAATTCGTGGACGGCGAAGGGGAGGTCCCAGATCGTCGTACCGGGGAATCTCAGCCGGATCAGACCGATGGTGTGGTCGACGCTCTCGGGGTCGGGGCTGAAGGTGACCAGCACCGGGCGGTCGACGCTGCAGCGCGACTGGACCTGCTTCAGCAACTGCCGGGCCGCCGCCGAGATCCCGTCGTCCAGCTCGGCCGCACTGAACAGCCGGCCTTGCAGCAGCGCGAACACCTCCGCCCTCAGCCGCCTCGCGTCCGGCTCGGCAAGCTCGAAGGCCACCCACGCGGAGTCCCCGTTCTTCGTCAGCGCCTCCCGCAGCGCCCACGCCGCGTCGCCCAGCTGGTCGCGCAAGGTGTTGGCGTCACCGGGCTCGAAGACGTCCTTCAGGACTTCGAGCTCCAGGTACTTCGCGACGCGGGCGAGCTCGTCGCATTCGGCCTGAACGCGGGATTCGAGGACTGCTCGCGAGTCGATCGCCATCGCTACCTGACCGCGTCTGCCACGACTTCGCGGACGCCCCGAACCGCTCCCAGCACCGGTCGCGCACCGACGTAGTCCAGCGCGAGCAGGACGATCCCGCCGACCACCAGGGTCAGCGCGCCGGCGGTGATCATGGTGAGATGCGGTACTGCGAGCTGCAGAATGGCAAGCGCCGCGCCGGCCCCGACGATGCCCTTGACCAGGGTGAGGGTCAGCTTCCCGATCTGGGTGAACCGTTCGCCGAGCCGCTCCACCGCCGCGGTGGACAGATCGACGCGGGCGATGTCCACCCCGGGAACCGCGACAGCCGTCGCCAGCTTGCCGCGGACGTCGTCGGAACCGACCAGCCAGGCCAGTACCAGCGGGCCGGGCTCTTTGCGGTCGAGGCGGTCGTACAGCTGCTGGAGCTGCTGTTGAGCGCTCTTCAACTGGTCCGCCTTGAACATCCGGGCGAAGAGGTCGAGGCCGCGTTGCACGGCTCGCAGGCCCAGTTTGACCAGCCGGTTCAGGTGGGAACCCAGCTCGATCTTCTCGCCGAGGGTACGGATCGCGTCGGCGAGCTTGCCGGGGACCAGTTTGATCGTCTCGGTGAAGGCGCCGGCGGTGGTCTTGGTGGTCGCGTCGACGATGCCGTCCAGCACCCGGTCGGCCGACGTACGCAGGCGGTCGACGGCCGCGTCGACGTTCGGGGAGGGTGGTAGGGGCTCGAAGCCTTGGCGGGCCGGGCTCGCGGTCAGGGCGTCGAGCGAATCCGCAGTACCGTTCAGATCGCCGAGCGCATCCGCCAGCGTCGGCCCGGGTTCCGCGTCAAGCTCGGGCCCTGCTGTCTCGCGGCTGACCGCCAGGTCGACGTCGCGGCTTGCTGCCAGCAACGTGTTGCCGATGGCGATCTGGGTGACCGCCGCGGCAAGCATGTCCAGCTCGTCCGCTTCTGTCCTGTCCCCCTCGCCTCCGCCGTCCAGCGGCTCGAAGCCCTGCCTGGACAGCGTTTCCGCGCCCTCGATGTGCTCGGCCGCGATCCGCTCCAGCTGTTCGATCGCGAACTCGTCCGGCTCCCCGCCGGCCCGGATCGACTCCTCGAGCAGGCCTGCTGCCTCCGCTACCGCTCGCGCTGACCGTGCTTCGTCCTCTACCGCCACGTCGCCCCCCTCGGCTCCATCACTCATTGTGGCCGAGACAGATCTGTTCTGGAACCCCGAACGCAGCGTCGGCGGTCATGTGGCGTTCACCGGGGCGACGTAGCGTGGTGAGCGCCGGACAGCTTCCAGGAGGTGGCAATGACCCCGCCGACACCCTTGCTCGGGGCCCGCACGCTCGATCGGGCGACGGCGCGCACGCTGCCACGGGGGTCGCGGCTGCCGACGATCGCCCAGGCCTTCCTGTTCGCGCGTCATCGCACGACCTTCTTCCCGCGGCTGCGGGCGAAGTACGGCGATGTGTTCACGATCCGGCTGGTGCCGTCCAGCCGGGTGGTCGTGGTGCTCAGCCGGCCGGAGCACATCCGGGAGGTGTTCAGCACGCCGCCGTCGATCGCGCACGCGGGCGAGGGCAACACGGCACTCGAGCCGATCATGGGCCCGCACTCGCTGCTGCTCGTCGACGACGACGACCACATCCGGATGCGGCGCCAGCTGATGCCGGCCTTCAACGGGCACGCGCTGCGCGGGTACTCCGAGATGATCGCCCGGCTCGCCCGGGAGGAGGTCGAGGCCTGGCCGATCGGCAAACCCTTCCGGGTGCACGAGCGGATGCGCGACCTCACCCTCGAGGTGATCCTGCAGGTGGTGTTCGGGGTGACCGACGCCGACCGGCTGGAGCGGTTGCGTCCGCTGGTCGAGAAGGTCGTCTCGGTCGACCCGGTGATCATGCTGGGCGGCTTCTACCCGGTACTGCTGAAGTTCCCACCGTGGCGGTCGTTCCTCCGGGCTCAGCGGCAGGTCGACGAGATCCTGTACGACGAGATCGCCCGCCGCCGGGTCGACCCGGAGCTTGCGGAGCGCAACGACGTACTGTCGAAACTGCTTGCCGCAGGCACCTGGTCGGACGTCGAACTGCGCGACCAGCTGGTCACCCTGCTGCTGGCGGGCCACGAGACCACGGCGACCTCACTGGCCTGGGCGTTCCACGAGCTGGCCCGGATGCCTGAGGAGTTGCGCGCCGGGCAACAAGCCGCCGACGAAGGCAACGACGACTACCTGGAAGCCATGGGCAAGGAATCCCTCCGGCTCCACCCCGTCGTCTACCAGGTAGGCCGCCGCCTAACCCAGCCCATCGACCTGGCCGGCTACCGCCTCCCCCGCGGTACAACGGTGATGCCCGCCATCGGCCTGGTCCAAGGCGACGAAGAACACTTCCCCGACGTCCACACCTTCCGCCCCGCCCGCTTCCTCGGCGACACCCCACCGGCGCCCGGCACCTGGATCCCCTTCGGCGGCGGCACCCGCCGCTGCATAGGCGCCGGCTTCTCGCTACTCGAATCCACCGAGATCCTCAGAGCCGCCCTCACCCGCTACCACCTAACCGCCCCCACCACCCCCGAAACCCCAACCCCCCGAAACGTAACCCTCGTCCCCTCCAAAGGCGCCACCCTCACAGCCACCCCCCGCTGACAACACAGCACCCCCGCCTACGGCACGGGCGCTGCAAAGCGGTCCGTGCCCTAGCCCAACCAGCGGCATGCTGACCGGCCCACACCCGCTTCTGCGGCGCAGACCAACCGAACCACCAGCCAACGGCCCGCCGCTGCCAAGCGGCCTGATCCCAGCTAAACCAGCGGTTTGCTGAGCGGCTTGTATGCACTTCCGCGGCGCAGGCCGATGGGAGCCGGGGCGAGAGGCCCGCCGCTGGTGGGCGGCGGGACCACGTCTGGGAGGTCAGTCTTCGAGGTCGCCTATGTCGCCGAGGTCTACGTCTCGGACGTCTTGGAGGTCGGTTTCGTCTTCGTCGTCCAGTTCGAAGGGTTCGTCGTCGTCGACGACGTGGACGGCTGCTTCCTCGGCGCTGGCGGCGGCGCCGTCGAAGCCGACGTCCTCGGCGACCAGGTCCTTCTCCTCGTCGAAGTGGGCGCCCTCGTCCGGCGCGACCAGCCGGCCGGAGCGGACCTGGCCGACCTCGGGCCCGCCGACGTTCTCGCCGTCCTCGGCGTACGGGTCGATGTCGGGCTCCTCCTGCGCGATCCGCTGGTCCAGCGTCTCGCCCTCCAGCGCCTCCTCGGCGGTGGTACCGAAGCCTTCGCCCGCGGACCACTTCTCGGGCGGCGAGTAGCCCTCGTCCAGCAGGTCGTCCACGCCGCGGTCGTTCAGCGTGTCCGAAGCTTGCAGCTGATCCTCGTCGTCGACGCTGTAGCTGCCGTAGTCCTCACGGTTGTTGTCGCTCATGGCACCACCCTCGCTGTCCGCGCGATCTGTTGCAAGGCGACGCCCCTGCGGCCCCAGCAGCCACCCATCCCCGATGATGGGGTGATGGACCCGGTGCGGCTGACCCTGGAGCAGTTGCGCGAACTCCGCGACGACGTCGCTCCCCGCGCCGCCCGCCGCTCCAAGGCCTCGGTCCGCCGCCGGCTCGAGCGCTGGCGCGACCGCGCCTTCTTCATCGCCCAGTGCGCGCTGGCCGCCGCCACCGCCTGGGCGATCGCCCGGTACGCCCTGGGCCACAAGCAACCGTTCTTCGCCCCGGTCGCCGCGATGGTCTGCCTCGGCTTCAGCTTCGGCCAGCGCCTGCGCCGGGTCGCCGAGGTGATGGTCGGCGTGGCCGTCGGGGTCGGCGTCGGCGACTTGTTCGTAAGGGCCTTCGGTACCGGCGTGTTCCAGCTCGTCGTCGTCATCGCGCTCGCGATGAGCATCGCCGTACTGCTCGGCGCCGGCACCCTGATGACCACCCAGGCCGGCGTCCAGGCCGCGATCGTGACCACCCTGCTGCCCACCGACGGCGCCGCCTTCAACCGCTGGCTGGACGCGGCTCTGGGCGGCGTGGTCGCGTTGGCCGCGGCAACCATCGCCCCGGCCACCGCGATTCGTCGCCCCCGGCAACAGGCCACCAGCGTCCTGAACGAGCTCTCCGCCATCCTGATCGAGACCGCCGACGGCCTGCGCCTGGACGACCACGACGCCGTCACCGACGCTCTCCGCCGGGCCCGCGAGAGCGAGGGCCTGCTCGACAACCTGCGCAGCGCGGCCGCCGAGGGCGTCGCCGTCGTCCGGCTGTCCCCCTTCCGTCGCCGCCACCGCGTCCGCGTCCAGGAGATCGCCGACCTGGTCATCCCCCTCGACCGCGCGATCCGCAACATCAGAGTCCTGGTACGCCGCGTCGCAGTCTCCGTATGGCGCGACGAGCGGATGCCCGACGAGTACCCGATGCTGCTCGACCGTCTGGCCGACGGCACCCGCCTGATCGCCGAGTCCCTCTTCGAACCGGCCGCCGACGTCGCGGCCCACCGCGTCCTGGGCGAGCTCGGCCGCCGTACCGCCGTACTCCCCACCCCGCCCGGCCTGTCCGCCGTCGTCGTACTCGGCCAGATGCGCTCGGTCATCGTCGATCTCCTCGAACTGACCGGAACGTCGTACGACGAGGCCCGCGAAATGGTCCCGCTCCGCCCCGACGGCCTGGATGAGAAGTAGCTCACACCAAAAGTTCTGAGAAATCCCCGTCATACCCCGCCCCGGCGTGCGTCTCACAGGCATGACGATCCACCGACTGATGACAGTCATCGCCACCGAGCAGATTCATCTGCGCCGCGATGACCGCAGCGACAAGACGACCTCTGCGGCCGTCCCCACTGACGACCGGAGCGACGCTGCCGCCAAGCAGTAGGGCGCGAACCGGACGGACGGACAGGCGGCGCACCCGGACGATCTTCCCCACCGAGGTAGATCGCACGGAAGTCGCACGACGCACGAGGCGCCCCTGTGCGAGCGCGTCGCCTGCCCGTCACCCGGTGCTCCGCCACAGCGGAGCACCCGAAGAACCACCCGAGGTAGTCCTGACGCCGATTGCGCGAGGCTCAGGCCGACCCGGGTGGTTCTTTTCTTTCCCCGACTACTTCTCCACGACCACTTCGGTGGTCACCGAGTTCGCGATGAAGCATTCCTGATGTGACAGGTGGTGCAGCCGGTCCAGTGCCGCCTCGTCCGGCGCCTCACCCGCGAAGGTGATCACCGGATGCAGCGTCACCCGGGTGACCGCCATCCGCCCGGCCTCGTTCTTGGCCATCACGCCGACCGCGTGATCGACGTACGAGTCGACCACCAGCCGCTTCTTCGCCGCGATCGCGAGGAAGGTCAGCATGTGGCAGGACGACAGCGCCGCCACGAACGCCTCCTCCGGATCCACCGTCCCCGAGTCCGTGCCCAGGTACGCCGGATTGGCCGACCCGGGCACGGTCACCCCACCGTCGAAGCGCCACTCGTGGTCCCGGCTGTACTTCTCGTAGGTGAACTCGTGCTCACCGCGACTCCAGCTGACATCGACCACGTGCTCCGACATGGACTACCTCTCTTCCGAGATCACTCCACGGCACTTCGACGGTGCCGTCACCGGGTTGCATCGTACGGCGGTCCTCTCCGGCAACTGGGCGACGAAGTCGCTGTCGTACCGGGCCGCCATGCCCGCGACCGGGAAGTCGGTCGTCACGTACTGCGCGCCGCTGGCCAGCGCGATGCCGAGCCGGCTGTAGTCCTTGGTCCGGATCGTCGCCATCGGCTCGTCCGACCGGCTGCGGACGAGATACCCCTTCTTGACCAGCCGCTGGATCTCGGCCTGGCCGGCGCCCCGCGGGTCGTTCACCTCGGTGATCGCGGCGTCCGGCTCACCCTCCGGCCCACGGGTGAAGACCGCGCGGCCTTCCAGGTTCGGCTTGCCCGCCCGGTACAGGTCGCGGATCGTCGACCCCGGACCGCCGTTGTCGAAGTAGAACATCACCTTGCCGCGGGCGTCCCGCAGCGTCGGCCAGCCCTTGGTCAGTACCGACTGCTCCAGCGTCAGGCCCGGCTTGCGGACGTCGTCCGGCGTGATCAGGTCGTCCGCGCCGAAGACCGAGCGGATCTCGGTGTCGACGCTGTCCAGGTTCGCCGCGTCCCACGGCGGGGCCACCACGCCACCGGCCGCGACCACCTGCGGATCGGACTGCTTCAGCTCGAGGTTGATCGAGATCGGCGCGGCGTCCGGGTGCTCGTCGGTCCATGCCTTGACCTGCTGCAGGCACAGTACGAAGGTCCGGCAGTTGGTGTTGTAGTCGAAGTCCGGGACGTGCATCACCTTGATGCCGGGCTGCGCGAGCGCCGGATCGGTGAGCGGGCCCTGACCGGTCAGCTTGCGCAGCAGCGGGTACTGGTAGAGCCCGCCGGCCGGGTCCGGAAACAGGTCGAACTCCAGCGTGCGGATGTTCTGCTCCTCGAGCTGCTGCGGGACCGAGGCGTGCGAGTAGAACAGGTCGACCACGCCCGGGTTCAGCGACAGCTGGGCCTTCTGCTCGGCCGCGTTCAGCTCCCGGTGGTACGAGTTGTGCGACCCGATCTGCTGCACCTGGTTCATCCGGACCCCGGAGGTGTTCGTCCGCTGTCCACCCCTCGAATCGGCACTCTTCGCGTCGGCGCTCTGCCCGGGCAGCGCCGCGCTCCCCGCCAGGCCACCCCCGGCGACGGCCAGGGACGCGAGTCCCGCAATCAGTTTGCTGCTGACCTGCATGGTTGTTTCTCCCTCGGTGGATCCGGACGGACGGAGCACTAGCGTGATTGTCGTCTCGAGCGGTGTCATCTGGCTGACCGCAAGCTGACAGCAAACCGTGTGGTGCTGAAGGAGTGCTTTTGGCAACGTTGTCGCCGAGTGGAGGCACAATGAACACCATGGTCACCACATCCGCCGGCGAGGATCCGGGCGCGGACGCCGGTACGGCGTACCCGCTGCGCCGGACGCCGACCCAGGACCGGGCCAACCGCCAGGTCGAACGCATCCTGGACGCTGCCTGCGCCGAGGTGGTCGAGCGCGGCTACGACGCCGCCTCGACCAGCAGCATCGCGCGTCGGGCCGAGATCGCGGTCGGCAGCGTCTACCGGTACTTCCCGGACAAGCGCACCCTGATCCAGGCGATCGAGCGGCGCAACCAGCACCGCTACACCGAGGCGGTCCGCGAGCGGCTTGCCGTGGTGGCCGACTGGCGCCAGGCCGTCGATGTCACCCTGGACACCTTCCGGGAGATGCACAACACCGATCCGGGTTTCCGGGCGGTCGTGCTGAGCGGGCTGGGCGATCCGGACCTGGAGACGACCCCCGGTGAGTTCGACGACCAGCACGCGGGCGAGTTCGCCGAGCTGCTGACGCTGCGGTTCGGGGCGCGGGACAGTCGCGAGTTCCGGCTGAGCGTCACGCTGACGATCGCGATGGGCGAGGCGCTGGCGCACCTGGCGGACCGGCTGCCGGCCGCGGACGCGGAGTACGTGCTGGCCCAGGGCCGCCCGGCCCTGCACCGCCTGCTCGAACCGCACCTACCGGCAGAAACCAAAGGTCCCCCGCCATCTGGCGAGGGAACGCGTCCTGCGGAGTAGAACTGAAGTAGGGCTTACGGCTGCGGAACCGGTGAGCGTGGGCCGATGGTCGGCCAGTGGCTCACCTTGCCCGCGATCCGGGCCCGCCGGGGCGCCCGGATGTCGTAGCTGACGATCACCCGGTCGTTCTTGGCGTAGCTGCTCGCCGCGGCCAGCGGAATCATCCGCGCGACCTCGAACGGGCCCTCGCCGTGCCGGGTGTAGTACTCGACAGTGACCTCCAGGCATTCGGCCGTCGCGCCACTGTCCAGCTGTCCGCGGACCGGGCCGCGCACCTTCGTCACCCGTCCGGCTGTCTTCTCGACCCCATCGCTGCGGCGCCGGACGCCCGCAACGATGTCTGCCACGATGCATGCCGTGACCAGCAGCACCAGGCCTAAACCACCGAATACAACGATAGTCAACATGGCACTCACCCCCGACGCGTCGCCCGCGAGCGGCGCGGTCGTCGTTTGTCGTACTGCCTGTACGGGCCTTCCCGTACAAACGGTGGGACGGCGGCTGAGGCGATCCGGTTCCCACGTACTGACAATTGTGTTTCAGCTGTCGCCGAACATCCCGAACTGATGCCGTGACGGCACCGGCCGGTCCGTGCCCAGCTCACGCTGCGCCCACAGCCAGTACTCCGCCAGCGGGTTCTCCCCCTCGCGGACCACGGCATACTCCAGCTCCCCGTCCAGCAACTCCTGCGCGGCCGCCGGGTCACCGGTCTCCAGCAGATACCGGATCCGGGCCAGCACAAC
This sequence comes from Kribbella sp. NPDC051620, assembly GCF_044453825.1. Taxonomy (NCBI): domain Bacteria; kingdom Bacillati; phylum Actinomycetota; class Actinomycetes; order Propionibacteriales; family Kribbellaceae; genus Kribbella; species Kribbella sp. NPDC051620. The sequence goes on from NZ_JBITDB010000007.1 coordinate 134,782, forward strand.
CCGTGGATCGTTTCGGTCCGCGGGGGCGATCGACTGGTAGATCCGGTCGGCTCGCTCGGTGTCGCCCGTCCCGAGACAGAGGTGAATTCCTTCCACCAGAACAAGATGGTTCGAGGTGAGACTGGCAGCCTGCTCGGCGCGGGCCGGGCTGTTCGTGGCGATGGCGAGATTGCGCCCCGCCCAGGGGTTGCTCGTCCTCGAGGTGGACTGTTCCCAAGCCGTCCGAGCGCCTTCCTGGTCACCGGCGGCCCAGCGGGCGACACCGCGGTGGTACCAGCTCAACCAGTTGTCATCGGCGACCGCTTCGAGCTGGTCCTTCCAGGCGATCAGGGTGCCGTCCGGCGGATCCTGCGGCGCGACCTCGGGCAGCCGCCCGTCGAGCACCGGCAGCCAGGCGCGTTCGCGGTCCGTCATCGTCTCGTCGGCGAACGGCGTCCCCGCGGACACCTTCCAGCCGGTACGCCGCAACTCCAGCGCACCCCACCCCGACCCCATCGCAAGCCGCTCGACGGGTTCCGCGTCGATGACGGTCAGCCACTGCTCTTCGCGCGCGGCGAGCGAACGGAATACCGGCTCCAGTACTGCGCCAGTCGCAAGCCGGGCCGTCTGCCAGTCAGTCGAATGTGCCTTGGCCGGGTCGACGCTGACTCGCCCGTACGCCTCCAGCCAGTGCCAATTGGTTGCTGGCGGCAACATGAGGTGCTCCATCTGGGTCCGCGCCAGGCCGGCCTGGATCTCGGCGTACCCATGCCCCTGCAGACCGGGCGAGAGCCACTCCTGCCAGCGCCGGCCGCCGGTCGACTCGCCCCAGACGAACAGCTTCCGGCCACGCAGCCGATCCGTCGACGCCTGCGCCAACCCGTTGCCCTCGGCATCGAGTGACGCGATCCACGGCTGCTCCTCCGGCGGCAGCTCGAAGAAGAAGTCGACGGCCCGCCGATGCCGCATCGGATACGTCAGATCGAACCCGTCGTACTCCGGTACGCCGACCAGGTCGAGCCGATTCCCGTACCCGAACCGCCACGCCTGGTCGGCCGGCACGAGCACCCGCGTCCCCGGCGACTGCTCGACCGCGATGTTCGACCACCAGTACGCCGGGGCCGTCTCGCTCGACGGGTTCTGGATCCGCGCACCGACGTACAGCTGCTCGGAGTCCTCGGGCAGCCAGAAGTCCAGCTGGATGATCAGGTTGCGGGTGCGCTCCAGCTCCCACAGGCGCAGTACCGGCGTACCGTCCGGGCCGTTGACGCGAGCGGCGTGCATGGGTGAGCAAGTGCCGGTCCAGTGGCCGGTGCTGCCGAGGTTCCACTCGACTCCGCCGGCGAACCAGGCATTGCGCAGCGCGAGGTTGGCCGGCTGGAAGACCGGGTTGCGGTAGAGCAGCTCGTCGCCGCTCGCCTTGTGCACGAGCGAGTAGAGGCGGCCGCCGAGGCTGGGGAGGATGGTGGCCCGGAGGTGGTCGTTCTCGAGGACCAGCGAAGGCAGCGCACGATCGACGAGCTCACGGTCGTAGCCGTCCTGCTCGAGAGTCGGCAGCGTGCTGGCCAGTCCGCCGTACTCGATGTTCTCGCGCAGGTCGGGCGGGAGTTCGGCCAGGTTCTCGACGTGGTGGACCTCCCGGGCGGGGCGCAGCGGCGGGAGTGGATTCTCCGCTCCGAGGGAGGCTGCGGGCAGGATCAAATCATGCGCGGAAAGGTTCGTCACACCGTGATTCTCGCAACTTTGCGCACACCGGTCCATGGTTACTCGGGAGTCGGATATACATGGACGACCGACGCGAGAAAGTGAGCACCGATGGACGCGGATGTGATCGTGGTGGGAGCCGGCCTGGCCGGGCTGGCCGCCACCGCCGAGCTGGCCGACGCGGGCAAGAAGGTGCTGCTGCTCGACCAGGAGCCCGAGGCCTCGCTCGGTGGGCAGGCGTTCTGGTCGTTCGGCGGGCTGATGTTCGTGGACTCCCCCGAGCAACGCCGGATGGGGATCAAGGACTCCCGCGATCTCGCGCTGCAGGACTGGCTCGGCTCGGCCGGTTTCGACCGGCTGGACGACGAGGACAAGTGGGCCCGCCAGTGGGCCGAGGCGTACGTCGACTTCGCGTCCGGTGAGAAGCGGCCGTGGCTGCACGGCCAAGGGGTGCGGTTCTTCCCGGTCGTCGGCTGGGCGGAGCGCGGTGGCTACAACGCGGACGGCCACGGCAACTCGGTGCCGCGGTTCCACATCACCTGGGGGACCGGGCCTGGCCTGGTCGCGCCGTTCGAGCGCCGCGTCCGTGAGGCGGTCGCGAAGGGTCTGGTCGAGTTCCGCTTCCGGCACCGGGTGGACGAGCTGACGGTGACCGGCGGTGTCGTCGACGGTGTCTCCGGCAAGGTGCTCGAGCCGAGTGACGTCGCGCGCGGTGTGTCGAGTTCGCGGGTCGAGGTGGAGGACTTCGCGCTCACCGCGCAGGCGGTGATCGTCACCTCCGGCGGGATCGGCGGCAACCACGATCTGGTCCGGGAGTCGTGGCCCGAGCGGATGGGCAAGCCGCCGAAGGAGATGATCACCGGCGTACCGGCGCATGTCGACGGCCGCATGCTGGCGATCACCGAGGCGGCCGGCGGCCGGTACGTGAACCGCGACCGGATGTGGCACTACACCGAGGGCATCCGCAACTGGGACCCGATCTGGCCGTCGCACGGGATCCGGATCCTGCCCGGCCCGTCGTCGCTGTGGTTCGACGCCACCGGCAAGCGGCTGCCGGTGCCGCTGTTCCCCGGCTTCGACACCCTCGGCACGCTCGAGCACATCATGAAGACCGGCTACGACTACAGCTGGTTCGTGCTCACCCAGAAGATCATCGAGAAGGAGTTCGCGCTCTCGGGCCAGGAGCAGAACCCGGACCTCACCGGCAAGGACATCCGGGGCGTGCTCGGCCGGGCCCGGGGCGGCGCGACCGTTCCCGTGCAGGCCTTCATGGACAAGGGCGCCGACTTCGTCGTCCGCAACAACCTGTCCGACCTGGTCCGCGGGATGAACGAGGTGGCCGGCTCCGACCTGATCGAGTACTCCGAGCTGGAGCGCCAGATCCTCGCCCGCGACCGCGAGATGGACAACACCTTCACCAAGGACCTCCAGATCACCGCGTTGCGCGGCGCCCGGAACTACCGCGGCGACAAGCTGATCCGGGTCGCGCCGCCGCACAAGATCCTCGACCCGAAGGCGGGTCCGCTGATCGCGGTCAAGCTCAACATCCTCACCCGCAAGTCGCTCGGCGGCCTGCAGACCGACCTCGACTCCCGGGTACTCCGCGCCGACGGCACCCCGCTGCCCGGCGTCTACGCGGCCGGCGAAGTCGCTGGCTTCGGCGGTGGCGGGATCCACGGGTACCGGTCGCTCGAAGGCACCTTCGTCGGAGGATGCCTCTTCACGGGCCGGACTGCGGGCCGCGCCGCCGCCAAAGCAGTGTCCTGACGGCCCATCCGGACAGCGGGTCTTGTGTGCCCAGACCCCCTGTCCGGATGCTGGCCCGGCTCCTAGCGTTGCGCCCAGTCAACCCTGGGAGGACCCGCTATGCGCCGCCTCGCTCTGCCCGTCGCCGTGATGTTGCTCGCCGGTGGTATCGCCACGCCGGCCCAGGCTCAGGGATGCCCGCAGTTGCGGGTGCCGGGAGCGCAGTACCGGGTGGTCGCTTGCCTGGACGACCTGACCACGGCGGGGACAGTCGCGTCGGGGCACACCAATCCGGCCGACTATGCGGGGCTGACGCATGCTGGGCTGCCGCAGCAGTCCGGCGTACCGGGGGTGCAGGTCGACGGGTACTTCCCGGACAGCTCGCGGACGAACACCAACCACGGCTGGAACCACGACTCGCAGTTCGTCATCCGGCTGCCCGACGACTGGAACGGCGGTCTGGTGGTGGCGGGCTCACCAGGCGTCCGGGCGCAGTACGCGAACGACCGGGCGATCTCGGACTGGGTGCTCGCGAAGGGGTACGCGTACGCGGCCACCGACAAGGGCAACACCGGCGTCAACTTCTTCACCGACGGGGTCCGGCCGGGTGAGGCGATCGTCGAGTGGAACCAGCGAACCACGCAATTGACCCTGGCCGCGCGAGCGGTCGTCGCCCAGCACTACGGACGCGGGCCGCGCGAGGTGGTGGCCGCCGGTATCTCCAACGGCGGTTATCTGGTCCGCTGGCAACTGGAGAACCACCCGGAGCTCTACACCCGTGGCGTCGACCTCGAAGGAACGCTGTGGACCGTCCGCGGTCCTAACCTCTTCACCTTCTTGCCTCCGGCAATCAAAGGCTACGAGCAACAGTCGGCCGCACAGATCGTCGCGGCGGGCTTCGACCCCCGCTCCGACTTCCTGTGGGACTACCACTACGCCATCTACTGGAAGCTGACCCAGCGGATCTACGCGGCCGAGCTCGATCCGTCGTACACGGGCACCGAGGCCGACTACGACTACGCGTCCCGGCCGGCCGCGCACCAGGCAGTGCGCCGGATCGCCTTGACCGGCAGGATCGGCCGGCCACTGACCACCATTCACGGCACCCTCGACAGCCTGCTGCCGATCAGCCAGGACTCCGACGTGTACGCCGAACTGGTTCGGCGCGCGGGACGAGGGCGGCTGCTCACGTACCAGCGGGTCGAGGCAGGCAACCATGTCGACGGTCTCGTCGACGCCTACCCCGACCGGCTGGTACCGCTGGTTCCCCTGCTGCAGCAGGGGATTGAGCGTTAGAACACCATGGTGAGGAGGTCGGCGAAGAGCTCGTGTTCGTCGACCTCCAGGCCGCGGTTGGTGAACCAGGTGCACATGTTGTGGCAGTCGCGCATCAGGAAGTCCATCCCCTTCGGGTTGCCGACGATGTCGACCACCTGCGGGAGATCGATCATCACGATCCGCTCGCCCTGGGCCAGCACGTTGTACGGCGACAGGTCGCCATGCGCCAGCCCGGCCCTGGCCAGCTCGCGCATACCGTCGCGGACCTGCTCGTAGTACGAGTCGAGCAGTTCGCCCTTGGGACGGACCTGCGCCAGCCGTGGCGCCGCGCCGCCGTCACCGTCGTCGATGAACTCCATCAACAGCTCGGTGCCGTCGACCTGGACCGGGTACGGGACGGGAACCCCGGCCTTCCAGAGCCGGCAGAGTGCATCCCACTCCGCATAGGCCCATTGTCCGGCCGCGACACTTCGGCCGTGCGAGGTCTTCTTCGCCATGGCGCGGGTGTCGCGACTGTTGCGGGTACGCCGGCCTTCGACGTACGACGTGCTGCGATGGAAGGAGCGGTGCTCCTCCGTGCGGTACCGCTTGGCGGCAAGCAGCGACCGTCGCGCGGCGTTGTCGCCGATCTGCTCCACTGCTCGCTCGAGCAGGAAGACATCGGCCTCTTTGCCGGTTTTGAGGATGCCGAGCTCGGTATCGATCGCGGCCTGCTCCGTCACCACCCACGAGGGGCGGGGCTCAGGCCCGCGAGAACCGCGCTCGACATCCAGCCAGGTGGACCAGCGCTGATCCGGCGCGAGTTCTTCTTCTACTTCGCTGAAGCGGAAGACGAAGGCGTCGGCAACCTCTGGTTCGGTGCTGAGGTCAGAGAGAAAGGTGTGGTCGGTACGAAAGACGTCGGAAGACATCGGATGTGCTCCTGGAGAAAGAAGTGAGGCTGACGCGGACATGCCGCAGCGCAGTGATGGCCATTCGTCCAGCCCTCCTTAGTCCAGGCAGCCTTCGTAGCTGCACGATCCCGATCAGGATGCAGGCCGCTCGGACGCGGCGCAACTGATTTAACGGAACTGCGATCGCGCGGTCGGCCGAAGGCGCAGTTGCTGGGGTGGGGCGATCGAGCGGCAGATGATCTCCGAGAGGATCTTATTCTGCCAGGTCTGCGAGTTGTCGAGCTGCCGGCGATGTTCGGCGTACGCCGCATCGCTGGGGAAGACCGCGAACCACGCCAGTACTATCTCGTCCCTCAGTGGCAGCGCCGGAAAGTTGTTCTCGGCAACAAGTGTCTCGAAGGTCGCCGCGAGCGTCGCGCCGGTCGCGGTCAGCACCGGAGCGATCTGGTCGGCGAAGTAGTCCGCGAACCCGTCGTCAGGTGAACCGCGGTGATAGACCGCACCGGCGACCACCGACGACGGAGCCTCCGTCGCGCCGATCGGCGGTCGCGCTGTCGTCAGCTCCGGGTAGCCATCACCCAGCGCGATCGGCTTGAGCAGCAGCGCGTTGTCCGAGTCCTTCATCGTCACGTTGGCCTCGGCGCCGCGCTCCTTCCAGACCGGCCCGTAGTAGAAGCCTTTCAACGCGGCTTCCCGGGTGGGCAGATCGGGGAAGCCACGGATCCAGACGAACCGGTCCGGATCGTCGAGATCGCGGAACTGCCCGACGAGATGCATCCCGTGCGCCTCCTGCCCTTCGACGAACGCCTCGTCGAAGACCCGGACCAGCTCGTCGCGCTGCCCTGGGTGCACGGTGTACTGCCTCAGATCCACTACGCCACAACAGTCGTCTCTCACGCCGGCCAGTCAACCGCCGAACCCTGACAGGTACCGGCAGTGTTCTCAGCGTGAATGACACCGCATGGCCGCGGGCCCCGGCCGTAGCCGGAGCCCGCAGTGTTCGGAGAGGATCAGGTGAAGATGCTCACACCGCCGGGGCCCACCAGCAGGCCGACGACGATGAGGGCGGCGCCCATCAGGAGCTGACCGCGGACGAGGGAGACGATCCCGGAGATGACGAGGATCGCCGCGATGATCCAGAGAATCAGGAGCATGGTCGTTCCTTTCTCGACAAGCCGGACCCGTTGACGCGGTCCGGCGGCTGAACCCCGTGCGACTACACGCCGGTGACCCCTCCCGACGTTTGTGACGCACCTCAAGTGCCCGCGGCCGACCACCCCAAACGGGGCGAGATTCAAACACCTGTAACACGGGAGGGGTTGCGTCTGCCGGTTCGGTTTGATCTGGTGGAGGGAGTGGTTCAGCAATGACGCCACCATCGCAGGACCGACACGACGAGGTTTCTCACCGTGACGATCGCACCTGTCCGTAGTACCGATTCCCGTAGTACCGATTCGCAGACTCTGATCGCGGACTCCACCCACCAGCTGCTCGCCGAGGCGGATGGTGCCGACCACCAGCGGCGGCAGGAACTGCTCGACGAGGTGATCCTCCTGAACGCGCCGGTCGCGCGTTCGATCGCTTCCCGGTACCGCCGCAAGGGGGTGGACAGCGACGACCTCGAGCAGGTTGCCTACCTCGGCCTGGTCAAGGCGGCCAACGGCTACCGCCCCGACGCGTCGACGGCCTTTCTCTCCTACGCCGTACCGACGATCCGCGGCGAGCTGAAACGCTACTTCCGTGACTGCGCGTGGGTGGTCCGCCCGCCGCGCCGGGTCCAGGAGATGCAGGGATCCATCGCCGCCGCCGAGCCCGAGCTGACCCAGCAACTCGGCCACCTTCCCACTGACGAGGAAACGGCCGAAGCGCTGGGAACCGACGCCGGCGAAGTCGCCGAGGCCGCCTCCGTCCGTGGCTGCTTCAACACGCTCTCACTCGACGCACCCGCCGCGGCCGACAACGGCGCGCGCCTGGTCGACAGCGTCGCCGACGCCGAGGAGGGCTACGAGCTGGTCGAGAACGTCCACACCCTCGCTCCCGCCGTCTCCGATCTCGACGACCGGGACCGTCAGATCCTCGCCCTCCGCTTCTGCGGCGGCCTCACCCAGGAGGAGATCGGCAACGAACTGGGCGTCAGCCAGATGCAGGTCTCCCGCCTCCTCCGCAACATCCTCGACCGCCTCCGCAGCCAACTGGCGCAAGAAGTCCACTAGCCGCGAAGGCGATGCGAAAGTCAGCTCTACCGATCGTCGGCGATTAGCCGCCGTCGGGTGGGGCACCGGGGGTGGGTCCGATTCGCAGCGACAAGAGGAGAGACTCGATGGGTATCGGAGACAAGCTCAAGAACGCCGCCGAGGAAGCCAAGGGCAAGGTCAAGGAGAAGACCGGCGACGCGACGGACAACGAGGACCTGCAGGCCGAGGGCCAGGCGGAGAAGTCCGTCGCGGACCTGAAGCAGGCCGGCGAGAAGGCCAAGGACGCCTTCAAGGACTGACACCGCAGGGCTGATCCAGAATGCCCCGACCGCGGCCGGTCGGTCCGGTAGCGTCGGGGCATGGACTTCGACGAAGCGGCCGACGCGCTGTACGCAGCGCCGTCGGCCGACTTCATTTCCAAGCGCAACGAGCTGGCCAAGCAGCTGAAGGCCGACGGCGACCAGCTCGGCTCGACCCGGCTGAAGGCGCTCCGCAAGCCGACCGTCGCCGCGTGGCTGGCGAATCTGCTCGCGCGGGAGCTGCCGGATGACATCGACGACCTGCTGGCGCTGGGGGACGAGTTTCGGCAGGCAACCGCTGATCTCGACGGTGAGCGGCTGCGGGAGCTGACGCCGAGGCGGCACAAGCTGCTCGACCAGCTCGCCAAGTCCGCGGCCGGACTCGCCGAGCGCGAGGGGCAGAAGGTCAGCGCGGACGTGGCGCAGAAGCTGCGCGAGACCCTCGACGCGGGGTTGGTCGACCCGGCCGCGGGTGAGGCGGTTCGCGAGGCCCGGCTGAGCAGTGCGCTGCGGCACGTCGGCTTCGGGGTGGTCGACGAGAGCGGGGAGCCGTCCAACGTCACGCCGTTGACCGACGAGCGGCGCAAGCGCGCTCAGGACCGTCGCCGGGCGCGGAGCGAAGTACCGGAGCCTGAGCCTGAGAAGGAGACCGAGTCGGCCGCTGCCAAGGCGAAGCGGGAGAAGGCCGAGCGGGAGCGGGAAGAGCGCGAGGCGGCGGAGAAGGCGGCCGCCAAGAAGGAACTGGACGACGCCGTCGCGGCAGCGGAGGCTGCCGAGGCTCTGGTCGCCGACCTCGACACCCAGCTCAGCGATGCCCGGGACGCGTTGGCCGAGGCGCAGGAGACGGTGCATCGGGTCGGCGAGGAGCTGGACGAGGCGCGGAAGGCCGCGCGGGCTGCTCAGAAGGACAGCCGCGAGGCGCGGAAACGGTACAACCGGCTCTGAACCGGCGCTGACCGGTAGAGCCGGCGCTGAACGGGTACCGGACACTCGCGAGTATCTGAGGTTGGTGCGGCGAGAAGGGACTGATGATGGCGCGGGCGATCTGGAGTGGGTACATCAGCTTCGGGCTGGTCTCGGTACCGGTCGGGTTGTACTCGGCGACCTCGGAGCACGAGCTCGACTTCCATCAGTTCCAGCGCGGTACGTCCGACCGGATCCGGTACAAGCGGGTGAACGAGCGCACCGGGCGCGAGGTCGACTACGACAAGATCGTGAAGGGCCATGACGTCGGCGGGGGCGAGTACGTGATCGTCGAGTCCGACGAACTGGCCGACATCGCGCCCGGCCGGTCGCGATCGCTGGAGATCAGCCGGTTCGTCGACCTGGACGAGATCGACCCGATCCACTTCCAGAAGAGCTACTACCTCGCGCCCTCGGACGCGGAGAACGCCTCGTCGTACGGACTGCTGCGGGACGCTCTGGCCAAGACGAACCGGGCCGGCATCGCGTCGTTCGTGATGCGCAGCAAGGAGTATCTCGCCGCCATCCGCGCCGACGGCAAGGTCCTCGTGCTGGAGACGATGTTCTTCGCCGACGAGATCCGCGACCCGTTGAAGGAGGTCGGCGATCTGCCGGCCAAGTCCTCCGCCGGCAAGCAGCTCTCGATGGCCGTCGACCTGATCGAGGCGATGAGCGGCAGCTGGCGGGCCGGCGACTACAAGGACAGCTACACCGACCGGGTGAAGAAGCTGGTCGCCGACAAACGCAAGGGCAAGGAGATCGTCTTCAACGAGGAGGAGCCCGAGGCGACCACCACCACCGACCTGGTCACCGCCCTCCGAGCCAGCGTCGAAGCCGCCCGCGCCCGCCGCGCCGGCAAGAAGACGCCGGCCAAGAAGACGCCTACCAAGAAGCCTGCGGCCAAGAAAACCGCCGCCAAGAAGACGGCTGCCAAGGCTGCGACGAAGAGTACGGCCAAGAAGGCCGCGAAGAAGACGACGGCGAAGAAGTCCACCACCAAGAAGACCACCAGGAAAGCTGCCTGACCCACTGCAACAAGCTGCAACCGCGGTGGCCTGGGTCCGCCGGGCTGGGAAGCTTGGCCGTGCGCATCACACTGAACCGGCTTCCCTCCTGGGCCGCCGGCCTGCTGACCTTCGTCGTGACGACGGCCGGGATGGCCGGTATCGCCACCCTCGATGGTGAGAGCGCCGGGGACGCGCTGGGCAGCGGCGCGATCACCGGCCTGTTCGCCGGTGGCGCGGTGGCGGTCGCCTTCTGGCGAAAAGGCGATCTGTTCCAGCAGTTGTTCGGTGACGACAACCCACCGGCACTGCGACGTCCCGCGGCCCGCGCTCTGCGCCGTACCGCGCCGATCCCGGCCGACCCGGAGGTCCGCGCCGCGGCGATCCGCCTCGCCGACCGGCAACTCGCGTTGCTCGGCCGCTGGCGCATCCGGTCGTTGATCATCTGGACCGTACTGCTGGTCGGCAACGTCCTCGGCGCAGTGCAGGGCGGATCACCCTGGCGCTTCGGCTTGGCCGCTCTGACGCTGCTGCTACTTGTCTACGCGATCTACCGGCCCCGGGCCCTGGCTGCCCGCCGCCGACTCCTCACGCAGGGTTTCGAGGAGGATCGTCCGTAGCAGGCTGGCGGGGCTGCGGGGGCCGGCGTCGGAGCGGACGGCCAGGTAGCCGGTGTTCAGGGGTGGCAGCTCGGGGTCTGCTAGTAGGCGGAGTCGCCCGGCCTGTAGGTCCGCCTCACACAGGTACAACGGCAGCACGCTTGCCCCGGCGCCGGCGAGCACCGCGTTCAGTACGCCACGCAGGTCCGGTACTACGAGAGCCACGCTTCTCGTCAGGCGTACACCGAAGACGCTGCGCCAGTAGCGGCGGAGGATCGGCGCCTCTTCGGCGTACGCGACCAGCGGGATGTGACGCAGTTGGTCAGGGGCGCTCACCGGCGTACCGGAGTACCAGCGGGGTGCGGCCACCAAGGCGAAGGTTTCGTCATAGAGCGGGGTCACCTGTACGCCGGGGCGCCGCGGCCGGACCGAGCTGATGACGACATCCAGCGACCGATCCAGCAACCCGGCGATCAGCTCGTCGGGCAGCCCGAAGCGGGTACGGAGCTGGAGACCATTGGCCAGGCGGCCGGCCAGAGCGGGCAGGACCTGATGGCTGATGTAGTCGGCCGGGCCGCCGAGGTGGACGGTCGCGGCAACCGGCTCGTCCAGCTCGTCGACCACCAGTCCCTGGAGCGTGTCGATCGGGTCGGCGATCCGGCGGGCCAGCTCGTCGCCCGCGGCGGTTGCCAGTACGCCGCGCGCACGCCGCTCGAACAGCGGTCGCCCGACCGCCGCCTCCAGCGCCTTGAGATGTGCCGTGACCGTCGGCTGCGACAACCCCAGCTGCTCGGCGCCGGCCGTGATCGACCCGGCCCGGTGGATCGCCAGGAAGCTGCGCAGCAGGTCGAGCGAGATCGTCACATCGAGAATCCTATGCCTGGCCCAACGATTGCCTATTGGTCTCCGATGGGTGGACCTGGCCATGATGGAGCCATGACACGCGTACTGATTGCCCTCACCAGCCACTCCCAGCTCGGCGACACCGGCCGGAGTACTGGTTTCTATGCCGGCGAGGCCGCCGAGCCGTGGACCGTCTTCAAGCAGGCCGGCTACGACGTCGAGCTCGTCTCCGTCGCCGGTGGCAAGCCGCCGGTCGACGGTCTCGACGACGCCGATCCGGACCAGAAGCAGTTCTTCGCCGAGGCCGACCTCGAGCACACCAAGACGGCCGCCGAGCTGACCGCCACCGACTACGACGCGATCTTCTACGCCGGCGGCCACGGTGCGATGTGGGACTTCCCCGGCGCCAAGGACCTCGCCTCGCTCGCGGCCGGAATCTACGAGAACGGCGGCGTCGTCGCGGCGGTCTGCCACGGCCCGGCCGGCCTGGTCGAACTCAAGCTCTCCGACGGCAGCTACCTGGTCGACGGCAAGAACGTCGCCGGCTTCACCAACTCCGAGGAGAGCGCGGTCGGCCTCACCGAGGTCGTCCCGTTCCTGCTCGCCGACGAGCTGACCGCCCGCGGCGCGATCCACCACCCGGCCGCCGACTTCACCGACCAGGTCGTCACCGATGGCCGGCTCGTCACCGGCCAGAACCCGGCATCGGCCCGTAGTACGGCGACCGCTGTCACCGAGGTGCTGCAGAAGAACTAAGGCAGTAAGTAGGCGCCGGGGTCGGCGGGTGCCCCGGCGTCGAGCCAGCGCTGGAAGCCGTCGGGGTTGCGGCGCTCGAACTCGTCCAGGCAGATCCGGCGAACCTCGGCAACGGCCTGCCGATCCCGCGGCCCGGCACCCTGCGCGAGCGTCGCGGCCGTCTCGCCCCAGACCCCGCAGAGCTCCTCGATCGAGAGCGGGCACTGGAGCGAGGCGATCAACTTCTCGTCCTCCAGCTGATCCGCCTGCGTCAGCTCCGTCAGTCCTCCGTACTCCGCGTCACGCCGCCGACCCAGCAGACGTCCACCCGGCCGGCCGCGACCCAGCCGCCGGCGCCGCGGCCGCCGCTCGCGACGGGTGTCCGGCAGCGCGAGGTCGACCAGCACGAAGATGACCGCCGCGATCATCGCGATCACGAACCCGAGCGCTCCCCAGCTGAGCAGCCGGATCAGCCCCGGTACCGCGAGGACGGCCCCCGCAGCCGCGGCCGCGACGAGCAGCGGCGACTGGTACGGCGTCTCGTCGGCGAGGTGCTTGATCACCGTCGCCAGCGGCCAGATCAGCGCGAGGACGACGGCGAGCAGGATCGACGCGGCCAGCGGGCCGAGCATGATCACACCGGCCAGCAGTCCGGACGTGCCGATCCCGACGCCGGCGGCCACCGCCGTACGCCGAAGCCAGAGGGGTACGCGCATCTCGCCTCACACGGAGAAAACAACCTGCCTGATCAACGATCTACCGCGTGGATCGGTTCCGGTCCAGCATGAAACGATGCTCAAAATGACGAGCATGCTGATCCGGCCCCGCACACCGGCCGACCTCGACGGCTGCGTCCGGCTCCTCGCCGAAGTCCACAAGAACTCCGGCTATCCGGTCAACTGGCCAGCCGATCCGGCTGGCTGGCTGTCGCCCGAGGGAGCACTCGGCTGCTGGGTGCTCACGCTCGACGGTGAGCTCGCGGGTCACCTGATCGTCACCGCGGAAGCCGCAGAAAGCCTGGGCGGAGCGGGCGCGGTGGGCGGAGCGGACCCCCTGGACGGAGCGGGCGGCGCGTTGGTTGAGCGCTTGTTTGTGGATCCTCGGCGGGCCCGGGCGGGGCTCGGGCGGCGGCTGCTGGAGTACGCGGGCGACTTTGCCGCGGAGCGGGGTCTGCGGCTGGTGCTCGACGTCGTCGACAAGCCCGGCGGTGCGGTCGACTTCTACCGCCGTACCGGCTGGCGGGAGGCGGGGCGGATCCCGATCGACTGGGGCGGGAAGGACGCTTCGGAGATAATCCGGTTCGAGGCGCCGGACAGAGGCTGAACGCGCCCGATCCGTGGGCAGGGCTGTGGAATCGGCCGACTTCGCGGATCATGTTGCGGGTGAGGATCAACCTGTGACCGCCGTCGACGAGCTCTTCGCCGACCGGGTCCGCGCGCTCAAACCGGTGCCCTGCGATCACCCCGCCGACGTCCTGCTCAGCCTGTACGACGCTCAGCTCGGCAGCCGTCACGCCGACCTGGCCGCTCGCTGGCTCCAGTCGCAGGGGCATGGGTACTACACGATCGGCTCGGCCGGACACGAGGGGAACGCGGCCGTTGCGGCGGCTCTCGAGCCGACTGACCCCGCGCTGCTGCATTACCGGTCGGGTGCGTTCTACTTGGCGCGCGCGGCGCAGTACCGGGACAAGGACGGGCTGCGGGACATCCTGCTCGGCGTCGCGGCGGCCACCAGCGAGCCGATCTCGGGCGGCCGGCACAAGGTGTTCGGGCGGCACGACCTGGCGATCATCCCGCAGACCTCGACGATCGCCTCGCACCTGCCGCGGGCGATGGGCGTCGCCTTCTCGATCGCGCGGGCGGCGAAGCTCGGCGTACCGTCGCCATGGCCGGCCGATGCGGTGGTGGTGGCCAGTTTCGGTGACGCGTCGGCGAACCACTCGACCGCGACGGGCGCGATCAACGCGGCGCTGCACGCGTCGTACCAGGGCATCCCGATGCCGTTGCTGCTGGTCTGCGAGGACAACGGGATCGGGATCAGCGTGCGCACGCCGGACGGCTGGATCAAGCAGGCGTACGGGCAACGGCACGGCCTGCGGTACTTCGATGCCGACGGCACCGATCTCGCCGCGACGCTGACGATGGCGACCGAGGCGGCGACGTTCGTCCGCCGGAATCGCCGGCCCGCATTCCTGCGGCTGCGCACGGTCCGGCTGATGGGGCACGCGGGGTCGGACGTCGAAGCGGCGTACCGGACCCCGGCCGAACTGCTCGCCGACGAGGAACTCGATCCCCTCCTCGGTACTGCGCGCTTGCTGCTGGCAACCGGTTACGACGCCGACGACGTGATCGAGCTCTACGAGAACAAGCGAGCCGATGTACTCGGAATCGCCCGCGAAGTGGCCGGCCTTCCGCAACTGTCCTCGGCCGCTGCCGTGGCGGCGCCGTTGGCCTTTCCCGGCAAGGCGATCGTCGAGGAGGCGCTGCCTCGTCGCTCTGTGGGTGGCGAGCTACTGACGCTCAGCCAGGCGATCAATCGAGCGCTGGGCGATGTGCTTGCGTCGTACCCGGAGGCGCTGACTTTTGGTGAGGACATCGCGCGCAAGGGCGGGGTTTACGGGGTGACCCGCGGGCTGCAGAAGTCGTTCGGGGCGGCGCGGGTGTTCGACACGTTGCTTGATGAGCAGTCGATTCTCGGGCTGGCGCTGGGTGCCGGGGTGTCGGGGTTGTTGCCGTTGCCGGAGATCCAGTATCTGGCGTATCTGCACAATGCCGAGGATCAGTTGCGCGGGGAGGCGGCGTCGCTGAAGTTCTTCTCGCAGGGGCAGTACCGCAATCCGATGGTGCTGCGGATCGCGGGGTACGGGTATCAGAAGGGGTTCGGCGGGCACTTCCACAACGACGATGCGATCGGGGTGCTGCGGGACATCCCGGGGCTGGTGATCGCGTCGCCGTCGCGGCCTGATGATGCCGCGGCGATGTTGCACACGTGCGCGGCGGCGGCTCGGGCTGACGGGACGGTGTCGGTTTTCCTGGAGCCGATCGCGTTGTATCACCGGCGGGACTTGCATGTTGACGGTGACGAGCAGTGGCTGGCGCCGTACCCGACGGCTCATGTACCGATCGGGTCCGGGCGGACGTACGGCGAAGGACGCGAGCTCACGATCGTCACCTTCGGCAACGGCCTTCCGATGAGCCTCCGGGTAGCCGCCCGCCTGCCCGGTGTCCGCGTCCTCGACCTCCGCTGGCTGGCTCCGCTCCCCGTCGAGGATCTGTTGCGCGAAGCAACAACCACCGGCCGGGTCCTGGTCGTCGACGAAACCCGCCGCTCCGGCGGCGTCTCCGAAGGCATCCTCGCCACCCTCATAGACAACGGTTACACCGGCCCCCTGGCCCGCGTAACCAGCGAAGACTCCTTCGTCCCCCTGGGCAACGCGGCTCGCCAAGTCCTCCTGAGCGAAGAAACGATCGAGTCCGCCGCGCGCAAACTCCTCCACCAATAACGCGTCGGGGGGGGGGGGGGGGGGGGGGCGGGCGCCGGGGCGGGGGGGGGGGGGGCCCCGCCGCGGGGGGGGGGGGTGAGG
>NZ_JBITDB010000007.1:150612-384469 GCF_044453825.1 Kribbella sp. NPDC051620
AACCCCCTCCTCACAAAAAAACCCCCCCGGCCCCCCCCCCACAACCCCCCCCCCCCCCCCCCCGCCCCCCCCCCGCGCGGGCGCGCCCCGACGCGGATGGAGAAAGGCGAGCACCGCACGCTGGTGCCGGGTGTACCGCTGGTGCGGGGTGGGTGTGGGTCAGCTGAAGAGGCGTTGCCAGATGCTGCGCTTCGGCGCGGGGGGCGGTTCGGATTCGCGAAGGCGGGCTCGGGCTGCTTGGCGGGCTTCGTGGGCTTTGCGCCATTCGGCGAGCATCTCTTCTTCGTCGACCGGGCCGACGGGGACGACCACGCCGGTGGCGTCGCGGATCTGGATGAGGATTCGGCGGTTGAGGTCCTGGAGGTAGTCGCGGGCCTCGGCTTCCGTACGGAGTACCGACAGCTTGTCCTGCAGGGCCTGCTTCTCCTTGCGGAGCTGTACCGACGGGGGCAGCAGCGCGTCGGTCTCGATCTTCTCGCGGCGGATGAAGTCCTTCACCCACCAGTCCGGATCGTGCGGGTCCGCCAGCTTGGCCAGCGGCTTGCCCTCACCCGGCAGATCGTCGAACTCACCCCGCGCCTGCGCCTGCTTGATCTGCGCCTCGACCCAGTCCTCGGTCTTCATCCCGGGCGGCTTGCGCTGCGTCATGTACGCCTCCAGTCAACTCCGACGTGGTTGCTGTACGACCGAGTTTACCGGCTTGTGATTGCGTTCACAAGCCTACTGCTTCGGTACGGTGCGATCGGACCACAGCTCCGGCAACGGGATCGGCACCCGCCACATCCGGGTGCCCGGCTCGACCAGCCCGTGCCTGGTGGCGACGATCCGCATCAACCGCAGCGGCCCGGCGATGAACGCGATCGCGAGCGGCAACTCGATGAGCAGCGCGCTGAGCACCGCCTGCAGCAAGTCGTTGCCCGGCTGACTCGTCATCACGTCGAACCACGCGTCGCAGATCAGCAGTACGCCGGACGCGAACGCCGTCGGAAACACCAACTGCCGACGCCGCCACCCCGCGATCGCGGTCGCCGTCAGCATCACCATCAGCAGGATGTCGAACCCGACCCAGGTCGCGACCCAGTGCCGAGCGACGTACCGGCTCGGCAGCGTGACGGCCAGGTACACGGTCCACGGCACCAGCACCGCGACGCAGAGCACCAGGAGCAGCAGCCGCCACTTGCGCAACCGCTGAAGCATCCGCCGCTGCGGACCCAACGGCGACTCAGGCAGCAACCGCCGGATCAACTCCCGCCGCTCCGCCGGCGACATCCCCGCGATCTCCTCATCACTCAAACTCACCCCAGCACTCTCACACGCCACCCCCACCCAGTCCCCCACGCCACCCACCCCAACCCCACCACTTTGAGCCCCCACCCCTCACCCGCCCACTTCGAGCCCCGCCCACTTTGAGCACCCGCCAGCCACCGCGCCCCCAGCAGCGCGACCACCCCGTGCCCAAGGTCGCCACACCGCTGAACTCCGCGCGACTTTGAGCACCCATCAGTCACCCCAACGCCGAAGTCGTGCCTACGCCGTGCCCAAAGTCGGCCAGCTGAGTCGGGCGCGCGAGGTTGGCGCCCCGAGGTGGGCCCCCGAGGTGAGCGTGCCGAGGTGAGCGTGCCGAGATGAGCGTGCCGAGATGAGCGTGCCGAGATGGAGCGACCTTGGGCACGGAGCAGTCGCGTGGATGGCGAAAGCACGACTGGTGGGCGCTCAAAGTCGCGCGGCGCGGGGTGGGGCGGGGCCGGCGGGTGGGCGCGCGAGGTTGGCGCGCTGAGGTGAGCGCACCGAGGTGGGGCGACCTTGGGCACGGAGCAGTCGCGTGGATGGCGAAAGCACGACTGGTGGGCGCTCAAAGTCGCGCGGCGCCCGGGCGGGGCGGGGCCGGGAAGCTGGGCGCGCGAGGTGGGCGCGCTGAGGTGAGCGCACCGAGATGGAGCGACCTTGGGCACGGAGCAGTCGCGTGGGTGGCGAAAGCACGACTGGTGGGTGCTCAAAGTCGCGCGGTGCCCGGGCGGGGCGGGGCCGGCGGGTGGGCGCGCGAGGTGGGCGCGCTGAGGTGAGCGCACCGAGATGGAGCGACCTTGGGCACGGAGCAGTCGCTTGGATGGCGAAAGCACGACTGGTGGGTGCTCAAAGTCGCGCGGCGCGGGGTGGGGCGGGCCGGCGGGTGGGCGCGCGGGCTGGGGCGGGGTGAGGGGTGGGGCGGGGTGAGGGGTGGGGGGTGGGCGCGCGGGGTGGGGCGGGGCGAGGGGTGAGGGGTGAGGGGTGAGGGGTGGGCGCGCGGGGTGGGGTTGGCAAGGGGGGTGGGATGGCTGAGGGTGGGGGAACGAGGCGTTTGAGGAGAGGATCTGCCTGTGTCGTCTGTCATTTTGTCCGTGGTCAATGGGGAGCGGGTGCAGGAGCCGGTACGGACCGCGCCGTCGACGAATCCGTCGGATACCGCTGATGTGGTGGGGACCATCGGGGTTGCGGGGCCGGATGTGTTCGTGAAGGCGGCGAGGGCAGCCAAGGACGCGCAAGCGGGGTGGGCGGCGCTGCCGGCTCCTCAGCGCGGGCAGGTGATCGCGCATGTCGGGCGCCTGATGACCGCCAACAAGGAGCGGCTCGCCGCGCTCGTCACCCGCGAGATCGGCAAGCCGCTCGCGGAGGCGCTGGGCGAGGTGCAGGAGATCATCGACACCTGCGACTTCTTCATCGGCGAGGGCCGCCGGCTCTACGGCCAGACCGTACCGTCGGAGATGCCCGACAAGCAGCTGTTCACCTTCCGCCGCCCGGTCGGCGCGGTCGCGGTCATCTCGGCCGGCAACTTCCCGGTCGCGGTCCCGTCCTGGTACATCGTGCCCGCGCTGCTGTGCGGCAACACGGTGGTCTGGAAGCCGGCGGAGTACTCGGCGGTCGTCTCGGAGGCGTTCTACGAGATCTTCGCGCATTCCGGCGTACCGGCCGGGGTCTTCAATCTCGTGTACGCCGATGGGCCGGACACCTTCGCCGGGTTGGAGCAGTCGTTGCAGGCCGGGCTGATCGACAAGGTCGGCTTCACCGGGTCGAGCGAGGTCGGCACCCGGATCGGCGAGCTGTGCGGCCGCCACCTGCAGACGCCGTGCCTCGAACTCGGCGGCAAGAACCCGATGGTGATCACCGAGGACGCGGAGCTCGACCTGGCCGTCGAGGGTGCGCTGTTCTCCGGCTTCGGTACTGCGGGTCAGCGCTGCACCTCGCTGGGAACGGTGATCGTGCACGAGTCGGTGCACGACGAGTTCGTCTCCCGGTTCGCTGAAGCCGTGCGGGAGGCCGCGATGGGCGACCCGACCCAGGACGTGCTGTTCGGGCCGTTGCTGGACGAGAAGTTCGCGGCCGGCTTCGAGAAGTCGCTCGGCTGGATCGGCGCCCACCACGCCGTGATCGGCTCCACCGGGCGGGTCGGCGCGGACAACCCGCGCGAGGGCTTCGTCGGTGATCCCGCCAAGGGGTTGTTCTACCACCCGGTGATCGTCGACAAGGTCCAGCCGGACGACGAGTTGTTCCTGAACGAGACGTTCGGGCCGATCGTCGGCATCACGACGTACCGGACCCTGGACGAAGCGATTGCTCTGGGCAACAAGTCCGGGTACGGCCTGTCGAGCTCGATCTACACCACCGATCCGAACAAGGCGTTCCGTTTCGCGCAAGGTATCTCGGCGGGCATGGTCAGCGTCAACAACTCGACCTCCGGCGCCGAGGCGCACCTGCCGTTCGGTGGCAACGGCAAGTCGGGCAACGGTTCGCGGCAGAGCGGGGTCTGGGTGCTCGACCAGTTCACCCGCTGGCAGTCGATGAACTGGGACTACTCGGGCAAGCTGCAGAAGGCCCAGATGGACACCGTCGAGGTCGAGGCGGACGAAGACTTCCGGCTGCCATGAACCTGCCCACCAGCGCCGAGGTGGTGATCGTCGGCGGCGGGGTGATGGGCACGAGTATCGCCTTCCACCTCGCCGAGGCCGGCGTCCGCGATGTCCTGCTGCTGGAGCAGAACGAGCTCGGTTCGGGCTCGACCTCCAAGGCGGCCGGTGGCATCCGGGCGAACTTCTCCGACGAGCTGAACATCGCGCTCGGCGCGCGCAGCCTGGAGGCGTTCGCCCGGTTCGGCGAGCGCCCTGGGCAGGAGATCGACCTGCACCGCGTCGGCTACCTGTTCCTGCTGTCGACCGACGAGCAGGTCGAGCTGTTCGAGGAGAGCACCCGGCTGCAGAACGCGGCCGGCCAGCCGACCCGGATGCTCGACGTCGCCGAGGCGGTCCGGATCGCGCCGATCCTCTCGCCCGACGGCCTGGTCGCCGCCTGCTTCTCACCCAACGACGGGCACTGTACGCCGGAGTCCGTCGTCCTCGGCTACGCCACAGCCGCCCGCAAGCTGGGCGCGAAGCTCGTCACCGGCTGCGAAGTCACCGAGATAGATGCCGTTGGCAACGAGATCCGGGCAGTCCGGACGAGCCGCGGAACGGTCGCCACCTCGACCGTCATCTGCGCGGCCGGCGCCTGGTCCGCGCCGCTCGCCGCGATGGTCGGCGTCGACCTGCCGGTGACGCCGTTGCGTCGTCAGATCGTCGTGACAGAAGCGATTCCCGGCCTGCCGCGCGAGATGCCGATGACCATCGACTTCAGCAGCACCTTCTACTTCCACGGCGAAGGCCCGGGGTTGCTGGTCGGCATGTCCGACCCCGAAGAAGAACCTGGCTTCCACCTCGCCCGCTCCGACGCCTGGCTCCCCCGACTGACCGCTGCCATGGAACAAAGAGCACCATCGCTATTGGATGTGGGGCTGGCCAGCGGCTGGGCAGGCCTCTACGAGAACACCCCCGACCACAACGCCCTGATCGGCGAGTCCCCGACCGTCAGCCGCTTCCTCTACGCGACCGGCTTCTCCGGCCACGGCTTCCTGCAGGGTCCGGCGATCGGCGAGATCCTCCGGGACCTGTACCTCACCCGCGAACCCTTCGTCGACATCTCCCCGCTCGACGCCGACCGCTTCCAGACCTCAGGCCTGCGCGCCGAGCAGAACATCGTCTGATCGTCGGGCTAGAGCCGCTCGCCGACGCGGTAGTCGAGCAGGACCAGGCGATCGTCGATGGTCTCGGTGCCGACCAGGTCGAGCGTCACGTCGGGAAGGCCGGCGAAGACGGGGCCCTCGCCGGTGCGGCCGTGGAGGGTGGGAAAGACCATCACCCGAACACGATCGACCAGGTCGTGCTCGAAGAGACTGCGGATCAAGGTGGCGCTGCCGATCGTCCGCATCGGCAGGTCGTCGAGCGCCTTCAGCGCGGGAACGGCCGTCTCGATCGGCTCGCTGACCACCGTGGTGTTCGGCCAGCTCAACGGCGGGGTCAGGGTCTTGGAGAAGACCAGCTTGGGCAACTCGGCCATCCGCGCGAAGCTCGGGTCGTCGTCCTGCTGGACGACCTCGGCCATCGTCCGGTACGTCGTCGCGCCCATCACCATGACGTGCTCGACAGCGAGCTGCCGCTCGATCCACGCATCCAGCCCCGGCCCGCCATAGCCCCAGTACGGCGCCGACTGCGGCCCACCGCCGCCGAATCCGTCCAGCGTGCTGAACATGTCGACCGTCAGTTCCCGCATCACAACCTCCTCACCGGCCCACGCCGCAGTAGCTCAGGGGCCGTCGGAGTCTGGCCAGTTTTCTGGGTTGCACCAGGCGGGGTCGTAGCCCTGGGCGGCGCAGTATGCCTGGATGATCTCTTCGCGGGTGGGGCGCCGGGTCGAGGGGGTGCGGGTCGGCCTGGCCGTCGTCGGTTTGGTGGTCGGCGGCTTCGTCGGCGTGGTTTCGCTGTTCTCGCGCTGACGCTTCTTCGTCGTCTTCGTCTTGGTCGGCGTCGGGGTGGTCGGCGGCCGGGTCGTCTTCACGACCGGCGGCGGCGCGGACGTCTCGGCGGTGGTCGTCGTCCTCGGCGGGGTCGTCGGTATCACCGGCGTCGGCGTCACGCGATCGTCGACCGGCGGCAGCGCCTGCGAGTCCGACGGTCCACCGTCGAACAAACCGATCGCCGACAACGCCCAGAAGTTGACCGCCAGGAACAACACCAGCCCGACAGAGCCCAGCGCCACCACCCGCTGCGAGGGACCGCCATACCGGCCGACAGGCCCGCGCACCGCGTTGCCCTTGCCGTCGACCCAGAACTTCCAGTCGTCGGGCGCGGCCGGCCAGGACGGGTCGGGTCGCCACGTCTTCGGTGGCATCCAGCTGCGGCGGGGCGGCGTCGGCCAGTTCGGCGGTACTACGAACCGCTTCACGCAATCCTCCACGTCGCCGACTGAAAACCCGCCCCAGGCTAGACGATCTCCAGGCCCTACCAACAGCCCGGTCCGCGATCCGCCTGCGCCCGTACGTCTCCCCAACGACACAACCCGCCGACAAGCTACTACCCGATCGGCGTGTCGCCTTCATTTCTCCAACTTCGCCGCGCGAACCGCCTCGGCCGACGCCAGGTCACCGCGGGCCTCGAGCGACTCGACCACCCCGTCGATGTCCGCGCCGGACCGGTTCTGGCTGAGCTTCGCCTTCGCCTCGATCCGGCTGATCACCAGCTCGACACCGACGATCGCGCGCAACTGCCCGGCCACATAGGCCTCCGGCGCGTCATCCACCGACCACTGCTCGGTGAACTGAGCCTCATGCTTCCCGGTCAACCGCCGCACAAGCCCGTCCAGCCAGGCCGGATCGTCATGAATCACCAGCTCGCCATAGACATGGGCTATCACGTAGTTCCAGGTCGGTACGACCCGCCCATGCTCCTGCTTCGACGCATACGCCGACGGCGAGATGTACGCGTCCGGCCCGGTGATGATGGCCAGCGCCTCCCCGAGTACCGGCGTCTTCCACTGCGGGTTGTTCCGCGCGAGATGCCCGAGCAACGCGCCCTGCTCGCCGACCGAAGGGTCGTAGATGAACGGCAACAGCGTCGCGAGCAGGCCGTCGGCCGTACTGGTGACCAGGTCGCCGGCCCCGTGACCCACCAGCAGATCCCGTACTACGGACTCGTCCGCCGCGAAGCGCTTGGGAACGTACATCTACTTGGCAATCAACTTGCTGGCCTGATCGAGCATGTCGGTGGCGAACCGCTCGCTGAAGCCGGCCGCAAACCCCGTCAGCCCGAAGACCGCCACCGAACCCGGAGTGCTCACCGTCGCCCCACCCGCCAATGCACCAGCCAGCAAGGTGAAGTAGGCCAGCGAACCGAAGATCGCACCCACCCCCGGCCGGAACGCGCCGAGCATCGTCCGCTGCCACCGCGACGAGCTGTGGTCGATCACCAGCGACCCCTTGGACATCCGCTGGATCACACTGATCGTCGCCCCCAGCGCCGACATCGCGATCGCCGCGACCAGCGCCGACGGCACCAGAGAGCTGCGCCACCAGGCATCAGCGGCCAGTCCGAACAGGATCACCAGCACGAACGTCGGTACGATCCCGCCGAGCACGCCCTGGAAGTACTCGAGCCGCGCCTGCCGCTGCAGCAGCACCTCGACCCGCGCCTTCACCACCAGAACCTCGTTCTTGGCGGCCGCGATCGACGCCGTGATCTCCTCGGGAGTCCCGCCACCGGCGACCAGGTCGGCCGCGACCATCACCCGCGTCAGGCCGGAGTACGCGTGATCCGTCGCCTCCTCGAGTTGCTGGACGACGCCCTTGCCCTGCAGGCCGTAGAGCGCTTCCTTCGCGACCACCTTGCAAGCGATCTCCGAATCGACCAGCTCGGGCGGCGGCGAGTTGAGGATCGAGTAGACCGCGCGATCCTTGGCCAGCAGGCAACCGCCGACCACGGCGCTGCAGTAGTACTCCTTCTCGATCCCGCCGTGCACCTCGCTGAACTTCTGCGACAGCGCCGGGATCAACCAGTTACCCGCGTCGCAGGCCAACTGCTCGGTCGACGCCGCCAGCTGATGCGCCTGGACGAGATGCCGGAAGGTCGCCGGCCCATTGGTGGCCGCCTGGTAGAGATCGGGATACCGCGCGGCCGACGACTCACCGGTGCCGTCTGTCGGTACGGACACCAGCGCGGGCAGTCCTTCGTCGACCGCCTCGCTCTCGGGCGCGGGCAGCGGCTCGGCCGGCAACGCCTCCCCGGTCGCCTCGGCGGGCGGGAAGGGCACAGCCTCCGGCGGCGGCAGCGAGTTCATGCGCCTACCGTACGGCGGGCGGACCGCTCGTGTCGCGAACTTGGAGCGTCATCGGCAGGTACAACGGTTCGTCGCTGTAGTCGTTGACGAGCAGCCGTTCGAGCATCTCGCCGGCCCGTCGCCCGAGCTCGTCACGTGATACCGACACCGTGGTCAGATCGGAGTGCGCGACCCGATCCAGCGAGATGTCGTCGAACCCGATCACCGACAGCTCATCCGGTACGCCGACGCCCAGCTCGCGCAGCCGCGCGATCGCCCCCAGCGCGACGAGATCGTTGTAGGCCAGCACCGCGGTCGCATCCGATTCGAGTACCGCCGCGACAGCGTCGTACCCGGCCTGGCTGGTGGAGCCACCGCACTCGACGACCGTCACCTCGAGCCCGAACGCCCGGGCCGCCTCGAAGGCGCGGACACGTTCGTCGTTTCCCCATGAGGCCGGCGGTCCGCCCAGGTACGCCGCCCGCCGGTGCCCGAGCTGCGCGAGATGTCCACAGACCTGGGTCATCCCGCCGGTGAAGTCGACCGAGATGGAGGGCACCCGCGCCCCGGCGACCACCCGGTTGAACAGCACCATCGGGTGATCGCGCCCCAGGAGATCGACCAGCTCGGCACGCGGCATTCGTGGCGAGGCGAGCAGGACGCCGTCGCAGCAACGCATCAGGTCCTCGACCAGCTCGTACTCCAGCGCGGGATCCTCGTCGGACTCCATCACCATCATCCGGCGACCGTGCGCGCGGGCTACGGCCGAGACCGCTTTGAGCACCTCAGGGAAGTACGGGTTGGCGAGGTCCGGCACGAGGACGCCGATGGTGCCCCACTCGCCGCGGGCAAGGCCTTGCGCGGCGGCGTTCGGGCGGTAACCGAGCTCGCGGACGGCGTCGTGCACCCGGTCGACGAGCTGCGGGTCGACCTTGGCGGTGCCGTTCAGGACGCGCGAGACGGTCGCGGCCGACACCTTGGCCGCCGTACTGACGTCGCTGATAGTGATTCGCGGGGACCGGCCCGGGCGGTTCTGCACGCATCCCTCCTCAAGCAGTTGAGAAAACGCTTGCACAGCGTCGCGCAGGAAGAGGTGTTCCGCAAGCGCGGGTTCTGAAACCGCTTTCAGGCGAACCCTTGCCAGCACACCGGAGCCGGACTAATCTCCGATGGCAAACGCTTACCGAGAGGCTTCCCATGCAGCTCGACCGACTCTCGTCGTTCCCCGTCACCGCGTTCGACGCCGACGGAGCGCTGGCACTCGGCGCCTACCGCGAGCACCTGCGGCATCAGATCGACGCAGGACCCGCCGCAATCTTCGCGGCCTGTGGGACCGGTGAGTTCTTCTCGCTCACCCTCGACGAGTACGCCGCCGCGGTCCGCGCTGCCGTCGACGAGGCGGCCGGTGCCCTCCCCGTCTTCGCCGGCACCGGCTATGGCACGGCGATGGCCAAGCAGTACGCCGCTGCTGCCCGCGAGGCAGGCGCGGACGGCCTGCTCGTCCTGCCGCCGTACCTGATCAAGCCGTCACAGCAAGGCCTGCTCGACCACTTCCGCGGCCTCGCCGCGACGGCCGGTCTGCCGTTGATCGCCTACCAGCGCGACAACGCGATCTTCACCGCGGACAGCGCTGCCGAGCTGGCCCGGATTCCCGGCGTGATCGGCTTCAAGGACGGCTTCGGAGACCTCGACTTGCTCCAGCGGATCATCGCCGCCGCGCCGAACCTGACCTATTTCAACGGACTCCCCACCGCTGAGGTGACCGCCCGCTCGTACGCCGCGATCGGCGTCAAGGCCTACTCGTCGGCCGTGCACTGCTTCGCCCCGGAGATCGCCCACGCGTACGAGGCCGGCCTCGACGAGTTGCTTCCGGCCTTCTATCTCCCCTTGGTAAAACTCCGGGACAAAGGCGCCGGGTACGCCGTTTCGCTGGTCAAGGCCGCCGTGCGGAGGCGCTGGACCGATGTGGGCTCGGTCCGCTCGCCGCTCACCGATCCACTTCCGGAGCATCTCGAAGAGTTGGATCATCTCGTGAACGAAGGCTTGAATCTCGTCCGGAAGCAGGCAGTCGCGTGAAGATCACCGAGGTAGTCATCACCCCCATCGCGATGAAAGACCCGCCGCTGCGCAACATCCAGGGTCTGCACCAGCCGTACGCGCTGCGCTCGATCCTCCAGGTCCGGACCGACGAAGGTCTGACCGGACTCGGTGAGACCTACGGCGATCTGGCGGTACTGACCAAGCTGCGCCAGGTTGCGCCCCGACTGACCGGGCTCGACCCCTTCGACCTCAACGGGCTGGAGCGGATCATCGGCGAGACGCTCGGTTCGACCGCCGGGCTGGCGAACCACGGGCTGGTCGGCGAAGCGAGTGACGAGAAGACGCTCGCGACGGTGCTGTCGGCCTTCGAGATCCCCTGCTGGGACTTGCAGGGCAAGGCACTCGGCCGGCCGCTCGTCGAGTTGCTCGGCGGCAACGTGCGCGAGGTCGTCCCGTACAGCGGCTACTTGTTCTTCAAGCCCGTCACGCACACCCCGCCGCCGGACTACGAGCCGGACAGTTGGGGGGAGGCGATGGATGCCGACGGCATCGTCGCCCAGGCTCGCCGGCTGGTCTCGGAGTACGGCTTCAAGTCGCTGAAGCTCAAGGGTGGCGTACTTCCGCCGTTCGACGAAGTCGAGGTCGTTCTCGCCCTGCGCGCGGCATTCCCGGATCATCCGCTGCGGCTCGATCCGAACGCAGGCTGGACCGTTGAGACCAGTGTTGCCGTCGGCAAGAAACTCGATGGAGTGCTGGAGTATCTGGAAGACCCGACCGCCACGATCGATGGGATGGCAGCGGTGGCGCGCGAGGTTTCGATGCCACTGGCCACGAACATGGCCGTGACCGCGTTCAGTCATCTGCCGCCGTCGATCCGCGTCGACGCCGTTCAGGTGATCCTGTCCGACCACCACTTCTGGGGTGGGCTGCGCCGGTCGCGTGAGCTGGCCGCGATCTGCCGGACCTTCGGCATCGGCCTGTCGATGCACTCGAACTCGCACCTCGGCATCAGCCTCGCCGCGATGACCCACCTGGCCGGCGCGACGCCCGAGCTGACCTACGACTGCGACACGCATTACCCGTACCTGGTGGAAGACATCGTCGTGCCCGGGGTGCTGGACTTCGCCGACGGCGCGGTGAAGGTGCCGGCCGGACCGGGTCTGGGCGTCGAGCTGGATCTCGATTCGCTGGCCCGGCTCGCGGAGCAGTACAAGGAGTGTGGTTTCGACACCCGCGACGACGTCACGCCGATGCGGGCGATCCAGCCGGATTGGGACCCGGCCATTCCGAGATGGTAGGCCCGCGATGGTGAGGCATGGAGCCTTCGCCTACACGTGGGATCTGGTCGGCGATCCTTCGGCGGCCGCCCGCTTCGCCGATCTCGGCATCGACACGGTGACTCTGCAGGCTGCCTATCATTCGGTGCGCGCGACGACGGCCTGGCATCCGGCGCATCGGGTCGTGCACGCCGACCACGCGGCGGCGTACTTCCGGATCCGGCCATCACGCTGGCGCGGCTTGCGCCCGCTGGCACCCACCTGGGGAGTCGACGACGAAGACCGCTTCGGTACTGCGTCCGCCGCGCTCTCCGCCGCAGGGCTCCGAACCGAGGCCTGGGTGGTGCTGACGCACTCGTCGGTGCTCGGGCGTTCGAATCCTTCGCTCGCTGTGCGGAACGCCTACGACGAGGTGTTCAGCTATGCGCTCTGCCCGGCTCAGCCTGCTGTGCACGACTACGCGTTGACGCTCGTGCAGGAGATCTGCGAGCAGTACGACGTACCGGCGCTGGTGTTGGAGGCTTGTGGGTGGCTCGGGTTCGAGCATGCGAGTCAGCATGAGAAGACCTCGGGTGCGGACCTCTCCGCCTGCGCGCGCGATCTCCTCTCGATTTGTCTCTGCTCCGCTTGTGCGGCTCTTTTGACGCTGGACGTACCAGAGCTTGCGGTGGACATCAGGTCGGTTGTGGATCGCGAGCTGCAGGAGGGGATTTATGCAGGGTCGAATCTGGCCGATGCGCTCGGCGCCTCGCGGGCTGCTGAGATCTATCGGCATCGGCAGTCGGTGATCACCGGGCTGGTGCGTGAGGCTGCTGGGTTGGCGGGGTCGGGCGAGTTGTTGCTAATGGCAACGGATGATCCACAGGTGACCGGGCCGGATGTCGGCGTCGACCTGACCGGAGTCGAGGCGGCGGGTTTCGTGTTGAAGTGCTGGGACGATGACGAGGCTGCCATTGCTCGGGTGAAGGCTGCTGCGGGGCGTACCGGCGTACCGTTGGTTGCCAATGTCAACGCTCTCGGTGAGCGGCCGTCGGAGTTGCCCGCGCTTGCGGCCCGACTCGTCGCGGCGGGTGCGTCGGAGCTCCGGTACTACCATGCCGGGCTCGCATCGCCCGCTCGCCAGGCGGCGATCCGGGCCGCCGTCCAGGAGGTGTCCTGATGCTCAACGGCCTCTACGTGATGGACCTCGACCGCTTTCCCGACGTGTACGGCGACCAGGAACGCGCCGCGATCGAGAAGAATCTCCGGATCACCGCACCGCCACTCACGCCGGCCGAACTGACGCCGGCGCTGCTGGCCGACGTCGACGTTCTCGTGACGGCATGGGGCGGGCCGCGGCTCACGCCCGAGTTGCTCGAGTCCGCGCCGCGGTTGGCGCTGGTCCTGTACGGCGCGGGGTCCGTCCGGTCGATCGTCACACCGTCGTCATGGGCGCGCGGGGTGCGAGTGACGACGGCCAACTCCGTCATCGCCGCATCGGTCGCCGAGTTCACGCTGGCTCAGGTGCTCTACGCGTTGAAGCATGGATGGCGGTATGTGCTGGGAGCGCGGTTCGGCGCCCAATCTTTGCCTAGAGCCACGAATGAACCGGGTGCAGCGGGATCGGTGGTCGGGCTGATGTCGCTGGGCGCGACTGGACAGGCGACTGCCCGGCTCCTCGCTCGGCATGACCTTGTACTGCAGGCTCATGACCCGTACATCGACCCGGCCGTCGCCTCGGCACTGGGTGTGCGACTGGTCTCGTTGGACGAGTTGTTCGCGACCTCCGATGTGGTCTCCTTGCATGCGCCGGTGCTGGACGAGACGCGCAAGGTCGTCAGTACCAGGTTGCTGTCGTCGATGAAACACGAGGCGACGTTGATCAACACCGCGCGGGGAGCGCTGATCGACGAGGATGCGTTGGTCAACGTGTTGCGGGAGCGGATGGATCTGTTCGCAGTGCTCGATGTGACAGATCCGGAGCCGCCGTTGCCGGGGTCGCCGTTGTTCTCGGCGGCGAACATCGTGGTGACGCCTCACCTGGCCGGCACGCTGAATCTCGAGCGCCGGCGACAAGGGCAGTTGATGGCGTCGGAGCTGGCTCACTATGTCGCGGGTGAGCCGTTGGAGCACGAGATCTTCGAGTCGGGGCAGGCGAAGTCCGCATGAGCCCAACCTTGGTGATGGTACCGCCGCAGCGGGACAGTACTGCGGACTGGGCGGAGCGGCTGATGTCGCTGGTGCCCGGGCTGACTGTGTTGCGACCGACTGCGGAAGATGCTGCGGCCGCGTTGGAGTTGGCTGACGCGGCGTACGGCGTACTGCCGGTTGAGTTGCTGGCGGCAACCACTCGGCTGCGGTGGTTGCAGGCGCAGCAGGCTGGGCCGCCGCCTGGTTTCTACTATCCGGAGCTCGTTGCGCATCCAGTTGTCGTCACCAACATGCGCGACACCTACACCGACCATGTCGCGACGCACACTCTTGCCTTGGTACTGGCGTTGTGTCGGGGGTTGCCGCGCTATGTCCGCGATCAGCAGACTGCGGCGTGGAATCCCGACTGGGATCCTGAGGCGATCGTCTCCTTGTCGGACGCTACGGCTCTGGTTGTGGGAGTGGGTGCTCTGGGCTCCGAGATCGGGCGGCTACTGCATGCGTTCGGGACTCGGGTGACGGGGATCGATGTGCGGGCCGGTGAGCGGCCTGGATTTGCCGAGGTGCTGCCGGTTGAGGCATTGGATGAGCAGTTGCCTGGTGCCGACCTGGTGATCCTGACCGTGCCGCACACACCGGACACCGAAGGGATGATCGACGCGCGGCGGCTCAAGCTGCTGAAGGCGTCGGCGTTCTTCGTCAATGTGGGTCGCGGGCCGACGGTTGTCCTGGACGCGCTCGACGCGGCGCTGTCGGCCGGGCGGTTGCGCGGGGCGGCACTCGACGTGTTCGAGACCGAGCCGTTGCCGGCGGGGCATCGGTTGTGGCGGCGTCCCGAAGTACTGATCACTCCCCATGTCGCCGGAGTCGGGCCGCATGAGGCGGAGCGGCGGTTCGCCGTACTGCTGGAGAACGCCCGGCGTTTCGTTGCCGGTGATCCCTTGATCAATGTCGTCGACAAGTCGAAGTGGTTCTGAGAGGAACACCAGATAGCTGTACTTCCGCCCCCGAAGGAGTTCGACCATGCGTGGTATCCGCCCCCTTGCTCTTTTGTCCACGGTTGTCGCGAGCGCTGCCCTGCTGACTGCCGGCGGCGCGTCCGCAGTACCGGCTGCTTGTACTTATCCGGCGCAGGTTCTGGACCTCACCCGGTGGAAGGTCCAGCTGCCGATCGACGACCCGGCGCAGTCCGGCACCCAGATCCTGCAGGTGACCCGGCCTCGGCTCAACACTTATGTGCTGTCGCCGTGGTTCAAGCCGACGTCGTCGTGTGACGGCGTGCAGTTCCGCAACGCGGTGAACGGTGTGAAGACGCCGAACACCACCTACGCGCGGTCCGAGCTGCGCGAGATGAAGGCCGACGGCACCACCGAGGCCATCTGGTCGTCGAACGTCGGCACCCACACGATGGTGATCGACCAGGCGATCAACCACCTGCCGAACACCAAGCCGCAGGTGGTCGCCGGCCAGATCCACGACGGCAACGACCGCTCCACCTTCCGTCTCGACGGCAAGGCGCTCTACATCACCCGCGACAACGACACCCACTACAAGCTGGTGACCAGCAACTACGTCCTGGGCACCCGCTTCCAGGCGAAATTCGTCGTCAGCAACGGCTCGATCGAGGCGTACTACAACGGCGTCCTGCAAACCACCATCCCGGTCAGCTTCACCACCGGCTACTTCAAGGCCGGCGTCTACACCCAAGCCAACTGCGACAACTCCACCCCCTGCAACACCACCAACTACGGCCAAACCACCATCTACAACCTCTCAGTCAGCCACAGCTAGCGCGACGCGCCGCAGCACCTGGAGGGTGCTGCGGCGCTGGGGGTTTTGTTCTTGTCAGTGCTTGTGGGGCTTCGTGGTGTCATCCACGTCGATCCGTTCCTTGCGGACGGTGTCCTTGACCGTGGCTTCGTCGCGGATCGTCTCGGTTTCCAGGCCGACGCGTTCGACGGCGACCGTCTCCTTGGCGACGACCGGGCGTTCCTCGTGGAGGACCACCTCGCGCTCGTCTTCCTGGATCTTGCCGGTGCCGGGGTCCGTACCGGCGACCGGCTCACGGACGACACGGACCTCTTCGTGGCTGACCGGGACGGTCACCTGCTGCTCCTCCGTCACCACGTGCTTCTGCAACCGCACCCGGCCCGTCTCGACCGTCTCGGTACCAGCCCGCAACTGCTCCTCGGACCGAACCATCGACTCCTGACCAGCCATACCCTGCGCGGCATCCTTGCCCTTCTTGCCCTGGGCATGCTTCGCCGGCTGACCATCCATGCCCGGCCGGCCCATGCCCGGCTGACCCATGCCCGGCGTACCGACAGGCAGGTTGTAGTGGCGGTAGAGCTCGGCGGCCTCCGCCTCGGAGAGATGACCGTTGTCGTCGATCCGCGGCGCGTCCTTGATCACGTCCTTGTGCGCGCCGACATGCAACCCGTCCCGCTCGGCTCGCGCACCCGTCAACGGGACGAAGGATTCCTTGCTGCCAAACAGTCCGGTCTTCACCGTCACCCACTCCGGCGCCCCGGACACGTCGGAGGCGTAGAGGTGGGACGCCGTACCGACCTTGTGGCCCTCGACGTCGTACACGTCCTGGCCCATCGCCCGTTCCAGCTCCTGCGTGGTGCTCATCGGAAACCATCCCCGTTCTCGTTGTCTTCGGCAACTGCCTTCTTCGGCCGGGTACCCGGAGCGACGATCAGCAAACGAGGAGTAGTCAGACGATGTATTCGAGCAACCGCGCCAGATCCACCCCGAACGGGCGGTCGGCGACGATCGGCGGTACCACGTCCGCAACCTCATCGAGAAGTCCTTGTAACCCTTCTGGGACAGGGCGTTCAGACAAAGCAAACGCCTGGTGTACCGCGAGCAGCTCGCACGCCACCACCTCGCGCGTCAGCCGGATCGCCTCACCCAGTACGCCGACAGCCTCCCAACTGAAGCTCTGCACGTCCTCCTGCCCGTTGGACGTCTCCATCGCGCCGACAGCCGACGGCATCGCCAGCCTGCGAAGGTAGTGGCTAGTAGCAACGGCCCTCTTGTGCACGGTCACCAACCCGGCTTGCGGACCCGGCTCGGCGGCCAACTGCGCCGGCAACCCGGTGACCGCTGGATCCAGCAACCGATGGATCCGAGCCGTCGACACCTCAGCCGCATGCGCCAACGCCGCCACCAGCTGATCACAATGCGCCGCCAGGTCGATCCCGTGGAATCCCGCAGTACCGACAAACTCCCCGTCCAGGAACGCCGGTGAGTCCGTCACGCCGCTGAACGCCCGCTCAACAGCCTCCTCCAGCCTTCCCACCGCCCGCCGCACCTGCGCGTTAACCGGCCCCACCACCCGAAACGAAACCGGCGCCTGCAACCCCCGAGGCTCATCCTCAGCACCAGCCGCGTGCCGTATCCGCTCCAACTCCCCCGCCAACACCTCATCTCCCCTGCCACACAAGGCGTTGTACGGATCCCGATTGGCCCCCACCACAGCAATCGCCCCGGATGCAACCAAGGTCAGCTTCTCCACCAGCCGCCGAGCCATCCCCACCTGCAACCACGCACGGCCCGTCGCCCCAGGAATCCCCGCCAGCAAAGAAATCCCTTCCTTCGGCCCAAGCTCAAACGGCGGCAGGACACCTTCCGCCGAAACAACCGCCCATTCCGCGCTGCGCGCGGAATGGGCGGAAGGTGAAGAGCCGACGCGCGACGCGGGCTGGGCGAGCCCAGCCGTTGGTACAGCGGTGGTGGGGCTAGCGAGCGGCCCCTCGGTGGTCGGTTCAGCGGGCGACCCCGCCGCGGTAAGCCCAGCGAGCGGCCCCGCAGTGGTGGACTCAGTGGGTGGTGTGGACGTGGTGGGTGGTGGGGATAGGAGGGAGCCGATGCCTACCAGGGGGCCGGAGGCGTGGGCTAGGGGGATGATTTCGCCGGCGGAGCCGGCTCCTCCGGTGGGGATGGCGGGGACTAGGCCGCTGTTGAGTAGGGCGACCAGTTGGAGGCATAGCTCAGGGGAGACGCCGGCATCTCCGGTCAGGAAGGTTTTCAGGCGCGCGACCAGCACGGCTCGGGCTTCCAGGGGTGGGAGCCAGGGGGCGCCGCCGGCGGCTCGGGCTAGGAGGAGGTTGTGTTGGTGGGTGCGTTGTTCGGCGTCTGACAGGCGGACTTTGCTCAGGGCGCCCATGCCGGTGTTGACGCCGTAGACGGGGGCGCCGGTGGCCAGGGATGACAGGACGGCCTGACGGGTTGTGCGAAGGCGTTCGAGTAGGGCGGGTGATAGTTCCAGGGGCTCGGAAGAGGTTAGTTGCTCGGGGCCCAGGTCTGCGGCGGAGTTGATCAGCATGTCAGTGGAATCTCAGCATCGTGCCGACGTCGGCGGCTTCGGCTCGGCGGAGGATCAGGTGGGCGATGGCTACGTCCAGCAGGGACAGGCCCCGGTGCCAGAAGAGGGTGCGTTCGGTGGCGGATTCGCGGCCGGGTTTCTGGCCGGCGACGATCTGGCCGAGTTCGGCGTACAGGGTCTGCGGTGACAGGCGGCCGGTGTCGACATGCCGACGCAGGGCGCCGAAGCGGCCGGACTGGGCCTCGCGCCAGTCGTCGACGACCACCTTGTCCATCACGTCGAGAAGGTCCAGCTCGACGGCGCTGACCGTTCCGTAGGGGACGACGAAGGCGCCGGGTCGGACGGCGGCCGTACGGAGCAACGGCTCGGGCTCCATCAGCCGGGTCGCCTCGACGATCACGTCGGCGCCGTCGAACGCCTCCTCCGCGGTCGCGAAGACCCGTACCGGCGTGGACAACTCCGCGGACAGCTCAGCCGCGAACTTCTCCCGCGACTCCGGCCGCCGCGACGTCACCCGGATCTCGTCGAGGTCGAAGAGGTCGTCGAGCATCGTGACGTTCCACCACGCGGTACCGCGCGCGCCGGCATGCGCGAGCACCTTGCTGTCCCGCCGGGCCAGATACCGCGCGCCCACCGTCGTCATCGCCCCCGTCCGCGCCGCCGTGATCATCGTCGCGTCCAGCACCGCCAGCGGTACGCCGGTAGTCGGATCGAACAGCGTCGCCATCGCCAGCTCGCTCGGCAGACCGACCTGGTAGTTCGGGACGAAGTCGCCGACCACCTTCACCCCGCTGATGCCGTGCTCACCCAGCCGGTTGAGATGCCCGCGCAACACGTTGAAGTGCCCGATCCCGCCGTTGTCCGGCATCAGGTGTACCCGCGGCTCGAAGCTCGTCTCGCCCTCACCGTGATCGCGCACGGCCGCCTCGACCGCGTCCACGATCTCCAGCCGGGTGAGCCCGAGCGAGTCGATCTCGGGACCGGACAGGAACCGCAACCAGATGCCATCAGTCATGTCCAGCATCGTGTCATCCGGCTCTGAGCCCGCCAGAAAACGACCAAGGAACGGTCAACCGGCTACCAAAGTCACCCCGCACCAGGCTCGCGCGCTGCTAATTTCGGGGCCATGCGGCCGGAACGGAGCGGGAGATGAGCACGGATTCGTCCACCAAGACGGTGATCGGGCACTCCGCGGCCGACAAGCTCCTCCTGTACGGCGGCCTGCCGCTGCTCGGGCTGGTACTCGGCTTCTTCCTGCCCCGGATCGCCGACTGGGGAGCGAAGCAGGATTGGGTGCCGTTCCAGGGGCCGCTGGAACTCATCTCCCGCTGGGACGGCTGGTGGGTGGTCGCCATCTGCCTCGCGGTCGGCCTGATCGGTGGGGTGCTGCTCGCGGCGATGGCGCTGGAGGACACGCTCAAGACGACGATCGGCAACACCGAGGTCGAGTTCCTGAAGAACCAGCGGACCACCCGGGTACCGCGGGAGAAGGTCGCGCTCGTCTTCCTCGACGGCAAGGAGATCGTGCTGCAGGACAGCCGGTCGGCCGAGCTCGCCCGCGAGAAGCACGACGAGCTGGGCGCCGCCGCGAGGACGAAGATCCAGGCGGCCTTCCGCGCTCACGGCTACCCGTGGTCGGACGCGGGTGATCCGCACGAGGCCGAGTTCCGCCGCTGGGTCGAGGGCGACCCGGATCTGTCGCCGGCGGCGAACGCGGTGCTGAAGGCCCGGTCGAAGGCGTTCGACCAGGGCGACAAGGGCAAGGCCGACCTGCGGGAGCTCCGGCAGGAACTCGGCAAGCTCGGATATGTGGTCCGCGACCGGGACAAGAAGCAGTACTGGCGGTCCGTCCACTGACGCCCTGCAGTCGCCCGCGCGGTCCGGCTGGTGACACGGGCATTTGATCCCTTGCCGTCCGGAGAGACGATGGAAGCGTGATCACGGTTGAGCAGGCGCGGAGGTTGCGGAAGGCCGGGGCGATGTGGGTGCCCGGCGCCGGCGACCGGTTCGTCGTACCGGACCGGGAGATGGACGACGACGTGTTCGTCGTCAGCGACATGACCGTCGAGGTGCACGACTACCCCGGCGGCAAGGTCATCGGCTTCAACGGGACGACCGAGTGGGCGCTCGACAGCATCGAGCAGCGCGAGGTGATCTGGCTGCCACGCGAGGAGCAGCTGCGCGCGTTGCTCGGCCCGCATTTCCAGCGGCTGGAGGCGGTACCGGGTGGTTATGCGGTCGTACTGACCGATGGCCGCTACCCGTCCGAGGATGCCGAGCAGGCGTACGCCGAAGCGCTACTGGCCCTCCTGAACGGCTAACCGGAGGGGGCTGCGCCACAACGGTGCACGGCCGGCCAGGTATGGGCGGGGCCCCTCAGCAGCGCCCGTACCTGGCCGGCCGTGGCCGGTGGCACAACCCCCTCCTTTCAGTAATTGCGTTTACTTGGGTACTACCTGGGAGGAAAGTCTCAGCGGGCCAGTGCCGCCCGCAGCTCGGCCGCGCGGTGGGCGACCCGGTCGCGCGCGGCGATGCTGAAGCCCTGCGCCTGCAGCTCGAGGATCGCGGTCGCCTGGAGCTGGCTGACGCCGAGCAGCTGACGGACCCGGAACGCGGCGGTCAGCCGGTCGGATGCGCCCTCGATCGTCCGCAGCACCTCGGTCCGCCGCTCGAACGCGGTCAGTACGCCCTCGTAGATCTCCAGCTGGGTGTGCGCGGACCGGTCCGGCTCGACCTGCTCGTCCTTCGCGGCACCCCGGACCACCTGACGCCACAGCGCCGGTACGGTGTGGCGGCTGCGGTTGGCTCGCCGGGTGATCGGCAGTGCATAGGTCATCGTCATCAGTTGCGCTCCTGATTCGGTGGTGGTCAGCCGCGCTCGGCGGGTGAGCTGTCTTGGAGTGGAGGGCACGTCTTGCCCGGCGACCGCAGTGCCTCGAAGTGCCAGGGCTCGTTGTCGTAGATGCGGCAGATCCCGTACTTCCAGCCGACCCGCTCCAGCCAGGCCATCGCCGACTGCGGGGCGATGTCGACCGCCCGGCCCTGCACGTGTTCCGACTTGTCCGGCGGCAGCACCCAGCGGGTGGCCGCCTTGTACGAGCCGTATTTCTTGATGGCCTCGTCGAACAGCCGCTGCTGCTTGGCGGCGCTGCGGCGGCCGGAGTTGATCCGCATCGGGATTCCGGCGGCGTGCGCGTCGGCCATCGCCTTGCGCAGCCGGCCGCGCAGCACCGGGGCCAGGCCCTCGATGCTCTCCTCGGAGTACTTCTTCTTGCCGGTCGACTTGGTGGCCTCGGGCGACGGCGTCTTCTTCGGCTTGGACTCCGCCGTCGGCGTCTCGATCGGCGCGGAGGTCTTCCGCACCGGCTTGGGGGCCGGCGGCGGTGGCGAACCGTTGGGTCCGCTCGCGACCACCGGCTGCTTGTCGCCGCTGGAGTCGAAGGACAGCAGGTCGATCACCTGGGCGTGCCAGATCAGCAGCGAACCGACGACGACCACCCCGGTGACAGACAGCAACCGGGCACGCACCGTGAACGGGCGACGCGGCGGCGAGTCGTTGGTCATGGGGTACAGCCTCTCGGGTCGGCGGGTTCGCCACATCGGTCCCAGGGACCGTCTCGGAAGGCCTTAAGTCGGACCTGGGTATCAGGTCCGACGCCCGGTCTCATCCAAAAGTTGGAGAAAACCACCCCTCCTGGCGCAGGAGCCGAAAATTGTCGCCCGCGACTACGCTCTGCAAGTGACCTCATGGCGAAGACTTGCCGCGTGGCAGCAGGACATTCTGCTGGCCGCGGTGGTCGGCGTTGTCTGGTTCGGGGGACTCGCTGTGATCAACAGCAGCGATCTGCGGCCGAAGAATCCGAGTGTCTCGGTGGTCACCGGGATGTTCCTGGTGATGACGATCGCGATCGCCCGGATGGTGCCGCGGATGACGCTGCTGATCGTGTCGATCTGCTATCCACTCGTCTACGCGGCGGCGGAGACCGGGCTGGCCGAGCAGATCGGGCTCAGCATCCTCCGGGCGCCCGCGATCAGCGACGCCGCGCTGCAGTCCGAGCTTCACCTCGCCCCGCTGCTGGTGGTCGGGTATCTCGCGGCAGCGAGCGGAGTACGGCGGTTCACCTGTCTGTTCTTCACCATGGGCAGCCTGGCGGCGCTGATGATCGGCCTGCCGGCGGTCGTCGCGATCGTGATGAGCCACGCCCCGCCGAGCGTCTACCGGTACGGCGAGCGCTACGCGAACCTCCCCCGGGACCCGTACAGCCTCTACGGCTACATCGACCTGTCCCTGTTCGTCTTCGCCGAAGCGCTGATCTGTGGCATGGTCCTGCTCGGCGCCAATGCGCTGCGCCGACGCAAGAGCCTGCTCGTACTGGAGCAGCGCAACACGGCTCTGGTCCGGCTCCAGGCCATCGAGGCCGAGCGGGCAGCAGCGGCCGAGCGGACCCGGATCGCCCGCGACCTGCACGACGTCGTCTCGCACCACATGAGCGCCGTGGTGATCCGTGCGCAAGCGGCCGACCGCGTGGCCGACCAGAAGCCCGAGGTACTACGGGAAGCCGTGCGCTGGATCGCTGCCAGCGGCCGTGAAGCGCTGACCGCGATGCGGGAGACCGTGCGAGTACTGAACACGGCTGCCCCCGGCGCGAGCGCGTTGACCGCGCCGGTACCCGACCTGGCCGACGTTGCACGCATGGGCGACCGACTCAAGGCCGTCGGCATCGACGTGACGATGCAACTGCCGACCCGCAGCCGGCAACTCACCTCAGCCACCGACCTGACCGCGGTACGGATCATTCAGGAAGCGCTGACGAATGTGATGGTGCATGCGAAGGCCACTGCCGCGCATGTGAGCTGGCAGAGTGGACCGCAGGGTGAGTTGCTCACCATCGACGACAACGGGAGCGGCGGACCACCGCCGGTGAACGTGCTGGAGACCGCCCGCCGGCAGGAGAGCGGCCGCGGCAACGGACTGATCGGAATGCGCGAGCGCGCGCACGCGAGCGGCGGCACACTGACCGTCGCCGCCGGACCACTGGGTGGATGGAGAGTGCAGGCATGGTTGCCGCCGCAGAGGTGACGGAGAAGATCAGGATCCTGGTCGCCGACGACCAGGGCGTGATCCGGATGGGCCTGGCGATGATCCTCGACCACGAGCCGGACCTGACCACGGTCGCGCAGGCCGGTGACGGCGAGGAGGCGATCCGGATGATCGCGCAGCACGACCCCGACGTCGTGCTGATGGACATCCGGATGCCGGTGATGGACGGGCTGGAGGCGACCGAGCGGATCACCAAGGCCGCGAAGGAGTCCGGCCGTAATCGGCCCGCCGTCCTGGTGCTGACGACCTTCGACGACGAGGCGTACGTGCTGAGCGCAGTACGGGCTGGTGCTTCGGGGTTCCTGCTCAAGGACACCGATCCGGATCTGCTGGTATCGGCGGTGCGGGCGGTGCATCGAGGCGACTCGTTGGTCGATCCGGCGTCGACGCGGGTGCTGCTCGAGCGGTGTGTGGAGCTGGAGCGGCAGGTCGGCAGTGGGACTGCTGAGTCGGCGCCGGCTGCTGCGGGGCGGTGGACCGGGCCGCTCGCGCAGTTGAGTGAGCGCGAGCGGGAGATCCTGGTCTGGATGGCGCGCGGGCTGTCCAACCGCGATCTGGCGGCGAAGCTCTTCGTCAGCGAGACCACGGTGAAGACCCACGTCAGCAGCGTCCTGTCCAAGCTCGGCCTGTCGAGCCGGGTCCAGGCGGTCGTCGTGGCCTACGAGGCCGGCGTGGTCCGCCCGGGCGAGGCCGAGGTCCGCTGGGAGGGCTGAGGTGCTCTTGCCGGCGTCAGCTCAGCAGGAGCCAGGCGCCGAGGGCGGCGGCGATCAGCACGACGATGGTGAGCAGTTGAGCAAGTACTGACGCCTGGCGGCGTTGTGGCAAGAAGTCCCCGGTCATACCGTCAAGCCTGCCGGGGAAAGCGGCGGTTTCCATCCTCCCCGGGAACGGTTCGGACGTGACCCAAGTCGCCCCTTGGCAGCCCCGGAATCATCCCCAGGGATGACAACCGATCCACATTGTTGCCGTAGGCCCCTGTATGGTCACTCGCCGAAGTACTCGGCCGCCACCTTCTTGGGCACGCACATCCGCCAGGCCTCCAGCACCAGTTCGCGCAGCTCCTCCTCGTCGAGCGCGGCGAGGTTGACCTCGATCCACTTGTACCGCTCGTCGGCCTTGCTGGGCGGCAGGAACTTCTCCGGGTACGCCGCGATCGCCGCCGCCCGTTCCTCTTTGGGGAACCCGATCCCCATCGTCTTCTCGTCCCGCGACAGCGCGAGGTAGACGATCTGCCCGACCCGGAACTTGATCCGGTCGCGGACGATCACCTCGTAGCTGCGCGGCAACCCCTCGGTCACCGCCCGGATGTCCTCCAGATCCACCACGGGCTCGACTTTACCGGGCTCAGGCGCGGCGGGCCTTGCGGAGGGCGAGCAGGTCGCCCTCCACCACGGCGTCCTCGACGGTCCAGCCGAGATCGGCGTACGCGCCGCGCAGCCACACAGCGGTCGCGTAGTGAGCGTCCGGACCGGTGCCACGGCAGGCGAGTGGCTCCTCCACAGCAGATGTTGTCAGCATCACTTTCCTGCCTCCGCTCAGCGTGCACAATGGCGGTGAGGTGCCGGTATCGGGCCTGTCAGCTGCCCATGCCGGACGATTCCGGCGCCGGGAGGCCGTACCGTGGTCTGATGCCCGAAGCAATCGTGAGTGCGGTCGAAGGTGCTGAGGTGGTGTTCCGCCTTGGTGACTCCGAGCATGCGTTCACCGGTGTCCGGTTGTGGGAAGAGCTCGGCCTGGCCGCCGAGCAGCTCGAGTTCAAGCCGGTCGACTACGGCTGGGAACTGCGGCTGCCGCGCCCCTCGGTGCACCGGATGGAGTACCTGTTCGACATCGCCGGCAGCGGGATGCGGACCGACCCGACCAACCCCCGGGTCGTCGGCGGCGCGTTCGGCGAGCACTCCTGGCTGCCGCTGCCCGGGTACGTCGAGCCGGACTGGATCACGATCGAGCCGATCGCGTCGACCCTGACTCCGCTGACTGCCGACCCGACTCCGGTCGGCCCGATCGACGTGACGGTCTGGTCGCCGGATGGCATCGCGCCGGGCTTCGAACTACCGCTGCTGCTGGCCCACGACGGGCCCGAGTTCGCCGCGTACGCCGGGCTGACCCACTACGTCGGCGCCATGATTGCCGACGGCACGCTGCCACCGTTGCGTCTCGCGCTGATCCGGCCGGGTTCACGCAACCTCTGGTACGCGGCCAACCCGTCGTACGCCGAAGCTCTCACTCAGCACGTGCTGCCGGCGGTCACTTCGGCGTACCGGAGCAAGAAGCCGGTACTGATGGGCGCAAGCCTCGGCGCCCTGGCCGCCCTCCACGCCGAATGGCACCACCCAGGCACCTTCGCCGGCCTCTTCCTCCAGTCCGGCTCCTTCTTCACCCTCGACACCGACCCACAGGAGTCCCGGTTCGAGTACTACACCGAGGTCACCGGCTTCGTGAACTCGGTGCTGGCGGCCACCTCTTTCCCGAGCGACCCAGCCATCGCCATCACCGCCGGTACGCCGGAGGAGAATGTGCACAACAACCGGGTGATGGCGGCCCACCTCACCAAGCTCGGTCTGCGCGTAGCCTTCGACGAAACGCCGGACATGCACAACTTCACAGCCTGGCGTGATGTGCTAGATCCCTGTCTGACGGATCTACTGAAGCGCACCTGGAGTGAGGCTGATGGAGCGAGAGCAGGTTGAGCTGGATGCGCCGGGCCTGGACCGGCCCGGCACGCTGATCCGTTACGGGCACTATGGCCGCCCGGTGCTGGTGTTCCCCAGTGAGCAGGGGCGGGCCTGGGACTACGAGAACAACGGGATGGTCGGGGCAGTGGCCGACCTGGTCGAGGCCGGCCGGGTCAAGCTGTACTGCGTCGACTCCTACGACCACGTGAGTTGGTCCGATCGCAGCATCCCGCTGGAGGAGCGGGCGCGGCGGCATGGGCTCTACGAGTCGTGGATCCTCGATCACGTCGTACCGGCGATCGGTAGTGACACCCCTGGTGCGTCGGACATCATCACCACCGGCTGCAGCCTCGGGGCCTTCCATGCGCTCAACTTCGCGGTCAAGCGGGCCGACCTGTTCCCGATCGCGATCTGCCAGTCGGGCAACTACGACGCGGCCAGCTGGCACGCCTGGGGCGAGCGCGGCGACGCTACGTACTTCAACAACCCGGCCGACTACCTGCCCAACCTGGAGGGCGACCACCTCGAGTGGTTGCGCCAGCGGCTGTTCCTGGTGCTCACGGTCGGCCAGGGCGACTGGGAGACGCACCCGACCGGTTCGCTGCCGTCCGCGCGCGCCACTGCCGAAGTACTGGCCGCCAAAGGCATCCCCCATGAGCTGGACCTCTGGGGACACGACGTAGCCCACGACTGGCCCTGGTGGCGCAAACAACTAGCCCACCACCTGCCCCGATTCGTCTAAGGAGCTTGGGATGGCTGACCGCTCTCAGCATTTGATCGGGTTGTTGCTCGGCGCCGAGGAGGACTGGCCGCAGGCGTTCGAAGCGTTGCTGCGGCAGGTCGGCCCGGTCAAGGCCGGCGGCACCACGCACGAGTTCAGCACCGACCGGCTGACCATCGAGCCGTTCGACCTGAACGATCCGGTCCGGGTCGAGCTGGTGATCGACCGGCTCGCCTACTGGTACTACCACCCGCGCGAGTGGCTGAAGAAGGCCGCGCTGATGAACGGCACCTACCTGCTCAACTCGCCGTTCACCTTCCAGTCGATGGAGAAGCACAGCGCGTACTGCGCGATGCTGCGCCTCGGCCTGAAGATCCCGCGGACCGTGCTGGTGCCGTTCAAGAACCCGGTCGACAACGTGCGCTGGGCGTACACGGCGGAGAAGTACAACAAGCCGTTCGACCTGGACGCGATCGCCGACGACCTCGGCTACCCGATGTACATGAAGCCGTTCGACGGCGGCGGCTGGCGCGGCGTCTCCCGGATCAACAACCGCGAGGACCTGCACACCGCCTACGACGAGTCCGGCGAGATGCTGATGCACCTGCAGGCCACGGTCGAGTACGAGAAGTTCGCCCGGGCGCTGTCGATCGGCGCCGAGACGATGGTGATGGACTTCCGCCCGGACGAGCCGATGCACAACCGGTACGCCGTCTCGCACGACTTCCTCAGCCCGTCGGCCGGCCACCAGGCGGTCGCGATCAGCCGGATCGTGAACGCCTTCTTCGGCTGGGAGTTCAACTCCTGCGAGATGCTGGTGGCCGGCGACTCGGTGCACCCGATCGACTATGCGAACGCCTGCCCCGACGTCGCGATCACCTCGCTGCACTACTACTTCCCGTGGGCGATCAGCGCGCTGGTCAAGTGGTCGGTGTTCTCGCTGGCGACCGGCCGCAAGACCAAGGTCGACCTGCACACCGAGCGGTACTTCGCGATCGCCGACGACGACTCGCTCGACTACGACGCCAAGCTGGAGGGGTACCTCGC
Organism: Kribbella sp. NPDC051620; assembly: GCF_044453825.1. Taxonomy (NCBI): domain Bacteria; kingdom Bacillati; phylum Actinomycetota; class Actinomycetes; order Propionibacteriales; family Kribbellaceae; genus Kribbella; species Kribbella sp. NPDC051620. The sequence continues at coordinate 178,091 of NZ_JBITDB010000007.1, forward strand.
GCTGGCCGACGAGTACTTCGAGACCGCGAAGTACCAGGAGTGGTGTGCCGAGAACCTGACCGACTTCGACGCGAAACTGGTCGACTGGGTCTCCGGCGACGACTTCGACCGCATCCTGCGCGAGACGGTTGCCGCGACCTACCCGGCCCACGAGCAGGAGAAGTTCCTGGCCCACTTCCGCGGCCTGACCGGTCTATGGGTCAGTGACCAGGGTTAGACCAGTAGTGCCACGAGTACCGCGGCGATGACTAGTTGGAGGGCTGCGGAGACTGCCCGGCGGCGGGGGCGGGCAGGTCTGAGCCAGGGGAGGTCTGGCCAGGCCCAGCCGGAGTACGCCGTGGCTGCGGCCAGCAGGGCTAGGCCTACCAGCCAGAGCCAGGGTGGGAGGTCTTGCCAGTTGGTGATGGTCCGGGCGAGCAGTAGGAAGAGGATGCCGGCCGCGAGGACGATGAGCAGGTCCAGGCGGTCGCGGAGCTTCCTGGTGCGAATCTGCCAGAGGGCGAGCAGCGGGTAGCCCACGGCCAGGGCGATGGCGACGTACTTCACGACTGGTCCGCCAGGAGCTTGGTGGCGAACTCGTCGACATCCGCCGCGACATCGGACAGCACCACGACCGCTCGCTTCTTCTCCAGGTCGAGGCCGACGAACGAGCGGTAACCGCCGGTACCACCGTTGTGCCAGACCATCTTGCGATCAGTGCCGGCCAACGGACTCGTGAGCCAGAAGTAGCCGATCCGGTCGCCTTCCTCGAAGTCTCTTAGGGGCGCGAGTGCCTCGACTCCGTTGCCCCGTAGCAACGACTGGGCGAGCAGGGAGAGGTCACCTGCGCTGGAGACGATGCCGCCGGCCGGGGCGTAGCCGTCCTGGATCCACGGATCCTCCTTGCGTCCACCGGAGCTGTAGCCAGGTGGGGCCGCGTCGTCGACTGTCGTCGGTACATGGGTTTCATCAAGGTCGAGTGGCTTCAGGAGGCGCTCGCGGAGGAAGTCCGGGTAGCTCATGCCGGCTTTGCGTGCCAGGGCCTGGCCGAGCAGGGCCGCGCCGACGTTGGAGTACGCCGGTTGGCCGCGGCCGCCCGCGTCGGCTTTGGCCTGGCTGATCAGGTCGTCGACGGTGTACGGGTAGGGGTTGCCCGCGTCGAGGGTGGTGAGCAGGCCGCGCGCTACGTCGAGCGGCTTGGTCGACGTGCGCGGGAGGCCGGAGTAGTGGGTCGCGAGGTCTTCGAGCGTCGCGGTGGAGACCTCGGCGCCGTTGAGAGGGAGGAAGGTCCCGACCTGGTCGTCGAGCTTGACCTCACCGTGGTGGATCGAGTTCGCCAGCAGCAGTCCGGTGAAGCATTTGCTGAGCGAACCGATCTCGAACTCGCTGTGCTCGTTGGCGCCGCGGCCGGCGAAGGTCAGCGAGTTGTCGCCGATGACAACTACTTCGAGGCGATGTCCGGCGCCCTGGTAGTGCTGGTCGATATAGGTCTGGAGTTTGTTGTCACCGGTCCGCGCCGACTCCAACTCGATCGTCCGCGGCCGAACCAACCACCCTCCGACCGCTACTGCCAGCGCGACCACTATCGCGATCCCCGCGCTTATAGACACTTTCAAGGCTTTACCTCTGCAGGGCTTCCAGGATTGCCAGAAGGGCGACCACACGCGGTGGTGGGACGGAGAAGGTACCGCGACTGGGACTGTGGAGCCAGCCCTCAGCAGTCAGTTGCCTTAGATGGTGATAGATCTGCCCACTGGTCCCCAACCCGTCAACCTCGCTCAGCGCACTGACGGTGTTCCTTCCCTGGACGATCTCCTGCAACAACCTCAGCCGCACAGGACTCCCCAGAGCCGCCAGCGTCCCGGCAAACCCCGCCCAGTCGGGCCCGGCCTCAGCCACCTGACCCACAGCACCCTCGACGGCTACGCCCCCCGCTTCCGCGCCGCCCGACGCCCGCAGGGCGGCGGGCGGCGCGTGCTCTTGGGGTGTGGACAAAGCCGCGGATTCGAGCGCACTCACGCGCTTCTCCAGCTCTGCGAGCCGGTTATCCACAGGGTTCTCCACATTGTGGATAGTACGTAGTTACGTAGGTATTGCAAGTACCGCCGGAAGTAGGGTGGCGGCGTGCGTGATGACGAGGTGCCTGGGTGGTGGCAGCGGCTGGGGCTCGACGGGCTGGTGGACGTGCATGTGCACTTCCTGCCGGATCGCGTGATGGATGCCGTCTGGAGCTACTTCGACCAAGCAGCAACCCACTACGGCACCCCCTGGCCGGTCACCTACCGCACGCCAGTCGCCGAGCGGCTCCAGACGCTGCAGGACCTCGGCGTACGCCGGTTCCCCGCACTCGTCTACCCGCACAAGCCCGACATGGCCGCGTCCCTCAACACCTGGGCACGCGACTTCGCAGCGACTACGCCAGGCTGCGTCTCGAGCGGCACCTTCTACCCGGAGCCCGGCGCGGCGCAGTACGTGAAAGAGGCTCTCGACGAGGGCACGAAGATCTTCAAGGTGCACGTCCAGGTCGGCGACTACGACCCGCGTGACGACGACCTGGACGCGGTATGGGGCCAGCTGGCCGAGTCCGGCGTACCAGTGGTCGTCCACTGTGGCTCCGGCCCCATCCCAGGCCGCCACACCGGCCCCGGCCCGATGGGCGACGTATTACGCAAGCATCCCCGCCTCACCGCGGTCATCGCCCACCTGGGCATGCCGGAGTACGCCGAGCACCTACAGCTCGCGGAGACCTACCCCAACGTCCACCTGGACACCACGATGGCCTGCACCCCGTTCACCGAGGCACTGGCGCCATTCCCCCGCGACCTGCTCCCCCGCTACGCCGCCCTCCAAGACCGGGTAGTCCTGGGCTCCGACTTCCCCAACATCCCGTACCAATACGCAGTACAGCTGGAAGCCCTCGAACACCTTGACCTAGGCGACGACTGGCTACGAGCCGTCTGCTGGGAGAACGGCAACCGCCTACTCGGTGGGTAGGTGCGCGGCGAACCACGCCAGAGTCAGTCCGGTGAGGATCTCGTCCCGGTCGACCAGCAGATCGACCAACTGCGCATGCCAGGCGTGCAAGGCAGTACTGAGCACCAGCGACGAGATCTGCTGCCGTTCACTGAACGCGGTGAGGTTCTCGTTGAACCACCGGACCTCCGCCAGCTCCACCGGGTCCATCCCACGCCGCTCGGCCTGCGTCTCAGTGACCTCCGTGTACGCCGGTGTCGCACTCAACCCGTCGCGGTCGTCACCTACCCGGTAGTCGTGATACCCGAGCCGGCGCATCAGCTCATCCCACCCCGCCGCTGTCCGCCGGCTAGTGGACGCTTCACCGAAGCCGGCCAACGCCGTCCACGCGATCGACGGAATGACCAGGTGATACGCACCCCGGGCCTCGTACGGAAGAGCAGTGGAGAGCGCATCCATCACACCGCTGGGCCAGGCGTGCGTCAGCAGCACCGGCTGGGCATCCGGGTCGGCGGCCCGCAGGTGCAGGAAGTGCACGAACTGCCCAGCGATCTCGGTCGTGTAGTGGTCGTACGTGTTGAGCCTGTTCTCGTGAGCGCGCCAGTCGTAGCCGTTGACCCAGTAGTCGACCAGGTCGTCGGCATAGGTGGCCGGCACGATTCGGTCGAGCCCGGCGGCGATGTAGTCGCCACTGTCCCGGAACGTCCGCAACCGCCGGTACAGCGAGTCGAGGTCCGCCTGCGGCACCCGCACCCGCAGCCGCCGCACCTCGGCTGTTCGCTCAGTCGTCACCCATCTCCTCCGCCATCTCCCCCACGCCGCTTCCACCAGCATGATGCTTGAGGCCCCCAAATGGTTCGGTGCGGTCAACCTTTCAACCAGAATTGCAGCTTGTTGCACTTCTGAGCGGACCACACCCCGTCGTTGCTCACGTCCATTACAACGTTGTACGCTCGTCAGCGACCGCATCCCCTCCAGCCCCGGGAGCCCTCGATGCCAACCGCCCAGCAACCCCGCCCCGAGCATCCGCGGCCGCAGTTCACCCGCCCTGACTGGCTCAACCTCAACGGCGAGTGGCAGTTCGAGCTCGACCGGTCCGACTCCGGGCTGGAGCGCGGGGTCCGCGATCGCGACCTGCTGCAACGCATCACCGTGCCGTTCGCCCCCGAGTCGCAGCTGTCCGGGATCGAGAACGTCGACTTCCTCGAGGCCGTCTGGTACCGGACCACGGTGACGATCCCCGCCGGCTGGGCCGGCAAGGAGGCGGTCCTGCACTTCCAGGCCGTCGACCACGACGCCACCATCTGGGTCAACGGCGTCGAGGTGGTGCGCCACCGCGGCGGCTTCACCCCGTTCAGCGCCTCGCTCAGCGCCGTCGCCGCGCCCGGCGAGGACGCCACGATCGTCGTCCGCGCGCGCGACAGCCGGTACGGCGTACAGGCGCGTGGCAAGCAGTCCCAGCCGTACTTCAACGCCGATTGCCACTACACCCGAACCACCGGCATCTGGCAGACCGTCTGGCTGGAGGCCGTCCCCTCGATCCACCTGAAGCGGCCGCGCATCACCCCTGACGTCGCGGGCTCCTGCTTCCACGTCTCGGTACCGCTCTCCGCCAACAAGCCGGGCTGGAAGGTCCGCGCCGTACTGTCCGACGCCGCGGGCGAGGTCGCGTCGGCCGAGGTCCGCGCGGATCTCGACCTCGCCCCGCGGCTCGTGCTCGCAGTACCGGCTGATCGCGTCCGCCTGTGGGAGACCACCGATCCACATCTGTACGACGTCCGCCTGGAGCTGATCGATGCCGACGGCAACATCGTCGACGCGGCCGACAGCTACGCCGGGCTCAGGTCCGTCTCGATCAACGGCCAAGCCGTCCTGATCAACGGCAAGCACGTCTTCCAGCGGCTCGTACTGGATCAGGGCTACTGGCCTGAGAGCTTGATGACGGCCCCCTCCGAGGAGGCGCTCGTCGCCGACATCGAGCTGAGCCTGGCCGCCGGGTTCAACGGCGCACGCCTGCACCAGAAGGTGTTCGAGGAGCGGTTCCTGTACCACGCGGACCGACTCGGCTACCTGGTCTGGGGCGAGTTCGGCGACTGGGGTGCAGGCGTCGCCGGCACCGGCGACGACAATCAGCAGCCGACCGCGTCGTTCGTGACGCAGTGGCTGGAGGCGGTCGAGCGCGACTACAACCACCCGTCGATCGTCGGCTGGTGCCCGCTGAACGAGACGCACCAGGTGCTGCACGACAGGATCACGCAGCTCGACGACGTGATGCGGGCGATGTTCCTGGCCACCAAGGCGGCCGACACGACCCGGCCGGTGCTCGACACGTCGGGCTACTCGCATCGGGTGCCGGAGACGGATGTCTGGGACTCGCACAACTACGAACAGGACCCGGTCGAGTTCGGGAAGCAGATGGCCGGGCTCGCGGACGGAGCGCCGTACGGGAACACCGGTCCGGAGGGCAGGCCGATCTCGCAGGCATACAACGGGCAGCCGTACTTCTGCAGCGAGTTCGGCGGGATCTGGTGGAACCCCGACGCCGCGACCGCCTCCGGCAACGACGCCGAGTCGTGGGGCTACGGCCAGCGGGTCAAGGACGAGGCCGACTTCTACGACCGCTTCGCCGGGCTGGTCGGCGTACTGCTCGACAACCCGCTGATGTTCGGCTACTGCTACACGCAGCTGACCGACGTCTTCCAGGAAGAGAACGGCATCTACCGCTTCGACCGCAGCACGAAACTGGACGTCCCCCGCATCAAGGCCGTCCAACTCCGCACCGCCGCGTACGAGCAGTAACCCGTCCCCACCTCCCCACCTCCTCCTCACCCACCTCCCGAGCGTGGCAAGCCCACCACTTGTGGGCTTGAACACCAAACGGTGGCCTTGAACACCGTATTTCCTGTCCAAGCCCACCGTTTTGGGTGCAAGCCCACCAGTGGTGGGCTCGGACAGCAAGGGGTGGGCTTGAACAGGAAAGGGTGGGCTTGAACAGGAAAGGGTGGGCTTGAACAGGAAAGGGTGGGCTTGAACAGGAAAGGGTGGGCTTGAACAGGAAAGGGTGGGCTCGGACACGGTATTTCTTGTTCAAGGTCACCGCTGGGTGTCCGAGCCCACCATTGGTGGGCTCGGACAGCCAGCGATGGGTTGGGCTGACGGAGGGCGAGGGGCGGAGCGTGGCTAGAGGACAAGGAGGGTTCCGTCGGGTGGGAGCTTGATGCCTGCTGCCCGGATTCCGGCGTACTGCGAAGTCGCCGGGTCCAGGGCGGGGTTGGTGTTGTTGAGATGGGTGTAGGCCCAGGCCGTGCCGGGCTGGGCGGCGCTGAGTTTGCGGATGCGTTCGAGGCTGGCCTCGATCGGCAGATGCCCCATCACGCTCTGCGCCTTGCCGGTGGCGTCGGCTTTGTCCGACATCTCCCCAGCATCATGGAAAGTGCCATCCAGTACTACGTACGCGGCCCCGTCCACGAACTCATCGAACCCGTCCGGCCAGCTCGCCAGGCAGGGCGCATAGACGAGCACCCCGCCCGTCGCGGGATCCTCGAACCGGTACGCGACCACCCATGGATCGCCCGTCGCGCTGCTCACGTACTTCGGCCGCTTGTTGCTGACGGCAAGCACCTTGACGCGGAAGCCGGCCAGGTACTGATCAGCGCCAAGCGTCGACCACGTCCAGGCGCCGTAGTTGCGCAGCATCGACCTCACGTCCTCCAGCGCCTGAAGGACAGCGGACGGAGCATAGACGTTGAGGCCGGAACCCTCCCGCAGCATCATCAGGCCGAGCGCGTGATCCAATTCGGCATCGGTCAGGAAGACGCCCTTGATCGGAGTCTCCCGCGGCCCCGGACCGGCTCGAAGCTCTTTGGTGGCGAGGATCTGAGCGCGAATGTCGGGCGACGCGTTCACCAGCTACCAGTCGTTGCCATCAGCACTGATCGCCAGACCGTCCTGCGTCCGAGGCAGGAGCCCCGGGTCGGAGCAGGTCGGGCAAGCGCAGTTCCATTGCGGGAAGCCTCCACCGGCGGCGGTGCCGAGCAGGATCGCCTTCATCGGCGCATCTCGAACTCGGCCTGCTTGGCCGGTGTCTTCAGGATCAAGTCGACCAGCCCGCGATCGGGCGACTTCTGGCAGACCGGATCGGTCGCGGCGCCGTCGCCGGTCAGCAGGAATGCTTGACAGCGGCAACCACCGTGATCGAGTCCGCGCCGGTCACAGCTCCGGCAGGTGTCGCTCATCCAGTCCTCACCGCGATACGCGTTGAACGACTCGGAGCCGTACCAGATCTCGCGCAACGACTTGGTAGTCGCGTTGTCGAGGTTGAGCGTCTCGATCGCGCTCGCCGCCGGGCACGGGAGTACCGTCCCGTCCGGCGCGATGGTCAGCTGACGAGCACCCCAGCCGTACATGCACGGCTTCGGATACTCCTCGTAGTAGTCGGCGACGACATAGATGACCTGCATCTTGCCCTTCAACCGATCGATGGCGGCCCGTACTACGGGCTGCGCCCTCTGGAGTTGCTCGAGCGTCGGCATCAACTGGTCGCGATTGCGCAGCGCCCAGCCGTAGTACTGGGTGTTGGCCAGCTCCAACCGGTCGGCGCCCAGCTGCTCGGCGAGCGCGATGATGCCTTCGAGCTGATCGTGGTTGGCGCGATGGAGCACGACGTTGACGCTGAGCGGGAGGCCGGTGCGCTTGATCAGCTCGGCGGCGACGATCTTGTGGTGATGGGCACGGGTGCCGGCGATCTTGTTCGCCCGTTCAGCGTCGGCGGCCTGGACCGAGAGCTGGATGTGCGACAGGCCTTTGCCGACGAGATCATCGAGCCTGCGCTCGGTGAGGCCGAGACCGCTGGTGACGAGGTTGACGTAGGCGCCGAGGTCGGCGGTGTGCTCGATGAGTTCGGGGAGGTCCGGGCGGCCGAGCGGTTCGCCGCCGGAGAAGTGGACCTGGAGGACGCCCAGCTCGCGGGCTTGGCTGAGGATTTCCCTCCACTGCTCGGTCTTCAGCTCCTGGTCGCGTTGCAGGAGTTCGAGCGGGTTGGAGCAGTACGGGCAGTGCAGCGGGCAGCGGTGGGTCAGCTCCGCCGTGAGCCCGAGGGGTGCCTCCGTCATGACCACTCCACCACCTGTCGATCGGCGAGCCGGGTGAGAACGTCGACTACCTGCTGCTGCTGCACGCCGTCGTACTGGTTGCTCAGGGCAACGGTGATCTGTTCGACCTCGGTCTCGCCGTCGCAGAGCTGGAGGATCGCGGTCGCTGTCGGGTTGGGGACGAGCACGCCTTCGGGGTACAGGAGGACCTGGAGGTCCCTGGTGTGGTCGTAGGTCAGCCTCACACCGCGCTTCAGGCGGGGTTTCACTGCTTCGCCGCCGCTCGTTCGATCGCGTCGAGCATGGACCAGAGGACGTCGCATTTGAAGGACAGCGCGGCGATCGCCTTGTCCTGCTGCTCGCGGGTGGTGCAGTGCTCGACGACCAGGTCGAGCGTCGCCTGGCCTTCGCCGGAGACCGCGTCGATGCGATTGGTGAAGTAGGCGAGGTCCTCGGCGTGGATCCACTCGTACGCCGTGAGCATGTCGACGACGCGTTGCTTCATCAGGTGGCCGGAGAACAGCTCGGTCAGGCCGGAGGCGACGGCCTCTGTCCAGGGCTTGGTCCGCGCGAAGGTGACGTAGGCGTCGACGGCGAACCGTACGCCGGGGGCGAGGTGGCGCTCGTCGAGCACCTCCTCACGGCTGAGGCCGACCGCTTCGCAGAGCCGCAACCAGCGCTCCAGCCCGCCATCGCTCACTGTCTTGCCGTTGGTACCGGTCTTGCCGTCGTGGTAGGTGATGCGGTCGATCCACTGGCGGCGGACGTGCGGCAGCGGGCAGTTGCTGATGATCGCCGCGTCCTTCTGCGGGATCATGCTCTGGTAGTACCAGCGGTTGGCGGCCCACAGCCGCAGTTCCCGCTCGTCCAGGTCGCCGGCGTGCAGTCGCCGGTGGAAGGGGTGCGTTCCCCAGTACCGGTAGGACAGCCCGCGTAATGCGGCGGCGAATTCCTCGCCATTCATCGTGGACACAACGCCTCCACCTCACAATTGAACGTCACAAATGGAACTCGGGCACACAGATTGCCTTGTGACGGAACTTGTTCAGGGGAAATCACGGAAAACGGGGGCCTGCGGCGCAGGCCCCCGTTCAGCGGTGTGTCAGTCGATCCGCGCCGCGTAGGAGGTGACTTCGGTTGGCGTCTCGAACTCGATGAAGTCCGGGGCGATCCAGATTTCGCGCTGGGTTGCTTCCACCATGGTGAGCTCCTTGCGTTCATGACGGGGGGCGCCGTCTTTGTGCAAGATAAGACTTAGGAAGGGACATTTACCAGCCCTGTCCCGGGATCTGGTATTTCGGGTTTCTTATTTCACAACGTGCCGGTGAGCAGTTGCAGCCCCAAGCTGCTCAGTGCTACGGAAGCCCACAACAACGCCCCCAACGCCAACGGCCGCCAGCCGGCCTTCCGCAACTCACTCGGCCGCATCGACAGCCCGATCGCCACCAACGCGGAGGTGATCAAGAACGTCCCGACCAACGACAAGCTTTCCTGCCAAGCCGTCGGCACCACACCAAGGCTCCGCAAGGTCGCAGCCAGCATGAAGCCGATGAGGAACAACGGCACCATCCGCCGCCACGGCAACCTGCCCGTCCCCACCCCGCTTGCTGTGCCCATGGAGTCCGCCTTGCCGACTGCAGTGGCAGTGCGTGCTTCTCGCCTCGACTTGAGGATTACCAGGCCGATGACGATGGGGATCAGCATCAGGGAGCGGGTGAGTTTGACGACCAGGGCTTGGTCGCCGGCTGCCTGCGAGTACGTGTAGCCGGCGGCTACCACCGACGAGGTGTCGTTGATGGCGGTACCGGCCCAGAGGCCGAAGGCTTGGGCGTCGAGTCCGAGGAGGTGGCCGAGCGGCGGGAAGGCGAGTACCGCGACGACGTTGAAGGTGAAGATCGTGGCCAGCGCGTAGGCGACCGACGAGCGCTTCGCCCCGATCGCGGCGGTGGCGGCGGCAATCGCCGAGGCGCCGCAGATCGCAGTACCGACGCCGATCAGCGTCTGGGTGTCACCGCGCACGCCGAGCAGCCGCCCGAACAACCACGCGCCACCCAACGCGACGGTCAATGTCCCCAGCATCACCGGCAGCGAGTCACCGCCGACCTTCACAACCTGTTGTAGCGACAGCCCGGTGCCGAGCACGACGATCGACAACTGCAGCAACGTCTTCGATGCGAACTCATACCCCGGCCGAGCCCACGACCCCCGCAGCGCCGGCACGAGCACCCCAGCCAGTACCCCGAGCACGATCCCGAAGACCGGCCCACCGATCACCGGCACCAACCGGCCCAGCGGCACGGCGGCCGCAGCCAGCGCGAGCACCACCAAAAGCCCAGGAACCCGCTCGATGAAGTGTGGCTTCGCGCCGGGTCCGGTCTCAGCAACAGCCGGTGAACTAACCTCAACGTGCACCACGAGCGGCCCTCCTGACAGAAATGTGCGTACATTTAAGTTAGGAGATGACCGGACATTTGGCAAGGCGGCAATCGACGGAGAGGTCCGGATGAGCGAGCGCAAGCTGGATCGCAGCGGTGGGCAACCGCTGTGGAAGCAGCTGCAGCAGGAGCTGGTACGCCGCCTGCGGGCCGGCGAGTTCGACGACCTGTTCCCCGGCGAGCTCGCGCTGGTCGAGGAGTACCAGGTGAGCCGGCACACAGTTCGCCAGGCGCTCGGCAAGCTCCGGGCCGACGGGCTGATCGTCGCCGAGCGTGGACGCCAGCCACGGGTCGCCACCTCGCCGGAGATCCGGCAGCCGATGGGTGCGCTCTACAGCCTCTTCTCCTCCGTCGAGGCGTCTGGGCTGCCGCAGCACAGCGTCGTACGGGCTCTGGACGTCCGTGCAGACGGGGTGATCGCCAGTCGACTGGATCTGGAGGCGTCGATCCCACTGGTCTACCTGGAGCGGGTGCGGTTCGCAGGGGACGAGCCGCTGGCGCTGGACCGGGTCTGGTTGCCCGCATCCCTGGCCGAGGGACTACTGGACGCCGACTTCAGCCATACGAGCCTCTACAACGAGTTGGCCGAGCGCACCGGGCTCCGGCTCGACCACGGCCGGGAGGACATCAGGGCGGTCAACCCGACGTCGGCAGAGCGAGCACTGCTGCATTGCCCGGCCGACGCGGCCGCCTTCTCGATCAACCGGCTAGGGCACGCCCAGGGCCGCAAGATCGAGTGGCGGCACACCGTAGTACGGGGTGATCGGTTTGCTCTGGCTGCGGAGTTCTCGGCGCACGCTGGGTATCGCCTGGCGCCCGCTGGGGCTGGTACCGCGCTCTCCTAGAGGATGATCGACTGCAGGTGGTCGACGGTGAGGAAGGTTGCGCCGGCAGCTTCGGCGGAGGTGCGGAGTTTGGCCAGGCCGCCCCAGTCGACAGCCGGCTTGTCCAGCGGCTGATCGAAGTCGTCCCAGTGGGTGGCGATCACCGTCTTCACCGGCTTGATCGTCTGCAAGAGCCGGTCGGTCACTCCCGGCTCGCCGCCGGGCGCCGCGAGTACGACGTCGACCTGCAGATCCCTCAGTTCATTGGCATCGAAGCCCGCTGTGCTGAGGCTGAGGATCCGCAATCCGCCGATCGTGATCACGTAGGCGAGCGTGCCACCCTCGACAAGGTCAGCGATCGTCCGCGGCCGCGGGGGCACCGCACCCGGCCGCGTCCCCGGGAACGCGAACTGATGCCGCTTCCCACTACACGAATGCACCGACCGGAACACCTCGACGGTGAACCCGTCGAACGGCAGGTACTCCCCGCCACTCACCTGCGACAACTGGTCGGCAGGCGCCCGCATCGCCCTGAGCAGGTTGAGATGCGACTCGTTCCCGAGCACCGTCGCTCCGGTCTTGCGCGCCACGTACGGCACATCCGGGATGTGGTCGTAGTGCCCGTGATGCACCAGCACCACATCCGCCGTACTCACGTACCGATCAACCAGCGCCGGCTCGCTGACCACCCGAGTCCCCGGATCAGCCCCCTCTGCGCTGTACGTCCCAGTCTTGAACCTGGTCAGCCAGGGGTCGGTCAGCACCACGTACTTCCCGCACCTGAGCTCCCATGCGTGGTTCCCCCACCAGGTGAGCGTCACGGGGTCGCGGCCAGCTGGGGTACCTGTTGCCGCTTCAACACCGGTGGTACTACGCCAGCCGACCACTCCCGCGGCACCCGCCGCCGTACCTTTCAGCACACCTCTACGACTCAACGTCACGCCGTCTCCCTCACTCGAAACCGGACCTTCAGTCAAGGCGAGCGGTTCGGTGTGTGTCGAATATGCTCTTACACATGAGGCGATCTGCTGGGGATATCAGTGCAGGTCAGGTGGGTCATGCTGACTGAGCGGTATCTGCAGATCTTCGTGGCGCTGGCCGAGGAGCAGCACTTCGGGGATGCGGCCCGGGTGGTGGGGATCACCCAGCCGCCGCTCTCGCAGGGGCTTCGGCGGTTGGAGGCGATGGTCGGCGCCAAGCTGTTCGAGCGCGGGCTCGGACGGGTCGAGCTCACGGCGGCTGGGGCGGCGCTGCTGCCGTATGCCCGGCGGGCGTTGGGGGCGATCGACGAGTTCCACCATGCGGCTGTCGCTCAGGATCCGGAGGGGCCGGAGATTCGGCTCGGGCTGGCTCCTGAGGTGCCTGCGTCGGTGGGGGCCGCGGTCGCTGCGGCATGTGGGGAGGCAGTGCCCGGTAGTCGGGTGACAGCCATCTCCGCGCCGACCAGTGCTCTGGTCAGCCAGGTAGTGTCTGGCCGGCTCGGGCTGGCCGTAGTACTGCATCCCACTGTCCTCGACGGCCTCCAGGCAGGACCGGTGACGCTCCTCCGGAGCTGGGCACTGGTACCGACCTCTCTCCACCCCGACGACGGGCAGCCGCTGCCGCTGCGCAAGCTCGACGGACTACCGATCGCAGTACGGCCGCGCGCCGAAGCCCCTGCTGCCAGGGACCTCTTCCTGGACACTCTCGGCCTCCATAGGCCAGGCGGCGGCACAGTGGTCGTCACCGACGACCGAGCAGCTCTAGCAATGGCCGCAGCCGGCCAAGCAATCCTCATCACCCCAGACGACTCCCTCCAAGCAACAGGCGTCGGCAGACACCGCCTGGTCGACGATCCCCTCCCCACCCGCCTCCGCCTCGTCTGGCCCCACCCCGGTACGCCGAACGCCCTCCCACCCAAAGCAATCCCCCACCTAACCCAAGCCCTGACCCCGTCGAGGTCGTCGCGATGACCGGGCGGATTCGTGCGACGTTCGAGGATGCGGGAGCTCGTGGGTGGTTGCATGCTGTTTCGCTCCAGCACCCGGAACAGACGGTCGAGCTGGACCCGGACGTCGTCGTACCGGTCGCCTCGGTCTACAAGCTCCCGCTGCTGGTCGCCTTCTGCCATCTGGTCGACACCGGCGAGCTGGACCCACGCGAACAGCTGACACTCCAACCAGCCGATCGCATCCCCGGCCCCACCGGCCTGTCGATCCTCCGCGACCCAGTGACGATGTCCCTGCGCGACCTGGCCGTCATGATGATGACCGCCTCCGACAACGCCGCCGCGGACGCCCTGCTCAACCAGGTCGGCGTAGAGCGTCTGGCCGACCTCCTACGGTCGTTCGGACTAGAGCACACCCAGGTACGCCGCGGCGCCGCCGGCAACCTCAACGAGCTGCGGCGACGGACTGGTGCGAGTGACGTCGACGCGGCGTTCGCAGTACTGGCTGACAACGACCAGACGGACCCAGTGGGTGTGTACGACGCAGCCGGGATGGCCGCGAGCTCTGCCAGGGACATGACGACGCTACTGGCCGACCTGTGGTCCGGCCGGCTGCTGTCCGACGAGCAGACGGCGTTCGCCCAGACGCTCATGCAGCAACAGGTCTTCTCCCAACGTCTCGCCGCCGGCTTCCCATACGACGGCGTCCGCGTCGCCGGCAAGACGGGAACCTTCGGCGCCCTGCGCCACGAGGTAGGCGTGATCGTGATGCCGGCCGGCGACGCCTACGCCATCGCCGTCTTCACCCACGCCGCCCGCGGCGACCAACGTCTCCCCCGCGTCGACGCCGCCATCGGCGAAGCAGCCCGCCTAGCCATCGACCACCTGCGCTGACTACTCAGCGACGACCGCGTAGGCCTCAACCTCGAGCAGCACATCCGGACGGAAGAGCGCGACAACCTGCACCGCAGTACTGGCCGGCGGATTGGCCGTGTCGACGTACGCATCCCGCGCGGCCCGGATCGCCGGCAGATACGCGATATCCGTGACAAAGAAGTTGAGCTTCACCACATTCGCAAACGTCGCTCCCGCCGCCGCCAGACACCGCTCCAGATTGGCGAACACCTGCTGCGCCTGCGCCCCGGCATCCCCTTCCCCGACAAGGTTGCCCTCAGCATCGAACGCGACCTGCCCCGAGATCGCGACCCACCGCCCTGGCCCGCTGACCACATGGCTGTACCCGTTCCCTGGCGCGACACCCTCAGGATTCAAGTGACTGAGCTGACTCACGACATGTCCTAACTACGTTTGAGATCGGCGAACAACTGCTGCTCGGTCCGTCCCAGCTGAGCGACCATGATCCGATCCCGCTGATTCTGGTCGGACCCCCGCGAAGCCAACTCCCGGTAGAGCCCGACCACCTTCCCCTCACCGTACTTGCGGACAAGGTAATCGACGGTCAGCCAGGCAATCTGGTACGAGCTTTCCGGCGTCGCGTAGAACTTCTCGTCCGACGGCAGCATGTTCAGTTTGCCCAGGTAGTCCGAGCGGATCTCCTTGCGGTACCGGGCGAGGTCGAGGTCGCGTTCACCGGCGATCGGTCCCCATTCGACATACCGCGCCGCGCCCTCGACGAGCCAGCGCGGCCCGAAGGGCCCGTACGCCGCGCAGGCGACGTGCGTGAACTCGTGGACCAGGACCGGCGTGGTGAGGTCATAGCGATCGGTCGGGTTCACCACGACATACGCGCCGGCGTCCTGGCCCCTCTTGTCGGTCTCGGTCGGCAAGGTCCGGTACACATGCGACGCCTGCGCAAGGGACTCCTGCTGCGGATTGCTGAAGTCGACGTCACGTACCTGTTGGTCGTTGATCGTCAGCGCGATCACCAGACCGCCACCTCGCCAACTGGCCGACCACGTCTTGTTCACCGCCTTCACCGCAGCCTCCGCCTGGGCCAGGGTCGACGCGGCGAGCTTCGTGTTGCCCTGCTCGACGACGACCAGCGCCCGCTTCCCTCGGCGTACTAGCACCGGACCCAGATCCCAGGCTTCCTTGTGTGCCCCGTTCGGCAGGCCGCCGTCCAGATCGGTGTCGTTGACCAGCACGTACCGCCCGCCGCGCTGCGCGAACGTGTACCCCAGCGCCGCCTTCACCAGCTGATCGTCGATCCCACCGATCTGGTAGGCCATCACCACGCTGACCGGGTAGCTCGTCGGCCCGTACTCGTCGATCACCCACTGCTTGACCTGCGGCTCACCCAGCAGATAGCTCAGCTTGGTGAACCCGAACTGCACCAGATTCCCGAACAGCACCTTCTGCTCGGCCACCAGCTTCTTGTTCCCCGGATCGACGTCGGCCAGGAACTGCGCCCGATCCTTCCGCAGTACGGCGGAAGCCCGCCGCCTCAGAATCGCATCCACAGCGGCCCGCTGAGTACCCGCGTCAATCTGTACCGCGGTGGGCTTACTGTCCGCCGGCGCAATCTTCTCGCCCTCATGCCCGCGCCAAAGGACTCCACCGGTAACCCCACCGACCAAGACCAGCGCCGCAAGGCCCAGAACCCATCCCCGCCGAACCCCATTCACCGGCTAAGTGTGCATCACTCACCTCACCCCCGAGACGCCGTTGCACGTTGCTGCAGTGGGCGTTTCGGTACGGAAGCTCTCGCCAAGCTGCTCGGCCAGGCCGAAGTAGTGCCGGAAGTTGTAGATCAACGGCGACCAGCGCCGCGGGTCGACGTACGAAGTCCCCGGTACGACGATGCGCTGGTCGGCGTGCACTCGCACCACCCGAGCCTCGACGACGAAGAAGTTGCCACCGGCATCCAATCGAATGTCGTCGGCGACAGCCTCGAACTGCAGCGGACATTCGGCCACCCGCGGTGGACCGACCAGCTCGGACGGTACCGGCGTCAACCCGGCCGCCTCGAACTTCGCCGGCTCGTAGTGGAACCGCTCGCGCTTCTCCTCCGGTACCGGGTACCGGCCGGTCATGCAGGCGATGCTCTCGACCGCCGTCCAGAGCTCCGGCGATGGGAAGTTGATCACCAACTCCGGCCGCCGGCGCAGGTTGTGCGCGGTCTGGCCGTCCGTACCGACGCCGAGGACAACGACGTCGCCGAGCGCCCAGGCCGACGACATCGGGGCGAGGTTGAAGGTGCCGTCGCCGTTGTCCGTACTGATCAGCTCGACCGGCGTACCGACGTACAGGATGGACGGTTCGATCGTCAGATGCGTCATGGCGCCGACGCTAGGAGCCGGTCGGTTAGGTGGGCGCCGAAGCGTCGGCGAGGCAGGATGGATGCGTGAACACGTCGACGGAAGGCCAGGAGCTCGCGGCCTGGGCGAAGATGCTCGCCGACTCCACCAGGGCGACGGTGTGCCTGGCGCTGCTCGACGAGCGGGCGTGGACGGCGACCGAACTGGCCAAGCTGGCCGGGGTTTCGCGGCCGACGATCAGCGAACACCTCAACGTCCTGGTCGACGGCGGGCTGCTCAGCGAAGTACGGCAAGGACGGCATCGGTACGTCAAACTCGCCGGACCGGACACGGCTGAGCTGCTCGAAGGCCTTGCCGCGTTGGCTCCCCGCCGGCCGGCTGCGGCAACGAGCCTCGCCGGGGCCTCGAAGCGGGACGCGTTCGCTCGTGCCCGCACGTGTTACGACCACTTCGCCGGGCGGCTCGGGGTCGCGCTGGCGGACGCGATGACGGAGCGTGGTTTGCTCGATTGGTCTTCAGGCGTGGCGCTCACGCCACAAGGCGCCGCGTGGCTCCACGAGCTCGGCATCGTCGTGGAGCCGCGGCGCGGGCGTCCCGTAGTACGGGCATGTCTTGACGTGACCGAGCGGCGGCCGCATCTGGCCGGCGCTGTGGGCGCCGCCATGTGCGCACATGCGCTGAACCACGGATGGGTGACCCGCATCCCCGGCGGGCGTGCACTCAAAGTCACCGGGTCGGTGGAAACGCTCGGTCTGCCTGGTGACGTAGTGCGAGAACTCGCTGCCAGGTCATCGGACGTGTGACGGAGAACACGCGTCAATGGGCAAATGTCGGCGGGACCGCCTAGCCTTCGGGCATGACTGAGTTCGAGCCCGACACCGAGTTGGTGTCCCGTCTCTCGTTGCCCAGCCACGTGGTCGTCCAGGTGGACGGCCAGTGGCGGCGCGGCTGGCTGATCGGCCGCGAGCACGAGGACACGGGATGGATCGGCGTGGTGCAGTACGAGGGCGACGACGGTATCGAGCAGACGGATCGCCTGCCGGCGGACCTGATCGCGCTACCGGAGTCGGACCGGCCGACTGAGCGAGCTTCGTAGCTTGCTGGAGTTCTGAGGAGGAAACACAGGAAGGCCCCCGGGAGCATCCGGGGGCTTTCGTGTGTAACGACGTCGGGGCGCCTCGAGCGACGGACGAGAACCCCGCCCCAGGCCTTCGGGCGGTTAACCTGGGGCAGGATTCTCAGTGGCGTTACACACGGTGTATCGCTGGTCACGGTCGCGGTGTTACAGGTTTTGCCGAGATTCCTGCTGGAGACCGGTTTTTCCTGCGGCGCAGGGCGGCAGCCCCGGCGCACGCCTCTGAACGCCGGGGCCTGGAATGACCAATCTCTCGAGCGACCAGCCGCTCCTAGCTCCCTGGTGCCCTTTCGAACCGTGGTCAATCAACTACCGGGTGGTTGGTGGCAACCAGTTTCGGAAGGTGCCGGTTTCGGAACGCGACGGTTCAGAAGGCGACGGCGAGCAGCACGCGGCCCGACTCGGCGCCGCGGATGTCGAGTCCCTTGATCTGGTCGCGGCGCAGCTTGGTCGTGGTGGCCGGCTTCACGGTCGTACCGGGTGCTGCCGTCCAGCTCGCGAGCAGTGTCGCCTTGCCGGCATCGTCGGTGACGTACAGCTCGTAGCCGCGAGCCCGCTCACTCGGCGTCGCCAGCTCCTCGTACCGGCAGCTGATCTCGATCGTCGTCCCCCACGGCTCGTCCACCAGCCTGGCATCGGCGGTCAGCTTGCTGACTACCGTCTGCGCGAGCACCACGGTGTCACTGGTGGGCTCGTCTCTGCTGAGCGTCCCCTGGAACACCACGCCGGCGACCGCTGCGGTGGCGGCCGTCGCAGCCACCACCACAGCCAGCCGGTACCGCCTGCGCCGCCGGTCCCGTTGCACAGTGCGCACCAGGCCCGGCAACAGGTTCGGCGGTGGAGCGGTGAGCGTGGCCAGCGCCCGGTCGTCCGGCAGTACCGCCAGAGTCCCCGGTACGCCGGCCAGCGCCTTGATGTCCGCCGAACACTCCGGGCAGGTGTGCAGGTGCTCCTCGTAGGCCCGACGGTCCTCCGCCGACAACGCCCCGAGCAAGTACGCCGCATCCCACTCCCGGTACGGGTCGCTCATTCCTTCGTCACCCCCCTCTCCTGCAGCGCCAGCTTCAGCGCCCGCAGCCCGTAGTGCAGCCGCGACTTCACCGTGCCGGCCGGTATGTCGAGCTCCTTGGCGATGTCGGTGACCGTGCGCCGGCCGTAGTACGCGCGCACGATCACCTGCCGATGGTCGTCCGACAACTGAGCCAGCGAGTCCGATACCAGCCAGGCGTCCAGTACTGCGTTGGCGTGGTCGGCGCTGGGTCGTTCCGGCAGGTCGTCACTGGCCACCTCCCGGGTGACGCGGGCACTGCGCCGGTCGTCGATGACGAGATTGCGCGCCACCGTGAACAGCCATGCCCGGGCGCCCGCCTCGTCCTCGGTCAGGATCTGCGGGCGCCGCCACGCCCGCAGCAGGGTCTCCTGAACGACATCCTCGGCGAACCTGTCGTCTCCGGTCAGCCGGACGACGAACCGCCACAACGAGGGCGCGTGCACGTCGTGCAGCTCCCGCAGCAGCGCCGCGCGGTCGTCGGCCATCGGCACTCCCGTCCAGTCGTCGTGCGGCTCATCGTCCGGCCTTCCCGGGGTCACTCAGCCGCAGCTGCCAGCTGCCGCGCCTCCTGCTGCTTGAACACCGGCAACCGCTCCAGCGCCCAGACACCGGACCCGAAGAACGCGATCAGCAGGAACGCGAACGCGAACAACGCCGGCTTCTCGCCACCGTTCTCGACGGGGAACAGCCCGCCAGGCTGGTGCACGGTGAAGTACGCGTAGGCCATCGAACCAGAGCACAGCAAAGCGGCGTACCGGGTCCCCAACCCCACCATCACCAGCGCCCCCGCGACAACCTGGATCGCCGCCGCCCACCACCCCGGCCAGGTGAACGCTTCCACCTGCTTGGACCCCAAGATCCCGAACATCGACGCCACCCCATGGGTAGCGAACAAGAACCCCACCACAATCCGGAAAACAGCCAGTACCTGCTCCTGCCAGCGCTCCAGCACACTCATCACTTGCTCCTCACGGTGAACGGACGGGTCCACGCACCCCCACCACTTGGTCACGTTCTGGGGGTGCCCTCACCCCCAGAACGGCCCACCACCCCATCCGGTTCAACCGCACGTGATCTTTTAACTACCCTCCGAAACCACCAAACGCGCTGGTCTACCCCAACCCATTCGCGATCCACCCCCCACACCTGCCAGACTGTCCCCAACACCCAGGGCCTCTAGCTCAATTGGCAGAGCAGCGGACTTTTAATCCGCGGGTTGTCGGTTCGAGTCCGACGGGGCCCACCCCGCAAAAGTGGCCTCTGACCTGCGCAAACAGGTTAGAGGCCACTCTGCTGAGCGCCTCTCAGGGTCACTGGAAAGAGCAGCGTGACACGGTTCGTGACACAAATGCCCCTAAACTTGCCTCATGATGCGGTCGAACGGTCAGAAGAAGCGGCAGGGCGGGAGCGTCGACGAGCTACCCAGCGGCGCCTTCAGGGTGCGCGTCTACGCAGGCACGGACCCTGTCACCAAGAAGCCCAACGTCCTGACCGAGACGATCCCGGCCGGCCCTGATGCCGCGAAGCTCGCGGAGCAGATGCGGATCAGCCTGCTGAACCAGGTGTACGAGAAGCGCAATCCTCGGACCAAAGCGACGGTCAACCAACTCCTTGACCGGTACCTCGTCGAAGCCGAGCTGGAGTTCAGCACCCGCGACAATTACGTCGGCTACTCGAAGAAGCACATTCGCCCGCTCCTCGGGGAGACGAAGGTCGGCGCGCTCGACGCGGGCGTGATGGATTCTCTGTACGTCGAGCTCCGGCGATGCCGCGATCACTGCAAGAAGACCAAAGGGCAGACCGACCACCGGACGGTTCGCGAGCACGAGTGCGATGACCGGTGCCGGCCACACCAGTGCAGACCGCTCGCCGCGTCGACGATCCGACAAATCCACTTCATCCTCCAGGGTGCTCTCAAGGCGGCCGGCAGGTGGAAGTGGGTGACGAACAATCCGATCGCCGACGCGGAGCCACCACCAGCACCGAAGGGCAATCCGCGGCCGCCGTCAGCCAAGCAAGCCGCGCGCATCATCAACGAGGCATTCAAAGACCCCGACTGGGGTGCACTCGTCTGGCTCACCATGGTCACGGGCCACCGCCGCGGGGAACTCTGTGCCATCCGGTGGGCACACCTCGATCTCGACCACGGCGTTCTCCACCTGGAGAAGGCCATCGGCCAGCGAGGCGCGAAGAAGTGGGAGAAGGACACCAAAGCCCACCAGGACCGGCGGATCACACTCGACCTCGAGACTGTCGAGATCCTCCGCGAACACCAAACCCGATTCAAGACCCGCACATCTGGTTTGGGACTTGAACTGCGAGACGACGCCTATGTCTTCTCGCTCGCTCCTGACGGCTCAAGGCATCTGATCCCGGACTCTGTCGGGCAGCGATACCGCAAACTGGCTGAGCGCCTGGAGATCAAGACCACCATCCACAAGCTTCGGCACTACTCGGCCACCGAGCTAATCGCCGGAGGCGTGGACATTCGCACGGTGGCCGGCCGCCTGGGCCATGGGGGTGGTGGAACAACAACCCTTAGGGCCTACACCGCCTGGTCCTCAGAAGCAGACCAGCGAGCCGCAGGAACCCTTGCGACTCGAATGCCCGCCCGCCCGACGACGGCCGCTCCAACGATCGAGTTCCCCGATCTTGAGCCGACAAGCCCCTACGAGCACCTCGCCGTCGCGCTCAGAGACCAGATCATCGCCGGCACCTTCCAGCCTGGCCTCCCCTTGCCGCCGGTCAAGCAGATCGGGGCCGACAACAACGCATCCGCCGGCACCGCTCAAAGAGCCGTGAAACTCCTTGCCGACTGGGGCCTGGTCGAGCTCAACCCCGGCCGACGGACGATCGTTAAGTACACGGCAGCCACGCCGGTGGCGCCCGCTCCAATCTCGATCTCGCTACCCCCCAGCGTCGAGGCGACAACCACGTCGCTAGACCTTGAGGTCCGCCAGCTCGGCGAAACTGTCACGAAGTTCCGAGCTGATGGAAACCCAGACAGCAACGCAGATCTGCGCGGCTTGCTCGTCGGAGCGATTCGAAGAAGCGGCGGAGAGCTGGCTGAGATCGGTGACTACGAGCTTGTTGTGCGCCTCGCGGGATCGAC
Organism: Kribbella sp. NPDC051620; assembly: GCF_044453825.1. Taxonomy (NCBI): domain Bacteria; kingdom Bacillati; phylum Actinomycetota; class Actinomycetes; order Propionibacteriales; family Kribbellaceae; genus Kribbella; species Kribbella sp. NPDC051620. The sequence continues at coordinate 199,835 of NZ_JBITDB010000007.1, forward strand.
CGACCCCGTGACAACCTTCGTAGCCACCAAGTAGCCCAAGCTCAGCTCAGCCTCGACGACTGAGAGGACTCCGGCACTCCCTATAGGAGGGTTCCGCTGCAGCGCCGCTACCGCTAATCGCAACGGCCACCGCCCAATGTCGGTGCATTGGCAGACGGCTAAGCGCGGCCCGCGTGTCACTCCCCGAATTAGCGTCGGCGAGGCCCCACCCTGGCAGGTGTGCCCGACCAGCGGGCATCGTCGCGGTGCGTTAGCTGCGGCGTCGTTGAGGTCATGCGGGAGGAACATGTCAAAGAAGAAACGCAAGCCACCCAGTAGGAGACGGCGGCAGCGTCCGCCGGACAAGACTCCGAAGGCGCGCATCCACGTGACATTGCGGTTGCGGTTGTATACCTGGGTCAGGCCATGGCAAGCAGGTTCCCAGGCATACGCCGCGCTCCACGTCACATCACTCGCGTACCTGTACTTCCAACTCAAGAACCACTAGGCACTCAAGGCTGCAAGTCATCTGTGAACTTGGCTTGCAGCCTTGAGCGTATACCCGCTTAGCGTCAACTATCACCAAGGGCATAGGGCGTGTCGCCACAGCCTGTACCAGCGAGACACCCCCGGATGACACCACTTGAAGCGACCGGCGTACAGCTGGCTAATGAGCGTGACGATGTCGTCGAGAAACTGTCGGCGAGGGCTGGGATCGTGCTGTGGTATGGAGATCAGCGAGGAGTTGCGGTCGTCGATTCCGCCGGGCAACGTGCAGGTGCCGGTGGATGAGTTCTGTGAGTTCTGGAGTCGAGCAGATAGGGAGTGTCTGCGGCTGATCGGGGCGAACCGGCCCGGGGAGTTGGCGTGGGAGTCGTCTTACGCCTCCGGGGTGTTGGGCACGGTCAGGTGGTTGGCGGCGGCGCAAGACCGCCTCGGCCCGGAGCAGGCTCCGTTCGTCCCGCTGTCAGGCACGCCCGCCGGCCGAGCGACCCGTGACTCGATCGGTTTCATGCGGGATGAGACGACCCGGATGTTGGTGCTGTTCCCGGACGGGTTCAAAACCGACAGCATGCCGCCTCGGCCCGGATACCTGGAGGGCGTCCAGGACGCGTTCGAGTGGGCTTGTGCCGGCGGCCCGGCGCCACGTCTTGGAGTACCGCGATAGCTGACCCACAGTCGGTCGCGCCGTGGCCGCGCGGCCGGCCACCCGCCGTCGTGGTCCAGGCGGCGTGCCGTCTCACCTTCGGCTACCGCATCGTCCCGCTAGCAATCATGGGCGGGACGGTCCGTGCCGCAATCGGGCGATCGCCTCTAGAAGAAGATGCTTCCTATTACAAGGATCAAATTTACTAAGGCGACGAACCCAAGGATCATCAGAGTAACAATGTGGCGTGGACTAAGCGACTTCCGTATCCGCTCGAAGTCTCTTCGGCCAACCAGCCCCTCGCTGGCGGCATCAAATATTGGGGCAATGAAGGCCACCAGTATCGCCAGAGCAAGGAACCAGGTCCACGACTGGGTAAAGAAGTCTCCCGCAACGACTGCCAGAGCGCAAATTTCAACGATTCCGAGCACTAACAATGTAAAGCCTAGATAAACCAGAGTGCTTAGGCGCCAGGTTGGAACATTCTCCCGGCCGATATCTCGAATTCTCGCGATGATAGCTCTAATTTCTATGCCCAACGCAATAGCGATCACCGGAACTACCTGAGCCAGGAGGCTTGCGTACTCGCGACTCAAATTAAAATCCTCAATCACCAATGGCGGTTGGCTAGTGGGCTGCGGTTGACGCATACGTGTCAACCGTGGTCTGACCTAGAGGGGAAGTTCGGCTTGCACGTTCATGGGTTCAGCAAGTGTCGACCGCAGGCGGTCGAGCACCTCCCCGAGCTCATCGACTGACCTCACTGGGATGCCGCCAGCCTTCAATAAGGCCACGTTTCCCGCGGGAGTCTCAGAGCCAAAGTCGAGGACGAAGACAGGACGACCAAGCTTGAGCGCACCTTCCCCCGCGGCGCGAGTTCCCCCTCGCTCTCCAGCCTCAACGACAACCAGTGCGTCACTCAATCCGTAAATGATCTTGTTTCGTGCCATGGCGGCATATGCACCCCAAGGTTGAGTCGGGGGGAATTGAGAAACAACCAGGCAACGACGCGGGTCAAAATCAGATGAGAATGACTGCTTAATCTTGAAATGATTGAATCCTTCGGCAAGGACAATCACCGTATGGCCTCCAGTCCGCAAGGCGGCCAAATGTGTTTCCGTGTCGACGCCCTTAGCGTAGCCCGATACAACTGCCAGATTTCGATAACTAACCGCTTGGCCGCAAGACTGGGCAGCCTTTAGCCCAAGACTGCTCGCAGATCGAGACCCACACATCCCAATCCCGTGGGCTGTCAGCAAGCGCCGCTCACCCCACAGGAACAGGACTGGGGCAACTGGCCGGCCATTGTGAACTAGCGATGCGGGGTAGTCATCGTCCCCGTATAACAGGGCCTCAATAGAACGTGACCGAAGGTCCGCAGCTTGCTCGAACATCGCTGCCTGAGAAAAGGCATCCAGCCCCGACAAAGCGTCCTCCATCCCGGCTCGCCCGTTGGTCCGAAGTTCCTGGGAGATTTTCCCGGGGCTCTGGAACACATGGAAAGCCGTGAGGGCCAGCACTAAAGAGTCCGGTGTCACAGTCTTATCCTCGCATAGTCTTAACCGCGCCAAAGGCAAACACGCGAGCAGCACCAGCTTTTCTTGCCGCTATCGCGACGCCCTGAATACTCTTACCCGACCGGATGACGTCATCCACGATAACGACACTCCCTTCCAAAAGATACGGAACGGCGAAGACGGGAGGCGGGTCATCTGGGTTTTGCACTTCTTTCCGCTGCGATCGAGGGCCACTGGGGCAGGTGGTCAACGCGAAGGGCTGGAGAGTCCGCTGTGAGATCACCTTCGCGAGCTGCTCGCCAAAACTCTGACCATCAGCATTATGCCCAGGAACGGTGACAATGGCCGATGCCCCACTCAGCAATGGATGGCGTTGAATCACAGAAACCATCTTATCAACAAGCTCTCGCCTCGCCTGTGCGCGGGCAACCGCACTACTATCTTTGTAATACTTTGCGCGGTAGACCAATTCCCCTGCCGGTGTATTCGGCCATCTATCGGAGTTGTCCGGTGGGGGAATCTTGTACCAGTCCAACACTAAGGCGTGATCAATTTGCGGTATTTGCCTCAAGATGCGAACCTCCATCAACAAATTGATGAAGGATTCAGCTTCGGCGTAGAGCCCCTCCTGAAAAAGAAAAGCGTGACTGTACTCAGTCCTCAGCTCAGTCGGCACAGCCACAGGCACACAGTGTGGCGACAGGGCTTCCTGTATCTGCTGCGCCGCTCCCACTGGGCCACACAGGTAGACAAGCTGACTCGGCGACTCCGGGCTCTGGGCCGTTTTCACGGCAGTCTCAATCTTGTCGGCTCGCCCGTTACCCACGAACGCAGGCAACTCAAACGGAACAATCGGTACCATCTGCCCCCCTCATCTAGGCTACCCCGAGCCTAGGCACCTACGCCGAAGGTAGCTACGGGTCAAGCTGACCGTTTCGAGAGATCGAACACATGTTCGAAGGTTGCAGATGTGTGCGCCCGCGTCAAGGATGCTTCGATTGACGCTCGTGTCGACTACGGTCCGCGATGATCGATGTAGTGGGGCTCGTCGGCGACTCGCATAGGCAGGCAGAGCACGAGCCGCGGCCGCCGGATGTGAAGCTGGTCAAGGAGCCCGCTGCCCGCCACAGCAGGAGCTATTCGAGGCCGGAGAGACCTCGGGTGGCCTGCGATCAACTGGCGGCCCCGGAGCCGGCTATCTGGCGGCGCGTGACGGGTCCAGTGGTCGCGGCCTCGCCCGAGGCCTTACAGACAGAGTGCCGTAATCGAGCGGCGCTCTGTCGAAGTTATCCACAGGGGCTGCTCGGGCCGCCGGTGCGGGCTGCAAGACTTCTGGTGAACGGGGTACGAGCTCGGACCTACATGCCGAACTTCTTGCGGCCAAGACGCGGCGCGGGTGACGGTGGATGTATGAGCGACGACGCCCCAGTCCCGGTGAGTGCGGTCCGGGTCGGCATAGGCCAGTTCCTGCTGGCAGCCGAGCACGTCGACGTCGGCCTGGTCTTCCTCGCCGACGGCGACCGGTTCGAGGTGGTTGGCGAGCCGACGAACATCGGCGGCGATCGCTACCTGGCCACCGTCCGCGGCCCGGCCGGCGATCTAACAGCCCAGCTCATCGTAGGGCACCGCGTGAACTAGCCGCTGGCTGGTGCGTCGTCGGCGCTTGGTCGGCGACGGACGTCGCGCGGAGCAAGCCATACGTAGGGCACGAGCAGGCGAGGGTCGGGGCAGGCCAGTTTGACGTGCTGCTGTGTCCACGCGATCGCGGTTGCTCGGACCCACTCCTCTCCGTCGACCTTCCACACAATTCGGGCGTCGACGTCGACGTGATAGGCCGAGGGGAACGGTTGGAGGGACCGGGCCACCGTCTGCGGGGGCCAGTGCTCGTTGGTGACCGCTTGGTCAGGGACCTTCTCCCGGTGAAAACCAGCCGTGGTGTGCCCGCCCAGCCACGGTCGCCGTTCGGGCGACTGGCCAATTGGCGGTGGTGTTGCGCGTCGTCGTCCTCGTGCCACGGTACGAGCTAGGCCCCCGCCGGGGTGGCGGCGTGGAACTCGGCTGCCAAGGCAGCGCCGAACGCTGCCAGGTCCGGGTCGGCCGGGTTCGTGGGGTGGCAGTTGACGCCCTGCCACGACCACAGCTTGCCACCGGTCGGAGTGAGACCGCCGGGCGCGTAGCCGAGGGCCCAGCCAGCGCCGGCTGGGCTGGTGTGGCGCATCCGCTGGGCGGCTTTGACGTGCGCGCGGAAGTCGGACTCGTAGAAGACCTGGCCGTGACCTGGGCCGCCGTCGAGCTTGATCGTGGGTCCTTCACCTGGTGGCATAGCGCGCTGCCTCCAATTCGGCTCGAGACGGTGCCTGTGGATCCAGTGGCCGCAGGTAGCCCGAGGCGAACCACATCTCCACCGCGCCGGTGTCACGGGCATTCGGGACGTACACGACACGGGCCATCCAGTCCCCGGAGTTCGCTCGTCGCCACTCCAAGATCAGTCCTGGCCAGGGACCGCGCTCGTGCGCGGTGGCAAGGACCCAGCAGTGCCGGCGCGCGATGTCCGACGCCGGATCCCGTGGATACCACGTAGTTCCGCCCACGACACCCAGGATAGAACATGTGTTCGGTTAGAGCGCAAGCCATCTGTCCTTACGTCTGGACTATCAAAGGCCTTCCGGGGCACTGTGGAGAGGTGGATCTCGACACGGTGGCCGTGGAGCTGTACGGCCTGACACCAGACGAGTTCACCGCTGCCCGCAACCAACTGGCCAAGCACGCCGACGGCGCAACCGCCGCCGCGATCAAGGCACTACGGAAACCGACGCTCTCGGCATGGCTGGCCAACCTGCTCGTCCGGACCGACCCGGACGGCGTCAACACGCTCACCGAACTCGGTGAGGATCTGCGCGCTGCCCACCTGTCCGCGGACGGAGCTCGGCTCCGCGCCCTGACTCCGAGGCGCCATGCCCTGGTCAAACAGCTAGTCGCTTCGGCCGGGAAGGAGGCTAAGCAGCTCGGCAGGACCGTGACTCCTGCGGTCGCGGACCGCCTTACCGAGACCCTCGATGCAGCACTTATCGATCCCGGCGCCGCTCAACTGCTGCGCACCGGTCAGTTGACAAGCGCGCTGCGACACGTCGGGTTTGGTGTCGTGGACGAAAGCGGCCAGCCTGCCCGGCTCGCCCCGCTGAAGCCCCGCGCCGTGCGCAGCGCGCCGGCCAAGAAGACGAGCAAGAAGACCGCCAAGGTAGCGGCAGCTCCGGACCGGTCCGGAGCTGAGCTGGCATTGCAGCGTCGCCGGGCAGAACTCCAGGCCCGCGCGAACGAGGTCGAGACCGACTACCGCGAGGCAGAGCAGGAGCGCGCCGACGCTGAAGCCGCGCTCGACGCCAACCAGCACGACCTCGCAGACCTGCAGGCCACGATCGACCGGTTGGCCGACGAACTGGAACAGGCCAGGCGCCAACTGCAGTCCACCCAGCGCGAAACATCAAGCCTTGAACGCGCTCTGGCCAGGGCCACCCGTACCGCGGCGGTGGCGCAGCGACGAAGGGATGCGCAGCAGCAGCGGCTCGCCGACTTCGGCTAGTTGACTGAACTGTTCTGTCTGCTGGTTCGCGCGCTGCGCAAGCGAAAGGGCTCGAGTCCAGCGCCCTGGCCACTGCCGTGTGCTCGGACGAGACGCTCTGGCCCGAAGGCTTGTCCCTGCCCGCGAGCCTCCGGTGCACAAAGACCAGTTGACTCGAGGCCTTTGTGTTGCCGGGATCGGATCATCGCCGGGTGCGCGGGTTACATGCTCCTGCGATCATTCCCGAGGTTTTGGTGCGGTCGGCTTCGATCCGGGCAATCCGGCCACCTGGCCTGGTGCTACACAGCCTGGCTGCTGGTCGACTTCGTCGACGTCGCTACAGAACGACCTGGTGGCTTTGCGGAGGCGACACGAGCCGTCCTCAGCTCAGAGGACTAAACACGCGCGACGCGGATCCAAGCGTCTTATCGGTCGCGATCGAAGCTGAGGAAGATCAACGCGCCTACCCACACCCACGCCACAACCCCCGGGGGCGACTACTCCAGGCCGCCTCTAGCCTCCTGACCCAATCGACTCAGCTCGTTGTCGGGGCGGGTGCCGACACCGCACGCCCAGGAACGCGCGTACCGACGCCCAACACCCGACCACGGATCACGCCTGACCACGCCTCGACCACCCGCCCGTGGAGCACCCCGGCCGACATCGCAGAGCTCAGCCCCTGCGGCGGCCGGCCGGCCGCCGCCTCCGAAACCGCCAGTCCCGCCGACGTCACACACGCGACTTGGTAGCCTCCCCGGACCCCGGACCGCCCTCGACAGGATCGGGCCCGGCTGAAGGCTGCTCCGGCGCGCTCTGCTTCGCCTGGTCGACCCCGGCCTCGAAGGAGAGCGATGCACTCTGCGCGACCAGGACGACGGTGCACAGGATCAGCCCGGCCCATACCTGCCAAGGAGAAATGGACGCACCGGGGTCCGTGACTGGCAGGAAAGCTGCCCGAACCTCAGCCACGATCGTCAACCCCAGACAGGTGTAGGGGTAGATGGTCCACCGCGAGATCCATCGCGAACTCGCCTCCGCAGATCCTGCACTCCGCCTTCGTGTCGACCCCATCCGCCACATCAGGGAACACAGGACAAGTACGCACAGGGGTAGCGCCCATTCGGCGACGAGGAGCGCGTCCGAGAATCCGCTCACCCGAGGCAGGTAGTTGCCGTCCTCCAGCTTCCACGGTGTCGAAGCGACGTCCAGTGCGGCAGTCGAGAGAAACAGTATCGTCAGCGGTGGCCCGACGATGATGATTATCGCCCGGACGTGCGGCACAACACGCGGCACGCCGGCATGACTCACCAGATGGACAATTGAATACAGCAGGCAGAAAATGGCGAAGGCGAACGTGATTCCGCCGAGAAACTCCTCACTCGCCGCTCGCCCCTGAACCAAGGAGCAGCTTCGCTCGCCACCCACCACCGAGTATGCCAGCGTAGAGATCAGCAAGGACAGGAAGGCGCAGGTCAACGACACGAGTACATGAACGTCGACCACATCGTCGACATCTCGTGACGCCGCCGAAGCCCGCCGATGAGCACCTTGCAGCACGAGCGTAATCGCCGCAAAGGCGAAGCCCGCGAGAACACCGGTCATAGCTGAATAAAGCCCAGCCGTAGCCGAGAAATCGAACGTCAACGACTTGACATCACAAACCACCCCGCACCCCCGCATTCCCCCCCAGGGCACACATTCCCCCACGAAATGTATCTCCCCCACACCCAGCCCCCTTATCGCCCACCCACCCCAATCCGTTACACCCCGTCAGCAGCCAGCAACAATCAAACGCACGATCCCGAGTCGATTGCCGTGAAAGATCGGCCGGCCCGTCGCCGGGCGCCACGGCCGACCTAGCACGCCGCCCTGTGCGCGACAAGACGGCACGGGCTGCGTCGTTTGCAAGGCTTGCACGACGAGTACCCGGTCAGCGTCGTGTGCGTGGGTGGCGGGCTCCTGCGGTCAGTCCAGAGGTGATGGTGCGCTCGGCCTCGTTCCTGGGCAGACCGATCCGGCCGGCCGCTGAGATCAGCTCGTCGCGGGTGATGGCTTCGTCGAGCATGTCCGCGCCGACGAGTTGGCCGAGCGCGAACGCTGCGGCGTTGAGAGCGTGGTTGCGTCGGCCTTCGGTCGCTGTCAGGAGCTTGTCGAGTTCGCCGGTCAGCGCCACCATCGCATACGCATCGCTGTGCCTGGGCACAGAAGCAGGCTCGTGTCTTGGTTCGGCGTGATCGGGAGCGGTGAGGGTCTGGGCGATCCAGTCGGGCAGAGCTTGCGGGGGCAGGGTGCCGGCACTCGTGTAGTGGCGCTGGCCGATGGTTGATCCGGCGCCGACGACGTAGCCACCGTGGCCGCGGGTGTCGATCTTCCATCCGATCCGCCCGGCGCTGTTCGGGAACTGCTGGTCGCTGGGTTGCCGGAAGTACAGGTGCTGGCCGCCCGATGGCGTGGTGACCGTGTAGGTGGCCGACATGCTCACTGAGTGATCCGCCGCGATCAACGCGAGCACTTCCGCGCCGCTGGCCGCTCCTCGAGAACCCCACTCCACCGGCGGTAGGTCATCGGGCGTCTTGGGCAGGTCGAGATCCACGACCAGCAACCCGGACGGCCCAGTCGCTACACCGATGTTGTACGGCGCTTCTCTCCACGTGCGGGCGATCGAGCGGTGGTCCGTCGTCGCCGCAGCCTCCCAGTCCTTGGCAACAGCGGGCACCTTGCGTCCGGGCGCCAACGGGAACACCGCGAGCCCCCGGTCGGCGTGCCAGTGCGCGGCCCGGCTCAGCATCTGGTGGACAGGATCGGTCACCGGTCGCTGACTGCGGCGCCGGCCAGGCACAGTCACCGGTCCAACCCCATCCCCGGAACGGCAGCGAGCTCGCCGTCGAACAGCAGCAGCAACGGGCCACGATCAACGGGCAATGCGCCGGGTTCGCAGAACGGCCCCAGCTCGTCGTCGGGGCACTCAACCGTCATAGCGAACTGGTCTCCGTCCTCGTTCACGAACAGCAGCCACGGCGTGGCGTGCCGGTCGATCACCACCGCGACGCCGGCGCCCAGGGTCCACTCGATCAGGGTCGTCACGTGCTCTGACGTGGTCAACACCGCGCCAGGTGGGATCGGGAACGGCTCGTGCCCGGCGGCCCAGGCGCTGCCCGGTGCACACGGCCACTCGCTTCCGCACGCGCGGCAGGTGCTGACGTAGGGCGCGCCCACCGCGCCGGGGGTGTTGGTGTCCATGCCGGTCAGCTCCTCGGGTCGTTGCCAGTGTCGGGGGTGCCGAAGCGGGCCAGTTCGGGGACGCGCAGGTGCGGCCAGTGACCATCGACCAAGAGGCGGTCGACGAAACCAGGCGACCAGTCCGGCTTGGCGTCACTGCCGGGCAGCAGCGTGTTCTCTCGGGCGTACTGGTAGAGCCGGCTGGCCACGTCGTCGCCCCAGCCTTCAGTCAGGGCACGATCCTCAGCGCTATCGGGGACGAACCGGACCGTCACCTGGAGCCTTTCGGGGTAGCGCCACGGCTCCCCGGCGCGCAGATCCTCCCACCGTGCCTGCACGACTGCGGCGAACCGGCTCTCGTAGTCGCTCCGGTCGGCTTGCTCCAGCTCGGCCAGGTGGCCGTGCACGTCTTCAAGCTGGTCCAGCTCAGCCACCGTCAGCCGGCCACGCCCCGGTGTCCAGCGGTCACCGAACAGCACCCGCCCGATGTGACTCACGCTGGCTTCGTAAGTCTCATACATCCTCAGGTCATCGAGCTCGTACAGGCTGCTGGCCACGATCTCGATCGGTTCGGTGCGGTAGGTCAGCAGGTAGTCGTCGTCCGCGCCGACGGTGCTGTGCAGCAAATCGGTGACGCCCGATGCCTCCCACGACCCGGATCGCGCGCCGACCACGGCCGACGTGCCGCCGAGGTTGGCCGCGACCGTCGCCAGTACGTGGGTGATGAACTCGGCTCCGTCTCCTGCACGTTGCTCGTTGTTGATCGCGCGGATCGCGCGGGTGATCGCGGTATGGGCGATCTCGAAGTCGTCCGGCTCCGCGGGGTCGTTGCCCTGAGCCTCAGCACTGGTGGGTGGTGTGGTCATCTCGGATTCTCCCTGGTGGGTTGGTGATTTGGGACTGCTGTGTGCTGATCTCTCATTGGCCGGCCTCTTGCCGCCAGCCGTCGGTGTTGACGTGGAACGAGAGTTCTGGACCCCAGTACGCGCCGCATGCAGCGTTGACCCATTTCCGGGCGTGCACGTTGCTGGTGTAGAGGCCGCCGCAGCGGCTCGACTCTGTGAGCTCGGTCATCGAAGACACGAGCCAGCGGTCGCCGGGCGGGGTGACCATGACGCAGAAGTTGCCGGGGTCGAGTTCGGCGAGCAGGTCAAGCTGTACGGCGCTCGCCGGAACTTCCTGTGGTTCAGTCACCGGATCTCCTTGTGTGGTTTGGGTTGCGGGGAGGGCCCGCCGGTCCACGCACGGGCCCTCCCCCAGAGGGTCTGAGTAGTTGGTGTGGGCTTAGGCGGCCGTGTGTTCGCGGTGAAGCACTGCTCGCATCCGGGTACCGATCCATTCGCCGACAGCAGGCGTGACGGCGTTGCCGTAGCCGTCGACCTGGTCGCGGGCTGATCCCCAGACGATGTAGGTGCCCTGGTGGTCGCCGAAGTCGGGGTCGAAGCCGCAGCCTCGGCCGATCTCGTGGGGCCCCATCATCCGGAACTGAAGGTCCTCAATTGGGCTCTCGGACAGTGTCTGGTGCCACTCGGCGAACACGAGTGCGGTGGTGTCGCGAGATGTCAGCGAGCCGAGCGGATCAGTGAGCGGATGCGGTGCGGTCTCAGTGCCGGTCGAACCGTTCTGCTTGTACCAGCTCGCGAACAGCAAGCCGGGGACCTGCTCGGCCGTCACGGTCGGCATCGCCTCAGCGTGCATCGTGGGCGTGGTGTTCTTCCGGAACGGAAGGACGGCACTCGACAGAAGTCCCATCGTCTCCGAACCACCCTGTGTCGGCAACGGATCACCTGCACCGCGTGCGGCCCCCTGGAAGTTGTCAACGGCAAGCAGCATTGCCTGCTCCTGCGTGACCGCGGCTGCTACGGGTGGTGTGATCAAACCCATCGCATTGGTGGCGGTCTGCGCGGGCAGAGGCTGGGAGAAATCGCGGGTGCGGCAGTCAGACCCTGCCCGCTCGAAGGTGTTGCCTGCAACGGCCAAGAGCGCGCCGGTGGACAGAATGGCGGTCTCTTGCTGGCTGGTCTGGGTGGACATCGGCTGCCACGGGTGCCGCTCACTCCCCCGGGTTGCCTTGGCGGGCATGAGCACGGCCGGGAACTCACCGAGCCGTTGACGGGCTCGTTCGATGCGGGCCATGGTCGATGGCGCGAGGGGCTTGTCTCGGTCACCGATCCGGGTGCCCAGGTTGGACAGGTCCAGTGCGGCCAGCGACGGCGTGAACTGCGGCACGACCGGGCGACGGCAGGACACGCAGCCGTACTCGTACTGCTTGCCGTAGGACACCGAGCCGGTCGGCGGGATTCCCGTCTTCCACGACTGGAACGACTCCACCACGGTGTCGCACCGCTTGCACCAGGCCGCCGGTCGGTGCTCAAGATCCGGCTTGGGCAGGTACTTCTTCGTGAATGCCCAGTAGCCGCGATTGCGGGACTGGCCGACGCCGAAGAACATCGAATTCAGAAACAACACCTGGCAGCGGTACTCGAGGAGATCGAACTGCTTCAGCCACCACCGGTACGTCGAGCCGTCGCCGACCTTCTTCTTCCCTGGAACGAGCTTGCCCCACGACTGCAGTTCGGTCGTGCACTCGACGAGGATCATGCGCGGGTGATGGGTCGCGGCATAGTGCAGGACGCAGTTGGCTGTCGCCCGATCACGTTCGGAGCGGGTCACGCGGTCGTCGTAGTCGGGGTCTTCCATGTCGAACAACGTCAGGCCCTCTTCGTAGGCCTTCATCGTGTTCGCGGGAGAGTGGTTCACACACGAGACACCGGCGGCGACGAGATCGGCAGCCGGCAGGTCCCGTACGTCGTGGTAGTCGGAGGAGTCCGGGTTGGCCAGGTCGGCGATCCAGTGCTCGGTGGTCGGGTGGTTGGCCTCGTGGACCTCGACCTTGTAGGAGTTGTGGTTGGCGGCCATGATCACCTCGAACCCGGCGCGCTCGATGCCCTGGGTGAGGCCGCCGAATCCGGAGAAGAGGTCGAGGGCGGTCAGGGTGTCGTGCCGGAACCGGCGCTGCCGGGCCGCTGGTCGGTGCGCCGCCGTACGGGTGCGCTTAGTTGCCATCATCGGCCGTCACCAGCCCGACCGGGAGAAGAGCTTCGTCCGGGTCTTGCGGGCCGGTCGGGGCTTCTCGTGCACGTGCGGGCAGCACAGCGGTCCGCCGCACAGAACGTGCTTCTTCGGGTTGCACCACTTGGGGCATGGGGTGGGGGTTCCGGCGGTCTGCTTCTTGGTCATGGTGTGCTCCCTGGCGCCTGGTCGCTGGTGGGCGTTGTGTTGGCGGCAGCCCCGTTCTTGGGGGCCTGCCGGCTACTGCCGCCTAACAGGCCGTCCAAGAGGCTCCGCGCGAATCGGTGCTGGCCGTTGTCACGTGGTGGACAAGTGCGAGGGAGCGCAGCGACCGGTGAGCGAAGCGAGCGCCGCCGTCCTCCAGGTGAGAACGGCCAGCACCGATTCGGGTGGAGGGGGACGGTCTGTTAGCCGCCCGCCATACCCGCGCCAGGCTGTTCTTGCTCCGGCCCCCTAGGGCCGGGTCGCTCTCCCGCCCGCCAGGGGCGGGAGAGCCTGGTCAGCGCTTCGCGCTACAGACCCGCCGGGCCATCGACCTGCGCCGCGCTCGTGTCCTTGCGGTGCTCGTTTTCTGCCTGTGCTGCGGTGTCGTCGCGGTGCCAGCGCGCCAGCTCCTCATCACGCTCGGTCGCGGATTCCTGCTCCGCGGCGTCGAGCTGCTGCCGCGCCCGATCGACCACACACCGCGCACGCGTCACCGCGACCGCACACGCCGTCGTCTCGGCCACCGCAACCGGCTCATCGGCCACTTTCGCATCGGCCGATTTCTCTACGGCCGGTGCAGCCTCGGCTGCCTTCCTCGACTCCGAAACACCGGAGTTGGCCGCGTCGTCGCTGTTGTCGTTGTGGGTCTCGGCGGCCTGGTCCTCGACCATGCGGGTTGGCTCCTGGCTTTGGTCGGAGCTGGGTGCAGCCCAGTCGCCGTACGGCGGGCGCTCCCGTTCGGCGGTTAGGCCGCCGCTGGCCTTCCACGCGGTCTCCCTGTCCGCATCGGTCAGCGGGTCACCGAGCCAGCCTTTTCCCCGCAGCTCCACACGTACCGGGTCCTCGGTGCCATCGGCGGCGTCGAGGTTCTCGGTGTGGTCGAGGTCGCCGTAGTGAAGGGCGGCTTCGTGTTCCATGGAGTCCTCGAAGTGTTCTTCGATGGACTTCTCCGCGAACTCAGCGCCGTCATCGGACAACGACTCGTCGGCGACGACCTCAGCGGCGACCTGGTGGTCAGTGTCGGCCGTCGCGGCCGGTGTGTCGGTGAGATCGTCGCGCGCTGCAGGGGCTGGGTCCTCGAAGATGACACGGGCGCGGCCGGTGTCTGGATCGGTGCTCAGCCGCACTGTGCTGCCGTCGGTTGCTCCATCACGGGTCATCCGGGCCACGGCCGCGTCGATGTCTTCGCGGCTGTAGGGTTCGCGGCCGGCCTGCCGGGCCTCTCGTAGCAGCTCGCCGTGCAGCGACTCGAGTTCGAGCCACGCCGACGGGAAGTCAGTCTCGACGTCGGCCATCCCGTAGGCGTGCTGCACGGCCCGCTCGATGCCGCGTTCACGCTGCAACCGCGCCCCGGCCTCGTAGTCGCTCTCGTGCGTGGCGCTGCTGGACTGCTGCTGGTCGTTCTCGGTGTGCTGCTCGTCTAGCAGGGCGGGCGCAAGTTGGAGGTCGTAGAGGGCCAGGAGCCGGTCCATGTCCGCCCGCGCTTCCGCGCGGGACTGCTCGATGGACACCTGCCGATCCGGGGCGTCGATCGCGGCGCTCATGGCTGACGACTCGTCATTTTGGGCGTGGTCGCTGATCTGGTCGGCGACGGTCCGCAGCCGACTGGCCGTGTCGAGATCACCGGCCGCGACCATAGCGTCGGCCTGCCGCGCGAGACGACGAATGAACTCGCTGTGCCCAAGATCAGGCGGCGTCCCGTGCTCCATCCAATCGTCAACACTCGCCCACTGGTCCTGGCCGGCCATCGTGGACAGATCGGTTTCTGCCGCTGCTGTCGGGGGTCGGCTGGTGTTTGCTGTGTGCTGCTGAGGCGCTCTGGCTTGTCCGGACGGCTGGGCCAGCATCTGCTGCTGCCAGCGTGGTTGATCGGTCATGGTGTGTGCTCCTTTGCGGTGGGTGGTTAGTCGTCGCGTCGGTCTATGACCAGCGCGGCATCGTGTGTCATCTGCTGTTCGCGGGCACGGAGCTGGTCGTCGGCGTGCCAACGAGCCAGCTCGTCATCGCGGGCGGCGTCGTCCGCGCCGGCGTCGTGGCTTTCGTCGATCGCGTGGCGGTGCTGGACCTCGATCAGCGCTCGCTTCGCGCGCCGGGCCGCCTCGGCGGTCTCGTCTGCGCTCGGCACAGTCGGGGTGTCGGCCTCGGCCACCGGCTGCTCGGTTGCGGCGATCTCGCGGACATCGACTGGAGCGAGCTCCTCGCGTGCCCGATCCATGTCGGCCGCATCGGTGGTGGTCTCGTCGGCCGTGTCGTCGAGATCTGCGCTGGTGTTGTCATCGGCAACGACCTCGGCGTCTACGAACTCGGATTCGTCGAGCTGCTCTTCGGATGCGGAGTCGAGCTGGTCATCGACGAGCTCGGCCTCGACGAACTCGTCACCCGGCTGGGCCTCGGCGTAGTCGCGTTCGCGGGCGTCGGCAACCTCGGCCAGATCCTGTTCGTCGACGAAGCGCCAATCTGCGTCGTCGTGGGTGTCTTCGTGGGTGTCTTCGGCATCCAGCTCGTCGAGGACTTCGGCTGCGGTGGGGCCGGTGTCGGTGTTGTCGATGCCGCGTCTCTTGAGCTCGTACTCGGCGCGTTCACCGGCGGCTTTGGTCTGGGCGGTGTGGGCCAGCCACACCGCGCGGGCGTCGTCGACTGTCTGCAGTTCGGCGGCGCGCAGGTCGAGCGCTTCGGCCAGCGCCTTGGCCTGTTCGGCTTCTTCCCGCATCCGCGCGCGGGTCGATTCGTCGTTGCACGCCTCCGCTTCGGCGGTGCGCAGCGTCGCGGTGCGGCGTTCGCGGTCGGCGTTCTGCCGGGTTCCGGCCAGTTCCTGGTTCACATACGGCGGGGCCCACGCCAGCTCGCGCTGCCAGGCGCGGACCCGGACCCGTAGTTGCCCGTTCGACATCGACGCCTCGGCGTGGTCGGCTTCGGGCCGGCCCAGTGCACGCCAGGCGGTCCGCCACGAGGCGTACGCCTCGACCTGCCCGGCTTTCGGGGGCCGGCCCAGTGCGTCGTCGGGGGCGTCGTAGCCCATGACTTCACGGTGCGCGGCGACCTGCCCGGCGCGGGTGGTCCACTCGTCGCGAGCTGCGCTGTCGGCTGCGGGTGGCGGCCCGAACGCCTCGACTGCCCACTGCGGCTGCTCGGCCGCGACCTGGTGGCCGAGTTCGACGGTGCGGGCGTCGGCTTCGCGTGCCAGGTCGGCAAGGTAGGCCGCCCATTGCGGGTTGTCGACCTGCGGAAGCCGGTCGATGTAGGTGTCCCCGTCCGGGTCGAACGGGCCGGCGTGCTTGATCCGGTCCTGGATGACATAGCTGAGCTTGCGGGCACCGTCGAGGCTGCGTCGCCGGATGGCGTCGGTCAGCACCTGGCGTGCGTCCTTGCCTGCCAGCTCGACCTGCCGCAGCAGGCTGGCCAACGTCCCGGCCCCGTCCTCGGTGGACAGCGCGCTGCGCTGCGCCAGTGTGAGGTCACCGGAGACCGTCAGCTCGTCGAGCCACCCGCTGGTGCGATCGGCGGTCGCCAGCGCGATCCCGTCGGCCAGCAGCTCGGCCGGTGTCCGCAACCGGTTCGCCTCGGCAGCGGACTCGGCGGCTGCCTGCAACGCCGACAGTTGCGGGTCGTCCAGGTCGAACGTTGCCCGCAGCACCGACAACGGCGAGCGTTGCACCGCGTCGTTGGTCTGGCCGAACTCCGACTCCTTGGCCAGGGCCTGGGTGACGACGTGCGCGGTGTTGTTGGCCCGGCCCCTGGTCATCGCGACATACAGCGCGTACAGGGATGTGTTCTGCGTCGTGACCAGATGACTTGAATCGACCGTCATGCCCTGCGATGAGTGCACGGTCGCGGCATAGCCGAGCGCGACGTGATCGCGGACGTACTGCGCGGGCAGAACCAGCGATTCGCCGGGCACCGGGGTGCGGGTGCCCTGGAGCAGTGGCAGCACCCGCAGCGACCCGTCGTCCAGCACGCAGTCCACTTCGAACTCGTCGCGGTTGAACACCGCGCGGGTGTTGCCGCGGTACCCGTTCAGTTGCCACGCGTTGAGCCGGGTCTGGATCAGGTCGCCGCGGCCGGCGCGGTTGCCGGTGCTGTGGAGCGCCACGGTGCGCTCGTCGTCGACCAGTTTGTACTCGACCAGCCGGGCACGGACCTGCGCCGACACCTCGGCGGCTTGCAGGTTGCTGTCAACGATCAGCAACGCGTGCAGGCCGTCGAGGTGGTCGCCCAGCCACGCGTCGATCGCCGAGCGCTGCGCGGACTCGATGTGTCCGCCGTCAAGAATGCGGCCTTGCTTGTGGTACTCGGCCAGCACGGTCTGGTCACCGCTGCGCAGCCGCAGCGACGCCGGACCCTCCCAACCCGCGCGGAAGCGGCGCGTCTCGACCAGCTCGTGGGTCAGTGCGTTCGCGGTGACCAGCTCCATCCCGCCGCCGGCGCCGACGGCGGCGAGTTGGCGGTGATCGCCGACCAGCAGCAGCTTCGCGCCGGCGTGCTCGCACTTGGCGTGGATCTCTGCCAGGTCGCTGGTGTTGGCCATCGCCGACTCGTCGACCACGACGAGGTCACCGGCCCGCAGCCGCCAGGCCTCCCACCGTGCGTCGAAGGTGATATCCATCGCCAGCGACCGCTGGGTGTCGAGCCAACGGGTGATGTTCATCGCCGTCACACCGTCAGCGGCCAGCACCTCGGTCGCGACCTGGGACGCGGCAAGACCCACCATCCGGTGCTGCTGGCCGCCCCACAGGTCCGGGTCCTGCCACGCCTTGGCGAGTGCGCCGACGACGCGGGACTTGCCGGTACCGGCCGGACCGACCAGCGTCTCGACCTTCGCCCCACTCGACAACACCCCGCGCACCGCGGCGGCCTGGTCCGCGCCCAGCTCGAACCCGGCAGCGGCAAGCTCCTTCACGAACAGATCCGTCGCGGCGGTGGTCATCGCCTCCGCGCCACGGGCATAGCCGGCCGAGGCCAGTTTCCGCTCGGCCCGGAGGTGGTCCGGGGTGACGTACCGGGCAGCGCCCGGCGCCTCGTAGGCCGACAGGCCATCGCTGCGCACCAACGCGTCGGGCAGCTCCCCGGCCTGGCCACGGTTCTTCGTGTCGACCTGCTGCGCCATCGCCAGACCGCGCTCGGTCAGCTTGTCCAGCAGCCGGGTCACCCGCGCGGGTCGCACGTTGCCGAGGTTGTCGGGCAGCGCGTCGCTGATCGCGCGGGTCAGGTCGGCCGCGCGCCAGGTGGCGTGCTTGGACTGCACATCGGCCAGCGCCAACTCGAGGACCTTGCTTCTGTTGATCCGTCCGGGCAGCCATTGCCGCTGCCGGGTCGCCAGCACGTCGGCGGCAACCTTGGCCAGTCCCCCGCGCAGGTGGGCGCGCAGCTCGGCGTCCCAGCGCTGCAACCGCGCCTCGTAGGTCTCGCCGTCGTGCGACTTCGCCTTGCGGGTCGCCTTGGTCGCGGTCTCCTGCAACCAGGCGAGTTCGAGGTTGTTCGGCTCGCGGCCCCACTTCTTCTCGAACGCAGCCACCAGCGGCGCGGTCTTCTTCGTGATCGCGCGCCGCCGCTTGCTGAACAAGTCCATGACCGTCTGGTCGACCCCGGCGATCTCGCGCGACTTGCCGTCCGGACGCATCACGAACTGCACCCCGAGTGCCCGCGCGAGGTGCTGCTCCATCACCCGCTCCCCCACCGCCGAAGCGGCGGGCTTGACCCGGTGCAGCGCCTGCCCGTCCAGGGTGCGCCACTTACCGTCGGGTCCCTGGACCCGGTTGAGGATCGCGTTGTGGATGTGCAACTGCGGGTCGTGGTCGCGGCTGTCGTGCTGGAAGAACGACGCGATGGTCAGATCAGGTGTCTTGGCCCAGCGGCCGGCGGCCCCGCCGTGGTGCCCGACACGGGTGTATCCGGCCTTGTCCTGCAAGTACGACAAGGCCGCGTTGTTCCCGGCCCAGATCGCGTCCTCGATCGCCTGGCGGCGCTGACCCCACTGCACCGCTTCGCGCTGAGCGGTGCGCACCGCACCGACGAAGCGGTGCACCGCGGTGCGGTCACCGGACCGGCGTGCACCGGCCAGTGCACCGCGGGCCGCCTCGACTGCACCGAGCGCCTCCACCTCTTGGGCCTCGAACGCTGTGTGCAGCACCGTGATCGACTTCTGCGGCGAAAACGTCGCATCGAAGAACGACACGTTGCTGCGCACCGATGCACCCGCTTCGGCCCGCAACTCCTCGCGGCGCTCCGCGGATGCACCGGGCTCCTTGGCCAGTGCAGCCGCGTACACCTCGGCCTCGGTCTTGTACGCCCGCCCGGTGTGACCAAGCGTGTCGGCCTCCTCCCACAGCGCCGGGTCGCGGAACCGCGCGTCACGCGGGTCCAGGTAGCGCTCATACAGCGCGGTCATGTCCTGGGTGTCGACCTCTCCCGCCAGGCCGAACGCCTCAGCACCGCGGCCGAACCAGCGCCCCGGCGGCTCGCCGGCCGCGACCGCGCCGGTGTAGTAGTTCTCCCGCCCGGTCGCAACCGACCCGGTCAGATAGCTCGCGGAATGACCGCTCTGCATCCCCATCACAGCCATGCCGCACCACCTGCCGTGACCGGCCGAGCCAGCCCCTGGGCCGCCGAAGGCGGCAGGCCGTACCGACGACGCGAAGCGGAGTCGGGGCTCCACTTGATCGTGATGCATGGGTGTGCATGATCGATCTTTGGGGTTGGGTTTGTGCTGCTGGCTGTGGCGAGGACTGTTGTTGACGTGCTGGGTGCTGAGGTGATGGCTTCTTGCTGAGTGATGGTCGATTGCTCCTTGCTGTGTTCGGTCATCGGCTGCTGCTCGTTTCGAGATCGAGGTCGGTGGAGTCTTCGACTCGGGTTTCGGTGAGGTCGTTGGTGTCGGCTTCCCCGGCCGCTGCGAGGAGCAGCAGTTGGCCGCGCGTCTGCTCAGGGGCCTCCCCCGCCCCCTCGGCCGTGGCGGCAGAGTCGGCCCACCCCGCCGCCTCCTGAAGCCGCTTGGCGCGGCCGAAGCCAACCGCCGTACCGAAGGCCTCCTCGGTGGCGCGGCGGATCTCGCGCTGGCTAAGGGGTGCACCGCCGTGCGCGGCGGCGTGCCGCTGCACCACCGCCAGCAACTCGTCGTCGCTCGGCTTCTCGACGACGAGCGCAGCAGCCTCGGTGGGGTTGTCGGTGCGGTGCGGTGCGTGCACCGGTGCGGGTGCACCGCGACCGGCCTCGGTGCACTCCGATGCGGGTGCTTCGGTGCGGGTCGCGGGCGGCATCGGTGCGGTCTGCGGTGCGGTGCGGAGTGCACCGATCAGGAACGCGACCAGCCACAGCGGTGCACCAGTGACCTCCGGTGCCCGATCCGAGACGGCATCGGGTACGTCGCCGGTCACCGGCGAAGCCGGGTTGACGATGGTGAGGCCGAGTGCGGCCGAGTCGACCAGGCCGAGGAGTTCACCCGGCGTCAGGCGGCCGGCGGCCGGGAGCAGCGCTGCCAGTTCGCCGGCCGACAGCAGGCCGTCGCGAATCGTTTGCAGGCACGCCGACCGCGCGGCCCTCGCCGGGTCGAACGGCCACAGCTTGTAGCTGGGGCACAGCGTCGCCAGCCGCGACGCCATCCGCACGACCTGCTGAACCAGCGCCCGCGCCTCGGCCGGGTCGTCCGCGCCGGTCCGCGACAGGTGCAGCCACACGCGGGTCGTGATCACCGGCGAGGTGAACCAGGTCAGCGCCGACAGTCGCGGCTTCGCGGGCTGCGCCAGCTTCATGTGCAGGCGCAGCAGATGCGCGAGCATCTCGACCAGCACCGCGTAGGCCAGCGGCGCGAGGGCGTGCGCCAGAGCGTCGGCGATCCCGGTGGCGGTGTCGATGTTCAGCCAGACCGTGCCGCCGATGAACACATACGTCGTCACGAGAGCGCCGGGGATCCGCCAGCCGCGCGTCAGGGCCGCGAGCCGCAGCGCGGTGCAGGCGATGATCATGCCGTCGGCAACCAACGGCACCAGCGGGCTGTCGAACTTCTCCGACACCGCGCCGAACGACCGGGCACCGCCGATCCCGGCGACGCCGAGCGCGGCCATGATCGCGACCACGATCAGCACGCGGCGGGTCGTCCACCGGCCCGACTCGACCGCAGTAGATACGGCGCGAACAGCGCGGCGGGTCACCCACACCACAGCCGCCACCAGCGCGGCGATCGTCAATAGACCGGCGCCGCCGGCGACCAGCATCGGGCCTGTGACCTGGTCCGGCGCCCAGCTCGGCAGGTCGATTGCCGACAGGGTGATCAGGGGGTTGTTCATCGGTGTCCTCCAGCCGTGTCGGGCACAGCGGACAAGCCCGTGCGGCCGGCGCGGATCTGCTCAGGGGTCGGTGCGGGGCCGGTGTCGCCGCGGTCGTCTGCCCACCAGGTCACGAACGGGTTGGCCTCGGTCGCCAGCGGCACCACCACCGCGCGAGTGGAGGCGTTGTCGCGGTGCTCCAGCACGTTGCAGCCCGCCGCGTACTCACCGACCCGGCGGGAGACGCCCGGTCGCTGCCGGTCGTGCCAGTCGCCGACGAGCTTGTTGCAGGCCTCATCGCCTTGGTAGGCGGCCGACCAGGCGTCCATCAGCCACAGCAGTTCCTCGACGACCTCGGGGTGCCACAGCCAGCACGGCGGCAGTGACTCACGCGCCGTCGCGTAGCGCAGGTAGATGGACTCCATCCATGGCAGCAGCTCGGCCAGCACCGTCTCGACGGCGGCCACGTCGCCCTCGGGCAGCCGCAGCCACGAACGCATCGGCTCTGGGCCGCCATCGGACTCGGCGTCGTCGCCGGTGCTCTTACCTGGCCGGGCGGGCTTGGTCAGCCGGGCCAGCATGTCGTCGAACGCCGCGACCGTGTTGCCGAGCGACGCGACTGCACCTTCCAGGCTCTTGACGCGGTCCTTGGTCGCGGCCTGGTCGACGCCCCGCTTCAGCGTGTACACCTCGCGCTCGATCGCGTCGAGCTGGCGGGCCAGCCCGGCCGTCGCCGCGAGCGCGGCGGTGCCGGGGTCCTTGTCGTCGTCGTACTGCATCAGTCCTCTTCTCCCTGCACTGTGAGCCGCGCGGCGAGCTCGTCGTAGGTCGCGGCCGGGGTTGTCATGCCACGCCCCTCTCGTCGTAGGTCCATTGCTGATCGGTGCTCGCGTCGGCCTGATCGGTGGCGCGCTGGGCGTCGTCGTCGGCGTGCCAGCGCGCCAGCTCCTCATCGCGCTGTGCCGCCTCGGCGGCAGCGATTCGGTCCGCAGTACGGGCCAGCGCCTCAGCGGCCCGCCCTGCCGCCACCACCGGTTGATCGGACCCGTCGTCGTCGGCCTGCACCGCGCCGTCGGTGTCGCTGGTGTCGACCTGCTTGGTGGTGTCGGCCCGGCCAGTGGTGCTTTGGGTCTGCCAGTCGTGGACAGTGCGCCAGCCGTCCGTGCCGCCCGCGGTGGGTGCGACGCCGGCGGTGTGGCAGTCGCCGCACAGCTGGTCGGTGGTGCGCACGTAGTGCTCGACCGGGCCGCACTCGGCGCACACCTTCCGCGCCGCCAGCGCCTTCTCGACGGCGTCGAGCTGCTTGGCGGTCGGGGTCCGCTTCTGCTTGGCCTTTGCGTCCACGTACAGCCACGCGAACCGCTGATCGCGTTTCCACGTCAGCCGCGCGAACGGCTCCTGACCGCCCCGGCAAAGCCCCCGTGCGCGGAGCTGCCGACGGGTCGACAACCCGGCTGGGGCCTGCCCGAACTGGAACTCCGGCAGGCCGTTGCGGACCCGGCCCGGCCACGACCGGCCGTCCCACAACTCCACCCACTGAACGCCTGGGCGCTCGTCGTGTGTCGTCATCACTGGCCGCCGTTGTCGTCGCGGCCGACCAGCGCGCGCTCTGCTGTGCGGGTCGTGTCGCGGGCGGCGAGCGCCGCGCGGGCCTGGCGGGTCGATCGGTTCAGGCGGCCTCGGGCTACCAGTTCACGCAGCGGGTCGGTGGTGTCCAGCCACGACATCGCGGCGGCGACCCGGCTCCGCATCCCAACGGCGGCACGTGCTGCATCGGGGACCGGGTCGACGACATGGCCGCCGGCCGCGACCTGTGCGTCACCGGTCAGCGGCGCGAGCATCCACGAGCACCGCGACAGCAGCCACTGCCCGGCCCCGTCGACCGCCCGCTCGGCTGCCGCCGTACCGGCCTTGACCAGGGGCAGCTCGAGGAACCAAACGCGGGCTGCTTGGGCCTTCGCGGCGTACCGCTCGGCGCGGACATCCCAGGTCTGGTAGTACATCCGGGTCTTGACAACGACCGGCGGCATGTTGTTGCTGATCACCAGCATCTGCCGCGCCCGCAGCTCTCCGACCTGGCCCGGCGTCAGCACCGGCGTGCGGCGCAGGGATTCCTGCTTGGACCCCGTGGCGCGGTCGCGGGTGATGGCCGGTTCGTCGCGTTCACCGGCCAGCGTCGACCAGTACTTCAGGTCGTCGTCGTCGCCGGACCCGCCGAACACGACCTTGGTCGCGGTGTTGGTCAGCAGCGAACCGGTCGCGGCGTCACCGAACCGCTTGCGCAGTTGCGCCCTGGACTGGGCCGCGATGTGCATGCAGATCCCACGCGACCCGAAGTCGCCCGACCACTTGTCCAGCGGGATCAGGCAGATCAGCGCGGCCTCGTCCAGCACCATCGTCAGGAACGGGTCGAGGCGCTGCCCCGGCAGGCCGGCAGCGATCTGCTCGGCCCGACGGGCCAGGTCAGCGGTCAGCGACGTGACCAGTGGCGCGATCTTGTTGTCGTCCTTGCCCAGCAGGTACACCGAGCCGTGCGTCGCGAGCAGCGTCTCGATGTCGAACTGCTGCCCGCCCGGCGCGGACGCCTCGACGGCCGACTCGACCGACAGCCACGACAGTGCGGGCATGATCCCGGTCGTGATCGAGGACTGGGTGGCGGGGTTGTTCTTGAAGAACTGCGTCGCGTCCGACATCATCCCTTCGGCCTTCTTACCGGCCAGCTTCAGCTCGTAGAGCACCTCGCGCATCGCGTGATCCGTCGGGGACGCGACCCAGCGCTGCACGTCGTACATCGAGTAGCCGCCCAGCGCGGCGGCGTGCAACAAGGCCTTCAAGACGTGCTTGGCGAAGCCGTCCCACCGTTCGCCGCCACCGTCGGTCGAACGCCCCACGCCGTCGATCAGGTCGGCGGCGCGGTCCATCGCGGTGGCCGCGACCTCGCACCCGTTCAGCGGGTTGAACCGGACGAACGTCACCCGGTCGTCGGCGGCCAGCGCCGCCGCGAGCTTCGATCCGGGCTGGATCACACCGGACGGGTCGAAAAGCCACACCGGGCCACGTTGAGCGCGCCGCTGGTAGGTGTGCTCCAACAGGTCGAGCTTGGTCGACGTGGTGATCAACGCGCCCGGCGCCTTGCGGGCGTACTTCATGATCTGCTGCGTCTTGCCCTTGCGCGGACCGCCGAAGGTGATCGTGTGATCCTCGGCCGACGACCACACCGAGACCAGCCCGACACGGGCGATCTTCACACCCAGCTCGTCCAGACTGGTCCGGCGCCGCGCCCAGCGCGAAACGTGCGCCAGGTGCGGGCGAAGCTGGGCTGCCTTGCGGCGCAGCACCCGCGCCGACGCGCCCTTGAACACGTCCACCGACGACGCCATTCCGTCTGTCTCCCGGCCGGCCCGGCCGAGCTTGCGCAGCAGGCCTCGCGAGCTCGACCGCGACAACACCACCCGCGCCACCGTCGCCACCAACACGGCGACACCGGCGAGTACCGCGACCCACCACCAGCCGTGCACACCGGCAGAGGCCGGCAGCACCCGCGCGAGCAGTCCCGCATAGACCAGCCAGGCCGCGAACACGGCCCCCGCGCCGACCGTGCGGTTCACCGCGAGCAGACCCAGAGACAGCGCCACCAGTAGCCCGGCCGTGATCAGCCAGCCGCCCGCGCCACCGTCCATGTGCGTAGCCGTGGCGACCGCGCCGGCCAGCAGCAGCCACAACGGCACCGCCAGCAGCAGGCCGGTACCGACCCGCCAAAACAGGAGCAGGCCGGTCACCAGACCTACGCCACCGACACCGGTCATCCACCACCCTGCCCGCACCGCACCGTCCACCAGTCCCACCGGCGCCGAAGCCGAGGGCGCCAGCCGCACCAGCGCGAAACCCGCCAGCACCAGCAGCAGCGACAGGGCCAGAAACTTCGGCATCACAACGCCCTCGCGGGCGGTCGGTCGCCTGTTCATCACTGCACCTCCTCGTCGTCGGACCCGTTCTGGTTGTTGGTTGCCGTCGGCAACGCCGCCAGCGGCGAGACCCGGCCTCGTTCGGTGGCCCGGACAACGACCCAATCGATGTCCGAGGCGGCCTGGATCGCGTCCAGGTCAACGACCCGGTACAGCGCAACCAGCGGGGCAGCGCGCCTGGAACGGCGATACGAGCCGTAGACCCACCGCGCGGCCGTGACCCGCCCGGCGCGGACCAGGTGGTCGAAATCGGCCCGGCGGATCCGCAGGTACACGGCGGCCTCGTCGGCAGTCACGCAGCGACCTGCCTCGATCGCCTCGGCGAGCACCACTCGATCGGCGAACCGCTCGACCTCGCCGCCATCGAACAACGGATTGCCCTTGTAGAAGTCCGTGATCGGCAACACCTCGCGCCGACCCAACTCGAACACCGCGTCAGCAGTCACCTCGCACCCGAGCCGCTCGGCCAGCACCAGCGCTGCCCGCGTCGCTCCCATGTCCGGCAGCGACCCAACCTCGGCCCGGAGCATGTCGGCACGCGCCACCAGCTCGTCGGCCAGCCCGGTCGACCAGCGGCTGCCCAGATCCGGCGCAGGGATCAGGCCTCGCCGCACTGCCCGCGAGACCTGGAAGTCCTGCCAGCCCAAGTGCCGAGCAAGCTGCACCGGCCCGAACGACTTCGCACGCCCCGTCATCGGGCACCACCGATCAGCACGCCGGCCACCGTGAACACGGCACCCGCCCCGGCGGCCACGAACGACACCCGCAACCACTGATGCTTGGCCCACGCAATGCCCGCCAGACGCTTGGCGTGATGGACGACCGCCACCAGCGGCTCGGCGACCCTGTTCGGGCCGTACGTCGGCGCCAGATGGTTGTCGACCAACTGCTCGACCGTGCGGCGGCGGACCGCACCGAAGTACAGAAACTCCCCCGGCAGCAACGCATCACCGGGCTTGTAGAAGCGCGGAACCACCACCAGCAGCGCCGAACCCAGCGCCACCGCCAACGCCACCAGCGCGACACCGAACAACACCCGCGCGACCAGCGGCGCAGCCTCCGACCGTGACACCAGGGTCAGCACCACCGCCGCCAGCGCGGTCTCCACCGTCGCCGCGAAACCCGCCTTCGTGTCGGCCTTGTCGATCGCCTCCTTCGCCGCGTCGTGCATCCGCCACGCGAGCTCAAGCTCAATGCCGCTGCTCATCGGGCCTCACCGGCCACCGGCTCGGTGATCACGTTGGCGGTGTAGGAGTGACGCGCGTTGAACCGCTCCCACGACTCCGGCGAGTAGGCGACGGCCATGACCTCAACCGAACCCATCCGCCGGGCGACCTCGACCCGGCCGTCCTCGTCTGCGACCGGTTCGCCAGGCAGCGCCGCCGCGAGGTGCTCGACAACGGCCAACTGGTCCACGAACCGCTGCGCAGCATCGCCAACAAACAGCCCGTAGAAGCGCGCCTGAACCACCGGCACCGGCAACTCGGGGTGATCGGCCACGAACGCAGCCAGCGCGAACAGATCCCTGATCAGTGCGGCCCGCTCGGCCGGAACCTCCAACATCCCAAACCGCGGCACCCACTCCGTGCCGCCCTGCACCTCGTCAGTCATGCTGTAGACCTCTCGAACTCGTACCTGAGTGATGGGAGAACCGGCCCTGTTCTGGTTGGCGCCTGTGCGGGGCCGGTCTTTGATTTCCTTCTGGGCGGACGACGCCGGTCGCCTCATCCCGTCATCAGCACCGATCGCCAGTCGGCGGTGTCGACAGTCGCGCCGGTGCGTAGGGCCGCTGTGGCCAGTTCGGCGATCGCCTGAGCAGGCACGCAGATGCGTCGCCCGATCCGAACGGCCGGAAAGCTGCCCGCGTTGATGACGCGGTAGAGCGTCATTGCGGAGACGCCCATCAGTTCAGCGGTTTCCTCGACCGTGAGCCACGTCTTCTCCTGCGCTGCGTCGCTTTCAGTTGTTGTCATCGCTACCTCTCCTCAGTTATCTAGTCTTGACTAGACTAGACTAGTCTAGCTGTTCCCGCAATACTAGCCCTGACTAGCTCAGCTAGTCCGGACTACAGTTAGTTCATGAAGCTGAGTGATGCCCCCGGCCCGGCGTACGCACGCGTCGAAGCAACCATCCGCGCGGCCATTTCCTCGGGCGAACTGCAACCTGGCGAGCAACTGCCGGCTGGGCCGAAGCTTGCAACCGAGTTCGGCGTCGCGCTGATGACGGTTCGAAAGGCGATCGACAATCTTCGGGCAGAGGGCCTCCTGCACTCCTCCCACGGAGTAGGAGTCTTCGTCGCGGACGGGAGAAGCGACGCGGGGGGAACCGTCGAACAGCTCCGGCGCGACCTCGACGACCTGCGAGACCGCGTCGCCGCCCTGGAGCAGCAGACGACCGCGTTGCCTCCAGAGTGAGGAGGCGAAATTGAGGCTGCTGGGGAGTCCATAGGGACTAGTGAAAGTGCAGTTGTCCCAAGTAACCCGGAAAAACTTTCCGGGGTCGTTCAGCCTCGGGCTGTCACACTGGTTGCATGCGCGGGATGACAGGGCACCTCAGCCTCGGCGAGCGGATCGCGTGGTACCGCCGCCGGCGTGGGCTGTCACAGGAGGTTGTCGCCGGCCTGGTTGGCCGGACTGTCGATTGGCTCAGCAAGGTCGAGAACGGCCGGATCGAGATCGATCGACTGTCTGTGATCAGAGGCCTCGCCGAAGTACTGGACATCGCGGTTGGTGACCTGCTCAACGAGCCATCTCTCCTTGAGTGGACCGCCGATAGTGGGTCACGAACTGTTCCTGGCCTGCGATCTGCGCTGATGGACTACCAACGGATCACCCAAATGCCCACGCACCATGCTGACGGCCCGCCGCTCCCGCTCGCGCGGCTCGGAGCAAATCTGGATTCAATCTGGCAGGCATACCAAGAGTCTCGCTTCGGCTATGTGACGGGCCATATCGCAGAACTCGTACAGGACAGCCAGCTAGCAGCAAAGTCGTATGAAGGCGACGAGTCCGTGCGCGCGCACGGAATACTTGCCCTCACCTACCAAGCCGCCGCGACGACCCTCATCAAGGTGGGAGAACACGACCTGGCATGGATTGCGTCCGATCGAGGACTCGCGGCTGCGCAGCAGACTGACAATGCCGCTGTGCGAGGATCGCTTTTCCGGTCGGTCGTGCACACGCTTCTCTCAACTGGTCGGTATAGCGAAGCTGTACACCTGACAGAGCACGCCGCGGACGTCCTCTCTCCAGAACTGGACGATGCCGACGACACCATGCTCTCGGTTTACGGGACCCTCCTCTTGGCCGGTTCGATGGCTGCGGCGAGGGCCGAGAACCGCGATGCCACCCAGACCTTCCTCGACACCGCCGCGGATCTCGCTCGACGTCTTGGACGGGATGACAACCGTCTGTGGACCGCTTTCGGCCCAACCAACGTTGCCATTCACCGAGTCTCGACGGCCATGGAGCTAGGCGACGTTCAGGTGGCGGCCGATCTCGGCCCGCAGATCAACACAGCTTCGATGCCGATCGAACGTCGCGTCCGCCATGAGCTTGAGATCGCTCGTGCGCTGAACATGAGGAACCGAACTGGCGATGCTCTCAGCAAGCTGCTCGAGGCCGAGCAGCTCGCACCTGAACAGGTTCGGTATCACTACATCAGCAGACACCTGGTCCAGAGCTGGATCCGGAATCAACGTGGAAAGCCATCGGTGGGTCTAGCCGGCCTCGCGCAGCGGATCAACGTCGTGTAGCTGGAGCCTCGACGCAGTCCTCTAGAGTCGGGTTCGTGAGTACTGACACCGCTTTCACAGTCGCTCAGCCGCGAGTCGCTGCCGGCGCCATCTTTCGTGACCTGGCTGGCGCAGTGCTCCTAGTCAAGCCGAACTACAAACCCCTCTGGGACTTACCTGGCGGCTACGTCGAGCCCGGTGAGACCCCCCGCGAGGCATGCGCCCGCGAGGTATTGGAAGAGCTTGGCCTGCAGCGCGCAATCGGTAGCCCACTGGTTGTTGACTGGGCCCCTGCGCCCGGTGAAGGCGACAAGCTCCTGTTTGTTTTCGATGGTGGGCAGATCTCACCATCGGAGCTCGACCGCATCAGACTTCAGGCGGCCGAGATCGACGCCGTGGGTATGTTCATGCCGCAGGAGTTCCCTCAGGTTCTCCCTGCTCGCTTGCAACGAAGAGTTGCCGCCGCGCTCGATGCGCTATGGCGCGCCCAGACGATCTATCTGGAGCCGACTCGTTGACGTTGGGGGCCGACGCTGGCCTGCGCACCGCATCGACGCAATCAGCCACTGCTCACGGGTCGCGTGACATGGTTCGTGACGCGAACTGGGGTCAACCAGAGAGGGAGAAGGACACCAAACCGGTGCCGGGCGACACTGGTGACGCCTATGGTGGGCCAGTGAGACTGCATCGCGCAGCCTTTTAATCCGCGGGTTGTCGGTTCGAGTCCGACGGGGCCTACCACCTCACCCGTACGACCGCCGCCCCCGCGCGGCTCCTCCGTCGCCGTGCTCCCCACCCCCCGCCTACCTCGCTCCTCCGTCGCTCGTCCGACCGCCGCCCCCGCGCGGCTCCTCCGTCGCCGTGCTCCCCACCCCCCGCCTACCTCGCTCCTCCGTCGCTCGTCCCGCCGCCGCGACCACCACACCCGTCGCCGACAGCCAGGCCCACCCCGCCAGGCTCCGCACCCCGGCGGTCTCACCTGACGGCCCAGCACCTTCACTGCGCGTCCGCCATCGGCGCCTTCACGGGCATGGCAGGTGGAGGCGCGATCCGCCGGGGCCGGCCGTTATCGGTGGAAGTTCGTTCGGCATTGCTTCGGGGTGTGGTTGGGCGCAGGGTGGGTGGGTTGGGGATGGGGCGATGACATAGGCCCGGCCGCTCGAGGAGCGGAGGCGTCGTTGGGGCAGGCTGACATTCGCCACCGTTGGCGGGGGCGGCGATGGCCGACGGGACGGGAATTATCTTGTGAGCAGTTCGCAGCGACAGGGACGGAATCGGCGAACACGTCTTGCTATTGGGCTGAGCGGGCTCGCCTCGGTCTCGCTCGTGGCGGCGACTACCGCTGCGGCGGCGGACCGATCGGCCCCGGCTGGCACGCAATACTCGGCGCCGACTGGTGCGCAATACAGGGTTAAGACGCTGACTGCGGTCTCTGGGCCGACGCCGTTCCCGGTGGGCTGTCCGGGGGCCTTTCACGATGAGCTCAAGGTCGATGGGCTTGTGGTTGAGCCGGCCATCGCGGTCAACCCGAGGAACCCACGCAACCTCGTTGCCACCTGGAAGCAGGACGTCTCTCCGGTTTGGAATGCCCGGGATGATGTCGTGGCTTCCTCGTTCGATGGCGGCAAGACGTGGCGCCGCACCACCATCCCGGGGCTCACGCGCTGCACCGGCGGCAGCTCCGACACCGCGAGCGATCCCTGGGTCTCCTTCGGCGGCGACGGTACGGCGTACTTCGGCGGACAGGCCGGACTCATGTCCACCGAGCCGGAGGAGATCGCCATCGTCGCCGGCCATTCGAACAACGGCGGTCGTCGATGGGCTCCACCGGCGACAGTCGCTCCCGGACTCGGGGGTAACGAGCAGCCCGCGATCACCGGCAGCCCCACGCGATCGGGCCATGCCTACATGACCTGGTCCAATTTCCGCCTGGACGTCGATCCGCCGTGGACGAACACTGTCTCGTTCGCGCGTACTCGCGACCGCGGGGTCACGTGGTCGCGGCCCGTTCTCGTGGACCGTGCCGGGCCGTTCGCAATTGACCAGGCACCGCGAATCCAGGCCCTGCCGGACGGATCCTTGCTGGCGATCTTCGCCCGCGCCGACTTCGAGACCCAGCGAGCGTCCATCCAAACCGCGCGCTCACTCGACGAGGGTCGTACCTGGCTGCCGCCCGTCGAGGCCGGTTTCAAGCCGCTCGCCGGGGAGTTCCACGACCCCGAGACGGGTGAGATCCTCCCGCAACCGGGCTACCCCAGCTCGACCGTCGGACCTGACGGCACCGTCTACGCCGCCTTCGAGAACAGCTCTTCCCCTACCGCCGGTGGAATCGGAATCGTGAAGTCCGGCGACGGCGGGCGCACCTGGACCGGGATCACACTGCCCGGCGTGAGCGCCTTCGCCTTCGAGCCCGCGATCGCCGTCGACAAGCACGGGACCGTCGGAGTGATCTGGTACGACCTGCGCAACGACCGCCCCGGCGACGGAGCAACAACAGCCGATCTGTGGTTCTCATCCTCCAAGGACGGCGGCGCGACCTGGCGGCAAATTCATGTCGCCGGGCCGACCGATCTGCGCACCGCGGCACCTGACGCGCTGAACAGGTTCGGGGAATACCAAGGCCTGGCAGGACTCCCGACCGGCTTCGCCGCCATCTTCGGCCTGTCGACGCCGCAAGCCCGGAACGGGCCTACGGACATCTTCTTCGCACACATCGCCCCAGGCAGATGAGGCCACGTTCCAGAACTACGCGGGTAAGAGTGCGCGTCGGCTACCGGACGGTCTCGTAGGTGAGGAATGCGAGGCCATCGCCGAGGGACCGGGTGCCGCTCAGGCGCAGCGCCACTTTGTCGCTGGTCTCGCTGAAGAGGCGTTCCCCGGCGCCGAGCACGACAGGGAACACCACCAGGCGGAGTTCGTCGACCAGATCGTGCTCGAGCAGCGTGCGCACGAGTTGATAGCTGGCGTAGACGAGGATGTCCCCGGTCGACTCGTGCTTCAGCTTGGAGGTCTGTGAGATCACGTCGCCGCTGAGGACCGTCGCGTTGTTCCACTTCGCTTCCTCGAGGGTCGAGGAGACCACGTACTTCGGCATGCTGTTCAACCTGTCCGCCCATTCGCCGGTACGCCCGTTCCACCGGGAGGCGAACCACTCATCGCTGCGCCGACCCAGCAGCAGTGCCTGAGCATTCATCGCCTCGTTGGTCTCCAACCTCGTCCACGCTTCGAGGTCCTTGCCGCCGAACTCGCCGAACCAGCCGCCGAGGCGGAAACCTTCCTGCCCGTCCGGGTCCTGGATGACCCCGTCGAGCGACATGTTCGTGCTGATCACGATCTTTCCCATGGCAGTACTCCTTGTTCCGTTGGGTCAGTGCTGACGGTGTAGACACCGGACCGACGCGGAACTGATCGGAGCGGAACGCGGGCCTGTCTACTGTCCGGGAAGCGACAGCGGCAGCCCGAACCACGCCAACTCACTGGACTCGAACCGGATCATCGCCCTGATGCGGTTGCCCGCGAGCGTGACCGCGAACAGGCCGGTCGCGTGGCGAGTTCCGTCGGGTCCGAGGACGTAGGCACCGAACGCGGGCTGACCATTGGCTCGCGTTGGAACGAGGCTGTACCTGCGGGCTGGGATGAGCAGGAGCTCGAAGAACCGGGCCGCTGGTTCCCTGCCTTCGTACTCGAGCCGCATCGGTGGCATCGACAAGAAGACGTCGTCGGTGAACAACTCGACGAGAGCCGGGATGTCGGCCGACTCGTAAGCCCGGACGAACCCGGCCACGAGAGCGTCCTCCGCCGGCGATCCCGCAGCGGGGGACGACTCCTGCGGCAGCCGCGCTTGTCGTCGATCCAGGCTCGACCGTGCCCGCGCGAGCGCGCTGTTGACCGACGGCACGGTGGTGTCCAGCATGTCGGCGACCTCGTTCGCGTGGAAGCCGAGGACATCACGCAGGACCAGAACCGCCAGTTGCCGGGGAGGGAGCAACTGCAGTGCGGTCACGAATGCCAAGGAAATGGACTCCGTCTGCTCGTAGCGCGCCGCCGGCCCGACGGGCAGATCGAACGCACCATCCAGCAGTGAGTCGGGGAACGGTCCGAGCCAGACGACATCACCGAGTTGCGTCGGTTCGGGCGGCTCGACCCCGGGAATGTCCCAGGCCTTCGCCGGTCGCCTGCGAGCCGCACGGAGCGCGTTGAGGCACTTGTTGGTCGCGATCCGGTACAGCCAGGTGCGGATCGACGCCTGCTCATTGAAGGCAGCAAGGCCCTGCCAAGCAGCCAGCAGGGTGTCCTGCAACGCGTCTTCGGCGTCCTGAACCGAGCCCAGCATCCGGTAGCAGTGCACATGCAACTCACGGCGGTGCGGCTCGGTCAGCGCCCGGAACGCCTCCTCGTCCCCGGACCGCGCTCTCGAGATCAGGTCAGTTGTCATCACATCCACCTCTCCCTCGTCGGACCGGCCGGCCTGCCCATCGTCGTACAGACACCACCAGAGAGCAGAACTGATCGCGGTCCGTCCGGCGAGCAGGGCCGGCGCCCCTAAATGAGTTCGGGGTGGGTGCGGGCCGGGGTTAATCTGCGGGAATGGCACAGGGGGATATCGACAGGATCGCTGGGGAGACCGGGTTCTCTGGGGTGGTTTGGGTTGATCGCGGTGGGGAGGTCGAGTTCGCGAAGGCTTATGGGATGGCCAATCGCGCTTACCGGGTGCCCAACACAGTGGATACCAGGTTCGGGATCGCCAGTGGCAGCAAGGGGTTCACCGCGCTGGCGGTGGTGTCGTTGGTCCGGGACGGAATGTTGGGGCTGGAGACGACCGCCCGATCGCTGCTCGGCGAAGACCTGCCGTTGATCGCGGATGATGTCACTGTTGAGCATCTGCTGACTCATACATCTGGGATCGGGGATTACCTGGATGAAGAGGCTGGTGGGGAGATTACTGACTACTTTGTCGGTGCTGCGCAGGAGTTGACTACGACTGAGGCGTTTTTGCCGTTGTTGGAGGGGCATCCCAGTAAGTTCAGGGCTGGGGAGCGGTTTGCTTACTGCAACGGTGGGTTTGTGGTGTTGGCGTTGCTGGCGGAGCGGGCCAGTGGGGTGGGGTATCACGAGCTGGTGAGGGACCGGGTCCTGAGGCCGGCTGGGATGGGCAGGACCGACTTTCTGCGTGGGGATGAGTTGCCGGGGGATGCGGCGGTGGGGTATCTGCCGATCGACGGGGTGGACCGGTCCAATGTGTTTCATCTGCCGGTGATGGCCAGTGGTGATGGCGGGATCCACAGCACGGCGGGTGACATCTCCAAGTTCTGGCGGGCGCTTTTCGCCGGCGAGATCGTGGAGGCGGTTGACGAGGTTGTCCGGCCACGGGTTGACCTGTCGGAGGAGCAAGGCAGGCGGTACGGGCTGGGGTTCTGGCTGGACGCGAAGACCGACACGGTGATGCTGGTCGGGTCCGACGCGGGCGTTTCGTTCAAGTCGACGCATGATCCGCGGACGGGGACGACCTGGACCGTACTGTCCAACACCTCCCCTGGCGCCTGGCCGATCGCCCGCGCCCTCACATCCTGAGCAGAAGCGGCACCTCGCAGCAGACACCGAACGGCGTCTCCTCCTCAATCTGACGGCCGGACCGCAAAGCCGGCGCCATCGGCTTGAACATCGCGCGATTTGTACAGGTTCACGGGCCTGTGCGAGTTGCAATTTCCGGACCCTTGACTACCGGTGACGTTGGGAGGAGCGTCGGGGCCAGGGGAGCCCATCGGGCTTGTTTCAAACGGGGGAGGAATCATGGTGGACGGCGGACGGTGGATTCTGGTGTTCGGTTTCGGCACCTTGTTGTTGTTCGGCGGAATCTACCTCTTTATCGACCGGCGCCGGAGGGACCGGAGCAAGGGGCATTTCAATATCACCTTCGCGCGTTTGTTCGGGTTGATCACGGTGGCGGTGCTGGGTGGCTCACTGGCGTTCTTGGGGAAGGACGAGCAGTTCACGACCTCCGCCTTCACCCTGCTGGGCACGATCGCTGGGTACCTGGCCGGCGCGAAGGCGACGACTGGCCCCCCTGTGCCTCCTGACGAGGGCGGACCCGACAAGCCTGCTGCGGAAGGCTTCAACGTCGAACAACATCTCTGAGTCGAGCCAAGTTGCGCGGACGACGGAGCAGGCCCACAGGCGTGGTACCTGGGTTAGGTCCTGGTGGGCTGGCGCCAGATGGCGATCGCCAGGCAGAGGGACCAGAGCAAGGACAGGATGATGGTGAACTGGCCGATCATCATCAGGCTGGCGACCAGGATGACGGCAGACGCGGCCAGGCCTACGTACGCCTGCCATTTGGCCAGGACTGCCGTTCGCAGGATGACGATCGAGATGGCGAGGATCGTCAGGCCGAGGGCCAGCATGGCGACGCTGCCCATCAGGTTGTAGGTGAAACCGGTGGAGTAGCGCAGTACTTCGAGGCCGGGCAGAGGCTCTCCATCGACCTTGACCAGGTGGCCGACCACTCCGCGCAGGGCCGCGCTGACGAGCAGCGTGGTGCTGAAGATCAGGCCCATCGAGCGGGCGAATGCCATCCACTGGACGGCCCGCGTACCGGCGGTGAGCGTCTTCAGGTAGTTCATCAGTACTACGAACAGCACGGCCGCCGCGATTGCGCAGTACTGCGAAACGATGCCGGCCAACTGGCTGCTGCTTTGCTGCCACCAGGCGAGCAGCGTCTCGTCGGAGGCTTTGTGCGGGACGTCGACGCTGGCGACGGTCCAGAAGAACGCGACGGCGAAGAGCACGGCCGCGGCCGCGGCGACCTTGACGGCCGAGCTCCTGGAGGTACGAATGCTTGTCGTGGTTGCCATGATGGAACTCCTTGGTTCGAGGTAGCTCCAGCGTCGGACGGCCGGCTCGAGCGGACGACCGAGCAGGCACCCGACTTCGCGTCAGGGCTGTCCCTGAGTACTCCGGGCGCTTTTGCTGCCACTATGACGAGATGGGCACGACAGCGCGGGTGCTGGCACGGGTGGTCACCTGGCCGCTCGCCCCTGCGCTCGTCGCCGGGCAGGTGGCGATCGGCGAACGGGTGGACGGCGGAGCCGGCGATGTCGTGTACCTCGTCGCCATGCTGGTCTGCTGGGTAGTCGGTGTCATGCTCACCTGGCGGGTCTTCGAGCAGGCCGCCGGCTGGGCTTTCCTGGGGCTCGGTACCGCTCTGGCGTGGAGCGGGTTCGCCGAATTCGCCGCCGACTCAGCACTGAAGAGCCAGGCGTCGTACGGCCCACTGATGGCAACGTTCAGCGACACCAGCTTCGCCTGGTGGTTCCTGTTCCTTGCCCTGGGCATCCAGTTCACGCCGGCTGTCCGGCCGGCCTCGCGGATTCTGCCGGTGCTGACGGTTGCCTGCGGCATGGTGTTCCAAATCGCCGCACTGTTTCGCTCCACTCATCTCGATCAGCCGTACGAGGACCTCGTCAGCCCGTGGGCGGTCGCGAGCTTCGCCGGGCCGATCGCGCTTCTGGCAGCGATCTCGGTGACCCTGCTCGGCCTCTGCCTGCTCGCATCCGTCTATGTCCTCGTCGCGGCTTTCCGCCGGGCAAGGGGTGAGGCCCGCCGGCAACTGCTGTGGCTGGTGGCCGGAGCGACTCCACTTGCACCGGCTGTCGTCGCCTCCTTCGCGGTCTCGTACGCCGGATTCGAACAAGCCGCCGGTTGGCTGTTGAGTGTCTGCATCATCACCCTCGCGCTGGGGGCGGCCCTGTCCGTGGCGAAGTATCGCCTGTACGACGTCGAGCGGATCGTCACCGACTCAGCCGCGTACGCGATCTCGACCGGCGCTGTCATCGCCGCCTTCAGCACCGTCGTCGTGGTCATCACCAAGAGCCTTCCCGTACGGCCCGACGCGCAACTCCTGACGATCCTGGCGACGTTGGCTGCTGCCGGGGTCGCCCGCCCGGCGTACACGTGGGCCCGGCGGCTGGTCGACCGGCGCTTCAACCGTCGTCGCTTCGATGCCGTCCAGATCGTCCGGGCGGGCCTCAAGGAGTCGGCCGATCTCGGCGCGCTGCTGGTCGAGGCGACCGGCGATCCTCAAGTACGGGCACTCTTCCCGGCCGACGACGGCTGGGTCACCTCGGATGGCCGCGTCGCCGTGCCCAGCCCCGATTTCGTCGACGTACTGCGGCAGGGCAACGTGAGCGCGCGGATCGAGTTCGACCCGTCGCGGGTCGATCGCGGCGTCGTACAGGCCGTCGTGCACGAGGCCTCCGCCGAGATCGACAACCTGGGGCTGCGGGCCGAACTCGCCAAGCAGGTCGAGCAGATCACCGAGTCGCGGGCCCGGCTGGCCGGCGCTCATCTGGAGGAGCGCCGCCGGATGGAGCGCGATCTCCATGACGGGGCTCAGCAGCGGATCCTCGCGATCGCTCTCCAGCTCCGATCCGCCCGGGTCAACGGCGCCGAGCCGGTACTACGGGCCGAGGTCGATCGCGCCATCACGGATCTCGCCCTCACCGTGCAGGAGCTCCGCGACCTGGCCAGTGGGCTGCAACCGGCCGCGTTGGCTGGTGGGGGTCTGCGGGCGGCGACCGATGAACTGGCCAGCCGGATTCCGGTGAGGATGAAGCTCGATGTGGTTGACCGGCGATTCCCGGTGGCTGTCGAGAGCGCGGCGTGGTTCGTGATCGCGGAGGCGGTGTCGAATGCGGTCAAGCATGCGGGGGTGGATGAGGTGGAGATCCGGGTGGTGCAGGACGCGGGCGGGTTGCGAGTCGTAGTACTCGATGAAGGGGTGGGTGGGGTCGATCCGCGGGGACGTGGGCTGCAAGGTCTCGCCGATCGGGTGGCTGCTTTGGGCGGTGTCCTGTCCGTTGGTGACCGGACCGGCGGAGGTACGGAGGTCAAGGCGGTGTTGCCATGCGGGTAGTCATCGCGGACGACTCCGCCCTGCTGCGAGAAGGCCTGGCCCGGCTGCTGGCCGAGTCCGGCGTCGAGGTCTGCGAGACCGTCGCCGACGCCACCGCGCTGATCGCAGCGGTCGATCGGCACCAGCCGGACGTCGCGATCGTGGACATCCGGATGCCTCCGACCTACACGCACGAAGGCGCGGTGGCGGCGATCTCAATGCGCGAACGGATGCCTGAGCTCGGCGTACTCCTGCTCTCGCAGGCAGTCGAAACCCACTTCGCCTCCCAACTCCTGAAGCGCCACGCCGAACGCTTCGGCTACTTGTTGAAAGACCGAGTCGTCGACGTCGAAACCCTGATGGGCGCACTCCGCACGATCGCCGCCGGCGGTACCGCCCTGGACCCGGAAATCGTCCGCCATCTGATGCGCGCCGACTCCGCCGGCGACCCCCTGGCCACCTTGACCGAACGCGAACGCGACGTCCTGGCCCTGATGGCCGAGGGCCGGTCCAACTCCGCGATCGCCGACCGGCTGACGGTCAGCCCCAAGACCGTGGAGAGCCACATCGCCAACATCTTCAGCAAACTGGGCCTTCACGGCGCCCAGGACGACCATCGCCGAGTCCTCGCAGTACTGACCGCTCTGCAGGGCTCGCCCTGAAGAGCGGAGTCGGCTTTGTCGGCACCAGGGCAGTCGTCTAGCTTGAGCCGGTGAATATGCGGCAGATGGTTGCGGGCTGGATGCTGTGCCTTGCGTTGGTCGGTTGTGCGCAGGAGAAGGCCGAGCCCACGCCATTGCCCCGAGCGAGCGTCTCCGGGGTTGACTCGGCGGCGGACGAGGCGGCGGTGGCGCAGGCGTTCACGGCATACCAGAAAGCCCTGGTGGCCAAGGACGGCAAGGCTGCGGCGTCGATGTTGACCGGCGACACCATCGCGTACTACGCCGCGCTCAAGAAGTTGGCCCTGACGGCGAAGGAGCCGTATCTGCGGCGGGCCCGGGTGAGTGATCAATTGGCGGTGCTCTATCTACGGGCAGGCGTGGAGGCGGCGGACCTCCGGCGGTGGTCGGCGACCGATCTGGCGGCCGATGCCGTCCGGCGGGGTGAGCTCAACACCAGCGCGATCGAACGGATGACCGTCGGCGAGGTGAAGGTCTCCGTCGATTCCGCGAGTGTGACGATGATCCTGGACGGCAAGGCGAACCCGTTCTCCCTCACCTTCTGGCGTGAGGGCGGCCGATGGAAGTTCCGGATGATCCCGGTGCTCGAAGCGATCGAGTACGCGATGCGGACCCAGGTGGAGGAGTCGCATCTCACTGAGCGTCAGTTCGTCGACAAGACACTGGCGACCATACTGACCTCCCCCGACGAACTCACCGCCGTCTGGCTCCCAGCCGGCGGAGGCTGACCGATCCGGGTCGATGGATCGACCCGGATCTCACCGCGCCTACGAGTCGGTGGCTGCGAGCAGTTCTTCCAGGGCGGGGCGGGTCATTGGGTGGGCCAGGAGGTCGAGGGTGCCGCGTTCGGTGGTGTCGGCGTGGTCGGCGTCGGTGGGATTGATGGACTCGCAGATGCAGTTGTAAGTCCAGTTGAGCCAGCCGCTGACGGCTACTGCGAAAGAGGAGAGGGTTAGTTTCGGCCAGGTGCCGGCGGCGTCGAGATAACCGTCCCGGAAGGCGATTGCGGCTTTTTCGTTGAAGGTTGGGCGGAGGGTCCACTGGCCCAGGGCTCCGCCGATTTCGAGGGCTGGGGTCAGGGAGCCGGCGAAATCCCATTCGGTGACGATCAGTTCGTCATGGTGGCCGATGCGGACGTGTTCGGGGATCAGGTTGCTGTTGCAGAGGATGAAGTCGGCGGGGTCGGCGTCGAGTTCAATTCGGTTGAGATCTGCGAATGCTGGAAGGGATTCGGCGAGCAGGTCCGCCCAGGGTTTGCCGGCGGCGCGGGCCCGGGCCAGCAGGTCCGACCAGTCGGCGCTGGACTTGCGCGTGGTCAGGTACCAGCTCATCGGGGACTCGCTCGGGATGGCCAGTGTGTGCAGGATTCCGTACGTCGTACCGACCTGGCGCGCGACCGCCGACGGCGTCGGAAGTACCGGCGTCGGGCCGACCTCGAGCCACTCGTGGACTCGCCAGTTCTGTCCTTGCACCGCCTCGATCAAGGAGCCGCGTGGGCTGCGTACCGGTGTCGGCGCGGCGACCCCCGCGGCGACGGCGGCTTCGCGTAGGCGAGAACCCACCTCGGCCTGCTCGGCGGTGATCCAGTCGTAGACGGTGACCGCGAGCCAGCGGCCGCGGTCGGTGGTGATGGACCAGCAGCGGCCCATCGGCGTGAACGACACCGGCGACGGCGCGCCGACCACAGCCCCCAGGCCGAAGGCGGTGGCGAGCGCCTCCGCAAGACCTGCAGGAGCAACCGGTACTGCGGCCGCTCGGCGCTCGACCTCGGATTTCAGTTCGGCCCAGTCCCGCATCCCGTACTCGACTGCCAGCGCCCGCTGCGCGTCGGCCAAGGATGCTGTCGGGTCGGATTCGCGGAGTGCGGCCAAGAGGTCTTTCGCCTCTTTGCGCAGGAACCCCAGGCTCGGCTTGTCAGGCAGGAATCTCACAACGTGTCCTCTCGCGCCCGGACTCGCACAGGCCGCCAAGGAACACGATGCCAATGGTTGGAGAACAGGGTGGCTTCCAGCCTTCCGGCGAGTCTCGGCGCGGCCCCAACCACGCTGACCAAGACGCTATCCGAACCGATCCGGCCGGGTCAACGGCTGTCAGCGGGTCGTGAACTGTCCGGTGATCAAGTCGGTCAGGGCGGCGATCGCTTCGGAGGCGGTTGCCCGGTTGTGAGTCAGCTCGGTGGCCAAAGCTTCCGCAGCCCCAAGGAGGGCTGTGCAGCGGAGATGGAGGCCTTCGGGAGACAGTTCGGAGTACGGGCTCAGCGCCGCTGCCATCGTGGCGGTGTAGGCGGTGAGCAACTCGTGTTGGGTCGGTTCCAGCTCCGGGTTGCCCTTCAGCGCCGCCGAGAGCGGGGCGAACTCTGGGAGGTCCAGGGTGCAGGCGAAGTACGAGGCGCTGATGACGGAGGCGATCGCGTCGATGGTCGCGGGGGCGTCGCGGATCGCCGCCTCGAGAGCCAAGCGGTGGCGTTCGTCGAGGTCGCGGTAGAGGGCCAGCAAGAGGCCCGCGCGGGTGCCGAAGTGGTCGTAGACGATCGGGCGGCTGACACCGGCGGCCTCCGCGAGGGTGACCAGGGTCAGCCCGTCGACTCCGCGCGTGCGCACGAGCCCTAGGGCCACGTCGAGCAGCTGCTCTCGCCTGGCCGTCTTGGTCAACCGCGTGTTCAAAGACCCTCCTTGCGTCCGGCCTCCACTCTAGGCTACAAAGTGTAGGTTACAAAATGTAGCTACGAGTGGAGGCAACAGATGAAACCGGTACTCATCCTTGGCGGCTCAGGTCAGGCAGGAGCCGGCACGGCCAGACTGCTCAGGCAATGGCATCCCGACCTGCCGCTGACGATCGCCGGCCGCGACCTCGCCCGCGCCCAACGCGTCGCCGACGAACTCGGCACCGCGACCGCCCTCACCGTCGATCTGCACAACCTGGAGCTCGCGACCGAGCACTCGGCGGTGGTCGCCTTGCTGCGCGACGATCGTTTCAACGGCCTGCGGTACGCCCAGGACCACGCGATCCCGTACTTCAGCATCTCCAGCGGCCCGATGGAGATCGCCCCGGAAGTTGCCGCCGTCGCCCAGCGCCCGAACGCCTCGGCGGTCATGCTCGCCAGCCACTTCTTCGCCGGCACTGTCGCGCTGGCAACGCTCCAGGCAACCAAAAAGTTCGGGCAGGTGGACAGCATCCACATCGGCGCGATCCAGGACGAGCAGGACATCGGCGGCCCCGCGGCCCTGGCCGACCTGGAGCGGTGGGCCGTGGCCAGCTCGGCCGGACTGGTCCGGCGCGACGGCGTCTTCACCTGGCTGGCCGACGCGCCCCCGGTCGAGATCCAACGCGTCGACGGCACCACGATCCCCGCCCAAACAGTCGCCGGCCTCGACGTCACCGGCCTCGCCTTCGCAACCGGCGCGGCCGACGTCCAACTCGACTTCGCCGTCAGCACCGAGCCCGGGCAGCCGCTCACCGAAGTACGGATTGACCTCGAAGGAACAGACCCAGCCGGTACGCCGATCCGCACCACCCACTCCCTCGTCAACCACTCCGGCCAACGCCCCCTGACCGCCCTCGGCATAGC
The DNA here is from genome assembly GCF_044453825.1 of Kribbella sp. NPDC051620. NCBI lineage: Bacteria > Bacillati > Actinomycetota > Actinomycetes > Propionibacteriales > Kribbellaceae > Kribbella > Kribbella sp. NPDC051620. The sequence continues at coordinate 241,626 of NZ_JBITDB010000007.1, forward strand.
CCTAGGCATCGAACGCCTACTCGGCCTCCACGGCACCCCCGTCCCACCAGGCATCCACACCCCCGAATCCCTCATCGACCCGACCTACGCGATGAAGCGGCTTGCAGAGGTCGGCGCCGCCTTCGCGGAACTGGAGTGTGCTACGACTGGTTGATGGCGGACGAAGTGGGCGGCGGCAAGCTCCCGCAGGAGCCAGAGGAACCGCTGCCGGGCGGCTGGATCACGCCGCCGCTAACACCGGCACAGACGGCAGGCTTGGTACTCGCGGACTGGATCAGGGCTCACTTCGGCGACACAGCCGGCGGCGTTGAGGGTCGGCGTGATCGCGGCCTTGGTGGTCTATTGGAAGGGCGAGGTTCCGGCCGAGTTACGTCGGCTGGCGGATGAACAGCCGGTGCCGGTGACCTTCGCGCCGGCCGCCTTCTCGTTGGGCGAATTGATGCCTGTCGCCAGGCGCCTGATGACGGATCACAGCGCGATCCTGGAATCGACGGGGCCGGCCAAGGATTTCTCCGGTGTGAGCGCTTGGTTGAAGGATGACGCGCCGACGGCAGCAGTGGAGGCGCTGATCGCGGATGCCGGGGTGCCGGTGGTTTTCGACCGGCCGGGGCGGCGGGGCGATGGCGGGTTCTCCGCGCGTTAGTACCAGCCGTCTGTTCTGCTGTGCTACGACTGGCTGATGGTCGACGAACAGGGTGATGGGCGGCATTTGTTGGCGGAGGTGCCGGGGAGTGGGGCTACCGGGGGTGGCGAGAGTCTGACGACGGTGTTGGTTGCGTTTGGGGCCAATGTGTTGATTGCTCTCGCCAAGTCGGTGGCTGCGTTGGCTACTGGGTCGGCTTCGATCTTGGCGGAGGCGGCGCACTCTTGGGCTGATGCGGGGAACGAGATCTTCTTGCTGGTCGCCAACCGCAGGGCGCACAAGGCGGCTGATGAACTGCATCCGTTGGGGCATGGGCGTGAGGCATATGTATGGTCGTTGTTCGCCGCGCTCGGGTTGTTCGTGGCGGGTGCCGCGGTGTCGATCACGCACGGGATCCAGGAGCTGATCACACCGGAGCCGGTTGGGCACTTCGTCATCGGGTACGTCGTACTCGCCGTCTCCTTCGTTCTCGAAGGGATCTCGTTCGCGCAGTCGGCCCGGCAGGCGAAGGGTGAGGCGGCCACCTTCGACCGCGATCTGATCGAGCATGTACTTGCCACGTCCGACCCGACGCTGCGCGCGGTGTTCGTCGAGGACGCCGCCGCGCTGGGCGGACTGCTCATCGCCGCCGCCGGTCTCTTTGCGCACCAGCTGACCGGATCGGCGATCCCCGACGCCATCGGCTCGATCCTCGTCGGCCTGCTACTCGCCTGGGTCGCGCTGCTTTTGATCAACCGCAACCGCCGATTCCTGGTCGGCCAGGAAGCCGATCCGAAGGTCCGCCAGGCTGCCCTGCAAGCCATCCTCGCCGCCCCGGAGGTTGCCCGGGTCACCTATCTGCGCCTCGAGATCGTCGGCCCGCGGATGATCTCGGTGATCGGCGACGTCGACCTCACCGGCGACGACACCGAGTCCCACGTAGCCGTCCGCCTCCGCGCCCTGGAAGCCAAGATCAGCGCCTCCCCCGCGGTAGCCGGCGCAGTCCTCAGCCTCTCCGCCCCCGACGAACCCACGCTGAGTGTCTGACCTCAGCGCCGCTCTACCGCCCGGCACGGAGATCCTCGCAGCCGAGCAACTCACTGGCGGCTTCGCCAACACCACCTGGCTGGTGAAGCTGGCCGACCAGACAGTGGTCGTCAAAACAGGTGCTGCCGACTTCGCGACAGAAGCCAAAGGTCTCGCCGTACTGCGAGCCGAGGGCCTCCGTACCCCCGACGTCATCAAGGTGACCGCCAACGCACTAACCCTGGAAGCCCTGACTCCCACCACCCCCGGCACCGACGAGTTCTGGGAAGTCGCCGGCAGAGCCATCGCCACCCTCCACACGAAGACATCCCCGAGGCACGGCTGGCCCGAAAACGGCTGGCTCGGCCGCCTCCCCCAGGAGAACACCTGGGACTCCGACGGCCACCACTTCTTCGCGACCAGACGAGTACTGCGCTATCTCCGCGAGCCCAAAACCCAAGAAGCACTCACGCCCGCCGATCGAGCCGACATCGAGCAGCTCTGCGCCCGATTCGACCAGCTGCTCCCCGATGCGCCGGCCGTCCTGACTCACGGCGATCTCTGGCAGGCCAACGTCATCGCCACCCACGACGGCCGGCCGGCGTTCATCGACCCAGCCGTGAGCTGGACCTGGGCCGAGGTCGACCTCAGCATGATGTTCTGCTCCGGCGGAGTACCGGACCGCTTCTTCGCCGCGTACCACGAGCTCCATCCGCCCGAGCCCGGCTGGCAGCAGCGGATGCGGCTGCTCAATCTCCGCGAACTGCTGAGCGTGGTCGCCCACTTCGGCCCGACCGGTGATTACGTCGAGCAGATCCGAGCCGTCGTCAGGGCCTATCGGTAGGGGTCTTCGACCGGGAGCCAGCACGCCGAGAGGTCTGCGCAGAGGGGTGGGACGTCGTCGGTCAGGGCGTGGATCGTGGATTGGACTGCTGTGCGGGGGTCCGACTGGCGGGACAGGAGTGACCAGGTCCAGTACGGCGCCGGGTTGGTGACTTGGCGTTCGACCAGGTCGGGCGGGGTCGGGGTGGTGGTGCGCTTCGGGTTGTTGAGGACGGGGCGGCGGAGGCGGCGGACGTGTTCGTGGAACGCCGGGCCGGTCATTCCGCCGTCGTCGACGTACTCGAGTCGCGCTCCGGTCGCCCGCGCGAGTTCCTCGGCGTAGTCGTTCCAGGAGGACCAGGTGGCGATGTCGGAGTCGACCAGGATGATGACGTCCTTGGCGAGTACCGGCGAATCGTCGGGGCCGGGCGATACGGCGTACAGGCGGTCGGCGCCGAGGAAGCGGGCCTCGAGTTTGAGCTCGGCCAGCGCGGAGGTCTTGATCCAGGCGATCGCCAGGTCGACGCTGCCGTCAGCGACCCGGGCGGCCTGGGTATGTGACGGCAGGACCCACGCGTCGAGGCGGAGCTGCGCGATGCCGGAGACGCGGGTGATCAGGTCCGGCGGGTGCCAGCTGACGTAGCCGAGGCGGACCGGCTCGGCCTTCGACAGGCCGGCGGCCGAGCGGCGGAGCTCGTCGGCCTGGTTGAGCAGATCACGAGCGGGAGCGAGCAGCGCCTCGCCGGAGGTCGTCAAGGTGACCGAGCGGCGGTCGCGGTCGAACAGCCGGATGCCGAGGTCGCGTTCGAGCGCCTTGATCTGCTGCGACAGCGACGGGCCGGCGATGTGCAGGGTGGCGGCAGCGCGGCCGAAGTTCAGCTCCTCGGCCACCGCGACGAAGTACCGCAGCTGTCGCAGTTCCATTCCCCGATCGTAGGCGCTGCCTACCAGCAGAGAGCCAACAAGTCGTGGAAAGCCGCTCCGCGCCGAGCCACTATCAAGGCAAGGAGAACGATCGCTCTCCCCCGAGAACACAGAGAGAAGAGCAAGCTGTGAGTACCCAGAAAGTAGCAGTCGTCACCGGCGCATCGCAGGGCTTCGGCGCGGGGCTGGTGACCGCCTATCGCAAGCTCGGGTACGCCGTGGTCGCCAACTCGCGCTCCATCCAGCCCTCCGACGACCCGTTCGTGCTGACCGTGGCCGGCGACATCGCCACCCCGGGCACCGGGAACCGGATCATCGAGCAGGGGCTGGCCGAGTTCGGCCGGATCGACACCGTGATCAACAACGCCGGCGTCTTCGTCGCCAAGCCGTTCACCGACTACACCGACGAGGAGTTCGACCTCGTCACCGGCGTGAACCTGCGCGGCTTCTTCGAGCTGACCCGGCGCGCGGTCGAGGCGATGCTCGCCACCGGCGACGGCGGCCACATCGTCAACATCTCGACCGCCCTGGTCGACCACGCCAACTCGAACGTACCGTCCGCGCTCGCCTCGCTGACCAAGGGCGGCCTGAACGCCGTCACCAAGTCGCTGGCGATCGAGTACGCGACCCGTGGGATCCGCGTGAACACGGTCTCCCCCGGCATCATGCGCACGCCGATGCACCCGGTGGAGACCCACGAAACGATGGCCAGCCTGCACCCGGTCGGCCGGATGGGCGAGATCTCCGACGTCGTCGGCGCCGTCACCTACCTCGAAGAGGCGCCGTTCGTCACCGGCACCATCCTCTACGTCGACGGCGGCCAGAGCGCCGGCCACTAGTCACCCGTCCCCGGGCGGGCGGTCCTCACACCGCTCGCCCGGACCTCGAAAGGAACGACAGCATGAAGGCGTGGCAGGTTGGCGCGGCATTGGCGGTGGGGATGGGAGTCGGGCGGTTCGTCTACACCCCGATCCTGCCGCTGATGCAGGCGCAGGCGGGGATGTCGGCGCGGACCGGCGCTCACCTGGCGACCGCCAACTACATCGGCTACCTGATCGGCGCCCTAGCGGCGATCGTGGCGCCCGTCCTGGCCCGCTCCCAGCTTGTACTTCGCTTGTCGCTGCTGACTCTGATCGCAACCCTCGCCCTGATGCCGGCCGGCGGCTGGGTCGCGCTGAGGTTGCTGGCGGGGATCGCCAGCGCACTGATCTTCGTCATCGCCGTCAGCGCGCTCCTCGCGAGTCCGGCGAAGCACCTCATCGGCTGGGCATTCGGCGGGATCGGCGCGGGCATCGCGTTGTCGGGCATCGCAGTACTGATCCTCCGTACGACGGGAACCTGGCAGGACGCGTGGTGGACGGCAGCCGCCCTCTCCGCCATCCTCGCCATCCCAGCCTGGCGACTCCAGACAGCAAGTCCACCAAAGCAGCCCGAGAAAGCTGTCAATCAGCGCAACCAATGGTTCGGGACATTGCTCGCCAGCTACACCCTGGAAGGCATCGGCTACATCATTGCGGGGACCTTCTTGGTTGCCGCCATCAACCAAACGGGCAGCGGCTGGCTCGGCGGCACGGCCTGGGTTCTGGTCGGTATCGCCGCAGTACCGTCCACCGCTCTGTGGGCAGCCCTCAGCCGCACCTGGTCGCGACCCACCCTGCTCTTCACGGCCCTGGTCCTGCAGGCCATCGGTCTAGCTCTGCCTACCGTGGCCGGTGGGGTGGCCCCGGCACTGATCTCCGCGACGCTGTTCGGCGCAACGTTCCTCGGCATCGGCAGCATGGCTCTGGCGATCGGCGCGCACCTCAAGATCCCACGGGCCGTCGCCATCCTCACCACCGGTTACAGCGCCGGACAGATCGTCGGCCCGCTCGCCGTCACCCCGCTTCTCCACGACGGCTACCACCAGGCGCTGCTCATCGGCGCCGCCATCGTCACACTGGCAGCAGTCGCTGCCGGGGTCCTCCGACACCACTTCCCGCACCATCTCGGCCCGCTTCCGAGCCGGGTTCAGCTCAAGGAGCTCCAAGCATGAACACCACCAGCATCCTCACCACGGTCCTCGACGCCTGGAAGGCCGGTGTCGACGCCCACGAACCAGAGGCAGTCGCCGAGGTCTTCACCGACGGCGCCATCTTCCAGGGCCTGCACCCGTACAGCATCGGGCCGGTCGGCGTCGCCGAGTACTACGCCTCACAACCCCTGGGCATGAAAGCCGACTACGAGATCCTCGAGTCGCGCCAACTCAGCGACGACCTGGTTCTCGGCTACCTCAAGGTCGCCTTCTCCTTCGTCGACCGCCCCACCCTCGAGGTCTTCCTCAGCATCCTTGCCCGAGGCAACGACAACACCTGGAAGATCGACCACTACCAGGTCTCCAAACTGTCCTGACCTGCTTGCTCGAGGACTCCTCAGACGATTGGTTCGCCGCCGTCGACGGGGATCGACGTACCGGTGACGAAGGTGCTGGTGAGGGCGAAGATGACGCCGTCCGCGAGGTCTTCCGCGGTACCCAGCCGGCCGACGGGGTTCTCGGCGACGCGGTGGGCGAAGAGGTCCGCCTTGGCTGCCTCGCCGAGGCCGTCGTACGCGCCGGTGTCGATCGTGCCGGGCGAGACGGCGTTCACGCGGAGCGGCGCGAGCTCGACCGCGAGCGACCTGGCGACGGCATCGACGGCCGCGTTGGTCGCACCCACGGCGAGCATGCCGGGGTGCGACTTGCGGGCCGAGTGGCCGGAGAAGAAGACGAACGAGCCGTCGGCCGGCATGCGCGGCGCGAAGTGCTTGGCCAGCAGGATCGGCCCGATCACCTTGGTCTGGAACGACCCGAGCATCGCGGCCGGCGTCAGATCACCGACTCGGCCACGAGCCCGCGCCGATGCCGTCGACACGACATGGTCGACCTCGATCGACTCGGCGAGCGCGGCGATCGAGGCCTCGTCATTCAGGTCGACGGTCGCCGTCTCGACGGCAGTCCCCTGGTACGCCGCCGCCAGCGCCTCCTGATCGCGCCCAGCGGCCACGACCTTCGCGCCTGCGGCCAGCAGTGCCGTCACGGTCGCGCGAGCGATTCCACTCCCGCGACCGACGACCAGAACAGTGCGGTTCTCCAGTGATGCAGACATGAGTCAGACCCTTCAGTCGATCGAGATGAGTTCGTCGGTGTCGAGTCCGCGGTCGATGCCATGCGGCTTCACCTGCTGCCCCGGCTCCGGCAGCAGCCGTACGCCGTCCAGGGTGACCTCGACCTTGTCGGCCTCGAAGGACACCAGGTCCGACACCCGGCCGACCTCGTCGTAGGCCTCGCGATACGACCAGGCTGCGCGCTTCGCAGTACCGATGTCGTAGTAGTCCGCCAAGCCCTTGTACGGGCAGAAGGTCTGACCGTCGACCGCCGTGAGCTCGCCGTCGACGATGTCCTCGCGCGGCACGTACCACCGCGGCGCGAACCCGGATTCGTACAGCACCACCGGCCGAGACGTCTCAGCGATCACCCGATCCCCAGCCCGTACTACGAGATGCCGCGACGTACTCCGAATGTCGATCCGGTGATAGGCGTCCGCGGCATGCCCCAGAATCCGCTCGTCCTCCTCGTAGAACGCATCCATCGCCCGCCACGCGAAAGCAACCCGGCCGGCCAGCTCTCCGGCGTACGCGGGCAGATCGATGTGCTCCCAAGCAGCCCGCTGCGCCTCACGCCCGAAGCCGCCGACCGTGTACCAGGCGGTCGTCCCCAGGTCGCGGTGCTGCGTCGTCCGGTCGCCCCCGGAAAGCACATCTGCCCGGACGTCGCCGCGCGGGAAGTACGCGACCGGGTAGCGCCCCGGCTCGTGGAGCAGGATCACGTCCTCGCTGTCCGCGATCCACTCGCCACCGAACCGGACCCGCATCCGCCGCCGCAGGCGCTCGGCGTACAGCAGCCGCTCGGGCAGCGGTTCCGGGGTCAGGAAGCGACCGACCGCGCCGCCGCCGAGTGGTCCTTGTTGCCAGGACAGTCCCATGATGCCTCTCCACTTCTCTTCGGTGTAATGTTAAAGTGAAGCTAAAACCATTAACACGGTTTGCGCAAGACCCCGCTTGACTGTTGATCTGAGACGTAACTAATGCGTAAGGTGGCGATATGAGCATGAGCCCGAGCGTCGAGGACCTGTTGGCCGCAGGGTTCGCCATGGGCGGCGAGCGGCTGGCTGCGCTCGATCTGGTCGACACGCAGCTGCTGGCGGTCACCCCACCGATTGACCTGCTCGAGACGCCGGAGCAGCTGGCGAGCTGGTGGTCACTGCAGTCGAGCAGGCTGCCGGCCGGACCAGTTCCGGACGGTGCGGCGGTGCGCCGATTGCGGGCCGCGATCCGGGAGGTGCTCGACGCGCACCTGACCAATCGGTTGCCGTCGGCAACCTCCGTGGACGACCTCAACGCGGCCGTCGCCGGGGCTCCGCAGAGCCTGCGGATGGTGGTTTCGGCCGCTGGGCCGCAGGCGGAGATCCGCTGGCATCCGGAGTACGGCGGGAATGCCGCGCTCGCGATGATGGCGCGCGAGACGATCGAGCTGATGGCCGACCCGGCCCGGCGCGAGACGCTCAGGCGCTGCGCGAATCCGAACTGCTCGATGCTCTTCCTCGCCGAGCACAAGCGACGGCAGTGGTGCATCGGCAGCCGCTGCGGCAATCGCACCCGGGTCGCCCGGCACTACGAGAAGACGAGGCAGTCATGACCGGCTTCCACGAGGGCGAATTGGCGGTCCAGGAGAAGGCTGGCGTCGCGTTTGACGCGGCTCGGCTGGAGGGGATGCTGCGGCCGGCATCGCTTGAGGGTGGCGCTCAGAAGTTCCTGGCGCAGCGCGACTTCGTGGCGATCACGGCGCGCGACGGCGATGGGCGGTTGTGGACGTCGGGGATGTCGGGCACCCCGGGCTTCCTTGCTTCGAGTGGCAGCATGTTGACGATCGGTACTGCGCCTGGGCCGGGTGACCCGTTGCACGGAGTACCGGCGTGGCAGCAGGTCGGCGTACTGGTGATCGATCTGGCGTTGCGGCGGCGGGTGCGGATCAACGGGGAGCTGGTTCGGAGTACCGAGGGTGAGCTGGAGATCGCGGCGGAGCAGGCCTATGGCAACTGTCCGCAGTACATCCATCCACACAAGGTCACCCAGCCCGCATCGACGCTGCCGATCGTGACCGACGGGTCGCTCGGTGAGGCGGCTGTGGCGCTGATCGAGGGCGCGGACACCTTCTTCCTCGGTACTGCGCACCCCACTCGTGGCGCCGACACCTCGCACAAGGGCGGTGAACCCGGCTTCGTGCGCGTTGACGGCGGGGAGCTGTGGTGGCCGGACTTCCCGGGCAACAACATGTTCAACAGCCTCGGCAACATCGCGGTCGACCCGACCGCCGCATTACTGTTCCTCGACTTCTCGACCGGTACCGCCCTGCACCTGTCCGGTAGGGCGACAATCGACTGGAATGCCGGAGGCGAGACGGGCCGGGCGGTGCGTTTCCATCCGACTCGGTCAGTACTCAACAGCTGGAGCTGATGATGGCGACGCTGCGGTCCCTGAACGTCGGCCTGCCGAAGGACGTGTCCTGGCACGGCCGCACGGTGTACACGGGTGTGTTCAAGTCTCCGGTCGACGGGCCGCGGATGGTGCGACGGCTGAACATCGACGGTGACGGCCAGGGCGATCTGGGCGGGCACGGTGGTGAGCAGCGGGCGGTGCTGGCCTACCAGTTGGACTCCTACGCGCACTGGCAGGAGTACTTCGGGCGCGACGACCTCACGTACGGGATGTTCGGCGAGAACTTCACGGTGGACGGGTTGCCCGATGACGAGGTCTGCATCGGCGATCGGTACCGGATCGGCGAGGCGGAGTTCGAGGTCACGCAGCCGCGGGTGACCTGCTACCGCGTCGGTATGCGCATGGGCGAGCCGCAACTGCCCGCGCTCCTCGTTGCCCACCATCGTCCGGGTTTCTACCTCCGCGTGATCAAGGAGGGCGTCGTCGAGGCAGGCGACGAGATCATCCGCACCCGAGTCGGCCCCCAGGCGCTGAGCGTCGCAGACATCGACGCACTCCTGTACCTCCCCAACCGCGACCAGGAAAAGCTCCGCCGCTCCCTGGACATCCCCGCCCTAAGCCCCGGCTGGCAACAATCCTTCCGAGAACTAGTAGCCCAGTACTCCCCTCCATCGACCGCCGGCAACGCAACGGACGACATCCAGCCGGCGCCGATCGGCTGGCCCGGGTTCCGGCCGTTGACGGTGGCGGCGGTGGTACCGGAGAGCAGTTCCATCCTGTCGGTCTGCTTCCGGCCGGAGGACGGCTCTGGCACCCTTCCGCCCGCACTAGCCGGCCAGTACTTGACCCTGCGGATCGCCGCCACCCCCGACGCTCCACCGGCCGTCCGGAGCTACTCACTGTCGTCGGCGCCCGGCGCCGCGGAGTACCGGATCAGCGTGAAGCGCGACGGCCTCGTCAGCACCTACATCCACGACCACCTGAAAGCCGGCACGGCCATCGACGTCGCAGCACCCCGCGGCGACTTCGTACTGGCCAACGACCCCAGCCCAGTCGTCCTAATCTCCGCCGGAGTAGGCATCACCCCCGTACTAGCCATGCTCCACGCCCTAGCAGCAGAACAAACCAACCCAGCCCCCGCCCAGCTTGGTGGGGCGGGCGCGGGGGGAGCCCGCGAGCCTCGGGCTGTGTGGTGGATCCATGTTGCGCGGGACGAGGCTCAGCAGGCTTTTGCGGCGGAGGCTGGTGAGCTGCTGAGTGGACTTCCACTGGCACACCAGCACGTCTTCTACACCGCGGGCGGCAAGCGGCCGACCGTCGAGCAGTTCGAGGCGCTCGGGTTGCCGGCCGATGCGTCGGCGTATATCTGCGGGCCGGCCGGATTCATGAGTGAGATGACGGAAACGCTTGCAGGGTTGGGGATTGCGCGCGATCGGATCCACACCGAGCTGTTCGGCACCCTGGCGTCGATCAACCCCGGGATCACCGACCACCGCTCAGTACCACCTCATCCACCCGAGGGCGAGCCTGGTACCGGGCCATTGGTCACCTTCGCCCGCAGCGGCCTGTCCGTACCGTGGTCCAACCAGCAGCCATCGCTGCTCGACCTGGCCGACGCATGCGACGTACCAACCCGCTGGTCGTGCCGCACCGGCGTCTGCCACACCTGCGTCACCCCACTGATCTCCGGCGAGGTGACCTACTCACCAGAGCCACTGGAACCAGCACCCCCCGGCCAGATCCTCCCCTGCTGCGCACAACCCACCACCGAGGTAGTCCTAGACCTCTGAACCACTCCGCCCGAGCAACCTCCCAGCCCGTACTCCGCCTGCGGGTGGGGTTGGGCTAGCTCCCAGGTGGCCGGCTGGGTCGGCGAAGGCTGCGATCGGTCCGACGCAGCCATGTCGGAGCGGCCGCGGGCGGCTCGGCATTTCGGCGCGGCATGATGGGAGCGTGACCGAAGACCTGACGCCGGAACTGGCCGCGACCATCGATGAGGCGTTCGCCCGGCGCGACCGGGAGAACATGCAGCCGACGATCGACTTCTTCGAGGACCTGCTGACCAAGCACCCGGGCAACCCGTATGTGCTCTACGAGGTCGGCGGCGCCTACGACACGGCCGGCCAGGAGGAGAAGGCTCTGCCGTACTACGAGCAGGCGCTCCCCGGCCTCAGCGGCGACATCAAACGCCGCTGCCTGCTCCAGTACGGCAGTACCCTGCGGAACCTCGATCGCTTCGACGAGTCCCTGGCGGTCTTCAAAACAGCCAGCCAGGAGTTCCCCGAGTCAGACTCCCTGCGAGTCTTCAAGTCGCTGACCCTCCACGCCGCCGGCCACCACGACAAGGCGCTGGCAACCCTCCTCCTGGTCATCGCCGACCGCATCGACACCCCCGAACTAAAACGCTACGAAGCAGCAATCCGAGGCAACGCCGAGCACCTAACCAACCCCGACGCCTAACCAACCAGCCAGCCGACGCCCTGGCCGGCACCCCGAACACCTCGCGGTGACCGCCAGATCACCAAAGTCACCCTGGTGGAGACCGGCGAAGGCACGGGAACCGGGCGAAGGCACGGGAGCCGGGACGGCGGGAAGGGGTGCCGGAGCAGCTGGCGAGCGGCGGAGCCGAACGCTGGGGGGCTGGAGCGGGGCGCCGAAGCCGGACGCTGGAGCGCCAGCGTCGGGTGGCCGGCACGGCGGAGCCGGACGCTGGGTCGCCGGACCGGGTAGGGAGGCGCGCCGGGCCGGGGAGCTGAGACGCCCGAGCTGGACGGTGGGCGCCCGAGCTGGGTGGTCGAGCGCGGGAGTTGGGCGGTCGAGCGCCCGAGCTGGACGGCGAAGCGCCGGAGTCCGGTGGTGGACGCCGGAGCTCGGACGATGGAGCGCTGGAGCCGGGTGGCCGGCACGGCGGAGCCGGACGCTGAGTCGCCGGACCGGGTAGCGCAGCGCCGGAGCCCGGTGGGAGCGGTGGAGCGCTTCAGCTGGGTGGTCGGGCGCGGGAGTTGGGCGGTGGAGCGCCGGAGCTCGGAGGATGGAGCGCCGGGGTCGGGTGGCGGGAACGGCGGAGCCGGACGCTGGGTCGCCGGAGTGGGTAGCGGAGCGCCGGAGTTGGGTGGGAGAGGTGGAGTGCCAGAGCGCGCGGCGCCGGAGCCGGGGAGCTGAGAGGCCGGAGCTGGACGGTGGAGTGGTGGAGCCGGGGGGCGGAGCGGGGGCCGGAAGCGGGAAGCTGGGACGGCCGAGGTGGGTTGGTGGGGCGAGAGTTGAGTGGTGGGGCGGTGGAGTGGGGGTTAGCAGGCGCAGGGTATGCCGGTGGGGGCTGTTAGGGGGTCTGCGGGGTGGCGGGTGGTGCCGGTGGGGGTTTGTACTGGGAGGCCCTCGCGGGTCCAGTACTCGAAGCCGCCGATCATTTCCTTGACTGGGTAGCCGAGTTTGGCGAACTCAAGGGCTGCCTTGGTGCCGCCGTTGCAGGCGGGGCCCCAGCAGTAGGTGACGACCGGAATGCCGGGCGGTACTACGTCCGCCGCGCGGGCCGCGATCTCTCTGGTCGGCAGATGGATCGCTCCCGGCACGTGCCCTTGGTCCCAGCTCTCCTGGCTTCGGCTGTCGACGAGAACCCAGCCGGTCACCCCGGCGCCGATGTCGGCCGCCACATCCGACGGATCGGTCTCGAACCTGAGCTTCCCGGCAAAATACTCAACAGCTTCGTGCTGCACTGCGGGCGGAGTCTCCAGCACTGCCGACATCGTCGATTCCCTTCGGCCGATCTTCTGTGGAGCCCTCAGCGTCTCCGAACCCACCAGCTCAGAACAGTGGCAGAAATGACCTACTACAACTAATTACCGCCAACTCAGGTGGTACGAGCCCGCCGGCGGCGGACCAACGGCGGAAGCTCGGTGTCGCGGATCTTGGCGCGGGCGCGGGCTGTCTTGATCGCGGTTTTCAGGGTCTCCACGTCGTAGGCGCCGTAGTGCCGTTGCCCGTTGACGAAGAAGGTCGGGGTGCCGGACACGCCACTCAGATCGGCGGACTCGACATCCTGAGCAACTCGCGCCGCGGCGACGTGGCGTTTGACCTCGTCGTGGATCCGGTCGTTGTCGAGCCCGAGTTGCTGGGCGTACGACATCAGGTCAGCCGGCTTGAGATTCTCCTGGTTCGCCAGCAGCAGGTCATGCATTTCCCAGAAGGCGCCCTGGGCCGCCGCCGCCTCCGACACCTCAGCGGCGATCTGAGCGCGGGGGTGCACATCGGTCAGCGGCAGATGACGCCAGACGTAGCGCAGATCGTCGTCCTTCAGCAGATCCCGGACGACGGGCTCGGCCAGCCCGCAGTACGGGCACTCGAAGTCGCCGTACTCGACCAAGGTCACCGAGGCGTCCTCCGGCCCGCGGATGTGGTCGCGCTCGGGGTCGACCGGGTCCATCAGGTCGACCAGTTCCTCCACGTCGCCGAGCAACGCGACCGCCTTGCGGGCCGGCGACAACAGATGCGCGGCCTGGAAAACCAGCCAGGTCACGGCCGAGGCGACGACCACCGCGGACAACAGTCCGAGCTTCGCCTCCGTCAGCGCCCGGCCCTCGAACGCCAAGGTTGCTATCAGCAACGAAACGGTGAACCCCATCCCGGCGATCGTGCCGCTGCCCGCCACCGCCGCCCAGCCGACCTGCGGCCGCAACCGGCCACCGGTGAAGCGGGTCAGCGCCCAGGACGCCGCCATCACCGCGACCGGCTTGCCGATCACGTACCCGAACAGGATGCCCAGTGTGATCGGTGACCGGAACGCCTGCGCCAGAAAGTCGCCGTCGATCGTGATGCCCGCGTTGGCGAGGCCGAAGATCGGGACGATCAGGTAGCTCGTCCAGGGGTGGTAGAAGTGCTGGAGCCGCGCGTTCGGCGAGAGGGTCGAGGTCAGTCCGAGTGTCGCGTTGCGCGCCAGCTCCGGCGTCGGCTGCTCGCGGAACAAGCGGAACAGTCCGCTCGCCTGCTCCAGCTCGTCGCGCCCCGGCGAGTACGCCGAGGCCGTCAACCCGATCGCCAGTCCGGCGACCACGGGGTCGACACCACTGGTCAGCAAGGCAGCCCAAGTGACCAGACCCAGCGCGACGTACACACCGACCTGGCGGACCCGAAGCAGGCTCGCGGCCAAAAGGGCGCCGAAGGCAACGATCGCGATCAGCAGCGGCATCAGCGAGATGTTCTCGCTGTAGACGATCGCGATCACCAGCAGCGCGATCAGATCGTCGACGACGAAGACAGTCAGCAGGAACACCCGGACGCGATCCGGCACACCCCGCCCGACGAGCGCGAGCAGGCCGAGCGCGAGCGCGGTGTCGGTCGACATCGCCACGCCCCAGCCATGAGCGCCTTCACCGCCATGGTTGAACGCCAGGTAGATCAGCACCGGCGCGATCATCCCCGCCACCCCGGCCACCACCGGAAGGACGAAACGGCTGCGATCGCGCAGGTCACCCAGGTCGAACTCGCGCCGCGCCTCCAACCCGACCACCAGGAAGAACAGCGTCATCAGCCCACTGTTCACCCACTCCTGCAACGACATGTTCAGCTCGCGGCCACCGAGGGCCAGCGAGAAGTCGGTGTGCCAGAACTCCGCGTACGAACCGGGCGCGAGGTTGGCCCAGGCCAGCGCGAGCAGGATCGCCACGGCGAGCACGCCGGAGCTGCCCGATTCGGTGCGCAGGAAGTCCCGGATCGGCGCAGCGAACTCCCGGGTCCAGTTCGTCCGCCCGCTCAGCACTCCCGAGAAGTCAGCCATCCTGCCCTCTCCGTCCAACGGTCGCCGGGTCGGTCGCGAACGACTCGACGTAGGTCAGCATCGCATCGAGCGCTGCCGCCAGTGGAGCCGCATCCCGCTGGGTCCGGGTGAGCAGCATGCCGCCTTGCAGCGCGGCCAGCAGCGCCATCGCCAGCTTCTCCGGGTCGGCCTCGGGGCGCAGGTCGCCGCGGTCGGACATCGACTGCAGGCCCTCGCGCAGCTTGCGCTCCCACTCGGCGAAGCCGACGGCGAGCCGGGCCCGCGCCAGCAGATCGGCATCGCCCAGCTCGCCGGCCAGTGAGCCGAGCCGGCAGCCGCCCTCGCATTGCCGGTCGATCTGGCGTTGCACGTTGATCGCGGCCCAGTCACGCAGTGCCTCGAAGCTGTCGAGCCCGCCCACCTGCGGGCTGCTCTCGAACTCGATCACCACCCTGGCCTGATGGTCGACCACATCCGCGACCAGGCTGCGCTTGTCCTGGAAGTAGTGCGTCATCTGCGACCCGCTCACGCCCGCCGCGGCCCGAACATCCTCGATGCTCGTGCCCGCGACCCCGTGCTCGTAGATCAGGTCGGCGGCCACGGAGACGATCCGCTCCTTGGTCGCCCGCCCCTTCCGCGTCAGCTTCGCCGTCATGCGCCCACCCTACCCGCTTTTCTGGGATTTGCATCCCAGAAAAGAGAAGGTCTACTGTCGGCCGCATGACTACTGGCAGCTATGTGGCACGGATCGTCGACGTACCCGATCACGGCATCCGGCTGGAGCCGGCCGACGACTCCGACCGCCCGGACCAACCGACCGCGACGAACCTGCTCGCCATGTCGGTCGCGCTTGCGCTCGGCGCCGCCGGATACCGTCACCATCCGGAGCCGCGCGACCCCGAACTGCAGACCTTGGACGCCCTGCTGACCGGTGAAGCGGTGATGCCGTGGGTCAGCGAAACCTCAGCCGGCGACAACACCTACATCGTCTGCACCCCGGCCTCCACCGGTCTTCCGCACTGCCGGGTCGAGCACCGCTGAGATCCCCCTCGACGAATCTTGTGCCTCGGCTACCACTTCGGGCGGGCCAGGCTGCATGATGTCCGCTGAGGAACACTCCAGCCACGGGGTGACCCCCGACGATCACTCATGTCTGGAGCCCTGATGGCCGACTTCGAGGTTGCTGCGCCGACGTCTGCGGACGCCTTCGCGCGGCTGGCCATCGAACTACACGATGCACCTGGCGTCGAGGAGACGGTGGATGCCGTCGTCCAGTTCGCACTGCAGGCGCTGAACTGCATGTACGCCGGCGTCACGCTCGCCGCGCGTGGCTCCCAACCGGAGGTCGCGGCAGTGACCGACCCGGTCGTCTCCGACGTGTACCGCCTGCAGATCAACTCCGGCAAAGGCCCGCTCATCACCACTCTGCGGGACCGGGTGACGATACTGATCCGCGACACCACCCAGGACCAGCGCTGGCCGGAGTGGGCGACGAAGGTG
This sequence comes from Kribbella sp. NPDC051620, assembly GCF_044453825.1. Taxonomy (NCBI): domain Bacteria; kingdom Bacillati; phylum Actinomycetota; class Actinomycetes; order Propionibacteriales; family Kribbellaceae; genus Kribbella; species Kribbella sp. NPDC051620. Next base: position 257,780 of record NZ_JBITDB010000007.1, read on the forward strand.
GCGGGCCTCGGCGTGCGGAGCGTGCTTGACGTCCCGCTCTCTACCGGCGACTCGCAGCGCGCCACCGTCGGCGTACTCGGCCTGTACTCCGCTGAGCCGGATGCCTTCTCCGAGGACGACGAGGCCATCGCCCACATCCTCGCTCGGCACGCCTCGGTCGCTGTCGCGTCGGCCCGGCACGAAGAGACCATGGCCCAGGCCGTCGACGCCCGCAAACTCGTCGGTCAGGCGATGGGCATCCTGATGGAACGCTTCGACCTCGACGACGACCGGGCCTTCGCCATCCTCAAGCGCTACTCCCAAGACACCAACACCAAACTCCGCGACGTCGCCCAGCAACTCATCGACACCCGAAAACTTCCGCACTGACCCGGTGCGCGGAGCACCGTGCACGGGCATGCTCCGACGGTAAGGTCTGGTGGCGTGGGAGGGATCTCGGCGGGAGCGGGGAGCTGGCGGCCGTTGAGTGGGCCGTCCCACCGGCTTGCGCTGGAGATCCTGCTGGACGGACCCCTGTCGCGGGCTGAGCTCGCGAGGCGGGTGGAACTGTCGGCGGGCAGCCTGACCCGGCTGACCAAGCCGATGCTGGAGTCGGGGCTGCTGGTCGAAGTACCGGGTGGACCCGCGGATCCGAGGGTCGGGCGGCCTTCGCAGCCGTTGGACATCGTGCCGACGTCGCATCACTTCGTCGGGGTGAAGCTGACCTCGGACACCGCGCTCGGGGTGTTGACCACGCTCCGGGCCGAGGTGATCGCGAGCGAGGAACGGCCGCTGCCCAGCCACTCACCCGAGGAAGTCGCCGACCTGGTGGTCGACCTGGCGCGTTCGCTGAGCGAGGACCGGACCGGGATCACCGGCATCGGGGTCAGCGTCGGCGGGCATGTCGCCGGTTCGGGAGACGTGATTCACGGCGACTTCCTGGACTGGGAGGACGTGAGCTTCCAGCAACTCCTCGCCGAGCGGACCGACGTACAGGTCGTCGTCTCGAACGATGTCACCGCGGTGACCGAGGCGATCCACTGGTTCGGCGCCGGCCGCGGGATCAGCCGGTTCTGTCTGCTCACCATCGGCGCCGGGATCGGCTACGGGCTGGTCGTGCACGACAAACTGGTCCACACCACCGAGGCCGGGCTGGGTCTGATCGGCCACTATCCGCTGGATCCAAACGGCCCGCTCTGCGACCGCGGCCACCACGGCTGCGCCAGCGCGATGCTCACCACCGACGCGATCACCGGCCAGATCAGCAGCGCGCTCGGCCGCCCGGTCCGGTACGACGAATGCCTCGACCTGGCCAAGAACGGCGATCCCGAGGCCCGCCGCGTGGTCGGTGCGGCGGGCCACGCCCTGGGCCGCCTGATCGCGGCCGCGAGCAACTTCACCATGCCCGAGGCCGTGATGCTCGGCGGCGAGGGCGTCCAGCTCGCCGCGGTGGCCCAGGACGAGCTGCAGGCCGGCCTCCAGCAAGACCGTCACCCGGCCGCAGTCCCGCCGCCGATCGTCCTGCAGGACCCGTCCTTCACCCAATGGGCCCGCGGCGCCGCAGTCATCGCCATCCAGACCTTCGTCCTCGGTAGGTAGCCCAGCACTGGTGGCGGGAGGCCACCAGTGCTCAGTGGAACTGACCGGCCACGTAGTCGCCGGCGGGCTGCTTGGTGATGACATTGAGGCGGTTGAAGGTGTTGATGAGCGCGATCTGCGCGACCAGGGCGAAGAGCTGCTCCTCGTCGTAGTGCTTGGCCGCGTTCTCCCAGACCTCGTCGCTCACGCCACCCGAGGCATCCGCGATCCGGGTGCCTTCCTCGGCCAGCTCGAGCGCGGCGCGCTCGGCCTCGGTGAAGCAGGTCGCCTCCCGCCACGCCGCGACCATGTTGAGCCGCTGCTGCGACTCCCCGGCGTGGACCGCGTCCTTGATGTGCATGTCGGTGCAGAAGGCGCAGCCATTGATCTGGCTGGCGCGCAGGTTGACCAGTTCCAGCGTCGTGTAGGGCAGAGCCGGCGCGACGGTACGGCTGGCGCCGACCAGGTGCTTCACGAGCTTGTCAGCGGCGGGCTGGCCAAAGAGGTTCAAACGGGCGTCCATGAGGGCTCCTCTGTCGTGTTTTCGTCTACACCCCTTACGACACGGCACCCGGGCGGACTGTGACCTCCGCGGAGTGTGAGCTAGGTCATCCACGAGTTGAGACAATTTGGTGGACAGCCGTAGTACGGCTTCTACTGATTCGATGTCATCAGCACCCTGCGGCCGCCCGCGGCTCCACTGTGTGCCGAATCGGTTACCCAGAGCGACCGTCCTCGCCGGGTGCGAACCGGAAGGGTCGCGGCGGCGTCCGACAAGAGTAGGTAAAACTCCGCGCGAAAGGACGAGCCGAACCATGGTCGTGTCGTACCACGGTCGTATGCTCGCCACGCTGAACATCCACCCCCGAACGGATGCGCCGGCTCGTTGCCGGACACAACAATGACGGATATGAACCTGGCCCCAGCCCCGGCCCGCCCCTGCGTGGGCCTGGCCGAGACGGTCATCGACCTGTCGGCCGTCCGGGACAACGTGAAGACGCTGGCCAAGCGGATCCGGCCGGGCACCGAGGTGATGGCGATCGTCAAGGCCGACGCCTTCAACCACGGCGCGGTCCAGGTCGCCACCGCCGCGATCGAGGCCGGCGCCAGCTGGCTCGGCGTCGCCCGCGCCGACGAGGCCCTCCAGTTGCGGGCCGCCGGGATCACCGAGCCGATCATGATCTGGCTGTACGACGCCTCCGAACTCGTGCTGCTCACCGACATCGACCTGAGCGTCTCGACCGTCGCCGAGCTCCAGCAGATCGCCTCGACGCCGAACGTGCACAACGTGCACCTCAAGCTCGATACCGGTATGCACCGCGGCGGCAGCGCCCCCGACCAGTGGATCGAGCTGACTCGCGCGGCTGCCCACTACGAGTCGCTCGGCGCGCTCAAGGTCCGCGGCATCTGGTCGCACCTGTCCCACGGCGACGAGCTGGACGGGTCACACAGCAAGAAGCAGCACCAACTCCTCCGCACCGGCGTCACCCTGGCCCGCCGGGCCGGCCTCGACCCCGAGTACGTGCACCTGGCCAACTCGTCCGGCGCGCTCACCCTGGACGCCCCGGACTGCAACATGGTCCGGATCGGCGCCGGCGTGTTCGGCATCGACGAGGTCGACGCGGGCCTGCGCCAGCCGATGCAGTTCGTCACCAAGGTCATCCAGGTCCGCCGGATCCGGGCCGGCGAGGGCGTCTCGTACGGGCACGACTTCATCGCTGAGCGTGACACCACGGTCGCGCTGGTCCCGGTCGGGTACGCCGACGGCATCCCGCGCAACACCGGCGGCCGGGCCAGTGTGCTCGTCCGGGGCGTCCTGATGCCGATCATCGGCCGGGTCACGATGGACCAGTTCGTGATCGACGCGGGCGATCTCCCGCTCGAGCCCGGTACGCCGGTGATCGTCTTCGGCAACGGTGACTCCGGCGAGCCGACGGCCGACGACTGGGCCCGGTGGGCCGGAACCATTCCACATGAAATCTACTGCGGGCTCGGCAACCGGGTCCCGCGTCGTTACGTCGAGGGAGCCCAGCGGTGAAGGTAGTCGTGATCAGTGGCGGAGCCAGCCCGGAGCACGAGGTGTCCCTCGCGAGCGGGCGTGGCATCGCCGAGGCCGCGGAGCAGTCCGGCCACGAGGTCGTCCGGCTGGTCCTCGATCCCGAGGGCTACTGGCAGGACGGCCAAGCCGAGGCGATCGCGCTACTGCAGGACTGCGACGTGGTGATCCCGGCGCTGCACGGCGAGGGCGGCGAGGACGGCGTCATCCAGGGCTTCCTGGACCAGCTGCACGTCCGGTACGTCGGCAGCGGCGTGGCCGCGAGCGCCGTCGGACTCGACAAGCACCTGACCAAGGGCATCCTGCGCGCGCAGGGCATCCCCGTCACCCCGGGCATCACCGTGCGCGGCGCTGACCTCAAGGACGCAGAGGCAGTCGTCCAGCGGTTGAAGGCCGCCGACATCGAGTTCCCGGTCTTCGTCAAGCCGGGCAGCGGCGGCTCGAGCTTCGGGGTCACCCGGGCCACCGACCTGCAGACGCTCGAGGCGGCCCTGGCCGTGGCGGCCGAGCTGGATCCGCATGTGCTGGTCGAGCAGGAGGTCAACGGCCGCGAGATCGACCTGTCGGTGATGGAGTTCCCGGACGGCCGGGTGGACGTCGCGCCGGCGCTGGAGATCCACGCCGACCCCGACCAGCCGTTCTTCAATGCGGCCGCCAAGTACGACAGCGGCGCGACCAAGTTCGTCGTACCGGCGCCGACGGATCCCGAGTTGACCGAGCAGCTCCGGCGTACGGCGCTGGAGGTCTTCGACGCGCTCGGCTGCCAGGGACTGGCCCGGGTCGACTTCTTCGTCCCGGCCGACGGCAAGCCGCTGGTCAACGAGATCAACACCTTCCCAGGCTTCACCGCCATGTCGCAGTTCCCGCGGATGTGGGCCGCCGCCGGGCTGACGTACGCCCAGGTCGTCGACAACCTCATCCGCACCGCCGCCGCGAAGAAGACCGCGTGACTGTTCTACTGAGCGACGAGCGGATCACCCGGATCCCTGCGATCGACAGTGGTGAGCCGCTGGTCGATCTCTTCAGTCGTGGGATCTCCGCGCAGGGGCGGCAGTTCGTTCGGGAGAGCGTGGCGGACAAGCTTGCGGTCGCCGACAGCTTTCTGCCGACGGGCGTTCGGCTGCATGTGGTCGAGGGGTTGCGGGCGATCGAGAGTCAGCGGGAGATCTATGACGGGTACAAGGCCGAGCTGAAGGTCCTCAACCCGGGCATCTCGGACGATGAGGCGCACATCCTCGCGAGCCGGTTCGTGTCGCCGGTCGAGGTCGCGCCGCATGTTGCCGGCGCTGCTGTCGACCTGACGCTGGTCGGCGAACACGGGCCGTTCGACCTCGGTACGCCGATCGACGCGACCCCCGAGCAGAGCGACGGCGCCTGCTTCTTCGCCGCTACCAACATCAGCCGCGAGGCGCGCACCAACCGCACTCTGCTGGCCGATGTGCTCACCTCGGCAGGCCTGGTGAACTACCCCACCGAGTGGTGGCACTGGTCCTACGGCGACCGCTACTGGGCCTTCGTCGAAGAGCGCGACCACGCCATTTACGGACCCGCGAAGTACGATGAGGCAACGGCGCTGGAAGCCAGCAATAGTTGATAGTTGGGGCCTATCGCGTCATAGGTAGGTTTGCTTTGACCCCGGGGTAACCGCCGGGGACAGTCGGAGTATGACGGCTGAAGTCACGTCCCCGCCCCCTGTCCCGATCCCTGGGCGTGCTGATCGTGTGCGTGAGATCGCCACGGAGCTGCGCGGTCTGCGGGGTGCGCTGATACCGATCCTGCATGCGGTCTCCGAAGAGCTCGGGTACGTCGATCAGCTCGATGTGCCCGTGATCGCGGATGTCCTCAACTTCTCGGTCGCCGAGGTGCATGGTGTCGTCACCTTCTACCGCGACTTCCGGCGCGAGCCGGCCGGGCGGACGACGCTGCGGATCTGCCAGGCGGAGGCATGCCGGTCGGTCGGGGCGGAGGAGCTTGCGGCGCATGCGAAGCGGCGTACCGGGGTCGGGTTCGGGGAGACGACGTACGACGGGAAGCTGACCGTCGACGAGGTGTTCTGCCTCGGCAACTGCGCGCTCGGACCGGCGGTGCAGGTCGGCGACAAGTTGCACGGCCGGGTCACGCCGGCCCGGCTGGACGCGCTGCTCGGGGAGGTCCGATGAAGATCTTCGTACCCCGCGACGCGGCCGCCAGATCCGTCGGCGCCGACGAGGTGGCCGAGCGAATCGCCGCGGCCGCCCAGGCCAGCGGGCGGGACATCGAGATCGTCCGCAACGGGTCGCGTGGAATGCTGTGGCTGGAGCCGCTCGTCGAGGTGGAGACACCCGAAGGCCGGGTCGGGTACGGACCGGTCGCTCCGGAGGACGTCGATGGCCTCGTCGCGGGCGGCCTGCTGGACGGCGGCACGGCGCAGCCTGACGGCAGCGCAGAGCTTGGTAGCGGGGCGGAGCTCGGTGGCGGGGCGGAGCTCGGTGGCGGAGGTTCGTACCTTGGGCTGGTTGAGGAGTTGCCGTGGATGCGGCGGCAGCAGCGGTTGACGTTTGCTCGGGTTGGGGTGATCGATCCGCGGTCGGGTGATGACCATGCGGAACACCAAGGGAACAAGGGGCTTCGGGCTGCACTTGCGCTGACGCCGGCTGAGGTGGTCGAGGAAGTCGTGGCGAGTGGTTTGCGTGGGCGTGGTGGCGCGGGGTTTCCGACCGGGATCAAGTGGCGGACCGTGCTCGGCGCGGAGTCCGATCTCAAGTTCGTCTGCTGCAACGCCGATGAGGGCGACTCGGGCACCTTCGCCGACCGGATGCTGATCGAGGGGGACCCGTTCACCCTGATCGAGGGCATGACGATCGCCGCGTACGCCGTCGGCGCCACCGAAGGCTACGTCTACCTGCGCTCGGAGTACCCGGACGCCGTCGAGGCGCTCGATGCGGCGATCCGCGTCGCCCGCGAGCGCGGCTGGCTCGGGCAGAACATCTTCGGCTCAGACTTGAACTTCGACTTACACATAAGGGTTGGCGCCGGCGCCTACATCTGCGGCGAAGAGACCTCGATGCTGGAAAGCCTCGAAGGCAAGCGCGGCATGGTCCGGGCGAAGCCGCCGATCCCCGCCCTGGAAGGACTTTTCGGCCGCCCGACCGTCGTCAACAACGTGTTGTCGCTGGCAACGATCCCGACCATCCTGGCCAACGGCGCCGCCACCTACGCAGGCTTCGGGATGGGCCGTTCACTCGGTACCAACGTGTTCCAGCTCGGCGGCAACGTCGCCCGCGGCGGCATTGTCGAGACCGCGTTCGGCATCACCCTCGGCGAGCTGGTCAACGACCTCGGCGGCGGTACCGCGTCACAGCGGCCGGTACGAGCGGTACAGGTGGGTGGGCCACTGGGGGCTTACCTGCCGGTCGAGCAGTTCGATCTGCCGATGGACTACGAGTCCTTCGCGGCGGCCGGCGCGATGGTCGGGCACGGCGGCATCGTCGTCTTCGACGAGACCGTCGACATGTCCGCGATGGCCCGGTTCGCCTTCGAGTTCTGCGCGGAGGAGTCGTGCGGCAAATGCACGCCGTGCCGGGTCGGCGCGGTCCGCGGGGTCGAGACGATCGACCGGATCCGCCGCGGCGAGGACCGCAAGAAGAACCTCGTCCTGCTCGACGACCTGTGCGACCTGATGACCGATGGCTCGCTCTGCGCGATGGGCGGCCTCACCCCGCTGCCCGTCCGCAGCGCGGTCCGCCACTTCGGAGAGGATTTCAACGCATGACGCTGCTCAAGGAACCAGACTTCGGTACGCCGGCGCGCAAAGGCGAGGCGACCGTCGAGCTGACCATCGACGGAGTGAGCGTCACCGTTCCACCCGGTACGTCGGTGATGCGCGCCGCCAAGCAGGCCGGCCTCGACATCCCCAAACTCTGCGCCACCGACAACCTGGAAGCGTTCGGATCCTGCCGGCTCTGCATCGTCGAGATCGACGGCGCCCGCGGCACCCCGGCCTCCTGCACTACGCCCGTCGCCCCCGGCATGGTCGTGCGCACCCAGAACGAGAAGCTGGGCAAGCTGCGCCGGGGCGTGATGGAGCTCTACATCTCCGATCACCCGCTGGACTGCCTGACCTGCTCGGCCAACGGCGACTGCGAGTTGCAGGACATGGCCGGGGTCACCGGGCTCCGCGAAGTACGGTACGGCTCTGGTGTGGACGCCGGCGCCAACCACTTGGACGCCCCGACCGACACCTCCAACCCGTACTTCGATTTCGACGCCTCCAAGTGCATCGCGTGCTCGCGCTGCGTGCGGGCGTGTGACGAGGTGCAGGGCACGATCGCCCTCACGATCGAAGGCCGCGGCTTCGACTCCAAGGTCGCCGCGGGCGCGGGCGTCTCCTTCATGGAGTCCGACTGCGTCTCGTGTGGCGCATGCGTGCAGGCGTGCCCGACGGCAACTCTGCAGGAGAAGTCAGTCATCGAGCTCGGCATGCCGACCCGGTCCGTCGTGACGACCTGCGCGTACTGCGGCGTCGGCTGCTCGTTCAAGGCCGAGCTGCGCGGCGACGAGCTGGTCCGGATGGTGCCGTACAAGGACGGCGGCGCGAACGAGGGCCACTCGTGCGTCAAGGGCCGGTTCGCCTTCGGGTACGCCAGCCACCCCGACCGGGTGATGGAGCCGATGGTCCGGGACGCGATCACCGATCCCTGGCGGAAGGTCTCCTGGGACGAGGCGATCGGGTTCACGGCCCGGCGGCTGCGCGAGATCCAGGCTGAGCACGGCCAGGGCTCGATCGGCGCGATCACGTCGTCGCGGACCACGAACGAAGAGGTGTACGTCGTCCAGAAGATGGTGCGGGCCGTCTTCGGCAACAACAACGTCGACACCTGCGCGCGGGTCTGCCACTCGCCCACGGGGTACGGACTGAAGCAGACGTTCGGCGAGTCGGCCGGCACCCAGGACTTCAGCTCGGTGGACGATGCCGACGTCATCCTGGTGATCGGCGCCAATCCGACCGACGCGCACCCGGTGTTCGGGTCGCGGATGAAGAAGCGGCTGCGGCAGGGCGCGAAGCTGATCGTGGTCGATCCGCGCAAGACGGATCTGGTGCGGTCGCCGCACATCGAAGCCGCTCATCACCTGTCGCTGGCGCCGGGCACGAACGTTGCCGTGGTCAACGCGTTCTCGCACGTGATCGTGACGGAGGGACTGGTCGACGAGGAGTTCGTCGCCGAGCGGTGCGAGGACTTCGAGCAGTGGGCGACGTTCATCGCAGGGCCTGAGCACAGCCCCGAGGCGGTCGCTGAGATCACCGGCGTACCGGCGGCTGAGATCCGGGAGGCCGCGCGGCTCTATGCGACCGGCGGCAACGGCGCGATCTACTACGGGCTCGGGGTGACCGAGCACAGCCAGGGTTCGACGACCGTGATGGGGATGGCGAACCTGGCGATGGCGACCGGCAACATCGGCCGGCCGGGTGTCGGGGTGAATCCGCTGCGTGGGCAGAACAACGTGCAGGGGTCATGCGACATGGGGTCGTTCCCGCATGAGCTGCCGGGGTATCGGCATGTGTCGGACGACGATGTGCGGGACATCTACGAGAAGCTGTGGGGTACGCCGCTGCTCGACGAACCCGGGCTGCGGATCCCCAACATGTTCGACTCGGCGATCGACGGGTCGTTCCGGGCGTTGTTCGTGCAGGGTGAGGACATCGCGCAATCGGACCCGAACACGGCGCACGTGTTCGCGGCGCTCGGGGCGATGGAGCTGGTCGTCGTACAGGACCTGTTCGAGAACGAGACGGCGAAGTGGGCGCATGTGCTGCTGCCGGGGACGTCGTTCCTGGAGAAGGACGGGACGTTCACGAACGCGGAGCGGCGGATCAACCGGGTCCGGCCGGTGATGGCGCCGCAGACCGGGAAGCACGAGTGGCAGATCATCTGCGAGATCTCGCAGGCGATGGGGTATCCGATGCAGTACGAGTCGTCGTCGCAGATCATGGACGAGATCGCGCTGACGACCCCGACCTTCGCGGGGGTGTCCTTCGACCACCTGGACAAGGTCGGGTCGGTGCAGTGGCCGTGCAATCTGGAGGCGCCGAACGGGACGCCGATCATGCATGCGGACGAGTTCACCCGGGGTAAGGGGCGGTTCATGGAGACCGTCTACGTGCCGACGACGGAGCGGTCGACGCGGAAGTACCCGTTGATCCTGACGACGGGGCGGATCCTGTCGCAGTACAACGTGGGGGCGCAGACGCGGCGGACGGCGAACGTCGCCTGGCACCGGGAGGACATTCTCGAACTGCATCCGCACGATGCGGAGGTCCGTGGGATCGAGGACGGGTCGATGGTCGCGCTGTCCAGCCGGGTCGGGCGGACGCAGCTGCGGGCGAAGTTGTCGGAGCGGATGCCGGTCGGGGTTTGCTACACGACGTTCCATCACCCGGTGACCGGGGCGAACGTGATCACGACCGACAACTCGGACTGGGCCACCAACTGTCCGGAGTACAAGGTCACTGCCGTGCAGGTGGATCTGCTGGTGGAGTCTGCTGCGTCTGGTGCCGTGCGTGAGGCGGTGCCGGCTCGATGAGTGGGGCGTTTCCGCCGTCGGCTCGGCTGGCCAACGAGATCGCGCGGCAGTTCGAGCACAGGCCGCCGGCCGATGCGGCGACGGCAGTCGCAAATCACATCAAGGCGGTCTGGGATCCGCGGATGAAACGGGCACTGGTCGACTATGTTGATGCGGGCGCCGACGACCTCGATCCCGTGGCCGTGCTGGCGGCCAACCAGGTCCGGGCGACATTGAAGTGACGCAGGTCGAAGGCGAGGTGGCGGCGGTCGTCAGACGTCATGCCGCGGCGGCACTGTCGTGGGACACCGCCCGGGAGCTGGCGCATGCGACGGCCACTCCACTCCTACCACGCAGCCTCCCGCTGGCCGACGCGGTCGGCTGCGTCCTCGCCACGCCGCTGGTCTCGCCTGCCCTGGTACCGCCGGTAGACCGCGCCGCCATGGACGGGTACGCCGTACGCGGGCCTGGCCCGTGGACCGTCGTCGGAACTCTCCTGGCGGGCTCTGCACTCGCTGCGCCGCTAGCCGACGGCCAGGCCTACTCCATCGTCACAGGCGCTGCTGTTCCCGCCGGTACCACCGCAGTACTGCCGTACGAGCACGCAGCCCGCTCGGACGACAAGGTCGAGGGCCAAGCCGACGCCGGCCGCCACATCCGCCGAGCAGGCGAAGAGTGCACCCCCGGCGAACTCCTGCTCCCCGCCGGTGCCCTGGTAACCCCCCAAGCCCTAGGCCTAGCCGCCACCCTAGGCCTCGACCGCCTCTCAGTAATCCCCAAACCCCGAGTCCTAGCCCTGATCACCGGCGACGAACTAGTCCACCGCGGCACCTCCACCCCCGGCCGAGTCCGAGACGCCATCGGCCCCATGCTCCCCACCCTCATCACCCGAGCCGGCGCAAAGCCCCACCAAGTACTGCATTTAAAAGACTCGAGGGATGCGTTGGTGACGGCTCTTGCGGGAGCTGAGGCCGAGCTGATTCTCGTGTCGGGCTCATCCGCCTCCGGACCGGCCGACCACCTGCGAGGTGCATTGGCGAGCTTGGGCGCTGACCTGGTGATCGACGGCGTTGCTTGCCGGCCGGGGCACCCACAGGCGTTGGCCCGGTTTGGGGATGGGCGGGTGGTGGTGGGGTTGCCGGGGAATCCGTTGGCGGCGTTGACTGCGTTTCTCACGCTTGGGGTTGCGGTGATTCGGGGGCTGCGGGGGGAGCAGTTGGACCGGTTGGCGGTGGCTGCTGTGGTTGGTGGGGTGGATTGCCACCCCACGAGCACTCGGCTGGTACCGGTGCGGTTGGGCCCGCAGGGCGTAGTACCGGTTGGGCATGGTGGGTCGGCGATGTTGCGGGGAGCTGCGGCGGCGGATGCGTTTGCTGTGGTCGACCCGGGACCAGCGGAAGCCATCGCCGCTCGACTGCTGCCGATGGACCCGGGCATCCGTCCTTGGGGCGTCTAGAGGCACTTCACCATCGCAGCGATCGTCAGCTCCATGTTCCGCCCGAGCTCGTCGAGGCGCCCCTGCTTCGTCTCCTCCGCCCGAGCAGCGTCGGCCAGCACACCCCGACGCATCCCGCTGTCGCCCGGCCCATGGGTGAACCACTGCCGGATCAGCGTCTCCTCACCGCGCGCCACCAACTCGTACTCCCAATGCGCGAACGGCAGAGCCTCCCCACCGAACACATCCCACCCGAACCGCGCAGGCTCCTCCGCCACCGTCACCCGGCACTGCACCTCGGTCTTGAACCCGTCCGCAAACTCGTTCCGCGCCTCGAACCACGCCCCCACCGCCGGTCCGTCAGCACCATCCACCCAGGCGCCGTAGACGCACTCCGGACTCCACCGCCCGTACCCCGCCACATCGGTGATCGCGCGCCACACCTCCGCGACCCGCAGCCCCACCAACACCTGAACCTCAACCGTCGCACCGGTCACTCCGTAGTCATCCATGCCAGCGACGTCGGCCCGGAAGTCCCACCCTCGACATTTCGCCGCTTTCTGCAGACCAAAGGCAGGTCAGACTGCCTGGTCCGCCTGGTCCTGGGGCTGGTGGGAAGGCGAGACCCAGAGGCTGTCGGCGGTGCCTTGATCGAGGTGCTCGGTGTAGATGTCGACCTTGTAGGTGATCACCCGCAGGCACTCGGTGAGTTCCTCGATCTGGGCCGCGACGGCCTCCTGGTGGCTCTTGAGCAGGGCGAGCCGATCCGCCTCGTTGCCGGTGCCCTGGCGGACCAGGTCGGTGTACCGGCGGATGGTGTCGAGCGGCATCCCCGACGAGCGGAACTTGATGCACATGTCCAGCCAGTCGACGTCGTCCTCGGAGTACACCCGCCGGCCGTTGCCTTCCCGGCGTACCGGCTCGGCGAGGATGCCTTCCCGCTCGTAGAAGCGCAGCGCGTGCACGCTCAGCCCGGTGCGCTCGGAAACCTGCCCGATGCTCATTCCGTCCGTCATGCCCACCACCCTAGAGTCAGCTCTAGGTCTTCACCAATCCTTTAAGCGCCTCCAGGGCGAGCTGTACGTCGGCTTGCGTCGAGTAGACATGGAACGACGCGCGCAGGTTGCCACCCCGAACCGCCGCCCGTACGCCGGCCGCCGCGAACGCCTCCTCGGCACCCGGGATCGACGCGCTGACGATCGCCGAGTCGCCCGGCGGCAGCCCGATCCCGGCCCGGAATTCGTTGGCCAGCGCGAGATTGTGCGCGTGGATCGTCTCGACGCCGATCTGCTCGATCAACTCCAGCGCCGGCGCGGCCCCGACGAAGCTGAACCAGGCCGGCGACTGGTCGAACCGGCGAGCATCCGGCGCGAGTTCCATCTGCGGCCCGTAGTACGAGCCGCCGACGTTGCGACCGGCGTACCAGCCTGCCTGCAACGGGCGGCAGCGCTCCTGCAACCGCGGCGACAGATACCCGAGAGTCGCGCCACGCGGAGACATCAACCACTTGTACGTATGGGCAATCAGCGCATCAACGCCCGCGACCGTCAGGGGCAGCCACCCGAGCGCCTGGCTCGCGTCGATCACCAGCAACGCATCGATCTCCTTGCATGCGGCAACCACTGCCGCCAGATCAAGCACCGTCCCAGTGGCCGACTGGACAGCGCTGACCGCCACCAGATCGATCCCCGGCTGGATCGCCTCGACGAACTTGTCCGTACCAGCCGCCACCACCTCGACGCCCCGATCCGCGTGCACCATCCACGGATAGACATTCGAGGTGAACTCGACGTCGTCGACCAGCACCCGAGATCCGTCCGGCAACCCAGCCGCGATCGGCGCCACCGCCGCCGACACCGTGCTCCCCACGAACACATCAGCCACCTCAGCGCCGACAAGCCGCGCAAACGACGCCCGGGCCCGCGTAGTCGACTCGTCCCACGGCTCCCAACTGGTCGCTCCCACCTGCCAGTCATGCAACACAGCCTGCAATGCCTCCCACGCAGGCCGTGGCGGCAACCCGTACGAGGCGGTGTTCAACCATCCCGGCCGCGGATCCCACAAGCCCGAGTCAATAACCGTCATCCGATGCGCTCCCCTACCTCGTACTCTGTTTGCCAGTCCCAGTGTGCGCCCGACGGAGCTGATGCCCGATGGAGTTTCCACATGGTGTTCCTCCGTGGAACGTGCCGGTGATCGAGACCGACCGGTTTCGGCTGCGGGCGTACCGGGACAGCGATGTGGAGCGCACGATCGAGGTCAGCAACGACGAGCTCTCGCTGCAGTGGCTCTCGAAGATCCCGCAGCCGTTCGGTCGGCCGGAGGCCGAGCGGTACATCGCCAGCCGGCACGAAGGGCTGGCCAGTGGAGACCGGGTCACCTGGGTGATCGCCGATCCGGCCAGCGACGAGCTGCTCGGCGATGTCAGTGTCGCTGGACTGCTGAGCGGGGACAGCGGTGAGCTCGGATACTGCGCCCATCCCGCCGCCCGAGGCCGCGGCCTGGTGACCGCCGCCGTCGGGCGGGTGATCGAGCAGGCGTTCCTGCCGGTAGACCAAGGCGGGCTCGGGCGGCGCCGGCTGGAGCTTGTCGCCGCCCGGGGGAACCTGGCGTCCATCAAAGTTGCCCAGAGCAATGGGTTCACGCAGACCGGGGTCCGGCGCGCGGCGGACCGGCGCCGGGACGGCAGCTACGAGGACCTGCTGACGTTCGACCTGCTCAGCGAAGAACACCGAGCCGGACGCCTGCCGGGCTGAGGACATGCCAGGTGCCCTTGAGACCTTCGCCGAGGACGTCGCCGGGCTTCCGATCCTTGGCGAAGCGGTACAGCGGCCAGCCGTTGAGGGTTGCCTGGACGCCTTTGTCCGGCCGGGCCAGGCTGCCGACCTTGGCCTGACTCACGCCCGCCCCGGCGACGACCCCGGCCTTCTTGACGTAGACGGGTTTCCAGGCAGCGAGGCAAGCCTTGCTTCTGCAGACCGACTTCGGCGGATTCCTGCTGTCCAGGATGGACATGTAGACGGTGAAGCCCTCTGCGTCCACCGCGACCTGGCCGAGTTTCGTAGTACCGGCCTTGATCACCACTGGTTCTTCAACAGGCTTTGCTGGAAAGGCTTTTGGCGGTTTACTCGCGGCGACGGCGGGTGCTGATGGCGGTGGGGCGATGGCAGGAGCGGTGGTGGCGACGTTGCCGACGGCGGGGCTGAGGGCCGCCACCGCGACGGTCGCGCCGATCACCCACACCATCGTCGGCAGACTCTTCAACATGATGGACCCCTACGCCTGGAAGATCGCGCCGTCGCGCTGCTCGACGGCGACCGCCGGCAGCGGGGACTTGGCCGGTCCGGCGACCCGTTCGCCCGTACTGGCGTCGAACTTGCTGCCATGGCACGGGCAGTTGATCGTGCCGTCGCCGACCTCGGTCACCACACAGCCCTGATGCGTGCAGATCGCCGAGAACGCGCAGACCTTGCCGCTCGCGTCCTTCGTCAGTACAAGACTCTGCTCCTTGAGGATCACACCGCCACCGGCCGGGATGTCGGCCACCTTGGCCAACGCCGCCGGCTCAGGCGCGGCCCCAGTCGTCCCCTGTGAGACTGGTGCCGGCTGCCCTGCAGTAGAAGGCTTTCCCGCGGTCTGCGGAGGAGCTTGTTGCACGACGCAACCAGTGAGTACTGCGGTGGTCGCGACGCCTCCCGCGATCAGTACCGCCCTGCGTTCGATCATCTTCTTGTCTCCTGTCAACGCAGTGGGACGCCGGATTGAGTGAAGTACCAAAGAGCCGCGCTGGCCCAGGCCCCGATCAGCAGGGCGAACAGCAGCCCGCCCGAGATCGGCAGTGCCCAGCTCGGCATCTTGTTTGCCCGCAAGGCGAGCATCTTGGTGGTGAACGCGCCGTAGAAGGCGCAGCCGAACAGCGAATGCAGAGCCGTCCTGGTGTCGAACGTGCTGAACCCGAGGCTCCACAAGCAGTGGTACGCGACCGGCAACGTCGCAACGAACGCCACCGCGCCGCTCCACCGATGCAGCTGCGACAGCACCGCCGGTGCCTTGCGCTTGACCGGCAGCCGCCCATACATCCACATTGCCGACACCACCTGGAAGACAGCCAGTACGACGGCCGCTGTGGCCAACCAGGCCTTCATCGGCGTGAGATTCGTGAACCCCACGATCAACGCCAACGGCCTGCCGGTCGGCGTATGCGTCTTTCCGTAGAACCCCAGAGAGACCGCGACCAGCGCGCCGACGACGGCAAACCCCAGCAATACAACGGTTCCCCGCCCTATCGGCCGCTTGTCCGGCGGCGCAACCACGTCCGTACTCATGTCCCCTCCAGCTGGCTCGTCTGCGGTCTATACGTGGCTGTTCGCAAACCGGTTCAACGGGCGGTGGCTTGACCTAGAGAAGGCTCTAGCTCCTAGGTTCTGCGCTAGACCACCTGAACCTAGGAGTTGGACATGCGCTACCGCACACTTGGCGGGACCGGTATCGAGGTGAGCGCGCACTGCCTCGGCACGATGATGTTCGGCTCGGTCGGCAACCCCGACCACGCCGACTGCGCCCGGATCCTGCACACCGCCCTCGACCAGGGCATCAACTTCGTCGACACCGCCGATATGTACTCCAGCGGTGAGTCGGAGGAGATCGTCGGCAAGGCGCTGAAGGGGCGCCGCGAGGACGTCGTACTGGCCACCAAGGTGCACTTCCCGATGGGTGACGGCCCCAACCGCGGCGGCAACTCGCGGCGCTGGATCACGTTCGAGGTCGAGCAGAGTCTGCGACGGCTGCGCACCGACTGGATCGATCTGTACCAGGTGCATCGGCCGGATCCGGCGACGGACATCGAGGAGACCTTGTCGGTGCTGACCGACCTGGTCAGGGCCGGCAAGATCCGCGCCTTCGGCTGCTCGACGTTCCCGGCCGAGGATCTCGTCGACGCGTATCACGTGTCCGAGCGACGCGGGTACGGCAAGTTCCGGACCGAGCAGCCGCCGTACTCGCTCGTCACCCGCGGCATCGAGCGGTCGATCCTGCCGACGGCGCAGCGGTTGAACATGGGCGTACTGACGTGGAGCCCGCTCGCCTCCGGCTTCCTGTCCGGCAAGGTGCGCAAGAACCAGCCGGTGGATCTGGCATCGGGACGGGCAGCGCTGACGCCGCATCGCTTCGACCCTTCGCTGCCGGCCAATGCGTCGAAGTTCGACGCGGTCGAGCAACTGGCCGAGCTTGCCGACTCGCTCGGCCGGACGCTGCCCGAGCTGGCACTGGCGTTCGTCACGTCGCACCCGGCGGTGACGTCGGTGATCATCGGCCCGCGCACGATGGACCAGCTGACCGGCCTGCTGAAGGGCGCCGACCTCACCCTCGACGACGCCACCCTGGACCGCATCGACGAGATCGTCCCACCCGGCACCGACCTCCACCACTACCAGTCCGACGGCCTCTGGCAATCCCCCGCCCTGACCAACCCCGCCCTCCGCCGCCGCCCCGCCCCCGACCGCTCCGCCGCCTAACCCCAGCCCCCGCCCCGCTTGCCCCACCTCCCCGCCCGTCGTCCCTCCCATGCAATTTGGGTGGGGCGGCGAGGGGCGACGACGAACGGCAGTCTGGCGGAGGTCAGTCGTCTCGCCGGTGGATCTTCACCGCGAGGTCGCGCAGTGTTGCCCGTTCGGCCGGTGTCAACGGGGCCAGCGTTGCCTTTTCGACCTCTCGTACTACGCTCCGCCCAGCCGCCAGCGTCTTGCGCCCACCGGCGGTCAGTGTCACCCGATAGCGCCGGCGATCGGCCGGATCGCGATCCCGCGCCACCAGCCGCCGGTCGATCAGCTCGTCCATCAGCCGGACCATGTCGCTCGGGTCCATCCCCAGCGCCGCCGCCACCACGTTCTGCGCGACCGGCCCGCGCTCGTCGACCTCCGCCAGCGCGGCGAACTGCCACAGCGTCAGCCCGGGCTTCTCACCCAGCCGGTCGGCGATCGCCCGGCGGCTCGCCACCGCCACCTTGTGCAGCACGAAGGTGGTCGTTCCCAGCAGCGTCTCCATCGTCCTATTGTAGGCTTCGACCAATAGTTGGTACTCACCCACTAATGTTCGGAGAGTCGACGATGGATGCGCTCTACCCGCGACTGCTGGTCCGCGATTTCCCTGCCGCCGTGGAGTTCTACCGCGGTGTCCTCACTGACCTGTTCGGCGTGCAGCCGGTCAAGGTGGTGCCCGAGGCGAGCTACGCGAACTGGGATCTCGACGGCCAGGCAGTCCTGGTGCTCTTCGGCCGCGCGATGATCGCCGGCACGGTGGGCACGACTGAGCTGGCTGCCGAAGTACAGGCGCAGGACCGGTCGATGCTCGTCTTCAAGGTGGACGAGGTCGACGCCGCGGTGAAGGTCTTCACCCAGTACGGCGGCACAGTGGTCGCCGAGGCGCAGGACCGGCCGCAGTGGGGACCGAACCTCCGCACCGCCCACCTCCGCGACCCAGAAGGCAACCTGCTGGAACTGCAGTCCTACTGAACTCACTTGTGGCCTTTGGAGGAGTCCTCCGAGTGCTTGCCTTTCCGGCCGCCGTGGTCGTCGTCCGGGGTGGCGGTTACGGCTGCTGGCTTGGGGTGGACGGTGGCAGGTGGCGGGAACCAGAGGGGCGCGGGCGACTGGCCCGGTGTGCCGGGGTCGAAGGCTGACCAGACTGCCGTAGTACCGGCGACCAAGCCGGCTGCTGCGATGAGGCCGAGCAGGGCAGTACCGACCCACGCGAGGTAGCGGGTCGACCGTGCGGACTCCGTGTCCGGCCGCTGGGTCTGCAGCACTATCGGGCGGTCCATATCTCGATGGTGAACCCAGTAGTCGGCTCCAGACCATCGGACCTTGGTACTAGTACCTACTGCTCCGCCCGACGCTGGCGCTGCACCCACAGCGCGGCCTGAGTACGGTCGGTGACTCCCAGCCGCTGGTAGATGTTGGTGAGGTGCGCCTTGACCGTGCGCTCGCTGATGCCCATCCGGCGGGCGATGAGCTTGTTCGGCAAGCCGTCGGCGACCATGTCGAGCACCTCCTGTTCCCGCCCGGTCAGCTTGAACTCCGGCCCGGGACTGCGCCGGTTGGTCAGCAGTACACGCGCAGCCTTCGGGTCCAGCGGCGAACCACCCGCAACCACCTCGCGAATGCCGGCCAGGATCACCTCGGGCTCGCTGTGCTTCAGCAGATACCCCTCCGCGCCGGCCTGCAGCGCATCGAGAATCCGTGCCTGATCGCTGAAGGAGGTCAGCACTAGCACGTGCGCGGCCGGGTCCTGCGCCACGATGCGCGCAGTAGCAGTGACTCCGTCAGTCCCCGGCATCGACAGGTCCATCAGTACGACGTCCGGCTTCAACTCCGCCGCCAGCGCCACCGCCTCGTCACCGTCGCCGGTAGCGCCCGCGAGCTCCAGGTCGTCGGTAGTACCGAGCAACTGCGCCAGCCCGGTCCGTACGATCGCGTGGTCATCGACGATGAGTACCCGAATCATCTGACCGGCACCTCGACTTCCACTCGCGTCCCCTGGCCTGGCGCGGCCCGTACGGTCAGCATGCCATCAGACTCAGCCAGCAGGTCGCCGATCGACCGCAGCCCAAGGTGCCCGTCGCTACTGCGCTCATCCAGCCTGGTCTCGTCGAACCCACGCCCGTTGTCGTCAACCACGAGAGTTGCCTTGCCACTTGCGCGACCGGCCTGGATGAGCACCTCCTGAGCACCACTGTGAGCGGCAACGTTCCGTATGATCTCCTGCGCCGCCCGGAACAGCAGCGCTGCCACAGCCGGCGGCAGGTCCTCCGCCCCTTCGGTCTCAAGCCGTACTGCGACCCCATTGCGCTCCAGGCCCGCCGCTAGCTCAGCTAGTGCGGACGCGAGCCGTTCCTCGGCCAGGTTGGGCGGGTAGATGTCGACGAGCAGGGTGCGCAGCGAGCCGATACTGCCCCTCAGCCTGGTCGCGCTGTCGGCGATCAGGTCCGCCCGCTGGCCCTCTGTCGGCTTGCCCAGCCGCATGGCATCCAATGCGTAGTTCAAGCCGGTCAGCTCTTGCACTACCCCGTCGTGGAGCTCTCCAGCGATCCGCCGTCGCTCTGCGTCGGAGGCGTCCACCGCATGCTGCAGGAGTCGCTCCCGGTCGCGCTGCTGCCGCTGCACCCGCCGGGCGAGGGACCAGGCGAACGGGATCTGCACCAGCTCCAGCAAGAGCAGTGCACCCAACGACGGCGGCGCGAACCGCTTCCATGCCGCCTGACCGGCCTGGGTGACCGCTTGGTACTGGAAGTAGGCCTCGAAGAGCATCGGTTCGCCACCCGGGCCGCGCACCCCGACGTACACCTCGAGCAGTTTCTGGTACGGGATCTCGAACTGGTTCTCCGGCCGGCTGAGGTCGCTGACCTCGGACTCGCTGCTCCCCTGGATGCGGAGCGCCTCGGTCTCGTCCGGGTCGAGCGGGAACGTCTGGCCGATCAGGCGCCGCTCGTCGGAGTACACGATCTTCCCGCCGGCGCTCCACAGCTTCACCCGGACCAGTGAGCCCTGCAGTACGTACCGGCGCATGGCAGCGTCAAAGGCCTGCAGCGCTGCCGCTTGCCCAGCGACCACGCTGGCGTCCAGCCGTGGCTCCACAACACCGCGCGCGGTCACATAGGTCACCTCCCGCGCCGACTCACTCGCCTGCTCGGTACCAGCCTCGCGCGCGACGTACGCGATCAACGCGGCCAGCGACAGCAGCACAATCACCCCGGCCGCAGTGAAGCGCACCAGCAAGCCGACCGTGGACACCGGCGCACGCTCATCGACCATCCTGGGATCGTATGCGCGCCTCCACCGTTCCGGCAGCCCGACAAAAGTCCTAGTACCAGCGCCGCCCAGGTGTCAGACTCGCCGCGTGAACGCACAGCCCGACCTCGCCGAGACCAACCGGATCGAGGCCTTCAGCGACGGCATCTTCGCCATCGCCATCACCCTGCTCGTCCTCGAACTGCACATCCCCGAACTGGAGCCGGGCGAACGCCTGTGGCCCGCGCTGGTCGACGAGTGGCCGCAGTTCGGGGCCTACCTGACCAGCTTCGCGATCCTCGGCATCATGTGGATCAACCACCACTCGATGTTCCGCCAGATCAAGCGCGCCGACCGCGGGCTGATGTTCCTCAACCTCGGACTGCTGCTCTGGGCCGCCCTGCTGCCGTTCCCGACCAACCTCTTCGCCGAGTTCCTGCAGGACGATGACAGCAACGCGCACGTCGCGGCCGCCGTGTACAGCACCAACCTCACCCTGGCCGCGATCTTCTTCAGCGCGATCTGGTGGTACGCCCTGCGCAACCACCTCGTCGACCACGAGATGACGGCCGCCGAACAACGCAGCTCCGTGCTCCGCTACTCCGTCGGCACACTTCTCTACGCGGCCGCGATCGGCCTGTCCTTCATCTCAGCCCCCGTGACCCTGCTCGTCCTGTTCCTGCTCGCCGTGTACTACGGCTTCGAACAGATCCGCACCCGCGGCTGACTCACCCGAAGCGAGGACCACCAGCCGACTGCCGGTTACGCCGCGCGCCAGTACCCGAGTGCTTTGACGCGGTCCTTCGGGAGGGACAGTTCCTTCAGCAGGTACGACGTCAGCGTGCGCGTCGTCTTCGTGTCGCAGGCGACCCAGACGAAGGTGCTGGCCGGATCGTCGATCAACCCCGGCAGACTCGCCTTCACCTCGGCCACCAACTGGTCACCCTTGCGCGGCACGGTCCGCAACTCGTGATGTGAAGGATCGATCCGCAACGGCAGCTCGGCGTCGGAGGCGTGCGTCGTCTCGAAGAAGATCGTCGCCGGCAGCTTCGGCGCCACCGCGAGCAGCGAGTTGATGGCCGGCAGCGAGGCCGGGTCGCCGATCACCAGCATCCGCGGCGGCAGCGGATCCGGTACGACGAAGTCCGTCCCCTGCAGCGTCGCCTCGATCGTGTCGCCGGCCTTCGCCGTCAACGACCAGTCGCTCGCAATGCCCTCGTGCAGCGCGAACTCCAGGCTGAACGTCCCGGCTTCGACATCAGGATCGACCAGCGTGTACGCCCGCTGATGCGGCTTGCCCGCGTGCTGGAACCACAACCGCACCCACATCGTCGGGTGCACCCCGGCCACTCCGAGCAGCCCGCCATCGGTGAAGTGCACCCGGCGATAGCGCTCGGTGACCTGCTCGGCACCCGTCACGGTGAACACGAAGTCCTTGCCCCGGAACAGCTTGAGGACGACACCCTCCCAGCCATGCCCCACGACACACGTCCCTTCCGATCGAGCCAGAATAGGCGGTTGCAGCCCAAGAACCTGACTTGTAAGTTAGCGCAGCCTAACCTAACTAACGCGAGGATGACGAGTGAACGCCAAGGTCGACCGGGACACCTGGGGTGTACCGCACTTGAGAGCCGGCGACCCGCTTGCACTCGCCTACCTCCAGGGCCGCAACGCCGCGACCGACCGGGCTTGGCAGATCGAGCTCGAACACCGCCGCGCGCTGGGCACCAGTGCCGCCTTCCTCGGCCCCGAAGCGCTCAGCTGGGACACCTTCGCCCGCCAGGCCCGCCTCGCCGACACCGCCCAGCGCTGCTGGGAGAACCTCGACGAAGACACTCGCGAATGGGTCTCGGCGTACGTCGACGGCGTCAACCACAGCCTGCCCGGCGCCGCCCTGCGCGCACCTGAGTTCGCCGAGACCGGCCTCACCCCGCAGAAGTGGGAGCCGTGGGCGCCGCTCGCCATCTGGATGGGGATCCACATCCTGTTCGCCGGTTTCCCCACCAAGCTCTGGCGCGAGCACGTCGCCGGCCACCTCGGCGACGACTACCTCGACCTCTTCAATGCCGAAGGCCCCGACACCGCCGGCAGCAACGGCTGGCTGATCCCCGGCCACCGGACAGCAGCCGGTACGCCGATCATCGCCGGCGATCCCCATCGCTACATCGAGAGCCCCGGCGTCTACCAGCAGATCGGCCTTGCCTGCCCCGAGTACGACGTCATCGGCCTCGCGGTCCCCGGCATCCCCGGCCTCGCCCACTTCGGCCACACCGGCGGCGTCGCCTGGGCGATCACCAACGCGATGTCCGACTACCAGGACCTGTACTCCGAACAGCTCCGCCGCACCAACCCGCGCGACAGCACGGCCGGCCGCACCGGCGACAGCACGGACGGCAGCACTGGCATCGAGGCGCTCGGCCCCGACGGGTGGCGGCCGGCCACCCGGCACACCGAGCTGGTCGAGGTCGCCGGCGCCGACCCGATCGAGATCGAGCTGATCGAGACAGCCCGCGGCCCGGTCATCATCGGCGGCCCGGACGAGTCGCAGGCGATCAGCCTGCGCTACCCACCCCGAGTCACCCACCGGATCGGCTTCGAGGTCCTGCCCAAGTTGCTCAAGGCAACCACCGTCGCGGACATCGACACGGCCGTCGACCGCTGGGTCGAGCCGGTCAACGTCGTGATGGCAGCCGACACCGCAGGCGGCCTGTTGCACCGGACGGCGGGTCTCGTCCCGATTCGGCACGAGGACAACCGCCTGCGCGTAGTACCGGCCTGGGAAGCCGAGCACCAGTGGCACGGCTGGCACGAGTCGATGCCGCGGGCAACGGTCGACGACGCGGTGGCGATGGCCAACACCCGTCACCTCGCCGAACCGCTCGGCGTCGACTACGCCGCCCCGCACCGCTACGACAGAATCACCCAGCTACTCCACGAGCGAACCGACTGGACCGTCGAGACGATGCCGGTGATCCATCGGGACACCTTCCTGGGCTCGGCAGACTCGCTGCTCGGTCTGCTCAGAGACCACGAGGACCTGTCGTCCGAGGCAGCCACTTTGCGTGAGCGTCTCCTCGCCTGGGACAAGCGAATGGAGGCATCCAGCACGGAGGCCTCCAGCTACGCAGCCCTCCGCAAAGCCCTGGTACGCCGCCTCGCCGAGCACCCCACCCTCGCCGTTCTCGATCAGGACGTGGACGTCCCCGAGATCTTCGCTCCCTATCTCGAGACGACCGCGCACACCTACTTCGCACTGGAGAGCCTGATCGCGGCCAAGCTCCCCGACGTCAACGTCAACTGGCTGGCCCGCGAAGCCCTCGAAGAAGTCGCCCACCACAAGCCGCGCGGTCCTTGGGGTGAGACGCATCAGCTGGCTCCGCTGCATGCTCTGCGGGGACCGGTCTTCGCCGCCGGAGAAGAGCACTACGAGTTCGCGCTGTCCGGCGACCACCACTGCGTGATGTCCACGTCGAGTCTGCCCGGTCTGACCGACGTCTGCATCCGCGCCTCTGCCGCCCGCTACGCCTGGGATGTCGCCGACCGCGACAACAGCGCGTGGATCGTCCCACTCGGCGCTTCCGGCGTACTGGGCGACGCCCACCACCACGACCAACTTCCCCTCTGGCTGCGCGGCGACCTGGCCCCCGTCAACGGCGATCTGACCCCCGAGGACCAAACCTTCGAGCACCACGTAGAAGGTCTCGGCCTGGTGCGGATCCGCCCAGTCGTACCCGCCGGAGACCTGGGCCTCCTGCACGAGTGGGTCACCGCCGACCGCGCCGCCTTCTGGGGTATGACCGGCCAAACCCGCGAGCAGATCCTTGCCACGTACGAGTTCCTCGACTCCGTCCCCACCCACCACGCCTACCTCGCGGAACTGGACGGCACCCCGGTCGCCCTCTTCCACACCTACGACCCGCAAGCCGACCCGGTCGGAACGGCGTACGAGGTCGAACCCGGCGACCTGGGCATGCACTTCCTCATTGCCCCCGGCGAGGCCCGCCCCGGCTTCACCGGCAACCTCTTCGTTGCCCTGGGCACCTTCATCTTCCACCACCACGGCCACCCCCGAGTCGTCGCCGACCCGGACGCCACCAATACCCCGGCCATCACCCGGATGACCCGTACCGGCTTCACCCTCGGCCCCATCGCCACCTACACCCAGCACGACAGCACCGCCAAAACCGCCCAACTGGCCTTCCTCACCCGGGCAACCTTCATCGGCGGCTGACAGCCGGCTCAGCCGCCGCCTGAGTTCCGCTCAAGTTCCTGCTGTGCCCGCCGCAGAGCCAACAGGTAGGACGACGCGGTATGCACCGAGCCAGGGAAGTACAGGACGGGTGATCGTGCCAGCGCGGGCGACCGTGCCGGCGCGGGCGCCGACGGCGACGGCGAGGTTGGGACAGCCGGTACAAGGCCCTCGATCATCGCCCGGTAGTCAGCCGTGGACATCGTGAGGTAGGCCTCGCCAGTCGCGACCGCTGGAGTGGCGCGAGTCACAAGGACCCGCTCGCCGCCGCTGCGCTGCAACTTGCTGCGAGCCACCTTCACGTCGTACTCGACGCTCACCTTGACTGTGACGACGGATCCCTTCTCGTACCGGCTCAGCTCACCTCGCGCGCCGCGGACATCGGTGACCGTGTCCGTGAGTTGTTCGCCCGAGGTCATCCCGCCGCCGAGTACCGCTCCGTCCAGGGTGCCGCCGCTCGTCACGGGGAGCAGCCTGCTCGAGGTCGTCGTGTGCGAGACCGTCGCCATGCTGCGGTTGACCTCGCCGATCTCGACCCCGTCGGTCGGACCGCTCAGCAACTGCACACCAGTGACCCGCGCGCGGACACCGACATCGACCACCTGACGCACCGTGTCGGGCACCGCGAACCGCATCACCTGACTGTCCGGCGAGGCCGCCCGGCTGAAGGACGCTGCCCGGACCGCTGCCGACAACACGCTCGTCAAGCGGTCCCGGAGCGACCGGATGCCGTCCAAGGACAGGATGTCCGGCCGGGCAAGCTGCTCATTGATTGCCGCGAGCAAGGAGTTCTCCACCTCGGCGGACCCCACCGTCCCCTCGACGAAGTAGGTGCTCGGGAGGACGACCTCGCCCGGCTGGACCGGCCCGGGATTCGCGGCGTTGGTCCAGTACCGAGGTACCAGCTGAACCATCGAGCCCTTGAGCTCGACCGGCGCGGGAGCTATCGCCGGAGGTCCCGGTATCGCGGTACGCGCCAGCCGGCCGCGAGTCGGCCCGCCGGCGACCGGCTCGTGGACGACCTCGATACTGAGCCGCACCCCGCGCTGCATCCGGGTCAGGCCGTCGAAGGTCGCCACCCGCTCGATCCGGACCCGCTGCTCCGCATGCGCCACTGATCCGTCGCCCGACCGATCAGTGCTCAACGAACCGCCGTGCCCGGCGTCGATCGAGCCATCCGCGCCCATACCGGCCGATCGTCGGTTGGCCACGGTCCTGCTCTGCTCGTCGTAGACATAACGCTGGACCGTGCTGATCGTGGTCTTCCCCGTCTCCCCGAGGCTGACAGCGTCCTCGGTCAGCATCGCGCGGATCCGTACCGCGACCCGCTGCCCCTTCAGCGCACCCGGCTTCCCGACCGGATAGGTCCGCGCGAACCCGTCGGGCCCGAGCATGTCGTCCATCCGGCCCCACCAGCGTTTGCCGGCCAGCTCGGCGAACAGCGCCTCGGCGAGGACGGGATCCTGCTCGGCATCGATCCCCAGCTGCTCACGCAGTTGTGCCTTCACCTGCTCCACCAGGCGAATCTCGCTGTGCTGCCCATCGGTCAGCTCGATGCCCTCGATCAGGCTCGCGCCGAGGTTCCGCTGGAAGTGGCCGGGCAGGCGGGTCGGCTCGGCCAGCTTCTCCGCCAGCGCCAGCGCCTGCGTCAGCCGGGCCTCACCTGTGGAGGGCAGCGGACGGCCGACCAGCTTCCCCGCCAACGCGTTGATCGTGTGGTCCGCGGCCAGCGCCGGTACCGGCGTACCGGAGGCTCGTGCCGCGGCCAGCTCGGCCCGGTAGGTCCGGACGAGTCTCGCCGCGTCCGGGCGGCTGAGCTCGAGATCGCCTTGCAGGTAACGCTCGACGGCATCGGCGACCTGATCCAGCGGCAACGACAGTTCGGCCTGGCCGTAGAACCGCAGGGCGTCGATCTCGGACAGCTGGAAGACCGTCTCCGACCGGCTCTGCGCGGGAGCCAGCTTGTCGACCGCGAGATCGAACATCACCCCCGCCTTGAAGACGTACTGCCGTCCCACCTCGATGATCTGCCGCTCGGTCCCCCAGACCGACTGCTCCTGCTGGGTCCGGGTAGTTCCAGTACCAAGGCTCCCGTTGATCCCACCGCCGCTCGAGTCCTCGGCCGCGCCCGCCGAGAACCGGGCCGTGCTGTTCCCTGAGCTGCCGGCCGAAACCCCGTTGTTGCTGAGGGCAAGCACTATGTCGCCGGACACCCCTTCGGTGACCGACACCAGCTCGGCGCCCTGCACCGTCCCTGACAGCGACACCGTACTGCGCTTCGACGCCGGCCCCCAGCCGCGAACCACAGCGGCCGTCCGGTAGCCGTCCTGGGTCCATTCGGGGTGAGCGATCAGGTTGCGCGGACTCAGGAACGCCGCAAGGTGCTGCAGCGCGGTCGCGTCCGACGTCAACGCCTCCGGCAGCCCGCGGATCAGGTCCTGCGCTCCCAGTGCCAGGACGACCGCCCGGTCGAGCACCTTCTGGGCGACCGGGCGGTTCTGGTCGACGACGGTCGCCGTCGGCGCGGAGTACGGGAGCAGGTCGGAGTCGAGCAGAACACGGGCCGAGGTCCCGTCGACGCCGGCATGCACGAGCTCGGGGCCGCCTGCGGTCAGTTCCGTCACGACCAGTCGATGCGAGATCTCGAAGACCGCCAACGGCGACGTACTCTCCACCAGGGTGACCCGATTGACCGTCCCACCGGTGAACCAGTTCAGAACGCGGCCCAGCGACCGCCGTCCGTAGGAGACATCGGCCTTCGTGTCCACTGTCTGCGCCGGTCCGCCATCCGAACTCACCCCTATTGGGCTCGCGGTCCAGGGCAGCGCGCGGCTCACTTCGCCCGACCGTCCAGCCGAGTCCGAGCCGATGACCAGCGTCACCATCGACTCGTCCGAGGTCACACCGACCGCCTTCGCCGTGCCCTGCTCGATCGCGATCCGCAGGCTGACAGTCTCCGTCGGCCCGGCCGAATCCGAGCGGCTCAAGGTCACCACCAGGCCGCCCTGGGCAGCGGTGTCGTAGCCGGCCTCGAGCCGGTCTGCCGACAGCTGGGCTTGGAGTTCAGCGAGGTTGAGCAGTTGGCTGTGCCGTTCGAGCGGGTCGGACGACAGTCTGGACAGGTCCGGATTGCCGGCCGCGTCGAGATCCGGCAGGAAGCCGCGTTCACTCAGATGCGCGACGATCGATTCGAAGGCCTGCTTGCCACCGGTCACGGCCTGCACCGCCCATGGACCGGATCCGCGGAGTCGTCCCAGGGCATCCCGGGCCCAGGCGGGGAGTTCGAGCTTTCGGCCGGCGAGGTCGACATCGGTCCGGATGTCGCCCCGGAGTACTGGCTGTCCGTTCTCGATCAACGGGGTGCCGTCGGCGGCGCGTACCAGGACAGACTCGTCCACGGGAAGCCCGGCGCGATAGGCGTCATTGGCCTGAAGACGGACCAGCCCGGCGCTGTTGCCTTCCGCGGTGCCGACGGTTCGGGTCCCCAGTACGAGCGTCACCTTGTGGTCGAACACCAGCCTGTACCCCTGGGTCGGACCGGTGAACCGTTGACCGTGAATCTGCAGCGCCGTACCGCCGGCCGACAGCCCTTCCGACCGGGAGGCACTGTGGCCACCCGTTGCCCCCGGCCCCCAGTTGATTTCGGAGCCGTCGACATCGGTGAACCCTTCGCCGCCGAGGCCGGTGGCCGTCGAGACGGAGACGCCCGCGCCGAAGTTCTGCCGGGCACTCGCGGTCCCGCTGTCGATCCGGTTCCGCTCCTGCCAGTGCGCCGTACTCTGACCACCGACCAGCTCGGCCTCCTCGTAGCGGACCGTCGTCTCCACCTGCACATGACCGACCGGCTTGCCGGCGACCATGAGCGGACGCAGTACGGCGTGCTCGGTCGACTCGGACAACCGTCCAGGGAGGTCCTCGGTCAACGCGGCCTGGAGCTGCTCGCGAACCTGCCGTGCGGCACCGGCGCCGAGCTTGCGGATCTCCTCGGCGAAGGTCGCCTGGACGTCGTCGTTGAGAGCATGCAGCCCGCTGATCGCGGAAGGCACGTGGGGCGGCAGGACCTGCTTGGCAGCAGGGTCCAGATCGGCGCGCTGGACCAGGCGGACGGACGGATCGTCGACGTACGTGTGCGAGATCCAGGCTCTGAGCTCCTTGCTGTCACCTTGGTTGCCCGTAGCAACCTCACCCGCCGCGAGCCAGGTGGTCGTCCCTTGGCGCCGGATGTCGAGTTGCCAGCCGGCCTTGCCGCTGAGGAGCAGCGCCTCGCCGCGGTTGTTCTCGACCCCGGCGCTCTGCGCGTAGGCAGCGGCATTCGTCGTCACGGACCGCTTCTGGTCCGATGAAACGGTCAGCTTGAGCGTCAAGTGTTCGCCGACCCACTGCAGTCCGGGGACGCTGCTGAGCAACCTGATCAGGGCAGTGAGCGACAGCCGGTTGCTGGAGCTGGTCGTGCTCGTCTGGGTCGTCGCCAGCCGGCGGCCGCCTTGCGGGAACAGCCCGAAGACCATCTCGGAGAACTTCATCCCGGGGTTGGTCACCTCGGCTAGCTCGGAGAGGTTCAGCCTCACTCGCACCTCGGCGACGCGGGCCCTGCCGACCCGGAGTACGGCCCCCTCCGGCCCGGCGACGTTGCGGAACTCGGCGCTCAGAAGTTGCTGGAGACTGGTCGCGGTGAACTCATGGTCGATGCCACGGGCAACCAGTTCGGCATTGAGCTGCTCGGTGAGCCGGGTCAGGTGCGGCAGCGTCCCGGTTGGGACCAGGCTGGCCAAGGCGGCAGGCGCCGGAGCCACTGTGGCCATCAGTTGCTCGTACGCCGCTAGGTCGGCTGCTGCGGCCCGGGTGGCATCGGCGAGTTGGTCCGGCGCGGTGGCGGCTGTGTCGGCCAGGATCTGGTCGTAGCCGGTCGCTGCGGCCTCGACGTGGCTGAGAGCCGTCTGGTACTTCGCCGCGAGCGCCCGGTGCCGAGTCTCCACCTCGGTGTTTTTTTGGATCTCTTTCCCGGCCTCGCGAGTCCGGGCGAATCGGCCGTTGTCCTTGGCATTCATGGCCTTTGTCAGGTCACGTTCGGCCTTTTCTCTGGCACGGCCCGCTTCGGCAGCTGCCTCGGTCTTCGCTCTGATGCGGTCATGCAGGGCGGTCAGGACGTCGTCGAGCGCCTGCCGTCGGCGGGCGACCTCGGCCTTGTACTCTGCCAGTGTCGGCGGCGTCGTACTGGACTCCCAGGGATGAGCGGGTGCTACCCGGCCACGGGCCTCGATCGCCTTCGCGAGCCCCTCGATGTCGTTGCGAAGGTCGAGCTCGGCTTGCTGGTCCGCGGGGAGACCGGTACGCCGCGCCTGCTCGACCGCTTCGGCCCACTGCCGGGTGAGCAACCGATGCTCGTTGAACTGGGCGTCGACGCATGCGTTGTGCTCAGCGCCGGTCAGGCGGCCCCACAGGCGTCGGATCACGCCCTGCGGCGGGCTGTTGAGTTCTTGCATGGTGTGGCTGATCTCGTGGACCCCGACCCGGGCCAGGATCGCGTTGTGGACACCTGGCGCGACTGTGAGCTGGTGCGGGTCGACGTCGGTTCCGGCGCCGATCGTCGTCGCCGCGAGACTTCCCCGGCGTACCGGACCGATCTCCACGTGGAAGTACTGCGAGTCGGCGCCGGGGATGTCCACCCGGAAGTCGACCGGCGAGATCGGCTGCACACCACTGATAGCACCACCGAAGTCGCTCGTCTGCAGACCAGCGATCGCGGCCACAACGTCCGCCGGGGTGAGCACCGGAGCACCGACCGGCCGGCCGTCAGCGACATACCGCGTGTGAGGCACCTCCGGGCTATGCACGGTGTCACCCCGATGCCCACCCTCAGACGGGTCGACCGGTCCGTTCTCGGGGTTCAGAGCCCGGCGGATCGCGCCGCGATCACTGTCAGCCGTCCCGGTGGGCCCGGCCTGCGTGGTCGGGTCTGAAGAACCAGGGCTCGGCGGGTTGGACGTCGTAGGACCCGACGACCGATCGCCGGCCGGGGTGGTGGTGGGCGGGGTGGCCGGGGTCGTACTGGCCGGGGCGGTGCTGGGCGGAGTGGAGGTGGCGGCACCGCTCGGCGGAGTAGGGGTGGTGGAACCGCCCGGCGGAGTAGGGGTGGTAGGGCCGCTTGGTGGAGTGGGGGTGGTAGGGCCGCTTGGTGGAGTGGGGGTGGTGGGGACGGAGGGCGGGGGGCCGGTGGGGGGTGAGGGGGGTGGTGTGGTGGGTGGTTCGAAGAGGTTGTCGGTGTTGGGGGCGAAGACCTTGATTCTGGGGGTGGGGTAGCGGGTGTAGATCTGGCCGTTCTGGTTGATGAAGGTGCGGCCGCCGGCCCAGATGACTCGGCCGGTCGAGTCGGTCACTGTGTAGGTCACGGTGACGGAGTCGGGGCGTTTTTGGCCGGGTGGGACGCGGACGACGAGGTCGATCTCGTGGCCGCTCTTGATCCAGGCGACCCACTCGTTCTCCAGTTTGCGGAAGGCGCTGTTGTTGAGCTGCGCGGCCTGCGGGAAGAGGTTCTGCAGAACTGTCTCCCGGAAGAACCGCCAGGCCAGCGCGTGACCACCCTGGTCACCGGCGGTACCACGGCCGGCAGCCTCCGCCTGCGCCTTCGCGTCGGCGGCTGTCCGGCCGCCCCCGCCGTGGTCCTCGGCCAGATGCGCGTGGACCGATCGCAGCCAGCCGTTCTCGTCCGAGAACCACCGGGCTGTGTTCTTTCCGGAGCTCTTGGTGCCGGTGTCGTTGATCGGCCCGCGCGGCTTCTGGTCCGCCGGCGCGATCACTGGCGAGTTCTGATCGAACCAGCCGAACTCACCCGGTTCCGCGCTCTCCTCGGCGGTACCGGGAGGATCGACCGGGCCGACCGGACCCTGCGGACCGGTCTGTGCGGGAGGTTTGCCCGAGTCGTTCGACGAGCTCGTATGGGCGGGACCGTTCGCGGGAGCAGAAGAGCTGTCGGTGGTGTTGCTGTCGGCGGCCCTGACCGCCGCGGCGGCAAGCGCGAATGACGATCCAGGCGCGGGGATAACCGGCGTCGCCGGATCCCTGGTATGGCCGTCTTCCTGGACGGATTGATCAACCGGCGCGGGCGATACTTCGCTGGTCTGCTGATCCGTGGTCTCTTGGCTGACTGAAGCGTCGTCGTGTTGCTCGGAACCGCTCTGCTGGGAGTCCTTCGCCTTGTCGACCGGCGCGGGGGCGACGGGTACTCCTTGCTGCGTACTGCTCGAAGGCGAGGCATTGGCAGCCGAGCCTGAATGGCTAGCTGTCGCTCCGCTGGCAGGCTGCGCGTGAACCTGGGTGGCGGCCGGCTGCGCATGAACCTGTGCGGCAACGGGCGCGACCGTGGCCGCACCGTCGGTGCTGGTGGATGAGTCCGTTGCCGAGCTGTTGGTGCTGTTGGACGAGTCCGTTGCCGAGGTGTCGGTGCTGTTGGTCGGGGCGTGGTGGGCTGATGTGTCCGGCTGGGCCGAGTCGGTGGTCAGGTGATCGGTGTGATCGCCGCCGAGGTGTTGTTCAGCGCCGACCTGATTGGTGGGATCACCGCCGGGTGCCTGGCTCTCTACAGTCTGATCCGTAGGGTTTTCTGCAATGTCAGCCTGGTGCTCGCCGGAGTGGGCGTGCTGGGTTGGGTCGGTGTTGTTCTGCTGATCGTGTGCCGACTGGGCTGCCCGGGCGTTGTGATCTGCTGCTGTACCTCGCCCAGTAGCAGAGCCTTGGTCGGACCCGGAACCACCAGAGGCGTCAGCACCAGAGCTGCCGCTGTGGCTACTCGTCCCACTCTGCAGCGAGCCCTGGTTCCCGG
Organism: Kribbella sp. NPDC051620; assembly: GCF_044453825.1. NCBI lineage: Bacteria > Bacillati > Actinomycetota > Actinomycetes > Propionibacteriales > Kribbellaceae > Kribbella > Kribbella sp. NPDC051620. Next base: position 290,219 of record NZ_JBITDB010000007.1, read on the forward strand.
CTGCGCCTTGGCCTGGGGTGGTGGAGCCTGGAGCGGCGCTGGTCGCGCCGGCCTGGGCGGGTGTGTGGACGGGCGGGTTAGGCCCGGGATCGATCGCTGGGTTCGCGGTCGCGTGCCCAGCAACCGGTGGGGCGATCCCGGCGGCACTCGACCAAGCGTGTCCGAGCTGAGTACCGCCCAAGGTGCTGTGCGCCCGCATCGCGCCCAGCGCGCCGGCCCCGAGGCCCTGGTCCAGGATCGCCTGTCCGTACCCCGCGATCGACAACTCCTTCAGCTTGCCGTCGGCGATGGCCTGCGCGGTGGTACCGGCGATGGGCGAGGTGATCCCGTTCACCACGAAGACGTGCGTACCCTGCTCGACATGCTCGACCAGCGCAGCCTTGATCGGCGCGATGCGGGTCGGCGACGGAAGAGCTCGGGCCAGCCCACCGGTGATCCGGGATGCGCCCCGGCCCAACGGTCCCAGCGGCAAAGCCAGGATCGCGCCGCCACCACCGGCCCCGGTGTTGATCAGGATCTGCTTCGGGTCGTACTCGTCGCGGTAGCCGAAGTTCTTGCCGATGAACTGCGCGGTGCCCTCGATCACCGCCTCCTCGAACCCCTCCATCACGATCTCTTTGGCCAGGTGGGCGAGGGCCGGCCGGAGGCCCGCGGCAGCGTGCCCCATCGCACCGGCGGCGATCCGGACCAGGTTCGCCAGCCGGGTCGCGATCGTCGCGGCCATCCGCCAGCGGAACAGGTCGCCGATGCCCGGCGGGAGCAGGAAGCTGAGCGCGAAGAGCGCGATGTTGATCGCGATCTCGACCTTGATGGTGAGCTTGATGTGCTGGATCGTCTCGGCGTACTTGTGCGCCGTCCGGGCCATCTCGCGCATCATCGCGACGAGTTCCTCGTGCCCGGCCGAGCCCATGCCGCCACCCGGGCCGGCGCCGGCGGTGCCGTTGGCAACCGCGCTGAGCTTGCGCGTGAAGGTCTGGCCCGCCACGTCGGGCCAAGCCGTCATCACCTGGCTGACGGCTTGGTTGGCCAGCGCGATCGTCGCGACCAGCGCGTCGGCGACCTTGTCCCAGTCGTTGCCGAGCTGTTCGGCGATGTCCTCGTTGTCAGGTGGCCAGAGGTTGTCGCGCTGGGCCCTGATCCAGAGCCACATCTCCTCCGTGGGTTCGGGGATCACCGGTCACTCGAGCTTGCGGAAGAGGTCGGGGATGATCTGGCCGTCCACCTCCAGGTAGCGGACGACCGCCTTGGAGCCGGCCCCGGCCAGCCCGTCGTAGGTCGGGTCGATCTGCCTGGCGGCCGGGATCACGGTCGAGGAGAACGGGTTGTAGCTCGCCCGGAAGGTCTTGCCGAGCTCGTCGGCCCCCTGACCGAGCATCTTCTCCGCGTCGAGGATGTGCTGGACGGTCGCGTCCCAGACCGTGGCGAAGGCCTTGCCCGCCTGGTGAACGAGCCGCGCCGCGGCCTGGGTCTCGATCGGGTACATGTCGATGTCGCCGAGGCCGCCCAGGTTGATCGGCTGCGGAGCGTCAGCCACGGTCGTCACCCTTCAGCCGCCCGACCTCACGCAGGAAGGCGTCGAACTCCAGGTCCGCGTCCTCGGCGGTCGTACCGGCCCCGAACGCACCGGCCCCGAACAGCGACTTGGCCTGGCGGAACACCTTGCCCTGCGCGGCGGCCGTCGCCTTCTTGATCGCCAGCAGGATGTCGGCGGCCAGCGCGGTGGAGTCCTGGACGCGATAGATCCGCGGATCGAGGTCGAGTTCGAGTACGCCGCCGCGGGCATCGACGGTCACCTGGATCAGCCCGTCGGCCGACTCGGCGGTTGCCCGCTCGGTGGCCATCGCCTGCTGCAATGTCCGGGCGTGCCGCTCGAGTTCGTCCAACCCGGCCAGTACTCCGTCAGGATCCGTCGCCGTCGGTTTGCCGAAATCCATCGCAGCCTCCAAGGTCATCGTCCGGACCAGTCTCGGTCCGGCGATCCCGCCCGCTACCGCGCTGACCTCTTCCGGCCACCGCCCGGCCGGCCGCGCTGCCACCGCTGACGATGACGAGGTGATGAGACCGTTGACGCGCTGTCTCGCGGCAGCCTTGGGATGCCTGGCTCTGTCGGGCATCGCCACCGTTGTCCCGGTGTACGCCGTACCGCCGAAGGGTGCCTGCAGCAACCCCGAGCCTGCCCACCCCACCGTCCGCATGCTCCCCTGGGCTCAGCAACTACTGATGCCGCAACGGGTATGGCCGTACAGCACCGGTACCGGGGTGACAGTGGCCGTGGTCGACTCAGGTGTCGACGCGGACCACCCGCAGTTGCGACGGCCCGGCAAGGTCCTGCCTGGCCGGGACTTCTTCCTGGTCGGCAAACTTCCGGGCAACTACGACTGTGTCTCCCACGGCACTGCAGTGGCGGGCTTGATCAGTGCCGACGCCGCACCCGGGATCGGCTTCCAGGGCATCGCTCCCGGCGCTCGCATCCTCCCGGTGCGGGTCAGCGATCGGGAGGCCAACGATTCCGGCGGCACCCGGACGATCGACTCCAATGTCCTTGCCGCAGGCATCAAGTACGCCGCCGACCGGGGCGCCAAGGTGATGAACCTGTCGATGGCCGGCCCGGCGAACCAACCGCAGGTCAGGGCCGCGATCGCCTACGCGGTGCGCAAGGACGTCGTCATCGTGGCCGCGGTCGGCAACGGCCAGCAGGATCGCGCGCAGCGCGTGCCTTCCTACCCAGCCGGGTATCCGGGCGTCATCGGCGTCGGCGCCATCGATATCTCGGGCGCCCGGGCCAACAGCTCACAGATCGGTGCGTACGTCGATCTGATGGCTCCTGGCGCCGGCGTGCTCAGCACGACCAGGCGCGCCGGCCACGCCTATGTCGACGGCACCAGCTTCGCGGCACCCTTCGTCGCCGCGACTGCGGCGCTGGTCCGGTCGGCCTGGCCGAAGTTGACGGCGGCGCAGGTGGCCCAGCGACTACGCGCCACGGCGAGTCCCGCGCGAGGCGGTGCGGGCAGCCAGGAGTACGGCGCCGGTGTCGTCGATCCCTATCGCGCGGTGACCGAAGGATTGGACGCGTCGAAGGGCCGGGCGATGCCACCGATGGCCGAACCGCCGGTCGACCAGCAGCAGTTGGCGGTGGTCGCCTGGTGGGTTGCCGCTGGCAACGAAGCGCGGGCGATGACGGGACTCGCTCTGGCGGGCGTGGCGACGGTGATACTGGTCAGCGCGATCCTGGCCGCGGGCCGGCGCCGACGCTGGACCGCCGCGCGCACCAGCCTTCCACGCTCCCGGCGACCGCAGGCCCCGGAACCACCGCCCGACCAGCTGTTCCGCACACCGGCCTGACCCACCGGCCGGTGCGGGCGGACACAGAAGGACCCCGGTACCGCAGTACCGGGGTCCTTCGATGTCACGCGGTGATCAGAACATGCCCTCCAGGGCTGCGATCGAGTTCTGCAGCGTGTCGGCGAAGATGTCCCTGCTCTGGTGGACAACCTGGCCGTGGTTGATCGCCGTGGTGGCCGAGTCGGTGTTCCTGGTGTTCCACTGGTGACCGACCGCACCGAGCGCGCCGTTGCCGCCGGCGCCGTCCACCCAGTAGTCGGTGCCGGAAGCGTTGATCTGGGTCACCTGGGTCTGGCCGATCTCGCCCAGCTGCGTACCACCCTGCTGCAACTGGGTGCCCAGGGCATCCATCACCCCGAAATTCCCTTTGACGTAGGTCATTGTGACTCTCCTCTCGTGATCTGACTCGTCACGCGCTCGGGTTGATGGCCTGGCCGAGGCTGCCGACCAGGCCCTTGATGTCGAGGTCGGCCTGGTCGTAGCCGTTCGCGATGTTGGTGACCTGGTCGGCCACGTCCAGGCCGGGCAGGTGCACCCGGTTCGTGTCCATGATGTCCCAGTCCTCATGGGTGATCTGGCTCGCGTCGCCGCCCTGACCCATGAATCCAGGGCGCGCGGACTCCATGTGCCCCTTCAGCGCCTGCTTGGTGGACAGCATGTCCGCCATGTTCGATCTGGTGTTGTTGCCGAGATGCAGCATGCTCTCGGTGATACCGCTCAGTTCTCCAGGCATGGTTCGACTCCTTCCGTCGATCGCCTCATTTGCCCTTGTCACGCTAGGGATCCGCGGCACCGAACCGGCGCCCACGACACCTTCCTGCCATCGCCGGACCACGGCCGTCCCGGCAGGCGATCATCGACGCAACCGCAAGTGGAAGGTGCCGCGATGGCGACGATGGTGGTCCGACGGCCGATGCGCAGACCCGCGCCGGAGATGCCGACGGGTGAGCTGCTGCTGGATCCGCCCCCGGAGGTGCCTGAACCGGGCGGCCGGGCCTGGACGCAGATGCTGATGGTGCTGCCGATGGTGGCGATGATGGGCGCGATGATGCTGATGTTCTCCGGCAGCCTCGGGGGCGGCCTGCGGTACGTCATCTTCGGGCTGTTCGGCGCCGCGATGATCGGCATGATCGTGGCCGGCATGCTTGGCCGCGGTGGCGGCAAGCAGGAGATGGGGCAGGCCCGACGCGGCTATCTGCGGCACCTCGCCCAGCAGCGGCTGCGGCTCGGCCGTTCTGTCGAACAGCAGCGAAACGCCTTGTGGTACGCCCATCCGGCCCCCGAGACGCTGTGGTCGGTCGCCGCCAGCTACCGGCTCTGGGAGCGCCGCCGCGATGACGCGGACTTCGCCGTAGCCCGGATCGGAGTCGGCCCGCAGAGCCCGGCAACCTCTCTCGTACCACCGGACACCCAGCCACTGGAGCGACTGGAACCCCTGTCCGCGTTGGCTTTGCGGCGCTTTCTCTCCACCTACACGACCGTCCCGGACCTCCCGCTGGCCATCGCGATGAACGGCTTCAGCCGGATCTACCTGCCTGGCGACCGCGAAAGGTCGCTGGGCATGGTTCGTGCGTTGCTGGCTCAGTTGGCCACCCTGCAACCGCCCGACGACCTCCGGATCGCCGTCTGCACGGACGATCAGGGCCGGACGGACTGGGACTGGATCAAATGGCTGCCACACGGTCTGCACCCCGAACGCAGCGACGCGCTGGGGCCGATCCGGCTGGTGGCTCCGTCGGCGACCGCGCTCGAGGCGATGATGGACGACCTGCTGACCACCCGGCCTCGGTTCGATCCGGAGACGCCGGGACGGGTGTCGGGCCCGCACCTGGTCGTCGTACTCGATGGTGGCGAGACCGCCGGCTCGGATCACCTGCTGGTCGGGCCCGGGCTCGAAGGCGTCACCATCGTCGACCTGCGCTCAGCGCCACCCCGGGCGATCGACAGTACGGCGGTGGTACTCGACATCGCCGCCGACGCGACGATCACCAGCGAGACGATGGACGGTGAGGTTGTACTCGGGCAAGCCGATCAGCTCGACGCCGTCGCGGCCGAGGGGCTGGCCCGGCAACTCGCGCCGCTGCGACTGACGGCCGGTTCGCACGGCGAGCAGCCGCTGAACGCCGACCTGGGGCTGGCCGAGTTGCTCGATCTTGGCGATCCCTTCGACTTCGACCCGGACACCACCTGGCTTCCCCGCCCGAACCGCGAGCGGCTGCGGGTCCGGTTCGGCATCCGGGCCGACGGCCTGCCGATCGAGCTCGACCTGAAGGAGTCCGCCCAGGACGGCATGGGACCTCACGGCCTGCTGATCGGCGCCACCGGGTCCGGCAAGAGCGAGCTGCTTCGCACCTTGGTGCTCGCGCTGGCGATCACGCATCCGCCGCGGTCACTGAACTTCGCCCTGGTCGACTTCAAGGGTGGCGCGACCTTCACCCGGATGGACAGGCTGCCGCACACCTGCGCGGTGATCACCAACCTGGCCGACGAGTTGCACTTGGTCGACCGGATGACGGACGCGATCAACGGGGAACTGCTCCGCCGCCAGGAGCTGTTACGGGCCGCAGGCAACTTCTCTTCGTTGCGCGACTACGAGAAGGCCAGGGCCGCCGGTGCTCCGCTGGAGGAAGTCCCCACCCTGCTGGTGATCTGCGACGAGTTCAGCGAGTTGCTCACGGCGCGTCCGGACTTCATCGACATGTTCGTTCAGATCGGCCGGGTGGGCCGCAGCCTGGGCGTCCACCTGCTGCTGGCAAGCCAGCGCCTCGAGGAGGGCCGGCTTCGCGGTCTGGAAGCCCACCTGTCGTACCGGATCGGGTTGCGGACGTTCTCCGACATGGACAGCCGCACGGTGCTCGGCGTCAACGACGCCTTCCGGTTGCCCAGGGCACCGGGTCATGGGTTCCTCCGGGTCGGTACCGAGCCGATGGACCGGTTCCGGTCCGCCTACGTGTCCGGAGTCCACCGCCGGCCGAACGCGACGACGATGCTGGCCGCCGCCGACGATTCACTGGATCTGCAGGACTACTCCACGTCGTACGTCGCTCCCGCCGTGGATCCCGATGACGACGAGGAACAGACCAAGGCTGCGGCCGAAGCCGCGGAGGAGGCGGTCGGCGAAACCCTGATGGATGTCCTGGGCGACCGGTTGACCGGGCGCGGCGCCCAGGCCCACCAGATCTGGCTACCGCCCTTGGACGGATCGCCGGCCCTGGACGAGCTCCTCGGCCGGCCGTACGTCGATCAGAATCGTGGCCTGACCTCGGCGGACGCCACTGCTGTCGGCCGGCTCGTAGCCGTTGTCGGTGTGGTCGACCGTCCTCTCGACCAGCGCCATGATCAGCTCCGGCTCGATCTGTCCGCGGGGGGCGGGCATGTCGCGGTCATCGGCGGTCCGCAGAGCGGCAAGAGCACGACGCTGGCGACCATCATCAGCAGCCTGGCGCTCACCCACACGCCACGGGAGGTCCAGTTCTACTGCCTGGACTTCGGCGGCGGCGTCCTCGGCCCGCTGCGCGACCTGCCCCACGTCGGCGGGGTCGCCGGGCGGCAGGAGACCAACGGGGTCCGGCGGACCATCGCCGAGGTGATGGGCATCATCGCCACCCGCGAACGGGAGTTCGCCCGGGCGGGGATCGACAGCATCGACGACTACCGCGGGCGGCGGGCAGCGGGTGACCTCGCGGACGCGGCGTACGGCGACGTCTTCCTGGTCGTGGACGGCTGGCTGACCATCCGCAACGACTTCGACGATCTCGAGACGGTACTGGCCGACATCGCCACCCGCGGCCTGGCCTACGGCGTCCACCTGATGGTGAGCGCGGCCCGCTGGTTCGACCTGCGGACCAACATCCGCGACCTGTGCGGAACCAAGCTCGAACTGCGGCTCGGCGATCCGACCGACTCCTTCGTCGACCGCCGGTCCGCCATCCTGGTCCCGGCCGACTCTCCCGGCCGCGGGCTGACCGCCACCAAACATCACTTCCTGATCGCCCAGCCCAGGCTGCGGGGCGAGCAGGACGAACGAATGGCAGCCGGTATGGCCGAACTGGCCCGGGCCGCCGGGGACGCGTGGCCGCAGGAACCGGCCGAAGCCATCAAGTTGTTGCCGGCCGAGGTCGCGTACGAAGAGTTGAACGGGGTGAGCAGTCCGGAGCAAGGCCTGGCGATCGGTCTTGCCGAGCGGAACCTGCAACCGGTCCACCTGGACCTGCGCCACGATCCGAACTTCATCCTGCTCGGCGACAACTCGTCCGGGAAGAGCGGCTTCCTGCGCACGCTGGCAGGCCGGATCCAGGAGACGTACACGCCGGAGCAGGCGCGGATGGTGGTCGTCGACTACCGGCGCAGCCTGCTGGGCGCGGTCGAGGGAGCCCATCTGCTCGGCTACGGCACGAGTCAGCAGGTCGCCACGGCCCTGATCACGGAGGTGGCGCAGGCCATCTCCGAGCGGCTGCCCGGAGCCGGGGTGACTCCCCAGCAGCTCCGCGACCGCAGTTGGTGGCACGGGCCCGAGGTCTTCGTCCTGGTGGACGACTACGACATGGTCGCCACCTTCCAGGACCACCCGCTGATGCCGCTGCTCCCGTATCTCACCCAGGCGGAGGAGATCGGCCTGCATGTCATCGTGACCCGCCGCAGCGGTGGAGCCGGCCGCGGTTTGTTCGAGCCGTTCGTCAACCGGATGCGCGAGGTCGGCGCGCCCGGCCTGCTGATGTCCGGCAGCCGCGACGAAGGCGTCCTGCTCGGCGGGCTGCGGGCGCAGGCCCTGCCGCCCGGCCGGGGCTGGCTGGTCGACCGGCGCGGTACCAGCCAGCTCATCCAGCTGACCTGCCCGCCACCGGATCAGGAGACCGGTGACGACACCGAAGACCCGACCGAAGGAAAGGTGAACTGATGGCAGAAAGCGAAGTCGACGTGATCGTCGGCTATCTCTACGAATTCGCGGGGACCGACGGCGTCGGCGTGGACGACAACGCGATGAGCAGCATCGCCGCCCACGCGACCACCTCGTCGTCCGCCGTGCTGGTGAACACCCAGACCGGCGCAGTCGAGCTGCCGGGCCAGGCCACCAGCGACGGGACCAAGATCAACCAGACCGGACCGTCGGCGACGACGGCCGCGGGTCTGATGGTCGAGGGCCGGGACCTGCTGAAGGCCGACGCGGTCTCCCGCAACCAGTTGACGACCTATGTCACCTCGGTGCAGCAGGGGATGCTCGGCTATCGCTCCACCGCGAAGACCATCGGCGCCCGGTACGACGCCGCCGACGCGCAGATCGCGGGCCTGGTCAACAAGCTGGCGGTCCAGCGGCCGGGGCTGCCCGACGAGGACCCGAGGTTCTCCCAGGCCGTCATGAACGAGGAGTGAAGCCATGGTCATGGACTACCTGAAGTTCGCCTCCGGTGATACGCCGGAGGCCTTGAAGTTCGGGATCGAGACGCTCGACCAGTACGCCCAGTCCGAGCTCAACACACGGGCCCGGCTGCTCGACGCTGCCCAGATGTGGCCCGCGGCGCACGATGCGGTGACCGAGACGCAGACGAATCTGGTCAACGCCACCAGCAAACTGATGCACGGCTGGAAGGGGCAGGACGCCCCGATCTTCCAGGGCAAGGTCGACGAGACCTCCCAGTCGATGACCCAGTCGGCCGCGGCGATGGCCAACGGTGTCGCGGACGCCCTGCAGCAGGCCGGCACCCAGGTCACCCTGACCGCCAACGAAGTGGCCAAGCAGCTGGTCGAGTTCAACCGCATCCTGGAGTCGTTCCGCGAGAACGACAAGCTGTTCGAGGGAGTCCCACAGACTCCGGAGCAGGCCGCGGCCATGCAGAAAGCGCGGGCGGACCAGCTGCGGCCACCGGTGACTGCGGCCGCTCAGTCGGTCACCCTGCTCGCCAGCAAGTACGACGCGGCCAAACCCCTGGTCGAGGCGGCCGGCAACGGACTGAACTGGGTCGGCCCGAAGGCTGGTTCAGCGGACGCGGCTGCTGGTACCGGTGCCGCACCCGGTGGTCCGGGTGGCGGGCCGAGCTCGGCGCCGGGCGCTGGTGCCGACCCAGGAGGGGCAGGTGCCGACCCCGGAGCCGGTGCAGACCCCGGAGCCGGCGCCGATCCGGGGGCGGCGGGTGCTGACCCCGGCGCTGGTGCGGACCCTGGAGGATTCACGGGCGAGAGCGGCTTGCCCGATCCGGCGCAGCCCAGCGGACCTGGCCTGGCCGGCATCCCAACGCTGCCAGGTCCGGCGACGCATCTCCCGAACGGCGCCCTTCCTGGTCTGGGGATGTCGCACGTGCCGCAGTACCCCACCATCCCGCCGGGCGGGGTGCCGTTGGCGCCGATCCTGCCGGGAAGGAACAGCCCAGGCGGCAAGTACCCGACGCTGCCCGGCCCTGCCACCGGCATCCGCGGCGGAGGTGGCGGAGGTGGCGGCGGCTTGAGTCACCTCGGGAATGCGAAGGCGAGCGACCTCGGGCCGGCCAAGGCGGGCACGCCCCACGGCGTCGAGTCGATCGCCCAGGTAGCCAAGCCAGGCGGTCCGGCCGCGACGAGCAGTGGCCAGGCGCCCGCGATGCCTGGCTCAGGTGTTCCCTCGACGCAGGCGGGTGGACCTGTTGGCGGCGCGGGCGCTCCGCCTCCGATGATGCCCCCGGGGGCGATGGGCGCCGGCGGAGGTCGAGCAGGCAAGCCCGGGGCTGGACCGATGCGCGGCTCCAACACCGGCCGCGGGCGGCAGACCGGGCCGACTCCCGGCGTACCGGCTGCTCTGCGCGGTAAAGCAGGGAAGAACGAGGAGTTCTCGGCGGTACCGGTCGCGGCCAAGAAGAGCCGGGTGAAGGAGCCTACGGAGACGTTGCAACTCCTGGACGAGGAGCTGTGGCAAGTAGAAAGCGAGGAGCAGGCGCTACCGACGGCCGCCGCGCCGATCACCTCGCAGCGCCGGCTGGCCAGATGACCGCTTCCTGATCGGTACGACGAAGCGCCCCGGGAAAATCCCGGGGCGCTTCCGTTCGTGCCGGTGGATCGGTCAGACGGCCTGCCGGATCGCAGCGGCCGGGTCGAGTCCACTGCCCTGCGGGATCCTGGCGACCAGGCCCGACGGGATCTTGACCGGCTGGACCCCCGCGTACCCGAGCACCTCCAGCACCTTCGGGTCTGCCATCGGGTAGCTGCGCCCCAGGTCGGTGATGAGCGAGAGCGTCCCGGCGGGAGCACGATCCGAGGGCATCGCCTCGATCACAGCCGCACTGCCCGGCGGAACCAGGATGCGATCGGCGAGCCGGGTACCGGCCGGTCCTCGGCGTGCGGTCGTGATGGCCGGGTCGCGGGCCGGCATCGATGGATCGACGGACAGCGAAGGTGTCTTGTCGCCGGGCGCGAAGGTGGCGCAGATCGTTCCGAGCCCATCGCGCGGCGCCACGAACTCGGGCCGGCTGGCCGGTGCCTGTCCCGGCTCGAGGTCCACTGGCGGTGGCGCGACCTGTCCGGCCAGCAACGGGCTCAACTCGATCCCGTACGGCGCTTTGCCGCCGTACGCCGCGACCATCGGCTGGTAGGCCAGCTGGATGTTGTACTGCAGCGCGGAGATCGGCCGCAACTGCTTCTGCTCGGCCAGGTAGTACTGCACGTCGCCGCCGGACGGCTTGATCGAGAAGAGTTGCCCGGTCAGCGTCCGCGGCCGCCCGGCCACCGCCGTCGACGGCTTGCCGAGGCCGGCCACCTTGATCGGCGCGATCGGCTGACCATCCGGCAGACCGGCGACGAAGGCTTCGCCGACCTTCGCCCATGGCTCGGAACCGAGCGCGGGCCGGACCACCCGCCGGTCCGCCTTCAGGATCCGGTGCCGGTACCCGCGGCGAAGCAGGTACTGGTCGCCCGTCTCGATCACTTCGACCAGCATCGCCTCGTCGGTCAACTGACGCCCACCGGCAGGCTGCTGCCCGACCATCAGCACAGATTCGCTGGTGCGGGCCCCGGACAGATCGAGGGTCGGCTCCGAGCAGAGCGTCCAGGCCCCGGACAGCAACCGGTTCTTCGCGGGCAGCGCGTCCGGAGCGTCCCGGATACCTATCTGCGGTCCCCGCGGTACGCCGACCAGCGACCGCTGGGAGACCCGTTTCGTCTCAGCCTTCTTGCCTAGGGCAAGCAATGCCGAGACGTAGTTCGTGACCGGGTAGAGCCGCTGGTCGACGTAGACGTAGCGGGTACCGGTCTCCTTCTCGACCACGACCACCTCCCCCTTGGCCCACGCCTTGCTGCCGCCCGGCACCACCAGGCCGTAGACGCCGACCGCTACCAGCGCCAGGACGGCGAGCGCGAGGCTGCCGAACGCGGCAGTCGACGGCCTCTTGAACGACGGCTGCTCCGGGTCGGACTCCCTGGTGACCAGCGCGGACACCATCCGCTGGACGAGGAACTGATGGGACTGCAGTTGATCCCGCTTGGTCGCCATCTCAGCCTCCCCAGCCCCGTACTACGCCGTACAGGCCGAGCACCGAGCAGACGACCGGGATGAGCGACAGGACGATCAGGATCTCGAGCAACTCGGCATAGCGGCTGAGGTACGGGTTGGCGGGGCGAGTGCTGTACCGGAGGCCGACGAACACGATCAGCGCGGCCAGTACCAAGAGCAAGGGGACGACCGTCACGACCGGGTCCGCGCTGGCTCGGCTCAGCGGGCCGATCACCAGCCCGGCAGCGCCGACCAGTCCTGGGATGAGCAGCATCGAACGCTGCTTGACGATCGGGTAGAGGCGGGCTCTGATCAGGGACCCGACGGTGAGCAGGATGACCAGCAGGGTGGCCGAGCGGGTCTGCGACTGCAACAGCAGGACCAGGCAGATCGACAGGACCAGCATCAGCGCGGCGAGCATGCCGCTGAGCAGCCCGTCGGCCCGGACGACGGCACCGTAGACGTGCCGCCTCGGTGGCTGTGGATCGTCGCGGACCAGGTCGGCCGTGGATCGCGGCAGGATCGGCATCGGGAGCCTGCCCAACCGGATCGCCAGCGAGGCGAGCAACGGGGAGAAGGCCAGCAGCGCGGTCCCGACCACGGCAGCGACGTCCGATCCACCCAGCGAGTCGGCCGTGCCGATCCATCCGGCAATCACGCCGAGCAAGCCGGCACTCATCGCCGCGGCGAAGAGGGTTCCACCATCCACGACACCGAGGTAGCAGGCGACTCCGGCCAGGACGAGGGCCGCCGAGCCGGTGAGTAGTTGCGGTGCGCCAATGGCGGGTCTTGGTGCGGCGCCCGCGAGCAACAGTCCTCCGCCGACGGCCGCGAACATCAGGCCGGCTGCGCCGATCAGCACACCTGCTCCAGCATCGCCGACGACCCTCGCCAGAGTCACAGCGGCAGCGACCAGCAGCGGCGCCAGTAGAAGCAGCCAGCCGGCCGGTCCGCTCCACGGCGTACCGGCTCGCAGGACGGTGACGAGGACGACGAGCAGGGCCACCGCCGCTGCGGTCAGCCCCGCTCCACGGGTGTGCCAGCCCGCCCAGGGCGCGCCGAGCCGGCCGGACCCCGCGGCGACGGCGTCCACGAGGTCGTCGTACTCGAGTTCCGGCCACTCAGTCCGCCGCGGTACCAGGTGGAGGATCTCGCCGTCCTTGATGCGATGTGAGCCCAGCGTCCGGCCGAGGGCCAACGGCAGTCCGTCGGCGGTGCGTAGTACCCAGCCGTCTTCCGGCACTCCCGCGTCGGCGAGGTTCTCGCCCGCCTTGGCGAGGATGCCCGGCAGGATCTCGGCCACCGACGCCTGCTCGGGCAGAGCCAGGTCGAGGCGGCGCTGGGGGGCGGTGATGGTGACGCGGACCAGTCCTGTGATGTTCATCGGCACTCTCCTTCCCGCCCACGCTGACAAGCCAGGCCCCGGCCGCGTGCCGGTTGGCAGCTAACGGACACCCGGCTGGACCAGGTCTGGACGGGCCCTGGATCGGTTCGGTATCGCGGCGTCATGTTCCTGCCGACCGGCGAGCCAGACGGTCATACCGGCCTAGCCTGAGCGGAACCGAGCCCGAGGAGGTCCAGATGGCGGCAAGCGAGGAGTTGCTGATGCCGATCGGTCACGACCTCGGTGCCTTGTACGCCGCTCCGCACGGCCGCCGCCACCAGGTCCGGGTGGGCTCCGACGCCAGCCGGCTGACCGACGATGAGTTCGCCGTCTGGTTGCTTGCCCACGGCATCGATGACACCGACCGGCCGACCAGGAACTCGCTGCCCGATGGTGGCAGCCGGTTCGGGCTGTCGGCCGATCGGATGACGCTGCTCGTCGAACGCCTGCTGACCAAGGGGCTGCTTGCCACGTTCCATCCCGACGACGAGTCAGCGATCAGGTTCGCCGACCGCCACCAACTGGTGCCGCTGCTGACCGGTCTCGGACCGAACCCGGACCAGCCCTGGCTGGCCGACATCGGTCTGCTCGACCAGCCGGTGGTCCAGGTTTCGCATGCGGTGTACGACGTCTGGATGTGGACCCACCTGACCCCGCAGCTGTGGTCCGGGTGCCAGGAAGCGGCTGAGATCGCTCGCAGCTCGGCCGAGACCACCCCGGATGAACGCGATCCACATCGCCTGCTGGCCGGGATCCTCCGATCCGCTCATGGGCTGCTGGCCGTCCGGGCGGCGTACTTCGATCGCCGGGAAGCATCGTGATCGGCAGCGTCCTGCCCATCGGTCACTACGCCGGCCGGCGAGTGCACGCGGATCAGGTGATTCACACCGTCCGGGTCGGCCGAGAGCTGCACCAGCTACCCGGCAACGCCTTCGGCCTGTGGTCATTGAGCCATGACGCGGCGGTCCTGACCGAAGCTGAGCTCGGCCGATACGCCGACCGGCTGGGTATCAGCGACGCTCGATCTCTGCTGGACTGGCTGGTGTCAGCCGGTTTGATCGTGACACCGGGGCCGACGGCCGAGGAGTTCGCCCGTGGCCATCGGCTGGGTGTGCTGTTCGTCGGTCTCGGCAACAGTCTGGAAGAGCCGGATCGGTACGCCGTCGGTCTGCCATCCCTGGGTCCGGCCGCCGTTCTCGATCCCGGCCGCTACGAGTTGTGGCAGTGGGGATCGACGGCGCCGAGCCTGTGGGCGTGTTGTGAGACCCGCGCGTCGGCAAGGGGATGCCGGCCCGAGGACGTCGTCGACGGACTGCTCGCCGACCTGAAGTACCTGACCAGCCACGGCTGCGCCTATCTCGACGTGGTGCGCTGAAGTGATGCGAAGATGACGGTGATGGTGGAGATTTCGCTGGGTTCGTTTATTCCCCGGGCCGAGGGACCGGTTGCGTCGGTCTTCCTGATGGCTCCGGCTGGTGGTGGGCGGACGGCGGTGCTGAAGGTGTATCCGCAGCCGCTCGATCGGCGGACGTACAACGGGGTCGAGGTCGAGCAGGCGAAGCTGGCCGGGTTGCGGTCGGCGCCGTCGATCTTGCGGGTGGATGCGCTCGAGGAGTTGCCGGACGGGCGGACCGGGTTGCGGATGGAGTTCTGTCCGCAGTCGCTGGTGGAGCTGGTGGCGAGCGGGCCGCTGCCGATCGGCGATGTGGTGGTGCTGGGGCAGATCCTTGCCTCTGTGCTGGCCGATGCGCACAACGCCGGGCTGGTGCACGGTGGGGTTACGCCGGCCAATGTGCTCGAACGGTCCAGTGGGCAGCCGGTGTTGAGTGACTTCGGGATGGCGCTGCGGTTGCGGTTTCCGCGGGACCTGATGGGAGACGCGGCGTACACGGCTCCCGAGGTGCTGCGGGACGGTGAGTTGTCGGAGCAGGCCGATGTATATGGGCTCGGGGCCGTGCTCTACCTGGCGTTGACCGGGCACTCGCCCTTTCCGGCCAGGACCGGTGAGGCCAGCGACGACGTCGTACTGCGGGTGCTGCGCGAGCCCGTACCTGAGGTTTCCGGCCGTGACGTGCCGCCGGCGCTGACCGGACTACTGGTCCGGATGATGGCGAAGGAGCCGGACGCGCGACCCGAGGCGGCGCAGGTCGTACAGGAGCTGGAAGCCCTTCTTTTGCAGGCGGATGAGCCCGCAACGGACGACCTGGACTTCGACGACTTCCGCGATGAACTGGCTGGTGGGCGGATCACTCAGGTCGCGCCGGCCCGGGTGCCGGTGAAGAAGACCGCCAAGAAGAAGGCATCCTGGAAGAAGCCGTCCAAGGCGATGGTGATCGCAGCGGCTGCCGCCGTGGCGTTGCTGGCCGTAGTACCGGTGGTGTTGCAGCCCGGGGAGAAGAAGCCCCCGGCCGCCGGTCCCCAGCTCCAGACCACGACTTCCGTACCGGCGACGTCTCAGCCGGTCGACATCGAGCTCAAGCCGCCGCAGGACCTCGGTACGTCGGTCAAGCTGCAGTGGGCCACGTTCAAGCCGATGACGGTCGCCGTCTTCGGCGCTGAGCAGGGCAAGAAGGAGCCGGTGCTCCTCTACAAGGGCACCAACACCTCCTGGACCGGCAAGATCACCCCGGGCCTCAAGTACTGCTTCGAGGTCCAGGGCACCGACGGCGTCGGCGGCTACGCCAGCAAGCCGATGCCGATCCGCGGAGCCTCCTGCTCCAGCTAGAAGAGGCTCCTGATCTCGAAGGCCGCCTGCAGTCGTTCCGTCCATGGTCGGGATCGCAGCCCGCGGCTGACCTCCCGTACGCCGGCCCACGCCTGCCGCCCGAGATCCGGCCCGGCCTGGGTCCCAGACCACAGGGCCCGGTCGACCGTCTGCGCGACCACTCCGATCCCCGCGCGAGCACGGTCGTCGGCCACCTCGCCGGAGGCGGCCACCAGGTCCCGCACAGTCATGCCCGACGTCACCGCGACCCCGTGCGCACGCAGCCGGTCACGTACCTCCGACCACGCGCCGACCACCGCAGCACTGCCAGTACGCCGACGCCGCCGCAGGCCACGAATCAGCTTGAGCAGCGGTACCCCCACCAGCCACAGCAAGAGCAAGGCGACCGATCCGATGAAGATGCCGAGCACCGGTACGTCGATGCCGCCCCAGCTCCGCTCGTCGCCGGGTTCGTCGGTGGGCGGCGGTACTGCGGGGTCCTCGAGCTTGTCGACCGGGGGTGCTTCCTTCCGCGCCTCCTGGGTCACCGCCGCGTCGCTACCCGGCGCCGGCTGCTTGTTGCCCTCGGCAGCCTTGCCCGCTGGGTCCAGCGGCCACCACCCGACCCCATCGACGGCTACCTCGGGCCAGGCGAACGCGTCGCGGTTGTAGACCGAGTACCATCCGTCGGGATCCGCCTTGTCGGGCGCCCGGAAGCCGACGGCCAATCGGGCGGGGATGCCCTTGATCCGGGCCAGCGCGACGTACCCGGCGGCGAACTGTTCACTGGTGCCGTACGCCTCGCCCTCCAGGAACGGCTTGAGCTGGGGCCAGCTGTGTCCCGTCGGCAACGGATCCTTGGTGGCGACCTGGTAGTGGTCCCACATGTAGGTCTCCAGCGCCAGCGCGGTCGCGAACGTCGCTCGCTTCTCCGGAATCGCCTCGTCGGCCTTCACCGAGATCTCGTTGGGCACGGTACCGAGGTCTCCCAGCCCATCGACCTCCTTCGGGTCGATCCCCGAGCGGTAGAGCTGCTTGGCGGAGATGGAAGGCTTGGACCAGGTCAGGTCGTAGATCCCCGGCTGCTCGGCGGCGATCAGCGTGCCGCCGTTCGGCTCGATCTGCGGCTCGACCACGCCGCTGACGGAGGACGGCAGCAACTGCCCGGGCAGCCACGGGCCGGTAAGGCCCTTCAGCTCGACCGTGGCGTGCTGCTTGGCCGTCGCAACGGTCACCCGCGGCCCGGGACCCAGCTCCGATCCCAGGCGCAGGAACGAGTAGTCGGTGCTCCAGTTGGCGCCGTCGAACTGCTCCAGCGCCACCTGCCGCCACCGGCTGACTGGCTCCGAGGACTTGTACCGGAAGAGCAGCTTGCCCTGGTTCTGCTGGCTCAACCGACTCGCCAACTCGTCCAGCGGACTGGGCACGCGAGAGGTCGGCACAGCAACGCTCTGAGCCTTCTGCAGCGTGTACGGCGTACGCCCGAACACGTCCAGAGCACTCACCGCGATGCCACCCACCACAGCGATCACCGTCACGATGGCAGCAGCCAGCAACGGCGACAACGGGCTCGTACGCCGAGCCTTGTCCGTCGGACCGCGCCAATCGGCCACCAGCAACGCAGCAACCACCAGGCCATACGCAAGAGCAACCAGTACTGCGCTGAGCCCAGTCAACGCAATATAGAGCTGACTCACGCCGACAACTGCCAACCCGGGCAGTACTGCCACCAGGGGCGGCGTCCGATCGAGCAACTCCAACCCCAGCAGGCAAGCGAGCAGCACCAGCAGCGGAACGAACAGCACCAGGTCAGAGTCCGGACGAGCCGGCCAGGTCGACTCCAGCGTCGTCTGCCATGACGTCAGTCCGTGCCCGAGCGCCGAGAACGTCTTGCCGGTGGGCAGGCCACCCAATGTCGTTGCCCTGAGCACCGTCTCGATCACGGCCACCAACCCGCCCACGATCACCAGGATCGGCCGCCAGGCAAGCAACGACGGCCAGGCGCGACACAGCTCGGTGACCAGGTACGCCGCCAAGCACACCGCGCCGACGGGCAGCAACAGCCCAGCCACCGAGAAGACAGGCCCGAAGCAAAGGCCCCCGATGAGCGCGGCAGCGATCACCGCGAGGGTGCGGCGCCGGCTGCTCACTCGATCACCCCGCTCCACTGCTGCAACGCCTCAGCCGCGTCGGCGGCCAGGATGACCCGTGCACCGAGGATCGGCGCGACCCCATGCACGGGACCGAGCCCGAGCACTGTCACCGAGCTGTACCGCACCAGCAGCGGAGCAAGATCATTTGCCGTCCCCCGGACTCCGGTGACGACCACGATCGCGCCACCACTGGAGGCCCCGGTGGTCAATGACCTCGGCAGCAAGGCATCCCGGTCATCCTTCTGTTCGACGATGCACAGCTCGTCGAGGAACTGCCGCGACGCCAACGCCCCGCCCGGCGCGGCGATGTCCGCGCCTGCCGACGTGATCAACCGGCACCGATGCCCAGCCATCGAAGCCGCGAACAAGATCGAGGCGGCCACCTCGACACCTTCCTCGAACAGTGCCTCAGGCAACGGTTCCGTCCGGGTGTCCAGCAGAACGGTCAACCGCGGCTGGTCCGGATCGACGAAGTCACGAACCATCAACTGCCCGGTCCGCGCGGTCGCCTTCCAGTGCAGGTGCCGTACTTCGTCGCCGACCACGTACGGGCGAACATCCCGCAGATCAGCCGAGCCACGCAGGGAGTCGTCGGCGGTCCGGCCGAGGTGATGATGCCGCGGCCGCCCTGCGACGACCGTGCGGGTCGCATGCCGCTTCGGGTGCACCCAGAGCGTCGCGACCTCGCCCGTCGCCAGCCGGTTGACGGCCAGGCCCAGCGGGTCCGTGCGCTCGAGCGTCAGCGGGCCCACCTGGATGCGCCCACGTCGGGTCGTCGGGAGTTCATACCGGTACGTCGCTTCGCCCGCCGGACCGAGTCGACGGATGCGCACCTGCTGCCGCTCCACCCCGGCCGAGTCGTGGGCCGCGAAGGCCGGCTGCCAGCGGGTGCCCTCGTTGCGCACCCGCAGCGTCGCCAATGCGGGCCGGCCACGCTCGACGCGGTCAGGCGTCAGTCCACGCTTCACCGACACATGCGGTTGGCGCACAGTCAGCAGAGTCGCGGCGATCAGCGCGCCGATGCCGATGCCGCCCAATGCCCGGAAGAAGGTGTAGCCGCCGAGCTCGCCCAGCCCGTAGAGCACGATCGATCCCACCAGGACCGAGATCCCACGTCCAGTCAGTCGCATCGGTGCCTCACCAGTCCAGGACGTTCGACTTCGGCGGGATCCCGGGACCGGTGGCGGTGACCCAGACCTGGCCCTCGGTGTCGTCGTTGTAGAACTTCTGCACGTCGATCACACCCTGGCTGTCGGACTCGATGCCCTCTGGACCGTCCTTGTGCAGTTCGCCGTAGTTCGTGGTGTGGCCCTGGAACATGTAGGTGGTGTTCGGTTGCAGCCCGGTGGCCCGGATGTGGATGTTGAAGCACTTGCCGGGCTCGCAGACGTCCGGATCGCTGTCGACGGCCGTGCCCTTGCTGATCCTCAGCCTGCCGTTGCCGCCAGGCGCTGTCGGTGTGGCGCTGACCGTCGCGCCGGCGCCGACCAGGACCCGTCCATCGGCGGTCTTGGTGACGGTGGTGACCACGAAAGTGTAGCGCTTGCCGTTGGTCAGGCCGGTCCAGCGGTAGCTCGTACCGGTGGACTTCCTGGAGTCGCCGTTCTGGCTGATCCCGTAGCTCACCAGCGTTCCCCCGTTGAGGTTCGGTCGGCGCCAGGACAGCGTCACCGCACCCGACGACGGGTTGGCAGTCAGCCGACCGGGTGCGTCTGCCGCGGCGCCCAGCGTGACGCGGGCGGACGAGACGCTCGGGCCGGTACCGACACGGTTCAGCGCGCGTACGGCGAAGCTGTACGACTGCCCGTTGGTCAGACCGGTCGCGGTGACTCCGCGGACCGAGCCGGCGACGGTCTTGCTCCCGCCGGCCCACGTCACGACGTACGAGGTGATGGCGGCTCCGTTGGCCGCCGCCGCACCCCACGTGATCGAGGCGGAGGCATTGCCTGCCTTGGCGGAGACGTTGCGTGGCGCGCCCGGCCGGCTCGCCGTGATGGTCGGCGGCGCGGGTGGCTTCGGCGGGGCAGTCTTCGTCGGCGGTGGCGGCTCAGGTTTCTCCGTGCCGCCAGGCTTTTCGGGACCCTTCGGCTTGCCTGACCCCTCCGGCTTGCCCGGCCCCTGCGGTTGGCCGGGGCCTTCCGGTTGGCGGGTTCGCGGCGGCTGGGGTGGGCCGTTGGTGCCTGATGGCTCGACCGGCTTGGTCGGCTTCGACGACGGCGGGACGGGCTGGGACGGCTTCGGCTTCCCCGGTTTGGGCGTCTTCTGGCCGCCCTCGCCGTTCGTGGCCACCTCGGTCACCTGACCGTTGCCTTCGACAACCATCACGTGCTCGCCCGCGACGCCGTCGACGTACAGCCGCGAGTCGCCACCGCGCGACAGCCGCGGCCGGTCGCCCGGCGCCCTGGGTGCCTGCTTCGACGCCGTGGGGATCTTCCGGGCCTGCTGCTGTTTGCCATCCCGGTCGAGGGTCACCACCGTGCCGTCGCCGGAGGTGTCGATCAGCGCCAGACCCGTACCGGAGGAGGCGATCTGGTCGTACCGGCCGGCGCCGAGCGAGATCGCCGTCGGCTTGACGGGAGCCTTGGGAGTCGATCCACTGGTCAGCGGCGAGGCGTCCACGAGCTGCAGCACGTTCTTCTGCGGGTCGAGGATCGCCACCCGACCAGCAACGTCGTTGGCGGCGACGATCGAGTTGGGCGACAACTGCACGCCCTCAAGCGACATCTTCCGGCCGAACCCGGCCTGGCCTACCTCTCGCAGCTCCTTGGCGTCGAGGTCGAGGAACACCGGCTGGTTGCCGATCAGAGTCAGCATGCCCGCATGGCCGAGCGGGACTTTCGCAGTACAGGTCAGGCGGGTGGCCTGGAGGGCTGCCTGACACACCTGGCCGGATTCGAGCCCGTACACCCACACAGTGCCGTCCGAGGTCGCGACCGGCTGGCCGAGCGGACCGGCCGTGGTCATCACGGCACGCTCGCCGCCCAGCCGGACGACGGAGCCTGACTTGCGGTAGACGGCGTAGACCACACCGGCGACCTCGAGCGCGACCGGCTTCTCCGTCGACGGCGCCGGCTGCGGGTCGAGCACCTTGAGGTCCGACTTGCCCCACTCGATCGTCCGGCCGTCGGCGAGTACGAAGCCGTTCTGGTCCGACTGCGCGGACGGCGAACCCGGCTCCGCGCCGGGCACGTCGACCTCGCTGTCGACACTCTTGGTGCCGCCGTCGATGTGGAAGACCTTGCCCAGCGTGCTGTTGTAGACGAGGTGCCCGGACTGGACGAACCGCATCCCCGCGTTCGACGCACCCGCACCGGAGACGGCGACGACGGTCGCGACCATGCAGACCGCCACCACCGCCGCCAGCGCGGCCCTCGCTCGCCAGATCGGCTTCACGTCGCTCATCCCCGTCTCCTTGGTCGCTTGCTACTCGCCTGTGTCCGGCCAACCGCCCCGGTCAGGCGCTCCCGACGCTGGCGGTCGGGGCCGGCGTGGCGGCCAGTACTTCGTCCACGACCGAGGACGGCGGGCGCTGGCTCAGCTCCGCGTCCGGGGTGAGGACCAGCCGGTGAGCGAGCACCGGCATCGCGACCTGCTTGACGTCGTCCGGGGTGGTGAACGCCCGGCCGTCCGTTGCGGCGAACGCGCGGGCCGCCCGGACCAGCGAGATGCTGCCGCGTGGGCTGGCGCCGTACCGGACGGCCGTGTGCTCGCGAGTCGCTGAGGCGAGCTTCACGGCGTACGAGCTGATCGCCGGGTCGACATGCACGGACCGGACGGCGGCGATGGCGTTGCGCAGCGCCGGTACGTCGATCACCGGGCTGAGCGAGTCGGGGCCGATCCGGCCGGTGTCGCCGAGCACGATCCGGACCTCGGCGTCGTGGTCGGGGTAGCCGATCTCGATCCGCATCAGGAACCGGTCGAGCTGCGCCTCCGGCAGCCGGTAAGTGCCCTCCATCTCGATCGGGTTCTGGGTGCCGATCACCAGGAACGGGTCCGGTACCGCGCGGGTGATCGAGTCGACGGTGACCCGGCGCTCGGCCATCACCTCGAGCAGCGCGGACTGCGTCTTCGGCGTACCGCGGTTGATCTCGTCGGCGACCACCACGTTGGCGAAGATGCCCCCCGGGTGGAACTCGAACGTCTCGTTGCCCTGGTGGTAGACCATCACGCCGGTGATGTCGCCGGGCAGCAGGTCAGGGGTGAACTGGATCCGGTTCCAGGTCGCGTCGATGCTGCGCGCGATGCACCGGGCCAGCGTCGTCTTGCCCAGGCCGGGCACGTCCTCGATCAGCAGATGCCCCTCGGCGAACAGCGCGGTCAGCGCGAGCCGGACGACCTCCGGCTTGCCGTGGATGACCTTCTGCAGGTTGTCCGCGACCAGTCGGTACGCCTCGCCAGGGGGAATGGTCGCGCTCATCCGCGTCCTCGCTTCGCTCCGGGCGCGGATGAGCGCGACAGCGCCCTGTCTTCGATGATGAACTCGCTGCGCTCGTTCATGGGGTGCTCCAAGTGAACTTGTTGGACCTGAGGGTTGGTTCGCCGTCAGCTGTCGCCACCACCCAGACCTGCTGTCCAGGTGCGTCGGTGGCGAACCGGTCGTCGAGAACGATGCTGCCGTCGGACTCGGTAGTGAGGGTCGCGCCGGTGTTAGAGGGTTGCCACCGGGTTGTGAATGGTTGGAAGAAGTAGGCCGTGTCGGGTTTGAGGCCCTTGCCGACCACCTTGATGTAGGCACAGCCCGGCGGGTTGCAGGCGCGCTCGCCACTGCCGTGGGTGGTGCTCGCGCCGCGCGACGCCGTCAGACTCGCGCCGGAGCTGCTTCCGCCGCCGACCTTGACCGTACGACTGGCGGTCTTGCCCAGGACGAGTCGGCCCTGGGCGTCCTTGACCACGGCCTGGACGGTGACCCGGTACGTCGCCCCGTTGGTCAGTCCGGTGAAGGTCCAGCGGGTGGTGGTCGCGGTGTCAGCCTTGCTCGTGCCACCGCCCGAGGTGACGTTGGCAGCCACGTCATAACCCTGCAGGGTGCCACCGTGCAGGGCCGGTCGCGACCAGCTCATCGCCACCTTGCCGCTGCCGGGCTGCGCGGTGAAGTTGCCGGGGGCATCGGGGGCGCCGCCATCGGGGGTCAGGCGGGTGGTGCTGGCGCCTGGGCCGGTACCGACGCGGTTGGTGGCGCGGACGGTGAAGGTGTAGGCGGTGCCGTTGGTGAGGCCGGTGATGGTCGTACTACGGACTCCGGCGCCCAGCTTCTTGGTGCCGCCACTCCAGCTCACCTGGTACGCCGTGATGGCGGCGCCGTTGGACGCGGCGGCTCCCCAGTTGACCAGGGCGGAACCCGTGCCGGCCTTGCCGGACACGTTGCTGGGGGCTCCCGGCCGGCTGGCCTGGACGGTCGGCTTCGGGTCCGGCTTGCTGGTGGGCGGCGGCTGCGTAGGCGGTCGCTGGGTGGGCGGGCGCTGGGTGGGCGGGTGGTTCTCCGACGGGCGCTGGGTGGGTTCGCCGCTCGGCCTGCCGGGCGGCGGGTTCGGCGGCTGCTTGTGCGTGGGTTGCCGGGTCGGCTGCGTAGTTGGGTGGGTCGTTGGCTGGCTCGGCGGCTGCGTGGTGGGCTGGACCGGCGGTGGTTGGGTAGGCCGCGTCGTTGGGTGCTCGGCGGGCTGGGTCGGCTTGGGCGAGGCGGGCTCGGGCTTGCTCGTGTCGACCGGGGTCACCTCGCCGGTGTCGTCGACGACCATCACCTCCTCGCCGGACTTGTTCGCCACGTACAGGCGAGAGTCAGCGCCGCGGTACAGGCCGGACTTGTCATCCGGGGAGAGCTTGGCCTGCCGCGACGGCGGCGCGAGCTGCTTCTTTGCTCGCTGGTTGCCCTCGCGGTCGACGGTGATGAGCGTGCCGCTGCGATCGTCGAGCAGCGCGAGGCTCTGGCCGGAGGACGCCATCCGCTCGTACCGGCCCTCAGGCAGTTCCGTCCGCAGCGGCGCAGCTGCCGTCTTGCCGCTTCTCAGCTCGGCGGTGTCGACCAGGTACAGGACGTTCTGTTCCGGGGTGACGATCGCGATCCGGCCGGCCACGTCGTTCTGAGCGACGACCGTGTCGGCAGGCAATGCGGGCAGCGGGAGCTGTGCTTGCTTGCCGAGTCCGCCGCCGTCGATGGCGTACAGGGAACGGCCGGTGAGGTCGACGAAGACGACCTGGTCGTCGCCGATGAGGGTCAGCGCGCCACTGTGCCCGACCGGGGTCTTGGCCGGGCAGGTGAGCCGATCGGCGTCGATCGGCAACTGGCAGAGCTGGCCGCTGTCCAACCTGTGCACCCACAAGGTCCCGCTGGACGTGACGACCGGCGGCCCGAGCGGTACGCCGGGCTTGTCGATGACAGGCCGCTGGCCCAACCGCGCGATGCTGCCCGCGTTGCGGTAGACCGCGAAGGCCGCGCCACCACCGGAGAGTCCGACCGGCTGCTCGTCGGGCGGCGCCGGCACCGGATCCAGCACCTGCAGGTCCGACTGGCCGAACTGGAAGGTCCGGCCGCGGGCCAAGGCGTAGAAGTTCTCGTCCGTCTCGACGATCTGCGTGCCCGGCCCCGCGCCGGCCAGCGGCACCTGGCTGTCGACGTTCTTGGTCGAGCCGTTGACGTGAAAGATCTTGCCCAGCGTGCTGTTGTAGATCCACTGGCCCTGACGGGCGAACTTCAGGCCCGGCGAGGCCTTGCCTGCCCCGGCCACGGCGACACCGGTGATCACCATGCAGCCGGCGATCACCGCGGCGAGGGTAGCCCGGGCACGCCGCCCCTGCGGCTCGCCGAGGTCCCCGGCGTGACGCAGTGTGAGGCGCCGACGCAGCTGAGTGATTGCCTTCACAGCCCTGAGGCTAAAGCACCCCGGGTACAGCCAGGGTCCAGATCTGGTCCACGCCGGTTCTCCGCACCGCCGCAGGCTTCAGTGGAAGGGAAATCCTTCGCGTCACAGGTCGGTCGCGACCGGGATGCGGAATTCGAAGATGGCGCCGCCCTCGTCGGCGTTGTAGACCTGCAGGTCGCCGCCGTGCGACAGGGCGACCCAGCGGACGATCGACAGGCCGAGGCCGGAGGAACCGCCGCCGCTGCTGTACCGCTCGAACATGTCCTCGCCGATCGCGGGATCGATCCCAGGGCCCTGGTCGGCCACTGTCACCCGGCCGTCGGCGACCGTCACGGTGACGATGGCCTGGGCCGCGCCGGGAGCACGGCCGTGCCGCATCGCGTTGTCGAGCAGGTTGCCGATCGCCCTTTGCAGCAAGGCCGGATCGGCTCGCACCTTGGTGGGCGCGGTCACCACTGAGATCCGCGCCGAGCCGGGTGGCATGTCCTCGACGACGCCGGCCACGAGCTGGTCCAGCCAGACCGGTTGCATGGTCAGGTGTTCGACACCGGCCGCTAGCCGGGCGCGGACGAGCAGGCCGTCGATGATGTCACCCATACGGCCTGCCAGGCGGACTGTTCGCGGCAGCAGTTCCGCGCGCTGCTGTGGGTCCTGCGCAGCCGTTTCCGCCAACGCACGAAGGGCTGCGACCGGAGTACGGAGGTCATGCGCGGTCTCGGCGAGCAGCACCTCCTGCTGCTCGAGCGCAGCCATCGCTGGGCGGATTGCTCGGCCGGACAGCCAGTACCCGGCTATTGCCGCTGCCCCGATCAGGACGGCACAGCTGATGAGCACGGTGAGCACGAGCCGGTTGTGCGCGCTGTCCTGATCGCTGGTGAGTTGCCAGGCCAGCACTGCTCCGATCGGTTGCACACTGGTCGAATCCTTGAAGGCCACCGCCATGATGCGGACCTTGGAGCCGTTCCTGTCGGTCCGGTCGGCCACCGTGACACCAGGGTCCGCCACTGCGCTGTGGACGACAGCATCCAGCACTGCGCTGTCCATCGGTGCGCAGTCCTTCTGGCTCTTCGCTGGCGCGAACTCGGACGGGTCGCTGGGCAGTACGGCGTACTGCGGACACTCGGCTGCCAGGCGGTCCTTGAGTGCGCCCTGGACGCTCAGGGCGCCATTGCTGTCGGTCACTAGGCGCAGTACGGGCTGGATGACGCTGTCGAGCTGGCCATCGAGGTTGTCGGTGCGGCGGCCGGAGTCGAGGATCAGGACCAGTGGGGCGAGCACGATCAGGCCGACCGTATTCATCACCGTGAAGAGCGCGGTGAGTCGCCAGCGGAGGCGGCGGAGGCGCTCGGCCGATGGCCCTCTCATCCGGCGTCACCAGCGGCGGTCGTCAGCCGGTACCCCTGGCCGCGGACTGCTTGGATCAGCTCGGGCTGCCGCAGCTTGTTGCGCAGGCGCCTGATGGTCACGTCGACGACGTTCGACATCGGGTCGGCCGCCGCGTCCCAGCAGTGCTCGATCAGAGCCGACCGGGACACGGCCTGCTCGGGCCGGACCATCAGGTACTCCAGCACGGAGAACTCCTTTGCAGTCAGGGTCAGCAGTACGCCCGCCCGGCGGACCTCCCGCCGCCCGGTGTCCACCTCGACGTCGGCGTACCGGAGTACCGGCGGGCGGCCGGTACCGGCTCGGCGACACAGGCTCAGCACGCGGGCGGTCAGCTCGGCCACGGCGAACGGCTTGACCAGGTAGTCGTCGCCGCCGTGCTCGAAACCGTCCACGCGGTCGGCAAGGCTATCCCTTGCGGTCAGGAAGAGGACCGGGACCGCCCAGCCCTCTTGCCGGCGACTGCGGATGTAGACGATCGAGTCGCCGTCCGGCAGCATCCGGTCGAACACCACACAGTCGTAGGAATTCACCCACAATGCTTCGTCTGCTGTAGCTATGTCACCGACGCTGTCGACCGCCAGCGCAGCTGTCCGGAGGCCCGCGGAGATCGCGATTCGCAGGTCCTCGTCGTCCTCTACCACCAGTACGCGCACGCTGGGCCTCGTGTGTCATCGAAATGTCATCGTCGACACGGATCGTATGTGTCATGAACGGTCACTCAGCGCACACTCCGGCCCGGATCGCCTTCCGGGTGCTGGGCCCGCTCGAGGTCGACGGGCCCGACGGAGCCCCGATCGACGTCTGCGGCGGCAAGCCAGCCACGATGCTCACGCTGCTCCTGCTGCACCGCAACGCGTGGGTCAGCACGGATCAGCTGATCGACGCGGTCTGGTCAGTTGGCGAACCGCCGGCATCCGCCCAGCGCAACCTGAAGACGTACGTGTGGCAGTTGCGGCGGGCTCTACCGGGCGAGCGGATCGAGAGCCGCCCGGGCGCGTACCGGGTCACCGTGTTGCCGGGCGAGCTGGACGCCGACGTCGCGGCCGGCCTGTCGGACGAGGCACGCCGGCTGCTCACCGACGGCTCGGCCGAGGAAGCTGCTGTCGTCGTCGAACATGCTCTAGGCCTGTGGCGCGGCTGCCCGTACGACGGCCTGACGGGCGACGCCTCCACCGCCGTCGACCGGCTCACCGAACTACACCGCTCCCTGCGCGAAGACCTGGCCGACGCCCACCTGGCCCTCGGCCGCCCAGCCGACGCGATCGCCCTCCTCCGAGCCCTGACGGACGAGGAACCCCTGCGTGAACACGCCTGGACCAAACTCATGACCACCCTCCACCAAACCGGCCGCCGCCACGACGCCCTGTCGGCCTACCAACGAGCCCGCACCACCCTGGTCCGAGAACTAGGCATAGAACCCGGCGCCGAACTGGTCACCCTCCACCAGCAAATCCTCAACGAAGAACCCCCAGCCCCAGCCACCACCGAGCTCCGCACACCAACCACCCCGCAGTCCGACCTCCCCCCGAGGATCTCCCACTTCACCGGCCGCCAAGCTGAGCTAGCCGCGCTCCGCGCAGCAGTAGCTGGAGTGGACGGCGGGGGACCTCCCGCAGCAGTTGGTGGGGTGGGGGGCGGCGAGCGCTGCGCCCCCGACGCCAGCGGCTCCGCCGCGGCGGACCGCAGCCTCGCTCGCGACAGCCGGGCTCTGCCTGGCGGAGCAGCCGAGTCGACCGCCCGCCGCGCGCCGGCTCCCAGAGCAGTTGCCGGGGCCGGGGCAGCTCCCGCCTCCGCCGCCAGCGGCTCCGCCGTGGCGAGTCGCACCGCGGGCCCGGCTCTGTCCGGGCGCCGGCCGGAGGTCGGCGGGGTTGCGGTGGTGACTGTTGATGGGATGGCTGGGGTTGGGAAGACCGCCTTTGTGCTGGAGGCTGCTGGGGTGCTGGCTGATGGTGGACCGGAGCGGCAGATGTACTTGGATCTGCGGGCCCATGGCAACGAGCCGGTTGGTACTGCTGAGGCGTTGGGACGATTGCTTCGGCGGGTTGGATTCAAAGAGCAGTTGCCTGAGGCAACAGATGAGTTGGGGGCGTTGTGGCGGGAGGTGGCGCCTCGGGTTTTGTTGGTGCTGGATGACGTGGTGGATGTGGCTCAGGTGCGGGCGTTGATGCCTAACACGGCTGGGTCGGTGGTGTTGGTGACCAGCCGGAGTCGGTTGGTGGGGCTTGAGCGGGCTGTTGCGGTGAGTATCCGGCCGTTCGAGAGCACGGTACTCGTGGCGGATGAGGAGATCTTGCGGGTGTGCGGTGGGCATCCGGGGGCTCTCCGCGAGCTGAGTGATCGGGTGCGGGATCGCCAACCGTGGACCGCCGCGCGGCTGCTTGCGCGGTTGAGCGATCGGACGGGCCGCGCGAGAGAGCTCGCCAACACCCTCGCGCGGTTCGACTCGACGTACGACGAGCTGGAAGAGCCGGTACGCCGGTTCTACCGGCTGCTGAGCATGACCCCGCAGTTCGACGTACGCCGGGCCGCGCGACTCCTCGACGCCGACCAGCAGGAGGTGGAGCCAATGCTCGACGAGCTACTCGACCGGCACCTGGTGGACGAGCCGGCCCCCGGCCGTTTCGCCCTGCACCCGCTGGTCCGCGACCACGCCTACGCCATGCTGCTGTCCACCGAGTCCGAGGCCGAACTGACAGCCGCCGCAGACCGCGTACGCCTCACCGGCCAGGCCAAGCTCGAACTGGTCGCCCCCAAGAACCCGAGGGTCGCATGAGGCCCCCAGCCGCAACCGCCCCCGCCCCTGGCGAGCAGGTTGCCCACGCCCCCGCCCCGGCCGCAGTACCGACGGCTACCTCAGTCGGTACTCCGCTAGCCCGCGCCGCAGCCCTCCCCCAACGCTCTGTACCTCCAGCGGCAGCAGCAACAACCACAGCCGCAGCTACCCCACAGCGCTCGTACCTGGTTACCCCGCCCACGACACAGCAACCCACCGTCGACGAGATCGAGCTACCCGAGCGAGCAATCCGAGTAGGGCAGATCGTCTGCTGGCAGATCGCGCTAGTAGCCATCGGCGCAGCCACCACCGGCTCGCGACTCGTCCTGATCCTCACCGCGGTGGCAGCCGTCTCCCTGATCCTCCTGACCGCAGTACGCTTCCGCGGGCTCTGGCTCTACCGCTGGGTCGGCATCCTGCTCGCCTTCCTCGTACGCCGCCACCGGCTGGACCTGGCCGGCGACCCGGCGATGAACCTCGTCAGCGTCTTCTGCGGCCGCACGTCAGCCCAGGAGTTGACCGTCCGGGAACAGCCATACGGCATGCTCAGCAGGCCGGCCGGAGCCAGCGTCGCGCTCCGGGTCGGCTCGGACGCTCAGCACCAACTACTGCCTCGGTTGAGTTCACTTGCGGACTCCGCCGATGAGCAGCCGGTTGGGGTGTCGGTGCAACTCGTAGTACACACCGGTACGAAGCAGTCGCAGCCCCAGCGGGCGTGGGTCGCAGTAGCTGCGTCCCGTACGCCGGACATCGCCACGGACGAGCAGCTCAGCCAGGTACTGGCGAACACTGTCCGCCGGATGGTGCGCCGCTTCGACCGGGAGCAGATCGAGTGCATGCCACTCGACGAATCCGACCTACTGGCGTCGATCGGCGCACTGGCACACGCAAACGCCGGCCGCGGCCAGATCCGCGAACGCTGGACCACCTGGGCCGCAGGACCGGTCGTACAGGTCTGCGTACGACTCAACGGCTTCGCCCAGCTCCCACGGCCCACTGCTCAAGCACTTGTCGACACATTGCTCGGCACCGGTACAGGGAGCGCGCACACCCTGGCCATCACGGTCACTGCACCCGCCGAGTCCCACGAACCCGCTCTGCACGACGCAGTACTGCGAGTAGCCGCCGCCCACGCGGCCACGCTCGACACCGCCATCACCGTCCTGACCACACTGGCTCGCTCGTTCGGAGTGGAGCCGGAACGCCTCGACGGGCGGCACACCACCGGTGTCGCCGCCACGCTACCTCTGGGGGTCCCCTTCTCATGACTGTCACACTGCTGAACCGCCCCACCGGCTTCCACCAGGTACCGGCCCAGGACGGCATCGCCACGCTGCTGGCCAACGCCCAGGACTCGGTGATCGCCATGAGCACCCTGACCCCGAGCGGCCCGGCCTTCGGCCCGCGGGACGTCCGTCCGGGCATCCGCTACCGCGCGATCTACCCCGACACCGCCCGGACCGCGCCGACGCTGTGCAGGCACCTCGGTGCGATGTCCCTGGCGGGCGTGGCCGTCCGTACCGTCCCGATGGTGCCGATGAACGCACTGGTCATCGACAACTCGATCGCGGTCCTCCCGGCCGACTCGACCAACGGCAGCGTCGCAGTACTGCGGCTGAACAGCGTGGTGACGACTGCGACCGAGCTGTTCGAGCGGGTGTGGCCGGACGCCGTGTCGCTGGCCGACTGCGACATCCCGGTCGACACCGACCTTTCCGGGCGCGAGAAGGAGATGCTGCGGCTGCTGTCGCTCGGCGCGACCGATGAGTTCGCCGCCGCCCAGCTGGGCATCTCGGTTCGGACGGTACGCCGGATGGTCGCGCAGATCATGAACCGGCTCGGCGCTCGCAGCCGCTTCCAGGCCGGTGTGAAGGCGGCCGACCGTGGCTGGCTGCTGGACCGGGCGAGCTGATGCCTGGTCCGTTGCAGGGCCGGGTGCTCACCGTCGCGGCAGACCGTCTGGGTGCCTATCCGACGATCGGGTCCGCCTTGCTCGAGGCACCCGATGGAGCCGCCGTCGCGATCGCGGCCGGCACGTACGCCGAGACGCTCGAGCTCAACGGCCGGTCGATCACGTTGCAGGCCGAGCCGGGCGCGACCGTAGTACTGGATGGCGACGGGGCTGACTGGCCCACGGTGCGGGCCGTCGACGGCGAGCTGACGCTGCGCGGGCTCGAAGTACGGGCTGGTGGCGGGATGGCCGTCTCGGTTGACCGGACTGTGCTGACCGTCGAGCAGTGCACGGTCCGGTCAAGGACCCGGCCGGCGATCTCGGTGCACGCGAGCAGCGCCTTCACCGTCGACCGGTGCACGATCAAGGGCGCCGAGACCGGCATCGTGGTCGAGGGCGCGAGCGGGCGGATCCTCGACACCGTGGTCACCGAGATCTCGGGCGACGGGATAGTCGTTGCCTTGGGCTCCGATCCGCTGATCCGCGGCTGCACGATCTCGGTCTGCGGCGGGCGGGGTGTCTACGTCTACCAGTACAGCCGGCCGGAGCTCACCGACACGGAGATCTCGTCCACCGGCGCTGAAGGCGTCGGAGTCGCGAACGGCAGTACGCCGATCGCGCGGCGGCTCAGCATCCATGACACCCGCGGGCCGGCGTTCACGTTCTCACCGGGATGCGGCGGGACTGTCGAAGGCTGCCGGACAGACAACACCGGCCAGCCTGCCCTCGCGATCGAGACCGGTGCGACGGTCGAGGTGGTCGAGCGCGCGTCGGCCCGGCCCGCCGAGGTGGGTGGGCCGCTGGACGATCTGCTCAGCGACCTGGACGAGATGGTCGGCCTGCCCGGGGTGAAGTCGGAAGTCCATGCGTTGGTCGACGAGATCCAGGTCAATGAGTGGCGGCGTACGGCCGGGTTGAGCATCGGCGGGGTAAGCCATCACCTGATCTTCGCGGGCGCGCCTGGTACTGGCAAGACGACGGTCGCGCGGTTGTACGGCAAGCTTCTGAAGGCGTTGGGGGTACTGCCGCACGGCAGCTTCACCGAGGTCTCGCGACGGGATCTGGTCGGGCAGTACATCGGTCATACCGCGGAGAAGACGGCTCAGGTCTTCGAGAAGTCGCTGGGTGGGGTGCTCTTCATCGACGAGGCGTACACGTTGTCGCGCTCGGCCGGTACCGGCGGCGACTTCGGCCAGGAGGCGATCGACGCGCTGGTCAAACTGATGGAGGATCACCGCGACGAGATCGCCATCATCGTGGCCGGCTACACCGGCGAGATGAACGACTTCCTCGACGCCAACCCCGGGCTGGCGTCGCGCTTCTCCAAGACCATCGAGTTCGAGAACTACTCCGCCGACGAACTCCTGCTGATCACCAGCCGGATGGTCGAAGGCGGCGACTACCACCTCGACCCGGCCGCCGCCCCACCCCTGACGGCGTACTTCGACCGCATCGCCGGCACCCCCAACTTCGGCAACGCCCGGGAAGCCCGCCGCCTGGTCGAGTCGATCCGCAAGGCCCAGTCCCAACGCCTCCGCAAACTAGGCCGCCTCCCCACCACCGAAGAACTCCGCCACCTCACCTCAGAAGACATCCACACAGCCGCCGGCTAGCGGGGTGGTCGAAGGTGGCACCAGGCTGTGCGGCGTACGGGTCTACGGGGGGCCGCACCGGTCGGTGTGAGGTTGCGACCGGTGCTGTGGCGCCTCGTGTGGGCGCTGGTCCCGTCAGGCGTGGATTTTGTCGTCCTGGGGGTGATGGTCTCGGGTGGGCTGGCGGCGGTCTGCCACCGGATGTTCGACGGCGCGTGGGGCTGGGCAGACCGGGCCGCGGGCGATGGGGCCGCCGCCTAGCCTCCTGAGCTTCCACTGCTTCTCTTCGTAGTCGTAGTAGGTGTCAACGCCTCCGACAGTCATAGGTGTCCTCCCGGTCGTCCCCCCGGTAGCGGCTCCTGCTGGCCTCCTCTACAGTCCGTCACCACGGAGCCGAATACAAGCAATTCTTGAACTACTCACGAAATACGGACAAACTCTCAGGTTTGTCCAGACTTTCCAACGAGCAAAGGCGTTACGCGCACATTTCGTAAACAGTTTCTTCACGGAAAAATCTTTCAGTTCGTGAAGATGGCAACGCTCTCACCCGCAATTCGAACACCGTCCGTGACAATGTCGGCCGCGCCGAAAGCCAGCACCCGGTACGCCGGTACGCCATCCATCGGCACCACCGTCTCCTCGGCCGCCAGGTTGACCACCACGCGCACGCCACCGCGCCGAACCACCAGCCATGAGTCGCCGGACGAGATCCCCACCGACGTCAGCCGGTCATCCCGCAAATCCGCACTCCCCGCCCGGAACGCCAGCAACTCCCGGTACCACTCCAGCAACTCGCGATGCGGCGACTGATCGGCCTCGCTCCACGAGAGCACCGAGCGCCGCCAGGTCGCCGGATCCTGCGGGTCCGGGATCTCCTCCGCGTCCCACCCGTACGCCGCGAACTCCCGCCGCCGACCGACCCGCACCGCCTCGGCCAGCGCCGGCTCGGTGTGATCGGTGAAGTACAGGAACGGCGTCGACGCGCCCCACTCCTCGCCCATGAAAAGCATCGGCGTGTACGGCGAAGTGAGCACCAGGGCAGCCCCGATCGCCAACCGCCCCGGCGTCAAGGCCGGCCGGTCGCCGAGCGCGCGGTTGCCGACCTGGTCGTGATTCGACGTGTACGCGAGAAACTCCGACCCCCGATGCCTCGACGGATCCACCGGTCGTCCCCAGTTCTTGCCCCGGAAGGTCGAGTACGACCCGTCATGGAAGAACACCTTGGTCAGCGCCTTGGCAAAAGCCCCCGGCTCGGCGAAGTCCTCGTAGTATCCGGACTTCTCCCCGGTCAGCAACACATGCAAGGCGTGGTGGAAGTCGTCACTCCACTGCGCCGTCATCCCCATCCCACCGTCGCTCACCGGCTCGACCGTGCGCGGGTCGTTGAGATCCGACTCGGCCACCAGCCCCAGCGGCCGCCCCAACTCGGCCGAGAGCGTGGCGGTCTCCGAGGACAACTGCTGCAGCAGATGCTGGGGACTGTCGTCGAGGAACGCATGGACCGCATCCAGCCGCAACGCGTCGAGGTGGAACTCCCGGTACCACCGCAGCGCGTTGTCACAGATCCACCGGCGTACCTCGGAGCTGCCGACGTCATCGAGATTGACCGCCGGCCCCCACGGCGTCGTGTGCTTGGACGTGAAGTAAGGCCCGAAGGATTCGAGGTAGTTCCCACTCGGCCCGAGGTGGTTGTAGACGACGTCCAGGCAGACCGCCAGCCCGACCGCATGACACCGATCCACGAACCGCTGCAACTCACCAGGCCCGCCGTACGGCTCGTGCACCGCATACAGGTCAACCCCGTCATAACCCCAGCCATGCCGCCCTGGGAACGCGGCGACCGGCATCAGCGAGACAACCTCAACCCCCAACGTCACAAGGTGATCCAGCCGCTCAGCGGCCGCCGCAAGCGTCCCCTCCGGCGTGAACGTCCCCAGATGCAGCTCATAGAACACAGCACCCCGTACGTCCCGCCCGGCCCAACCACTGTCGCTCCACTCAAACAATGACGAGTCAAAGACCTGGCTGGGCCCATGCACACCCGCTGGCTGCCAAGCACTCCGCGGATCAGGCATCGGCTCGCTACCGTCGACGGAGAACGCATACGAGGTCCCATGCCCGGCCGAGGCCACCTCTACCGACCACCACCCACCATCGCCCTGCCGCATCTCCAGAAACGACTCGTCGAGTACCAACGACACAGCAGAAGCAGCAGGCGCCCAGACGGTGAAGGTGTGCAAGCCATCAGCTCCTAGTGAGTAGTGCCACCGGTAGGTCCTCCAGCAGCTCGCGAATGCGGGCCGATCCACTACCCACTGCGCGACCAGTCAACACGTCCTGCCAGTTCCCCTCAGGCAGTACGACCGTGCTGTCTCCCCAGCCGCCCAGGCGATGCAGGGCCACCGGCAGCCGGGTGGCGATCGTCACCACCGCGTCACCCCGGCAGAAGGCGACCGCATGTCCACTAGACGTCGGTAGCGGCTTGTAGCTGCCAGCGAACGCCTCTGGGTTCTGCCGCCGCAACCGCAGCGCCTTGGCCGTCACCAGCAGCTTCTCCTCGGCCAGACCATGCGGCCGGGCGCCAGCGTCCAGCCGAGCAAGACGATCAACCCGCAGCGAGTAATCCACCGGCCGCCTGTTGTCCGGGTCGACCAGCGAGAGGTCAACCAACTCCGTGCCCTGATAAACGTCAGGCACCCCCGGCATGGTCAGCTGCACCAACTTCTGCCCGAGGGTCGCCGCTCGCACATACTCCGCCTGACCGGCAGCAAAGTGCCCAACAGCCTCCAGCACGCTGGAGTCCCCCAACACCCCCGTAATGAAGGCGGCAACTGAAGACTCGTAGTCCGAGTCCGACGACGTCCAGCTGGTATGCCGCTTCGCCTCCCGCACAGCCTTCAACACGTAAGCCTGCAAGCGTTCCTCGGCGATCGGACCGTCGGACCAGGTACCGAACAGTGTCTGCCAGACCAGGTACTCCGTACTCCCGTCCAGTCCCGAATCGCGATACGGCTCCGACAACGCCCGCCACGACCGCACCGCCTCCGTCCAGGCTTCCGGCTGCTCGGACAGGACCCCCAACCGCGCCCGGACGTCCTCGGACCGCTTGGTGTCATGCGTGGACAGCGTCGTCATCGTCCGCGGCCAGCGATCGTTCAGCCGGGCGGCGAACGCGTGGAACTCCTCAGGCGACACCCCGAAGTGCGACGGATCCCCACCGACCTCGTTCAGCGACGTCAGCCGGAACCACCGGTAGAAGGCGGTGTCCTCGATCCCCTTGGCCATCACCGGCCCACACGTCTGCTGGAACCGCACGATCAGCTCGTGCCGCGCATGCTCGTCGATGCGACTGGCAGTGCCGGCCTCACGGCCCAGCAGCAGGTCCCGGACGAGCTCCAGCGTCTCCTGCTGGTCCTCGTCCAGGTGGCGCCGAGCCAACTCGGTCGCGTGCTCCATGGCATGGACAGCAGTCTGATCAGGCTGCTCACCCGGTACTACGTAAGCCCGGTACCGGTCGAAGTTGACCAGCAGCTCGACAACCACCGCATGGAAGGCACGGCGAGTGTGGTCGCGCAGGCGCACGTCGTCCTGGCAGATGCGCGCCAGCAGCTCCACGAGCCGGTGCACCTCGGCGTACTGGCCGTGCTTCACCACCTCGCGCTTCGCCTGCTCCACCACCTGAGCGAAGTCGGCAGGCTCGCCGGTGAGCTCCGAGTGGAACGCAGAGAGCGGCGCTGCTCCGGCAGGGTCGACGAAGAGCCCACCGACGCGCAGGAGTGCGTCGTAGCCAGTAGTGCCTGCGCAGGGCCAGTCTCCCGGCAGTTCTTCAGAGCCCTCCAGGATCTTCTCGACTACTACCCAAGCGCCGCCCGTGCGCTCGGCCAGGCGACGCAGGTACCCGCGCGGGTCGGCCAGGCCGTCCGGGTGGTCGATACGGAAGCCGGTGAGCTTCCCCTCGTGCAGTAGCGAGAACAGCAGCTCGTGGGTGGTCTCGAAGACCTCCTGGTTCTCCACGCGGATGGCGGCCAGGGTGTCGACGTCGAAGAAGCGCCGGTAGTTCAGTTCCTCGTCAGCGACCTTCCAATGCGCCAGCCGGTACCACTGCTCGGTCACCAGCTCGGCGATCGGCAGGTTCTCGGTCCCGGGACGCAGTGGGTACTCGTGGTCGTAGTACCGGAGCACGTCGCCGTCCACGGACAGCTCACCGTCGGCGAGCACCTTGCCGATCCGCTGGCCGAGCACTGCCATCAGGAGCGGCTGGTTGCCCGAACCCCAGTCGACGTCGAACCACTCGGCGTACGGCGAGCCCGGGCCATCCCGTAGTACGGACCACAGAGCAGCGTTGAGCCGCGCAGGAGTCGGCACAGCCACATGATTCGGTACTACGTCCGCGATCGCCCCCATGCGGTGGCCGGCCAGCCGCTCGGCGAGCCGGTCGAAGGCTGGTCGCCCACCGGCCGGCTCCGACAACCTGCTGTGGTCCACGACGTCGTACCCATGAGCGGACCCGGGCGCGGCCTGCAGGATCGGGGACAGGTAGATGTGCGAGATCCCGAGGCTGTGCAGGTACGGGACGACCTCGGCAGCGTCGTCGAAGCCGAAGTCAGCGCGGATCTGCACCCGATAGGTAGCCTGCGGGACCGCCGTCACTGCGCTGCCTGCCGCGGCCGGGTGAGTACGAGCATGCCGTGGTCCTCGATCCGCACGGTGCTCCCAGCGGGGTGCTCTTCCTCATTTGCGCGACCGGTCGGCCGGACGGTGTCCACCACCACCGTCCAGGCCTCGCCGTACTCCTTGGCGGGCAGCAGGAAGTCCTCGGCCTCGTGGTTGCTGTTCAGCAGGATCAGGAACGAGTCGTCGACCACTGGCTCACCACGGGGGTCCGGCTCGGA
The DNA here is from genome assembly GCF_044453825.1 of Kribbella sp. NPDC051620. Taxonomy (NCBI): domain Bacteria; kingdom Bacillati; phylum Actinomycetota; class Actinomycetes; order Propionibacteriales; family Kribbellaceae; genus Kribbella; species Kribbella sp. NPDC051620. Next base: position 327,705 of record NZ_JBITDB010000007.1, read on the forward strand.
GATGGCGTCGCCGTTGAGGAACACGGCCACCGCCCGGGCGTCGTCGCGACTCCAGTCGCCGTCCTGCATCTCCTGGCCCTCAGGGGTGAACCAGACCAGGTCGCCCAGCCCGTCGACCCCTTGGTCCCCGTGGAAGAACCGGCGGCGCCGGAACACCGGGTGCTCGTTGCGCAGCCGGACCAGCTCGCCGGTGAACTCCAGCAGGTCCTGCTGCTCCTCGTCGAGGTCCCAGTTCACCCAGGCGAGCTCGTTGTCCTGGCAGTAGACGTTGTTGTTGCCCGACTGGGTCCGGCCCTGTTCGTCGCCGTGCGCGAGCATCGGCACACCCTGCGAGATCAGCAGCGTGGCCAGGAAGTTGCGCTGCTGCTTGGCCCGCAGCTTGCGGATCTCCGGGTCGTCGGTCTCGCCCTCGACGCCGCAGTTCCAGGACCGGTTGTGGCTCTCGCCGTCGTTGCCGCCCTCGCCGTTGGCGTCGTTGTGCTTGTCGTTGTACGAGACCAGGTCACGCAGGGTGAAGCCGTCGTGGGCGGTGATGAAGTTGATGCTCGCCAGCGGCCGGCGGCTGTCGTCGCGGTACAGGTCGGACGAGCCGGTCAGCCGCGAGCCGAACTCGGCCAGGGTGTACTTCTCCCCGCGCCAGAAGTCCCGCACGGTGTCGCGGTACTTGCCGTTCCACTCGGTCCACAGCGGCGGGAAGTTGCCCACCTGGTAGCCGCCGTCGCCGACGTCCCACGGCTCGGCGATCAGCTTGACCTGGCTGACCACCGGGTCCTGCTGGACCAGGTCGAAGAAGGCCGACAGCCGGTCCACTTCGTGGAACTGACGGGCCAGCGTCGACGCGAGGTCGAACCGGAACCCGTCCACGTGCATCTCGGTGACCCAGTAGCGCAGCGAGTCCATGATGAGTTGCAGCACGTGCGGGTGCCGCATCAGCAGGCTGTTCCCGGTGCCGGTGGTGTCGTAGTAGTGCGACTTGTCCGAGTCGACCAGCCGGTAGTACGCGGCGTTGTCGATGCCCTTGAAGGACAGCGTCGGACCGAACTCGTTGCCCTCGGCGGTGTGGTTGTAGACCACGTCGAGGATCACCTCGATGTCGGCCTCGTGCAGCGCCTGCACCATCGTCTTGAACTCGGTCACCTGCTGGCCCCGGCCGCCGAGCGACGAGTAGGCGTTGTGCGGGGCGAAGAAGCCGATCGTGTTGTAACCCCAGTAGTTGGACAGTCCACGTTCCTGGAGGTGCCCGTCCTGGGCGAACTGATGCACCGGCATCAGCTCGATCGCGGTCACCCCGAGCTCCTTGAGGTGCTCGATGATCGCCGGGTGGCCGATCGCGGCGTACGTGCCGCGGATCTCCTCCGGCAGGCCGGGGTGGGTCTTGGTCAGGCCCTTGACGTGCGCCTCGTAGATCACCGTCTCGTGGTACGCGTGCCCCGGCGGCCGGTCGTTGCCCCAGTCGAAGAAGGGGTTCGTCACCACCGACAGCATCGTGTGCTCGCGGTTGTCCATGGTGTTCAGCTCGTCGGGCTTGGCGAACCGGTAGCTGAACAGTGACTCGTCGGCGTCGACCTGCCCGTCGATGGCCTTCGCGTACGGGTCGAGCAGCAGCTTGGACGGGTTGCACCGGTGACCCTGCGCCGGCTCGTACGGCCCGTGCACGCGGTACCCGTACCGCTGGCCGGGCTGCACCGCGGGCAGGTACGCGTGCCAGACGAACCCGTCGACCTCGGTGAGCTGGACCAACTGCTCCGATCCGTCGTCACCGATCAGTGCCAGGTCAACTTGCTGAGCAACCTCCGAGAAGAGCGCGAAGTTCGTACCGGAGCCGTCGTACGTGGCTCCGAGGGGATAGGGACGACCAGGCCATTTCTGCACCCGATGACGGTACCCACCCCAACCCCCAGGTGCGGAGCCGTGGTGCGTTTCCATGCCGTGAATTCACCCGGCGGAGCCGGAAAGCGCCTGCCCGAGCGCGACCGAGGCAGCCGCCAGCCCCTTCCGGTCGACCGGCTCCGGCGACTCGGCGAACGGGTGCCAGCCGGGAAAGAACTCTCCGGTCGGCCACTGCACCCCCGGCACAGCCGCCCTGAACCGGGCCTGTACGCCGGGTAGCGCCGACCCGACGTACACGACGCTCCCGGCCGGCTCACCCGCACGCAGCGCGCTCGGGGTCGGCAGTGTCTCCTCCACCCCGATCGCGCCGTACATGGCTCCAGTACTGAGCGTGAGTTCCCGTAGTACCCCGGTCGCCCACTCCGCCAGCCGGCGAGCCGCCTTCCGGTCGCTCGCCTTCCAGGTGGAGTCGGGGAGCCCGAGCCGGTCGGCGGCCAGCGACACCGCCACCGGGTGCTTCTCCCCCTCGGTACCGAAGAGGTGCTCCACGACGACCGTGCCCCACCTCTTGCTTCGGTACCCCGCCTCGAGCGGCCGCAGGACCGGATCGCGGCCGTGCACGGCCGTCTCGAAGGCGTCCGCGTCGAGCTGCGCCGTCGACCGGTCGTCCAGGTCCTGCAGCATCGCGTACTGCTGCCCACGAGGCGCTGACTGGACTACTCCGGCCGGTACACAGCCCGCGGCCGCCACGACGTCGCAGGCTCGCCCGAAGACCGACTCCTCGTCCTCGGGCGACCACACTGCGATCGTCAGGTGCGGTGGTTCCGGATAGAGCGCGTCCTTGCTCACTTGCCCAATAGTCGCAGCATCGCGGACACCTGCTTGTTGTTGGGTACGAAGGCCGTCACCAGGTCACCGGTGGTCCGGTCGAACTGGGCGACGAACCACTTGCCGTCGATCCGGGCCAGGTGCGCCTGGGTAGCGGTCGAGCCGCTAGACCACGGGAACACCTTGCCGCTCTGCGACGCCCGCTGGATCAGCGCGCTCCACTCGCCCATCTTGCTCGCTCCGACCTCGCGGCCGAACCACTGCTCGGCATGCCGCCCGAACGAGTGCTGCAGGCCGCGAGGGGTGATCTTGGGGATCACGCACGCGTTGTGCACCAGCAGTTCGTCCGGACCCACGTGGTACGTGTGGATGCCCTCGACGCTGAGGTTGTACGCCGTCGCCTGCCGGGCGCCACCGGTCTTCAGCCCACCGATCGTGAAGCGCCTGCCATCGGCCGACTGGACCTGGTCGCCCCAGTCCAGCTCGGCGGCGGGCTCGAACCGCTGGTCGGTGGCGTCCCAGAACGGGTGGTTCGCCGTCGTCGTGACCACCTCGCCGGCCACTTCGAGATCGATCACCCGGTCGGAGTGCTCGAAGACCTGGGTGACCTTGTGCGGCCCCTGCTCGCCGGTCTCGGGATCCGTCGCCAGTACCTCGTCGCCGACCTCCACCTGCGAGATGGGCTTCTTGGAGCCGTCGGCCATCAGTACCAGCGTCTCGCCGGTGAAGCTGCAGGCCTTGGCCGCTGTCTCGGCCGCCTCGTCGAGGTACCGGGCGAACGGCCGGGCCGAGCGCAGTCCGACGCTGAGGAACTTGCCGACCCCGAACATCAGCACCCCGTCGACGCAGCCCTTGGCCAGCCCGCGCAGGTAGTCGCCAGCGGAGTGCTTGCGGCCCAGCAGTGCGCCAGCGACGGTGTTGATGATCGCCCCACCGGCGCAGGCCGCGACGATCTGCGGTACCGCGCCACTGGGGTCCGTGGCGTCGACCGGGTCGCCGTCTACGTACGAGTAGAGGTTCGGCCCCGCTCCTTCGAACCCGGCCGGGTCCTCGGACAGGAAGCGACCAGTACCCGGCTCATACCACCTGGCACGGTTGAACTGCAGCCCTGCCGGCGTACCCGGCCCGGACTCGCGTCCTGTGTAGCGAACCGGGTTGGCGTCGCCCGCGAGGCTGGAGCGCGCCTTGCCGTACAGGTCGTACGTGTACTCCGCCGCCACGGTCCCAGTGCCCGGAACCGTCCTCGCCACCACCGAGCCCTGCCGGTCGGTGAGCAGTGCCGAGGCACTGCCCGTCCCATCCAGCCCATCGACCCGCGCGGCCGCCGAGTCGGTGGAGAGCCCGGACAGGTACGTCGCGTCCGCAGTACCCGGGCCGTCCTCGACCAGCACGTTGTCGCCGTCGTACCGGAGGTTCCAGGTCTCGCCGCCGACAGTGGCCCCGATGCGACGCCCCAGTGGGTCGTAGCGCATCTGCGAGGCTCCTACTGCACCCGTGGTCGACGTCATCTCGCCGCGGGCGTTCCATGCGTACGTCGAGGTGCCATCGTCCGTCAGGTTGCCTTCCGGGTCATAGGTCCGGGTGACACCGTCCAGCGAGGTCAGCCTGTTGGCCGGATCGAACTCAGCAGACCCGACCGGCGACGGCAGGTCCGCACGCGCCCACGAGCCACCAGTACGGTCCAGCTGGCCAGCAGCGTCGTAGTGATAGGTCAGGTCACCAAGCACCTGCGCGCCGGACGTGAACGTCAACCCGGTAAGGCCTCCAGCGAGGTCGTACGACGAGGTGCGTACAACTCCACCCGGCAGCGTCTGCGTCTTGAGCCGCCCGGTCGAGTCGTACCCGTACGACGCCACGACCGCTCCGCGTGTGACCTTGGTCAGCCGGTCCGACCTGTCGTACTCGTAGGCGGTGTCGGGCAGCCCCGGCACCTTGAGCGTCTTCAACCGGCCCGTGTCGTCCCACTCCCGCGTGATCGTGCCCTGCGGAGTCGTCTCGGTGGCGACCCGGTCCTTGCCGTCGTACGTGTAGGCGACCGCCCCTGCCCCCGCAGTGGAGTCGGTGACCGACTCGAGCCGGCCCTTGTCGTCGTACGCCGAGACCAGCGTCGACTGGTACTGGTACGCACCCGGTGAGCCGGTCCGGCCGTACCCGGTGAACACCTCCCGCTGCAGCTCGTCGTACCGGTACTCGGTCGTGAGCCCACGCCGGTCCGTGATCGTCTCCGGCCGCCCGAGCGCGTTGTAGGTGTAGGTCGTCTTCTTGCCGACCTGGTCCGTCAGCTCGTGCACCCGGTCCATCAGGCCGTACGACCAGCTGGTCGTGCCACCCCGGGCGTCCTTCAGCGACTCCAGGTTGCCGTTCTTGTCGTACTTGTACGTCGTGATCGCGCCCAGCGGATCCTTGGTCGACAGCACCTGGTTGGCAGCGTCGTACTGCACGGTGGAGACGCCACCGTCGGGCCCGATCGTCTCCTGCACCCGCCCGGCCGGGTCGACCCCGTATGTCGTCTTGCGGCCGAGCGGATCGGTCACCGCCGATGTCATCCCGTCCAGGTACTCGTACGTCGTCGAGCCGGCGCCGTCCGGGGTCTGCTTGGTCATCAACCCCTCGTCGTTCCACTCGTAGGTGGTCTTGCGTCCCTCCCCGTCGGTGGTCGTCTCGACGTTGCCCTTGGCATCGAACGTGTAGCGGGTGGTGTTGCCCAGCGCGTCGGTGGTCGAGTCCATCGCGCCCTCAGGTCCGTTGTACGTCGCCGTCTCCTGCTGCTGCTCGGCCCCGAGCGTGACGGTCGTCGAGGTCGCCTGCTGGTCCGCGTTGTAGGTGCTGACCATCGACCGGCCGTCGGTGTCGGTCGTCTTGGTCGGCAGGTGGCTCGCCGGGTCGCGCTCCAGGCTGTACCCCTGCTCGTTCGCAGTACCGGAGGCGCTGGTGTCCTTGACCAGATAACCCGACGCGTCGTACTCGGCCACCCGCTTGGCACCGGCCGGATCGGTGACGGTGGTCTTCACCACCTTCTTGCCGGTGCTGTCCAGCACGTAGTCGAACTTGTACAGCCCGCCATCGGCCAGCTTCTGCTGGATCACCCGGTTGTTCGCGTCATAGGTGTTCGTCAGGAACAACTGGTCCTTCGCGTCGGTGATCGTCGTCAGCCGCTTGGCCGTGTCCCACCCGTACGTCGTGACACCGCCGTTCACGTCCGTCACGGTCTTCAGCAGCCCCGTCTCGTACGTGTACGAGACGGTGCGCCCGGCGTTGTCGTGGATCGCCAGGACCTGACCGGCCGTGTCGTAGTCGTAGGTCAGCCAGAAGCCCTCCGACGAGGTGATCGAGACGATCGCGCCGATCTGGCTGCCGTAGACGTTCTTCGCGATCCGCCGGATCGTCACGGTGTGGCCGAAGCGGTCCCGGATCCCTTGCAGCGGAGCCTCGTCGCCGTAGATCAGCACGGTGCCGTCGCGCAGCCGCAGGTCCCAGCCGCGACCGTTCCACGCCATCGTGGCGCCGGCGAACTGCCCGGTCGTCCCGCGCGCCTCGAAGGCAGCGTCGGTGAAGCTGCTCCCCGGCGAGGTCCGGGCGAAGTGCACCTGGCTGCCGTCGATCAGGTTGAGATCGGCTTCCTGCCATTGCTTCTTGGAGGTCAGGAAGGTGTCGTACGTCCCGATCGTGCCCATCCCGAACGGCCGGGCCCGGCCGTCGCCGGAGCTGTAGGCGCGCTCTGCCTCGATCGGGATGTTGCCACCCAGCGTCAGGTCGGTCTGCGTGTAGGTGAACCGTCCGGTGCCCAGATCGACCGGGTCACCGGCCGAGCCGAGCGCCTCGAGGATGCCCTTGGTCAGGCCCTCCAGCCAGCCCGAGACGTTGATCATCGCGCCGTCGAAGTTCTCGATCGCGGTGTCGTGGTCGGGCCGGACCTGAGTCCCGTCCGACGTCACCGTCCCGATCCCGTAGACCTCCCAGCCCTCGGCGTACTTCTCGTGGCTCCAGAAGTTGAGCCGGGTGCCGGGCTTCTGGTCGAGGTAGTTCGGGTAGTAGATCTTCGCCGTGCCGCCGTGCAGTTCACCGCCGGCGGGCTGGACCGTGAAGTACACCGGCACCTGCACGCCCTTGGGCATCGGGATCGGCGTCCGGTCGACCGGGATCGGCGTGATCCCAACCTTCGTCACCTTCTTGCCATCGGCGTCGGTGATCGTCACCCCGGCCGGGATGTGCACCTCCAGGCCCTTCACCTTGGGGGTCTTGAGGACGACCGGCTCCGTCGTCGGGCCCGCGATGCTGATCTCGTTCGCGGTGTCGAGAATCGGCAGGTACGGCTGGTAGAACAGCTTGTTCGCGCCCTTGCGCAGGTTGACCTGGACATCGAAGTACCCGTACTTCGTCCGCCGGGTCGACGCCGTCCTGCCGTCCATCGCGAACAGGTAGGTGCCCTGCGGAAGACGCGTCAGCACGAACGATCCGTCCGCCTTCGTCTTCACCGCGCGATCGGCGACCCGAACCGTCACGTTGGCCAGCGGCTTGCCGTCGGTGCGCAGGATCCGTCCGGTCAGCGACGCGTCCCGCTTCCGCGGATAGACCGGTGGCGGCGGCTCCTCATCGGCTGTCTTGACAGCCCGAGTGGGAGCTGCCGTCGGCTCGGCGCGCGGGAAGTCCCGACGGTCCTCGAGGTTCGCGGCAGCCGCCGTCGGGTTGTTGGCGACCGCGATCGTCGCAGTGCCGGCGCTCAGCTCCGCCGGGTCCACGAACAGCGTGTAGGTGCCCGCGGACGGCAGCGTGTAGGTCAGGTAGCTGGCCGCCGTCAGGCAGGTCGACGTGAGGTTGGTGCCGGCCGAGTTCCGCAGCCGCAGGTAGCCCCCACACGCCGGGTAGCTCGACGAACTCACGGTGGCCTTGATCTTCTGGCTCGCCGTACCAGTGAACGTGATCGTGCCCGACTGGCCGACCACAGTCGTGATGCTCACCCCGGCGCCGCCGACGGTCGTGGTCTTCGCGACGTCGGCCGGTACGGAGTACAGGCGGACAGTGGTCCGGGCCGTCACCATGTAGTCCGGGTCGACGAACAGCTGCCACGTCCCCGCCTGCGAGAGGGCGAGCGTGTCGACCAGCATGCCGCCGCTGGACTCGTAGCAACTGGTGGTCTTCTCCGTGGTGCCGTCCGGGCGCAGCAGCTTGAAGGAGACGTCGTACTGCTTGGCAGCCCAGTCCACGAGGCTGCAGCCGATCAGCACGCGCTGCCCTGCGGTGGCAGTGAAGGAGACCGTCGCGTTCTGGCCGACGACGGTGTCGAAGGTGACCGCCGCCCCGCCGATCGTCGCGGTCGGAGCCGCATCGGCCGGTACGGCGTACAGGCCGATCGTCGCGCCGGCGTTCGCGTTGAGCTTCGGATCCATCCGCACGGTCCAGTTGCCGCCGGCCGCGGCCGTGACAGTGTCGAAGAGCTCTCCCTTGAAGGAGGTGTAGCAACTACCCGTGTCGGCCTTGGTGCCGTCCGGGCGCAGCAACTCGAAGGAGATGTCGTACTGCTGGTCCGGAACGGTCAGGGTGCAGCCGACGTAGATGCGCTGGCCTGCTGTGACCGGGAAGACGACAGTCCCGTTCTGGCCCGGCAGGAGGTTGACCACCGGGCTGGAGCCGAGCGTCGAGTTGACCACCGGGTCCGCTGCGACCGAGACGGCCCGCAGGGTCGAGGTGAGCAGGAGTGCCCGGTTCGGGTCGGCCAGGACGGTCCAGGTGCCTGCCGTCAGCGCCCGGGTGTCGAACAGGATGCCCTTGTCCGACGAGGCGCAGTTGCCGGTCTCGACCTTCGTGCCGGCCGGGTTCAGCAGTTGGTAGCTGACGTCGTACTCGTGACCGGTGATCGCGACGCAGGTGACCATCACCCGCTGGCCGGCCGTTGCGGGGAAGGTCATCCGGGCCAGCTGCCCCGGCTTACTGTTGCTGACAGCAACCGCCGCGGCATCGACCGTGGTGGCGACGACGGCATCCGCCGGGATCGTGTTGACCGCAACGTCGATGGTGCCCGTCTGGGCGCCGGCCGGCTCGACCAGCAACAGGTACTCACCTGTCTGCGGCAGCACGTAGCGGTCGGCGAGGTAGTCCATGAAGTAGGTCCAGGTCTGGTCCCGGAACAGGAACGAGCCGTCCGGACCGCGCAGGGTGACCTTGCCGGTCGCTGTCGACGTCAGCTGGGTGGCGAGGTCGACGTGGACCAACTGGCCCTGCGTACCGGTGAAAGCGACCGAGCCGGTCTGCCCTGGCTTGGTGATGGTCAGTCGCGCGGCCGCTCCGTCGAGCGTGGTGGTCGCGGAGATCGGCGTCGGGACCAGGTTGACCTGGGCGGTGTACGTCCCGAGCTCGAAGTTGTAGGGATCGACATCGACGGTGTACACGCCGTCCTCGGGTAGCAGGACCGAGGTGAGGAAGCCACTCGTACTGCCGTAGTACGAATTGGTGGTGACCAGCTTCTGGCCGTGCGGACCCCAGAGCACCGCCCCGGAGGCCAGGTTGCTGGGCGCGGTCAGCGTGGTGAAGACGAGCTGGCCCTTGGCGCCGGTGAAGGTGAAGGTCGCATGGGAGGGTGCGACGGTCGTGGTGAGGCTCGCGGCCGGGCCGTCGATCGTCAGCGGCGCGGTGAGATCGGCACTCTGCCTGGCCACCACGGTGAAGGTGCCGGTTTCGGGGTTCCGCGGGTCCAGCTCGACCAGGTAGGTGCCGTTGACGGCCGGTCGCGGCAGTTCGAGGTAGTCCTTGCCGCAGATCGTCTCCTCGGCGTACGCCGCGGTGCGGTCCGGCGCCCAGATGTGCGCTTCGTAGCAACCGCTGATCGTCTCGTCGACCTGGAACCCGAGCCGCTGCCCGGCAGTGCCGTCGATACTGAACAAGGCCAGCTGGTTGGACGTCGCCATCGTGATGGTCGCGGGGGCGTCGGGAGTGAGGTGCACCGAGGCCGCGACGTCCACCGCCAGGAACGGCGACGGCGGAACGGTCACCTGCCCGGCCGAGGTGACAGCGCCCGCGCGGGTCCGGACCATCAGCTTGCCGGCCACGCCGAAGCCGGGCGCCCGGACGGTGAGCGTCGTCGGGGTCGCCGAGAGCACCTGCACCTTGGTGCCGTTGACCGACACGGTGTTGGCGGTGGTCGCCGGGGCGAAGTTGCTGCCGGAGACGGTCAACGTCGCTCCACGGTCGACGATCGCCGGGCTGACACTCGTGACCTGCGGCGCGGCCAGCAAGGTGACCGAGCCGGCGGTGACCGTCGTACCGGCGACCGTCACCAAGGCCTGGCCGGTGGTTGCCGCCGCAGGCACGGTGACGACCAGGTGGTTGCGTCGCAACGAGGTGATCGGCGCGGTGGCACCGCCGATGGTCACCGACACCTGCTCGGGGTCGAGCCCGAAGCCGGTGCCGTAGATCTCGTAAGAGTCGCCGACGACAGCGGTCGCCGGACCGGCCTGCGCGACGGACAACTGGTTGGCGGGCAATGCCTGGGTGGCGGTGATGTTGCCGACAGCGTCGTACTGGTACGCGACACCGGCGCCGTCTGAGGTGAACACGGCCTTGACCCGGCCTGCGGCGTCATGGGCGTAGAGGACCTCGCCACCCATCGGCACGACGGGCTTGGAGACGGCAGACGCAGCACTGGTGCCCGCAGCGTTGATGGCCTGTACTACGAACGTGTACGGCGTGCCATTGGTCAGGCCGGTGACAGTCGCGGTACCGGTCACCCCGACCGTGGTCTTGAGGTTGCCCGGGTTCGCCGTGACCGTGTAGCCGGTGATTGCGGCGCCACCGTCCTTCGGGACGGTCCAGCCGATGGTGGCCCGGCCGTCCGCGGCTGCAGCGGTGATGCCGGTCGGAGCCAGTGGAGCCGTGGCCTTCTTGTAGTAGCCGCGCAGACGCAGGAGCAGCTTGGTCGCGCCGCTGGCGTAGAAGGTGGTCTGGCCGGCCGACGAGATCTTGAGGGTGTCGTGGGCAGCCGTGTTGGTGGCGTTGGCGTAGTACACCGAGGCGTCGGTCGGGCGCGTGGTACCGGCTGCGTAGCCGGTCAGGAAGCCTGCGGCGGTCGGGGCGGATGCGACCACGTTGGCATCGACGGCCGCGACAGTCGCTGCGGCTGGCACACCGTTGGCGCCGGCGAGGGTTGCGGTCGTAGTACCGGCTGCTGCCAGGGCGACGTTGTTCACGACGGTCGCCGGGGCGACTGGGACGTACGAGGCGGCTGCTTTGGTCGCGGTCGGCTTGGAGTAGTAGCCGCGGAGGCGGACGGTCAGCTTGGTGGCGCCGCTGGCCGAGAAGGTCACCTGCCCGGCAGCGGACAGCCTGACCGTCTCGTAATTGGTCTGGGCCTGAGTGACCGGGTAGTTCACGACCGCGTCGGCCGGTGCGGCTTCGCCGGTCGGATAGGCCTTGAGGACGCCTGCTGCCGTCGGTGCGGCCGACGTGACCTCGAGGGCGACCGCGGCGACGTCGGTGGCCGCAGGGATGCCGTTGGCGCCGGCGAAGGTGTAGCTGGTGGTCCCGTTGGCGGCCAGCGCGACGTTGTTGATCACGGTGGTCTGCGCGAGCGGGACGAAGGTCGAGCCGGCAGTCACGGCCGACGACGAGGTGAAGTACCCGCGGAGCCTGACCCAGACCTTCGACGCGGCGCTGGAGTAGACGCTGATCTGTCCCGACGCGGACACCGGTACGACGTCATAGCTGGCCGTGTTGCGACCGGTGACGAAGTTGGTGGTGCTGTCGGCGGGGCGCGTAGTACCGGCTGCGTAGGTCTGGATGTAGCCGGCGGCCGTGGTCCCGATCGCGGTGACCTGGACGGCCACGGCGCTGACCTGCGCGGCGGCGGGAATGCCGTTGGCACCGGCGACCGTGACGGTCGAGACCCCGGCGGCGGCCACTGCGACTCCGTTGATCACCGACGCGGGCGCGACCGGCACGAACTGACCGGCAGCCGGCTGCAGCTCAGCAGCGGCCGCAGCTTGGGTGGTGCTCGCTGGAACCTCAGCGGCGGCCGGCCTGGCCGTGGCCTCCGGGACCACCACAGACGAGGTGAGAAGCGAGGCGGAAACGAGCATGACGATGCATCGACGCAGCACAGACAACCCCCAGCAGAAACCTGCATGCGAACAAGAAATCCCCCGACGGCCGATCCACGGCCGCCGGGGGATTCTATGCAGGTAAACCGCGGCTTGGACGCCGCTGCCCACAATCGGCACCGACTGCCCAGAACCGCCCCGAACTGCTCGCGTTGTCCTGTTGGACAACGCTCACTCAGACGAGGTATCTGTCCCCAGGCCGGAGGACGCGCAGCCAGCAGCAGCCGTAGCCCTCCACTCGATGACGCAGCGTGCCGTCGTTGTCGAGGTCAGTCGTCGCCCCGGTGAGAAGGTCGGCCACCCGTACGCCGACACCGGCGCCCGCGACGGCCAGGGTGATGTCGGCGGGCTCGGCGGAGAAGTTGTGCAGCGCGATCACCGTGCCGTTCTCGCAGTCCGACCGATGCGCGAAGACCGACGGTGCCTCGTGCTCGAGAATGGTGCACTCGCCCCAGGACAGCTCGGGGCACTCCCGGTAGCGCCGGGTCAGGAGCTTGATCCAGTTCAGCAGCGAGTCGGGGTCCTGGCGTTGCGCGGCCACGTTGACGTGCTCGGGGGACAGCTCGCCCTCGACCACCAGCCCGGCCAGATTGTCGGGATCGGCCGTGGAGAAGCCGCCGGTCGGGCCGGTGGTCCACTGCATCGGGCTCCGTACGGCGTTCCGCCCGTCGGCCGCCAGGTTCTCGCCCATGCCGATCTCCTCGCCGTAGAACAGCACCGGCGTACCGGGCAGGGAGAACAGCAGGCTGTAGACCATCTTGATCCGGGCCTGGTCGTTGCCGAGCATCCCCGGGAGGCGGCGGCGCAGCCCGCGACCGTAGAGCTGCATGTCCTCCTCCGGGCCGAACGCGTCGAAGACCTCCTGCCGCTCGTCCTTGGTCAGCTTGTCCAGGGTCAGCTCGTCATGGTTGCGGACGAAGGTCCCCCACTGCGCCTCCTCCGGTGGCTCGGGCCGCTCGCGCAGCGCTTTGACCAGCTCCGCGGGGTTGTTGCGGGCCAGGGAGAGGTACAGCCTCTGCATGCCGATGAAGTCGAAGCACATCGTCAGCTCGTCGCCGTCCTCGTCACCGAAGAAGGTCCGGGTGTCCTTGTACGACAGGTTCACCTCACCGAGCAGCACTGCCTGCCCGTCCCGCCGGCTCATGAAAGCGCGCAGGTCACGCAGGTAGTCGTGCGGGTCGGCCAGGTTCGCGGCGTCCGTCGCGCCGCTGGTGTCCAGCAGGAAGGGCACGGCGTCGACCCGGAAGCCGGACAGCCCCAGCCGCAGCCAGAAGCCGATGATCTTCAGGATCTCCTCGCGCACCGCCGGGTTCGCGATGTCGAGATCGGGCTGATGCTTGTAGAACTGGTGCAGGTAGTACTGGCCGGCCTGTTCGTCGTACTGCCACAGGCTGTCCTCCTGGTCCGGGAACACGATCCCCTCGTGCTGGTTCGCCGGCGGCTCGTCGCGCCAGACATACCAGTCCCGGTACGGCGAGGTGCGCGACGCCCGGGCGCTCTGGAACCACGGATGCTGGTCGGACGTGTGGTTCACCACCAGATCCGCGATCACCCGGATTCCCCGGTCCTGCGCCAGCGTGATCAGCTCGACCAGATCACCGTGCGTACCGAGCCTGGAGTCCACTCCGTAGAAGTCGGTGATGTCGTATCCGTCGTCCCGATCCGGCGTCGGATAGAACGGCATCAGCCACAGGCACGTCACGCCGAGCTCGTGCAGGTGGTCGATCCGTTGCGACAGTCCGCGGATGTCCCCGCGGCCGTCGCCGTCGGTGTCGAAGAAGGTCTCGATGTCCAGGCAGTAGACGACGGCGTTCTTCCACCAGACGTCAGCGGTCTCGGTCAGTCTCACGGACGGGTCACCTCCAGTTGGGGCAGTACTTTGTCGCCGAACACGTCGATGAACTCCTCCTGCTCCTGGCCGACGTGATGCAGATAGATCGCGTCGAACCCCAACCCGGCGTACGAGTTGAGCCAGTCCGCGTGCCGCGCCGGGTCGGACGAGATCCGCACGGCCTGGTGCATCGCCTCGGGCCGAACATGCTCGGCTGCTTGGTCGAACGCCTCGGCAGTCTCGGTGTCCCAGCAGAACGGCGGCGAGAACACGTTGGTCCGCCACTGCTCGTGCGCGATCCGCATCGCCTCGGCCTCGTCCGGGTGATAGCTCAGATGCACCTGCAGGCAGACCTTCCCGCGACCGCCGTTGTCCTTGTACGCCGAGATCATCCGGCGCAACTGGTCGTCCTCGGCCGGGACCGTGATCATCCCGTCGGCCCACTTGGCGCATCTCTCCGCAGTCGCCGTCGAGACCGCCGCACCGAGCAACGCGGGCGGCTCGGCCGGCAACGTCCACAGCCTCGCCCGGTCGACCGTGATGAGCCCGTCGTGGCTCACTTCCTCACCCTGCAGGAGTTTCCGTATCACCTCGACGGACTCTTCCAGCCGCTGCTGGCGGACCTCCTTGCGCGGCCAGCGGTCGCCGGTGATGTGCTCGTTGCTCGCCTCGCCGGTGCCGAGCGCTGCCCAGAACCGGCCCGGATACATCGACGCGAGCGTGCCGATCGCTTGCGCGATGATCGCCGGGTGGTAGCGCTGACCGGGCGCGTTGACGACACCGAAGGACAGCTCGGTGGCCTGGAGCGCGGCGCCGAGCCAGGACCACGCGAACCCCGACTCACCCTGGCGGGTGCTCCAGGGACTGAAGTGGTCGGAACACATCGCCGCCGTGAACCCGGCCTGCTCGGCCCGTACCACCGCCTTCAGCAGGTCGGCGGGCGGGACCTGTTCGTGCGAGGCATGGAAGCCGTAGACAGTCATGGCTTCCCGTGCCCATGTGGCGCGGGGTTACACGGTCTACTGCCGGGAGAGGTCGTTCGTCTGCTGGACCAGCGCCTTGGCGATGGCGTTGAGCTTGGTGTTGCTGGTCTGGGAGAGCCGGGTGAGGAAGGCGAAGGCCCGGTCGGAGTCGAGCTTGTAGCGCTCCATCACGATGCCGACCGCCTGGCCGATCAGGTTGCGGGTGGCGAGCGCCTCGGTCAGGGTGCGGTCTTGGCGGTCCCAGCCCATCGCGATGGCGACCTGGCCGGCGAACATGCTGCCGAGCTGGACCGAGTCCTCGTCGATCGCGTTCGGCTCCAGCGCGTACAGGTTGAGCGCGCCGCGGACATGCGGCTCGGCCCGGAACTGGAACGCGACCTGCGAACCGAAACCGAGCGCCGCCGCCTTCGGACCGAAATCCGGCCAGCGCGGGTCGGCGGCGAGGTCGTCCACCGCGACCACCGGCTCCGCGACGGCCGCGTCGAGGCACGGGCCCTCACCCAGCTCGTACTGGAGGTGGTCCGCGCGGGTGACCAGCGGACCGGTCGGCGCCAGCGTCTCGATCCGGCCGTCCTTGGTGGTGATCGAGATACTCGCCTCGACGATGCCCGGAATGGTGTCCACCGTGCAGCGGGTGATCACCTGCAGCGTCTCGTCCAGATCACTCGGCCCGGTCATCGCGGCCGCGACCTCGGTCATCGCCGCGGCGATCTCCAGATGTGCGGACTGTTCGTCGATCATCATCAGCTCCTTGCCGGAAGCCGATCTTCCCCCCGGGAACTCGGCGCTCTTGGTCCCCAGTGTGCGTCATGGATCCAGCAATGAGGCGACCCCGGCGCTGGTTTCCTCAACGCCGGGGCCTGGAGGTTGTGGGACCTCGAGTTCCGACAACCTCTTGACCGCCCTGTGCCCTTACTCCGCAGACCTATGCACGATCCGGACCCGACCTGCCTGATGACTTACCGCATTCACGCCAACACGTGCAGTAGGTTCGGCCCATGTTGAAGCGTGCTGCGGCCATCGCCAGCGTCCTCCTGCTCGTCACCGCGAGTGCGGCGACTGCTTCGGACGGCCATGACCACGAGCTGATCGTCGGGGGAACGCTGGCCAGCACCACCGAAGCGCCGTGGGCGATCGCCCTGACCAACTCCAACTCCGCCGAGGCGACCGGCCGGTACTGCGGCGCCGCCCTGGTCAGCGCGAACAAGATCATCACCGCCGCCCACTGCATGATCCAGCCCGCCTCGACTTACACCGCGATCCAGGGCCGGCCGGACCTGACCGACACCAGTGTCGGCCGCACCTCCGGCATCAAGTCGATCTGGGTCCACCCTGGTTACAACCACGACCAGAACCGCTACGACTTCGCCGTCCTCACGCTGAGCCGGCCGCTCACCGGCGTACCGGTCCTGCCGCTGGAGACGAATCCGAAGGCCGACCGCAAGGGCGCGGTACCGACCGTCTACGGCTGGGGCGACACGCAGGACACGGGCCCCGCCGACACCCTCGAGAAGCTGGCCGTCCCCGACCTGGGCGACGCGGCCTGCCTGGCCAACAAGGAGTACACCGCCAACGGCTACTCCGCTCCCACCAACATCTGCGCCGGCTACCCCGAAGGCGGCCGCGACGCCTGCCAAGGCGACTCCGGCGGCCCCCTCGTCCTCAACGGGCGCCTGCTGGGCACCGTCTCCTGGGGCAAAGGCTGCGCCGAACCCGGCTACCCCGGCGTCTATGCCCAGATCTCCTCAGCAGCGAAAACCCTCCAAGCGCAGCTCGCCAAGTAACGCGGCAGACCTGCCACGCCCACAGGGTCGTTAATACGTAACATTACTGTCGCGATCGCCGCCAAGAACTCACAGCGCCGATACGGCTGGGAAACACTTTGTCCTTACCTTTCTAGGCAACCCCACCCGCCTAGTGAGGAGTTGGCACATGCCCCAGACCCGACGGCAGTTCCTGCAACAGGTCGGCATCACCGGTGGAGCCGGTGTCTTGTACTCGACGATGGGCGCGCTCGGCCTGACCACCGCCGCGGAGACCCCGGCCTTCGCAGCGCCGACGCGCAATGACCTGAACGGACGCGGCAAGAAGCACATCGTCATCCTCGGCGCCGGGATCGCCGGTCTGACCTCGGCGTACGAACTCGGCAAGGCCGGGTACCAGGTGACGCTGCTGGAGGCCCGGCAGCGGCCGGGCGGACGGAACTGGACCGTCCGCGGCGGTACCGAAGAGAAGGATCTGCACGGCAACACGCAGCGGGCCAGATTCTCCAAGGGCCAGTACATGAACGCCGGCCCCGGCCGCATCCCGCAGCATCACGTGACGCTGGACTACTGCCGCGAACTCGGCGTGGCGATCGAGCCGTTCGTCAACCAGAACGCCGATGCCTATCTCTACCGCGAGGGCGCCACTTCCCTGTCGAACAAGGCGATCCGGCATCGGACGGCGAAGGCCGACGTCTACGGCTATGTCTCCGAGTTGCTTGCCAAGGCGACCGATCAGGGCGCGCTCGACAGCCTGTTGACGCCGACCGACAAGGAGGCGCTGATCGGCTTCCTCAGCAGTTTTGGTGCCATTGGCAACAAAGCGGCCGGCTTCGGGTACACGGGCGCCGATGGGCGGCGCGGGTACGAGGTTGAACCTGGCGCCGGGTTGGAGGGTGGCCGGACCGCGTCGCCGTACGGGCTGAGTGATGTGCTGGCCAGCGGGGTCGGGAACTACTTCTCGTTCGAGTTCGGCTGGGACCAGGCGATGATGATGTTCCAGCCGGTCGGCGGGATGGACCGGATCCCGTACGCGTTCGAGCGGGCGATCGGCCGGGAGAAGTTCGTCTACGGCGCGAAGGTGCTCGGGTTGCGCAACACGTCGGCCGGCGTCTCGGTGGTCTACAGCAGCGGCGGCAAACCTCGTGAGATCAAGGCCGACTACGCGATCTGCGCGCTGCCACCGCACATCGCGGCGACCGTGCCGTCGAACCTGCCGGGCGAGATCATCAGCGCTCTGCAGTACGCGAAACCGACCAACGCAGGCAAGATCGGGATCGAGTACGGGCGGCGCTGGTGGGAGCTCGACCACCGGATCTACGGCGGGATCACGAACAGCAATCTGGACCTGGTGAACATGTGGTATCCGTCGACCGGTTTCCACGGCGAGCGCGGGACGATGATCGGCTACTACAACACGGGCGCCAACGCTACGGCGTACGGGGCACTCAGCCCGGCCGCGCGGCTCGAGCGAGCTGTTGCCCAGGGCATCAAAATCCACGGCGACGGTTACGGCAAGGACATCAAGGCATCGTTTTCGGTGGACTGGGCGGGGACGGAGTACTCGCGCGGCTCGTGGGTCGGCTGGCCGTCGCAGACCGACGGCGTCTACGCGAAGCTGCTCGAACCGACCGGCAACATCTACTTCGCCGGCGACCACCTCACCCACACCATCGCCTGGCAGCACGGCGCGATGGTCTCCGCCCGGGCGACCGTGACTGCCCTGCACAGCAAGGTGATGAGCCGATGAAGAAACGTCTGATTGCCGGCGTTGCCATTGTTGCCCTGTCCTTCACGGCCGGTACTGCGAGCGCCGACGTCTGGTGGGATCGGCCGAAACCGCCGCGGCCCGGCACCGTCGTACCGGCTCTGCCTGCCGGTCAGGCGAATCCGTTGATCGCCACTGGTGTGGGGATCGGCGCCGACACCCCGATCTACAAGACGAGCGGGCTCGGGCCGTCCGCGTTGAACACCGACGCTCCGGCGGGGAGCGAGGCGTCGTACGTCGACACTGTCATCTTCCCCGGTGGCGTGCTGCCGGCCGGCGTCACGATCACCGAAGCCCAGGGAATCAACGCCTTGCGCCGGATCGGCGAGAACCTCAAGGCGGTCGGGCTCTCGTACTCCGACGTCTACACGATGCGCGTCTTCCTGCAGAACCCGGCGGGCGCCCCAGCCGCCGACTTCGCCGGCTGGAACCGGGCATACCGCCAGTACTTCGCCAACACCGACCTCACCACCGGCCAATTCGTCCCCGTACCCCTGGGCACCGCCGCCCCCGCGCGACCTTTCGTCATCAACAAGTCCCGCCCCTCCCGCTTCGCCCTCGAGATCGAGAACCTCCCCGTAGCCGGCTGGCTCGTCGAGGTGGAGGTGGACGCCGCCTACCCCAAACGTTGACACTGTCATATAACAGTGTCATGATCCGTCCATGGAACTGTGGACCCTCAGTGAGTTGGCGGAACGGGTAGAAGCGGCACTGGCCGACTACCCGGGCCAGGCCAATGGCCGTGTGCGCGCGGTTCCCGATCAGCGGGCGATCCGCTGGTACACGACGACCGGCCTAATCGATCGGCCGGCGGAGATGCGCGGCCGTACCGCCCTGTACGGCCGCCGCCATCTGCTGCAACTGGTAGCCATCAAACGCCGCCAGTCCCAAGGCCACACCCTCGCCCAAATCCAATCCGAACTAGCCGGCGCCCCCAACCAAACCCTCGAACCCATAGCAGCCCTCCCCAACCCCCTCCCGCCCGCGCCACGCGGTGCGGGCGTGGCAGCCAACGCGATACCCGAGCCGACAGCACCCGGCGGTGCGATGGCCGAGCCGGTCGCGGCTGCGCCGGCGAGCCAGCCCGCCTTGCCCCGCGCCCGCTTCTGGGCAGACCGCTCCCCCGGGGCCATCCCCGCCGACGCCGCGCCCGGCGAGACCCCTCGGCGCGCTACCGCTCCGCTCGGTGCGGCGGACCACGACGTGCTCGCCGCCGCCGGTGCCCCGGACACCGCTCACCGTCTCGCTGCCGCCTCGGCGCGCGACCTTCTTCCCGCGACCTCCGGCGCGATAGCGCCGGAGGTCGCGGTGATGGGGGCTTTCCGGCTTGCTGAGGGTGTGACTGTGGTGCTGGATCACGGGGTGGGCGAACTAGATGCCGAGCGGCTTGCTGCTGCGGCTGCTCCGTTCCTTGCTGAGTTGAGGCGGCAGGGGCTTCTTTCTCGATCGTCAGGAGACGAGTCATGACTGTTCTGCCCACCCTCCGACCCGACGAGTTGGAAGCGGTCTCTGATGCGGGGCTCGGTAGTTTGCAGACCGAGCGGGGGAATCTTCCGCTGGAGAGCATCGACGTGCAGACCACCATCACAGGGCTGGTCGCGCGGACCGTATTGACGCAGGGTTTCCAGAATCCTCATGAGGTGGCGCTGGAAGCGACGTACATCTTCCCGTTGCCCCCGCGCGCCGCGGTGACCGGATTGCGAATGACTGCTGACGGCCGCACCGTCGAGGCTGAGCTGCAGGAGCGTGCCCAGGCGCGCGAGACCTACGACCAAGCAATTGCAGCCGGCCAGCGTGCGTCGATCGCAGAGGAGGAGCGGCCCGACATCTTCACCCTTCGCGTCGGCAACATCGTCCCGGGCGAGCGGGTGTCGGTGCAGCTCACCCTGGTCGGCCCCCTCCCCTACGAGGACGGCGAAGCGACGTACCGGCTCCCGCTCGTCGTCGCCCCGCGCTACATCCCCGGTACGCCGATCAGCGGACCCTCCGTCGGCGACGGAGTCATCCCCGACACGGACGCAGTACCGGACGCCTCCCGTATCACCCCACCGATCCTGCTCCCCGGCTTCCCGAACCCCGTCCGCCTGAGTATCAGCGCCGACATCGACCCCGCCGGCCTGCCCCTCAACGGCATCCGCTCCAGCCTGCACGCGATCGCCACCGAGCAAGGCGACCGCCAGACCACCGTCACCATCAACCCAGGCGAGCGCGTCGACCGCGACTTCATCCTCAGGCTCGCGTACGGCGAACCCGAGGCAACCGCCACCGCCTTCACCACCCAACCCGACCAGCACCTCGTCGACGGCCAGCCAGCAGGCGAGTCCGAAGGCACCTTCGAGCTGACCGTCCTGCCTCCGCTCGAAACCACCCAGACCAGACCACGCGACGTCGTCCTCGTCCTGGACCGATCCGGCAGCATGAGCGGCTGGAAGATGGTCGCCGCCCGTCGCGCGGCCGCCCGGATCGTCGACACCCTGACCGCGACCGACCGCTTCGCCGTACTCAGCTTCGACACTGTCATCGAGCGCCCGACCGACCTGCCGTCAGACGCGTTGGCCGACGGCACCGACCGCAACCGCTTCCGCGCCGTCGAGCACCTCGCCGGCCTCACCGCTCGCGGCGGCACCGAAATGTTCACCCCGCTCCAAGAAGCCGCCCGCCTGCTCGGCGAGAACGACGGCAAACGCGACCGCGTCCTCGTCCTGGTGACCGATGGACAGGTAGGCAACGAGGACCAGCTTCTCGCTGGACTGGCCACCCCGCTGGCCGGCGTACGGATCCACACCGTCGGTATCGACCAGGCCGTCAATGCCGGCTTCCTCGGTCGGCTGGCCGGGCTCGGCGGCGGCCGGTGCGAACTGGTCGAGAGCGAGGACCGCCTCGACGAAGCACTCGACCGCATCCACCTCAGGATCGGTACGCCGCTGCTCACCAGCCTCACCCTCACCGCTGACGGTCTCACCCTGCTCGACGACACCATCAGCCCCGCCCGGATGCCGAACGCCTTCGCCGGCGTCCCGCTCGTACTCCGCGGCCGCTACCGAGGCACCCCCGAAAACGCCAGAGCCCACCTCCACGGCCTCACCCCCGCCGGCGAGCCCTGGCAGGTGACGATCCCAGCTGTCCAAACCGAAGGCGCCGCAGCCCCCGTCTGGGCTCGCAGCCACCTGCGCGATCTCGAAGACCGCTACGTCACCGCCAGCGACACGTTCGGCGGCACCTCAACAGATCTCGAAGCGCTGGAACACCAGATCGTCGCGGTCTCCCTGAAGCACCACGTCCTGTGCCGCTTCACGGCTCTCGTCGCCGTCGACTCCAGGGTCGTCGCGGAAGGCGGCCCCAAGCACCGCGTCACCCAACCCGTGGAACTCCCTGCCGGCTGGGACGCCCGCCAACTCGCCATGCCCGCGCCACCCGCCGGCTTCGCCGCAGCCGCCTTCGCCCCCCAAGTCCTCAACGCCATGGGCTCAGCTCCCGGAGGCGCCCCGGCCCCAATACCCGTCCACGAGCAAGCACACCGAGGCCGGGCTTTCGGTGGCGGACCAGGCATCTTCTCCCGCAGCTCGAAACGCGTAGCGGCGAGCCGTGCCGACTTCGACGAGCCGGCCGGAGCAGACCCGCTGGTCGAAGCCCGCGCTCAAGCAGCCGGCGAAGCGCAACTCCTCCGCTCAGCCGGTACGCCGACCGCCGCGCAACGCCGCGTCATCCTGTCCGACCTCGCCACCCGCCTGGAAGCCGTACTCCGAAACGTCGAAGCCACCAAGCTCCACACCCTCATCACCACCCTGAAGTCCCTGGACACCACCCCCCTCGACGCCGCCCAGCTCGACGCGCTCTGGGCGGAAACCCTGCAAGCCCTCGACGAGTTCGCCGGCACCACAGCCCCCGCAAAAGCACCCACCAGGGATTTCTGGAAACGGTCCTGAGCGGCAGACTGATCCCATGAGCGAGCCTGTGCGGGTGATCCGGGAGGTCGAGCTGGTGGCGACCGACCCGACCAGTGGAATGCTTCGCAAGAAGGCGTTCGAGCTGCCGATCCTGTGGGCCGGGCGGGTCGAGACCCAGCCCGGCGCCATCTCCGGCTGGCATCACCACGATCGCAACGAGACCAGCCTGTACGTCGTGTCGGGCATCCTCCGGCTGGAGTTCGACGGCGGCGAGGGCTACCTGGACGCCGAGGCCGGCGACTTCATCCACGTCCCGGCCTTCACCATCCACCGCGAGAGCAATCCCACCGACGAGGTCTCCGTCGCTGTGATCGCTCGCGCGGGTGGCGGCATCCCGACCGTGAACGTCGAGGACTACTTGAAGCGCTCGTAGGCCGGCAGCGTCAGGAAGTCCACGTACTCGTCGGCGAGTGCCACCGCGAGGAAGGTCTCGCGAGCGGTGGCAAAACGTGCTGGATCATCAAGCTTGGCGATCTCCTCGTCGGCGAGCTTGGTGACGAGGTCGGTGGTGACCGTGGCGCCGCTGTCCAGGACGACGTTGTTCTGCCGCCACTGCCAGATCTGCGAGCGCGAGATCTCGGCGGTGGCCGCGTCCTCCATCAGGTTGAAGATGCCGACCGCACCGGTGCCTTCGAGCCAGGCGGCCAGGTACTGGATCGCCACGCTGATGTTGTTTCGCAGGCCCGCCTCGGTCACCGAGCCGGGCGTCGAGGCGACGTCCAGCAACTGCTCGGCGGTCACGTGCACGTCCTCGCGCAGTACGTCGAGCTGGTTCGGCCGGTCACCCAGCACCGAACTGAAAACCGCCTTGCACGTCTCGACCATGCCCGGGTGCGCGACCCACGACCCGTCGAAGCCGTCGCCCGCCTCGCGCGTCTTGTCCGCCTCGACCTTCGCGAACGCCTGCTCGTTGACCGCCGGATCCTTGCTCGGGATGAACGCCGCCATCCCGCCGATCGCGTGCGCACCGCGCTTGTGGCAGGTCCGGACGAGCAACTCCGTGTACGCCCGCATGAACGGCACCGTCATCGTCACCGAGTTGCGGTCCGGCAGCTGGAAGTCCGCGCCACGGGTCCGGTACGTCTTGATCACCGAGAACATGAAGTCCCAGCGCCCCGCGTTCAACCCGGCCGAGTGCTCGCGCAGCTCGTACAGGATCTCCTCCATCTCGAACGCCGCCGGGTACGTCTCGATCAGCACGGTCGCCCGGATCGTGCCGCGCGGCAGCCCGAGGAAGTCCTGGGCCAGGACGAACGCGTCGTTCCACAGCCGCGCCTCGAGGTGCGACTCCATCTTCGGCAGGTAGTAGTACGGCCCGGCGCCACGGTCGAGCTGCAGTTGTCCACAGGCGACCAGATACAACGCGAAGTCGACCAACGACCCCGAAGTCCGCTCACCGTCGACCAGCAGATGCTTCTCCGGCAGATGCCAGCCGCGCGGCCGGACCACGATCGTCGCCAGCTCCTCGTCGGGCTTCAGCGCGTAGGTCTTGCCGGCCTCTGACGTGAAGTCGATCTTGCGGGTGACCGCGTCGAGCAGGTTGAGCTGCCCGCCGACGACGTTCTCCCAGGTCGGCGTGTTCGCGTCCTCCTGGTCGGCCAGCCAGACCTTCGCGCCCGAGTTGAGCGCGTTGATGGTCATCTTCCGGTCGGTCGGCCCGGTGATCTCCACCCGCCGGTCGACCAGCCCCGGAGCCGCCTCCGCCACCCGCCACGACGGGTCCTCGCGGACCGCCTTCGTCTCCTCCAGGAACCCGAGCGACCCACCGGCCGCGATCTCCGCCTGCCGCGCCTGCCGTCGCTCCAGCAACTCCAGCCGGCGCGGGTTCAGCTCCCGGTGCAGGAGCCCGATCAGCTCCAGCGCCCGCTCGCTCAGGATCTCGTCGTAGCGCTCACCCATCGGCCCGGTGACGTCCACAGACACAGCGGATCTCCCATCAGCCCCGCAACAGCGGCAGGACGTCTCGTAGTACGGCGGCATGCTCCTCGGGTTTCCCGAGACCCATGTTCATCGTATTCACCCCGAGATGCGTCGCCCCCAGCTCCCGCCATCCCTCGACGAAATCAGGCCATTCCTTCTCCGGTACGGCACCCAGAGTCAGCCTCGCCTCGAACCCGATCTCCGCCGGATCGCGGCCGGCCTCCACCGCACTCGACCTGACCAGCTCGACCTGCCGACGCGCCTCAGCGGTCGGCGGGCTCTGCGGCATCCAGCCGTCACCGATCCGGCCGGTACGGCGTAGTACCGCGTCCGCCCCGCCGCCGAACCAGACCGGAATGCGCCGACGCGGGGGCAACGGGTTCAGCCCCGCCTCGACGACCTTCTCGTGCCGGCCCTCAGCCGAGATGACCGGCTTGGCCCAGAGCTTCCGCAGCAACTCGACCTGCTCGGTCAACCGGGCGCCACGCCGCTCGAAGGGCACCCCGAGCGCCTCGTACTCGACCGCGTTCCACCCGATGCCCACTCCCAGCCGCAGTCGCCCGCCGCTCAGTACGTCGACCTCGGCCGCCTGCTTCGCGGCCAGCGCGGTCTGGCGCTGCGGGAGGACCAGTACGCCGGTGACGAGCTCCAGCGTCGTCGTGATGGCCGCCATGTACCCGAAGAGCACGAAGACCTCATGGAACAGCGACTTGTCCGTGTACCCGGTCCAGCCCGGCCTGTTGGCGGGGTCGGCGCCGAGCACGTGGTCATAGGCGAGCGCATGTGTGTACCCAGCCGCCTCGACCGTCTCGGTCCAGTCCCGGACGACGCCCGGATCGGCACCGATCTCGAGCTGCGGAAAGATGGCACCGATTCTCACGAGGCAACTCCCTTGAGCAGATCGACCAGGCCTTGAACGGCTAGTTCGAACGGCTGGTCCGACCCGTCCGCCCGCGCCAGTACATACCCACCCTGCAGCACGGCCGCGATGGTGGCTGCTGTCCGCTCCGGGTCCAGCGACGCCGGATACTCGCCCGACTTCTTGCCCTCAGCAACGATCTCGGCGAGCCGGGCGCGGAGCCAGGCGAAGGTCTCGGCGACCGGCGCGCGCAGTACCGGATCGGCGATGACGTCCGGGTCGGCGGTCAGCCGGCCCATCCGGCAGCCCTTGAGCACCTCGCGATCGCGCTCGAGATAACTCGTGATCCGGGAGGTCGCCGTACCGGTGCCTGCGAACTGCTCCGACGCGGCTTCCCGCAGCTCCGCGCCGGACCGCTCGATGGCGGCTTTGGCGAGCTCGGCCTTGCCGCTGAAGTGGTGGTACATGCTGCCCTGACCGGCCTCGGCGGCGAGCTGGATCGCCTTCGGGCTGGTACCGACATAGCCCCGTTCCCAGAGCAATTCCTGGGTACTCCGGATCAACCGTTCCGCTGTCTCCACCTCGCCACTGTACCCACGCGTAGGTACAGGAATCCGGACTGCACTGTTACCAGTACGTTTCCCGACACAGCCGACCTCACGCGGGGTACCCATGTACAGATATTGTCTGGCGGCATGGGCACCAGGGTCGCGATCGCCGTCATCACCTTTCGGCGACCCGCGCTGCTGGAAGCGCTGCTCGACAGCCTGCTCGCCCAGGAACTTCCGGCCGAAGAGGATTACACCGTCCGGATCATCGTCGTCGACAACGACGACGAGGGCAGCGCCACCGAGGTGATCGAGCGCGCGGCCAAGGACGGCCGCTACCCGGTCGAGGCGGCGATGGAACCGGAGCCGGGAATCCCGTTCGCCCGGGAGAAGTCGGTCCTGCTCGCCTGGGACGACGACGCGCTGATCTTCGTCGACGACGACGAGGTGGCTCCGCCCGGCTGGCTCGCCACCCTGCTGCGCGCCTGGCGCTCGACCGGCGCCGACGTTGTCACCGGCCCGGTCCGGGGCATCCTGCCACCCGGCGCGCCGGCCTGGAACCGGCACAGCGACGTCCACGACTCCACCGGCCGGCACCAGACCGGCGACCCGCGGAACAAGGCGTACACGAACAACACCCTGGTCGCCCAGCACGTCTACCACTCGGTGACGCCCAGCTTCCATCCCGCCTTCCGCTACACCGGCTCCAGCGACCTGCACTTCTTCCTCCGCGTGCACCGCGC
Source organism: Kribbella sp. NPDC051620 (assembly GCF_044453825.1). Lineage (NCBI taxonomy): Bacteria > Bacillati > Actinomycetota > Actinomycetes > Propionibacteriales > Kribbellaceae > Kribbella > Kribbella sp. NPDC051620. The sequence goes on from NZ_JBITDB010000007.1 coordinate 353,814, forward strand.
CGGGTACCGGATCGTCTGGTGCGAGGAAGCCCAGATTCACGAACATGTGCCACCGTCCCGGACGACCCTGTCCTGGCTGGTCCGCCGCGCCTTCCGCTCAGGTAGCGGCGACACCATCAGCCGACTGCTGATCCGGCCGGGCGTGCGCGGCTACGTCCTGGTACTGGCCTATTCTTTGGCCCGGATCGTGTCGGCGCTGGGCTTCGGCCTGGGCGGCCTGGTGTCGCTCCGGAAGGCCTACCTGCTGAAGGCCGTCCGCCGGTTCTTCTCCGGCATCGGCAGCCTCGCGGGGATAGTAGGGATCAACCATGACGAGTACCGGGAGAGGCACCATCCTGACGGTGACGACGGTCTGCCAGGCGATCTGGAAGGCCGAGCGGGAGCTGGACCTGCTGACCTGGCAGATCGACGGCGTACGTCCGTGGCCGATCATCCGGATGCGCATCTTCCATGAGCTGACCCGGCGCAGCGGCCTGCACGGCGACCCCCACCCGGTACGCCGTACCCGCGCCGACCAGGTCCGTCTCGTCGGCAAGCATGTCGCCGGTACCGTCACCCGCAACCCGTTCCTGGCCCGCGGCTCGTACGACGCCCTGGTGGTCCCGCACCCCCGCAAGCCCGGCGGCATCGAGATCTACACCGACTCACTGCGTGCGGCGCTCGGCGACTCGGCACTGGTCCTCGACTCGGGGATCAACGGGACGCCGCTGCCGGGGAGCGTCAATCTCGACTTCTTCACCTCGGCGGCCGGCGCTGTCCGCAGCCGGCGTGTGCATGCCCGCTGCGCCGAGATCGCGTCGGCATTGGAGAGCGAGACGGGCATCAAGGTCCCGGTCGCTGCACTGGTCGCTCGCGAGGTCCCGAAACACGCTCGGCTGCGGGCGATCTATCGCACGCTGCTCAAGCGCCGCCGGATCAAGACCGTGTACGTCGTGGTCGCGTACTTCCACCAGCACATCGTCGGGGCCGCCCGCGACCTCGGCATCCGCGTCGTCGAACTCCAGCACGGCGCGATCAGCCCGTACCACCTCGGCTACAGCTATCCCGGCCGTCCCGACGTGGCCGACCAGCCCGACGAGCTCTGGTGCTTCGGCTCGTACTGGACCGACGTCGCCGAGCTACCGGCGGGGATGAAGGCCGAGGTGTCCGGCGCCTCCTTCATCTCCCCGCTGTCGGCAACCGAGCTGGCGGCCAAGGACCCGCGCCTGGTCGTCTTCCTTTCCCAAGGCACCACCGGCCCGGCACTCCTCTCCTATGCAGCCACGCTGGCCAGTGCCCGGCCAGACTTGGACGTGGCCTTCCACCTGCACCCGAGCGAGCGCAGTACGGACTATGCCGTTCCTAGCGGCGTCCGGCTGTCGTCGGGCAACACGCTGGCCCTACTGGCGGCTGCGACGTACCAGGTCGGCGTCTCCACCACTGCCCTCTTCGAGGGCATGCTGCTCGGCTGCCGGACCGCGGTCGCCAACCTGCCCGGCCATGAGTACCTGGACCCCGCCATCGCTCGCGGCGACTCGGTCCTGATCCCCACCCCGGAGGCCCTCGCGCCTGCTCTCGGGAGCTTGCCCAGAGCATCCACGCCGACGAGCTACTACGCCCCGAAGAAAAACCTGATCGGCCGTCAACCTTTCGGCTAGCGACGTCGTCTCAGTCTGTGCAGGGCCGAGGGGGTGCTGCCGAGACTGACACAAGGGGTTTGGGGAATCATGAACAAGAAGATCAAGCTGGCCGTTTCCGCTGCCACCGCAGGGATCGCGGCCGTCGGCGCCGCCGGAGCGATGCTGCTCGGCGCGCTGCCGAGCAACGCGGCAACCACGCACAATGTTGCCGCCGGCAACGCCACCGGCCTCAAGCCGTCCAGCCTGAGCTTCGTCAACGCCCGCTGGTTCTGCATGGAGGGGAACTGGTTCGGCGGCAAGGACTGCCACATCGGCGCGGTCGTGCCGAAGGGGTGGAAGGTGACCTCGCTCAACCACAGCGACGCGAAGTTCACGCCCCGGTCCGGGTCGTACTTCCTCCGCGTGGCCCAGGGCCCGTACAACCTGAGCACCAGGCAGGCCGTCGCGCAGAAGCAGAAGGCGCTGAAGAACACCAAGAACCTGAAGATCCAGGGCGTGGCCACCGCCCGCTCGGGCCGGGTCGTGTACTCCACGATCGTGTACACCTACACCGACGCCGCCAACCACACCCGCTGGGTGGCGACCCGCTTCCAGGACGCGTACGGCGACGGCAGCTCCGCCGGCGTCGAGCTCACCGTCGCCGGCACCGTCGCAGACAAAGCAGGCCTGACCACCGTCCTCGCCCGCGCCACCACCTCAGCCTTCCTGGCCGGCTGATCCGCTACCACACGGTCGCCGTGTCCGCTGCCGTCAGGCAATGGGCACGGCGGCTGTTGTTCCTCCCTCGGCGCTGACGAGCGAATCGATCGCCGCGAAGAAGCGGGCGATGCCGGGGTCAGGCGGCCCGTGCCTCGTCGAGGTCGATCAGCGTCGCGGTGCGAAGGTCGGCGGCGCGGACCAGTTCCGCGAGTGCCTGTTCGGCGAGCACGGGGTCGATGAGCGTCGGCTGTGTGTCGACAGCCTCCGTACGGCGTACCGGCTGAGCGTCACGCGCCTCGACCGCGACCTCGCCGAGGCGGCAAGCCAAGGCGGTGAGCACCAAGGTCAGCCCGCTCATCACCAGCGCCACCACAGCCGCGGAGTACTGTCTGGTGCTCGCAACCTCAGCGGTCGCCACGATCATCGCCACGTTGGCCAGTCCGATCCCCACCGCACCGACCGCAAGGCAGGCCGCTGGCGGAAGACACGACAACCGTTGCCTGCTGGTCGAGACCGCTCCGGCGATCAGGAGCGCCGCCACGGTGTAGAGGCCGGGCGGCCAGTGGCGGTCGTACGCCGTGATCCACAGCGCGTCGAGCGCGACCGTGGTCGCCATCAACGGATACAGCAGAAGTACTGCGATGAGCCGCCCCCAGGCCTTGCAGCTCAACATCCCTCCCCTGGTCGAATCGCCCTCTGTACAAGGAATTAGCACTCCGGACGCCGCCGGACAAACTCGATCCCGGCACCGCGATCGAAGAACGAAAAGGGTCTTGCGGCCGGCCGGTCGAAGTGTTATATCGGAAGTGCGTATTGACACCTCGAATCGACGAAGCAGGAGGTGCAGGACGATGTTGATGCGCACCGATCCGTTCCGTGAACTCGACCAGTTCGCCCAGCAGTTCTTCGGCAACCAGACCGGCACGTGGTCCCGGCCGACGGCGATGCCGATGGACGCCTACCGAGAAGGCGACCAGTACGTGGTCTCGTTCGATCTCCCAGGCGTCGCGCCCGACGCGATCGACCTGGACGTCGAACGCAACGTGCTCACGGTGAAGGCCGAACGCCGGCCGCTGGACCTGGGCGACAACGTGGAGATGCAGGTCGCCGAGCGGCCGCGTGGGGTGTTCTCCCGGCAACTGTTCCTCGGTGAGACCCTCGACGCCGACCACATCGAGGCGAGCTACGACAGCGGCGTGCTGACCCTGAAGATCCCGATCGCGGCGCAGGCCAAACCGCGCAAGATCTCGATCGCCGCCGCGGACAGCGACCGCAAGCAGATCGACGCCTGACCGGTATCGCCGGCCGCGACCCCGGTCGCAGGCCTGCTCGTTTCCCCGCAGTGACGCAGTGACGCAGTGATGAAGGCAGACTGAAGTTGTCGACGAGGTGAGATCGATGACCACGACCGCACCACGGCCCACCGAGGCCGACGTCTTCGCAGAGCTCGTCTACGACGACGTCGACCTGGTCCGGGCCGAGTTCGATGCCTTGATCGCCGCGTGCTGGGAGTCACCGTGCGAGCCACCGCTCGGGAAGGAGTGCCCGCCCGACGGTGGATGGGCCGGCCGGCCGCCGCTGCCGAAACCGCAGCGCCCCGGCCTGCCCGCCACCCCGGCGCGGCACCGCCGGCCCGAGAGCCGGCAGCGCGGTCCCCCGCCGCGACGACCAGTCCAGTCCCCGTTGCCCGAAAGGAGCTGACCACCCCAGATCACAGTTCTGCAGACCGGTGATGCGGCCGCCCGTCGAACAACCTCGATCCGCGGCACCTCGACCCGCCGCCTGTCCTTCCCAGGACGACACATTTTGACGGGCCGCCGCATCACCCCGTCCCTCCCCGATCCCCGATCCCCGATCCCGCAAGCCAGCCAACGGAAACAGTCATGGCAGCGACCCCGGACCCTTACCAAGTACTCGGCCTCACCGTCGCGAGTACCAGGACCCAGCTGGACCAGGCCTTCCGAGCCCTCGTCCGTCGCCTTCACCCTGACACCCGCAGCGAGTCACGCCCCGACCCGCAGGCCGACCGGCTCTTGCAGGAAGTCCTCGTCGCCTATGCCGTCCTGCGCGACCCGGCCCGTCGTGCCGCCTACGACCGGGCTCATCCCCAGCCGTCCGTAGCCCCAGGACCAACCGCGCCCAGACCACGCCTCTTCCGGCAACCGCCGGCGATCCGCTTCGGTCCGACCCGATGGGAACCCCCGGACCGAAGCACCTTCAGGTCGTGTACAACCTGACAACTCCGTCGCCTGACCGGACCGTCCAGCCGTCCGTGTGATACGTGATGATCTCGCCGGCCTGCGACGACTCTTCACCGGCCGAGACGAGCTCGATCCGCCGGACGGACTGCTTCGTCCCCGCCACGATCACCTTGCTCTTCGCCTCGAGCACGTTCAGCGCAGCGGACTTCCGCACCAGAGTCGCGCCCGGATCGCTCAACCGCAGCACCTGCTCCTCCGGCGTGAACATCGGCGCCTCCGAGGCCAGCGCTGGATCCTGCGGCGAGCCGGGCTCCCCGGCAAGGGCTCGCGCAGCACCTTCGACCAGTACTTCGCGCAGCATCTCCCGCCAGGCCTCGAAGATCGCCGGGCCGGTGAGGTTCTCGGGCAGCGGCCGCTCACGCTGACTCAGGATCGCGCCGGTGTCGAACTCCGCCTCGGTCCGATGCAGGGTCGCGCCGACCGTCGTCGCGCCTTCGTAGACCAGCCGGACCGGATTCGGCCCGCGCCCGGCCGGCAGTGGCGAGGGGTGCAGGTTCACCGCTCCGTAGGTCGGGATCTTCAGGATCTCGGCCGGTATGAGCCGTGGGAATGCGGCCGAGATGACCAGGTCGGGCTCCAGCGCGGCGATCGCCGGCGCGGCCACGGTGCGGAGCTTGCTGGTGACCAGGACGTCGGCCGTGCGTGGCAGTCCGAGCACGAACGGCGGCGCAGCCGCGTCGTACCGGTCGCCGGCGCCCGCTGGAGGAGTCACCACCAGGACGATCTCGTGGCCGTGCTCCTCCGCCCACCCAGCGATGTTGTTGTAGCCGGGCAAGAACGCGTTCATCGTCACGATCCGCATGCGCTCAGTCAATCACCACGACTCAATCGAGATTCGTCGCCGCCCAGGCGGAGATGTCGTCGCGGCGGATCGCGGCGGCCATCAGGTCGGGGAAGAGTTCGGGGGTACAGGCGAAGGTCGGTACGCCGAGGTCGGCGAGGGCGGCCGCGTTCTCGGCGTCGTACGACGGGGTGCCCGAATCCGACAGCGCGAGCAACGCGATCAGCTGGACGCCGGACTCGACCAGGTTGCGCGCTCTGCGCAGGAGCTCCTCGCGGATGCCGCCTTCGTAGAGGTCGCTGATCAGAACCATCACCGTTTCGCCGGGCCGGGTGATGAGCTGTTCGCAGTACGCGACGGCGCGGTTGATGTCGGTGCCGCCGCCGAGCTGGGTGCCGAACAGGACGTCCACCGGATCGTCCAGCTCCTCGGTGAGGTCGACGACGGCCGTGTCGAAGACGACGAGGCTCGTCCGCAGCGCGCGCATGGAGCCCAGTACCGCGCCGAACAGGCTCGCGTAGACGACGGATTCGGCCATCGACCCCGACTGGTCGATCGCCAGCACCACATCCCGCTGCACGCTGTGGTTGCGCCGGGCGTAGCCGACCAGCCGGTCCGGGACGATCGTGCCGAGCGTCGGCGAGAAGTGCTTGAGATTGGCGCGGATCGTCCGGTCCCAGTCGATGTCCGAGTGCCGCGGCCGACCGGTACGACCGGCGCGGTCGAGCGCACCGGTCACCGCCGCCCGGGTGCGCTCGGCCAGCCGGGCCTCCAACTGGGCGACGACGCGGCCGACCACCTCACGGGCGGTCTGCTTGGTCTCCTCGGGCATGACCTCGTTGAGCGCCAGCAACGTGCTGACCAGGTGGACGTCCGGCTCGACCGCGTTGAGCAGCTCGGGTTCCATCAGCATCCGGGTGATGCCCAGCCGCTCCACCGCATCGCGCTGCATCACCTGGACGACCGTGCTCGGGAAGTACTGCCGGATGTCCCCCAGCCAGCGGGCGACGCGTGGTGCTGATGAACCCAGTCCGGCTGAACGCTTCGTACCGGGCTCGCCGCGCTCGGCGTCGTACAGAGCGGCCAGTGCTGCGTCGACGGAGCGGTCGGTGGAGGACAGCTCTGAACCGGTCTCCGGGTCGGCCTCGCTGCCGAGGACCATCCGCCAGCGGCGCATCCGTTCGTCGTCGGCCATCGTCACACCCCCAGCAATTGCTTGACGACCGGCAGGACCGATGCCGCGAGCAACGAATCCAGCTCGTGGTCGTCGGCGACGATGGCGGCTGCCGGGTCGGCGAGCGCTCTGGCACGGTCGCCGATCGAGCGCCGTTCGGGTGAGGCGAAGGTGCCGAAGGTCCTGCGCAGCAAGGGCAACGCCTCCAGGAACGCGTCATCGGGGATCGCTGCGAGCCAGGTGTCGACCAGGGCGAGCAGGCGTTCGTCGTGGACCAGCAGGAGTCCACCACCGGCGAGGAAGCCCTCGACATAGCCGGCCGCGTCGGCTGTCGGCGTACCGGGAGAAAGCGCTCGGCCCAGCCGCAGTGCGACCTCTGCCGCCTCCAATCGCGAGGTGTCGAGCATCAGGCGGGTGAGGCGGCCGGCGATCAAGGGTGGTACGGATGGGCGGTCGCTCAGGCCTTGCAGGGTCGCGAGCCATTCTTCGCGGATGGTCTCGTCGAGCAGGGCCGTCGCGTCCTGGACGTCGTCGATGAGTTCCAGGACCTTGGCGGCTGCTTCGGGGTCGAGGCCGTGCACGGTTCGGCCGAGTCCTGCGCAGACGCGCGAGACCATTCGTGCGGCGACCAGGCCGAGGCCTTCGGCTGATGAGCCGCGCACGTCGCCGTACCGGGCGGATCGCGCGAGGGCGGGCAGCGCGGCCATCAAGTGCCCGACATCGGCGTCCTTCGCGGCTCGGGTGTCGACGCCTTGGAGCAGCGTCGGCAGGGCGTCTTCGAGGTCGGCCAGCAGCGAGCGCTCCAAGGCTGAGGTCACCTCGGCCAGAGTTGCTGAATCCTCGGCGGCTTTGAGCATCGTCGTCGTGGCGGCTCCGAGCACGGTCGTGCCGTGGGCGCCGGCGGCGACCAGATCGACCTCGAGGCCCGGGTCCCAGGCGAGCTTCCAGCTCTCCCGGAAGGTGCCTTGGTTGCGTCGCTCGTCCGCGGTCGGCAGCCCCCAGTCGATGCCGAGGATGCGGAGCCGGTGCAGCAGGCGCGACTTCGCCAGGTCGTTCGGCTTGCGCAGATCCAGCTCGATCACCCGTTCGGCGGCGTCTCGCTTCAACCTGAGGGTCTTGGCCTGCGCTGCAAGGTCCGCCGCGACGGGAGCTTGCGGCGTCTCGGCCGGTACTGCGCCCAGCAACTCGCCGACCACGGCCTCGCGAGTCACCAGGTTGAGCAGTACGTCGTTGCCGCCACACATCACCGCCCGAGTGGCCTCGGTGACCTCACTCAACCCGGCGAGGGGGCGTTCTCTCAACGCAGCAAGGGCATCGGCGAGGCGTACGGCCTCGATGATGTGCGCGCTCGACACCGGGAGGTCTTCTTTGCGCAGTACCTGGGCGACCTTCGTCAGCCATCGCGTGGTGATCTGGTCGGGCGCGGTGAAGAGGTGGTGGTACCAGCCGGGTGAGGTGACGCCGGCGCCGTAGCCGCTGGCGGTGGCGAGCCGGCCATGCGTCCACGGTACCCAGGTACAGGCGACCTTGCGCTTCGGCAGGCCCCTCAGGATCTTCTGGTCATGTGTTGCTGTAGGCAACGGAATTTGCAGGGCCGGGACATGCCAGGCGCCGCAGACGACGGCGATCCGCTCGAAACCTTCCTTGATCGCCTTGCGCAAGGTCGTGCGCATGTAGGCCTCGCGCTGGGCCTCGCGGCCGGTCGCCTCCTCACCGCGCCGCAGTTCGGTCATCGCCTCGGCGATGACCGTGAACGGCTCGGCGCCGTCGCGCCGATGCTCGATCACGTCGTCCCACCAGCGCTCGGGATCGTCGTACCCACCAGCCGCGGCCAGCGTCGCCAGCGGATCCGCTGATGCTCCGCGGCGGTCGGATTTGTCAGAGCTACCGAACTGGTACGCCGCCGGCAGATCGCAGAAACGCACCGGTATGCCGGCCGCCAATGCGTGCTTGATGGCCTGCCATTCCGGGCTGAACACCGCGAACGGCCAGAAAGCGGCCCGGGTCGAGTCGTCCGCCGCGTAGGCCAGCAGCGCGACCGGCGGCACCATCTCCTCGGAGGCCGCCAGCTCGACCACCTTGTCTGCCTCGGGCGGTCCCTCGATCAGCACGATGTCCGGCTGCAACTCCGCCAGGGCAGCCGCGAGCGCCCGGGCGGACCCGGGACCGTGGTGCCTGATGCCGAAGAGGTGGACGCTCATCCCGAGATGTCCCGGCACGCCCGATAGAAATCGGCCCAGCCGTCGCGCTCGCGGACGACGGTTTCGAGGTACTCCGACCAGACCACCCGATCCGCCGACGGGTCCTTCACCACGGCCCCGAGGATGCCGCCGGCGACGTCGTTCGACCGGAGAACGCCGTCGCCGAAGTGCGCGGCCAAGGCGAGTCCGCCGGTGACGACGCTGATCGCCTCGGCCGTCGAGAGGGTGCCTGACGGTGACTTGACGGCGGTACGGCCGTCTTCGGTTCGGCCCGACCTCAGCTCGCGGAACACGGTGACGACGCGGCGGATCTCCTCCAGCGCGTCATCCTGCTGCGGCAGCTCGAGCGACGAGCCGAGTTGCGCGACCCGGCGGGAGACGATGCCGACCTCGTCCTCGGCGTCGTCGGGCAACGGAAGTACGACGGTGTTGAATCTTCTTCTGAGCGCGCTGGACAGCTCGTTGACGCCCTTGTCGCGATCGTTGGCGGTGGCGATGACGTTGAATCCCTTGCGGGCCTGGACTTCGGTGCCCAGCTCGGAGATCGGCAGCGCCTTCTCGGACAGGATCGTGATCAGCGCGTCCTGGACGTCGGACGGCATCCGGGTCAGCTCCTCGATCCGGGCGATCTTCGCGTCGGCCATCGCGCGGAACACCGGACTCGGCACCAGCGCCTGCTCACTGGGGCCTTGGGCAATCAACTGCGCGTAGTTCCAGCCGTAGCGGATCGACTCCTCGGCAGTGCCCGCCGTCCCCTGCACGAGCAGCGTCGAGTCGCCGCTGATCGCCGCCGCCAGGTGCTCGCTGACCCACGTCTTCGCAGTACCCGGTACGCCGAGCAGCAACAGCGCGCGGTCCGTCGCGAGGGTGGCGACGGCGACCTCGACGAGCCGCCGCGGGCCGACATACTTGGGGGTGATCTCGACGTCTCCTGCCTTGCCACCCAGGAGGTAGGTGACCACGGCGGCGGGCGACAGCTTCCACGAGGGAGGCCGGGTGCGGTCGTCGGTGGCTGCCAGGGCGGCCAGCTCGTCGGCGTACTCGTGCTCGGCGTGCGGGCGAAGGACCTCAGGGCTCACTGTCATGACAGCTCCTCGTACATTTCACGACGGAAAATCAGGGTCTCGACCAAGCGCCGCCGCCAGGTGTCTTCCTCACCGGTCGGCTCACGGGTGATCAGATGGTCCAGTACTTCGGCCGGTACCGCGCGTGCCGCGATGCTCGCGAGTCGCGCGTGCCGGCGATCGCTGCCGACCTTGGCCAGCTGGTCGAGTACCGCATTGCCCAACTGGGCAGGCCACGGCACCGGCAGGCCGCCGACCAGGTCAGCGATGTCGACGCGGGCGCGCAGCGACTCGATGGCCGGCACCCACTCCTCGGGCGGCAGGATCTTCAGCAGCTCGGCGACCCGGCCGCCGGTCCTGGTGTTCGCTCGCAGAAGTGCGCGGGCCCAGTCGGCGTTGCCTTCGCGGACGGCCGCTTGCGCCCAGGCGACCTGGAGGACCTCGGGCGAGCAACCCTCGACCGGTAGCTTCAGGTAGTCGAGCTCGTAGGTCTTGAGTGGAGCGGCGGCCACAATCTGGAGGAACCACCAAGCCCGCTTGCCGAATCCCTCCTGCGGCTCCGGCTCGACGCCGTCACGCTCCATCGCTTTTGTCAGTCTGGTCGGCAGGTCGACGGCGAGGACGCCCTGGCTGACCGTCAGGTGCGACCAGACCCGCTGCGCCATCCGCTCGCCGTACTGCGAACCAGGAATGCGCTGCAGCAGACCGGCCGCCGCCCGCCGGACCTCCTTCGAACGATCATCCAGCGCCCGCTCCAGAAAGGCTTCGTCGGCCGCCGCGTTGGTGCCGGACAGGTTGGCTCCAAGCAGGCTGAGGAAGTCGAGCCGGACGGCAGCCGGCTCGGCGGGCCAGACCTCTTCCAGCGCTTCCAGTGCTGCCGCCGGATCGCTCTTGCGCAGCGCTCGCAACCAACTGCGTCGCTGGGTCGGATTCCCGTGCGTCCACTGATCATTGCCCTCGACAACAGCCTCGTGCAGGAATCGCCAATCAGGGTTGAGATCCGCAAGCCAGCTCGCCCGGCGTCCGGCCGCCTTCACCACCAACGGCCTGTACTCCGCACGGCCGCGCGCGTGGTCGGCCAGCGCCGGCAGGTACTCCGGCGGAACACCCCACCCCTTCGCATCGGCCGTGCGCAGCCACTCGCCAAGTGCTGTCGTCTGAAACCCACTGAGCATCGCCGCCAGCCTGCGGATCGCGGCCGGCCTCGGGAGCGGGCTGTCCTCACCGGGGGCGGCGGGTAGCGGCTGGAGCCCTTCGAGGGGTGTCCGACCGGCCCGCTTGTAGAGAGTGGCCAGCGCGGCGGCGTCGAGTAGGCCACCTTCGCCTAGTTCCTCCTGGATCTTCGGCGGGAGTTCCTCGAAGTGGGGTGGTCTGCGGTCGGTACCGAGCAGAGCTGAGCTGACCAGGCCGTCCCAGCCCCTCATGACAGGATCACCGGGCGGTCGCCGTGCCAGCAGGTCATCGGCTTGAAGCCTGCTCGGTTCCACTCGCCGGCGACGGTCACTGGGTCGCCTGCGGAGACAGCTAGGAGCTTCCAGAGGTCTACACCGGGCAGGACTTCCAGTGCGTCTTGGTTGGCGTCGATCAGAGCCCAGTTGTCGCCGTTGGGGGTTGGGCGGACGTCTGCGAGGACCAGCGGCCAGCGCTCGTTCCAGGGGTCGGCTGCTAGCGATTCGACGTACTGAGCCAGGGCTTGCTTGGCGGTGAGGCCGCCTGGGCGGGGAGCTGGTCGGCGTGGGGCGGTCTGCGTTAGCAGGGCTCGCATGGGGAGGGCGCCCGGGTAGTAGGAGAGGACTGCGGGGACTAGTTCGCCGGGGCGGGCCGGGAGAGGGTCCAGCTGACGGCCGCCGGCTGCGAAGTTGAGGATCAGGGCCAGGCGTCCAGTGGTGGAGCCGCGTAGCCACAGGCGTCGTACGGTCAGGTGGTCGTCGGGCTCGATCACCCGGCCCAGGACCAGCCAGTCGTCTTCTACCTTCTCGCCTTCTGCGAGGACGCGGGCGGTTTCGACGGTCCAGCCGATGCGGGACTGGACGGTGTCGGCGAGGCTGGGTGGGAGCTCGGCCAGCCGCTTGTGGGCGGAGACGATCAGGTGGATGAGGGAGAGCTCCTCGAGGAGTTCGCCCGGCCAGCCGTGGGTGCGGCCGACTACGGCGGCGGCTCGGCGTACGGCGCCTGCTACTCCTGGTGCCTGTGCGTCGACCATGCGGGCGGCCAGACGGCTCAGCTCGGAGTACCCGCGCTGCTCGAACCCGCCGAGGCCGCGGCGTACCTGGTCATCAAGCCAGCTCTCCAGCTCAGCCATCCCCGCCGACACCCGATCAGCCCGCCGAGCCATCCGCTGCTGCGCCGCCAACGGATCCGCAACCTCACCCGGCTTCTTCTCGCTCTTCTCAGCCGCCTTCTCAGCCCTGCTTGCCCGCTCCTCGATCCATTGCGTCACCCAAGCCGGCTCAGCCGCCGTCTCCAGGTGCTCACCGGCCGCCAGCAACATCAGTCCGAGCGAATGCTTGCAGGGGAACTTCCGGCTGGGACACGAGCACTTGAACGCAGGCCCGCCCAGGTCGACCACCGTCTCGTACGGCTTCTTCCCACTCCCCTGACACAGGCCCCAGAGAGCCCGCTCGGAGCCACCTGTCTGCGACCATTTCTCAGGGCGCGCCAGGCTCTGGGCAGCCTTGGCCGACGCGGGATCGGGCGCCAAAGCAAGCACCTGCTCCACATCCAAGCCCGCCACCACACCCCCTGCCGCTCAGTCCCTACCCCGCAGAGCATGCCACCCACCCCGGACAGCCCGCTCCGCAGTCCTCAGCCGAACGCCTGACGTTCCTGGTCGTGCTGGGCTGGGTAGCCATTGGTGGCGTGATCGTGGGATGGGTGGACGGCGTGGTCGGAGCCGGCGCAGTGCGGGTTGGTGATGGCCGATGGCGGCGCGGCGGGTGGGGGTGGGGTGTTGGAGAGGCCGTCTCGGATCGTGCCGAGTAGGCGTTGTTCTACTGCTTCCAGCTCGGCGATGCGGTGGCGGATTGCTTCTTCCTCCTCGCGGGCGGTGGCGAGTAGTTCGTCGGCTTCGGTTCGGGCTGTTTCGCGGAGGTGGTCGGCGGTGCGTTGGCTGGCGGAGAGCACGCTCAGTTCGTAGCGGCGGAGTTCGTCGACCAGGTCGTCGTTGGGGCGTCGGGAGTTCAGCAGGGCGGCGGCCGGGTTGGAGGGGTCGACGGGCACCGGGAGGGTCGACTCGAGGTCGGCGATCTGCTGATCGACCCGGGTGAAGAGGTCGGCGACATCCGTGCGCATCTGCCGGATGACGGTCGCCGCAGCCTGCACCCGTTCGCTGGCCTCGCGTTCGCGTTCACGCGCGGTCAGCTCAGCGGAGGTGATCACATCCAGCGCCACCACCGCAGCCCGCTCCGCCGGATCCTCCGACGCCGGTACCGCGTCTGCCCCCATCGCGACCGTGCGACGCAGCGGGACCTCGCGGATGAACAGGACGGCGAGCAGGCTCACCACAGCCGAGCAGGCGGCGATGAGGAAGATCCGGCCGGTTGCATCGCCGTACGCGTGCCTGACGATCTCACCCAGCTGCGGCGGCAGCGAGCCGACGTCGAGCACGCTTGTGCCCGACCCGTCCTGCAACGCCCGGCCCAACGACGCGCCATCCGGTCCGAGGGCGCGGACGTTGTCGGTGATCAGGTCCTTCACCCGCGTCGCCAGCACTGCCCCGAGCACCGAGACGCCGACAGCTCCACCAAGGCTGCGGAAGAACGTCACGGACGCGCTGGCAGCGCCGACCTCGCTGACGTCGACCGTGTTCTGCACGGCGAGTACGAGGTTCTGCATCATCATGCCCATCCCGATGCCCATGCCGAGCATGCCGAGGCCGATGTACCAGTACGGGCTGGTGTGATCGATCGTGCCGAGCACCCCGAGCCCCGCCGCCAGGAACAGCCCACCAAGAACCAGGTACCGCTTCCACTTCCCGAATCGCGTGATCAACTGCCCGGCACCCACCGACCCGAGGAACGACCCGAACATCATCGGAATCGTCAGCAACCCGGCCTCGGTAGCGCTGTAGCCGCGAGCCAATTGGAAGTACTGCCCGAGAAACACCGCACTGCCGAACATGGCGACGCCAACCGCAAGACTCGCGACGATGGCCAACGCGGTGGTCCGCTCGCGCACCACCCCCATCGGCACCAGCGGCTCGCTCGCCCTGGTCTCGACAACGACGGCCAGCAGCGCAAGTACCAAGGCGCCACCCAGGTACGCGCCCGTCTCCCACGACCACCACGGGAAGTGCGCACCCGCGAAAGAGACCCAGATCAACGGCAAACTCGCCGCGCCACTGATCAGCAAAGCACCGAGATAGTCGATCCGAACCCGGCGCTTCACCAGCGGCAGGTGCAGATACCGCTGCAGCACGATCAAGCTGATCACGGCGAGCGGCACACAGACGTAGAAGCACCAACGCCAACCCAGCCAGGACGTGTCGACGATGACCCCGCCGATGAGCGGACCGCTCACAGTCGCCAAGGCCATCGTCGCGCCCATGTACCCGGAGTACCGGCCGCGGTCGCGCGGCGGGATCGCCGCGCCGATGATCGCCTGAGCCAGCGCCATCAGCCCGCCCATCGCAAGCCCCTGCAGGACACGAGCGCCGATCAGGAACGGCACGTTGTGCGCCATCCCCGCCACCACCGACCCGATCACGAACAAGGTGATCGCGAGCTGCACGAGCAGCTTCTTGCTCATCAGGTCGGAGAGCTTGCCCCAGACCGGCGTCGACACGGTCATCGCGAGCAGGCTGGCGGTGATCACCCAGGTGTACTGCGTCTGCGACCCCTCGAGGTCGGCGATGATCGTCGGCAGCGCGTTGCTGACGATGGTCGAGCTGAGGATCGCGGTGAACAACGCGGCCAGCAGCCCGGCCAGGATCTCGAGGATCTCCCGATGCGTCAGCGCCGGATCCCCAGCGGTCGGGCCGCCTGCGGTCGGGCCGCCGGGAGCCGGCTGCCCGGCGGTCGGCGTCGGTTGTCCGGCGATCGGTGCAGCCGGCGGTGCCATGGTCTCGGTGGCAGACATCGTGGGTCGGTTCTCCTGCGCGCTTGCCGAACAAGGCCGAGCCAGCTGATCGAGCTGCCTCGGGGCGGAGGAGTACGGACCGGCACTTCGCCGTACGGCGAAGCCTCACCCGGACCAGACATTTGGTTGCAGTACCCAACGATAAGCCTGCCCGTCGTCAGCCTTGGAGGCGGCTCCGCGAGCGGCTTGTGCATGCGCCGGGCGCACGACGGGTACAGGGCGGCCGGACGAGGACAAACGAGCGGATGTTCGAAGGGCAGGTAGTCAGATGAGCGCGACCGATGGGGTCCAACCGGTACCGGAGAAGGACCCGGCCGACTGGACCACCGGCGACGAGCCGATGACCGGGCCGCAGGCGTCGTATCTGCAGACGCTGGCGCAAGAGGCCGGCGAGGAGTTGCCCGACGGCGAGCTGACCAAGGCGCAGGCGTCCGAGCTGATCGACGAACTCCAGGCGCGCACCGGCCGCGGCCGGAGCTGAGCGTCGAACGAGGCCCCGGCGGGCCCTGACAGCACCGCCGGGGCTCTTTGTTGATTACCCAACAGCTCAGAACTGTACGCCTGGAAACGCTTCCGCGGGCAGGCTCGTCTCAGGTACCGGGCGGTTCACAAGCTGACGCGTTCGCCCAGGAGCTGTACTGCGTTCGCCGTCGTGCGGGTACGCCAGTTGGCGGTGGCGGGTGACTGGTCGAGGGCGGCGATCTGTGCGGCGACGGCCGACGCAGGGGTGAAGCAGTGGTCGCTGCCGTAGAGGAGGTGGTCGGTGCCGGCCACTGCTGGGAGCTGGTGCGGTACCGGAGTACCAGCTACGTCGTACCAGAGCTCCTGGAGCTGAGAGGTCACACTGGGCAGCTCACCCGAAGTAGGGACGTAGGTGGAGCGGTAGAGGTCGAGCCGGTCGCCGAGTAGCGGCAGGACTCCACCAGCGTGCGTGATGATGAACCGGACGTTCGGGTAGCGGTTGAAGATCCCCGTCAACGCCAGGTCGGCTACTGCTCGCGCACTGTCGAACAGGAACTCGATCATCGGCCGCGGCCGGTCCAGCGCAACCTGCCGCCACTGCGGCGGCGAGGTGGGATGCAGGAACACCACTGCCGACCGCGCGTCCAACTCCCGCCACAGCTGATCCCACGACGGGTCCCCCGGGTACTGCCCACCTGCATTGCTAGTGAGTACCACGCCATCCGCATGCAACACGTCCAGCGCGTACTGCGCTTCCACCACCGCCCCATCGACATCCGGCAACGGCAGGCTCGCGAAGAACCCGAACCGACCCGGGTGCTGCCGCCCCAACTCGGCCGCTGCTTCGTTGACCCGTCGCGCGAGCACCTGTGCCCGGAAGTCGTCGCCGAAGTGGACTCCTGGCGACGACACCGAGAGCACCGACTTGGCGATCCCAGTGCTGTCCATCAGGTCCAGGTGCCGCTGCACACTCCACTCCGGCCAGGCTGGCAGCCCGTCGGGCCGGACATGCCCGGCCCGCTCGGCTGCCGCGACGTACTCGGGAAGCAGGAAGTGCGCGTGGACATCGATGAGTCCCATGATCAGACCGCGGGGTGCAGCAGATCGTCGAGCCCGACCCGGCGCAGGAACTCGGCGCGGACCCGATCGGCCACCGCGTTGACGACGGCAGCGCCATCGTCGGACGGGTCGATGTGCACGCGGAACGGACGACGGCCCTTCTCGGTGTCGACCACGGTCACGATCGCCTTGGCCACCTCGGCCACATCAGCCCACTCCGGCTCGAGTTCCGCCAGCTTCTGGGCGACCTGGTCCATCAGACCGGCGTACTTCTCGTCGTACGCGGCCGCCACCTCCACGTCGGACGGCTTGCCGCTGTGGGCGAAGTGGTTGGTGCCGCTGGTGAAGGCGCCGGGCACGATGATGGTGGTCTCGATTCCGAACCTGGCCAGCTCCAACGCGTAGCTCTCGGCCAGTGCGTCCATACCGGCCTTTGCTGCGAAGTACGGAGCCAGGTACGGCGGGGTGCCGCCGCGGGTACTCGAGCTGCCGACCCAGACCACCAGACCGTCACGCTGCTCGCGCAGGTACGGCAGGGCCGCCCGGTTGAGTCGCTGCGTGCCGATGACGTTGGTGTCGTAGATGTCGGCCAGTTGCTCGGGGGTGAACGCTTCGGCGGGACCGAGGACCATGTGGCCGGCGTTGTGGATCAGTACATCCAGCTTGCCCTGCTCGGCGATCACCGTCCGCACGGCCTGCTGGACCGACTCCTCCGTACTGACGTCAAGCTCGATAGTACGGAGGTCCACGTGGTGCTCGTCGGAGTACTGCTTGGCCTCCGCTGCTGCCGACGCGTTGTGGCCGGCGATGCCGCGCATACCGGCGTACACGATGTGCCCGGCATCGGCTAGAGCGTGTGCGGTCAGGGCGCCGAACCCGCTCGAAGCGCCACTGATCAGGATGGTCTTGGTCATGCCGCGGAGCCACCGTTCGCGTAGATGACCTGACCGTTGATCCAGCGAGCCGGGCCGGCCAGGAAATGGATGATCTCGGCGATGTCCTCGGGCTGGCCGAGGCGCTCCAGCGGGGGCTCGGCGGTGATCCGGTCGATGATCTCCTGCGGCTTGCCGTCGAAGAACATGGCGGTCGCGGTCGGGCCGGGGGCCACCGCGTTGACGGTGATGTCACGGCCGCGCAGCTCGCGGGCGAGGATCAGGGTGATCGCCTCCACGCCGCCCTTGGACGCGGCGTAGGCCGAGTAGCCGGGGCGGGCCAGCCGGGTGAGCGAGCTGGAGATGTTGATGATCGCGCCGCCCTTGCGGACCCGGCGCGCGGCCTGCTGGTCGACCACGAAGGTGCCGCGCAGGTTGGTGCGGATGACCTGGTCGAAGACGTCGAGGTCGAGGTCGCTCAACGGCGACAGCGGCATGATGCCGGCCGCGTGGACGACCACGTCGACACCACCGAAGGCCTCCTCGGCCCGGTCGAACAGCGCGTTCACGGCCTGCTCGTCGGCGACGTCGGCCTGGACCGCGATCGCCCTGCCACCGGCCTCCTCGACCTCCTTGACGGCCTGATCGGCCTCGGCGGGGCTGCCGCTGTACGTCACCACCACGGCGTAGCCGTCACGCCCGAGGCGGCCGGCGGTCTCCCGCCCGATCCCCCGCGAGCCACCGGTCACGATCGCTACCCGCTGGGTGGTGGTGGTTGCGTTCTCTGTCATGTCGTTCACTCCGGATTCTGGTGCCTTGTCCTTGCTGACACTTGAATCTTGCTCCGGAGTACGGATCAAATCCAACGACTCATCTCGATGGGTAGATCAGTTTTGGTGATCCATCAGATCGCGGCCGAGCTCGGTCCCGGCGGGGTGCTGGAGGTGCGCGGTCACCAGGCCGAGCAGGGCCCTGAGGGCGGCCGACGGCTTCCGCTTCCGCAGCGTGGCCATGTAGAGCGACCACTGGAAGTTCTCGTCGACGATCGGGACCGAGCGGATCCTTTCGTCCCCGGCGACGGCATACGCCGGCAGGACGCCGAGCCCGACCCCGTGCCGGACGAACTGCACGCCGTTGTCGATGCCGAGCGCCTCCACCACCACCTGCCGCTCGATCCCGGCCGCCTCGAACCGCTGGTCGATCAGCGTCCGGGTGCCGAAGCCCGGCGGGAAGTCGACGAAGGCCTCGTCGGCAAGGTCGGCCAGCGTGACCGACCGGCGCCGGGCCAGCCGGTGACCGGTCGGCACGGCGAGCACCTGCGGCACCTTCAGCAGCTCCCAAGCGGTCAGCTCCCGCGGCACACTGCCCGCGCCGACACCGAGGAACCCGACGTCGATGTCCCCGTTGCGCAGCCCGACGATCACCCCGGCCGACCCCTCGGGCTCGACCCGCAACTGCAGTTCGACGTTCTGGTACCGCCGCCTGAACTCGCCAGCCGCCGCGGGCAGGTCGATCAACCCGAGCCCAGGAAGCAGCCCGACCCGCACGGTGCCGCGCATTCCGGCTCCGAGCTCGTCCACCACGTCCCGGGCCCCTTGCACCGCATCCATCACCGCGAGCGCCTCGGGCAGCAGCGCAGTACCTGCTTCCGTCAGTACTACACGTTGAGCGTTCCGCTCGAACAGCGTGACCTTGAGATCCTTCTCCAGCGACGCGATCGCCGCGCTGACCGCACTCTGCACCACGTGCAGCCGCCGCGCCGCCAGCGTAAAACTCCGCTCATGCGCCACCGCCACGAAGTACTCCAGTTGCCGCAACTCCATGCCAGAGGTTAGCCCCGCACGGCCCACAACAACGCGTGGCCAACTGCTCCTTCGGGCACGAACTCCTCACGATCCACCACAAAGCCCGCCTCCTCGATCCACCCCCGAGTCGTGCCGACATCGGCATGACTCCACCACATGGGCACCTCGCCCCCGAGCCAGTTCTCCTCAGAGCCGGTCCACGCGCCGGCGCCGACGGTTGCCGCGAAAAGCCCACCCGGCCGGACCCATTCGCCGATCCGCCGGAGCAGCTCCCGCTGCTCGTCGAGGGGGATGTGGATCAACGCATAGAAGGAGACCACCGCGTCGAAGCCAGCCGCCGGAAACTCCAGCTGGGTGGCATCGGCTCGGAGGAAGGTGGCCGCTGGAACGCGCTCGCGGGCCCGTTCAACCTGTACTTCGCTGATGTCGACGCCGACCACCTGATGGCCGGCGTCAGCCAGAGTGAGCGCCACCGGAACCCCCGAGCCACACCCCAGGTCGAGGACGCGCCCCGGGCCGTCGAGTCGACCGAGCAGCTCTTCCAGCCAGGGTCCGTACTTCGTTTCGGCGTCGAACGCCTCGTCGTACCGGGCCGAGAGCGCGTCGTACCCGCGGCGTACCAGGTCCTTCGCCGCCTCGTTGTCCATAGCTCGGGAGGCTAGTCGGTGAGGGACCTGATCGTCTTGGTGATTTCTTCGGGGGACTCCTCGGCCATGAAGTGTCCGGCGGTGGTGGTGGAGTGGTGGAGGTTGGGGGCCCAGGCGGACCAGAGGGCGGCGGCGTCGAAGCCCAGTGCGGAACCCCAGTCCTGCTGGACCACCGCGACCGGCATCGTCAGCTTGTTGCCTGCGGCAAGGTCTTCGCGATCGTGGGTGATGTCGATGCCGGCGCTGGCCCGGTAGTCGGCGATGATCGAGGGGATCGCCTCGCGGGAGGCCTTCAGGTAGGTGGCGCGGATGTCCGCGGGGATCGCGGCCGGGTCCTTGATCCACAGGTCCAGGAAGTAGCCGAAGAAAGCATCGGGAGCCGACGCGATCAGTTGCTCGGGGAGGCCGGGTGGCTGGGCCATCAGGTAAAGGTGGAAGGCGACGGCCGCGTTGACACCATGCATCGCGTCCCACATGTCCAGGGTCGGCAGTACGTCGAGGCAGGCCAGGTGGGTGATCTTGTCCGGGTGATCGAGTCCGGCCCGGAAGGCCACGAGGGCACCGCGGTCATGCCCGGCCAGCGCGAACCGGGAGTGGCCCAGAGCTTTGGCCAGGGTCACGATGTCGGCGGCCATGGTGCGCTTCGAGTACGTCGTACCGTCGGTCTCGACCGGCTTGTCGCTGTTGCCGTACCCGCGCAGATCGGGGCAGATCACCGTGTGATCCTTGGCGAGCTCGACGGCGACGTGCCGCCAGATCAGATGGGTCTGCGGGAAGCCGTGCAGAAGCACGATCGGGCTGCCTTTGCCGCCCACGGCCGCGTTGAGCGAGACACCGTCGGCGACCTCGATGCGCTGGTAGCCGAAACCGGGAATGGTCATCTTCGTCCTTTCGTCTGACACACGAAGCAGCCTGCCGCGCGCCGATGAGCATCCGATGAGCAGCGCTATACGGTGACCAGGTGGTGGCTTTCGGCGTACTCGGACCGGTCACGGCCTGGCGGGACGGCGTGGAACTCGCCCTCAAGGGCCCGCGCCACCGCGCGGTACTCGCCCGGCTGGTCATCGCCCGCGGCCGCGTCGTCCCCGTCGACTCGCTGGTCGCCGACCTGTGGACAGTCCCGCCGGACGGCGCCACCAGCGCAGTCCGTACCTTCGTCGCGGCGCTGAGACGAGCACTGGAACCCGACCGCCCACCGCGCTCAAAGCCCACGCTGCTCATCACCGAGGGCCCCGGCTATGCCCTGAAAGCAACGGACGTCGACGCATGGCGCTTCGAGCAGGTGATGGCCCGCCGGCCCCAAGCGTCCCTGGCCGAGCTACAAGAAGCACTGGACTGGTGGCGAGGCCCCGCCTACGCGGAGTTCGCCGACACCCCCTGGGCACACGCCGAGCGCTCCAAGCTCGCGGAACTCCGGCTGACCGCCATCGAACGCCAGGCCGAAGCCCAACTCGCCATGGGCCTGGCGGCGGACGCAGTACCGGCTCTGGACGCGCATGTGGCCGAGCACCCGTGGCGCGAGGACGCCTGGCGTCTACTGGCGCTGGCCCTGTACCGCAGCGACCGCCAGGGCGACGCTCTAGCCGTACTACGCAACGCCCGGACCCTCCTCATCGAGCAACTCGGCGTCGACCCCACTCCAGCACTACAGCGACTGGAGACCGACATCCTCAACCAGGCCGAGCACCTGACCCCTCAAGCGGCCGGACAGGTCTGGGCGAAGGCCACCGCCGCCTATGACCGTGCAGTGGCCTCCACTGCACGCGCACGGCTCGAGTCGACCGTCGGACTCCTCCGCAACCTCGCAGTGACGGGCGGAACTGGTCTGGAGGCGGCCCGCGAACACAGGCTGGCCGCCATCACCGCCGCCGAGGAACTGGGCGACCCGGAGCTGACAGCCCGAGTCATCGGCCTCTACGACGTACCGGCGATCTGGACGCGCTCCGACGACCAGCAGCAAGCCGATGCGATCGTCGCGGCCTCCGAGCGGGCCCTGAAAGCCGCGACCCAACCAGCAGCCCGAGCCCGCCTCCTAGCGACAGTGGCGATCGAATCCCGCGGCAGCAACAGCACCCGAGCACGAGCAGCCGCACAAGACGCAGTGGAGCTCGCCAGGGAGCTGGAGGACCCGGCGCTGCTCGCCTTCGCCCTCAACAGCCTGTTCATGCAGACCTTCTACCGGGCAGGCTTGGCCGACCAGCGCGACGAGATCGGCGCCGAGCTGATCACCCTGGCCAGCCGCCATGACCTGACGACGTACGAGGTACTGGGCCACCTCATCCGCATGCAAGCCCGCAGCGCACTCCAAGACTTCACCGCTGCCGACTCACACGCAGCAGCAGCCGATGACCTGGCCGCAAGGCGAGAGCTGCCGCTGGTCGCCGTCTTCACCACCTGGTACCGGGCAATGCGAGCTGGGGATCAAACGGCGTACCGGCAGGCTGCGACCCTCCTGGACAACGCAGGCATGCCCGGCATGCTGGCCGACAACCTGCTGGACCTGGCGCTGCAGTCCCTCGGCCTCACCGCACCAACGCCCGGCCCAACAGAGCCGGCCGCAGACCTCCTACTGGAGGCCCGCTGGTGCCTGATCGCCAAGCAGGCCATCGAGCACGACGACCACGAGACCATGCGCCGAGCACTCGAAGCACTGACCCCTGCAGCCGGCCAACTGTCCGCCGGCAGCGGCCTGATCAACCTCGGCCCCATCGACCAGTACTTGGAAGAGCTCAGGCCTTGCGGACGGACTGCTGGTCCACCCAGACCAAGTGGCCGTGGTGGCTGACCAGCACTTCGCCGCTGCGGTGGGCCAGGGCCTGGCCGGCGATCCATCGACCGCCCAGCTGGACCTGGACTTCTTCCGGCCGCGTGCTCGAGGGGCGCACGGAGGTGGCAACAGGCATGGCACCAGACTTCTGAACAGGGGCGGAGACGGATTTACGGCGTCGAACAGCAGGGATGGGGTGGTGATGCAGATCGGTCATAGTCGTCCTCGGCAGGGACATCAGTCGTCGACGCATCCAACGCCGGCTGGCTGCTCAACCAAAGGCCACCTTACAACCGGTCACCATTGCGAACCCAGCGGTATCTCGAACTGTCCGAAGACCGGAAACCCGGTGTTCACATCCCAACCAGGCAAGGACTTTTCGAAACTGTCCGTCCCTAATCCGCCCCGCGCCCGGTCAGCGCCCGGTCAGCACCCGGGTCAGCGCCAGGCGGGCAGCTGCTGCAGGGCCCAGCCGTTGCCGTCGGGGTCGTCGAAGAAGACGAAGTTCCCCCACGGGAACTCCTGCACCTCGCTGACCTCCACCCCGCGGCCGGCCAGCTCCTCCCGGGCGGCGGCGACATCCGCGACCACGATCTGCAGGCCGCGTACCGACCCCGGCTCGGCCTGCGGCATCCCGGTGCCGATGGCGATCGAGCAGGCCGACCCCGGCGGGGTCAGCTGGACGAACCTCAGCTCGTCGGTGACCTGGTGGTCGTGGTCGGCGTTGAAGCCGATCTTCTCGGTGTAGAACGCCTTGGCCCGGTCCACATCCGCCACCGGCACCGAGACCAGCTCCAGCTTCCAGTCCATCTGAGTTCCCTCCCACTCGCTGATGAGACTCCGAACGTATCGCGGGTAGCGGTCACCTTCTGGCCGCTACTCGATCCTCTGCTTGCCGTCACGGAGCGTGGGTACCGGGTTGTCATGACCACGCACCCGGAAACCATCCATGAGGACCATCAGGAGCAGCACGTCGGCGCCCTGGTCGCTCAGCTCAGCAACGACGTGAGCCGGCTGGTCCGCGACGAGCTGCAGCTGGCCAAGGCCGAGCTCAAGGACAAGGGCAAGGAGGCCGGGATCGGCATCGGCTTGTTCGGTGGTGCCGGAACGGTCGCCGTCTACGGCGTCGGAGCGCTGGTCGCCGCGGCAATTCTCGGCTTGGCAGCCGCGGTACCGGCCTGGTTGTCGGCGTTGATCGTCGCGCTGGTGCTGTTCGCGATCGCCGGTGTCGCCGCCCTACTCGGCAAGCGGCATGTCAGCCACGCCGCTCCGCCCTTGCCCGAACACGCCGTCGAAGGCGTCCACGAGGACCTAGAGGCCCTCAAGGGCCACCAGCCGGAAGGAAGGGCCAACGTATGACGACCACCAAAGACACCCAGCTGACCGAGACCGAAGCCCTGCGGGCCGACCTGGAGTTGACTCGCCGGCATCTGGCCGACACCGTCCAGGAGCTGACCCGCCAACTCAATGTGCCCCGCCGCATCAAGGAGTCGGCGACGAGCGCCGGCCATCGCGCGATACAGGCAGCCAGTACTGCGGGCGGACGGGCTAAGGACGGCGCCCGGAACCTGCCGACCCGCGCCAAGCAGATGCCGACTGCCGCGCGGGAGCACCCCAAGGCGGCAGCCGCAGTCGGTAGTGCCGTCGCGCTCGGGGTCGGCGCGGCCGCTTGGGTTGTGGGGCGTGGCCGGTGAGCAAAGCCGCCAAGCTCGCCTATCGGCCGTTCGGGTTGCTCTCGGGGATCGCGGGCGGACTGGTCGCCGGTGCCGTGTTCAAGCAGGTCTGGCGCCGGATCAGCGACGAGGACGACGCCCCGGACGCACTGCAGTCCGAGTACCCGTGGCGACAGGTCCTGCTCGCCGCCGCGTTGCAAGGAGCGGTGTACGCCGTGGTCAAGGCAGCTGTCGACCGCGGTGGTGCGAAGGCGTTCGAGCGCTGGACCGGGGAGTGGCCCGGGAACTGAAGAATGTGATCGGCACCTCGATTCAGAACGGGAGCAAGGGGCACCGGAAAGACAAGCAAGACAACGGTTGCCATGGGCCCCGGCGTTGAGCAGACAGCGCCGGGGCCGTTCCGTGCCCGGCCGTCACAACCGGCCGCCGCTGTCGGCCAAATGGCCGACAGTTTCTTCGTTCCGTGTAAGGGATTCGTGTTCTCTGCTCCGAGCCCTCGACGCGTGCGAGTCGGTGGCACTAGCCTCGCAGGCTTCTGGTGGGCGAGTGTGTGGAGAAGGTCCGACGGGCATGGACGTCGATTTACGGCTGGTGCGGTACTTCCTGGTGATGTCGGAGGAACTGCACTTCACCGCCGCGGCACGCCGGCTGTACGTCTCTCAACCAGCCTTGAGCAACCAGATCCGCCGGCTCGAGACCCAGCTCGGCGCGCAGTTGTTCGACCGCTCGCCTCGCGGCGTGACGCTGACCGCCGCCGGTGACGCCTTCCTCCCGCACGCCCGTGGCGCGCTCGAAGCGATCAAGTCCGGAGTCGCCGACGCCACTGCCGCCGCGCAGCGTGATCAGGTACTCCGGATCGACATGCGCCACACCAATCTCGCTACCCCGCGCGCTGTGCTCGCCCGGTTGCGCGACCGGCTGCCCTCGTTCCGGCTCGAGATCAGCAGCCGCGGCACCCGCGAGCAACAGCAACGCCTGCTCGCCGGTGAACTCGACCTGGCTCTCTGCGGCTCCACCGCCCGTTGCCCGGACGGAGTCATGCAGCGCATCATCCGCCGCGAAGCCCTCGGGGTGGCACTCCCCGCACGGCACCCGCTGGCCGCTGCCGAGTCGGTCGCAGTACGAGAGCTGACCGACGAACTGCACTACCTACCCCAGGACGACCTCGCGCCGGAGTGGAACGAGTTCGTACTCGCATGCTGCCGTACTGCGGGATTCGCCCCCCGCCGCCATCCGGCCACCGGCAGTTCGGCAGCCGAACTGGTCAAGGCCGGCGAGTGCGTCGCGCTCGGTCTCCTGTCGACGCCGTACCCACCCGGAGTAGTCGTCCGGCCACTCGCCGCAGGCGTACCGCCGTACGGATGGTCGCTCCGCTGGCGCGACTCACCCCGGACGCCGGCTGCCGCGCTCGCTGTGTTGCGGAGCCTCGACTAGGCGCCTGCGAGTTCGTGTAAATCGGCCCTCGGATGGATTACTTCGTCATCCATGGGGTAGGAATGACTTCACAGATATTGACCGCGGTCCAGACATGTGCCGCGCCGTGACTCACAGTCGCGAGGTCAAGAATCATGGTTACCGTACTTGCCGAACCGAAGAAGCACAGCGATCCGAAACAGCAGCGCGATCTGACCACCCGGGACCTTCTCACCCGGCGCGCGCAGTCCACCGACGAAGCGGTCCGGCAGCTCCTGCTGGACGAAGCCATCGAGTTGAATCTCGGGATCGCCCACAGCATCGCCGGCCGTTTCCGCGGCCGGGGCGTCGAGTCCGACGATCTCGACCAGGTCGCGTACCTGGGGCTGGTGAAGGCCGCCCGCAGCTACCGCCCGGACACCGAGACGCCGTTCCTCGCCTACGCCGTACCGACCATCCGCGGCGAGGTGAAGCGCTACTTCCGGGACTGTTCCTGGACCGTGCGGATCCCGCGCAGACTGCAGGAGCTGCAGGGCTCGATCGCCTCCGTGCGACCGCAGCTGGTGCAGGACCTGCAGCGTGATCCGACCCTGGAGGAGCTGGCCGAGCGACTCGGCACGACCGTCTCCGAGGTCGAGGCAGCGCTCGCTGCCGACGGTTGTTTCTCCGTACTGTCCCTGGACCGCCCGCTCGACGGGGAGTCCACGGCCAGCCTGGCCGACACGATCGCCGACGAGGAGGACGGCGCCTTCGAGCGGACCGAGGCGGTCGCCATGCTCGAGCCGGTGCTGAACGACCTCAACCCGCGCGAACGCAAGATCCTCGAACTGCGCTTCGTCGAGGGTCACACCCAGGCCGACATCGGCGCCGAGATCGGCGTCAGCCAGATGCAGGTCTCCCGCCTGTTGCGCGGCATCCTGGATCGCCTGCGCGAGCAGATCGAGCCCCCCGCCGCTGCCGCCGCCTGACCCTCCCGTCAGGCCTGGCAGCGCCCTCCCCGCGGTGGTCCGCCGTAGACTTGTCTGCGCGGCGGACCACTAGCGGAGGGTTCATGCCTGTCTTTGTGGTTCAGCAGCACGATGCGCGGCGAATGCATTACGACATACGGCTTGAAGTGGACGGCGTCCTGAAGTCGTGGGCGGTGCCGCGGGGGCCTTCACTGGATCCTGTCGTGAAGAGGCTGGCCGTACCGACCGACGATCACGAGATGTCGTATGCGACGTACGAAGGCGTGCATGAGGGCGCCCGCTACGGCAGTGGCGCGGTCATCGTGTGGGATGCCGGCGACTACCAGAACCAGACGCGGGACAAGGACCGCAAGCTGGTGAAGCCGGCGCTGGCCATCGAGCGCGGGCACTTCCGTTTCGCCTTGCAGGGCGTGAAGTTGACCGGCTCCTGGGCCTTCACCCGGACCGGTCGCGACGGCGACTGGCTTCTCGTCAAGGTTCGCGACGAGGCCGCTGATCCGTCGCTCGATCTGACCGTCACCGAGCCACACTCGATCCTGAGCGGCCTGACCATCGAGGAGATGGCGGCTACCGCAGGCTGAGCCGGAGCAGCGCGGTGACGACGATGCCGCCGGCAACGGCCAGCAGCATCGGCACCTTGGCCAGGCACAGTCCGCCGGCCGTCGCTGTGCCGACGACCTTGGTCCAGTCGAGCGCCTGCCAGTGTTCGCCACCGAGCTCAGTCACGATCAGGCCGGCCAGCAGGACCGGTGCGGTCAGCGCGGTCATTCTGATCACCGCGGGTGGGAGTTTGCGCGCGCCGATCAGCAGCGGGGCGCTCGCTTTCATCAGCGAGCTGATCACGGTCACGGCCAGGACGGACAGCCAGAGTTTCATGCGAGCTCACCTTCTTCCTGCGGCAGTACGCCGATGAGCGCCGCCCCGATCGCACCGAGCAGCGCGTAGCTGGGAGTGGTGACGAAGAGCAGTCCGGCGGCGATCGTCGCACCGAGAAGAGCAGCCACCGCCGCGCGTTTCGAGCGGCGCAGTTCGTCGATGGCGAGGATGAGGAAGAACGCCGGGAAGGCGACGTCCAGGCCGAGTTGATGCATCAGTTCAGGTGTTGGCGAGGTGAGCGCGCCGATCGCCGTACCGGAACTCCACAGCAGCCACTGCGGGACGCTCGCGCCGACCAGCCGGGCGATGTCGTACCCACCATCGTTGCCGTGGGCAACCACGAACGAGGCGTCGCACAACGCTTGCGCCTGGATCGCCCGGCTGATCCGGCCGCCTTCCAGACTGTTGTTGAGCGCCACGCTCATCACCAAGTACCGCGCGTTGATCAGCACCGCCGAGACAATCGCTGCCAGCGCCGATCCGCCGGCCAGCGTGGTCAGCAACGTGAACTGAGCCGACCCCGAGAACGCGAACATCGAGAACACCACCGGCAGCCCGAACCCCCACCCGCGAGCCACCGCCTCAGCCCCAAAACTCAACGCCAGCACAAAAGCGGCCGCCCCCGGCCCCACGCCCATCCGCATCCCGGCCACGAACTCCCGCCGCCGCTCAGCCCCCACCCATCTGCCCGCGCGGCCCCCTCGGCCCGGGCCGAACGCCCGCCGCCTCACGCCGGCCTCCCCGTACCGCCGTGCAGCCGCTCGTAATGCCGCTTGGCCCTGGCGCGATTCCCGCAGTCCCCCGAACTGCACCACCGCCGGGACCCGTTCTTGCTCCGATCCAGGAACAGCCACCCACACCCCGCGTCCTGACACTCCCGCAGCCGCCCCAGATCCTCCCGCTCCACCAACCGCCCAGCCGCCAACACCAACTCATCCACCAGATCGGCCCCCACCCAATCCAACGGCCGCAGCCCTCGCGGAGTCGCCCGCCCCAGCGCCCCCACCAGCAGCCGCTGCACCGCTCCGAGCTCCACCGGCTCCAACCCACGCGCGACAGGAACCATCGCGCGGTAGACGACCTCGCGCACGGCAGCAACCCGCCCGAGCTGAGCCGCCGCAGACACATCCGCTCCGCTCAGCAGATCGGCGAAGCCGATCGCGCCACACCAGATCGCCAGCGCTTCCGGCGTGGCGATCCGGTCGATCGTGCGGGCGGGGTCGAGGCGCCACGAGACGGTGTTGAGCAGGTCCAGAGCTACGTGGCCACCGATGAGTTCAGGCTGGTAGGTCATGGAAGATCACCTCACTAACAACCTAAAACAGCTTTGGTTGTTAGGCAACCGACCAGCGGATCACCAGCCGTCGATATGCAGAACTTCCTCGACGGGTTGGCGCGGGGCCGGCTTGAAGGTGTCGCCGGTGTAGTAGGCGGTCGGGAGGAGGACGGACTGCCGGATGTCGTCCGGCAGCCCGAGCAGCTCCGAGATCTCCTGCTCATAGGTCATGTGCAGCGTCGTCCACGCAGTACCGAGGCCACGTGCGCGGGCGGCGAGGCAGTACTGCCATGCGGCCGGCAGGATCGAGCCCCAGATGCCGGCCTGGTTGCCCGCGCCCAGGGACTTCACCTGCAGGCACGGGATGACCAGGACAGGTACCTGGCCCATCTTCTCGCCCAGGTAGGCGACACTCGACCCGACTCGTTGCTGGACCGGCGCCCTGTCCGGGTCGTCCGCGTGCAGCCGGCCGGCCGCACCCGGCGACTCCAGGTACGACTCGACCGAACGCCGGTAGTACTCCCCGATCGCTGCCCGCTTTTCCGCATCGGTGATCACCAGCCAGTGCCACGTCTGCCGGTTGCTCCCGGACGGCGCCTGGAGCGCGATCTCGATGCACTCACGGATCAGCTCCATCGGCACCGCCCGCTCGAGGTCGAGCCGCTTGCGGACGGTACGGGTGGTGGTGAGCAGTTCGTCTGGGGTCAGGTCGAGTGTCGTCACTTCACCAGTTTGTCAGCAGACATAGGTGGAGTTGGGGTGGACTTTCTCGCAGTACCGGATGTGGAGGTGGTTGTCGTGAGCCGGCCAGTTGGCGGTCAGGCCCTCACTGATCAGCGTCGGATCGTTGAACCAGATGAACTTGACGTGCCCGGGTGCCGCCGCGCGGACTGCTTGGACGAGCTGGCGGGTCGCGGCGCGGTCGTATGTCGCGGACTCCCAGGTGATCCGTCCGGCGGTGCACTGCGCGTTGTCGGTGCGGATCGGCCAGATGTCGATGTCCATGCCGTTGTCATGGCTGCCGTGGCCGGGGATATCGCCACCGTGCTCGAACCCGGCGTCGCCGTACCCGACCTTGCCCTGGTTGGTGCCCGCGAAGGAGCGGGCGGCAGCCTCTAGCTGGGCAACAGCGGCCGCAGCGGCCCAGTTGGCGGCGGTGCCGTTGCCGTCGGGATCCTGGTCGCAGAGGTTGGCGGTGAAGTCGGGGTAGTCGTAGTGCCAGGCGAGGTTGCGCCAGGTGATCGGCCCGACGATGCCGTCAGCGCCGATCCCGGCGTGCGACTGGAACGCGACGACTGCGTCGCGGACCGCAGTACTGAAGACCCCGTCGACAGCAAGGCTGAGCCGGCGTTTCGCGTTCAACTCGACCTGCAGCGCCTTCACGGCCGCGTTGCTGTCACCGAGCCGAACCGTGGGCACCAACGCACCCCACGTCTGCGGCCCGACGATGCCATCGGAGCCGAGCCCCTTGGCAGTCTGAAAGCTCTTGGCCGCGGCCACGGTGGTCGCGCCGAACACCCCATCAGCCGTCACCGACTGCCCGTTGTGCTGCAGCAGATACTGAATCGCCAGCACATCGGCACCGCGGTTGCCGGAGCTCTGAGTCGGAAAGAACGCGTTCGCATAAGCCTGGGCGCTACCCGGAATCCCACCGATCAGCAGAACGACGGCAAGCAGCACAAGCCCACTTCTCTTCAACGAGCGCACGGTGATCTCCATTCGGGGCGGTCGAGTTTTTCCCGTAACTAACTAACCACTCCCCGCCACCCTCAGCCACAATTTTCCCCACCGCAAGACCTCACACCCCGCGACGCTGCCGCCCGTCGTTGCCCCACACAGCACCAACCCCACCAACCCACCCGTCCCACCCCGTTACGGTTTTGGTGGCTCCCGTAGTGGGAGGTCTGGTCGCCAGGCTCGGTATGACTTTCCCACCTAGTCGAAGTTCATGATCCCGGGTGTG